>BAXE01000009.1 GCA_001310415.1 Enterovibrio sp. JCM 19048 | reverse complement strand
ATTCAGCGCTGCACATTAGAATGAAGGATTCCGAGCCCACGCCTGGGAACAAAAAGTCCGGCGTGAGATAGCCGGACTTAGAAGCAGTGATGGATTGAAAGGGCTTTAGGCGTTGTATTCCATCCCAGCAGCCAGTACGTATGTGCCGCGGGCTGAGCGCCCTTCATCCAGATACTCAAATGAATCGCAAAGCTCTGATACCAGTGTATCCCCCGTCCACACCGGGCAACAGAATCTTCCAACGAGCTTTCTGCATCTTCGTAATAGAAACCTTCGCCGTTGTGGGTAATGTAGAATGCCAGTTCCCGCTTTGATGGGTTGAAAGAAATGCCGACCTCGAGATACGCAAAATCATTCAATGCCTCTAGCCTGGCCTGACGCTCAATGTAGTAATCGAGGAAACCGTCATCATCAGTCTTGAGTGCAGATTCCAAGCCCAACAGTCCGTGCTCAAGGGCATTATTGATAAGCTCTGACAACACAGTACACATCAGGTCTAAATCGAGGTTACTGCCGAGAGTCCCCTTTAACATGCGCCGTACTTCACCGATCAGGTTGACCTTGCGAAGCTCATTAGCACCGAAGTAAACGGTCAGTTGAGCCGGAGAGCGGCGCTCATAGTATTCGGGATTACCCGGTTGCAGCTCTACCCCGCTTTCTATGGGGGCGGTCATCTCCAGCATCGACATATCATCGCCTACCCCACCACCGCTGGTAAATGCGCTGATACGCTCTTGGGTGGCTTTAATGATGCTCGGAAGCGGATCAGTAAAGATAGCCTCCAGCCCCTCTTCACCCAGCTCATGGCCTTGGCTGTCACGGGCTTCTATCACACCGTCTGTGAAGAAAAAGAGCTTGTCTCCATCCTCAAGTCGCAGCGCAACAAGGTTGGCTTCGAATTCATCGTTATCCATGCGCCCAGCGCCATATGGATAGACGGAAGACGCTTTTTAACATCGCCGTTTTTATCAATCAGGTAACCATCCGGCATACCACCGCCCCACCAGTTCACATCAAGCCCATTCGCCGATACTTCAAACAGGTTGGCTGCCACCAGCATGCCCGGCGGCAGGAACTTTTTCAGGGTGGCATTCATTTCCTGCACGATATCGCCCAGCGCAAAGCCATTTTTCGCCATGGCGAAGAAAGCTTTCGTTGCAGGGATAGAGGAAATCGCAGCAGGCAAACCATGCCCGGTCGCATCCGCTAACATGGCATAAATCCCGCCTTGAGGACGGGGAGCCACCAAAACCACATCACCGTTAAAATTGGTGTAGGAACTGGTATAGAATTCGACACCACTGGCACCGTGATAGCACCCTTTCATCACATTGCTGAAGATAGTCTCAGCCATGGTGTGTTCATAAAGGGTATGGGCATGGAAATGTTTGAGGGCATCTCGCTGGACGGCAACTTCGTTGTAGAGACGGATGTTACGGCTGTGGGCTCGGACTTTGGCAACAATCGTGGTTCGGCTGATAGGTTTGGTGAGAAAGTCATCCCCCAGCGTCATACAGCGGTTGAAGGCATCATTATCTGTAATGCCAGTGAGGAAGATGATGGGGAGGTATTGGCTTTTATAACGCTGGCGCACTTTCCGTGCAGCTCGAAACCATCCATCTCAGGCATGAGCACATCCATGATAATCAGATTGGGCAAGTCTTCCATCGCCGCCAGCATATCCAGCGCCATCTTGCCGTTGTCTGCAATCAGGATCTCTTCAAACTCATCCTTGAGCACATGTTCAAGGAAGCACTGTAGCGAGACTTCGTCTTCAACTATGAGTACTTTCACTCGCTAACCTCCTGGCTGGCACATCACTCGATGATGAATTTTTTCTCAAAGCGCGCAATGATCAAAACACGCTTTATCTGGGGCATGGTGTTGATCAGGCGGATATCTCCTTCTTTCTTGTTCAGGAACGTCAACATGTTAAGCAGCATGCCCAACCCGGCACTGTCTATGTATTCGGTGCCGCGAAAGTCCACGATGATTTCCTTGCCCTGCAAGTCCTGATAAGCGTCACGGAACTCCTGCACAACGCTAAAATCAAACTGGCCGTTTACATGGATAACGACAGTTTTGCCGTCATTTTTTTCTTCTCGACTGATAGCCATATCGTCTCCTAGAACAGTTCGATGTCGCCTTCATCGGCTGACATTTGCTTAGCGGGGGCTCGCTCAGAAGAGCCAGCCAATTCCTCAATTTCGTCCACAGCCTTATGCAAGGCTACCCAATCAATATTTCCGGATTCTATGGTTTTTGTGATCAGCGCATTCAGATCTTCAAGAATGTGCAAGTTACTCAGAACATGCTGGCCTTGCTGCGAAACGATGTCCGCAAATTGCAGCCCCTGAATACTCTTACTTACCTCCGCGCGCACCGCATCACCCTGCTCGGTCACCTTTCCTATCTCAAGGGCAACTTCCTGGTTCACACGTTGAACCCCTTGCAGCAGGCCTTCGATACGGGTTTTAGATTCGATAGAAGTGGTCATATCCAGCGTCGCGATTTCGCCGACAATGGAGCTGGTTTGTTTCACCGTATCCTGCGCCAGATTGATATCCCGGTGGATCTGACTGTTCAGGCTCGACGCCTTGTTCGCCAGGTCACGCACTTCCGATGCAACCACACCAAAACCCCGTCCCATTTCGCCCGCCCTCGCCGCTTCAATCGCGGCATTCAGTGCCAGCAAGTTGGTTTGGTCAGACATTGCCTGTACCTGGTCGAGCAGGTTGAACACCGCCCCCAGTTTCTCCGACATATCGTGGATACAGTGGATCGCTGTGATGGATTTCTCTGACACCGTGACCAGCAAATCGATGTACTGATCGATAGCCTGTCCGGTTTCAGGCAGCACTTTGGTCAGGCTGTATTCACTATCATCGTTGTTAAGCAGATCGCCGACCATATGCTTTGCCAGCGTTGACTGCTGGGCGACGGCACGCTCCATACCAAAAAAGCTGTTGTTGAGGTTTTGGACAGAGTTATTGATAACGTCCTGTTGGCGCTCCAACTGCTCACGGATAGGAATAAGCTCAATATTGAGGATATTGTGGATTTTATGCAGGATAGCCGTGCTTTCCACAGACACAGAGTCGTCATCCTGTGGCGGTAAAGACTCAACAGTCTCAGCATTTGTGTCGCTGCTGTTACGCCACAATAAAAGCACAGCGATAGCCACAACAGCCGAAGCTACGATATTCAACGCAGACTGTTCAAAGACCAAAGGTAAACAGCCTGCGACAATCCCCATCAGTGCTACGATGATTCTCGCATTCTTTTTAGCCATAGACTTTGCCTACCAGATAGGTTGCGATTTTCTCCAACGGCAATACCTGCTGAGCCGCTTCTAATTCCACTGCTACTCTCGGCATCCCCCACACCACGGAGGTATTTTCATCCTGTGCAACTGTGGTTGCGCCAGCCTGGCGCATTTCCAGCATTCCCTGTGCGCCATCCCGCCCCATGCCGGTCAGCAAAATGGCCATCGCCCTTTGCCCCGCTGCCTGAGCGACGGAAGAAAACATCACATCTACCGACGGCTTGTGACGCTGTACTGGTTCGCTGTCACACCGGGTGCAGTAATACCGGCCTCCACGCTTTTCTATCTTCATGTGGAAATCCCCCGGCGCAACATAAACCCGGCCGTTGATAAGGGGAGCCTGATCGGTAGAAAGTTCTTCGACATGCAACTTGGAAACACGGTGCAAACGCTCAGCAAAAGATTTACTGAACACGGCTTTGATATGCTGAGTGATTACAATTGGCGGCATCAGCTCAGGCAACGCTTCCAGCACATTACGAATAGCTTCTGTTCCCCCGGTAGATGCACCAATGGCAATGATGTCGTAGGGCGAGTTGAGCTGACGTCCAGTGACACTGATCTCTTTCGGTGAACGGTGTACCGCACCAGCGATATTCGCCGTTGCAGCCATTTTGACTTTTTCGACCACCAGCTGGCGGTAGTTGCTCATCTCAGATGCCACGTTTTCCGTGGGTTTAGGGAAGTAATCCACCGCCCCGATATCCAGTGCAGCGAGTGTTGCTTCTGCACCATGCTGAGTAAGGGTGGAGATCATCACCACCGGCATAGGATGCAGACGCATCAGGTTCTTGAGGAACTGCACACCGTCCATTTTGGGCATTTCAATATCAAGAGTGATCACATCCGGTTTGAGTTTTTTGATCTTCTCTCTGGCCTCGTAGGGGTCGACCGCCACGCCCACAACTTCCAATTGCGGGTCGGAATCAATAATCTCACTGAGCAATGCTCTAAATACGGCAGAGTCATCAACAATCAGTACTTTGTGTACTTTTTTTCCCATCAGAAAAGCTCCGCACTCTCGCCATCATCACGTTTCGCCTCATTAACAAGGCGACGCTTGTAATTGCGTTCCTCAACTTCTACTTCACCTCGGTAACCACGCAGTTTCTTCACCCATGCCTTGCCTGTCATTGGGTCAAACACCACTTTCCGTGGAAACTCACTGCCAAGATCCTCCCCGACCAGCGTCAGCCCTTCGTCTTTCACATAATTGCGGATGAACTGAATATTTTTCTCGCCAATATTGGCGTGCTTGCCCATCACCATTCCACCGCCGAACAATTTGACCCGCAGGCGACTCTTAATCGCACCTTGCTGGATCATGGTGTTGATCAACAGTTCCATCGCATAGTTGCCATACCTTGCGGCATTGGAACGCCACTGGGTTGGATCCCAGCCGGCAATGTCATCGGCATCACCGAATGGCAACATAAAGTGGTTCATTCCGCCGAGCTCGATGAAGGGATCCCACACGCACGCTGAGATGCAGGAT
This sequence comes from Enterovibrio sp. JCM 19048, assembly GCA_001310415.1. Lineage (GTDB taxonomy): Bacteria > Pseudomonadota > Gammaproteobacteria > Enterobacterales > Vibrionaceae > Enterovibrio > Enterovibrio paralichthyis. The sequence goes on along the minus strand of BAXE01000009.1, from coordinate 171,583 downwards.
CCCAGCCCTGTGGAAATCAGCTCACGCTCCGAAGTCACATAGACTTCGCCGGGCTGAATTTTAACCATCATCATCTGCTTACCGGGGTGGAAAAAACGTCTGGCACCCGCCCCTATAGGGCAACCGGTAAGCTCCAGAATCTTATGCATACAAAGGCTCTGTTCGCTCTTTAATCCGGAGTGAATACACGCTATCAGCTTACGGAACATGGTTTGACCGAGGTTCTCAAACCGGTTCCCCATCTGCCCGATACTCTCTGAATGACCAATAAAGAGAATGCCGCCGCTGCCCAGCTTCTCCCAAAAACGGTAGATAAGCTGTTGCTGCATATCTTTCTCGAAATAGATCATTACATTGCGGCAAAAAATGGCATCCAGTGGCCCTTTGTGTGGCCAATGTGCCGTCAGGTTCAGTTGCTTGAAAGTGATAGCCTGTCTGACACTTGGTTTCACTTTCAGCAGTTCCTGTTTTTGCCCCTTCCCGCGAATAAAGCCGTAACGGAGGATGTTTTCCGGTATCACCTTGGTCGCTTCAATGCCATAGGTGCCGTTTTGTGCCACCTCCAACACTTGGGTATCAAGATCCGTTGCAAGGATTTTGCAGTCATAACCGCCGCTCAAAAGGCCACATGAGGCCAACGTAGAAGCGATGGTGTAAGGCTCTTCACCTGTCGAACAGCCCGCTGACCAGATCCTTATCCGCTTTTTGTTTTGCTGCTGCCATTGAGGCACCATGGTTTGGGCCAGATAATCGAAGTGGTGCTTTTCGCGGAAAAACTGTGTCTTGTTTGTCGTCAGTGCATTGATAAAAGCAACTCGCTCATCAATGTCGCTTTCCACCCGCGCAAAGTAGTCCGGGAAGTTATCAATTCCCGTGCGACGCAACCGCCTGGCCAACCGGCCATACACCATGGAGTTTTTGCGCTCAGAGAGAGATATACCCGTCTCCCTGAGCATAAAGTCCTGAATGTATTTGAAGTCTTGAGCGGAAAAATTGAATTCGCGCTGCTCTTCGATTTGGCCAAGTGCCTTAATGGCATCCACCGTTAGAACTCCTCCCAGTCGTCTTCATCAGCCGCGGAAATTGCCGGACCATTTGAGAGTTTCTTCATTGGAGGTGGCGCTTTAGGCGCGGGAGGCGGCGTCGGCGCTTTGGCCGCTGGCGCGCTGCCCTGGAAGCTCTTTAAAGGTTCATTGCGGCCAAAGCCTGTCTTGCTGCTGTCGACCTGGAAGAAGCTGATAAGGTTCATCAGTTCGCTGCCTCATCACGTAGCGATTGACTCGCCGCAGAGGCTTCCTCTACCAATGCCGCATTCTGTTGCGTCATTTCATCCATCTTGACCACGGCTTTCGATATTTCATCAATACCGGTCGCCTGCTCCTGACTCGCTGAGTCAATCTTGCCAATCAAAGTGGTGACTTCCGCGACAGCTTCGACAATCTCGCCGAGCATTGAGCCAGATTCGTCAACCAGGCGAGAACCTTCTGCGACTTTCTCAACGCTGTCTTTAATGAGATCTTTGATTTCCTTCGCTGCGCCTGCACTGCGTTGGGCAAGGTTTCGTACCTCACCGGCCACAACCGCAAAACCACGTCCCTGCTCACCAGCGCGCGCCGCCTCTACCGCTGCGTTCAGCGCCAACAGGTTAGTCTGGAAGGCTATCTCATCAATCACGCTGATGATGTCAGAGATACGTTTACTCGCTTTGTTAATCTCGCCCATGGCATCAACGGTTTGTTTAACCACATCGCCGCCTTTCTGGGCTTTCGAGCTGGCATCCTGCGACAGGCGGTTGGCAGATTTTGCGCTGTCCGCATTCTGTTTCACCGTGGAGGTCATCTCCTCCATGCTGGCTGCGGTTTGTTCCAGGCTCGCGGCCTGCTCTTCGGTACGCTCACTCAGATCGCTGTTGCCTTCCGCTATCTCACCGGATGCAGACGCAACCCTTGCTGAAGATGCAGTGATCTTCTCGACCATGTCGCGCAGGTTGGTAATCGAGGTGTTCACCGCAGTCGCCAGTTCAGCAAAACTGCCCTGGTAGTTTTCAGGCATATCAACCTTGAGGTTACCGGATGCCACTTTAGACATCACATCCTGGCAGGTGGAAAGCGGCTCGACGATGCTGTCCAACAGACCGTTGATGCCCTCACCGAGGTTAGCCATAAACCCAGAGTATTTGTTGGTGTCGATACGTGTGCTGAGACGGCTTCTGCCGCATCATTGATAAGCCCTTGAACATCGCGCTGACCGGCCATTTGCTCAGTGATGTCTTCCCACTGCAACGCCGGGCCAATGTAGTTTCTGGCAGCGTCGTACATGGCAATACATGTCAGGGAGAATTCAAGATCCCCCACTTTGATGTGTGCGGTATACGGCAGGCGATCGGGGTTGCTGATAATGGCGCGTTGGTGAGCCGGATTTTTGTGGAAAATATCGATATTTTTACCCACCAGATTGTCCGCCTGGAAACCTGGGAATAGCTGGCGCAACTCGTCTTCACGCTTTTGCAGCAGCTTTTTCAGTGCTGGGTTGTAATAGGTAATGTGACCATCTTTGTCCGCCATCATGATGTTGGTGGTCATGCCTTCCACGGCCGACACCAGACGACCGACCTCAATCTCACGCTCGCGCAAGTGGGTCACATCACGCCATTCCAGCTGTTGCCAATGTAGTGGCCTTTCGCATCCAAAATAGCCGCAACGTTAAGCTCAATTTTAATGTCAGCGACCTGAATATCTGTCTTGTAGGGCAGGTTGTTGGGGTCGGCCAACAGCTTACGCTGGTGTGCAGGGTTTTTGTGGAACTCGTCGATACAGCGACCCATCAGCCACTCACTCGTCGCCTTGAAGCCAGACCAGATAGAGCGGAACTTGTCCTGGTGTTTTTCAAACAGCTTCAGGGTCTGGTCGTTGATGTAGGTGATTTGGAAGTCGCGGTCAATCAGCACCATGGCGGTAAGGGACTGGTCAATGGCAGCCTGTAGACGCGCCCGCTCATTGTTAGCCTTCAATGTTTCGGTGACATCGTCCCACTCAAGGGTATTACCGATGTATTCGCCTTTGTCATTGTGTACCGCGCCGACCACCAGACGCAGGGAAATATCATCTATCTCGATGATGGTTTCGTAAGGCAGGTTTGACGGGTTAGCCAACATCTTCCGCTGGTGTGCAGGATCTTTGTGGAACATGTCGATACAGGTACCCACAATCCAGCTTTTCTCGGCGCGGAAATTCGGCCACTTGGTGCGGAACAAGGCTTCATGCTGCTGAAGCAGTTCAACCGTTTTGTTGTTGGCGTAGAAAACCTTGAAGTCTCGATCCACCATCATCAGCGCGGTTTGCGCTGTATCCAGTGCAGACACAATGTGTGATTTCAGGCCCTGCGCATCGTTATTGCTTTCCGTTTCAACCGCTGTTTCTTTTTCCACCACGACATAATTGTCAACCCTCGTTCAACAGGTCTGGCTGCGCTACTTCTTGCAACTCGTCAAAATCAAACAGATTTTCCAGATGAATCAACACCACATGTTTACCGTCAATGGAGGCGATCCCCTCAATAAAACGCTCATCCACTTTTGCGTAACCCGGTGCCGATTTAATTTGCTTTGCCGACAGCTGATAGACTTCAGCAACAGCATCGACAATGATTCCCAAAGATTGTCCCGAACCATTTTTAACTATCACCACCACGGTGGTTTTACCCAAAACGGAGGGAGACATGTTGAACCTCTGGCGAAGATCAACAATGGGAATGTACTCTCCACGAAGCTCCAACACACCGAGCAAGTAACTCGCACTGTTGGGCAGTTTCCTGACATCCGACCAACCCCTGACTTCCTTTACATCCAGGATGTTGAGGCCGTACTCCTCATCCTCGATAAGAAAACTCAGGTACTCCATCACTTCGTCGTGCATTCCCCCTCCTCAATGGAGCAAACCGTCTATATCGAGCAACGCATCCACATCCAAAAGGCTCATCACTTGGGAATCTACATTCAGCAACCCACTGACAAACGGCATGACAATAGAGTCGCCAATGGGCGGGATAAGGGTGTTGTCACCCATATCGATAACGTCAGATACCGCATCCACCACGATTCCCATCATCCGGTTGCCCCCTGCCTCGCCTGACTTAAGGATCAGGACCACAGTGGTTGGCAGGTATTCCACGGTGCCGATATGAAACCGCACCCGTAAATCCATGATGGGAACAATCATGCCCCGCAGGTTGATCACGCCGAGCACAAAGTCTGGTGAGCGCGGGATCACCGTTGGTTTCTCCCAAACGCGGATCTCTTCTACTGCCTTGATATCAACACCATAAAGTTCATGCGCCAGATCGAAACTGAGAAAATCCGATCCTTTCAGGCGGTCTTCACTGTCGAAGCCATCGTCTTCAAGGTTGGCGGTTGCCAAAGCTTGCTGTGCCATTGCCCTCTCCTACGCCGCTATATGGTTAGTGTTATCGCCAACGCGACTCAGGAAGCCGGTCATCAGCCCTGAATATCCAGGATCAGAGAAACGGAACCATCACCAAGGATGGTGGCACCTGAAATGCCATTCACCCGGGTATAGTTAGATTCCAGACTCTTGATCACCACCTGTTGCTGACCCAGCATCTCATCGAGCAGCAACCCAATGCGGTTGCCTCCAGCCTCAACCAGACAAAGCAACTGCTTGTCGAGGACGCCGGATTCACCGAGCCTGAATTCTTCTTTCAGGCGCAGGATGGGGATGTTCTCATCACGCAGGCGGTATAGCTCGACACCACCGGTCGCGACCTTGACCCTGTCGGACTCGATCTGGATGGATTCGATGATTGAAATCAGTGGCACCACAAACACCTGATCCGCCAGTTTCACCAACTGTCCGTCCAAAATAGCCAGGGTCAGTGGCAGACTGATACGGAAGACACTGCCGACATCCGGCTCTGAATCCACTTCAATGTGGCCACCCAAATCTTCGATATTGCGCTTAACGACGTCCATGCCTACGCCGCGGCCGGACACATCGGAAACCGTTTCTGCGGTGGAAAAGCCCGGCGCAAATATCAGGTTGTACACTTGGTGATCGGTCAGATCATCGAGGGAAATATCGGCGTGGAGCAGCCCTTTTTCGATGGCTTTTTTCCACACTTTTTCTTTTGTTCAGGCCAGCACCATCATCACGAACCTCAATGACGATTGAGCCGCCCTGATGGTAGGCATTGAGGTTGACCCTACCGGTTTCGTTCTTGCCTTTACCCTTTCGCACATCCGGTGATTCCAGGCCATGGTCAACGGCGTTTCGGACCAGGTGCACCAATGGGTCTGTAATCCGTTCGAGAACGGTTTTATCCAATTCGGTTTGTTCGCCTTCAATGATCAGCTCTACCGTCTTTCCTAGCTGGTTGGAGAGATCGCGGATAAGACGGGGGAAACGGTTAAACGCAAAGCTGATAGGGAGCATGCGGATATTCAGTACGCTCTCTTGCAGTTCTTTGGTGTTTTGCAACAGTTGGTCAAGACCCGCCTGCAGGCGTTCAAGTTTGTTTTCTGAAAAGTTCTGGCTCAGCTCAGTCAGCATGGACTGGGTGATCACCAGCTCCCCTACCAAGTTGATCAGGTTATCAACTTGTCGATCTCAACCCGGATCGAGGACACTGCGTCGCTTTTCGGTGCGGCCTGTTTGGCTGCAGATTTCCCGGTAGCCGGTTTTGCAGCCTGAGGTTTTACCTCAGCGACCACTTCCTGCGCGGCCGCTTCTGGCTCTGCAACCACCTCTTCAGGCGCAGCTGCGCGGACGAGGCATCGCGGCCAATGACAAGGTCACATTCATCTTCTACCCATTCGAATATCTCTTCGATCTGGCTTTTTCCACATGGCCATCTACCGAAATTTTCCAGCTCAGGAAACACATTTCCGGCTCAAGATCGCCCAGTACCGGCAGCTTGTCCTGGATACATTCAATTTCGCAGTGAGCGCCAAGATCAAACAGTTCGCGCAAGATACGCACCGGATCATTGCCGGAGAAAAACATTTCTTTGTGGGGCGTGAACAGGATTTGCCACTCGCCTTCATTGCTGGCATCACCGTCACTGATTTCTGATTCAGCACCTGTCACTGCCGCATCAGAGTTCGCGCCAGACGCACCGCCGTTAAGCAGTTCATTCAGTTGCTCCGTCAGGGCATCGCGCAGTGCATGGTCAAAATCGGTGTCGCTCTCATAGGCCACCAGCATGCTGTTGATGCAGTCGCCGCCTTTGAGCAGCAGGTCGATGGTTGATGCATCCAGTCGACGTTTTCCTTCCCTGGCTTCGTCGAGAAGTGTCTCCATGACATGCGTGAACTGGCTGATTTCATTGAGGTTGAATGTCGCACCACCGCCTTTAATGGAATGCGCAGCCCGGAATATCGTGTTGATGATATCCAGATCCACGTCGCCGTTGGGGTCAAGGGCGAGTAACTCACGCTCCAGAATTTCGAGGTTTTCACGACATTCCTCGTAGAAAATCCTGCGCAGTTGATCCATGTCCAAAGCCATAACGATCTCCTCGGTCGAACACTAGATAACGCGTTGCAGGGTTTTCAATAAAGTGTCTGGGTTAAACGGCTTAACAATCCAACCGGTAGCACCGGCTGATTTACCCATACTTTTCTTCTCAGCTGATGTTTCGGTAGTCAGCATCAGAATGGGCGTGAATTTGTATTGAGGCACCGCCCGTAACTGGCGAACGAATTCAAGTCCATCCATGTTGGGCATGTTAACGTCAGATATAATGACGTCGTATTGACCTGCCTTTGCCTTATTCAGCGCTTCCGCGCCGTCATTGGCTGTTTCAACCTGATAACCGGCTTCCTTGAGCGTGTGGCTCACCATTTGACGGATTGAAACAGAATCGTCCGCAGCTAGTATTTTTCGCATACTGTCACCCTGATTGAACTACAAAAAAAACCTATTCAGCAAAGTCGCTTAAGCCCAAAGGCTCAACCAATCCCAGTGTTTTTGCCGCCCCTACCAACTCCCCCGAAGCCTGCTCCCATTTCCACTCTTTCGACTGGCTATGGCAGAAGTTCTTGGCAGAAAGCAGAAGTTGCAAACCCGGCGCATCGACACGTGATACTTCCCCACCGTCTATCAGCACACTGTCCGCCTTCTCGACTTCGGACTGCAGACGCTCTTTGAGGTCCAACACTTGAGTGATGTCCAGTTGTTCTCCTAGTGAGAAACCCATCGCAGAATTCCTTGACGTAGCTATTGACTTGCGTCGAAAAGTTTTACGTACAGTTAAGTGTAGCAATAATGCGAAAAATGGAAGTTTTTTAGTCAATTGGATTTAATGTGAGACGAGAAAGCTGGCTTACACATACAGTGTGCAGGGGAATTCCCGAGGTGCTTTGTGGTAAAGCGCAGCCAGACACCATGATCTAGGAGTATCGAACTCAGGCCAGCCAAAGGAGAATGCCGCTTAAAGAGAAACCACAATGGTCTAATTGAAAGCAATTCAGCCAAAAAAGCAGCAGTCGAACCATTTAGCCACGAAATTATTTTGACAACCCAGCCCTGCTGCTATTTAATGGCGCCCGTTGCCTCGATAGCTCAGTCGGTAGAGCAGGGGATTGAAAATCCCCGTGTCGGTGGTTCGATTCCGCCTCGAGGCACCATTTTTAGAAGTGGTGTTCACAGCAACATCAGTTCAACGGTTTGTGTGCCGGCTTAGCTCAGTTGGTAGAGCAACTGACTTGTAATCAGTAGGTCACCAGTTCGACTCCGGTAGCCGGCACCATCTAAAAACGAAAAAGCCTCGTCATTGACGAGGCTTTTTTGTATCTGGAATTTGGGGCTAGAGACTAGAGACTAGAGACTAGAGACTAGAGACTAGAGACATTGTATCAGCCAGCGCTGGGCAATCACGTTTCTCCCGTCTCTAATCTGTTGTTCCTTCCAATCTAATTGAAGATGCTTTTCAGCCAGCCAACCGGGTCGGGCTTGTCACAACGTTCTTGCCAATACCCTTTCGGTCCCACATCGGCAACTTGGTATCGCTAAAGCAGTCTGTCACAAACTGCCCTTCCCGCACCTGATAAGGCACGCTGGTGATTTGTGGCGGCCAGCTCAACACCAAAGGCTCTGGCTGTCTGGCTTGATGTAATCAGCATAGACCCGCAGCGCGCCGGAGGAGCCGGTCAGCTTGGTCGACTTGTTGTCGTCCCGTCCCAGCCACACCGTCACCACTTCACGGCCATCTATCCCCACGTACCAGCTGTCGCGGTTGTTGTCTGTCGTACCGGTTTTTCCAGCAAGACCAGCCCAACCCAATGCGCCATTCAGTGAACGTGCCGTACCGGCTCTTACCACATCTTTCATCGCATACAGGGTCAGCCAGCTCGCCTGCTGGGAGACAGCCTGGCTGGACTTCGGCCAGTTGCGGTACAACACCTGCCTTCACCGGTGACCACTGCCCGTAGCGCCGTCAGCTCAGCTTTGCGGCCTACACTGCCAATGGTCTGGTACATCTGGGTCACTTCCATCGGTGTCAGGGTAAACGCCCCCAAAAGCAGGGAAGGTACGCGGGTGATCTGGCTTGGACTGACCCCTAGCTCGTCAAAGGTATCAATCACATTATTCAGGCCAAGTGCCAGGCCAAGGTTCACCGTCGGCACATTGTAGGAATTTGCCAGCGCCACCATCAATGGCACTTGCCCGCGGAACTTGCGGTCATAGTTACGCGGCTTCCATTCGCTGCCCTGATCGCCTTTGAGCACGATTGGCTTGTCTTCAATCGGGGTGGCAAGGTTGTATTTATCCGGCTCAGAGAGCGCTGTCAGATACACAGGCGGTTTGGACAATGAACCTATCTGGCGGCTGCCGTTCATCGCACGGTTAAACCCGGCAAAGCCTGGACGGGCACCACCAACCATGGCGCGGATTTCCCCGCTCTGGCGGTCAACAATCACCACTGCCGCTTCCAGCTCGTCACCTGCCACTTTCTTCAGCGCTTTAACCTGATTGACCACACTTTTGTCGATCAGCGACTGTGACAGCGGATCCAGGGTACTGAATACCCGTAACCCGCCGTCCGGGTTGAAGTCACTGCCGATCTTTTCCCGGATCTCTTGCGCTAACTGCTCGAAATAGGCTGGCTGGCGGCTACTCAGACTCGGCGATTTCTGGATACCCAGTTTACGCCCGGCGGCTGTCGCGTACTGGTCGCCGGTAATGAAGCCGTTTTCCATCATCATGCGCAGGATAAGGTCGCGACGTTCCATCGCCCGCTCCGGGTAGCGCCAAGGGTTGTAATAGGACGGTCCTTTCACCACGCCCACCAGCAGCGCAAGCTGATCAATCGTCAGCTCTTCAATCGGGCGACCAAAATAAAGACGCGCGCCCAGAGGGAAGCCATAAACTGCCTGACCACCTGCCTGCCCCAGATACACCTCATTCAGATAAGCTTCGAGAATGCGGTCTTTGCTGTAACGGTAGTCGAGCAAAATCGCCATGTAGCTTCCTGCGCTTTACGCCACAGGGTGCGCTCACGGGTCAGGAACAGGTTTTGGCCAGTTGCTGAGTCAGGGTTGATCCCCCCTGTACCGTACGTCCCGCTTTTAGGTTAACAACAAGGGCGCGGGCAATCGCTAAAGGCGAGACCCCTTCATGGTGATAAAAATCGCGATCTTCCGTGGTGATAAGGGCATCGACCAGGAACTCAGGGAAGCGCTCGCGAGGCAGGAAGATACGCTGCTCTTCATTCTTGGACTCCATCATGCCAAGCAGCTTGCTCAATACGCAGGTATCCGAGTTGCTTACCACTGTCGAGTTGCTTGAGGCTCTGCACCCCTTCGCTGTCGAAGGTGATCATCACATGCTGCGCGGTTTCCGGACCATCTTCGAACTCAAACGGCCGGCGGATAATTTCCACCCGGGTTTTCGAGGCGGAATACTCACCGGGACGGCTTGGGTCACGCACTCGCTTGTAATTGAGTAAATCCAGTTCGCGTTTGAGTGTATCAATGCTCACTGCCTCGCCCGGTGCGAGGTGGAGAATGCGGCCATACACGACCGCAGGCAGTTGCCAGATCTGACCGTCGAAGCGCTCCTGGATTTTACCGTCGAGGTAGATACCCCAAATTGCCAGGGTGGCAACCACCACCAGGGTAAATTTGAGGCTCAGCATAACCAGCTTTCGTCCCCATCCCGTTTTGGCGGCTGCGGGTGTTTTCTTTGTACTCGTCCGTTTGCGAGGCGCGCGTTGTGGCGTCTTTTTCGTTTCTTTTGTCATGAAGTCGTTTTTCAGGCTTCCGGTTTAAAGTGGCGTTTGGTCAGCGGGTTGGCTGATGGGTAGCCGGATCGTCCGGCCAAACGTGTTTAGGGTATCGCCCCTTCATTTCTTTTTGCACTTCCCTGTACGCCCCCTGCCAGAACCCCGCGAGATCCTGAGTGATCTGTAACGGCCGCTGTGCCGGGCTGAGAAGTTCCACCACTAATATCACTTTGCCATCAGCAATGGTTGGTGATGTCGCCTGTCCATACATTTCCTGCATGCGTACGGCCAGTGCCGGTTTTTGCGAAGGCTGGTAGCGGATAGTAATGCGTGAACCCGTCGGCACTTCGTAGCTTTCCGGTAGTAAACGGTTCAGCTCTTTGGTGGTATCCCAGCCAAACCAGGCTTCCAGTGCGCTGAAATAATCTATTTTTTTCAGATCCTGCATGCTGCGAAGGCCATTCATAAACGGCGCCAGCCATTCATCCATCGCCGCCAGCAAACGCTCATCATCCAGTGATGGCAGTTTAAGTGGCAGTTCCCATTCGATGGCGCAGCGCGCGCGGTTTAACAGGCTCTGTGCCTTGTCCGACATTGGCAAAGCAGAGGTGCCTTTACGCTTGATGGCTTGCAGCAATGCGCGGGTCAGCATCTCATCACTCAGCTTGGCAACTGGCTTGCGCGACACCACAATCTCACCACAGCAAAGGTGGGCTTCAGCCACCAAGGCCCCTTTTTTCTCATCCCAGTCTACCCACTCACGCTCAGAAAACAGTGAAGGCAACTGGGTTTGCAAGGATGCAAAATCACTCTGGCAAGCCGTGAATATCCGGCTATCCCCTTGTGACACGCTCATCAAATCCACGGCCACCAGTGCCTCTTCCCCAGATAGCGGGTGATCGGCATCAATCTGGCACCGTGCCCATTACTCAGTAGATAGCGGCCATTGTTACCCCGGGATTTCGCAATGCGATCCGGCCAGGCACAAGCGGCAAGGATGGACAGCCACTGTGAGGAGAGATCTTTCCCAAGAGAAACGCCCATACGCGAAGCGAGCTGCTCAGCCCGTTGGCGCACCGTAGGCTTTTTCATCGCCATGGATACCTGCAGGCGCAAATCCGGTTCGGCTTTTCCACGTGGCGGCTCTTCAGCCCAGCCCGCAAGCCAACAGGCGGTTGAAACCGCGTCCTGGCCAAACGCCTTCGCGGCCACCAGCATGGCGCCGAGCCGTGCATCCGTACCAAGCGCCGTTACCTGTTTGCCCTTTGCGGTAAGCGCAGTTTGCTCATCCAGGATACCAAGCTGCCTTAGCAGGATAACAGCCTGCTGCCAGTGCTGCGTCGGTGGCAGGTCAAGCCATTGCAAATCCTCTGGCGCACAGCCCCACTGCACCACTTCCAGCACCAGTTGCATCAGGTCACTGGTAACGATTTCCGGATCCGGTACCGCACGCATACGCTGGAAAGTCTCTTCACTGTATAGACGCAGGCAAACCCCTTCAGACAGACGCCCTGCCCGTCCCATGCGCTGAATCGCCGACGAGCGGGCAATCTGCACCGTTTCCAGTTTGGTGATGCCGGTTTTGCGGTTAAAACGGGCGACTCGCTCCAGCCCGGAATCCACCACCAGACGAATACCTTCAATGGTCAGACTGGTCTCCGCAATGTTGGTCGCCAGCACCACTTTGCGTTTACCTTCCGGCGCCGGTGCAATTGCCGCCTGCTGCTCATGCGCACTCATTTGCCCATAAAGAGGACAGACCGTAACATCATCTGAAACCTTGCCCGTCAGTGCTTCTGCCACCCGGGTGATTTCCCCGGCACCCGGCAAAAACACCAACGCAGAGCCTTCTTCTTCCTGCATCAACTTGGCAACCGCGACGCCAGTGCATTTTCATATCCGAACTGGCGCGCTACAGGTAAGTAACGCGCTTCTACGGGAAAACTGCGCCCTTCGGACGTCAGCACCTTCGCGTCAGGCAGTAAAGTGGTGAGCGCCGCATCATCAAGCGTCGCTGACATCACCAGCAAGGTAAGATCGTCACGCAAAGCACCTTGTACATCGAGCGACAGCGCCAACGCCAAATCGGCGTGCAGGCTGCGTTCATGGAATTCATCGAAGATCACCAGACTGACGCCATCAAGCTCAGGATCGGTCTGGATCATCCGGGTCAACACCCCTTCGGTGACAATCTCCAGTCGGGTTTTGTCACTGACACGGGTTTCGCCGCGTACGCGCAGACCGACGGTGTCACCCACCTTCTCTCCCAATTGCGACGCCAGAAAACGGGCAATGTTGCGAGCAGCCAAGCGGCGGGGCTCCAGCAGGATGATCCGACCATCAAAAACATGGCGCGCCAGCAACGCCTGCGGCAGACGGGTTGATTTGCCTGCGCCCGGCGGCGCTTTCAGGATCACCTGGGGTGATTGGGTCAATGCAGAAATAACATCATCCAGGATGCTGTCGATAGGGAGCTGTGACAATGGAAAGGCCTTTGTGTCAGAATTACCCGCACAGTATACCTGCTGGAAATGGCTCAACAACGCTGGAGGATGGGGAAAGTGAGTAAGGAGACGCGCCGCCTGTTTTTCGCGCTGGATTTAAGTGACGCGCACAATGCCGCCAGCCGTGACGCCATTATTGGGTTAAAACGCCAGCTCGCCCCGCAGGGGCGTCCGGTACCGATGATAACCTGCATATTACTCTCGCCTTTCTGGGTGAAGTTGACAGCAAAGCCTACCGCAAGCTGTGTGAAACGGCCGATACCCTCACCTGCCCGCCACTTTCCCTAGTCACCACCCAAACCGGCTATTTCCCTGCGCAATCTATCCTGTGGCTGGGCATCGCTGAAAACAATGCCCTTCGCCTGCTGGCCGAGAAACTGCAGTCGGCAGCTGCAGAGATTTTAAACCGCCCTGCCGAGCACAAATTTGTGCCACATATTTCCTTGCTTCGGCGGGCAAAGCCAACTGAAGCACCACTGACGCTCCAACAGCCTCTTCATTTTCAGCGCGTTGGGATTTACGCCTCTGTGCCCTTAGAAGAAGGTCATGGCGTGCGTTATCAATGCCTGAATCACTGGACACTGACTGATTAATCCCCCTGAAGGACACCCATGAAATTTTCCCCCGCCTTGCAACCGGCAACACTGATTCGCCGCTACAAACGTTTTCTGGCCGATGTGACCTTACCGGACTCGGAGGAAGTCACTCTCCACTGTGCCAACACAGGTGCAATGACGGGGTGTGCTACCCCGGGGGACACGGTGTGGTATTCCACCTCGGACAACCCCAAGCGAAAATACGCGCGCAGCTGGGAGTTGACCGAGACAAAAGCAGGGCACTGCATCTGCGTAAATACTGCCCGTGCCAACCACTTGGTGGTTGAAGCAATAAATGAGGGAGTGGTCAAAGAACTGCGAGGTTACGAAACCCTGCGAACCGAAGTGCCCTATGGTGAAGAAAAGAGCCGCATCGATATTTTGCTTCAATCACCGGGTGAACCTGACTGCTATATCGAAGTAAAAAGTGTCACTTTGCTGGGTGATGATGGGCAGGGATTTTTCCCGGATGCTGTCACAACCCGGGGACAAAAACACTTGCGGGAACTCGCCGCTATGGCCCAGCAGGGAAAACGGGCGGTATTGTTCTTCGCGGTGCTGCATTCGGGAATTGAGAGAGTTTCAGCGGCAAAACATATAGATGCGGTCTATAATCAGTTACTTAACGAAGCTCAGCAATTGGGAGTGGAGATTTTGTGTTACCAAGCAGCACTTTCTCCGGTCTCAATGAGCATAAAGAACCATATCCCGTTCTCCCAGATTTGAGAAAAAATGTAGACATCTTCACACTGGGATGACAAGAGGCGAAATCAAAGATTGCTCGATATAGGGTTTCTGATATAGATACCGCCCTCTTTTGACCAAGCAGGTCAGGGTGTATTTAGGAGAACGCTTAATGCCAGAAAGCAAAGTAAAAAATCGCTGGGCATCCTGGCTACCGCCGGGTTAGAACCTTACCAAGAAAAGGCTGGCGAGGAGTACATGAATGATCAGCAAATGGATCATTTCCGTAAAATCCTCCAAGCGTGGCGTAACCAGCTGAGAGAAGAAGTTGACCGTACTGTATTGCACATGCAGGACGAAGCAGCAAACTTCCCAGACCCTGTAGACCGTGCTGCGCAAGAAGAAGAATTCAGCCTGGAACTGCGTAACCGCGACCGTGAGCGCAAGCTGATCAAGAAAATCGAAAAGACGCTGCAGCGCCTGGAAGATGATGATTTCGGTTTCTGTGACTCATGTGGTGTAGAGATCGGCGTTCGCCGTTTAGAAGCCCGCCCTACCGCGGATCTATGCATCGATTGCAAAACCTTGGCAGAAATCAAAGAGAAACAAATGGCTGGCTAAGCCTTTGGTACTCAACCAAGTTTTATGGCAAAAAGGGAGCTGGTGCTCCCTTTTTCCTTTTTCAGAGTAAATGAAATCTAGCATGCACTACATTGGCCGTTTTGCCCCCTCGCCCTCTGGCCCGCTCCACTTTGGTTCGCTGGTGGCCGCGCTGGGCAGTTACCTGCAAGCCAAAGCCAATCAAGGCACCTGCTGGTACGTATTGAAGACATCGACCTCCCCGGGAAGTTGCCGGTGCTTCGGACGCCATCTTGCGCACTCTGGATGCGTACGGCCTGCACTGGGATGGTGAGGTGCTTTACCAACACACCCGCCATGAGCCTATCAGGCACAAATTGATGCATGGCTAAAAGCAGGCGAAGCCTACTATTGCCAGTGTACCCGACGCCAAATCCAGGATGCGGGGGGTATCTACCGAGGACTGTGTCGCCAGCGCAGTGTCGGGGCTGAAGGCGCCGCAGTGCGTGTCTGTATTGATAACCCGGTTACGGCATTTACCGATATCAAACACGGTGAACTGACGCTCGACAGCGCCATGCTGCGGAAGACTTCATCATCAAACGCCGTGATGGTCTCTACGCCTATAACCTGGCCGTTGTGCTGGACGATATTTATCAGGGCGTTACCGAAGTGGTGCGCGGTGCAGACTTGATTGAGCCAACAGGCCGACAGGTTTCCCTTTATCAAAAACTGGGCGCAGCGCCAGTCAGTTATTTACACTTGCCGCTTGCACTCAACGCGGACGGTAATAAGCTTTCTAAACAAAACCACGCGCCCGCTATCGACAACGCCAATCCTGGCCCGGCTATGGAAGCGGCATTGTCATTTTTAGGCCATCCGGTTGCGGCAGAATTGCAGGGTGCGCCGGTAGAAGAATTGCTCCGTTGGGGCATAGAAAACTGGCAGATAAGCAAACTGCCCAATGAGACGGAAGTGATTACAGCTTTCTAAAATGCAAAGCCGTGATATATGATATGCCGTCGTTTTTTATGGCCCGACCTGTCAGATACGAGGTGAGTTATCTTTAATCGAGTTACCAGCTTTTGCCGTAAGGTATTGAATCGCGATAATAAAACGCGCGAGATCAGTGACCTGAAGCTAGAAGTTATTCCTCGCCAAGAGCACGGTATATCAAGAAAAGATATCAGCGAAAATGCGCTGAAGGTGCTCTATCGCCTGAATAAGGCTGGCTATGATGCTACTTGGTAGGCGGTGGTGTGCGCGATTTAATGCTGAATAAGCAGCCGAAAGATTTCGACATCGCGACCAGCGCAACGCCGGAAGAAGTGCGTAAACTCTTCCGCAACTGTCGTCTGGTTGGCCGTCGATTCCGTTTGGCGCACATCCTGTTTGGTCGCGACATCATTGAAGTTGCGACATTCCGTGGCCACCATGCTGGTGAGAAAGGGGAAAAGTTTGCCAGTCAGTCTAATGACGGCATGCTGCTGCGTGACAACGTGTACGGCACCATCGATGAAGATGCTGAACGTCGCGATTTCACGGTCAACGCCCTTTACTACAACATAGCCGACTTCTCTGTGCGTGATTACGCCGGTGGCGTGGAAGATCTGAATAACCGCGTGATCCGCCTGATTGGCGATCCGGAAACCCGTTACCGTGAAGACCCGGTACGCATGCTTCGCGCTGTGCGCTTTGCCGCCAAGCTCGACATGCAAATCAACGAAGCAACCGCAGCGCCTATTCCGGCACTGGCGCATTTGCTGCGTGATATCCCGGCTGCTCGCCTGTTTGAGGAAAGCCTCAAACTACTGCAATCAGGCAACGGTTTTGCGACATACCACATGCTGCGCGACTACCAACTGTTTGCACCGCTGTTCCCTATCCTCGATGAACACTTCACCGAAGAGAGAAATAGCAAGTGTGAGCAGATGATTGAGCAGGTTCTGAAATCGACCGACCACCGCGTCGAGCACGATCAACGCATCAACCCGGCATTTATGTTTGCTGCGATGCTGTGGTACCCGCTGGAAACCCGCGCTGAAGAAATCGCGTTCGAAAGTGGCCTTAGCTACTACGATGCCTTTATGGTAGCGGCGAACGACATTCTGGATGAGCAAGTGAAAAGCATTGCTATCCCACGTCGCTTCACCGCCATGATCCGTGATATCTGGCAATTGCAACTGCGCATGAGCCGCCGTTCGGGTAACCGTGCGTACAAACTGCTGGAACAACCAAAATTCCGTGCTGCATTCGACTTCCTCGAAATGCGTGGCGAAATTGAAGGTGGCCAGTTGAAGGAGCTTGCGGCCTGGTGGGATGATTTCCAGAAAGCGCAGCGCGACGAGCGTCATGAAATGATGCAGGCACTGAACAAAGCCAGCACGGCGAAGAAAACCCGCCGTCGCCGTAAGAGCAAGCCACGTCGCCGCAAACCGGGTTCTAACTCAGAATCATGAACCGCGTTTACATAGCTATTGGCAGTAATCTGGGCGATCCCATCCGCAAGGCGCAAGATGCGATTGCGGCGCTTAAGTTACTGCCAAACAGCCGGTTTGTCGCAGCCTCATCCCTTTACACCAGTAAACCGATGGGGCCGTCAGACCAGCCAGATTATGTAAATGCGGTAGCCAGCATTGACACCGAGCTCGAACCGTTGGATCTTCTGGATCATACACAGCGAATAGAGCTGGAGTTTGGGCGCGAGCGCAAAAAGGAGCGCTGGGGCCCAAGAACGCTGGATTTGGATATTCTCCTTTATGGGGATCTCCAGCTTGATAGCGAACGGTTAACCGTTCCACACTACGGGATGAAAGTGCGGGAATTCGTGCTTTACCCTCTCGCCGAAATAGCCCCTGACTTGCAACTGCCTGACGGCACTGCTGTCGCGGAGCTGGTCGCCGCCACCGACAGGAACGGCCTGACCATCATCGCGTAAGCACCAATGCCTCGGCACCCAAAAGGAAAGTAAGCAGGGTTTGGGAGACAAAATGAAAAAAATTACGATTAATACCTTGATGGCATGGAAGCAGGAAGGACGTAAATTTGCCTCGGCAACTGCTTATGATGCCAGTTTTGCCCAATTGTTCGAATCGCAGGAAATGCCCGTGTTGCTGGTTGGCGACTCCCTTGGCATGGTACTGCAAGGAAAAAGTGACACCCTTTCTGTCACGGTTGAAGACATTGCCTATCACACGCGCAGCGTGCGTGCCGGCAGCCCACATTGCCTGTTGATGGCGGACATGCCTTTCATGTCTTACGCCACGCCGGAAGACGCCTGTAAGAACGCCGCTGTGCTGATGCAAGCCGGTGCCAACATGGTGAAGCTGGAAGGCGGTGCCTGGCTGGCAGAAACCGTCACCAAGCTGACACAACGCGCGGTACCTGTGTGTGCCCACCTCGCTTAACCCCACAATCGATCAACATTTTCGGCGGCTTTAAAATCCAGGGCCGCGATGAGCAAAAAGCCGAACAAATGGTACAGGACGCCCTGGCACTTGAGGCCGCTGGCGCACAGGTTATTCTGCTGGAATGTGTACCCAAAGCGTTGGCAGCGCGCATTACCGACGCGGTTCGCGTGCCGGTTATCGGCATCGGTGCTGGCAATGCGACCGACGGCCAGATCCTGGTAATGCACGATATGTTTGGTATCTCTGCCAACTACATTCCGCGCTTTTCCAAAAACTACCTGAAAGAGACGGGAGACATGCGTTTGGCAGTTGCCCGTTATATCGAAGAAGTGGCAAGCGGCGAGTTCCCTGGCCCTGAGCAGACGTTTAACTAAGGAATGCTGAATAATGCAAGTGATCGCTGAGATTGCCCCACTACGTGAACAAATTCTGCAATGGCGCCGTGAAGGTCAACGCATCGCGTTTGTCCCTACCATGGGTCACCTGCACGACGGTCATCTGACACTGGTGCGCCGCGCCCGTGAAAATGCCGATGTAGTGGTTGTAAGCATCTTCGTTAACCCGATGCAGTTTGATAAGGCCGACGATTTGGCCGCGTACCCACGTACGCTGGACGAAGATCTGTCCAAGCTTAATGGCGAAGGCGTGGAAGTGGTTTTCACCCCGAGTGCTGACGTCATGTATCCGAACGGCATGGATCAACACAGCTATGTTGATGTGCCAGGCTTGTCCGGTGTGATGGAAGGCGCTTCCCGCCCGGGTCATTTCCGTGGCGTGGCGACTGTGGTGAGCAAGCTGTTCAACATGGTACAGCCTGACGTTGCCTGTTTTGGCGAGAAAGACTTCCAACAGCTGGCCGTGATCAACAAGATGGTGGCTGACCTTTGCCTGCCGATCGAAATCATCCCGGTCGCAACGGTACGTGAAATGGACGGCCTTGCCATGAGCAGCCGCAATACACGACTGACTGTGGATGAACGCAACGCGCGCCGGTGCTGGCTAAAACCCTACGCTGGATCAGCAGCCAGATGCGCGGCGGACGCTCGGACTACAGTGAGCTGGTACTGGACGGCAATGACCAGTTGCGCGCAGCAGGCCTGGAGCCGGACGAAATCTTTATTCGCGATGCCCACACGCTTCAGCCTATCAACGAGCACACCACCAAAGCCGTGGTACTGGCGTCAGCCTTCCTCGGCCAGGTCAGGCTGATTGACAACCTGACTATCGACCTCGCCCCACAGGTGAGTGACGACAGCGAAGAGTAAGATGACTCCCACAAAAAACCGCCGTTTACCGGCGGTTTTTATTGCCTGCAAATCAGTGCTGATCAGCTGCGAAGCCCGATGCCACGGCTGATGAGATACCATGCCAAGGTATAAAGACCGGCAATAAAGGCCACCAGCACGGAAAACGACGTTACGATGCTCACGTCAGACACGCCTAGGAAGCCGTATCGGAACGCATTGACCATGTAGACGATCGGGTTGAGCTTCGATACCCCCTGCCAAAACTCAGGCAGCAACGACAGCGAGTAGAACACCCCGCCCAGATAGGTCAGCGGCGTCAGGATAAAGGTCGGAATAATGCTGATATCGTCAAAGCTGCGCGCATAGACCGCGTTGATCAGCCTCCCAGCGAGAACAGAATCGACGTCAGTACTACAGTCGCAACGATCACGCCAAGGTGCGCAATGTGCAGATCGACAAAAAACAGCGACACGACCGAAACGAGGAAACCCACCGCCAAACCGCGGCACACCCCGCCACCGACATAGCCGGCAATGATGATGTAGTTGGGCACCGGCGCCACCATCAGCTCTTCAATGTTGCGCTGCAGCTTGGCACTGAAAAATGAGGATGCCACATTGGAATAGGAGTTGGTGATCACCGACATCATGATAAGTCCGGGCACGATGTAGGCCATGTAGCTGAACCCGCCCATCTCGCCGATACGGCTGCCAATCAGGTTGCCGAAAATGATGAAATAGAGCGTCATGGTGATCGCAGGCGGCACCAGGGTTTGCACCCAGATACGGCTGAAGCGCGTCACTTCCTTGATGATCAGGCTCTTAAACGCCACCCAGTAGAGTTTATTCATGCTTTCGCCTCCGCAGTTTCTCGCACCAGGGTGACAAACAGCTCCTCAAGGCGGTTAGCTTGTTACGCATCGACAGCACTTTAATGCCCTGCGCTGTCAGCTGTTCAAATACCGTGTTCAGGCCAGTTGCCTGGGAGACCTCGACTTCCAGCGTATGGTCATCCACCTGCGTCCAGTTGACACCTTCAAGGCTTTTCACCTGGCTGTCAGGGGACAAATCGAGAATAAAGGTTTCCACATCCAGCTTTTTGAGCAGCGCTTTCATCGAGGTGTCTTCAATCAGCTCACCTCGGCTGATAATGCCGATATTCCGGCACAGCATTTCCGCCTCTTCCAGATAGTGGGTCGTCAGGATAATGGTGATGCCCTGGCGGTTGATCTCTTTGAGGAAAGTCCACATGGAGCGGCGCAGCTCGATATCCACACCGGCGGTCGGTTCATCGAGGATAAGCAGTTTCGGTTCGTGCATCAGGCACGGGCAATCATCAGGCGGCGTTTCATCCCGCCGGAAAGGTTCCTTGCTTGCTCGTTACGCTTTTCCCATAAGTCCAGCTGGGTCAGGTATTTCTGGGCGCGGCGCTTGGCTTCCTCGCGCTCAACGCCATAGTAGCCCGCCTGGTTCACCACAATCTGTTCAACCTTTTCAAACTGGTTGAAGTTGAACTCCTGCGGCACCAGCCCCAGTTGTCTTTTGGCGTCGACAAGTTGGGTGTCTATGTCGTAACCGAAGATCTTCACCTTGCCCGAGGTTTTGTTCACCAGTGAACTCAAGATCCCGATAGTGGTGGACTTTCCGGCACCGTTGGGGCCGAGAAGGGCATAAAAGTCGCCCTCCTCCACCGATAACGATACCCCTTTCAGCGCTTTGACATCTGTGCCATAAACTTTGACCAGATTGTCGATTTCAATTGCTTTCATAAGGGTTGTTTTCTTTTTTATGGCATGACTTCAGTAAGCCGCTTCGCGGCACTCAGCGCATCATAACGGGAATCAAACGTGTGCGTATCGGCAACCCAGTCGCCAACATGGAGGCGTTTCAGCTGTTCGGTGGTCTGCTCATGCGGACTGAGCAGGAACACAGTACAGTTGGCTTCACGGGCGTCAGCAATGGCGTTTTCCAGCGCCAGGCCGACGGTCATATCGATAAGCGGCACATCGCTCAAATCCAGGATCATGACACGGTAATCGCCAATCCGGGTATGCTGCCGGGAGATGGCTTTAGATACGCTAAAGATCATTGGGCCAGAAAGATAGAAAAACAACACCTTTCCATCAGAACTATCTAATAAATCCCTTTCTTCGTCTGTCAGTGGCACATCGTCATCGTCGGCATCACTGATGGCTTTCACCTGTTTGGCCTGCTCTCGGCTCAATCGCTCTATCACCACAATGTTGGAAATAAATACCCCAAGCCCGACCGCCACAATCAGGTCAACAAAGACGGTCAGTATCATCACACCGTACATGATAAACATTTGCTGCAGGCTGACTTTGTGGGCGCGCTGGATGAAACTCCAGTCAAGGATGTTGATACCCACATACAGCGCGATACCGGCCAGCACCGCCATCGGAATGGGTTCCGTAAGAAATCCGGCCACCAGCACCACAGCGGCCAGAATAAGGGCGCGGACAATCCCCGCCAGCGGCGAGCGTGCCCCAACCTGAACATTCACCACCGTGCCCATGGTTGCACCTGCACCGGGCAATGCGCCAAACAGGCCGGAAATCATATTGGCGATCCCCTGACCGCGCAGCTCTTTGTCGGAGTTATGCTCTTCCCGGGTGAGAGAGTCGGCAATAACCGCCGTCAACAGAGTATCAATACAACCCAGCGTACCCAGTACCAGCGCATCAATCACCATGGTGGTGAATTGCTCCGGCGTAAAGGTAGGGAAAATGAAGCTGGGCAAACCTGTCGGGATTTCCCCAATTCGGCGGATACTGTCGGTGTCAAAAAACAGCAGCGAAAGCAAGGTAACGCCCACCAGCGCCACCAGTTGCGCCGGCACATACTTGCGGTACTTTTTCGGGAAGTAGAACAGGATGCCGAGGGTCAAAAGCCCCAGAAACAGCTCTTTGAAGCTAAGGTTCAACACGGTATCCGGCAGTGCCTTCAACGTGCCAATCACCCCGCCCGGCGGCGCTTCATGCCCCAGCAGTGGGCTGATTTGCAGCAGGATAAGTATCACACCGATACCGGACATAAAGCCGGATATCACGCTGTAAGGCATCAGGGTGACGTATTTCCCCAGCTTGAGCGTGCCCAGCAAAACTTGGAATGCGCCCGCCATCATCACAACAGTAAACGCCATGGCCGCGCCGGTTTCCGGATAACGGGCCATCATCGAGGTAAGCACCGCCGTCATGATCACTGTCATCGGGCCGGTCGGTTCTGAAATCAGAGTGGTAGAACCGCCAAACAAGGCGGCAAATAGGCCGACTAAAATAGCGCCCCAAAGACCCGCCTCTGCCCCTGCGCCGGATGCAACACCGAAAGCCAGTGCCAGCGGCAGGGAAATTATCGCCGTCGTCACCCCACCGAAAATGTCACCTTTCAGGTTCCAGTGTTTGAATCGGTCAAATGTCACATCTTTCTCCCTTTAAATACATCCACTTATCTTCAGGCCTTTGAAAATCGTCGCCAGTATACCCCCCGCGACTGTCCCTGAAACCTCAGTTATACCAAGATGTCCGGTGGTAGGAGGAGTTAATATATTGAGTAGAAAGCGTTAAATTGTATCTAAACATGAACTTTTGTGGTGTATAGTGACGCGGGCTTTTTAGGGAGGCACCATGGCACAAATCAAGCAACTTCTTGCCAATAACCAAAAGTGGTCCAAAACCATCAAGGAAGACAATCCGGCCTTTTTCGCCGAGCTGGCCAAGTCTCAACATCCAGAGTATCTCTGGATTGGCTGTGCTGACAGCCGGGTTCCGGCAGAGCGCCTGACCGGCTTGGTATCCGGCGAGCTATTCGTTCACCGCAATGTCGCCAATCAGGTTATCCACACCGACCTGAACTGCCTTTCTGTAGTGCAATATGCGGTCGACGTGCTCAAGGTTAAACACATCATTATCTGCGGTCATTACGGTTGTGGCGGTGTCCACGCTGCCATTGAAAACCCGGAGCTAGGGCTTATCAACAACTGGTTGCTGCACATCCGCGATCTTTACCGCAAGCACAAACGCTACCTGAGCTCTCTAAGTATTGAAGATCAGGGCAACCGCCTGTGTGAGATCAATGTTGCTGAGCAGGTCTACAACCTGGGTAGCACCACCATCATGCGCGCAGCCTGGGCTCGCGGACAAGATGTGAAAATACACGGCTGGTTCTATGACCTTTCTGATGGCGTGTTGAAGGATTTGAAGATGACATCCAACAGCACTGAAGAACTGGAAGCAGGCTACGAAGCCGCAATGGCGGAACTGGTACCGGAATAACCACTCGCCAGTAGAAATAGCTAGATACAAAAAAGCGACCCGGAGGTCGCTTTTTATCGGCATCAGTCTTCCAGTGGAACCACTTTACCGATGAATGGCAGATGACGGTACTTCTGCGCGTAGTCGATACCCACACCAACTACGAACTCGTCCGGGATCTTAAAGCCATACCAGTCAACGTTCACGTCAACTTCCCGACGTTCAGGTTTGTCGAGCAGGGTACAGATGCGAATAGACTTAGGTTCACGGATAGACAGAATTTCGCACACTTTGCTCAGGGTGTTGCCGGTGTCGATAATATCTTCCACCAACAACACATCTTTGCCTTTGATGTCGTCATCCAGATCTTTCAGGATACGAACATCGCGGCTGCTTTCCATGCGTTGCCATAGCTTGATGCTGTCATAAAATCGACAGAGTGCGGCAATGTAATTGCGCGCGCCAAATCCGCCATAAATACGAAAGAACCACGCAGCAGGCCAACCATGACCAGATCCTGTGAGTCTTTATAGTGTTCAGAGATTTCAGCACCCAGCGCCTTAACACGCGCTTGAACGTCCTGTTCTGAAATCATCACTTCAACGGTATGTTTCATTCTATACCTCGACGGAAAACCGCCTGACAACCTGTGTAAAAGAGGTTGGCTATTCTACCATCGAGCCTGTTTCAATCCTACTCTCGATACACGTCAAAAATCCGACACTCAAACCTTAGATGGGTTTGTTCTGCAACTAGTTGCTGTTATACACTTTCCAAGCGGTTGTTTAATATCGTATTACATCAATATAAAGATCACAGATTACTGCGATCAGAAATCAATAGTTGGCAGGAACCAGGATGACGACATCAAGCGGACGTACAAGGACCCGGCTTTCGCCTGAGCAGAGAAAGGAACAACTTCTCGGCTATGCTTTGGAGGTTTTCTCCAAGCGTGGAATTGGACGTGCAGGACACGCAGACATCGCCGATATGGCGCAAGTCTCAGTGGCTACAGTATTTAACTACTTCTCGACGCGGGAAGAGTTGGTTGAAGCTGTTTTAAAAGAGGCGCAGTTGGAATTCCATAAACTGATTGCCCGTCACCTTCACCTCGGAAAGAAAAACGTTCGTCACTCACTTTCCTTTATCACGTCAGCGCTGATTGACGCCGCATTAGAAGATAAAGAGTGGCTGAAAGTATGGTACGAGTGGAGCACATCAATCCGTGAAGACATCTGGCCGGAGTTTGTTGAAGGCAAAAATGTCGTTCTCGATCAGTACACAGAATTATTTGAACATGGCATCAAAGAGGGAGTGTTGCCAGAGCGTCGTTCAGCGATTGAACTGGCCCGTCTTTTCGATGGAATCTGCTACATCCTTTATCTTCAAACTCACCAGCAACCGGATAAAGATGCACTTGTTCGCCAGCCGATGGCTATATTGATATGGTCTGTGGCCATTGATCCCGAGCACAAAAAACCGGCTTCTGAATAGCCGGTTTTTTTAGCCCTAAAACTTGCCTTATACCGCTGAAAACAGCACAGGCTCGTGAGCGCGGATATCCAACCGCACCCTGTCCCCCAATTCCAACAACTGGTTGGAATACACCATCAAGCGCTGTCCACTCACCTCTACCAAGTACCGGCAACTGTCACCCATAAACTGTACATCACTCACTACCGCTTCCCCGCTTTCATCCGGCGCGATAGAAAGGTTTTGCGGGCGGATAAGCCATTCAAGCTCACTGCCTTGATGCGTTTGTGTCAGTGGCCACTCACCTAGCGGCGTCTGCAGTTTGTTTCCTGCAGCCACACTGACCGGCACATAGGAGCCATGGCCAAGGAAGTCCGCCACAAAGCGGCTGCTCGGTGCGTAGTAGAGTTCAGTAGCACTGCCATATTGCTCAATCACACCTTTGTTCATTACCGCCAGCTTGTCGGCAAACGCAAAGGCTTCCTCACGGCTGTGGGTAACAAAAATCGCCGTCACACCCTGCTCTTTGAACAGTTTACGGATTTCTTTGATCAGGCTGTGGCGCACCTGGGTATCAATGTTGGAAAAAGGTTCATCCAGCAACAGCAGATCAGGTTTACTCGCCAGCGCACGGGCAATTGCCACGCGCTGTTGCTGACCGCCGGAGAGCTGGTGCGGATAGCGCTTTTCCAAACCATCCAGTTTCACTAAGGCCAACATTTCCTGTACACGGTTTTTCACCGCTTCCTTGTCCCAGCCCTGCAGGCCAAAGGAGACGTTTTCTGCCACGGTAAGGTGTGGGAAAAGCGCGTAATCCTGGAAAATCATACCAATATTGCGCTGCTCAGGCGGCACGTTAATACCCGCACCGACGATCTGGCGGCAGTTGATGGTCATCTCGCCGCTGTCGAGAGGCAACAGACCCGCGATGGATTTCAGTAAGGTGGTTTTACCGCAGCCACTCGCGCCGAGCAAACAGACGATTTCGCCTTTTTCGACGCGGAACGTGAGGTCATTCAACACGGCCTGTCCATTGTAACGGCAAATCAGATTGCTTACGGTCAGTGCACAACTCATGAGTGGCTTTGCTCCAAAGAACGGTTAATCAAAATAAGCGGTACAAGCCCGACAGCCACCAACAATACCGCCGGCAATGCAGCATATTCAAGGTGTTCATCCGAGGCGTAATTAAACACAAAGGTAGCCAGGGTTTCGAAGTTAAACGGGCGCAGCAACAGTGCGGCATTCAGCTCTTTCATCGATTCGATAAAGACCAGCAGCATAGCAATCAGGCAGCCTCGACGAATTAGCGGCAGCTGCACGCGCTGGATCATGCTGCTTACGTTGCACCCCATGGTGCGGGCCGCCATATCCAATGATGGCGACACTTTGGCCAGGCTGGATTCCACACTGCCAATCGCCACCGCACTGAAGCGCACCACAAATGCCGTTAACATTGCGAACATTGAGCCGGAAAAGATAAGCCCCGGTCTGCCCCACCCCATCTCTTTGGCAAGGTCATTGATCAGATGATCAGCACTGGTCAGGAAAATCAGCACACCGATAGCCAGCACTGTTCCCGGAACCGCATAGCCAAGAGACGCCATGCGGATAGGCACGTTGCCGGCTGCTTCCCAGAC
Organism: Enterovibrio sp. JCM 19048; assembly: GCA_001310415.1. GTDB lineage: Bacteria > Pseudomonadota > Gammaproteobacteria > Enterobacterales > Vibrionaceae > Enterovibrio > Enterovibrio paralichthyis. The sequence goes on along the minus strand of BAXE01000009.1, from coordinate 144,941 downwards.
AGACGTTTGTAGAAGTTCACCAACAGCGCCACCACCAGAGCCACCAGTGCCGCAACCAGTGACACGTAAATGCTGTTCACACTGTACTGGGCAAAATCTTCAATTGAACTGCTGGCATGGTAATCCCACGCATAAATCAGCAGCTGTCCAAGCGGTGCCACAAATGCGATGATAAACAGCCCCCAGCACCAAATGGTGCCAAAAACCTTGGCCTTACCTTTCAGCGGTGATTTGACGATGGTGTCTGGCGTAACGTTCTGGCTGAACAACTTCTGCTTGCGGCGGCTGTAACGTTCACTGCTGATAAGCAGGAAAATAACCACCAGCATAATGGCAGAGATTTTTGCTGCGGCATTCAGGTTAGAGTACCCGAGCCAAGTGTCATACACCGCCGTGGTCAGGGTACTCACGGCAAAGTAGCTCACGGTACCGAAATCCCCCAGCGCTTCCATCGCAACCAACGAAGCACCGACAGCAATGGCGGGTCTTGCCAGAGGAAGGGAAACGCGGAAAAAGCTTTGGGTCGGGGTGCATCCTAGCAGGCGTGCTGACTGGGTCAGGGTCAGGCTTTGCTCCATAAAGCAGCGCGCGCCAGAAGGTAAATGTAGGGATAAAGTACCAATGCCAGCACGAAGCAGGCGCCAGGGAGGGTTCGTAAATCTGGAAACCAGTACTGTGCTGCCGACGTCCAGCCGGTAAAGTCTCGCAGCAACATCTGGATGGGACCGGCAAAGTCAAACCAGTCGGTATAGATATAACCGACAATATAGCCCGGCATCGCCAGAGGCAGCACCAACGCCCATTGCAACCAGTTCCCTCCGGGAAGAGAGTAGTTTGCCAACAGCCAGGCAGATGGGATCCCCATCAGCAACGCCAGCGACACGGTGCCGAGCACCAACAGCGCCGTATTCAGGGCATAGGTACTCATCACGGTCGCCATCAAATGGGCGAAGACGTCATCGGACGCGCCAAGCGCGGTATAAAAGATAGCCAGAATCGGCAAAACCAGCAGCAGGGAAACACCCCAGCTGCTGGTTTTCAATAATCGGTTTTGTTCTAACATTGCCTACAACATCATGGCGCCAGATAACGGCGAAAGGGGGAAATCATTCCCCCCTTGTCTTTGCAGCTTTTGATGATCAAAGATCGAATTTCACTTCGTCCAGCAGCTTCATCGCTTTTTCATGATTCTCTGCCACTTTTTCCAGTGACAGGTCATCTGCGCGGTATTCACCCCATGAAGCAACCAGTTCAGAGCTTGCTACACCAGGTTTCACTGGATCTTCGTAGTTCAATTCCGCATACATCTTCTGCGCCGCTTCCGACGTCAAAAACTCCATCAGTTTTTGTGCGTTTTCTTTGTTCGGTGCGTATTTTGCCATTGCCATACCACTCACGTTTACGTGGGTGCCGTTGGCATTCTGACCCGGATAGTTCAGGTAAACGCTCTCTGCCCAAGGAACTTGCTGCTCATCTGCCAGCATTTTACCCAGGTAGTAGCTGTTACCCAGAGACACATCACACAGGCCTTCCGAAATCGCTTTTACCTGCGCACGGTCGTTACCTTGCGGCTTACGCGCCAGGTTTGCTTTCACGCCTTCCAGCCAAGCTTTCGCTTCGGCTTCACCGTGATTGGCAATAATGGCCGAAATCAAAGACACATTGTATGGGTGTTTACCCGAGCGCGTACAGATTTTTCCTTTGAATTCAGGTTTCGCCAGATCCATATAGTCAAAATCGTTACCCAGTTTACCTACGCGGTCACGGGAAGAGTACACACCACGGGAGCGCAGTGTCAGTGCAAACCAGCGATCGTCATTGTCACGGAATTGAGCCGGCACATTGGCTTCAATCACTTCACTGTCCAGTGCTTGAACCAGATCTTTGTTGTCCAGCTCTTTCAGGCGAGCGATATCAACGGTCAGCAACACGTCTGCCGGGCTGTATTCACCCTCCTGCATCAGTTTCTCCGCTAACCCTTCTTTGGCAAATTTCACATTCACCTTGATACCGGTTTCTTTGGTAAATGCATCCAGCATTGTTCGATCAAAAATGGCTGACGGTAGGAGTAAACATTCACCTCCTCAGCTGCAAATGCCGATGTCGAACCAAGAACACCTAATACCAGTGCAGATGCTGAAAGCATTTTTTTCATTTTGCCTGTCCCTAAAATGTAAATTCAAATGAGAACGTTTATCAATAGCATTAGTATACACATCCAATGGAATCGCGCAATACGTTGTCTGTACGATAAATAGCAAAAAGCCCTGCGTCGTTTTGACGCAGGGCTTGGAATGCTTCAGCTATCGTTTTGGTTATTTCACGCTAACGAACTCTGGGTAAGCATCCACGCCACAGTCGTGGAAATCCATTCCTTCCAGCTCTTCATCTTCGCTAACACGGATACCCATGGTGGCTTTCAGTACCGACCAAACCGCAAGGCTTGCACCGAATACCCAGGCAAAGATAACCAGTGCACCGAACAGCTGACCTGCGAATGAAGCATCTGCGTTGCTGAATGGCACAACCATCAGGCCAAACAAGCCACAGGTACCGTGTACGGAAATTGCACCTACAGGGTCATCGATTTTCAGCTTATCAAGACCAACGATGCTGAACACAACCAGCGCACCAGCCAGACCACCAATGGTCAATGCAGCAACCGGAGAAGGTGACAGCGGATCTGCAGTGATTGCAACCAGACCGGCCAAGGCACCGTTCAGAACCATGGTGAGATCTGCCTTGCCCCACGCTGCTTTACACACTGCCAGCGCCACGATGGCACCCGCTGCCGCCGCTGCGTTGGTGTTCAGGAAGATTTCGCCCACAGCAGTCGCGTTTTCGAAGTCCGAGATCATCAGCTGCGAGCCGCCGTTGAAACCGAACCAGCCAAACCACAGGATAAGCGTACCCAAGGTTGCAAGTGGCAGGTTGGAGCCTGGGATTGGGTAAATTTGGCCGTTTTTGCCGTACTTGCCTTTACGCGCACCCAGCATCAGGACACCCGCCAGCGCTGCCGACGCACCTGCCATGTGCACGATACCTGAGCCTGCAAAGTCGCTGAAGCCCGCTTCAGACAGGAAGCCGCCACCCCAGGTCCAGTAACCTTCAATTGGTAGATAAAGGCAGTCAGTACCACAGAGAAAGCCAGGAATGCCCAAAGCTTCATGCGCTCAGCAACCGCACCGGAAACCACAGACATTGCTGTAGCGACGAAGACGACCTGGAAGAAAAAGTCTGATGCAAGAGAGTGATCCGCGTCTTCAGCTTGGGTACCGATAAGGAAACCAAACGACGGCAACCAGCCACCTTCTGAGTTGTCCACGTACATGATGTTGTAGCCCACCAGCAGGTAAGTGGTACAGGCAATGGCGTAAAGACACACGTTTTTAGTCAGGATTTCAGTGGTGTTTTTCGAACGTACCAGACCCGCTTCCAACATGGCAAAGCCTGCGGCCATCCACATGACCAGCGCACCGGACATCAAAAAGAAAAAGGTATCGAGCGCGTAACGCAGCTCCATTACAGTTGTAGTCAATTCCATCTTTCTTACTCCCTTTAACCTTAAATCGCTTCTGAGTCCATCTCGCCGGTACGGATACGCACGGCGTGCTGGAGGTCATAAACAAAGATCTTTCCGTCACCAATCTTGCCGGTCTGCGCCGCCTTGCTGATGGCTTCAACAATTTCGTCGACGTTTTCACTGTGGGCAGCAATTTCAATTTTTACTTTCGGCAGAAAATCCACCTGATACTCTGCGCCGCGATACAGTTCGGTGTGACCTTTCTGGCGACCAAAGCCCTTCACCTCTGAGACTGTCATGCCGTCCACACCGACTTCCGCCAATGCTTCACGCACGTCATCGAGCTTGAACGGCTTGATAATTGCGTTGATCAGTTTCATACCTTCTCCTTGAACCTTAATTAAGTTGTTCTGGACAAGTAACAATCAATTCGTATGCCAATTTTTATTTGTGTTATTTATCAGTTATTTAAATAAATATCAGTGTACGGGCTATTTTTTATGCACCATATTAGTGCACAACATTCACCGAGATCTGGCATGGGGAAAGGGAGTAACGAAAAACGCACCAAGTTGTTGCGTCAACTTCGGTGCGCCGGGGAAGTGCTTAGAGTCAGAAGCGCCGATAACGGCAACTTTAAATAATTATAATCAGAGAGTTATCTACCATAGCGACGAATAAAATCCTGCCAGGCTTCAAGCACCAAAAGGAGATCTTCCGGGCCGCACAGTGACACGCTTTCTTCTTCATAGGTATGCAGATCGACGTCCGGCATCTCTTCATCGTCGCCTTCCAGCAACACATTGGCCTGGATCAGCGCTTCATCCTGAGTCAGTTGAAGGTGGAAGACTTTTCCAGCGCGTGTCCATTCACCGCCCTGTGCCATGACGAGATTGAGGTTTTCCACTACCTCATCAATCGCAGCATGGTCAGTACCTAATTCGTCCACCAGCCAACGTCCCAGCGCCTCATGTCCCATGGACAACTCTGCATGAAAGCTGTCATCTAAAGTATTGCGTCGAAATTCATAGTCCACGTGCTATCCTCGGTATCACTTTGTTTGCCCTGCCAAGTTTCCACGGCGGGCTGGTTGGAAAAAGTCTGCTCATTGTCAGGATCTCGAGGCCTAATGCAACTCAACAGCATGATCGCGCGTCAAATCGTCGAACGGACGATGAAAATCATTGGGTATTCCGTCAACGTTATGGATGAGCAAGGGCTAATTATAGGCTCGGGCGATCCTAGCCGCCTGCATCAAAAGCATGAAGGCGCATTATTGACACTCTCAAAGAGCCGCGTCGTTGAAATTGATGAAGCTGCTTCCAACTTGCTGATGGGGGTTCGCCCCGGGGTAAACCTGCCGGTGGTATTTAACGGCAAAGCTATCGGTGTAGTCGGCATTTCCGGCAACCCGGACGATGTACGCCGCTATGGCGAGCTTGTGAAAATGACGGCAGAACTTATTGTCGAACAAGCCGCACTGATCTCCCAGATGCAGTGGGACAAACGCCACCGCGAAGAACTGTTGCTGCAGCTTATCCGAGAGTCAGAACTGAACGACAGACAGCTGATTTCTATCGCCCAGCGCTTGGATCTCGACCTTGAACAGCCCCGTGTGGCGGCCATCATCAAATTGCATCCCAATAAGGCTGAAACCCTATCCTTGGAACACCTCCAGTCCATGGTTCACCTGCTTGAATACCCTGAGCGTGACAACCTGGTCGGCATTACTTCGGTATCCCGCAACGAGATTGTGGTGCTGAAACCCATTGCTGTCGAAAACGGTGAATGGTCGCGCAAGTCTGAACAGAAGAAAGTTAAATTGCTGCTTAAACGTATCGCTGAACAACGTGCTTTCCGCGTGCAGATTGCCTATGGCGGTTACTTCCCAACCCTCAAGGGGCTTGCCCAGTCTTACCAGACCGCCAGCGCGACGCTGTCAGCCAGCCGCGCTGATGAAACCGTCATGTATTACCAAGACCATGCCCTCGCCGTGCTGCTCAGCGCCATGCCTGAAAATGACTGGCGCACCCGACAACTGCATGCGGCCATTAACTTTTTGATTGAAAACGACACCCGTGGCACTTTAATTCGGACACTGTCGGTATTTTTCGAACAGAATTGTGATTTAGTTCAAACGTGCGAAAGCCTGCATATCCACCGCAATACCCTGCGCTACCGCCTGCAGCGCATTTCTGACATAACAGAGTTAGATATCAACAAGTTAGAGGAGAGAACCTTACTCTATTTGTCTTTCCTTACCTGGTGCCAAAAACAGTAAAATTGTGCAAATGCACAAACAAAGCTGCCCCTACCTGCCTCAAATTTAGTCAAGCGTCTAAAGCAAGTTGCTAGTCGGCGTCGTACAGTGCTGGCAGTTTTTCGTTTCAGCCGAGAAGTATGAGATGACCGAAGTTTCTACCTTGGGCGCCTCGCTGCCCTGATTGTTTCCATTACCTTGATTTTAAGAAAGGTTCCGCCTGCATACGGCATGATTGTCGGTGCACTGGTAGGTGGTATCGTTGGTGGCGTGTCACTGACTGATACTGTGTCGCTGATGATTGGCGGCGCGCAGGGTATCGTGACTGCAGTGCTGCGTATTCTCGCAGCAGGTGTGTTGGCGGGCGTACTGATTGAGTCCGGTGCAGCGACCACTATTGCTGAAACGATTGTGAAAAAAGTCGGCGAAACCCGTGCCCTGCTGGCACTGGCGGTGGCAACCATGATCCTGACAGCCGTTGGCGTGTTTGTTGATGTTGCGGTGATCACCGTGGCACCGATTGCGCTGGCCATTGCCCGCCGTGCGGATCTTTCTAAAATGGCCATCCTTCTGGCCATGGTTGGCGGCGGTAAAGCGGGTAACGTCATGTCCCCGAACCCTAATGCCATTGCGGCTGCTGATGCCTTCAACGTTCCCCTGACGTCAGTAATGGCAGCCGGTGTTATCCCAGGCCTGTTCGGTATGCTGGCAGCCTACTTTATTGCCAAAAAGCTGGTAAACCGTGGCAGCAAAGTGGCTGCGTCTGAAGTAGTCGAAGTTGACATGAGCCGCCTGCCTTCCTTTGGTGCAGCGATTGTTGCCCCTATGGTTGCTATCTCTTTACTGGCCCTTCGTCCGATTGCAGGCATCAACATCGACCCTCTGATCGCCCTGCCTTTGGGTGGCCTGTTGGGCGCGCTGGCAATGCGCCGCTTCCGCGATTCCAACCATTTCGCAGTGTCTGGCCTAAACCGCATGGCACCGGTAGCAGTGATGCTGCTGGGTACGGGCACACTGGCGGGCATTATTGCTAACTCCGGTCTGAAAAATGGCCTGATTGATATGCTGACCAGCTCTGGCCTGCCTTCTTACCTGCTGGCTCCGTTCTCTGGCGCCTGATGTCATTGGCAACGGCGTCCACGACGGCGGGTACCGCGGTGGCGAGCAGTGTGTTTGCCAATACTATTCTTGAACTGGGTGTGCCGGCACTGGCGGGCGCTGCCATGATCCACGCCGGTGCGACTGTGTTTGACCACATGCCACACGGCAGCTTCTTCCACGCCACTGGCGGCGCGGTTCACATGGATATGAAAGAACGCCTGAAGCTTATTCCTTACGAATCAGCAGTCGGTTTTGTGATTGCGCTGGTTTCTACCCTTATCTTTGGTGTGTTTGGTCTGTTTGTTTGAGGACATTGCTGATGAAAATTGTTATTGCCCCTGATTCTTATAAAGAAAGCCTGTCAGCAATGGACGTTGCTGTTGCCATTGAAAACGGTTTTGACGTGTGATGCCAGATGCTGATATCGTTAAACTGCCAATGGCAGACGGCGGTGAAGGCACGGTTCAGTCACTGGTTGATGCCACAGGCGGACAGATCATTACCGTGAACGTGACCGGCCCGCTTGGAAACGAAGTGGAAGGCTTCTTCGGCCTGATGGGTGACGGCAAGACCGCAGTCATTGAAATGGCAGCAGCATCCGGCCTGCATTTGGTGCCACCTTCACAGCGCAACCCGCTGGTGACCACCAGTTTCGGTACCGGTGAACTGATCAAAGCAGCCTTGGAGCATGGTGCCACTCACCTGATTGTCGGTATCGGCGGCAGTGCAACCAACGATGGTGGCGCAGGCATGGCACAGGCGCTGGGCGTCAAACTGCTGGATAAAGAAGGCAATGCCATTGGCTTTGGCGGCGGCGCACTAGAACACATCCACACTATCGATTGCAGTGGTATCGACAGCCGTCTGGCTGAGGTAAAACTGGAAGTGGCCTGTGACGTGGACAACCCGCTTTGTGGCGAGAAAGGCGCATCCGCGATTTTTGGCCCACAAAAAGGCGCAACACCAAGCATGGTGATGAAGCTGGATGCCAACCTCTCCCACTACGCTGATGTGATGAACACTGAACTTGGCCGCGATGTGAAAAACAGCGCAGGCGCAGGTGCTGCGGGTGGTATGGGCGCGGCATTGATGGGTATATTCAACGCTGACCTGCGTCCGGGCATCAACATCGTGATGGACGCGGTTAACCTTTCTGAGCACCTGAAAGATGCGGATCTGGTGATCACCGGCGAAGGCCGCATGGACAGCCAGACCGTCCACGGCAAAACCCCGATGGGTGTGGCGCGCTGTGCCAAGCAGTTTAACCTTCCGGTGATCGGTATCGCTGGCTGTGTATCCAATGACGTTGATGTAGTGCATGAGCATGGCATTGATGCCGTATTCAGCGTGGTACCTCGTTCGGTATCGCTGGAAGAGGCGCTGCGTGAAGGTGCGGTGAACGTGGAAAACACGGCAGCGAATGTGGCGAGATTACTGACGCTGAACCTGGTTTCTAAATTCTAGGTTCTGGGTTCTGGGTCCTAGGTCCTAGGTCCTGGGCTCTGGGCTCTGGCTCTGGGTCTCAGGTCTCAAGTCTCAAGTCTCAAGTCTCAAGTCTCAGGTACTGGGTTATCAGTAGCGCCAAAACGAAGAAAGCCTCCATCGCTGGAGGCTTTTTGCTATTCAATATCCGAGATAACTTACACTGCAGTCTGAATGATCACTTCGTCCGCTTTTTTGGTGTACTGCGGCATACGGTGGAAGTTCAGATAGCGGTAGGTATCTGCCGCTGTCGCATCAATTTGCTTCGCGTATTCCAGATACTCTTCAACCGTCGGGATGCGGCCAAGAATTGCGCCCACTGATGCCAACTCTGCCGAAGACAGGTAAACATTCGCACCGGTACCCAGACGGTTCGGGAAGTTACGGGTGGAGGTTGAAATCACGGTTGCTTTGTCTGCAACGCGCGCCTGGTTACCCATACACAGTGAACATCCCGGGGTTTCGATACGCACACCCGCGCGGCCGAAGATACCGTAGTAACCTTCTTCAGTCAGCTGGTCGCGATCCATCTTGGTTGGCGGAGCTACCCACAGACGGGTTTGCAGCGTACCGCCGAATTTATCCAGCAGTTTACCAGCCGCGCGGAAGTGACCGATGTTGGTCATACAAGAGCCGATGAACACTTCATCCACTTTGTCGCCAGCGACATCAGACAGCAGGCGAGCATCATCAGGATCGTTCGGTGCACACAGGATTGGCTCTTTGATTTCAGCCAGATCGATTTCGATCACTTCTGCGTATTCTGCGTCTTTGTCAGCTTCCATCAGCTCTGGGTTTGTAAGCCATGCTTCCATCGCACTGATGCGGCGCTCAATAGTACGGCGATCGCCATAGCCTTCACTGATCATCCACTTCAGCATCACGATGTTCGATTCGAGGTACTCTGCCACTGACGCTTGAGACAGCTTCACGGTACAACCTGCCGCTGAGCGCTCTGCCGATGCATCAGACAGTTCAAACGCCTGCTCAACCGTCAGGTGCTCAACGCCTTCGATTTCGAGGATACGGCCTGAGAATGCGTTGATCTTACCGGCTTTCTCAACGGTCAGCAGACCTTGCTGGATCGCGTAGTAAGGGATTGCATGCACCAGATCACGCAAAGTGATACCTGGCTGCATCTCGCCTTTGAAGCGAACCAGAATCGACTCTGGCATATCCAGTGGCATTACACCTGTCGCCGCAGCAAACGCAACCAGACCGGAACCAGCCGGGAACGAAATCCCCAGCGGGAAACGGGTGTGCGAGTCACCGCCGGTACCAACGGTATCTGGCAGCAGCATGCGGTTCAGCCATGAGTGGATAACACCATCACCCGGACGCAGGGAAACACCGCCGCGGTTCATGATGAAATCTGGCAGGGTGTGATGGGTGTTCACATCAACCGGTTTAGGGTAAGCCGAGGTGTGACAGAAAGACTGCATGGTCAGATCGGCAGAGAAGCGAGACACGCCAGATCTTTCAGTTCATCACGGGTCATAGGGCCAGTGGTATCCTGGGAGCCTACGGTGGTCATCTTAGGCTCACAGTAAGTGCCTGGGCGGATACCTTCCACACCACACGCTTTACCCACCATTTTCTGGCCAAGGGTGAAACCTTTACCAGTATCAGCCACTGGCTGCGGACGGCGGAACACATCTGATGGCTCCAGACCCAACGCTTCGCGTGCGCGGTCTGTCAGACCACGGCCGATGATCAAAGGAATACGGCCACCTGCACGGACTTCATCGTAAAGCACATCAGTTTTCAGTTTGAAGGTCGACAGTACTTCGTCTGAACCATGCTGCGTACTTCGCCTTTGAATGGGTAAATGTCAATCACATCGCCCATGTTGAGCTTGGAAACATCCAGCTCGATAGGCAGTGCGCCTGCATCTTCCATGGTGTTGAAGAAGATTGGGGCAATCTTGCCGCCCAGACAGAAACCGCCTGCGCGCTTGTTTGGCACGTGTGGATATCGTCACCCATGAACCAAAGCACAGAGTTGGTTGCAGATTTACGGGAAGAACCGGTACCCACAACGTCACCCACATAAACCAACTGATGGCCCTGCTCTTTCAGTGCTTCGATTTGCTTGATTGGGCCAACCACGCCCGCTTGGTCAGGGTTAATGCCGTCACGTTCGTTTTTCAGCATTGCCAGGGCGTGCAGTGGAATGTCAGGGCGTGACCAGGCATCCGGGGCCGGTGACAAGTCATCGGTGTTGGTTTCACCGGTCACTTTGAAAACAGTCAGGGTGACTTTCTCTGGCACGTTAGGCTTGGACAGGAACCATTCTGCGTCTGCCCAGGATTGCATGACTTGCTTGGCAAAAGCGTTGCCTGCTTTGGCTTTCTCTTCCACATCATAGAAAGCATCAAACATCAGCAGGGTATGTGACAGCGCCTTTGCAGCGATAGATGCCAGTGCTGCGTCGTCAAGCAGCGTGACTAACGGCTCGATGTTGTAACCGCCTTGCATAGTGCCCAGCAGTTCTACGGCGCGTTCTTTGGAAACCAGTGGTGAGCTTGCTTCACCTTTTGCGACAGCCGCCAGAAAGCCAGCTTTTACATAAGCTGCTTCATCCACACCCGGTGGAATGCGGTTTTCAAGTAGATCAACCAGTGTGTCTTCTTCACCTGCCGGTGGGTTCTTGAGCAATTCGATAAGGCTGGCGGTTTGCTCCGCATCGAGTGGTTTAGGGACAATGCCCTGAGCAGCACGTTCTTCGACGTGTTTACGGTAGGCTTCAAGCACGACGTTTTCCTCATATTTCGGTCCGGCCGTCGCGGCCAGACATCCTTGGAATTAAGCTCGGCTTGCAGGTACTCAGTGAAATGTAGGGGTAGCTATCTTTCTCTATGAAGCCCTGCATGACGAAGCTGGCATGTTATCACTTTTTAACCAAATTTTAAATTCCAGCCACGGAATGAAACATTTGATTTATCAGCAAGAAAAGCGCGGGCGCTTCTCTCCATCAGTCCTTTAGAACTGGGACCCGACTATAAAATAGAACGAATCGAGATTATTTTCTGTACGACCATAGGCGACTATGATCGGCCCCAGTGGAGAATCAACACCAGCAAATATACTGCCTGCGGTATAAAACGGCACTTCTTTTAACGAAAAATCTGGGTTGTTCCACACTCCACCGTATTCAATGGAAGTGCCTAAATAAACAGGAGATTTAAACAGTCCGAAGTCGTTATCCAGCAGGCGATAGCGGTAAACCAATGCGCCATAGGCAATGTTATTGGCCCAGAGGGAATCACGCGGGATCCCTGACAGGTTCAGAAAGCCACCCAGTTCATGGGGTTCAATGGCCACATTACCGACCCGTGCATTGATGGTGCCGTATTTCCCCTTGCCGTAAACCGTGTGTTTGCCCCAGTTTTTGGCATAAATACCTTCCACATTCAGCACACTCGCTTCTGATTCCGCCCTATCACCATTGGAGAGAAGGGTATCGCTGGCAAAGCCCAGCGAGGCATCAAGATAAGCACCATAGTTGGGGAAAACGCGGTTATCGAGCGTGTCCAGTGTAAAGGTCAAGTATGGCATGCTGCGCTTGTAACGCTGCGAGATGAGCCCGCCCGCCTGCTCTTCCTCGCCGTCAATGTAGCGATAGCCGACTTTAAATTCGCCCCATAGCTCAGGCTGCCAGCCAAAGCCTATGTCACCAATCACTTCGCTGTAGCGGGTTCCCAGCGTAAAAGTGTCTTCACCCAGCAGTGGCTCTTCAGAGCGGAAATACTGGTCACGCTCACGTACTTCCACACCCCCGAGTATTTCAGTAAAGAACAGCTGGTCGGCACTGAATGGCAGATACAACTCCGCCTGCGCTTTTTTATCGGTACCAAGTTCAAGAATGGTACGCAGCTCAGCGCCATAATCTGACAATCCGGTGGAGTTAATACTGACCCCGGCAGAAAAATTCGTACCGGACTGGAAGTTATCTTCCAGTGCAAAGCGGAAATCAACGAAGTTTGGCCCCCAGCTTTTCTCCCTCACATTGACCATCAGGGTGTTTTCGTCACCCTCGCTTTCGATGTGGTAGCGCACGGTTTCAAACCGGTCCAACGCATAAAGGTTCTGCACTGCTGTCTCAAGCTTGGTCGAGTCCATCATGCCGGTTTCCAGCGCCAACCGCGCTTTGAGGACAGAATCAGAAAAGCTGGTTTCGTTATCAATAACGATATGGTCGACATTCAGCATTCCCCCAAACAGCATCAGTCGGCGGCGCTGCTGTTTGGCTTCAATGTATTCCTGATACTCGCCCGCACTGAGTGCTAGCTTACTCAGTGTCTGACGCTGGGAAAACGCAGCCTGGAAACCTTTATCGAATGCTTCCGGCATGCGCTCAAACTCGGTGGTTTCCATATTGCCAACCTGGGGCTTTAGCAGCACATCCTGGTTGGTCATATTGGCAATCTGTTCATCAGTGCTGTTGCGCACCATATAGTTAACCAGTTGGTTCATGACCTGTAGGTACGAACCAAGCTCCGCGGCCGGGCTGTAATCGGTACTGATATCGACCGCAATGACAATGTCTGCCCCCATCGCTTTGGCGACATCGACCGGCATGTTATTAACCGGCCCACCGTCTACCAGATAGCGGCCATTGAGTTCGACCGGTGGCAGTGCACCTGGCACTGCCATACTCGCCAGCATGGCTTCCGTTAACTGGCCACTGTCGATGACAACCGGTTGCAGCCGTTCAATATCCGTTGCGACTGCGCGGTATGGGATCACCATGTCATTGAAAGATTTCAGCGCAGGAAGTTGCCGGTGGAGTCACGCAAAATACGGATCATGTTCTGACCCTGCACAATGCCCTGAGGAGTTTTCAGGCTTTTGAAATCAAAGCCGAGGTTAGTAGAGAGATTGTAGCGATCTTCATGATCTTTATCGCGGATACGGCGATCGCCGCGGTAAACCCTATCCTGATAGCCTTCTTTCCAATTGATGGAGCCCATCAGGCCATCAATTTCATCAGCGCTCATGCCAATGCTGTAAAGCCCGCCGACATAAGCCCCCATACTGGTACCGGCAATGTAGTCGACAGGAATACGCATTTCTTCCAGCGCCTTGAGTACGCCAACGTGCGCCGCCCCTTTCGCACCGCCACCGCCCAGCACCAAGCCAATGGTGGGTCTTTCTGACTGCTCTGCCATGGCATTCAATGAGAATAACATTGAAGTCAATGCGACATTAATCAGTAGGCTTGAGCACAACTTTTTGAATAGGTTCAACATCCCGCTCCTGTCGAATTCTCACCATCCCTGATAGGTGGCGAGACAAATCTCTTACAGCAATCATCATACCGCGCTTTGCTAAAGCGTATGTTAACTGTACGAAAGGAAACAAAAAAGCGCCTCCGAAGAGACGCTTTTTGGTGTCAGTGAGTGTCAGAAATTACTTTTTCTTTTTCACTGCTTTCGCGTTTGGCAGGTCAGTCACTGTACCTTCAAATACTTCTGCTGCCAGACCTACAGATTCGTGCAGGGTTGGGTGCGCGTGGATGGTCAGTGCGATGTCTTCTGCATCACAGCCCATCTCAATCGCCAGACCGATTTCACCCAGCAGCTCACCGCCGTTGGTGCCGACAATCGCACCACCGATCACACGGTGAGTGTCTTTGTCGAAGATCATCTTGGTCATACCGTCTGAACAGTCAGACGCGATAGCACGGCCAGATGCCGCCCATGGGAAGGTCGCAACTTCGTAGTTGATGCCTTGCGCTTTCGCTTCTTTCTCAGTCAGACCAACCCAAGCCACTTCTGGCTCAGTGTAAGCAATTGATGGGATCACTTTCGGGTCGAAGTAGTGCTTCTTACCTGCGATAACTTCCGCTGCTACGTGACCTTCGTGAACACCTTTGTGTGCCAGCATTGGCTGACCTACGATGTCACCGATCGCGTAAACGTGAGGGATGTTGGTGCGCATTTGCTTATCAACATTGATAAAGCCACGCTCATCCACTTCAACGCCTGCTTTTTCAGCGTCGATCAGTTTACCGTTTGGTACACGACCGATAGCAACCAGCACTGCATCGTAACGCTCAGGACCTGCAGGCGCTTTCTTGCCTTCCATGGTCACGTAGATGCCGTCTTCCTTCGCTTCAACCGCAGTCACTTTGGTTTCCAGCATCAGGTTGAACTTCTTGCTGATACGCTTGGTGAAGACTTTAACGATGTCTTTGTCAGCCGCAGGGATAACCTGGTCAAACATTTCAACAACGTCAATCTGAGAACCCAGCGCGTGGTAAACCGTACCCATTTCCAGGCCGATGATACCGCCACCCATAACCAGCATTTTCTGAGGAACTTCTTTCAGTTCCAATGCGTCGGTTGAGTCCCAGATACGTGGATCTTCGTGCGGGATAAATGGCAGCTCGATTGGACGAGAGCCCGCAGCGATGATCGCGTTGTCAAAGTTGATAGTCGTCGCGCCGTCTGCACCTTCCACCACGATGGTGTTAGGGCCGGTGAACTTACCGTAGCCGTTAACCACATTAACTTTACGCATCTTAGCCATGCCGCCAAGACCGCCAGTCAGTTGGGTAACAACTTTCTCTTTCCACAGACGGATTTTAGTGATGTCGGTCGTTGGCTCGCCAAATACCACACCGTGTTCTGCCATCGCTTTCGCTTCTTCGATGACTTTCGCTACGTGAAGCAGTGCTTTCGATGGGATACAACCCACGTTCAGACACACACCACCCAGCGTGCTGTATTTTTCTACCAGAACAGTGTCCAGACCCAGGTCTGCACAGCGAAACGCCGCTGAATAGCCTGCAGGACCCGAACCCAGTACAACGACTTGGGCTTTGATTTCTTTACTCATTCTGACCTCGTTGTAGTCTTATATCCCTGACTAAGAGTTTTTTATCATGGACCGTTTTGTTTCACTGCGCAGTACATCTGCAGCTTAATGTTTGGTCTGACATTTTACAGCCGTGTTAACAGCCTGAAAAATAAAAACCCATAGCCTGTGAGCTGTACATCAAATCAGCGTCCACCATATGCAGGTGAACGCTGGTCGGGTATAGCCTTACAGTACCAGACGGCGAATGTCTGACAGACACTCGTTCAGGTATGTGATGAAGCGTGCACCGTCTGCACCGTCGATCACGCGGTGATCGTAAGACAGTGACAGAGGCAGTTGCAGGCGAGGAGCGAACTCTTTGCCGTTCCAAACTGGCTTCATTTCAGACTTAGACACACCCAGGATTGCCACTTCCGGCGCATTTACGATTGGTGTAAACGCAGTACCGCCGATGCCACCCAGGCTAGAGATAGTGAAACAGCCGCCTTGCATGTCAGCTGCAGTCAGCTTACCGCCACGTGCTTTCTTCGACACTTCAGCCAGCTCAGCAGACAGCTCGTAAATGCCTTTCTTGTTCACGTCTTTGAAGACAGGAACAACCAGCCATTTGGCGTGTCTACCGCGATGCCCACGTTCACGAATTTCTTCAGGATCAGGCTCTCACCGTCTTCAGACAGAGAAGAGTTGAACGTTGGGAAAGCTTCCAGCGCTTTAGCAACAGCTTTCATGATGAACACCAGTGGGGTGATCTTCACGCCAGAGTCACGTTTCGCTTCGATAGCATTTTGTTCTTTACGGAATGCTTCCAGCTCAGTGATGTCAGCGTTATCCCACTGAGTCACGTGTGGGATCATTACCCAGTTACGGTGCAGGTTCGCGCCAGAAATCTTCTTGATGCGAGACAGAGGTTGAACCTCAGTTTCACCGAACTTGCTGAAATCAACTTTCGGCCATGGCAGAAGACCCAGTGCTGCGCCGTCGCCTTTACCTGAAGCTGCCGCTGCTGCGCCAGATTCCAGACGTTTCAGCGCGTCTTTCACGTACGCTTGAACGTCTTCTTTCAGGATGCGGTTCTTACGGCCAGAACCTTTCACTTTCGCCAGGTTTACACCGAATTCGCGAGCGATACGGCGAACAACTGGAGATGCGTGTGCGTACTCGTGGTTTTCCACGAACTCGCCCGCTGCTGCAGGAGCCGCCTGTGCTGCTGGTGCTGCCGCTGGAGCCACTGCCGGAGCAGATGCTGCTGGCGCTGCCGCAGGAGCCGGAGCTGCGCCCGCCACCTCGAACACCATGATCAGAGAGCCGGTAGACACTTTGTCGCCTGCCACTACTTTGATTTCTTTCAGCACGCCTGCGAATGGTGCAGGAACTTCCATAGAAGCCTTGTCACCTTCAACAGTGATCAGTGACTGCTCTTCTTCGATGCTGTCGCCAACCGCTACCATAATTTCAGTCACTTCGACTTCGTCACCGCCGATATCCGGTACGTGAACTTCTTTCGTTCCGCCCGCTACCGGTGCTGCTGCAGGTGCTTCAACTGGAGCTGCTGCCGCTACCGGTGCTGCGCCTGAACCTGCTGTTTCGAAGACCATGATCAGAGAGCCGGTAGATACTTTGTCGCCTGCCGCTACTTTGATTTCTTTCAGAACACCTGCGAAAGGTGCTGGTACTTCCATTGATGCTTTGTCGCCTTCAACAGTGATCAGAGATTGCTCTTCTTCAATGCTGTCGCCAACTGCAACCATGATGTCGGTCACTTCGACTTCGTCGCCACCGATATCAGGTACAAATACTTCTTTCAGTTCCGCAGCCGCTGCTGGCGCTGGAGCTGCTTCCGCCGCAGGAGCAGGTGCAGCTTGTGCTGCACCGCCTTCGGCTTCGAAAATCATGATCAGAGAACCGGTAGAAACCTTGTCGCCAGTCGCGATTTTGATTTCTTTTACGATACCGGCCTGTGATGCAGGTACTTCCATCGACGCTTGTCACCTTCAACGGTGATCAGCGACTGATCTTCTTCAACTTTGTCACCAACGCTAACGAGGATCTCAGTAACTTCAACCTCATCGGCACCGATGTCTGGTACGTTAATTTCGATTGCCATTGATATATGCCTCTTACGCGTACAGTGGGTTCACTTTCTGAGTGTCGATACCGAATTTCTCAATGGCTTCAGCAACCACTGATTTCTCGATGTCGCCACGCTTCGCCAGTTCAGTCAGCGCTGCTACAACAACGTAGCTCGCGTTAACTTCAAAGTGACGACGCAGGTTCTCGCGGCTGTCTGAACGACCAAAGCCATCCGTACCCAGCACGCGGTAAGACTCAGCAGGAATGAACGCGCGAACTTGGTCTGCGTAGTTCTTCATGTAGTCAGTCGCAACGATAGCAGGCTCTGTACCCATCACTTGTGCAATGTATGGTACTTGCGCGTCAGCCATTGGGTTCAGCATGTTGTGACGGTCACACGCCTGGCCATCACGTGCCAGTTCGTTGAATGAAGTCACGCTGAATACGTCAGAAGCGATGCCGTATTCCTTGCTCAGGATGTCAGCTGCTGCACGTACTTCGTTCAGGATGGTGCCAGAGCCCATCAGCTGAACTTTCGCTTTATCGCCTGCGTAAGCTTCCAGCTTGTAGATACCTTTACGGATACCTTCTTCAGCGCCTTCTGGCATTGCTGGTTGCTCGTAGTTTTCGTTCATCAGGGTCAGGTAGTAGAACACGTTCTCTTGCTCTGGACCGTACATGCGACGCATACCGTCTTGCATGATCACTGCAACTTCGTAAGCGAAAGTTGGGTCGTAAGAGATACAGTTAGGAACAGTACCTGCCATGATGTGAGAGTGACCGTCTTCGTGCTGCAGACCTTCACCGTTCAGGGTAGTACGACCTGCAGTTGCACCCAGCAGGAAGCCGCGCGCTTGTTGGTCGCCTGCCATCCACGCCATGTCGCCAACACGTTGGAAGCCGAACATTGAGTAGTAGATGTAGAACGGGATCATCGGCAGGTTGTTAGTGCTGTAAGACGTCGCAGCAGCAACCCATGAAGACATTGCACCCAGCTCGTTGATACCTTCTTGCAGTACCTGACCTGAAGTCGCTTCTTTGTAGTAAGAAACGATGTCGCGGTCTTGCGGGGTGTAGTTCTGGCCGTGTGGGTTGTAAATACCGATTTGACGGAACAGACCTTCCATACCGAAAGTACGTGCTTCGTCCGCAATGATTGGAACGATGTTCTTACCAACGCCTTTGTCTTTCAGCAGTACGTTCAGCGCACGTACGAAAGCCATGGTGGTAGAGATTTCACGCTTTTGCTCTTCCAGCAGAGGTTGGAACGCATCCAGCTCTGGCAGAGTCAGTTCTTCGGTGAATCGTGGCAGACGCTTAGGCGTGTAGCCTTTCAGTGCTGCGCGGCGAGCGTGCAGGTACTGGTGCTCAGCAGAACCTTCTTCCAGTTTCAGGTAAGGCAGTGCTTTCACGTCTTCGTCAGACAGCAGGTCTTGCAGACCCAGGCGGTCACGCAGGTGCAGAACATGGGTCATGTCCATTTTCTTAACCTGGTGCGCAATGTTCTTGCCTTCCGCTGCTTCACCCATGCCGTAACCTTTAACGGTTTTCGCCAGGATCACAGTCGGACGGTCTTTGGTTTCTTGTGCGTTCTTAAATGCTGCGTACAGCTTAGAAGGCTGGTGACCACCACGTTTCAGGTCGAAGATTTCTTCGTCAGTCATGTCAGCAACCAGTGCTGCAGTTTCTGGGTATTTACCGAAGAAGTGCTTACGAACGTAGGCGCCGTCTTTCGCTTTGAAAGTCTGGTAGTCGCCGTCAACAGTTTCGTTCATCAGCTGCAGCAGTTTGCCTGAGGTGTCTTTCGCCAGCAGTTTATCCCAGCCGCTACCCCAAACCACTTTAACCACGTTCCAGCCAGCACCTTTGAACAGGCCTTCCAGCTCTTGAATGATCTTGCCGTTACCCATTACTGGCCGTCCAGGCGCTGCAGGTTACAGTTGATCAGGAAGCACAGGTTATCCAGCTTCTCACGTGCTGCGAAAGAGATCGCGCCGCGTGATTCTGGCTCATCCATCTCACCATCACCCAGGAACGCATATACGCGCTGGTTGGTGGTGTCTTTCATGCCACGACCGTTCAGGTACTTCAGGAAGCGTGCTTGGTAAATCGCAGAGATTGGACCAGACCCATAGATACGGTTGGGAACTGCCAGAATTCAGGCATCAGTTTAGGGTGCGGGTATGAAGGGATACCTTTACCGTCCACTTCCTGGCGGAAGTTGTCCAGCTGCTCTTCAGTCAGACGACCTTCAACGAAAGCGCGTGAGTAGATACCCGGTGCAATGTGACCTTGGTAGTAAACCAGATCGCCACCGTCTACGTCATTAGGCGCACGGAAGAAGTGGTTGAAACAAACTTCGTAGAATGCCGCAGAAGATTGGAAAGACGCCATGTGGCCGCCCAGTTCCAGATCTTTTTTCGATGCGCGCAACACGATCATGATCGCGTTCCAACGAATGATAGAACGAATACGACGCTCCAGGTTTACATCACCTGGGTATGCAGGCTCTTTGTCTGCAGGGATGGTATTCACGTAGTTGGTGGTGATGCCGGTTGGCATATCGACACCGTCAAGGCGCGCCTTTTCCATTACTTGCTCAAGCAGGAACTGGGCACGTTCTACACCTTCTTCACGAACGACTGATTCAAGAGCGGACAGCCACTCTTGGGTCTCTAGTGCGTCCACGTCATTTTTCATGACTTCAGACATGGCGATCTATCCTTTCGTTGATTGACTTGTACAAAACTAATGTTGTCGCAGTTGAAAAACGGCTCCTGACAACTCCGCGAAGCTGTCGGGATCCGCTATTCCAACTCGTCCTTGCGTTGTTGAATCCGTCGCAGTGAGCGTTCTCTTCTGCTTTCCTCACGCCCCAAATCCAACAGGGTTTCCTCTATAAAAGCCAAATGCGCATGCGATGCCTGACGGGCTTTTTCGGGTTCCCCGGCAGTGATCGCTTGCACGATATTGGCTCTGTGTCTGGTTACTTTTGCCACTACGTCTTCGCGTCGGTTCAGTAACTCAAAGTTTTGTAATATGTTTTGCTCCAGCAATGGTGCCAGGCTGCGCATGATGTGCAGCAATACCACGTTGTGCGACGCTTCAGTCACGGCAATCAGGTATCGCATCACGGCAGCAGCTTCGGCTTTTATGTCACCAAGTTGCTGGGCTTCACGGATGTTATCGTGGCAATGGCACACCCGTTTTAAATCTTCTTCTGTGCCCCGCAGTGCAGCAAAATAGGAGGAGATACCCTCCAGCGCGTGACGGGATTCCAGCAAATCAAGCTGGGTTTCAGGGTGGTCGGCTAACAGGCCAATCAGAGGCTCGGAGAAACGCTGCCACAAGCGCTCACTCACAAAGGTGCCGCCACCTTGTTTTCTGTTCAGGAGTTTTTTGGCTTCTAACCGCTGGATAGCTTCACGAACGGAGGGACGGGAAACATCGAACTGCTTTGCCAGCTCTCGCTCAGGCGGCAGTTTTTGACCCGGAGACAGTGTCCCTTCCAGAATCAGGCTTTCAAGCTCTTTCTCAATAACGTCAGACAGTTTGGGTTGACGAATCCGTTGTATAGCCATTGTTTTTATTACTTATCCGGCGCCGGAGTTCCTGCGCGTGCAATCCCATTCACTGGCCTTGTAAATTGGTAAGACCAATTACCAAACACCCTAAAAGTTATCAGAATGTGGCCTGACTGTCCACCGTAAACTTGATTTAAGTCATAGAAGTTACGTTTAGATTGCGCTGCGATTTTAATCAACGAAATGACATTGGTCTGACCAATATATTGGCTTACGGTAAAATTTCCGTGTACCGGATCTCGTTAGTGTTGCAACTTGTCATCGAAATTGTCAGAGAGTTTTAACAATGCTTCTCTGACAACCCTAGTCAAAGTTCTGCTTTCAGTCTGTTCCAGCAAAAAGACGAACCGGGATCGGTTTTACGTCCGGGCGCAATATGCTCATGGCCGGTAACGCGGGCGGGAGTGATATTGGGGTATGTCGACATAATGGCATGGGTAACCGCAACCAGTGTCTGGTATTGGGCATCGGTGTACGGCAAGTCATCGGTTCCTTCCAGTTCAATGCCAATAGAAAAGTCATTGCACTGCTCACGGCCTTCAAAGGAAGACACCCCGGCATGCCATGCCCGCTGGTTGAAAGAGACAAACTGCACCACCTCTCCCGTGCGTTTAACCAAACAGTGTGCCGAGACCTGCATATCACGGATTTCATCAAAAAATGGGTGGGCTTTTGAGGTCAGATGCCCCTGAAAGAACTGTTCGATGTAAGAACCACCAAACTCACCGGGCGGCAAGCTGATGTTATGAACCACCAGCAGCGAAATATCTGCATCAACAGGTCTTTCATTGAAGTGTGGTGAGGGGCAGTGTCTGGCTTGTTTCAGCCAACCTTGGGCACAAATTTCAAACACGTGGTTACGCTCGGGTCAAATATTCCAGCTACTGCAGCAAATGGTAAACCAGGTTCTCTGGCCCAACAACCTGAAGGCTTATACCTTTAGATTTCATGGGAAATATGCACCGTCATGTGCTGCTGGTTTTTCATCGACTTGGCTTTGTACATAGACTCGTCAGCCAGCTTCATCAGGCCGTCAAAGTTTTCACTGTGATTAGGGTACAGTGCGACACCGATACTTAGTTTCACACGAAGGGTATCCCCTCTCAGGGTAATGGGTTTATCAATATTCTGGATGATTCGTGCCACGGCAATGTCGACATTTATGTCTTCATCAAGCAGATCCAGCCAGACGATAAACTCATCACCACCAAGACGCGCCACCAAGTCGGTTTCCCGGACGCTTTCCATTAACCGTTCAGAGACAGTGGTCAACAACATATCACCCGCTTCATGACCATAAGTATCATTGATGGCTTTAAAGTCATTGAGGTCGATAAACAGCAGGGCGGCATGTGTGCCTGTCCGTCTTGCCCGGGCCATGGCACTTTTCACCTGGATATCAAAGGCACGGCGGTTCAACAGTCCGGTAAGGCTGTCAGTGTTAGCCAGTCTTCTCAGGGTGTCGTGTTGCTCTTTAAGCTGGCGGGTTTGTTTATCCACCTCACGCTGTAACCCATCGCGGGACACCATGGTCTCATTCAGCTTAAATTTCATGTCTGACAATTCGTCAGCTATCAACTGCAGTTCATCGTCATACTTTGCCTCAACCAGTCCGACTAATTCCCCCTGTCGCACTTTGCGGATGCTTTCTATCAGGGATGCCAGCCCGCCTTTAAAGCGGTGGCGGAACACCAACATTAAAGCAGTGACACTTAATGACAATAACGCCAAAGCAATTCCCGAACTCATCGAAAGCTTGGCCTGCACTTCATTCACATGCGCCTGCACCCGCTGGTGCAAAACCAGAACCTCTTCAGACATGGACAGAAGCAACATATTGATGCGCGATGTCACCAGACTCTGGCTGGAATCCATGGAAATATCGTTGGGCTGGGAAATGTTTTTCTGGCTAAGGATCAACAGCCTGTCCACTGCGCGCTGCATGTGTTGCAGGTTGGATATCGCCCCTTGGGAGGCGTCAGCAGACACAGAGGTATCCAGCGTGTCTTTCATACGGGCGCTGGCGCGCTGACTCTCTTTTAGAGATGTTTCATCGTTGTAGCGTTGCAACAGCCACAGACGGCTTCGGAGCACATCAATCGAGCCCTGCACAGTCATGATGTAATTGAGTTGGGCGCGTGCTTCATCCTGCGCCTGCTTTTGAAACAACTGAAGCACGAGAATGGTTGCTGAAAGAAGCAAACTGCAGGCGACCAGTGCGGTGAGTAATCGGTTCAGTTTCATCTGCTTTCCTTACTGGGATGCCTGATTAGCAGGCACATGGGGAAGCAGGGGAGATGACGCAAACAAGTCCCGGAAATCCGGCGGTTCTGCCGGGATGTTTTTCCTGAGCCGATCGCCCAGTTCGCCTGCATGGTCAGACTGAGGAACATCGCATCACTGATGGTCAGCCGGAAAGTGTAATCAGACCAGAGATACGCCAGTTGCGCCTCCGGCATGGAGAGAAAATCTGCCACCAGTTTTTTGGCTTTTCCGGATAAAGGCTGATAAAACGGTTCGCCTCCTCCAATGCATCAATAACCCTGACGCTCACTTCCCTGTCAATGGTGCTCTCGCCGTTTTCATCGGTTCTGTGGCTGAGCAGGAAGTGGAGGTTATTGATACCGCGGGTTTCATAACTGAATACTCTGTCAGGGTAATCACGCGACAACATGTAGCTGTATGGCTCCCACACGGCAATATAATCCACCTCTTTGCGAAGCAACGCCTCGCCCAGTTTGTGGGGCTGATAGCCACGTTTTTCTATCCCTCGCGTGTTCATACCTTCCATTGCCATATAGGCATCAAGGAAAAACTCGCTGGCACTGTCTATGACAACCCCTGCCCTTCCATTTTCCAAAGCAGGAGACGGAGAGTCCGGCGAGGCAGCAAGGGTCAGAATCTTCACGTCGTTGTCAGACTCAGCAAAACTGGTCAACACACCAAAGTCGTCCCGTTCAAAGCGGGTAAACATCACCACGGAGTCAGACGTGGTTGCCAGGTCAACTTCATCGTTTAGCAGCATCTGCATGCAGTTGACGCCACCGCGCGCTTTGATCAGTTTGATCTTAAGATCATGCTTTTGGAAGTACCCATTGCTACCCGCAATAATCAAAGGGGCTGACAACGGCGTTTCTGATACCGCAATACGTATCTCCGGCCACGACGTGCTCTTTGATGGCACAAACAATACCACCAGCATGATACCGGTCACCGCGACCAAAGCAGAAACAGCGCGAACAGTTACTTTCATTGCACACCTTGTCTTGTTATTAAGACAAGCATAGTCCGAAATATCTAACTTTTCACAGATCGCCGTTTTAACTGTCTTATCAATGGCGAACCAGACACACCGCCAGCCAGCCCAACCCAATAGGCTGATGCCTTTTGCCGCCGTAGAAATGCGCCTAGAAGGGTTAGCTTTCTGTTACGACAACGGTATCATTGTCAGCAACTTTGGATCATGTGAATGGATTTTCCCTTATGACTTCATCTTCAAGCGGTGTTCATAACGCCGAAGACCGCCGCCAACGCCTGCAGGAACTGCTGGGCGAAGACATAAAAGAGAGCGTTTCCCGCACCCTGAAAGAGGATCTGGGCGGCACGCTGGATGCGTCCAGCGATATCACGGCGTCGCTTATTCCGGCTGAAACCTTGGCAGAAGCGACCATTATTACCCGTGAAGCAGGGGTATTCTGTGGCCGCGCTTTTGCGAATGAAGTCTTCCGTCAACTGGGCGATGTGGTCACCATTCACTGGCAAGTTGAAGATGGCGACGAGGTGTCACCCAATCAGGTGTTGTGTGAACTGAAAGGTCCGGCGCGAACCCTGTTGACCGGTGAGCGCAATGCGATGAACTTTATCCAGACCCTGTCAGGCTGCGCCACTGAAACAGCACGCTATGTGGAAAAACTGGCGGGCACAAAAACCCGCCTGCTGGATACCCGCAAAACCATTCCCGGCCTTCGCAACGCGCTGAAGTATGCCGTTTCCTGTGGCGGTGGTTATAACCACCGAATTGGGGTTTACGACGCCTACCTAATCAAGGAAAACCACATTATCGCCTGTGGCGGCATTCAGGCAGCGGTAGACACTGCCAAGCGCCTTAATCCCGGCAAACCGGTTGAAGTGGAAACAGAATCCTTGGAAGAACTGCAACAAGCGATTGATGCGGGTGCAGATATCGTGATGCTGGATAACTTCACCACAGACATGATGTGCGAAGCGGTGAAACTGAACCAAGGGCGCGTGGCATTGGAAGTTTCCGGCAATGTTACCTTGGATACACTGCGCGAATATGCCGAAACCGGTGTGGATTTTATTTCCGTCGGCGCGCTGACCAAACATATTAAAGCGATGGACCTTTCCATGCGCCTTAAATAAGTCGCAAAATAAGACCAAATAACAAGCTTCACTACAGCAAATGCAGACAATAAGTCTGCATTTTTTTTGCTTCACTCACAATCAATGTAACTGTCATTCATATCAATTACACAAATGACGATTAACCCCTCGAAACTCCAATTTTATCCACTATTTTCATTGGATTATCGGTCGTATCTTAGTGCCACTTACAAGCCATGTTGGCAAAAACTTCTGGAGAGAATGGATATGAAAAAACAAAAGGGTTTTAGTTTAATTGAACTGATGATTGTTATTGCTGTTATTGGTGTTTTAACGGCAGTTGCTATTCCACAGTACCAAAACTATGTCCAAAAATCTGAGCTAGGTGCTGCACTTGCTAGCGTGGCAGCTCTTAAAGTAAACGTTGAAGATAAAATTGCAACTGATGGTAAATTCCCGACTGTTACTAACGCAAATATGGCAACAACGTTGGGAGCAACTAAAACTATTCTTGGTCTGATGGAAACTAAACCGGCTGCAGCCAACAGCAAAGGCGGTCAAATAATTTTGACGCTAAGTGGCAGCACCCAAAATAGCGGTAAAAAATCGCTCTTGAACGTGATGCAACTGACGGTGATTGGATTTGCTTAACAGACGTCGCTACAGCAGCAATTCTGCCTAAAGGCTGTGCTACAGGTACTGTATTGTAGTGGTGATTAACCTTGCTGTAGCCTTGTGCCGTGCCGAATTTATCTCATCGGCGCAAGAGCAAGAGGTCATTCTAAAAGCTAAAGCCGGGGGGATGAATGTTCCCTCGGCTTTGCTTGCCCTGAATATCTTTAACAGCGCGGATTTAGCTAAAATCATTGCCGAACTTTTCGGTGAACCTTTACGAAATATCAAGCAATACCCGTGGGAAAAAACCAACACCTTTATTAACCAACAGGATTTGGTGCTTTCCTCTCAGGCACTTCCTCTTGAGCTTCGTAATAACCAGCTATTTCTCGGTATCAGCGATCCCACCCGTATTGATATCCAGGATGACTTTCAGTTCGCTACTGGGTACTCGATTGTGCCGGTATTGCTGGAAGTGACCCAAATTGAGGGGGCGATACGCCGCCTGTACGGGAAAAACGTTACTGAAAACGTTCGCACCGTTAATGTCAGCGATTCAGAACTGGAAGCGCTGGGCAACACCAACGAAGAAATCTTAGCCAGCGATGAGCTTTTTTCAGACGATGCGCCGGTCAGCCGCTATATCCAGCAGGTGCTTTTGGAAGCCGTTCGCAAGCAGGCGTCAGATATTCATTTCGAACCGTTTGAACAAAGCTATCAAATCCGTTTCCGCTTGGACGGTATTTTGCAAACCCACAGCACGCCACCGGCGGGGATCTCACGCCGCCTTTCGACGCGGCTGAAAATCATTTCCAAACTCAATATTGCCGAGCGCCGCTTACCGCAGGATGGCCGGATTAAGCTTAATCTTTCAGAAAACAAAGCCATTGATATGCGGGTGTCTACCCTGCCTACTGTGGGGAGAAAAAGTGGTGCTGCGGATATTGGATGGTGGCAGCGTTGCGCTGGATATCGACGCCCTGGGTTATAACGAAAAGCAGAAAAAAGATTACCTCGAAGCTCTTGATAGACCCCAAGGATGATTTTAATGACAGGCCCAACAGGGAGCGGAAAAACCGTTTCCCTCTATACTGGCCTGAAATACCTCAATACTGCCGAGCGCAATATTTCCACCGCTGAAGACCCGGTGGAGATCAACCTGCCCGGCATTAACCAGGTCAATATCAACAACGATATCGGGCTTGATTTTGCCAAAGCGCTGCGGGCATTTTTACGTCAGGATCCGGATGTGGTCATGGTGGGCGAGATCCGGGATTTAGAAACCGCTGAAATCGGGATCAAAGCCGCCCAGACCGGCCACCTAGTGCTGTCTACCCTGCACACTAATTCGGCGGCAGAAAGCATCACCCGTCTGGCAAACATGGGGGTCGCCCCCTACAACCTTGCTGCATCACTGCGCCTGATTATCGCCCAGCGTCTGGCGCGCCGTCTTTGCCCGCATTGCAAAGTGCCACATCCAAGCGAAGACCCGCACCTTGCGGCGCTGACCACCCACTACCCTTCGCTGAAAACCGACCAGGTTTTTAAATCTTCGTCTGAGGGGTGTGACCATTGTAATCACGGTTATCTGGGGCGCGTGGGCATCTACGAAGTGATGCCTATCGACCGTGAGCTTGCAGAAGCGATTGGCAACGGCGCGGCTGCAATGCGCCTTGAAACCCTTGCCATGGGCAGTGGCATGTTAACCCTTCAACTTTCCGGCATTGAAAAACTGAACGAAGGCATCACCAGCCTCGCTGAATTACAGCGTGTGATCAGTCTGTAAAAGGAAATTTTATGGCTGCTAAAACCAATAAAAAACAAGCTCTCTTCCTATCAGTGGCGTGGTACCACCGCAAAAAGGCAAAAAAGTAAAAAGGCCAGACACTGGCGTATTCAGAGCAGGAAGCACGCCAGACACTGAATGAGCAGAAAATACGTCTCGAAAAGATAAAAAAACGCTCGCCTTCTTCTTGGGTTAAGCGCCGCAATACAGCGACAGAAAAAGACATCACCCTGTTTACGCGTCAGATGGCTACCATGCTGGAAGCCGGCGTGCCCTGGGTGAAACGCTGCAGCTGCTCAAATCCAGCGCCAAGAAAGCAGAAATGAAATGGATTGCCTCGCAGATATACAGCCATATCGAAGCGGGCTCTTCTCTGGCGCAAGCAATGAAAGCAAGCTCCCATATGTTTGATCAGTTCTACTGTGATCTGGTGGCAACCGGCGAACAAACCGGTCGGCTTGAGCAAATCTTCGCCCGTATCTGTGTGTACCGTGAAAAAAGCGAAGCGACCCGATCCAAAGTGATCAAAGCGATGATCTACCCGACCATTGTCTGCATCATTGCTCTTGCAGTGACAATAGGTATGTTGATTTTTGTTATTCCCACCTTTAAAGAGGTTTTTAGCTCCTTTGGCGCTGAACTGCCCTGGTTTACCCAGAAAGTGCTAAATGTGTCTGATGCAGTGCAGCACTACGGTCTTTACATGCTGCTGGCGATTTTCCTCGGCATTTTGATATTCAAAGCGAGCATTAATAAAAGCTACAGCTTTCGCCGTAAGGTCAGTCACTACTCACTTCATATTCCAGTGGTCGGTGATGTGCTGACCAAAGCCACGATTGCCCGCTTTACACGCACGCTAGCGACTACCTTCAACGCCGGTATTCCCCTGTTAAGCGGCCTCTCTGCAGCAGGCAAAACGGCCAACAATACCCACTACAAAGCGGTCATTGAGGAGGTACACAAACAAACCGCCGGTGGCCGTCCGCTTCATCATTCCATCCGGGAAACCGGACAGTTTCCCGACATGATGATCCAAATGGTGATGATCGGCGAAGAATCCGGTGCACTGGATGACATGCTGAACAAAGTTGCAGGGATATATGAAGCAGACGTAGATAACACCGTCGATAACCTTGGCAAGATTTTAGAGCCCATGATTATCGTCGTGCTGGGCTTGTTGATTGGCTCTTTGGTTGTCGCTATGTACCTGCCGATGTTTAACCTCATGAGTGTAATGGGATAGTTCTTCGCCTTAAAAGGAATGTGCGCCGCTTACTGCTTCATTGTGAATGGAGCACAGCGGCGCAACTCGTTATTATACCTGCAACGAAATTACAGGATTTTCACATGGAATGGCTTTTTGACTCTCCGGGTCTCTACCTTTTTCTGGCATCACTGTTTGGTTTGATTGTGGGCAGCTTTCTCAACGTCGTGATCTACCGCTACCCAAAAATGATGGAATACCAATGGCGGGTGGAATGCATGAATGCTTCCCGGACGAAATAGCAGCGCCGGAAAAACGTGAGCGATTCAACTTGAGCCTGCCGGCGTCCCACTGCCCATCATGTCTGGAGCCCGTAAAGGCTTACGACAATATTCCCGTTGTCAGTTGGCTGCTGCTTCGCGGTAAATGCCGTAACTGTGAAACCAAAATCAGTGCCCGTTACCCGATCATTGAACTGCTGACAGCATTCATGGCTGGCAGTGTCGCGTATGTGCTTTCCGGCTACTGGTCGCTGGCAGTTATTGGTGCGACCTTTGTGTTGATCGCCCTTTGCTTTATCGACCTCGATACCATGCTGCTGCCGGATCAGATGACACTGCCACTGATGTGGGCCGGTATATTGCTGGCCTTGGTTGGCATCTCCCCCCTTACACTCGAGCAGTCTGTCATTGGTGCCATGGTGGGATATCTGTCGCTGTGGAGCGTATTCCAGGTATTTAAAGTCATCACTGGCAAAGAAGGCATGGGCTATGGCGACTTCAAGCTGCTCGCCGCGCTGGGCGCCTGGCTTGGCTGGCAACCCATACCGCTTCTTGTCCTTCTGGCTTCTTTTGCCGGCGCACTTGGCGGCATCATTATGATGCGGGTCAATAATTCAGGAAAAGACACACCTTTCTCATTTGGACCTTATCTTGCGATGGCAGGCTGGATCTGTTTGCTCTGGGGCAATAAGATCATTGACTGGTATCTGACGTCCTATCTGGGGTTCTAAATGACGTTTGTTGTAGGCATCACGGGGGGTATCGGTAGCGGTAAAACCACGGTAGCTAACCTGTTTGCGGAAAAAGGCATCGACATTGTTGATGCGGATATTATCGCCCGAGAAGTGGTCGCGCCCGGCTCTGAAGGCCTGCGCGCTATCATTGCCAAGTTTGGCAGCGAAATACTTTCTGCTGATGGCACACTCAACCGCGCAGTTTTACGGGAAAAAATCTTCTCTAATCCGGATGACAAGCTTTGGCTGAACAGCCTGCTGCACCCCATGATCCGTGAACAGATGATTAGCCAGACCCAACAGGCCACCTCCACTTACTGCCTGCTGGTTATTCCTCTGCTGGTCGAAAACAAGCTTAACGCACTTTGCCAGCGAGTTTTGGTTGTCGATGTCAGTGAAGAAACCCAGATAGCGCGCACCACCCGCCGTGATGACGTGTCTGAGCATCAGGTCAGAAACATTCTTGCCTCTCAGGCAACCCGCGCCCAAAGACTTTCAGTGGCTGATGATGTTATCCTCAACGAAGGTGACAGCGCAGCACTGAACAAAGACGTTGAGTTGCTTCACCGCCGTTATTTGGCCATGGCAACCCAATCGATCGAGAGTGACAATGAACAGTGAGACGCTATACGAACAACCGTTGAATGAGCAGGTCCGCGTCTACCTGCGTCTGGAGTTTTTGCTTGAGCAGCTGACCCATTCAATGTCGTTCAACGATGATGCGCAGTGGCGGAACTTTTTCCGCAACCTGTTTGAACTGGTAGAAATCCTTGAACAGGTTCAGGTGAAAGGTGATCTGGTCAAAGATCTAGAAAAGCAGCGCACCAAGCTTTCAGCATGGCTGGATGTGCCTCAGGTAGATACCCAGCAGCTCAATGCCTTGCTGCTCGAAAGCAGGCAGTTGCAACAAAGGCTGTTGCAAGCGCCAAGGTTGGGTCAGTCATTGCGTGAAGATAAATTCCTGTCTTCTATCCGCCAGCGCTTTTCCATTCCGGGGGGCACTTGCAGTTTTGATTTACCAGCCCTTCACTTTTGGCTGAACTTGCCGCTGGCGCACCGACAGTCCAATGCAGAACTATGGCGAAAACCCTTGGCAGCGCTCGATGATGCGCTCAGCTTCTGGCTTCGCTTAACCCGAGGCAGTGCGGTGATGCAACAATGCGATGTCGTTAACGGCTTTTACCAACAGGATGTGGAAAGTGCCAACCTGCTTCGTTTGAAGGTTTCACCGGAGTACAACGTCTTTCCTTTGGTGTCGGGACATAAATCCCGTATTGCCATTCGCTTTATGCCATTTGATGAAAATCAGCCAGTACCTGAAAATATGTCACTGTCCCTGGCGGTTTGTTAGTTTTTGAGAGGTTTCAGTGAGTCAAGATAATCCAACCATCGTAAATTGCCCGCAGTGCGGAATGCCGGTTGTTTGGGGAGAGGTAAGCCCATACCGTCCATTTTGCAGCAAAAAATGCCAGTTGATCGATCTGGGCGAATGGGCTGATGAAGAGAAGCGCATTGCCGGCGCACCAGATATGTCAGACAGCGACGGCTGGTCGGAAGACCAATAAGACGAGAGACAAGAGACAAGAGACAAGAGACAAGAGACAAGAGACAAGAGACAAGAGACAAGAGACAAGAGACAAGAGACAAGAGACAAGAGACGAGTTTTAGCCATTCACCACGCAATGCCACTCCTTGTCTCTTATCTTCTTCCCGCTTTTTCTCTTATCTTCTGTCTGCCCTTTCTATATCTTCTGTCTGCTCTTTCTCTTATCTTCTATCTGCGTTTATCTCTAATCTCTACTTAAGACTCTGCCGTTACAGCAACACTTCTCTGATCTTAGCCAACACCGGGTCGTTTGCTTCAGGGAAGGTGTAGTTACCCAACTCGCAAATAGGCACCCATTTCCCCGGTTGTCCCTCTTTGCCAAACGGCTCTCCGTTAAAGCTTTTCACCAGATAAAAATCGAACGACAGCGACTTTTCCGGATACTCGTGGGACAAGGAAATGAAATGTTCCAGCTCTGTCGCTTCAATACCAACTTCTTCATGAAGCTCTCGGATCGTCGCTTCTAGCGCTGACTCTCCCAGCTCTACCTTGCCACCGGCAAATTCCCAGAAGCCGCCTTTGTGTGATTTGGCCAGACGCTGGGTGATATAAATCTCGCTACCGTCTTTATTCAGAATGATCCCGGCAGCGATATGAATGTGCTTTTTATTCATCGCGTTTGATTCTCTTATGCATAAAAAAGGCCGCTAAGCGGCCTTTTCCCGGAGTGCCGGTGATCAGTCGATCTTACCGTGGCACTGCTTGAATTTCTTGCCAGAACCACAAGGGCAAGGCTCGTTACGGCCAACTTTACGGCCGTCACGCACGACAGTTTCGGAAGCGTGTTCATGACCGTCGTCCAGCTGGTTCTCTGCTTCAGCATGGTTCATCTGCTGACGACGCGCGGCTTCTTCAGCCAACGCGCGACGCTGCTCTTCCATGCGGTCTACTTCTTCCGGCTGCTGAACACGCACCTTGCTCAGGGTCATGATCACGTCCGACTTCAGCGCTTCCAGCATATCTTCAAACAGTTCAAACGATTCGCGCTTGTATTCCTGTTTCGGGTTCTTTTGTGCGTAGCCACGCAGGTGAATACCCTGACGTAGGTGGTCCATCGCTGCCAAGTGCTCTTTCCACAAGGTATCCAGCGTTTGCAGCATGACCGCTTTTTCAAAGTTACGCAGGGTATCAGCACCCACAGCCGCTTCTTTCGACTTGTAGACATCAATGATGTGGTTCAGGATGCGTTCACGCAGTTGCTCTTCATACAGCTTGTCGTCAGCTTCCAGCCATTCACGCAATGGCAGGTCTGCATCGAAATCCGCTTTCAGGCGGTTTTCCAAGCCTTCCACATCCCACATCTCTTCCAGAGATTGTGGCGGAATATACTGATCAATCACCGCAGCAACCACATCGTCACGGTTTTGTTCAATCATGTCGCTGATATCACTGCTGTCCATCAGCTCGTCACGCAGCTCGTACACCACTTTACGTTGGTCGTTGGCAACATCATCGAATTCCAGCAGTTGTTTACGGATATCGAAGTTGCGGCCTTCTACTTTACGCTGTGCGTTTTCGATCGCCTTATTGACCCATGGGTGTTCGATGGCTTCGCCTTCTTCCATACCCAGTTTCTTCATCATGTTAGACACGCGCTCTGACGCAAAAATACGCATCAGTGAGTCTTCCATAGACAGGTAGAAACGGCTTGAGCCTGGGTCACCCTGACGGCCTGAACGACCACGCAGCTGGTTGTCGATACGACGTGATTCGTGACGCTCAGTACCGATAATGTGCAGGCCACCTGCCGCTTTCACCGCTTCGTGGCGCTCACGCCACTTCGCTTTGATCTCTGCGATTTGATCGTCAGTTGGGTTTTCCAACTTGGCAATCTCTTCCTGCCAGCTGCCGCCCAACACGATGTCAGTACCACGACCCGCCATGTTAGTCGCGATGGTCACTGCGCCCGGCGCACCAGCCTGAGCAACGATATCTGCTTCATGGGCGTGGAATTTGGCGTTTAGTACCGAGTGCTTCACACCGGCTTTTTTCAGCGCATTGGAAAGCAGCTCAGATTTCTCGATAGAAACGGTACCCACCAGTGATGGCTGGCCTTTCTCGCTGCGCGATTTGATGTCTTCAATGATGGCATTGAATTTTTCGCGCTCAGTCATGTAAACCTGATCCGCCATATCATCACGGACCATGGGTTTGTTGGTTGGGATAACCACGGTTTCCAAGCCATAGATTGACTGGAATTCGAATGCTTCGGTATCTGCCGTACCTGTCATGCCTGACAGGCGATCATACAAACGGAAGTAGTTCTGGAAGGTGATCGATGCCAGTGTCTGGTTCTCGTTCTGGATCTTCACGCCTTCTTTGGCTTCCACCGCCTGGTGCAGACCTTCAGACCAACGGCGCCCCGGCATGGTACGGCCGGTGTGTTCATCGACGATGATCACTTCACCGTCTTTCACGATGTAATCGACGTCTTTTTCAAACAGTACATGGGCACGAAGCGCTGCGTTGATATGGTGAAGCAGCGTGATGTTCGCTGGAGAGTACAGGGTATCGTGCTCTTCCATCAGGCCATTTTTCTTCAGCAACTCTTCCACAAACTCCTGTCCGGTTTCGGTCAGGTGAGCTTGCTTGGACTTCTCGTCAACGGTGAAGTGACCGTCACCGCGGTACTCTTCGCTGTCTTCTTTATCCTGACGCACCAGTTGTGGGATCAACGCATTAATGCGGGTGTACATGTCCGAGCTGTCTTCCGCTGGACCTGAAATGATCAGAGGCGTACGGGCTTCATCGATAAGGATGGAGTCCACCTCATCCACCACAGCAAAGTAGCGTTCACGCTGGACACGGTCTTCCGGGCGGAATGCCATGTTGTCGCGCAGGTAGTCAAAACCGAATTCGTTGTTGGTTCCGTAAAGGATATCCGCCTGATAAGCGGCTTTTTGTCCTGAGGATTCATGTTTGGCACGTTCACGCCAACGGTCATGTCCAGGAATTCAAAAAGAGGACGGTTGGTTTCGGCGTCACGCTTGGCCAGGTAGTCGTTCACAGTTACTACGTGAACGCCCTTACGGGTCAACGCATGCAGGTAAGCTGGCAAGGTAGCGGTCAGGTTTTACCTTCACCGGTACGCATCTCTGCGATTTGGCCGTTGTTCAGTACCATACCGCCGATCAGCTGTACGTCGAAATGACGCATGCCATAAACACGTTTTGAAGCTTCACGCACGGTTGCAAACGCTTCAGGAAGAATGGTGTCGAGCGATTCACCCTGCTCGATACGCGCACGGTATTCAGCCGTTTTGGCTTTCAGCTCTTCATCGCTCAGCGCTTCAAACTTTGGCTCGAGGCTGTTGATCTCATTTACGATTTTGCGCAGGCGACGCAGAGTGCGGTCATTGCGGCTTCCGATCACTTTGGTAATTAATTTCGATAACATGGCTTTGCCGTTTCTCTCATATTTTTCGCTTTAGCGTCTTGGCCAAAGCCTGGATACTGCGCAGCAGAGAGGTATCAGCAAATTCCCTCTGCCAAAAATTCTTTCGGAAGAATTAGCGATTTGATGTGTTGCTTTGATCTTGTGCCTGAAGCGAATAATTTCAAGGCCAGAGAATCAGTTATTCACACGACTGTGCGCTATGGCTGATTATGATAAGGCATAACCCTCACGCATCCCACCGCTAATCAAGCCTGAGCAGGATGGTAACCAAAAAATTAGAACCCGTTCATTGACTGAGGCCATTTTAGTGCATTTTCTGCCCAGCTTTAGTGCATATCCACCGTCTGTTTTCCTCGCCACAATGCGAATTTAAGGGTGTCCGTGGTGATTATGCGGAGGAATTGGTACTCTTACACAGAGTATTCAAGGGCTAAAATCATATGCGCGATCACCGACCTCAAGCAGCGTTGGATTTACTGGAAAACAGCCTTTCCGGTCAAATCCGCCAACGTGCAATGGCGCTCTCCCAGCTAAACCAACAAGTTCAAGCGCTGCTGCCACCGCAATCTGCCGCACAGTGCCGGGTTGCCAATTACCGCGATGGCATTTTGATCCTGGAGTGTGGTTCTTCGTCTTGGGCGACTAGGCTTAATTACGATCGCCAGACGCTCCTCAGTGCGCTAAGGCGCGGCCCGCTGCCTTCGCTGATGACGATTGAAATAAAGGTCAACCCAGCCCTTGCCAAAGCACAAGCCGAAAAGAAGGAAGAAGTCGCCCCCAAACCTGCGCGCCATTTAAGCTCGACCGCCGCACAGTACTTGGAAGCCATAGCGCAAGGTGCACCAGACAGTGTGAAAAAGCGCTTGGAAGCTATAGCGGCCTTGGCAAAGGACAACTGAGCCATAGCTTCTCCTTTCACTCTTTGCCGAATTTCAGGCACAAAAAAACCGGAGCATGCTCCGGTTTTTCATTTGTTTGTGTATCAGGCCAATACCATACCTGGCTGGGCAAAAGTGACCGGCAGGGTTTGTTCGTTTTCGAACGTCGCCCATTCCCATGCTTCCTGATCTGCCAGCACTGCACGCAGCAGCTGGTTGTTCAGTGCATGGCCGGATTTATACGCACGCATTTCACCAATGATATTGTGGCCGCACATGTACAGGTCACCGATGGCATCAAGCACTTTGTGCTTAACCAATTCGTTGTCGAAACGCAGGCCTTCTTCGTTCAGGATGCGATAGTCATCCAAAACAATGGCACAGTCGAAGCTACCACCCAGACACAGGTTACGTGACTGAAGGTATTCGATATCACGCATGAAACCAAAGGTACGTGCGCGGCTGATATCTTTGATAAACGACTGTGAAGAAAAATCCAACACCAGATTCTGGTGCTCTGACTCAATTGCCGGGTGATTGAAGTCAATGGCAAAGTCTAGGCGGAAGCCGTCATACGGCAACAGCTCTGCCCATTTGTCGCCATCTTCGATGCGAACAGGTTTCTTAATGCGCACAAAGCGTTTTGGTGCATTAAGGGTTTCAATCCCCGCAGATTGCAGCAGATAAATGAACGGGCTTGCGCTGCCGTCCATAATTGGAATTTCCGGTGCGTCGACTTCGATAATGACGTTATCAATACCCATACCCGCCAGCGCCGCATTGAGGTGCTCGACAGTAGAGATACGTACGCCTTCATCGTTGACCAGTGCAGTACACAGCATGGTGTCACGTACAGACGCCGGATCCGCCGGAAAGTCTACCGGTGGATTCAGGTCAGTACGGCGATAAATCACGCCAGTGTTAGCTGCAGCCGGGCGCAGGATCAGCGTGACTTTACGCCCAGAGTGCAAACCCACCCCGGTCGTTTGAACAATAGTTTTTAATGTTCTTTGTCTAATCATCTGCCATTCCCAACTGAATCAATGTTTTTGCGCCCCAAATCACCCATTACGGTGTCACAATAGGGCAAAACGCGCAGCATGATATCACGCCGCTGTACACAAACCAAGCACTGGAAAATTAATCTGCCTGCTTACGCAAAAACGCAGGAATATCCAGATAGTCTTGATCTTGCTTAGGCTTAGGCGCAACGTTTGAAGTCTGTGGCTGAACAGGTGCTTCTGCAGGACGTGTGCCCGTGACAGACGTTGCCGCTTTAGTAGCTTCTTGCAAAGGTTGTGCCTTGTTTTCCACCGGTGCTGGTTTTTGCGAACCAGGAACCAAAGTGATATCTGGCTTACGTTCATTACCGATACCTGTAGCAACAACGGTAACACGCAGCTCGTCACTCATCTCTGGATCCATCGACGAACCGATAACGACAGTCGCGTTATCTGAGGCAAACGCTTTTACAGTGTTGCCCACGGTTTCGAATTCATCCAGTCGCATATCGAAACCAGCTGTAATATTTACGAGAACACCACGTGCTCCCGCTAGATCGATATCTTCCAACAGCGGGCTAGAAATTGCCATTTCAGCCGCTTCTTCAGCACGATCTTCACCGGTTGCGACACCACTACCCATCATAGCGTGACCCATTTCCGACATCACGGTACGCACGTCCGCAAAGTCGACGTTAATCAGGCCTGGGCGAGTGATCAGCTCAGCAATACCCTGTACCGCATTACGCAGCACATCGTTCGCTTTTGCGAAAGCGTCCAGCAGCGTAATACCGCGACCCAACACTTTCAGCAGTTTCTCGTTCGGGATTGTGATCAGCGAGTCGACGTGCTTAGAAAGCTCCTCGATACCCTGCTCCGCAAACGCCATACGCTTTTTACCTTCAAAGCTGAATGGTTTAGTGACAACAGCAACGGTAAGAATACCCAGCTCTTTTGCCACTTCAGCGATAACCGGTGCTGCACCAGTACCTGTACCACCGCCCATACCCGCTGCGATAAATACCATATCGGCACCTTCGAGCTCAGCTTTAATGGCTTCGCGATCTTCCATCGCAGATTCACGGCCAACTTGTGGATTTGCACCCGCTCCCAGACCTTTAGTGATATCACCGCCAATCTGAATAACAGTGCTTACCGCTGTTTTACGCAATGCCTGCGCGTCAGTGTTGATGGTGATGAATTCCACACCTTCAATTGACTCGCGTACCATGTGTTCAACTGCGTTACCACCGCCGCCACCAACACCAACGACTTTGATTACCGCGTCATTGGACATTTCCATAGTCGGTTCAAACATGTGTTCTCTCCGTATTTCCTGTTCGCATCAGGTTTAAAATTCTTTCTTAAGCCAGCCACTAAGCTTACTGAACATGCCTGATACAGTTCGTTTAGGCTCTGGCTCGCTCGATTCGTTCAATAGATTTTCTTTGCCATAATGCAAAAGTCCGACCGCTGTCGCATGGTAGGGCGCATTGACATAGTCAGTAAGCCCGGTGACACCATACGGAAGACCAATGCGGACCTGATTCTGGAATACGCGCTCAGCACACTCCACCAGGCCTTGCATCTGCGCAGCGCCACCGGTCAGGACAATCCCCGCCGCCAGCTGGTGTTTCACACCCTGCGCCCGCAGTCGCTCCTGCACACGTTCCAGTTCGTTTTGGACTAATCCCAATAGCTCACTGCAACGTGGCTCAATGACTTCAGCCAATGTTTGACGCTGAAGGCTGCGCGAGGGGCGCCCACCTACGCTGGGAACATTGACCTTGGCATCTTTATTTACCAGTTCGCTTAACGCACACCCGTGCTTCACTTTGATTTTCTCGGCGTCGCTCAATGGGGTACCGAAGGCATAAGCGATATCACTGGTGATGACATTGCCCGCGTATGGTATGACTGCTGCGTGACGCAAAGCGCCACCTGTCCACACGGCAATGTCCATGGTGCCGCCGCCGATATCGACGACGCAAACACCCAACTCTCTCTCATCTGGCGTGATCACCGCATGGCTTGACGCCAAACCAGAGAAAATTAACTGATCCACCTTAAGCCCACAGCGTTCAACGGCTTTTT
Source organism: Enterovibrio sp. JCM 19048 (assembly GCA_001310415.1). Classification (GTDB taxonomy): domain Bacteria; phylum Pseudomonadota; class Gammaproteobacteria; order Enterobacterales; family Vibrionaceae; genus Enterovibrio; species Enterovibrio paralichthyis. The sequence continues at coordinate 106,158 of BAXE01000009.1, read as the reverse complement.
CGATGTTGCGCGCCGTGTCGTTGTGGCAGGTGATGAGGTGTACGCTGGCTTCCATACGCACACCGGACAACCCGACCGGGTTTTTAATCCCTTCCTGGTAGTCGATTTTGTATTCTTGCGGAATAACGTGCAGCACACGTTGTTCATCGCTGATTTTTACCGATTTCGCAGTATGGATAACCATATCGACGTCGTCTTGGGTGACTTCTTCGTCGGAGATAGGTCCCATACCACGCTCAGTCTGGCAGTGGATGTGCTTACCTGACAGGGAAAGGTATACCGCATTGATCTTGCAGTCAGACATCAGTTCTGCGCCATCAACGGCACGTTGTACTGATTTCACCACTGACTCAAGGTCGTTTACGCCACCTTTATCCATGCCTTGTGACGGGGTCGAGCCCACGCCCAGCACATTGATCGCGCCATCTGGCAAAAGTTCACTGATCAGTACCGAGACTTTTGACGTTCCGATATCCAAGCCAACAATCAGTGGTCTGTCAGTTGTTTGTTTCATTCCAACCACTCTCAGTTCTCTTCCTCACCGTCTTCCGGGGCTTTCCAACCCACGGCAGCACCGGTGTCATAGCGCAAATCTACGTATTGCATCGCCCGACCTGTTGCTTTGATTTCGTCAAACAGATCCACAAAGCGTCTCAGACGCTCATCCCGCGATTCACGGCCCAACTCGATACGGATACCGTCCCGGGTGACCACGCGCCAGGATCGACGCTCATTCAACGCCAGTGCGGCGATTTGTAATTCTGTGGGTGCCAGTATCCGTCGCATGTCTCGCCACGCATCCAGCACTTCTTTTTCACTGCCTTCCGGGCCATGAAGCGATACCAGTCCCAGGTTGCTGACTTCTTCTGGGCTGGCGTGAAATACCACCCCTTCGGTATCCAGTAGCAAAGATCCATTCCAGACTGCCTGTGGCTGGTATTCAGTCACATTCACCTTAATGGTGTCTGGCCACTGCTTACGGACTGCCACATTAGCAACCCAAGGCAGCGCTGAAATTGCGCCATGGATGTTATCCACATCCTGCAGCATGAAACTCTGTAAGCCGCCCAGCTTGAGCACGGAGTCCCGGACTTCTGCGGCGGTAAGATGCGTCAGCTCACCCTGTACAATAATCTGAGAAAGCGGCAACTGCCTTTCATCGCCCATCCAGGACAAAACACGAAGCAGCGACCACACCAACACCAGAATGACAAATACCAAAAACACCAGCCCCCAATGCGCTTTTGGCATTGAAGTCTGAGCCGGTATCTCGTCGACAGTCACGTTTGTCATAGCGAGCCATTGCCTCTTTAAATCTTCAGGCAACCTGCAGCCTTGCAATATGCAAAGCCGACCGATTATAACGGCCAGTTTGACAGGTCACCAACCCTTCTTGGCACTGAAGTGATGAAGCTGAGATCAAATACATGCAAAACCACCAAAATACGGTCAAAAGTTAGACATCGCCCACCTCTGACCCTTGGATTTACTTGTATCTGCGCTTATTTCTCCGCTTTCAGTGCCGCTTTATCCAGTTTCAACTCGGCCAGTTTTCTAGCCACTTTTCCGATATCCCCCGCGCCCTGGGTCAGCACCAGGTCACCCGGCTGGATCACGGCAGCCAGCGCAGCTGGCAATGCTTTAATATCCGGCACGAAGATCGGATCGATTTTTCCGCGGCCACGAATGGTACGGCAAAGGCTTCGGCCATCCGCACCGGCAATTGGCGCTTCACCGGCGGAGTAGACATCCAGCATCAACAGCACGTCTACCTGCTCCAACACGTTGCAAAATCGTCATACAAATCACGGGTACGACTGTAGCGGTGCGGCTGGAAAATCATCACCAGACGGTTATCCGGCCAACCTGCACGTGCAGCCTGAATGGTCACGTCCACTTCACTTGGGTGATGACCGTAATCATCCACCAGCAGGGCATGACCCTCTTCAACCGGGAACAGACCCAGTTGGTCAAAGCGACGGCCCGTACCTTCAAAGCTTGCCAGTGCACGCAAAATCGCGTCATCTTCAACACCATCTTCCGTTGCCGCAGCCACGGCTGCAGCCGCATTCAAAGCGTTGTGACGACCTGGAATATTCAGCTCAATGTTCAAAGCCGGCTTGCTGTTGCGCAAAATGGTGAAAATGCCTTTCTGGCCTTCCTGACGGTAATCTTGCAGGCGTACATCCGCATCTTCTGAAAAACCGTAGGTGATGACTTGACGGCCAATGCGCGGGATCAACTCGCGGACAACCGGATCATCAATACACATCACTGCCTGACCATAAAAAGGCAACTGATGCAGGAAATCGACAAACGTCTGCTTCAGGTTGTCGAAGTTGCCGCCATAGGTGTCCATGTGGTCAGCTTCGATGTTGGTCACAATCGCTACCATTGGCTGCAGATGCAGGAAGGAGGCATCGCTTTCGTCAGCTTCCGCGATCAGGTAACGGCTGCAGCCCAGACGCGCATTAGTACCGGCGCTTTTCACCAGGCCACCATTCACGAATGTTGGATCCAGTCCCGCTTCCTGATAGATCAGCGTCGTCAACGCAGTTGTGGTGGTTTTGCCATGGGTACCGGCAACTGCAATACCGTGACGGTAGCGCATCAGCTCCGCCAGCATTTCAGCGCGGCGAACCACTGGGATGCGGGCTTTTTTCGCCGCGACCAGCTCAGGATTGTCCTGTTTGATTGCCGTAGAGACCACCACCACACTCGCGCCTTCCACGTTACTTTCAGCGTGGCCGAAAAACACTTTCGCACCTTTGCTTTCAAGGCGCTCAGTCACCGGGTTCTCGGACAAGTCCGAGCCGCTGATTTCATAACCTTCGTTGATCAGCACTTCCGCAATACCGCACATACCGGCACCGCCGATACCGACAAAGTGAATGCGTTTAACACGGCGCATTTCCGGCACCATGGTTCGGATTTTTTCTAACTGATGACTGTCAAACTTACCCATCACTTCGTTCTCTACTTCGCTACTTCTTTGATGCATTCGCCACACGTTCTGCGGCATCGGTAATCGCTGCCGCTTTTGCCGCCTTAGACATAGCCATCAAAGACGTTGAATTCTGTTTGTTTATGGCATCAGCCAATGTCTGTGCCGTCAGCTCTGGCTGCTCGATCATAATGGCAGCGCCACTGTCGACCAGATGCTCTGCATTCAGCGCCTGCTGGCGATCTTTATGCATGAATGGCACGAAGATCGCTGGAACGCCTGCGGCTGACACTTCTGAAACGGTCAACGCACCAGAGCGGCAAATGATGATGTCAGCCCAGCTATAGGCCGCGGCAACATCATCGATAAATTCTGTGACTTCAGCATTAGCCACACCGGCCTTTTGATAACGCTCGGCAGTGTCAGGTTGACTGCCCTTACCTGCCTGGTGTCTTACCACAACAGCACGGTCACAAAGGGCAATGGCTTCCGGCACCGTATGGTTAAGAATACGTGCCCCCTGCTGCCGCCCATCACCAACACTTTCAGCGGCTCGCCATCGGCATAGGTTGCATGCTCTGCCAATGCGCATACGTCTTTGCGTACCGGGTTTCCCACCACCTGTTTGTTGGCAAATGCACCCGGGAATGCCTGCAGTACCCGTTTGGCAATCTTCGCCAACCATTGATTCGTCAAGCCTGCCACGGCGTTCTGCTCGTGCAGCACCACGGGGATGCCGCTCAACCACGCTGCCAGACCACCTGGCCCGCTGACATAGCCACCCATGCCCAATACTGCATTCGGTTGCCAGCGCTTGATGTGGCGACGCGCCTGAAATACCGCGTTCAGCACCATCCAGGGGGCGAGAAGTTTACGCGCAAACCCCGCGCCACGCAGCCCTTTTACCTCGATAAAGTCGATCTCAATGCCATGTTTTGGCACCAGATCCGCTTCCATCCGATCCGCCGTTCCTAACCAGCGAATCTCCCAGCCTTCCTGTTGCAGCTCTTTGGCTACCGCAAGCCCAGGGAAAACGTGACCGCCGGTACCACCGGCCATCACCAACAAGCGTTTATTCTTTTGTTCTTTTTCGTTTTTCATGAGACACAATTCGTTGGTGCGCCTGCGCCGTTTTCATACGGTATTCATGATCAATGCGCAGCAGCAGGGCGACCGCAGTCGACATAATAAATAAACTTGAGCCACCGTAACTGACCAATGGCAAGGTCAGGCCTTTGGTGGGAACAATACCCGCCGCCGCACCCACGTTGACCAGTGCCTGAAAGGCAAACCAGATACCAATCCCGAAGGCAAGGAAACCACCAAACAGCTGGTCGGCTTCCAGACAGCGCTTACCGATAAACAGAGCGCGGAAAACCAGCGCAAATACCATCAGCAGTACTGCCGTTACGCCAATCAATCCCAGCTCTTCGGCCAGCACTGCAATAACAAAGTCAGTATGTGCTTCCGGCAGGTATTCCAGTTTTTGGATAGAATTACCCAGCCCTTGTCCCCACCAGCTACCGCGGCCAAATGCCATCAGTGATTGCGTTAACTGATAACCGCTGCCAAATGGATCCTGCCAAGGGTCGAGGAATGAAGTCACACGGGCGATACGGTATGGCTCAGCCAGAATCAATAAGCCAACCAGACCAAGGCCAGTAAACAGCAAAGCACCAAACTGCCACAGCTTGGCACCGGCAATAAACAGCATGCCTACCGTGGTAACAAACATCACGACCACGGAGCCGAGATCAGGCTGAAGCAGCAGCAGGCCGGCAATAATGACCAGCACAGCCAGAGGTTTCAGAAAGCCCAGGAAGCTTTCCCTCACTTCACCATGGCGACGAACCAGATAACCGGCAATAAATAGAAACAATGAGAGCTTGGCGACTTCTGCAGGTTGAAGGTTAATGACCCTAGAGGCAGCCAGCGCACCGCACCATTACCGAGCGCCCCACCAACAACACTGCGACAAGCAAGGCGAACGAAATTAGGAGCATCGGAATGCTGAGCTGTTGCCAGCGGGCGAGCGGGATCTGCAGGGCAAATCCGGCAAGGATCAACGCACCAATCAAATAAAAGCCCTGACGCATAGCAAAGTGAAATGGCTCATCCACCAGACGCGTAGAAACAGGAATAGAAGCGGAAGAAACCATGATCAAGCCGACCATCATCAGGCCGAATGAAAGCCAGACAAGTTGGCGGTCGTACAGAGCCGTTGGCGCCGGATGTGATATCCAGCGCAGCAAACGGTTGTCTTCCCACTTCGCACTCATCATGGCGTCACCTGCTCCCCAGCACTTTGATCAGCCAGCGTTTTTGCATAAGCCGCAAAGGTGTCACCGCGCACCATAAAGTTGGTGAACTGATCCAGACTCGCGCAGGCCGGTGACAGCAATACCATGTCGCCACTTGCCACATTTTTAGCGGCGATATCCATTGCTTCTTGCATGGTTTCAGTGACAACCGGCGCATCCACCAGCGAGGTGAAAGCATTGCGGTCGCGGCCGAAGCAATAAAGGGTGACGTTCAGTTTATCCAGCACAGGTTTCAAGGCAGAAAAGTCCGCCCCCTTGCCATCGCCACCCACCAGTAGGTGAAGCCTGCCTGCCAGTTGCAGGCCATCCAGTGCTGCCAACGTACTTGCCGGGTTGGTGGCTTGGAGTCATTCACCCACAACACACCGTCATGTTCCAGCACTTGCTGGCAACGGTGCGGCAGGCCACGGTATTCGCGCATTGCACTGCACTGTGCTGCTCGGTCAATGCCCGCTGCATCAGCCAGCGCCATGGCAGCCAAACAGTTCGCCACATTGTGACGCCCTACCAGAGCAATATCAGAAACCGGCATCACTTGATCGCCTTTCGCCGTCAGCCACTCTGCCCCCTCTTTCAGGTCAGTGTGTAATCACCGGCGGCAAAACCAAAGCTCACGGCAGTGCCAGAAGACGGTTTGGTTTCTGGATCATCCTGGTTCCAAACTGCCAGTTGGGTCTGGTCAAAGAGACGCAGTTTGGCGTCGCGGTAATCATCCATACCGTCGTAGCGATCCATATGATCTTCCGACAGGTTAAGGAATACGGCCGCAACGGTGTCCAGCGAGGAGGTAGTTTCCAACTGGAAGCTCGAAAGCTCGAGGACATACAGGTCATGATTGTTTGCCAGCATATCCAGCGCAGCAAAACCGATATTGCCACCCACGCCGACGTTCAAACCTGATGCTTTGACCATTTCGCCAACGAGACTGGTAACCGTACTTTTGCCGTTCGAGCCAGTAATACCAATCACAGGCGCGGTGACGTCACGGGCGAAAAGCTCTATGTCACCCACAATTTCAATGCCGGCTTCGGCTGCCTGTTGAAGTTCAGGGGTCGCCAAGGCAATGCCAGGGCTTGCGACGATTAAATCAGCCGCCAGCAGCCATTCCATGTTCCAGCCACCAGCATGCAGCTCAACGCCTGCAGGCAGTTGCTCTGCACCCGGCGGATTGGCGCGGGTATCAATCACTTTCACCAACGCGCCATCGTCTTTTTTCACCAGATGACGAACGACAGAGAGCCCGGTCATCCCGAGCCCTATCACCACAATGTATTTCGCGGCTTCTGTCTTCATTAGCGCACCTTCAGGGTAGCCAGACCAATCAACACCAGCATCAGGGTGATGATCCAGAAGCGCACGATGACGCGCGGCTCCGGCCAGCCTTTCAATTCATAGTGATGGTGGATAGGTGCCATGCGGAAAATACGTTGGCCACGCAACTTGTAAGAACCTACCTGCAGGATCACTGACAGGGTTTCCATCACGAACACACCGCCCATGATCACCAACAGGAATTCCTGACGAACCAGTACAGCGATGGTACCTAGCGCGCCGCCCAGCGCCAGCGAGCCCACATCGCCCATAAACACTTGGGCCGGATAGGTGTTAAACCAGAGGAAGCCCAAGCCTGCGCCAACGATGGCCGCACACACTACCACCAGTTCATCAGCGTGTTTGATGTAAGGGATGTTGAGATATTCAGCGAAGTTCACGTTACCGGTCGCCCAGGCAATAAAGGCGAAACCACTGGCGACCATGACCGTCGGCATGATAGCAAGGCCGTCCAGACCATCGGTCAGGTTGACCGCATTACTGGTGCCCACAATCACGAAATAGGTGAAGACGATGTAGAACAGGCCAAGCTGAGGCATCACGTCTTTGAAGAACGGCACGACCAGCTGGGTCGCTGCCGTGTCTTTGCCGTGAGCATACAGGCAAACGCCACTACCAGCGCAATCGCTGACTGCCAGAAGTATTTCCAACGGGCAATCAGGCCATCAGTGTTCTTGCGCACCACCTTACGGTAATCATCAACAAAACCGATCGCGCCGTAACCCAGGGTCACGAACATCACAGCCCATACGTACGGGTTGGACAGATCAGCCCAAAGCAGCACAGTGATCGTAATGGACGCCAGGATCATGATACCGCCCATGGTTGGGGTGCCACGCTTGCTGAAGTGGGATTCAGGGCCTTCGTTACGCACCACCTGACCGATTTGCAGCATCTGCAGACGGGCAATCATGCGCGGACCGATCCACAGCGACAACATCAATGCGGTGAGCACACTCAGGATCGAGCGGAAAGTCAGGTAGTCAAACAGTCGGAAGAACGGAATGTACTGGGTCAGCACATCAGACAGCCAATCTAGCATGTTGCGGCCTCCTCAATTGCTGCTACCACTTCAAACATTCTCATTCCGTTGGCACCTTTCACCAACACAGACACGTCAGGTTTCGTATTCATCAGTTCTACTGCATGCGCAATCAATGCGTCTTTGTTATCAAAATGTTGGCCACCGCAATGGGCACTGATCGCCTCACTGGCAGGGCCGAATGTCAACACGGTTTGAATGGAAGCCTTCGCCAGATGCTCAGCCACCTCCTGATGGACAGCCGCACTGTGCTCGCCCATTTCTGCCATGTCGGCAAGAATAATGATTTTTTCGTTATCAAAACCGTCGAGCAGATCGACGGCCGCTTTCATCGCCGCGAGGCTCGCGTTGTAGCTGTCGTCAATCAGACGAAGCCCCGGACGCGGAAAGCTGATTGCGCCGCGGCCTTTTACCGGAGCAACGGCAGCAAGACCTGCCACGACATCTTCCGGTATAATGCCTTCCACATTCAGCGCCGCCATGGCTGCCAATACCGCATTTGCACATTGTGCTCGCCCGGCAGGCTCAGTGTTACCGGATAGACACCCTGAGGTGTTACCAGCTCAAAGACGTAGCAGCCGTTTTCGCCCTGACGGATATGCTGCGCACGGTAATCGGCATCGGCATCTTTCACTGTCATAGTAAGTACACGCTTACTTTCCAGTACGTCATCCCAAAACGCGCCGCCATTGCTCTCGCTATTGACGATAGCCAGTGCACCATCAGCAAGTCCTTGGAAGATTTCGCCTTTCGCCTTGGCAACGCCATCCAGCGAGCCAAAACCTTCCAGGTGCGCCGCAGCCAGATTGGTCACCAGTGCAATATCCGGTTTGACCAGCGCTGTGGTGTAAGCGATTTCGCCGATGTGGTTGGCACCCAGCTCAATCACCGCAAACTCATCGGCAGGTGTCAGACGCAGCAGCGTCAAAGGCGCACCGATGTCATTGTTAAAGTTGCCTGCCGTATAAAGAGTCTGCTTTACGGGACAAAATCGCCGCCAGCATTTCTTTGACTGTGGTCTTGCCACAGCTGCCGGTTAACGCAATGGTTTTGACCTTGCATTGGGTTTTCACCCAGGCACCGAGTTCACCCAGGGCAAAGCGGGTATCTTTTACCACCAGTTGCGGCAGATCGACGTCGACAGGCTTGGAAACCAACAGCGCACTGGCACCATTCTCTTTTGCTGTCATTGCAAAATCATGCGCATCAAACCGCTCGCCGACCAGTGCAACAAACAAGGCACCCTGGCCCAGTGTGCGTGTATCGGTAGATACTGCATCAATAACAGTGTCTTCACCCAGCAAGTCTGCCTGCAAAACCGATTGCAGCGTTGTTAGGGAAACCGGGATCATGCGTCTGCCTCCAGCAAGTGACGTACAGTGTCTCGATCGGAATAGTGCACTGTACCTGAAGCCAGTACCTGATAATCTTCGTGACCTTTACCTGCGATCAAAATCACATCATTTTCTGCCGCATTATCAAACGCATAGCGACACGCTTGTGCACGGTCATGCAGCACAATCGCTTCATCAGCACGCTGCATGCCTTTCAGCATGTCTGCGACAATCGCCTGGGGTGATTCTGAACGAGGATTGTCGTCAGTCAGAATGGCTTTGTCTGCCAGTGATTCAGCAATCGCCGCCATCATTGGGCGTTTTCCGGTATCACGGTCACCGCCACAGCCGAAAATGCACCAAAGCTGGCCGTCACAATGGCGGCGCAGCGCCTGAAGTGCTTTTTCCAGCGCATCAGGGGTGTGAGCATAATCAACGACTAACATAGGTTTGTCAGGGCGGTGAAAAACTTCCATGCGTCCGATAACTGCTTGAAGTTTCGGTGCAACCGCCAAAAGCTGAGCTTTGTCGTAACCCAGTCCGAGCAAGGTGGTGAGACTGACCAACAGGTTCATCACGTTAAACTCACCCACCAGCGGTGCAGTAAACACACCTTCGCCCCAAGAAGAGTCAAAGCGGATGGTCACGCCGCTGGTTGCGTAATCGACAGAGGTCAGCCACAGCTTGCGGCCCTGATGGTTTTCTACCGCGTCCGCCGCCATAGACACCGCCACCGCTTCCGGCATATTTGCCAGCCACTCAGCGCCCACAGGATCATCAGCATTGATCACCGACACTGGCGAGCCATAGTGCGTAAAGAGACGCAGTTTGGCCTCTGCATACGCTTCCATGGTGCCGTGGTAATCGAGGTGGTCGCGACTGAGATTGGTAAAAATTGCCGCGTCAAACGCGACCGCTTTCACCCTGTCCTGCACCAAGCCATGGGAGGAAACCTCCATTGCCACGTGAGTTGCACCATTTTGATCGAAGGCTGCAAGCTGTTGCTGGATATCCAGCGCACTGCCTGTTGTGTTCGGCGCAGGCTCTAACGCAGACAAAAATCCGTTGCCCGTGGTGCCCATCACTGCCGCTTTTCCGCCAACCAAATCAATCCACTGTGCCACCAACTGGCTGACTGTGGTTTTACCGTTGGTACCGGTGACACCAATCACTGTCATGTTCTGGCTTGGGGATTGATAAAGCGATCGGCTATCTGTGACAGGTTGGATTTGAGGTGCGGGAACGCCACCACTGGCACGCCGCCCTGCATGGCCACATCGAACGGGCCATTGCCGTTGGAAAGGATATCGCCATCGTCAGAAATCACAGCAGCAGCACCCGCTTCGATAGCAGCAGGAATAAAACGGCGCGCGTCCAGGGCATGGCCCTGGACTGCAATAAACACATCACCGGGTTTTACCTGACGGTTATCCAGGGTCAAACCGGTAATGCGGGCGTCGGGAATGGCGTCATACCACGGCGCCAATAGTTCTCTAAAACTTGTGTTCGGCATCAGCTCTGATTGTCCGTTTTCGCAATCTGTAACAGGGGTTGCTGAGCGTCCGGTGCAATATTCAATATCTGCAACGCACTCTTCATCACGTCTGAAAACACGGGGGCCGCAACCTGACCACCGTAATATTTGTCGCCCTGGGGTTCATTGATCACCACCACCATGGCTATGCGTGGATCGCTAAGAGGTGCGATCCCCGCCGTATAACCGATATATTCATCGCCGTAGCCACCGGCTACCGCCACTTTCGCTGTACCTGTTTTCGCACCCACGCGGTAACCGTCAACCGCAGCACGTCTTGCACTGCCGCCTTCCTGGGTCACCGACTCCAGCATATTGAGCACCTTGCGGGTATTTTCACGCGACGCCACCTGTTTACCCGGGACCACGGTTTCAGTCTTCAGGATAGAAAGCGGACGGTTCACCCTTCTGCGCCGAGCACTGCATAGGCACGGGCAAGCTGTGAAGGTGTGATTGACAGGCCATAGCCGAATGAAAGGGTCGCTCGTTCAAAATCAGACCAGCGGCGGCGGCTTGGGAACAAACCAAAAGATTCACCCACCAGGTTTACACCGGTGGCATCACCAATGCCGAAACTGCTGTAAAGGCCAAGCAGGGCTTCTACCGGCATGGAGAGTGACAGCTTACTGACACCGATGTTGGAGGATTTTTGCAGAATTTTACGCAGGTCGGCTTTGCCGGCTTTGGAAACATCACGCACCCGCGCACCGCCGATACTCATAATACCGTTGCCGGTATCAATGATGGTGTGCTCGTCTGCCACGCCGTTTTCCAGCGCTGCCAGCACTACCAGGGGTTTGATGGTTGAGCCCGGCTCGAACACATCCGTGATGGCGCGGTTACGCATCTTAAAGCTTTTCAGGTCGCCGCGGTTGTTGGGGTTGTAAGATGGTGCGTTGACCATAGCCAGCACTTCACCGGTGCGGACATCGACCATGACCAATGAGCCGATGTTGCGCGGTAATCTGCTACAGCTTGCTTGATGGCACGATAGGCAATGGCCTGCAGTCGCTGGTCGATACTCAGCTGCAACGGCTTACCTTCTTCACGGGCTTCTTTGGAAATGACTTCTACGACACGTCCGTAGCGGTCTTTGCGAACGGTACGGCGACCTGGTTCGCCACTCAGCCAACCGTCATAGCCACGTTCAATACCTTCAAGGCCACGGCCATCGATACCGGTTACACCGACCAGATGCGCACTGACCTCACCGGCGGGATAAAAACGGCGCGACTCATCTTTCATGCCAATACCGGGCAGGCGTAAGCGGCTGACGTAATCAGCCACTGCAGGGCCAACCTGGCGTTGAAGGTAGATAAAGCGTTTGGTTTTGTTGCGCTCAATGCGCGCGAGCATCTGTTTGCGGTCAATCCCCAACACATCAGCCAGGGCATACCAGCGATCCTTTTCTTCCAGGCCACCGTTTTTAAAGACGGTCACCGGATCCACATAGACCGCTTCCACCGGCACACTGACCGCCAGGGATTCGCCATTGCGATCGGTGATCATCCCGCGTGCAGACGGCAGTGCTTTCACACGCACCGAACGCATATCCCCTTCTTGTAAAAGGCGATCTGGCTCGATCACTTGGATATAGGCTGCGCGGGCGATCAGCGCCACCATAGCGAGGGAAATGCAGACGCAGACCGTCACGAAGCGCCACCTGATCAGGTTCGGCGCCGGTTTTTTCGCGCGATGGTTGCCCGGTTTGGTTTTCCCTTTCAACACTACTGGCTCACTATGATTTCACGTCGGCTGTCTGGACGGATCATGTCCTGCTCCTGACGCGCCATTTCCTCAACACGGCTGTGCTCAGACAGAGCATGCTCTTCTAAAAGCTGGTTGCGCCATTCCACTTCCAATTGCTCACGTTCGATCAACAACTGGTCGTGATGAGCAATGGTGGTGCGGCTTTGCTGGGTGATATACACCACGCCAAAAGCAGAAGCCAGAACCAAGACCAACAACACCAGCGGCACCCGACCGATAGTGGTCAGATCCCGCAATATTTGTTTGGTCAGTCCTGGATTGTCAGCCATCAGTCACCCAGCTTTTCTGCCACACGCAGGACAGAGCTGCGCGAGCGCGTATTGTCTGACACTTCCAAATCACTCGGTTTGAGCGCTTTGCCGACCGGCTTCATTTTTGCCTGTCCCAACGCACGGATTTGATCTTCTGTCAGTGGTACACCATGCGGTACGTCCGGACCTTTGCTTTGTTTGCGGATAAAGCGCTTAACCAGACGATCTTCCAGCGAATGGAAGCTGATAATTGAAAGGCGGCCACCGGGCGCCAGCACGCTTAGCGCACCTTGCATCGCGGTTTCAATCTCTTCCAGCTCGCTGTTGATATAGATACGGATGGCCTGGAAGGTGCGGGTAGCCGGGTGCTTTTTCTTGTCACGTGACGGTGACGCCTGCGCGATCAGGTTCGCCAGCTGCAGTGTGCGGGTCAGTGGCTCTTTGGTCTCGTCTTCACGGTGCGCGACAATGGCACGGGCGATACGCTTGGCAAAACGCTCTTCACCAAACTCTCTCAATACCCATGAGATATCGTCAGCATCCGCTTCTGCCAGCCACTGTGACGCAGGAATACCCGACGTCGGATCCATACGCATATCAAGCGGGCCATCACGCATAAAGCTGAAACCGCGCTCAGGATCGTCCAGCTGTGGGGAAGATACGCCAAGATCCAGCAATACGCCGTCAATCTTGCCGCTTAGGCCTCGCTCTTCGATATAGTGCTGAATGCCGGAAAACGGCCCATGAATGATGTTGAAGCGCGGATCGTCAATTTTGCCCGCTTCTTCAATCGCCTGTGGGTCACGGTCAATACTGTAGAGGCGACCGTTTTCGCCCAGACGACGTAAAATTTCTCGGCTGTGGCCACCACGGCCAAATGTGCCATCGACGTAAATGCCATCAGGCTTTAGCGCCAGGCCTTCGATGGATTCATGGAGAAGGACGGAAATATGTGAAAACTGCTCTGACATAATCTTGATTACCTAAAGCGAAAAGTTACTGAGCCTTTCACTCAACGCTTCCGCTGATTCGGCTTGAAGTTGAATATCCTGGTCTATCTGCTGCTGCCATCTGTCACTGTTCCACAACTCAAATTTATTGAGCTGTCCCACCAACATGGCCTTGCCATGCAGTCCGGCATAATCGCGCAGCGTTGGCGCAATCAGCAGGCGCCCCTGTCCATCCATCTCGCACTCAAAAGCATGTCCGAGCAGCAATCGCTGCAAACGGCGCTCTGCGGGGTTGAGGCTGGATAGGCGGGAAAGTTTGGCTTCGATACGTTCCCATTCAGGCAAGGGGTAAAGCAGCAGGCATGGTAACTGATGATCGATGGTGCAGACAAACACGCCATCGCACAACGTATCGAGTTCTTCCCGATATCGTTTTGGCAATGCTACCCGACCCTTGGTGTCGAGTGAAATGGCGCTGACGCCCCTCAACATGTCACTCGCATCCCTTTTTCACCAGAATAACCCACTTTCTTCCACATTTTCCCACTAATGAGTGTAAGTATCAGGCAAAAAGAAAGTCAAGCAAGCTTGAGGGACGACCTGGATCACGGATTCGCGAAGTGCATTCTATTTCAACAGCTTGCCAACGCCGCTTGTGTGCTGTTTTTTTCACCGTACGGCATTCCCGTATTTTGGTGACCCCAAAAACAAAGAAGGCGAGCTCAATGCTCGCCTTCCGAATAATGGGTGAGTCGGCCTATAAGCCGGGTTCTGTACCGTAAAAACGGCGGTAGCATTCTTCTAGGCCTGCAATCGCTCACAGGCTCAAGCAACCTACCCGTTCCCAACGCGGGCCGCGCCATAGGGAACCTATTTGGTCTTGCTCCGGGTGGAGTTTACCGTGCCACGAACTGTTGCCAGTCGCGCGGTGCGCTCTTACCGCACCCTTTCACCCTTACCTGATCTCCGAAGAGCCATCGGCGGTTTGCTCTCTGTTGCACTGGTCGTAGGCTTGCGCCCCCCAGGCGTTACCTGGCACCCTGCCCTGTGGAGCCCGGACTTTCCTCCCCTCCGTCAGTCTCCCAAGGGACATCAACGAAGCAGCGGCTACCCGGCCAACTCAGGCGGCGGATTATATAGGGTTCACCGCCCGGGATCCAGCGCTAAAGCGCGCCATTATTCAGAGATATTCTCTAATCCCCACTTATACAGCGCATTTTTCTTCACACTGTACAGTTCTGCAGCAATGGCAGCGGCTTTTTTCAGTGGCAGTTCTTTTGCTAACAGGAAAACGGCTTTGGTCGCTTCGAGCGGCAGATCTTCTTTCTCTGCGCGGTGACCAGCAATCAGTAACACCATTTCACCACGGATACGGTTGCTGTCCTCTTTCAGCCATTCGATCAGCTCACCCAGTGGCGCACCATGAATGGTTTCGTAGGTTTTGGTCAATTCCCTTGCCAGCACGACCTGACGAGCTTCGCCCAAGACGGACAGCATGTCATCCAGCGTATCCATAATGCGATGTGGCGATTCGTAGAAAATCAGGGTGCGTGGATCAGCAGCAATCTCAGTGAACTTGTCGCGGCGGCCTTTACTTTTCGGCGGCAGGAAACCCTCAAAACTGAAGCGATCCGATGGCAGACCCGATGCACTCAACGCTGTGATCACCGCACAAGGCCCCGGTAACGGAACAACTTTGACACCCGCCTGACGACAACGAGTCACCAAATGGTAACCTGGGTCTGATATCAAAGGCGTGCCAGCATCAGATACCAGAGCGATAGACTGACCACTGGCCAGTTTTTCGATCAACATGTCTGCTTTTTGTTGCTCATTATGGTCATGCAGGGCGAAAGTTCGGGTAGTGATACCAAAATGGGACAGCAGTCTACCCGTGTGGCGGGTATCCTCGGCAGCGATGATGTCGACCTGCTGCAAAATTTCCAGTGCACGTTGAGTGATATCACCCAGGTTTCCGATCGGTGTCGGCACGATATATAAAGTTGAGACGTCAACCATGGTTGAAGTTTCATCAGTCATTTGTTTCACAACCCTTCGGCGATTAATATAGAGGGCAACAAGTTACGGACAGAAGATGTTCATGCGTAAAATAACCCATAAGTGCAAAAGTGTATCACGACTTTTCTCGCCAATCGCGCTGGCTTTGGCGCTTTCGGCGTGTCAGACCACTCCGCCTGTTGAGCAAGGTCCTCAATATGACATCACCGCCCCGGCGCTGGAGTCATCTACCTTTTACTTGCTGAAAGCGGAAACCAGTCAGGGTGAAGAGAAAGCCGATTGGTATTTGCTTGCGCTCAAAGCGTTGATTGCGGAAAAGCAATACTCGCAGGCTGACGTGATTATCAACCGCCTGGCGAAGATGCCACTCACCCCGCTACAACTTTCCGAATGGCAGTTGAACCGTGCGACGCTTTTACAACAAAAAGGCGACCTGTCCTCAGCCGTTGAAGCTTGAACTTCCAGCCATCCTGGGGATTACCAGCCAAGCAGTACCAGCGTTACTACCAGCTTAAAGGTGAGCTGTATGAAGCGTTGGGGAATATGCCTGCTGCGGTACTTTCCTATTCCGAGGGCGTGCCGTACCTGACGGACACTTATGAGAAACAGCAAGCCTGGAACCACATCTGGTCGATGTTGGTTGCGATGCCGGCTTCCGGACTCAACACGCTGTCAGCAAGCGGTAATACCACACTGACCGGCTGGGTAGAGCTGTTAAATTTGCTGCGCCGTTATTCCGGACACCCTGCCCAGCAACAGGAAGCCCTCTCCGAATGGTTAGCAGCGAACCCTGCGCACCCGGCCAACCGTTATCTGCCGCAAGATCTAAACGCGCTGCAGTCTATGGAAATCCTGCGCCCTGAACGTATCGCTGTACTGCTGCCTCTGAGTGACAAATTTGCAGCCCAGGGTGAAGCAATTCGCAATGGGTTGGTTCAGGCACTGTTGGATGATAACTCCGGCACTGATGCGCCCGCGGTGAAGTTTTACGACACCAATGCCATGCCGATGGCTGATATCGTCAACACCATGCGTGCTGACAATATCGAATTCGTGATTGGCCCCTTGCAAAAAGACAAAGTGGATGAGTTTCTCTCCCTTAGCCAGAACAGTATTCCTACTTTAGCGCTTAACATTCCCGATGACGAAGGCGGCGAGGCCAATACCTGTTTCTTCACTCTGTCACCGGAGCAAGAAGCCGAACAGGCAGCTATCCACATCGCACAAAACAATCACCGTTATCCGCTGGTTATTGCCCCAGACAGTGGCTTTGGCCGTCGCGTAAGTGAAGCGTTTGACAAGCAGTGGGAAAAAGAGACAGGTGAAAAGGCTGAAGTAGAGTACTTCAAAAACCGCGCTGAAATGCAAAAGACCGTGCAGCGTGTTTTCGGCCTGACAGAAAGTCAAGCGCGCATTCAGCAAATGAAGCAGTTACTGGGCCTGGACATGGAAGCGGAGCAACGCAGCCGCCGTGATGTTGACGCCGTTTATCTGGTTGCCAATGCAGGTGAGCTGACACTGCTAAAACCATTTATTGAAGTCGCTATCAACCCGGATGTCACACCACCAAAACTCTATGCCAGCTCGCGCTCTAACAACCGTGTTAACGCGTCGGCGAAATTGGGGAACTTCGCGGTATTGAGTTCAGCGATGTACCATTGCTGGTCGATGCCAGTAACCCTGCAGCGGCTCGCTTCAACCAGTTGTGGCCTGAGCTTGATAATGGCATGACCCGCCTTTATGCATTGGGGATGGATGCTTACGCGCTTATCGAAGCGCTGCCACAAATGCAGGCGCTGCCAAGCTATCGTTTCGAAGGCCTTTCCGGTGAGCTATCCCTTGGTGATTACTGCACCGTTAACCGTGCCGTTTCATGGGCAAAATTCGGGGATCAGGGGATTGTTTCTGTTAAATAAGAAACAAACCGGCGATTACTACGAACAGCAGGCTTGCCGCTATTTAGAGCGGCAAGGTCTCACACCTATCGATAAGAACGCCGCTTTAAAGCGGGCGAACTCGATCTGGTCATGCAAGATAAAAGCTGTATTGTCTTCGTTGAGGTGAAGTTTCGCAAACAAACCCACTTTGGCGGCGCAGCAGTCACCATCTCCGCCTCGAAAAGACAAAAGCTGTTAAAAGCATCCTATTTATGGCTTAGTCAGAAAGGGCTTTCCGCGACCCATACCGAATTTCGATTTGATGCCGTCACTTTTGAAGGCGACGCAAACTCGGTAAACTGGGTGAAGAATATCGAAATTGAAGGTTAATCAATGCTAGAGAGCATCAAAGAGAGCTTTACAGAAAGCATCCAGACTCAAATTGCAGCCGCGGAAGCGTTGCCAGAGCAAATTTCCAAAGCATCGATGTTACTGGTGCAATGCTTACTGAACGGCAACAAAATCCTCTGTTGTGGTAACGGTGGCTCTGCGGCAAACGCACAACATTTTGCATCTTGTCTGCTCAACCGCTTTGAAACCGAACGCCCTAGCTTACCGGCTCTTGCGCTGACAGCGGACACAGTCACACTGACCGCAGTCGCCAATGACTATCACCACGATGAAATCTTCTCCAAGCAGGTGCGTGCATTTGGGCAAGGCGGTGATGTGTTGCTGGCGCTTTCTACCAGCGGCAACAGTAAAGATATCATCAAAGCGATGGAAGCTGCGGTTACCCGTGATATGACTATCATTGCCCTGACTGGCAAAGATGGCGGTGAGATGGCAGGCTTTTAGGGGAGCAGGATGTTGAAATCCGAATTCCTTCCCAGCGCACCGCACGTGTGCAGGAAGTACACCTGATTACCCTTCACACCCTTTGTGATTTGATTGACCAGTATCTTTTCCCTACACACGGAGAGTGATAATGAAAAAGGCGCTGCTGCTTGCTGCCATTTTGGGATTAAGTGCCTGCTCAACCATTTATGAGCAGGATACGCGCACTGCAAAAGCAGAGTGGCAGGATACCAGGATAGCCATGGAAGTGGCGGGTATCGTCAATAAAGCCCCGTTTAAAGGTGACGTACGTATCAACGCCGTCTCTTACGACGGAAAGCTGCTTTTGATCGGTCAGGCTGCTAATGAGTCACTGAAAAAGCAACTAGTGACACAAGTACGTGAGCTGGACGGTATTGCCACGGTGTACGACCAAATCCGCATCAAGCCTCCGCTGTCACTGGGCGATGTCAGCAAAGATACCTGGCTCACCACCAAAGTGAAATCAGCCTGATCGGCAGCAAAAAGCTCAGCGACGTCAACATCAAAGTGATTACCGAAGACAGTGAGGTGTTTTTGCTTGGCTATGTTACCCGGGAGCAGGCTGAAGAAGCGACAGAAATCACCCGCAATCTCAGTGGCGTGAAGCAAGTGATTAAAGGGTTTCAGTATGTGGAAAACCCACCAGCTGACGCTCAGCAAAATCAGTAGCCGTAAAACCATCGAGACAAAAAAGCAGCCTTTGGCTGCTTTTTTTATTTTACGACGGTCAGTGTCGGGCGGCCTTTAGGTTTTGGCTCTTCATCCCCTGAATCATCAGGCGATTCAACACTGGCACTTGGCGTGTCTGGTGCGTCAATTTCCGGTTCAGACTCGATACGCTCAAGTTCTTCATCATACGCTGGCTCTGGGTCAAACATGGTACCCGCACCGTTTTCACGGGCGTAAATAGCCATGACCGCATACAGCGGAACGGTTACCAGCATTGGGCGACCGCCAAAGCGGGCATTGAAGCTGACTTCATTGTTGCCAAGCTCCAGGTTCCCAACGGCACGTGGCGCAATGTTCAGAACAATTTGTCCATCCTGAACATACTCAAATGGCACGTTCACGTATGGCATGGTCGCATCAACCACCAAATGTGGTGTCAGGTCATTGTCCAGTAGCCAATCGTAAAACGCCCGCAACAGGTACGGGCGTCTTGGCTTGAGATTCATCTCGCTCATTACTGCGCCAGACGCATCTCGCGCTCAGCTTCGGTCAGCGACGCGAGGAATGAATCACGCTCGAAAACGCGAGCCATGTAAGTTTTCACTTCTTTCGCACCTGGCCACTCAGCTCAATACCCATAATAGCAAACGCCACAGTAGCGGAGCCAGGTAGCAATCAACCAAGCTGAACTCTTCGCTCATGAAAAACGGGTACTCAGCAAATACTGGTGCCAGAGCCAGCAGCTCTTCACGCAGTTGACGACGCGCTTTGTCCGCCTCTTCTGCATTGCCTTTCTCGATTTTCTCAGCCAGGGTGTACCAGTTACGCTCAATGCGGTACATCATCAGACGGCTGTTACCACGTGCTACCGGGTAAACCGGCATCAGAGGTGGGTGCGGGAAGCGCTCATCCAGGTATTCCATGATGATATTCGCGTTATACAACGCCAGTTCACGGTCAACCAGAGTAGGTACCGAGTTGTACGGATTCAGATCAAGTAAATCCTCTGGCAGGTTAGTTGGATCAACAAGCTCAATCTCATAGGTCACACCTTTCTCTGCCAGAACGATGCGAACCTGATGGCTATACATGTCTGATGCGTCTGAATACAACGTCATCACCGAGCGTTTATTGGCAGCAACAGCCATTAACCCCTCCAGAATGTTTCATCAATAGAAAAAACAATGGGAGCACCTGCCCCCATTGTGGATCAGCAACTCACTAGATTAACCGATCAGTGAACATCACGCCAATACTCTTTCTTGAGCAAAAATGGCAAGGATAAGGAAAATGATAATAAAGCCAATTACCCAATATCCCATTTGCTGACGCTCAAGTTTCATTGGCTCGGCAGAATAATCCAGGAAGTTCACCAGATCGCGAACAGCGTCGTTATACTCTTCAGGGCTTAATTCACCGTTGCCCAACGACTTAAGGCCAATCAGCTCCTGAACTTGCTCGCCATCAACCATGACAGTCTTGAACTCTTTAACCGGAGTGCCCTGCAACTCTTCCAACACATGTGGCATACCAACACTCGGGAAAACAACGTTGTTAACACCAAATGGACGGCTTGGGTCGGCATAGAATGAACGCAGGTAGGTATAAATCCAATCCGTACCCCGCACACGCGCAACCAGCGTCAGATCCGGTGCAGGAGCACCAAAGAAGGTTGCCGCATCATCAACAGTGATGGCATTGGTGATCAAATCACCAATCTTGGCGTTCTTATCAAACACCAGATTTTCCATCATCAGCTCTTTCGGGATATCCAGATCGTCTGCAATACGTTCATAACGTTGGTACTGGGTAGCATGGCAACCCAGACAGTAGTTCATGAACAGTTTGGCACCACGCTGCAATGATGCTTTGTCATTCAAATCATTATTTGCCGCATCCAAATGCACATTCCCACCGGCAGCATCGCAAGAGAAGGCAGGAATGCGAACAACATTACAATCCATTTTTTCATTTGAAATTCACCCTCTCCGGTAGTGGCTTCGTTGCTTCATTTTTGCTGTAGAAGAACAGCAGCACGAAGAACATGAAATAACCAAAGCTAAAGATCTGTGCCATCAGCGTGTAGGTAGGAGTGGCAGGCAGAGCCCCCAAAACACCCAGCGCGATAAACGAGACGGTGAACATAGCAATATTCGCCAGATGGATTTTGCTGCGATAGCGGTATGAACGCACTTTACAGCGATCCAGCCATGGCAGAAGGAAGAGCACTACAATGGACAGCCCCATCAGCACAACACCAGCAAGCTTGTCCGGTACTGCACGCAAAATGGCGTAGAACGGTGTGAAGTACCACACTGGCGCAATGTGCTCAGGAGTCTTCAGCGGGTTAGCCGCTTCAAAGTTAGGTGGCTCAAGGAAGTAGCCGCCCATCTCTGGGTTGAAGAAGATCACATAGGCAAACAAGATACCAAACAGACCAACACCCACGAGATCCTTCACCGTGCCATACGGATGGAAAGGAACAGAATCGATGATGTCGTATTTCTTGGTGTAGTACTCATGGAACGGAAACTGCGTTTTGTAGTTCTCGCCCTTAGTACCTTTCGGCAACTTGGTTTCGATACCGTCAGGGTTGTTCGAACCCACTTCATGCAGCGCGAGAATGTGAAGCACAACCAGCAGCAGCAATACGATTGGCAACGCAACAACGTGAAGCGCAAAGAAGCGGTTCAGTGTCGCACCAGACAGTACGAAGTCACCGCGAATCCAAAGTGTCAGGTCATCACCGATAACCGGGATGGCACCAAACAGGGAGATGATTACCTGAGCACCCCAGTAAGACATTTGGCCCCATGGCAGCAGATAGCCCATGAAGCTTCAGCCATCAGCACCAAGAAGATCAGCATGCCGAAAATCCACAGAAGTTCGCGTGGTTTTTGGTATGAGCCGTAGATCAACCCGCGGAACATGTGCAGATAAACCACGACAAAAAATGCCGATGCGCCGGTGGAGTGCATATAACGCAGTAACCAACCATACTCCACATCGCGCATGATAAATTCGACAGAAGCAAACGCGCCTTCAGCAGAAGGGTTGTAGCTCATAGTCAGCCAGATACCGGTTAGCAACTGATTGACTAGCACCAACATCGCCAACGAACCGAACAAATACCAGAAGTTAAAGTTTTTCGGCATCGGGTATTCAGACAAATGCTTCTTGTAGGCATTCATCACAGGCAGACGTTTTTCGAACCAGTTAAGCAAGTTTTCCATCACGCGGCTCCCTCGTCTGCACCCACCAAAATGCGGTTGTCATTCAAGTACGTGTAAGGTGGAATCACGAGGTTCAGTGGCGCTGGAACCCCTTTAAATACACGTCCTGCCATGTCGAACTTAGAACCGTGACATGGACAGAAGAAACCGGATGTTACGCCTTCGACTTGCTCACCAAAACTGTCTGGCAAATAGGTAGGTGAACAGCCAAGGTGGGTACAAATCCCCACAGCGACAAAAAGTTCCGGCTTAATAGAACGGTACGTATTTGTAATGTATTCAGGTTGCTGAGGTTCTAAAGACTCAGGGTCACGAAGTTGCTCACCGATGTCATTGAGCGCTTCTAGCGTTTGATTGCTGCGGCGTACAACCCATACAGGCTTACCCTGCCAAACTACCCTGATTAACTGGCCTTCCTCAATCTTGCTGACATCGACTTCGACCGGGGCACCGGCAGCTTTTGCTTTGGCGCTTGGGTTCCATGACTTGATAAAAGGTACAGCGACTGCTGCAGCCCCTACACCACCAACCACAGCGGTTGACAGAGTCAGGAAACGACGTCGGCCGGAATTCACTGGCGCATTGCTCATCCAACATTCTCCCATGTGCTCCCGCATGGATTTTTATAACTTTCCTTATGCGTCCCTGGAGCGTACGGCTAACTCAAAATAAGAATTTTTCTCACGTAGAACTGTGCAGATTATCTAACAATAACCTACTAATACGTCGCCTAAATGATAAGGAAAACCCCACTTTTTGACAAGATAAAGCTACTTTTTTGTAACAAATGTGAGGTATACACCGTTTTTTTATCTAACGGTCAAAAAAGAAAATTTTAAGAAAAGTTCAAAATAGGGAGGAGCGCACAGAACAGGCGGATTTTGCTGACTTGGTGCGAATTTCAGGTAAGAAAAAGCCCAGCATAAGGCTGGGCTTTTGGACCAAAATTCCCGGGAGTCCCGGAAGCGAATTAACGCTTAGAGAATTGTGGACGACGACGTGCTTTACGCAGACCAACTTTCTTACGTTCAACGCGACGTGCGTCACGAGTAACGAAGCCAGCTGCGCGCAGTGCAGGACGCAGAGTCTCATCGTATTCCATCAGCGCACGGGTGATACCGTGACGGATAGCACCAGCTTGACCAGAGATACCACCACCAGTAACAGTGATGTACAGGTCCAGCTTCTCAGTCATTTCTACCAGTCAAGTGGTTGCATAACAACCATGCGAGCGGTTGGACGACCGAAGTAGGTTTCCAGTGAACGCTTGTTGATTACGATGTTGCCGCTGCCCGGCTTGATGAATACACGAGCTGCGGAGCTTTTGCGACGACCTGTGCCGTAGTATTGTTCTGCCATTTTGAAGTCCCCTTAGATGTCCAGTACTTGCGGTTGTTGTGCCGCGTGCTTGTGCTCTGCGCCCGCGTAAACTTTCAGTTTACGGAACATTGCACGACCTAGAGGACCGCGTGGCAGCATACCTTTAACAGCAAGCTCGATAACCATTTCTGGTTTCTTAGCGATCAGTTTGTCGAAGCTGATTGACTTGATGCCACCCATGAAACCAGTGTGGTGGTAGTACATCTTGTCAGTAGTTTTCGCGCCAGTTACTTTAACTTTTTCCGCGTTGATAACTACGATGTAGTCACCAGTGTCAACGTGTGGAGTGTACTCCGGCTTGTGCTTACCACGTAGACGAGATGCGATTTCAGTTGCGATACGACCCAGAGTTTTACCTTCTGCGTCAACAATGTACCAGTCGCGTTTTACAGTTTCTGGTTTAGCAACGAATGTTTTCATGCTAATAATTACCCGATAAATTTAGATTTCACTTAAGGAGCTCTCGCTCCCACTGTTAAGAGCCCATGCAACACCCCTTCGAGTGGTGTACCCTCGGCCAAAGCCTTTCAACAGTAACGGTGGGTCGCAGGATTATAAGGAAGGGTGGAGAAAAAATCACCTTTTTTCGAAAAAATTCCTGACTTTTTCTCCGGTCGATCAATATCAATACTATCAGTTAGTGCAGACCGTTTATGGAAGATGCTCTAACGCCAGATAATCATGGCTTTGCATCTCCTTTAAGCGGGATAAACAGCGTTTGAATTCGAAATTCAGCCTGCCGTCCGTATACAGTGATGGCAAGGGAACTTCGGCGGAAATGATGAGTTTTACGTGTCTTTCGTAAAATTCATCCACCATCGCAAGAAACCGCCTTGCAGCGTCATCCTTAGCCAACCCCATTTGTGGCACCCCCGCCAGCAATACCGTGTGATAAAGCCGCGCCAATTCGATGTAATCAGACTGACTTCGCGGACTGTCACACAAGGTGGCAAAATCAAAGTGTACGACGCCTTCCGCCTCACGCACTGTCGTCAGTTTGCGGTTGTTCACTTCTATATCATGGCCCTCAAAACAGGGCTCAGTGGCGAGCTGATAGAAATACGCTTTAAGGTTGGTATCGGCCACCGCATCGAGGGGGTAATGGTAGATTTCTGCCTGCTCAAGCGTGCGCAGGCGGTAGTCGGTACCGGCATCAACATTGACCACATCACAATGCTGGTTGATAAGCGCAATCGCAGGCAAAAATCGCGCTCGTTGCAACCCATTCCAGTAAAGCTCATCCGGCATAATGTTGGATGTCGCCACCAAGCAAATCCCCCGGTCAAACAGGGCTTCCATCAGCGTGCCAAGTATCATGGCATCAGTAATGTCGGAGACAAAAAACTCGTCGAAACACAGGATGTAGGTCTCGCTGGCCAGCTTGTCCGCGATTTTCTGCAACGGATCCTGCTCGCCATCAAGTAAACGTAACTCCTGATGGACACGGTGCATAAAACGGTGAAAGTGCATGCGCAGCTTTTTATCAAAAGGCAGGCTCTCGAAAAACGTGTCGACGAGATAGGTTTTCCCCCGGCCGACACCTCCCCAGAAATAAAGTCCTTTTTCCGGTGGACGCTTTTCTTTCTTTTTTTCCCAGTAACGACTTAAGGAAGCCTGGCTTTTCAGCCGGTGTGTTCGCTCGGGCAACCAAGCGGTGATAGAGATCTTCCAGACACTCAACAGCATGTTTCTGCGAAGGGTCTTCATAGAAATCGGGGCGCTGAAGATCTTTTTGGTATTGCTGTAGTGGCGTCATCCTTACACCTAACTTTCCCTGTGACATCATCGTTCTCAAAATCAATAGTACCACGCGTCAGAGTTGGCATGTATAGTGTTCACATGCATTAAGGGGTTTGCAGTTTTCTATTTTTTCCGTCTCCGTTATGGGTAAAAATTGCAATACATCCAACCCGTTGGAATAAGTTAAGGAGCACTTATGGCTTGGATCAACACATTAGTATTTGTGGTCATCGGGGTTGTTATCGGTTTCGTTATCGCCCGTTTGACAATGCGCGACAACACACAACAAAAAGACCTCAAAAAAGAGCTCGAAAAATCGCGCTACGAACTTGAGCAGTACCGCCAGGAGTTGGTCGACCATTTCGCACAAAGTGCCGAACTGCTCGATAACATTTCCCGAGACTACAGTAAGTTGTATCAACACATGGCGAATACTTCGGCAGAACTGATGCCAAACCTGCCAGAGCAGGATAATCCGTTTGCCAAGCGTATCAGTAAGCTGTCTGAAGTCACCGAAGAGACAGAGGACGACCAGACACCACCGCGTGATTACTCTGACGGTGCCTCCGGTCTTCTTAAGGATAAGACGGAAACCAGTAAAGCAAGTTAACTCCGTCGCAATTCTTAGCCATATGGGCATTGAACTTTTCTAACACACCCCCACTCTTAAAACGTACCAATTGTGGGGAGTGTGTTTATGAAAAAAGGTCTTTGCTTACTCTGAGTGCGATCGCACTCGCCGTTAGTACTTCTATTACTGCTTTACCAGCCAGCGCTGCACTGCCAGTGGCTGTTTCCGGTGAAAGCCTGCCAAGTCTGGCACCCATGCTGGAAACCGTCAGTCCCGCTGTTGTCAGTATTGCCGTTGAAGGCAGCCATGTCTCCAAGCAACGCATTCCTGAATCTTTCCGCTTTTTCTTTGGCCCGGATTTCCCGTCCGAGCAAGTCCAGGAGCGTCCATTCCGAGGCTTAGGCTCAGGCGTCATCATTGATGCCGATAAAGGTATGTGATCACTAACCATCACGTGATTGATGGCGCAAACAAAATCCGCGTTCAACTGCATGACGGCCGCGAATACGATGCTGAACTCATTGGCAGTGACGGCATGTCTGATGTGGCACTGCTGAAACTGGAGAAAGTGGGCGATCTCACTGAAATCAAACTGGCAGACTCTGACAGCTTGCGCGTCGGCGATTTCGCTATCGCTATCGGCAACCCATTCGGCCTCGGCCAGACAGTCACTTCTGGCATTATTTCTGCGTTGGGCCGCAGCGGCCTGAATGTCGAGAACTTTGAAAATTTTATTCAAACCGACGCCGCGATCAACAGTGGTAACTCTGGCGGCGCATTGGTGAACCTGAACGGTGAGCTGATCGGGATCAACACCGCTATCCTGGGTCCAAACGGCGGTAATGTGGGGATCGGTTTCGCTATTCCGGTCAACATGGCAAAAAACCTGGTTGAGCAGATCCTCGAATTTGGCGAAGTCAAACGTGGCGTTCTGGGCGTACAGGGCGGCGAGCTGACCTCGGAGCTGGCAGAAGCATTCGGCTATGAAACCAATCACGGTGCATTCGTCAGCCAGGTGGTACCGGACTCAGCAGCAGCAAATGCCGGAATCGAAGCCGGAGACATCATCGTTTCAGTTAATGGCAAAGAAATCCGCAGCTTCGGCGAACTTCGCGCAAAAATTGCCACACTCGGTGCAGGCAAAGAAGTTAAGCTTGGCATTATCCGCGATGGCAAAGACAAAACTGTCACGGCAAAACTGAAAGAAGCCACCATGGCAAAAGCCAATGCGGAAACCCTTCATGAAGCACTGAAAGGTGCCGAACTCGAAAACTATGCAGAAGGTAAAGTGTCTGGCGTGCGCGTGACGAGTGTTGAGAAAGACTCAGTCGCAGCCCGTTACGGACTGAAACAAGGTGATGTCATTGTTGGCATGAATCGCAACAAGGTGAAAAACCTTGGAGACCTTCGCAAACAGCTCGAAAGCAAACCAGCCGTGCTGGCGCTAAACATCGTTCGCGGCGATTCTACCATGTACTTGGTGATTCGCTGAGCCAGAGTGCTAACAAGAGTTTTGAAATCAGGAGCCTGACATTGTCAGGCTCTTTTTTAATTGCGCGTTGTTACCTACTCATGACCCCTTTTCAATGCTATCCTCATCGCTTCGGAAAACGGCGATTAGTAAGGGAGTCTCATGCTCGCAATTTTGGCACGTTCAGTGGTCTATGGCATTGCTGTTGCCGCTGTGCTTTTGGTTGCCATCCCTTCACTCCGCAACAGCCAACTTATCCCAGAAGTAACCCTCGCCCAGTTTGAAACGGGCAACGAACTGCTCTCTTACAACTATGCCGTCCGTCGGGCTTCGCCAGCTGTCGTCAATATTTACACCCGCCGCTACAGCAGCGAAAACCGCCTGCAGCTAAATGCCGAAGGGTTGGGATCCGGCGTGATCATGAGCGACAAAGGCTACATCGTTACCAACTATCATGTGGTTGCACGAGCCGATCAGATCATTGTGGCGCTGCAGGATGGCCGGATAGACACTGCCCAGCTCATTGGTAAGGATCAGCGCACCGATCTGGCGGTACTGAAAATCGAGCTCGACAGCTTGCCCGTGATCCCTTTCAACGACAGTTATGATCCTGCCGTCGGTGATGTGGTTCTGGCAATCGGGAACCCCTACAACCTTGGGCAAACCACCACTTTTGGTATCATCTCAGCCACTGGACGTCCAGGCATGAGCTTTAACCGCCAGCAGGATTTTCTCCAGACAGATGCGGCGATTAACAAAGGGAATTCCGGTGGTGCGCTGGTAAATAGCGTGGTGAATTGGTGGGGATCAACACCGCATCTTTCCAACAGGCGACGGATATAGAAACCTATGGCATCTCCTTTGCAATCCCCTACTCCCTGACCGTAAAGATCATGCAAAAGCTGATCGCTGATGGCCGGGTGATTCGCGGTTACATTGGTGTAGAAGGACGCGAAGTTAACCCGGTGATGGCGCGCCTTCTGGATGCAGAGCAACTGCGCGGCGTGCTGATCGCCGGGATGGATCCGAATGGGCCCGCGGCGCAATCTGGCCTGAAAGTGAATGACTTGATTGTCGGTATCAACAACCAACCTATCAGCAGTTTCCGTAACGCGTTGGATCTTGTCGCTGACACGCGTCCGGGAACCAAATTGCCCTTCCGAGTGATCCGCAATGGTGAGCCGCTGGATGTGAGCGTCACTATCGGCGAAGACCCAAGCTAACAGGCATCCTAAACACAATCTAACGCAAACAAAAAGGTCACCCGAAGGTGACCTTTTTATGCATATTCGATGCTTACTCGCTGAAACGCTCGATGTTCACACCCAGCTTTTGCAACTTGTCTTCAATGTGCTCGTAACCACGGTCGATGTGATAAATACGATCAACAATGGTTTCGCCTTTTGCGATTGCACCTGCAATCACAAGACTCGCAGAGGCACGAAGATCGGTCGCCATAACCTGAGCACCGCTCAGGCCTTCGCAATCACCACACACAACGGTGTTACCTTCGATTTCTGCATGTGCACCCATGCGCTGAAGCTCAGGCACATGCATAAAGCGGTTTTCGAAGATGGTTTCGGTGATTATACCAGTGCCTTTTGCAATCAGGTTCAGCAGAGTGAACTGTGCCTGCATGTCAGTCGGGAAACCCGGGTGCGGAGCAGTGCGGATATTCACCGCTTTCAGTTCGCGATCTGTCATGTCCAGAGAGATCCAGTCTTCACCGGTTTCTACCAATGCGCCAGCATCTTCCAGCTTCGCCAGTACCGCTTCCAACAATTTTGGCGAGGTGTTGCGGCAAACAATCTTACCGCCAGACACTGCTGCTGCTACCAGGAAAGTGCCGGTTTCAATGCGGTCTGCAACCACTTCGTGGTAACCACCGCCAAGGCGCTCAACACCTTCAATGGTGATAGCGTCTGTGCCTGCGCCGGTGATTTTCGCACCTAACGCATTGAGGAATTTTGCACAATCGACAATCTCAGGCTCACGCGCAGCGTTTTCGATCACTGTGGTGCCTTCTGCCAGCGTTGCCGCAGACATAATGGTCACGGTCGCGCCCACGCTCACTTTGTCCATCACAATGTGTGCGCCTTTCAGGCGGCCATCAACGTGTGCTTTTACGTAACCTTCGTCCAGCGTGATTGTCGCGCCAAGTTGCTCCAAACCGTGAATGTGCAAGTCAACTGGACGGGCACCAATCGCACAACCACCTGGCAGGGAAACCTGACCCTGACCGAAACGCGCAACCAGCGGGCCCAAAGCCAGATTGATGCACGCATGGTTTTTACTAAATCGTACGGCGCACAATATTCAGTGATATCGCTGGCATCCACATGAACGGAACCATTGCGTGTTACCTTGGCACCCAAACGTGACAACAACTCCATTGTGGTGTCGATATCGCGCAGTTTTGGAACGTTGGCGACCTCTACCGGCTCTTCGGCCAGTAAAGCAGCAAACAGGATTGGCAGGGCGGCATTTTTTGCCCCTGAAATTGTGACTTCACCACGCAGTGGGCCACCACCGTGGACACGGAATTTTTGCATGCTGTTCCTCGTGAGCGTTAAAGCGGTTGCATCAGCTTTTTGTCGCGTGCCCACTCTTCCGGGGTCAACGCTTTGATGCTAAGCGCATGGATGGCGTTCGTTCTGATGTGCTCCATCAATGGCCCATAAATTGTCTGCTGTTTTTTAACGCGAGTCATTCCATCGAACAGTGCGCCGACTGCAATCACTTCAAAGTGGCTGCCATCACCTTTTACATGCAGTTCATCCAGTGTGAGTGCTTGTTCAAGAATGGCTTTGATTTCTGTTGGTTCCACAATCATTCCCCGTCAACCGATGACTTATCATCAGTAAATAGTTCTTCGATATTGCTCAGTTGTAACAGCACGCGCAGTTGCGCGGGTATCTGGCTCAGTACGAGCGTTTGCTGGTTCACAGTGAGCTGTTGCTGAAGGTGCAGCAACATTGCCATGCCTGCCGAGTCCACCCGTTTTACCTGGGAAAGATCCAGTAAAACTTGCGGCTCTTTTGGGAGCCACTCGACACGCCGGCGCCAAAATGGGGGCACTGTGTCACGATCAAGCTCGCCTGACAAGCAGTAATGCCATTTGTGTGTTTTTGAAGTGATAAAGGCTCACTCACGATTTTGTCTCTTCACGGGTGATTGGAGTCTTGGCGCGTTCAATCAGTTCCGCTGCGACTGCCTCAATACCGTTTTTACGCAGTTGACCGCTCCACTCACTGGTTTTTGTGTCCAGCATGCTCACGCCTTCAACCTGTACGTCAAAGCCTTGCCATTCCTCGGTTTTACCATTTTTACGCAGGGCAAAATCCAGGCGGATTGGCGGACGTGCAGTGTCAAGGATATCGACGCGCACAGACACCACCTTGCGCTCATCGTCCAGCGACTTCAGAGGTTCAATCTCGATTTCCTGGTCAGTATATTGCGTCAGGATTTGCGCATAAGAGGCCACCAGATAATCATAAAACGCATCAGTGAACAGGTCGCGCTCTTCAGGGGTTGCTTTGCGCGCCATTGGCCCGAGTACTTTCATCGCCGCGTATCGTACGTTGATATATGGCATCAGTTCTTCTTTCACAACCACGCGCAGCAACTCAGGGTTGGCAATGTAGGTCTCTTTATCAGCTTTCAGACGGCTGAATGCGTTTTCTGCCACGCCGGTGATCAGGCATACGGGTCTTTGGTATCAATTGCCGCTGCCGGTGCCAGTGATGAAAATACCAGTCCCACCACTGCAATAAGGGAAAGCATCCACTTTTTCATCATTTATTACTCCTTCGAATCGCCCACGCTGTAAAGGAACTGACCAATCAAGTCTTCCAATACCATCGCGGAGCGTGTGTCTTCCAACAAATCGCCGTCTTGCAGCTCTTCAATACCTTCATCCATAAAGCCCGGACGGATACCGATGTACTGCTCGCCTAAAAGGCCAGAAGTTAAGATAGCGGCCGAGCTGGTTTCCGGGAAATGCCCGAACTGACTGTCAATTTCCAGAATGACCGTCGGAACATATTCAGGTGCCGAGAGGGTAATGTCACTAACCCTGCCTACGACCACGCCGCCCACTTTGACGGGTGAGCGCACTTTCAAGCCACCGATGTTGTCGAACTGTGCGCGCAGTGAGTAGCTGTCTGACTGAGAAAAACTTTTCACGTCAGCCACCTGGAATATCAGCAGCAGTACCGCGGCGATCCCCGCTAGAACAAACGTGCCTACCCAGAATTCTGTTTTACGGTTTTGTTGCATCGAACTTAGCTCCCAAACATCAGCGCGGTCAGGACAAAATCCAGCCCAAGCACTGCTAAAGATGAATGCACAACAGTACGTGTTGTGGCGCGGCTGATCCCTTCTGACGTCGGAATGGCATCATAACCGTTGAATAACGCAATCCAGGTCACCGTAATGGCAAACACCAGACATTTAACGAAAGACTGACCAATGTCGTACCACAGCTCGACAGACGATTGCATCACCGCCCAGTAGCTGCCGTAATCGATGCCTTTCCAGTCAACACCGACAAGCTGGCCGCCATAGATACCGACCATCATGAAAATCATCGCCAGCAAAGGCATGGATATCACACCGGCCCAGAATCTTGGTGCAATCACACGGCGCAGCGGGTCAATGGCCATCATCTCAAGACTCGACAACTGTTCAGTGGTTTTCATCAGGCCAATTTCTGCTGTCAATGCAGAGCCAGCGCGCCCGGCAAACAAGAGCGCCGTAACCACAGGTCCCAGTTCACGCAACAGCGACAGCGCCACCATTTGTCCCAGCGAGCTTTCTGCGCCAAAGTCTGCCAACACCAGATAGCCCTGTAGGCTCAGTACCATGCCGATAAACAAGCCGGAAACCACGATGATTGCCAGTGAGCGCACACCCACCGAATAAATCTGTGTCATTAACAGCGGGAACATTTTCGCTGGCTGGGGTTTGCCCATCAGCGCCCCCAACAGCACAAACGTCGCGCGTCCCATCGTCTGGGATACCGACATGGCGCGGGCACCGACTTTTTGAACCATATTGACGATCACGAAAACAGCTCCTGTTTAATGTCATTGGCCGGATAACGAAACGGCACAGGTCCATCCGCATGCCCTTTAAGGAATTGACTGACGCGCGGATCGGGATTGTCACGCAAAGATTGCGGCGAACCCGATGCAATGATTTTTCCGTTCGCCAACAGATAGACCTGATCAGCGATGCTCATTACTTCAGGGACATCATGGGAGACAACAATGGAGGTCAGACCCAACGCCTGATTGAGGTTGCGGATCAGTGACACCAACACCCCCATAGTAATAGGGTCCTGGCCAACAAATGGCTCATCGTACATGATAAGTTCTGGGTCAAGGGCAATCGCACGAGCCAAAGCAGCGCGACGTGCCATGCCGCCAGAAAGACTGCTAGGCATCAAATCTGCCGCGCCACGAAGCCCAACGGCTTCAAGCTTCAGCAATACAATTGTTTTGATAAGTGCTTCTGAAAGCTCAGTATGCTCTCGAAGTGGATAGCGACGTTTTCAAATACCGTCATGTCTGTGAACAACGCGCCGGATTGAAACAGCATGCTCATGCGTTTACGCGCTTCGTATAGCTTACTGCGGGATAAAGCGGGAATATTCTGTCCACCAAACATGATGGTGCCGCTGTCTGGCGGCAACTGGCCACCAATCAGTTTTAACAGTGTGGTTTTACCAATCCCGGAAGGGCCCATAATGGCAGTCACCTTGCCGACAGGTACGGTCAAGCTGACATCATCAAAAATTACCCTGTCGCCACGGGAAAAAGTCAGGTTGTTGATTTCAACCAAATTGTCTGTGCTCATGCGGGCCTTTCACCGTTGCTCATCCTGATCCGTTTGTGTGCCCGATCTTAGTGACGCGAGACAGACAAAACAAGTAATTGTACGCCATTCATTTGCAAATTTCCCATCAGAAAACCATCAATTTTCAGACAGTATCTGCCTTTTATTGCATGCAGGCGCGGAAAGCGGGGTTACTTCCAAAAGGCTAGGAAAAAGTGACCTGAAACGCCCGTTTTCTGTCTTTTTTTCACCGTTATGTGACCTTACAAGCGCGAAGGCCATACCGTGCAACGCGAGCGATAGCACTTTTGTTGCATTAGGCGAAGAAACTCATCCGCCCTTTTTCTTCACATTTACTCAATTAGCGGTCAAAATTGCCCTTTTGTATCCTTCGCCCTCTCTTTTTAAGGAATATAAATGTTTGAAGCGACCGCTATTCTCGTCGTTGGCCTGTGTTTGTTGGTCTGGAGTGCTGACAAGCTGGTCTACGGAGCCGCCGCAATAGCCCGGAACGTCGGTATCTCCCCATTGGTGATTGGTATGACTATCCTTGCGATGGGCAGCTCTGCACCTGAGATGGTGGTCTCCGCGACAGCCGCATTGAGCGGAAAAACCGACACTGCGGTCGGTAACGTTCTCGGTTCAAACATTGCCAATATCGCTCTGATTCTGGGCGTGACTGCACTGATTAAGCCCCTTGCCATCAGCTCCGGCATCCTACGCCGTGAATTACCACTGATGCTGGGTGTGACTGTCGTTGCCGGTATTATTTTGTGGAACAATCACCTTGGCTTCGGTGAAGGCATATTGCTGTTGGTGCTGTTTGCTGGCTTCTTGCTGACCATGATGAAATTTGGCCGTGAAAGCGGCGGTCAAGACCCAATTCTTCAGGATCAAGAGTCAGAAATCCCTAAAGATGTCAGCAACACCTCTGCTGCTATCTGGGTCGTGGTGGGTCTCGTGCTGCTGATTTTCAGTGCTGATATGGTGGTTGATTCAGCGGTAATTATCGCCAAAGCCTTTGGCATGAGCGATCTGGTGATCGGTTTGACTATCGTTGCCGTCGGCACCAGTCTGCCAGAGCTTGCTGCATCTGTTGCCGGTGTACTAAAAGGTGAAGATGACCTTGCCGTCGGTAACATTATCGGCTCCAACATTTTCAACATCCTGGCAGTGATGGGCATCCCGGGTATTCTGGCACCATCGAGTATCAACGCTGGCAATGGAACGTGACTTCTTCGTCATGCTTGCCTTGTCAGTGCTGTTGTTTTTGTTTGCAGTGGGTAAATCGCGCACCATTAACCGCTGGGAAGGTATTGCACTGCTTGTCTGCTTTGCTGGCTACCAAGGCTACCTGTTCACTCACCTTGCCGCTTAATCGGGACATTTATGACTGACTTTGATTTTCGCCAGGCGGGTCTGACAACCCTCAACACTGAACTGGACGCTATTGCGCAACTGGCCCAGTACATCAATGATGACTTCACCCAGGCCTGTGAGTTGATTGTTAATGCACAGGGTAAAGTCGTGGTCATGGGGATGGGCAAATCCGGCCATATCGGAAACAAAATTGCAGCCACCCTGGCGAGTACCGGCACACCTGCATTCTTCGTCCATCCCGGCGAAGCGAGCCACGGCGATCTGGGCATGATTGAAAAAGGAGATGTCGTCCTCGCCATTTCCAACTCCGGTGAAGCGTCAGAAATCCTGACCTTACTGCCGGTAGTGAAACGCCGCGGTATCGCCCTGATTGCGATGACAGGCAACCCATCATCTACTATGGCGCGTCTGGCACAAATCCACCTGTGCATCAAAGTACCGAAAGAAGCCTGTCCGATTGGCCTGGCTCCAACTTCCAGCACCACCGCTACTCTGGTGATGGGCGATGCGCTGGCAGTCGCGCTGATGCAGGCCAAAGGCTTTACCGCGGATGATTTCGCCCTCTCCCATCCAGGTGGCGCATTGGGCCGCAAGCTCTTGCTGCGTATTTCAGATGTGATGCATACCGGCGAAGCACTGCCAAAAGTTTTCCCTTCCAGCACAGTGCGTGATGCCCTGTTGGAGATCTCTGCCAAAGGGTTAGGCATGACCGCCGTTGTTGATGCCGATGACACCTTGCTGGGCATTTTCACCGACGGCGACTTACGCCGCCTGCTCGACCAGCGCCTTGACCTGCACACCACCGAGATTGGTGATGTTATGGGCAAAAAACCAAGCACTGTCGACGCCGACCTGCTGGCTGCAGAAGGGCTGAAAATGATGGAAGAAAAGAAAATTAACGGTCTGTTGGTCACCGAAAATCAAACCCTGATTGGTGCATTGAACATGCACGATCTGCTGAAAGCCGGGGTAATGTAATGACAGCGATGACAGAAACCCTCTATGGTCCGGTAGCCACCGAACTGGTTAAACGCGCGGCCAATATCAAACTCTTGATTTGCGATGTTGATGGTGTGTTTTCTGACGGGCGCATCTACATGGGCAATGACGGGGAAGAGCTAAAAGCCTTTCACACCCGTGATGGCTATGGCGTGAAATCTCTGATGAATGCTGGTGTAGACATTGCCATTATTACTGGCCGTAAATCCGCGATTGTGGAACGCCGCATGTCTGCGCTTGGCATCCAGCACATCTATCAGGGGCAGGACGACAAAGCCGCTGCCTATGACGATTTGTGCCAACGTCTCACTATTCCGGCGTCGCAGACTGCGTATATCGGCGATGATTTGATTGATTGGGCGGTCATGTCCCAAGTGGGGCTGTCCGTATGCGTCAACGACGGACACCCGCTATTGGCAAAACGCGCCGATTTGGTGACCCGTACGCCAGGCGGTTATGGCGCAGTGCGTGAAGTGTGTGACCTTATTCTCGAAGCGCGCGGTGAACTCGATGCGCACAAAGGCTCAGTATATGATGTTGCAACGGCTTGGTATTCTTCTCCTGCTGGTCGCGTGTGGTTTCACCGGTTATTACCTGGTTGAGCGCCACTACTGGCAGGAAGATGAACAAGTTGCACCGGATGCAGAGAAGCCACTGTTCACCGCGGAAAATGTGGAATCCACCAGCTACAACGCAAAGGGGATCCGCAGCTACCGCCTGGAATCGGAACACATTGAACATTTCCAGAAAATCGACGAAACCCACTTTAATGAACCGGTGCTCTGGACCTACAGTGACGGCAAGGAAGAAGAGTGGCGTGTCAGTTCCAATTTCGCCGTACTGGAAGGTAACCGCACATTAGTGATGACAGGCAAGGTCAGGATCTTTAACCTGTTGCCAGATGCCCAGATAAAAGTCGTCACGACAGAACAGCTTACACTGGATCTCGTGACGCGGGATTTCTGGTCCGACACAGAAACAGATATTACCGGTGTCTCCCTCCAGACACGCGGCGAAAAATCAAAAGGGAACTTTGGCACTCATCAGATGGAACTGATTGATCAAGTGAAGAGCAGGTATGAACCGAAATCGAAATAAATTCTTTGCTGTGCTGCTGATGGTGATGTCAGGTAGCGCAATGGCCCTCTCGACCGACTCGGAGCAGCTATCTACATCGACTCTGACTCTCAGAACCTCGACATGAAAACCAACACCGTCGTCTTTACCGGCAACGTATACCTGCGTCAGGCTCAATCCGCCTGAATGCAGACAAAGTGGTGGTAACCCGCCCAACCGGTACTGAAGGTGTTGAAGTCATTGATGCCTATGGCAAACCCGCCACCTTCCAGCAAACCATGGATGACGGCAAGAAAATCGACGGCAAAGCCAACGACCTGCGTTACGAGACCGGCATCGGTTTTCTGACCATGACCAACAACGCCGTGCTGACCCAGGAAGGCGGGAACGTGATTGAGGGACAGAAAATCACCTACAACATCAACAAACAGTTGTTGGTGGCTGAAAGTGATAACAACTCACGCGTTACCACTATCCTGCAACCGCAGACCAAACAAGACAAACAAGATAAGAACTGATAACGCATGGCTACTCTGACCGCTCAAAATCTGGCGAAAAGTTACAACGGCCGTAAGGTCGTAACCGACGTCAGCCTGGAAGTGAAATCCGGCGAAATCGTTGGCCTGCTTGGCCCTAACGGTGCGGGGAAAACCACCTCGTTTTACATGATTGTCGGGTTGGTGGCGCGTGACACTGGCACCATCAAGATTGACGATACTGACATCAGTATCCAGCCAATGCACAACCGTTCCCGCATGGGGATTGGGTATCTGCCTCAGGAAGCGTCTATCTTCCGTAAGCTCAGCGTTTACGACAATCTGATGGCAGTATTACAAACCCGCTCCGACCTGACCAAGGCCGAGCGTCAGGACAAAGCCGAAGACCTGCTGGACGAATTCAACATCCAGCACATCCGAAACAGCATGGGCATGGCATTGTCAGGTGGCGAACGCCGTCGCGTGGAAATTGCCCGCGCTCTGGCAGCCAACCCAAAATTTATCCTGCTGGATGAACCTTTCGCCGGTGTTGACCCGATTTCGGTTATCGACATCAAAAAAATCATCGAACACCTGCGTGATCGCGGATTGGGCGTTTTGATCACCGACCACAACGTTCGTGAGACACTCAGTGTTTGTGAGCACGCCTATATTGTGAGCCAAGGACACTTGATTGCCCATGGCACACCTGATGAAGTGCTGAACGATGAGCATGTAAAACGAGTCTATCTCGGCGACCAGTTCAGGCTATAGTTAAAGAGTAAGGTTGGCGAACCGCTCTCTATGCACTGATAAAAAGATAAAAGGAAAGGTGCCTGTATTACTATGAAACCCTCGCTTCAGCTAAAGCTTGGTCAGCAACTTGCAATGACGCCCCAACTGCAACAGGCAATCCGCCTGCTTCAGTTGTCGACGCTTGATTTGCAGCAGGAGATCCAAGAAGCACTCGAAGCAAACCCATTGCTCGAGCAGGATGAGTCCAATGACGACATACCTGACAGAGACCAGTCGCAAGATTACGAGGGTGACGAAAACATCAGCGCCAGCGCCGACAACCATGATGATTTGGATGCGTCTGATGCGCTTGGTCAGCAGGAGATGCCTGAAGACCTGCCGGTAGACACTACTTGGGATGACGTATACAGCGCCAACACCGGCAGCACCGGTATATCAGTGGGCGATGACATTCCTGTCTATCAAGGTGAAACTACCGAAACCCTGCACGATTACCTCAACTGGCAACTCCAGCTTACCCCTTTCACTGAAGTCGATTTGGCCATCGCCACCGCCATCATTGATGCGGTTGACGACAAGGGCTACCTCACGGTTACTGCCGAAGATATCCTCGAAAGCCTTGGCGCTGAAGAAGGTGAGGTGGAACTTGACGAAGTGGAAGCAGTGCTCAAACGCGTACAGCAATTTGACCCACTCGGCGTCGCATCCCGCTCATTGCAGGAATGCTTACTTATTCAGCTTGCCGCATTTGCGCCGGATACCCCGTGGTTGGAAGAGGCACGTATGGTGCTGCGCGGCCACATGGACTTGCTGGCAAACCGTGACTACCGCCAGTTGATGAAAGAGACCAAGCTCCGCGAGCCTGATCTTAAAGAAGTGATGCGTCTCATCCACAGCCTTGAGCCGCGTCCAGGCAACCTGATTGTTACCAACGAAGCGGAATACGTTATTCCGGACGTCTCTGTGTTTAAAGACCGCGGTAAGTGGGTCGTGCAGATCAACCCGGATGCCGTGCCGCGCCTCAAAGTGAACCAACAGTATGCCGCGCTGACCAAAAACGGTTGCAGTGCCGCAGACAGCCAGTTTATCCGCAGTCACCTGCAAGATGCCAAGTGGCTGATTAAAAGCCTGGAAAGTCGCAATGAAACCCTGCTAAAAGTGGCGCGTTGTATCGTTGAGCACCAGCAGGATTTCTTTGAATACGGCGAAGAAGCATGAAACCGATGGTTCTTAATGACATCGCACTGGCGGTGGACATGCATGAATCCACCATCTCCCGTGTTACCACCCAAAAATACATGCACACGCCTCGCGGCATCTTTGAACTGAAATACTTTTTCTCCAGCCATGTCAGTACCGACAATGGCGGTGAATGCAGCTCTACGGCAATCCGCGCGCTGGTCAAAAAACTGGTCGCCGCCGAAAATCCGGCCAAGCCACTCAGCGACAGCAAGATTGCCACACTGCTGGCGGAGCAAGGGATCCAGGTCGCTAGACGAACGATAGCCAAATATCGTGAGTCACTGGGTATTGCACCGTCTAATCAGCGCAAACGCCTTATCTAGGCGTCTCAACCAGAAGGAAGATGTTTATGCAAATCAATCTATCCGGTCACCACATCGAAATCACTGACGCCTCAGAGATTACGTGACAACCAAGTTTGATAAGCTTGAACGATTTTTTGAACACATCAATAACGTTCATGTAGTGCTTAACGTCGAAAAACTGCAGCAGATTGCCGAAGCGACCCTGCATGTCAACAATGGCGAGATCCATGCCAAAGCGGATTCTGAAAACATGTATGCGGCGATCGACGCGCTGACCGACAAGCTGATAAAACAGTTAACCAAACACAAAGAAAAGATGAACAGCCATTAATCATGGAACTTAAAGACGTACTCAAACTGGACTGCACCAAAAGTGCAGTCCTTTGTTCTAGTAAGAAACGTGCACTGGAACTGATCAGCGAACTGGCTGCAGAGCAACTGGATCAGAACCCACAAAAATTGTTCGAGTGCATGCTCTCGCGCGAGAAAATGGGCAGTACCGGTATTGGTAGCGGCATTGCCATTCCCCATGGAAGGATCTTTAACAGCGATCAGGCAGTGGGGGTTTTATCCAATGCGCAGAGCCGATTGAGTTTGATGCCATTGATAACCAGCCCGTCGATTTGCTCTTTGCCCTTTTGGTGCCGGACGATCAATGTAAAGAACACCTCAAAACCCTGTCTATGATCGCGCAAAAGCTTGGAGACAAACAAATCTGCCGCCAGCTACGCCACGCCGCTTCCGATCAAGAACTGTTCGACATCATCACCAGCTAATCAGACAGGACTTTCCATTATGCAGTTGAAAATCGTCAGTGGTCGCTCAGGTTCAGGCAAATCCGTCGCCTTACGCGTACTGGAAGATTTAGGGTATTACTGCGTTGATAACCTTCCCGTGACATTACTGCCGCAATTTGTGGCAAGTCAAAATGGTGACGAAGCGAATATCGCCGTCAGTATTGATATCCGCAACATGCCCGCCGATCCGGACGAGATCACCCATACCCTGGCGAAACTGCCTGATGATCTTGATATCGATATTTTCTTTCTCGATGCCGACGACAGTGAGCTGGTCAAACGCTTCAGTGAAACCCGCCGCCTGCATCCTTTAAGCCGTGACAACCTGACGCTGGAACAAGCCATTGAGCGCGAAAAGCAGATGCTTACGCCACTCAAAGAACGCGCAGACAAAGTCATCAATACCTCGAAACATTCAGTACACGATCTCAGCGAAGCAGTTCGCTCTCTGGTGTTGGGACGTACCAACCGGGATCTGGTGATGGTCTTTGAATCCTTCGGCTTCAAACACGGTTTACCGTCCGATGCCGACTACGTATTCGATGTTCGCTTTCTGCCAAATCCACACTGAACCCGCACTTCGCCCTCTTACCGGGCTCGATGAGCCAGTAAAAATGTTCCTCGCCGCTGAGCAGGATGTCGCCATGCTGATAGCCAGATAAAAAGCTTTCTGGAATCCTGGTTGCCATCGCTGGAGAAAAACAACCGCAGTTATCTCACCGTCGCCATTGGCTGTACCGGTGGCCAGCACCGCTCGGTTTATATTGCGCAGGTTCTTGGTGACTACTTTGCTGCGACCGGACATCAGGTTCAAATTCGCCACCGCACCCTTGAAGGAAAAGTATGACGTCTCTCAGTAAAGAGGTGCTGATCCGCAATCGCCTCGGCCTTCATGCCCGCGCCGCCGTTAAACTGGTCGAGCTGGCACAGAGTTTTGATGCCACTGTAATGCTGAGCAAAGACGAACAATCCGTGACCGCCGACAGCGTCATGGGGATCCTGCTGCTCGACTCCAGCCAGGGCGAAAAGATCACTGTGTCTGCCGAAGGTACGCAGGCTGAAGAAGCCTTCGATGCCATCACGGCATTGATCGAAGCGGGCTTTGACGAAGACAACTGACCGCTTCACCAAACAACCTGAAACACGCCTGAATCAGGTTGTTTGGTGCCAGTCTCAAAACTCACCCACATCAAATCCATCTCTCGCCCCACCAGCCACCAAATGCCCAAAGACACTACGGGTCGTTTACGTTAATATTCATGTCATTACAAAGCCCGCTGTTGTTCGGAAATATCCATGGCAGAGAATTACGAAGTAGAACAATCCAGCCAAACGCATCAGACGTTGCAAGAGGTCAGCCGTGCGCTTGAAAACGGCATGTTTGTGCATGTGCGTCGTCTTCTTGAGGACATGGAGCCTGAAGACATTGCACACCTGCTCGAAGCCTCCCCGCCGAAAAGCCGTCTGGTACTTTGGCAATTAACCGATCCTGAAGAACAGGGCGAGATCCTCGAAGAGCTTTCCGAAGATGTGAAAGACGGCATCATGGTGCGTATGCAGCCGGAGCAGCTTGCCGCTGCAACGGAAGGCATGGATACCGATGATGTCGCCTACCTGCTGCGAAGCCTGCCAGACAACGTTTCACAAGACGTACTGGCACAGATGGATGCCCAGGATCGCGCCCGTGTTGAACAGGCACTGGCTTATCCGGAAGATACTGCCGGCGGTATGATGAACATCGACGTGGTGACCATCCGCTCCGATGTGACCGTTGATGTGGTACTGCGTTATCTGCGCATGCGCGGCGAACTGCCGGAAGCCACTGACGCCCTTTACGTCGTCGATGAAAACAGCCGCCTCATCGGTGAGCTGCCTATTACTGTGCTGTTAACCTCCCAGCCGGACACCGAAGTGCTGGAAGTAATGGAAGACGTTGACGACGCAATCCCGGTCGAGATGGAAGACAGCGAAGTCGCAAGCCTGTTTGAGCGCCGCAACTGGGTTTCAGCGCCCGTTGTCGATGAGGAATACCAGTTGGTCGGCCGTATCACCATCGATGACGTGGTTGATATCATCCGTGAGGATGCCGAGCACTCCATGATGAGTATGGCCGGTCTGGATGATGAAGAGGACACCTTCGCACCGGTACTGAAATCAGCCAAAAGCCGCAGTATCTGGCTCGGTGCCAACGTATTGGCCGCGCTGGCTGCTGCGTCCGTTTCGAACCTGTTTGAACACACCCTGGATCAAATGGCGGCCATCGCGGTATTGATGACCATTGTGCCATCAATGGGCGGTGTCGCCGGTAACCAGACTGTCGCACTGGTGATCCGAGGCCTAGCCGTGGGCCATATCGGTGAGTCCAACACCCGCTGGCTGCTGAACAAAGAAGCCTTGGTTGGACTACTGAACGGCGTGCTCTGGGCCTGTATTATCGGCGGCGTGGTTGTGCTGTGGAAAGGCAACCTGATGCTGGGCGGGATTATCGCTGCCGCCATGTTGACTAACCTGGTGGTTGCCGGTGTTGCTGGTGTGACTGTCCCTATCTTGCTGAAGAAGATGAAAGTCGACCCTGCCCTTGCTGGCGGCATGGCTCTCACCACCATCACCGATATGGTCGGCCTCTCAGTCTTTCTTGGCCTCGCCACCCTCTTCCTCGTATAACGAAAAAAGGCTTTCAGATGAAAGCCTTTTTCGATTTTCTAACCAGAGAAACCAATCGCTATGCGATTTATTGGCCGCCGACTTTTAGGGATTCCAGTAATATCGATCCCGTCTGGATCTGACTACGGAATTCCGTATCGGCACCAACGGCCACGATCTGCTTATACATATCGGCCAGGTTACCGGCGATGGTGATTTCACTCACCGGGTATTTGATTTCACCGTTTTCAACGTAAAAACCCGCTGCGCCACGGGAGTAGTCGCCCGTCACCACATTCACGCCCTGTCCCATTAACTCGGTTACCAGCAGACCGGTACCCAGCTCTTTTAGCATCTGTTCGAAAGACTGGCCGGTGTTTTTGATAAACCAGTTGTGGATACCACCTGCGTGACCGGTTGGCTGCATGCCTAGCTTACGCGCGGCGTAGCTGGTTGCCAGATAGGTTTGCAGGGTACCGTCTTTGATGATTTCAAGATCGCGGGTGATCAGACCTTCACTGTCAAACGGTGCACTCGCCATTCCTTTCAGGATATGCGGGCGCTCGCTGATCTCGAACCACTCTGGCAGGATCTGGTGACCCAGCTTATCCAGCAGGAATGAAGACTTGCGGTACAGGTTTGAGCCACTGATCGCCATTACCAGGTGTCCCAACAGACCGGTTGCCACATCCGCGGCAAACATTACCGGCATCTGACCGGTTGCCAGACGGCGGGGTTCCATGCGGGCGATGGTTTTTTCCGCCGCTTCAATACCGACACGCTCTGGCGTCCACAGTTCGTTTTTGTCACGCGCCACTGTGTAGCTGTAATCGCGCTCCATGCCTTTGCTGTCTTCGGTAATCACGCTACAACTGATGCTGTGTCGGCTGGAAGCATAACTGCCGAGCATGCCGTGCTGTTACCATAGACGCGCACACCGTAGTGGCTGTCGTAGCTGGCACCGTCACTGAATTTAATGCGCTTATCGTGTTCCAGGGCAGCGCGTTCTGCAGCAATCGCTTTTTCGGCGGCGTGATCCGGCTCTGGCTCATCCGGGTAGAACAGATCCAAGTCCGGGTATTCATAGGCCATCAGCTCAGCTGGTGCTGGTCCGGAAAACGGATCTTCCGAGGTGTAGTTGGCGATATCCAGCGCGGCTTCTACGGTCTGGGCAATCGCTTTTTCAGAAAGATCTGAGGTTGACGCACTGCCTTTACGCTGACCACGGTAGACAGTGATCCCCAGTGCGCCGTCGCTGTTGAACTCTACGTTCTCGACTTCACACATGCGGGTAGAAACACTGATCCCGGTCGTTTTGGTGATTGCCACTTCTGCGGCATCTGCCTTTTTACCGGCCAGTTCCAGCGCACGGCTTACTGCCGCTTCCAGCTCAGCGCGTTGCTGAGCAACCTGTTGTTTCACGTCCATAAGATCTTCAATCAATGAGTGTTGTCGCTAAGCATACCATTCGAGTGGAGGTCTATGCTTAAAAAACACCAGCAAAATTCGACATTCTTGATAAGATACGCGGTTATCGA
This sequence comes from Enterovibrio sp. JCM 19048, assembly GCA_001310415.1. GTDB lineage: Bacteria > Pseudomonadota > Gammaproteobacteria > Enterobacterales > Vibrionaceae > Enterovibrio > Enterovibrio paralichthyis. The sequence goes on along the minus strand of BAXE01000009.1, from coordinate 61,793 downwards.
AACCGTTAAACAACCTCGGGAAGCATTATGGCCCGCAAGAACAAACGAGAGCCTTGGGAAGAGGAAGAAGAGATCATCTGGTCAGTAAGTCCGAGATGAAACGCGACATGGAAGCGCTGCAGAAGCTGGGCGAAGAGCTTGTTGCCCTGAAACCCGCTGTTCTGGCGAAATTTCCGCTGGACGAAGACTTGCGTGAAGCGATTGCTGATGCGCAGCGTTTTGAAAAAGAAGCCCGTCGCCGCCAACTGCAACGCATTGGTAAGTTGATGCGTGCTGTCGATCCTGAGCCAATTCAGGCTGCGCTGGATCTGCTGAATAACAAACACAGCCAGCAGTCTATCGAACTGCACAAGCTGGAAAAAATGCGTGACCGCGTGGTTGCTGAAGGCGACAAAGCGATCAACGACGTGATGGCACTGCATCCGAAGGCGGATCGCCAGAAGCTGCGCCAGCTGGCTCGCCAGGCGAAGAAAGAGCAGGAAGGCAACAAGCCACCTAAGGCTTACCGCGAGATCTTCCAGTATCTGAAAGCGCTGAAAGCCGAATCTGAAGCGTAAAAAAGCCGGGGAAACCCGGCTTTTTGTTATCTGGTATCTGCTGGCTACAGATTTATTCCGTGCCGCCCACTGTCATTGCATCCAGCTTCAAGGTTGGCTGACCGACACCCACAGCAACACTCTGGCCTGCTTTACCACACACGCCTACACCGCGATCCAGTTTAAGATCGTTACCCACCATAGACACCTGCTGCATGGCTTCGATGCCGCTGCCGATCAGGGTTGCGCCTTTCACCGGCGTGGTCACTTTACCGTTTTCAATCAGGTAGGCTTCGCTGGTTGAGAACACAAACTTGCCCGAGGTGATATCCACCTGACCGCCACCGAAGTTTGGCGCGTACAGGCCATATTCCACGCTGCTGATGATCTCTTCCGGCGTGCTTTCGCCAGCAGCATGTAAGTATTGGTCATGCGTGGCATAGGCAGGTGTGCATAGGATTCACGGCGGCCGTTACCTGTTGGCGCAACGCCCATCAGTTTAGCGTTGTGTTTATCTTGCATGTAGCCTTTGAGGATGCCGTTTTCAATCAGCACGTTGTACTGACCCGGCACACCCTCATCATCGATATTGAGCGAACCGCGGCGGTCTTGCAGCGTACCGTCATCGACGATAGTACACAGCGGTGAGGTCACCTGCTCACCAATCTGACCGGTAAAGACAGACGACTCTTTACGGTTAAAGTCACCTTCCAGACCGTGACCTACCGCCTCATGCAACAATACACCCGGCCAGCCTGCACCAAGAACCACTGGCATGGTACCCGCAGGTGCTGCTTGGCATGCAGATTCACCAGCGCCTGACGAACCGCTTCATCGGCGTAGTTCATTGCCACGCTCTTACCGTTCTCTTCCGACGCAAAGTACTGGTAACCGAAACGGCCACCGCCACCGGCAGCACCACGTTCACGACGGCCATCTTTCTCTACCAGCACGCTGACAGAAAAACGCACCAGTGGTCGCACATCTGCTGCATAGGTGCCATCAGTTGCTGCAATCAGCACCTGCTCGTAAACACCGACAATGCTGACAGAGACTTCCTGCACCAACGGCTCTTTGGCACGCACATAGGCATCGACCTCTTTCAGCAGGGCGATTTTTCCTGCTTGGTCATGCTTTGCAGCGGGTCAACAGCCTGATAAATCATTGGATACTGGCGGGTTGCAAAGGCTGACACTTTCAGCTTGCCACCTTTGTCGGCAATGCCGCGCGCAGCCGTTGCGCTTTGCATCAGGGCATCGGCATTGATTTGGTCGGAATAGGCAAAACCGGTCTTCTCGCCGCTGATAGCGCGCACGCCCACACCGCGGTCGATGTTGAATGAACCGTCTTTGATAATGCTGTCTTCCAACACCAGAGATTCATGCCAGCAAGACTGAAAATAGACATCGCCGTAATCGATATTGCGGGCAGCCAAATGCTCCAGCGTGTGGCTGAGTTGATCTTTACTGACACCGGACAGGTGCAGCATCGTTTCTTCGACGTGTTCCAGACTCATGAATTCACTGCTCTTTAGCGCTGAAAAAGGGATGTCCCGCAATCAACTGCATTGCGGGAACGATATGGATTTGAGGTTGCGCTATTTCATCGCGCATTGCAACCGGGCGTGTTGCAGGACGGGCATTTTACTGCGAATTGCTTTGTTAGAGGCTAAATCGACATCAACACACACAGAGCCTATCTCATCTGCAAGCTCGCCAGAGATTTGTCCCCAAGGGTCGACAATCATGGAATGACCATAGGTTTCACGGCCGCCTGATGACTGCCACACTGCGCGGCAGCAAGCACCCAGCACTGAGTTTCAATCGCACGGGCACGCAACAGGATTTCCCAGTGCGCCACACCGGTGACTTTAGTGAAGGCAGCGGGGATAACAATGATGTCCGCCCCACGCTGGCGAAGCGCGGCATAAAGCTGCGGAAAACGGATGTCATAACAAACTGACAGCCCAATAGTGCCAAAAGGCGTATCCACCAATACCAGATTATCGCCAGCACGGAAGGTGTCAGACTCGCGGTAGCTGCGGTGATTGTCGGCGATATCCACGTCAAACATGTGCAGCTTTTCATAAGACGCGCGCAGGTTACCCGCCGCGTCATAGACCAGGCAGGTTGTGCTCAGGGTGCCATCATTGTTGCGGATAGGAAATGAACCCACTACCAGCCAAATCCCCAACTCGAAAGCGAGTTGGGACAGCTTCTTCTGCAGCGGCCCGTGCCCCATTACCTCTGCGTGTTTTTCGTAGTCTTCCTTACTACCAAACACCAGAGAATTTTCAGGGGTTAAGACCAGCCTTGCACCTTGTTCACGCAGATGCTTGAGTTGCCCCTCAAGCATCTCCAGGTTGTCATCTGGATTCATCCCTGAATTCATTTGTACAACACCAAACTTGGTCATTCTGATTTACTCCTTTGCTGCTCGCGCAGGCGTTGGGTCGCCTGCTCCGGTAACGTCACTTCGCCCGTACTGCGCGAGACTTCCCTGACAACGGGATCATCAATGGTCCCGGTTACCTGATAACGAACCTGGGTGAATGCATCAACGACCGGCGACAGCACAGTGGTGACCGCCAGCACGTAGAGCGCCGTTTGGGGCGTGACCGCAAATGCGGTGAAAACCGGAATGCCGGAAGTCAGGTCCGGTACGAAACGTACATCAACATTGACCTGATTTTTCACAAGATTTGCGATGCCTTTTATAAACATATCACCTGCCAGCGCGTTCATCTGGATATTATCCGTGACAACTACCCCGTTAGTGATTGAAGCACTGCCGCTGATCTCATCAAAAGCAAGACCGTCCTCAAATACGCCGGTAAAGTCGAGCTGCATCTTGCGCAAGATTGAATCAAGGCTGAACAGCCCCAGAAAACGCCCAGCACCGCCAACACCACTGATGTAACCATTTTCAATCTTGGTTTCCACCATACCGTCGAGTGAAGCCAAATCCATTGCCCACGGCGTACTGTCGAAGCTGATATTGCCTTTGGTTTGCGCCGTGGCATCCTGGATACCGCCAGTTACAGAGAAGCGTCCCATCAGGTCGCTGCTGTTTTTCGCCGTGACATCAAAGTTGATGGCAGTGTGGTTCAGCCCTTTGGCATCAATAGACCAGTCACCATTGGCTTTGAGGCGCAAACCACCACTGTCGATGGCAAACTTGGTCAGTGCCACTTTGTCTTTTGATTTCAGCAACTGGGCTTCCAGCTTGCCGAGGCGGTAGCCTGCAGCCAAAGCTCCTCAATCACCAAATCCGTCGATGGGATGTTCGCCATCATGGCGCGGTCGGCTTTCGTCGCAATGCGGTGGCCGGAAATCAAAGCCTCTTCGACAGTCGTCTGTTCCTTTTCTGTGTCGAGATTGAGGTACATGTGCTCGATGGACACGGTCAGTAATTTATTGGCATCCCACCATGCATCACCGGAAAGCTCTTCACTGCCCACCAGCAGATGGAAGCCGTCATTTTTCTCCCGCGCCGCCAGTGAGAATTTGTTCAACACAAAGTCATCCGCGAGCAGTTTGTGGGCTTTCACATTGATACGTGTTGGCGGATGCAGGATAAACGGCAACTCACCTTTGCTGCCATCAGACTGCATAAAACGCTCATACACTGCATTCCACGCCATTACGTCCAGCTCAGGTACATCAATGCTGACGCCATTACCTGCCAACGGCTGCAAAGACAGTTCGCCGTTACCAATCACCAGACGGCTTTTGGTGACATCAGGCAACTCGCCCCGGATATCAATGTCTGCCTGGTACTTCAGGCTTGGCAGTTCTACCTGTGCAACAATACGCTGTGCATCACCGGAGGCTTTCAGGTGGCCTTGGGCTTTGGTGCTGACCGGTTTGGTCAATGGTGCCGGCAGGTTTACGGCAATTGGGTTGAGGTCGGCATCCAGACGCACATCATAAGTAAAACCGACGTCTTTAAGCGCAATGCCCACATCCAAATCCCAGTTCGAATACCCTTCAATCAGCGATAAGTCCGGCAAGTCGAGCGCCGACTTCAGGCTGTCTGCCTTCCACTTGCCCGCCATGCCGATATTGACCAGATAGTTATCCGATTCAGTTTCACCGCGAAAATCAATCTTCACCGGCTGGTTGAGCAGATTGGCATTCAGCCTCTTGCTCCAGACAATGTCGTTATCGAACTCGACGGTGCCCTTCACGTTTTTAAGCGTCATTTCCGGTGTCATGATCGCCACCGTATTACCGCCCAGCGTGGCGCTGCCAGTCGCCGATACATCATCACCGTTAAGCGGAATATTGAGCGAAATTGCCCCGCTGACATCACCGTCGACCTGAACATGGGTCAGAGCGGCACCAACAGAGTCCACCAAAGGTGTCGCCAGCATGTAATCACGCAACTCCGAACCGCTGGCGGCGATCTTGCCATCAAGCAACAATACGCCTTCGTCAGCGCTGAGAGACGGTATTTTTCCCTTAAGATCGTAGCCGCGCGCGCCCATCAAACTGACACTGGATGCATCCAGGTACATGAGATCATTTTCAAACAGCAGATCCAGCTGAAGATCAGTCAGCGTCGGCCATTGGGTGTCAAAACTGAACTGGCCATTTTTCAGGGGCACATACGCCTGGAATACCCCTTCGTGATTGAGGTACGGGAAGGTATCGAAGTCGCCATACCACAGCAGCTTGGCATTCTCCGCCTGACCACCACGGATAGCAGCCGAAAGGTAATCTGTCAGCTCTTCACCCAGCGCCAGTGTCGGCAGGTAGCGCCAGGTTTCACCCGCCTTGTAGCATTGGCTTCCGCATAAAACGACAGCCAGCCATTATTCTTCCCGTCAAAGGGCCAGTCGAGACGGAACTCACCCACCACATCCAAATCCGGCGAGCTGACGGCCACTTTGTCTGACCAGATGACAAAACCGTCTTCATCCACAACCCAGTAGGCTGTGACATCGCCCTGTTTGATCGGCAATGGTGCCTGGAAGAACTCGCCGTAAGGCAGGCTGTCGTCGGTCATTGAAAGGACAGCTTTCCCGCTTGCACCAACGCCCAGCGCTTTGACCTGCAGTTTGTGCACTTCCGGCAAATAGCTCCAATGCTGGAACCCGACATTTTCGAGTGCCAGCGAATACGCCACCTCACCATTCACAGGCTTAGCGACGCGAATATCATGAGCAAGACCAACCGGGTTCAGGGAGCGGATTGCGCCGTCTACCCCCTCGGGCAAGGTGACCAACTCACGCAATGGCAATAACAGAGATAGGTCAACTTGCGACAGGTTTAGCTTCCAGCCCTGCTGATTCAATTCGGCACGAAGAGAAGGCGATGGCCACAGGCGTTGACCGGTTTTGATTACGATGTCTTCTGTTGCCAGTTGCCATCCAGACTGCGCTGAGTGGGCAAGCTTGATCACGCCCTGCTCAATTTTCAGTGACTGGGTGTTACTTGATGATGCCTGCAGGACAGGCTTAGCCGGGAACCAAGCCAGCGCACTGTCCTTGAGACTGACCAGCACGGAATTGGGCTGCCCCTTTTCCACTGTCAGCCAGACTTCACCGCCAATGCTGGCTTTTGCCAGGGTGATATTGGGGTCGACAAATTTCGATACCCAGTCTTTGACAGAGACATCATCCGCGCTGAGGTAAAACTCCCCGTCTAGCGACTCAATGCCATCAGATTCTGTAAATACACCCTGGATGCCGATTTTGTTCAGTGATGTGTCCTGAACGCTCACCACGCCCTGAACATGATGGGTGCCGGACTGGTTATCCCAGCGTAGCGAACTGATATCGACAGTTTTTTCTCACCAGCCAGAGACATCACTGTGACGCTGGCATCCTGAATAGCAAAACGCCCCAGACCAACCAGAAACAGGTTTTCTAATTGGTCGCCAAGGCTGGTTTCCTGCGCATTATCGCGTTCAGGCAGCTGGGTTAAATCAACATTCAGTCCATCGATAGTGACATAGGAAAATGTCGGCTCAAGCTGGCGGATACTTGCCAGCAAGTCGAGCTGCATTCCAATGCTTTCTGCGGTAAGTACCTTGAGGTTGGAAGCCTGTGTCGAGAGCGTCAGGTCGTGCAAAGACACAGAGGGCACCAGATAACGCCAGTGCCCTGTAAAGGATTCGAATTCGACATGGAAACCGGTGGCATCGCTGGCCCAACGCTCGAGTGGCGTTTTCACCGTGTCGAGATTAGGCAGCACCACACGCATCGCCGCGGTAATAACAGCGGCGCTGATCACCAGGATCAGCACCAGCCATTTCACCAATACCGCAAGGCGCCGTACAAATTTGGTCATGAAAAGAACAGTCTCACTACATCATTACGACATCGAACTGCTCTTGGGTGTACAGCGGCTCTACATGCACTTTCACTTGTTTGCCGATAAACACTTCCAGTTCGGCAACGGCGTGGGACTCTTCACCTTCCAGCGCTTCACCGACAGACGGTGAAGCATACACCACGAATTTATCCGCATCATAAGCACGGTTAACACGGGTAATCTCGCGTAGGATTTCATAGCAAACGGTCTCGATGGTTTTCACCGAACCACGCCCTTCACAGGTCGGACACTGACCACACAGCACATGTTCAATGCTTTCACGGGTACGTTTGCGGGTCATTTCCACCAGACCGAGCTGGGTGAAACCATTGATGTTGGTCTTCACGCGGTCTTTCGCCAGAGCCTGTTCCAGTGATTGCAACACGCGCTGGCGGTGTTCGTCAGCACTCATATCGATAAAGTCGATAATGATAATGCCACCCAGGTTACGCAGGCGCAGCTGACGGGCGATAGCGCGGGTCGCCTCGATATTGGTGTTGAAGATGGTCTCTTCAAGGTTACGACGTCCAACAAACGCACCGGTATTGATGTCGATGGTTGTCATCGCTTCCGTCTGGTCGATGATGAGATAGCCGCCGGATTTGAGCTCGACCTTACGATCCAGTGAACGCTGGATTTCGTTTTCGGTATCGTACATATCGAAAATAGGCTGCTCACCAGTGTACAGTTCCAGCTTCTCAGTCAACTCAGGCACGAACTCTTCGGTAAATTCGCGCAGGGCATCCATCGCGGCGCGAGAATCGACACGGATGGTGTCCAGCTCAGTCCCGACAAAATCACGTAGAATGCGTTGCGCCAGCCCCAGCTCACCGTAAAGCATGGACTTGGATGAGCGCTTACCACGACGCTCCAGTACCTTATTCCAAAGGCGTTTTAGGAACGCAGCATCCTGTGCCATTTCAGCGTCTGATGCACCTTCAGCCGCAGTACGGATAATAAAGCCGCCCAGGTCGTCACAGTACTCCGACACTACACGCTTGAGGCGCTCGCGCTCTTCTTCACTCTCAATGCGTTGGGAAACACCTACGTGGGCAGCGCCTGGCATAAAGACCAGATAACGCGACGGCAGTGTAATGTCCGTGGTCAGGCGTGCACCTTTGGTGCCAAGTGGGTCTTTCACCACCTGCACCACGATATCCTGCCCCTGGCGAACCAGCTCAGAAATATCACGAACCTGGAACTGCTGTTTTTCGTTTTCCGACACACATTCAGTGTGCGGTACGATGTCAGATGCGTGCAGGAACGCCGCTTTATCCAGACCGATGTCCACAAATGCCGCCTGCATACCCGGCAGCACACGGCTCACTTTGCCCTTGTAAATGTTGCCAACGATGCCTCGTTTGGCTTCACGCTCGATGTGAACTTCCTGCAGGTTGCCACCTTCAATCATGGCGACACGGGTTTCCGTCGGCGTGACGTTAATCAATAACTCTGCGTTCATTGCTGATCACCACGTAATTTTTTGAATTCTTTTAACAGCGCGTCAGTTCGTAGAGAGGCAAACCCACCACCGCATGGTAGCTGCCATCAATGCGGGTCACGAAGCGCCCGCCCAGTCCCTGAATCGCGTAGCTGCCCGCTTTGTCGCACGGCTCGCCACTGTGCCAGTAGGCGTCAATCTCTGCGATATCCAGCGGTTTAAACCACACATGAGTTGTGACCAGTGTAGTCAATGAATGGTTCCGGTCAGCCAGTGTGACGGCAGTCATCACCTGATGCTGTCGGCCTGACAGCATGCCAAGCATGTCGCGTGAAGCATTAAGATCCACTGGCTTTTCAAGCACATGACCATCACAAACTACGATGGTATCAGAACCGAGGACAGGTAAGTCAAAGGCTGCCACGGCGACGCCCGCCCTGGCTTTATCTAACGACAAACGGCGGACATAGTCCGCCGCTTCTTCGTGGTGTTGACGCTGTTCTTCAACGTCAACACGCAATATTTCAAATGGAACCGATAACTGTTCCAGCAGCGCCTTCCTGCGGGGAGAGGCAGACGCGAGATAAAGTTGAAGAGCTGCCATGGTTTCTCCAGATCACTTGATCGAAAACTGACGGCGAACCCGTCGAAGCAGTAAAAACAGCCAAGGCCACAAGAGGAAGTTCAGCAAACCCGCCCAAAGCTGGATGGGATCGAACTGCACATTCGAGACCAGATATTCTGCCCAGAACTCCAGCACCTTACCTGCAAGGGTAAGCAACGAGAGAATTGCGGCCTGTTGCCACAGGGACATGTTGCGCAGTACCTGAAAGTTCAGTGCGACCAGATATACCAGCACAGACATCATCAGCCCGCGCACGCCAAGTGTTGAACCCAGCATCAAATCCCAGAGCAGGCCTACCACCAGCGCCGTACCCACGTTCACGCGGTGCGGCAGTGCCAGTACCAGTAGAAAGTCACCAGCAATACCAAGATGGGCGGAAAGGTGCAAGCTCGCCCGGCCAGGGCGCAGCTTGAAGGATAAGGCAATAATAAATGACAGCCAGATAAGTGCGCGGCCACGCATGCTTGAATTAGCCATTAGTGACCTCTTTTTTCGTTTCTGCTGCAGGCGTTTCAGCAGCAGGCTGCTTTACATCGGCCTCCGGTGCTCCGGCTTCAGGCTCTTCGCCGGTTGCATCCAGCGCCTCTTCAGCTGCCTGTTTCTTTTCTATATCTGTTGGCCACACCAGCAGCAGGTAGCGCAGGCGGTCAAACTGTACTTCCGGTTTGGCATCAACCTGCGCAAACGGACGCTTGTTATCAAAGGAGAAAGAGGTGACTTTGGCAACCGGATAACCTTCCGGGAACACGCCGCCAAGACCTGATGTCACCAGCATATCGCCTGGCTCAATGTCCGCACTGCTTGGAATATTTTCCAGTTGGATATTGTCCATCTGGCCACGTCCGGAAGCGATAACACGGATATCGTTACGTACACCTGAACTGGGATCGCATGGGTTGGTCGGTGATCAAAAGCACCCGGCTGTTATGCGCCCCCACATAGGAGACCTGCCCCACGATACCGCGTTCGTTAATCACCGGCTGGCTTCATAGACGCCGTTCGTCCGCCCTTTGTCGATCATCACCTGGTGCTTGTAGGGATCAGAATCGACCGCCATCACTTCCGCCACCATCTTGCGTTCATCACGCACAAACGGTGAGCCCAACAGTTCACGCAGTCGCTGGTTTTCCTGCTCCATCTGATCAAACAGAAGCTGGCTGCTTTTCAGCATCAGCACTTCTTCTTTCAGTGTCGTGTTCTCTATCAGCAGCTTTTGATGCGAAGTGAACTGGCGGAACGTGTTGTCCAGCAGATCACGGGGAACATTAGAGGCGTATTGGAGCGGCGCAACGAGAGAGTTGAGCAGATAACGGAAGTGGGTAAAAGCACCCAAACGGCTATCAGCAACATAAGGCTGGCTGATATTAAAAGAGCAAAGAACAGGCGTAATTGTAGAGATGGCCCACGGCCAAAAATTGGTTTCATTCAGTTACAACCTGTTTGAACTTTGAATTCTCGCGAATGATCAATCTTCGCTGAACAGATCGCCACCGTGCATGTCGATCATTTCCAGTGCTTTACCACCACCACGGGCAACACAGGTCAGCGGATCTTCAGCCACAACGACCGGAATACCGGTTTCTTCAGTCAGCAAACGATCCAGATCGCGAAGCAATGCACCACCACCGGTCAGCACCATACCGCGCTCTGAAATGTCAGAAGCCAGTTCTGGTGGACACTGCTCAAGCGCAACCATCACCGCTGAAACAATACCAGTCAGCGGCTCTTGCAGCGCTTCCAGGATTTCATTTGAGTTCAGGGTAAAGCTGCGTGGCACGCCTTCAGCAAGGTTACGGCCACGAACTTCAATTTCACGTACTTCATCACCTGGGTACGCAGAACCGATTTCGTGCTTGATGCGCTCAGCGGTCGCTTCACCGATCAGGCTGCCGTAGTTACGACGCACGTAGTTGATGACAGACTCATCGAAACGGTCACCGCCGATACGGACAGAAGAAGAGTAAACCACACCGTTCAGGGAGATAACCGCCACTTCAGTGGTACCACCACCGATATCGACCACCATAGAGCCGGTTGCTTCCGACACTGGCAGACCTGCACCGATTGCCGCCGCCATTGGCTCGTCAATCAGGTACACTTCGCGCGCACCTGCACCCAGAGCAGATTCACGGATTGCACGGCGCTCAACCTGGGTAGAACCACATGGAACAGCAACCAGCACTCGTGGGCTCGGACGCATAAAGCTGTGGTCGTGAACAGATTTGATAAAGTGCTGCAGCATTTTCTCGGTGACATAGAAGTCAGCGATAACGCCGTCTTTCATTGGACGGATAGCTGCGATGTTTCCTGGCGTACGGCCCAGCATTTGTTTTGCTTCATGACCGACTGCCGCGACGCTTTTTGGGGAGCCTGCACGATCTTGACGAATAGCGACAACGGAAGGTTCATCAAGAACAATTCCCTGTCCTTTTACATAGATGAGAGTGTTAGCGGTTCCTAGATCGATAGACAGATCGTTAGAGAACATGCCACGAAGTTTCTTAAACATAATCTTCGGTTAATCCTGCAAGCTTTAAAATTCTTCAAATTCCGCTAAATGTACCAACGCTGACGGGGCGCGGCAAGGTGATGATCTACAAACCTGAAAGAGATCAGTCTTTTTTTTCATTCCCCTGTCAATGTGATGTTTTTTTCACCTTTATAGATAACCCGATCACTTCCCCGGTAAACCCCGAAGGTACCCACTGCACTCGGATCATCAGTAAACTGTCCCCCTTGCCAGTTGTGTTGCAGCCAAGGTTGGGGCAAAACACCGTCTTCCGTTTTACCCAGCAACTGCCAGTAACGGAATTGTTCCCGGTTCAGCTTTGCACCTTGTTGCGGTGCAGTCACATGGAAAGCCGAAGTACCATTTTTAACCCGCAAGGTCTGAACCGTTTTCCCGCCTGCACTTTTCAGCAAAATCTTGGCCTGTAGGCTGGCATCATCAGTGCTGCTGAAAAGTATGTCTTTCTGGCCAATCAGGGTCGAAACCACAGAAGCATTGTCCCGGGCATTGGTGACAAATTTTCCGCCGTCGAAGACTTCGACTGCCACTGGCATGATTTGTTCAGTGAACGGTGGCTTGGTATCAGTAAAACCTTCCATACGCATACGGCCAAACAGGAATTCGCCATCTGCAAACTCTGCACCTAAACCTGTGCCATTTGGATTGGGAAGCCCATCAATACAACTTTCACTTGCGCCCTCTTTGCAGAAGAGAAAATCTGTTCTGTCTGAATCAGGCTTAGCCACCCCAACAGCAAACTGGAGGTTCTCAAAAGGCCCATCTGGCTCTGCGCCTTTTTCCGCCATCATATTGCCGCTCACCTTATACTGACTGTAACCATCAGCACCTTTACCCCAAGAGCCGACAAGCCTTGCATTTGGATGTAACCAGCGAGAGGTAAAGTCAGCAAAGCCTGACCGAGAAAGCGGGGATGGGTACACCGCCCAATCGTCAAATTGCGCGACATTATCAGTCAGGTGATAGTTTTTTAACTTGTGATTATCGACAGACATTGCGTGCACAGTGTACTCGCCGGTAAATGGCTGGTTGAGGTAGGTAAAACCACGCCCAAGGCTGTCATCTTGAGGCTTAATTCCTGGCTCGATACTGCCTTTCACGAGGAAGTGGGAAGGGTAGAAACGGCCGACATTTTTCTCATTGGGATTAACCACCATATGCAGATAGGCGCCCTGCAAGCGAGAGCGGATAGCAAACACCCCGACTTCACCAATGCGTAATTGATTGAAATTGTAACGTGACTTATCCGGTGTATCACCCAGCTTAATCTGTGTATTTTCCTTGTATAGGACGCCGTCCAAATACGCAGAATTTCCCCCTGTAGGCGCACAACTTCAGCCCTTTCATCCAAGGAAACAAACGCCAAAGGTGCGTGGTTGTGCCAGAAGTTAGGTGTTGTCTCCCGGCTACACAAATTCTGGCTAAAAGGTACTGTACCGCCATTTTCAGGTCATAGCCTGTTAAATCAGAGCCGCCTGTCCAAATCACTGGCTTCAAATTCAGGGCAAAGGGCTCGCCAGCTTTCTTGAAGGCAAGATCGCTTTCAACATTGTTGGCCGTTGGCTGGCCACAAATGGCAAGGGTGTAAGGTCTGGAATAGAGAAAAGCTGTCGACGTTGTCTCGTCTATATCACCACCGGGTTTTCCTTTGAAATTATGATTCTTGTTTTTATTGTTTTTATAATTTTCTTCGGTGTGCAATGTAAATGTAAGAGCTAAAGAGCCTGCGTCATTGTAACTAACAGGTATATTTGCCTCTCCATCAGTGAAGTTCACCACAATATCTTTCGACGTACTAACATCCACACCATTAATTACAACTGGTTTTGTACCAACATCGGGCTCTATATTTTCACGCGTAACAGTAAACTTAAATTGACCATCTAAGCTATCCGCCTTACACATTTGACTGTTGCCCTGGCCGATAGATTTTAAAAATTCGAGCTTCAAATTCTCTGGTTTTCCGGCAACCAGCTTTATATGTTCTCCATCATTAAAACTAAAACCAAGCGTACCAAAGTGATAGGGGCCAGCAGTCGCTTTCAGTTGTTCGAACTTGTTCTCTTCCTCATCGAAAGTTGCTGATATATAAGCATCACCAATACCTCCTCCTAACCATATTGATGCCTCTCCATTTATAACATCAAGCTCTATTGAATGATTAGGTTTGCAGTTTTCTGCAGGGTCATTGGTATAAGCAAAACATCCTTTCCCAGATGTTACTTTTGCAAAAAGTTTACCATTAAAAGGTTGTGTATGACCGGAACTATCCTGTACAGAAAAAGTAAGGGGAACTCGTTCACAGCCAACTTCCGCAGCAGAACCTGGAGTAATTGAAAGCTGGTATTCACTACCCGTAATATTGCCCGCAAAAATGATTTTAGAATTGTCATTCATATGAAGCTGCCTTGCGGTAACAGCACCTTGTAAAATCGCATCCGCCTGAAGATGAACAAGCCCTGATGAATAAATATACGCTTTTGCTTTCGTTCTGTAATTTATAGATAGCTTATCTTCATCTGCATCCATATCTATGGATTTATTGTGATGGTATATAATAAGATCTTTCGCTCTACCACGAGCATTAAGGCTGTTCAAACCACCAGATATAAATTGGTTTACATGGATTTCAACCTTACCATTAACAATTACATCTGCACCATAATTGAAGGATAATGTTCCGAAATAATAAACCCCCTCATCCATATACAATGTACTTCCAGCGCCAACATTATATTCTGAGTAATTCGGATCAGAAGGTTTTATTCTACAAACTTCCTGATACCCACAGTTAGTATTCCATGTTTCATCAGCAAGCACCAAATCATTAGGACCATCACCAATCACTAATGTTTCCAAGTTAATATTTTTAGCTCTAAAATTCGGATCGTGAATGCACCCAAACCGAGTCTGACTGTCAGAACAATAGCTCCCTAAACCATCACTTTGATATACAAATTTCTCAAATCCAAGCTTTATGTTTTTTTGCCCAGAAACCTCAATCGTTGCTTTGTTTGAATCAAAATCGATAAGTGTATTTGACATTCCCTCGGGTGCTTGTGCCGGTCCCGGAAAAAGCGATTCAGCAAATGAAAACTTCGGTAAGAAACACATCAATAAAACGATGAATATTCGAACATTCATAGTCCTAGCCCCCTCGCCCAACTTTCCTGCACACGAACCACCTTGTGTGCGCCTGAACCACACATACCTTTACTCTCCACGCGGTACTGCGCCAGCTCACCTGTACCTTCAACCTGGCAAGTAACAGACACCGAGCAACCACTCAGCCCTTTATCATTGAAAGGAACAATTACTGGCGTCGCACTGCAATCGGCGCTTGGTATTGGTGATTCTGCTGTCACCAGAGGAAACAGCCTCGCCATGGCCATTTCTGTGCCGCTGTTGGCTGCCAGCCAGGCGCGGGTACCCAACACTTCACGGGTGGTGGTGTCGCTTTGCGACCAGCTGATTTTCATCAAGCTGCGCCTAACGCAGCCAAGGCAGTAATGGCAAACACCGCAATGATTAGCATGCTGCCACGCTGGCGGTGCAAGGAAGAATAGGATTTAGGGTGCATTGAGTACCTGCACTTGTTGGTTATAAACAGACGTTTCGCCGGATTGCTTAAAGGCATAGGCGATATTAATCAGGTTACCGCCGGAAAGCGTGTCATCGCCCACGGCAAATCCACTGGCGGCTGCATCCAAATTTTTCGCCAAAGTGACGGGTGAGCCCGATGTGTTGTCCACTTCACGGGTCAGCAGGCTTCCTTCAAAACAGAAAGTGATCTTATCGCTGTAGAGATAAAAACGGTTGGAAGGCGAGGCTGATGGCCATAATTCGCCAATCGGTTTGTTGGTCACAAGTTCGCTGCCGGATGCCCCGGTGACCGCCAGATTATTCGCTGAACCTGCATTTAAATCTGAGGGTTTGGACGGCATAAACACAATACGGTGTTTACCGTCGGCCACCTTGCTTTGCCAATCAGCATCATCCGTCGCCAGCGCGACGTTTAATGTATTGCTGTTCTTATCACGCGATGCACTGAATCCGGTGTAAGTAATCGGAAAATAGGACAAGCATTTGCCAGTATTTGAGGTCGAAACGCTGTTTGGCACAGCATGGCGAAGCTCACGCCCCAACCGCTCAACCGCGAAACGCGCCTGGGATTGCAAGGCCTCGCGGTCTTTGGATTCCACGTAACCACTGGTGCTCGTTTCGATAAAGCCAAAGATGCCGATAGACACTAGGGATAAAATCGTCAGAGTCACGATCAATTCGACCAGGGTGAAACCCCGCTGGAATTTCCCGTTACGCGCAGCGAACATCAGAAATTGCTCCGGTAGGCCGTAAAGTCATAGCGACCAAATTTTCCGGTATCGACAGTGACATCAATGCGCTTGTAGAGCCTGTCGTTATTGGTCGTATCGGGAAAAGTAGCCTTGTCATACGTCACATGGATGTCGACTGAAAAGTTCGGGTAGTCATGGCTTTCATTGCCGACCAACTTCGCCAGCGAGCCTCGATAGTCCGCATTGCATGCAGATTCCGCTCCCCAGCAGCCCATGTAGTCTTCAACGGCATTAAAGCTTTTCGCATCAGCGACAAGCGGAGACGAGCAGGCGGGAATAGAGTTGGGTGACAAAATACCGAGTTTTTGCACAGCTTCGGCGTCTTCATCGCAGCGCCAACGGCTACCATCGGGATCGGATTTGATATCAAACGGCCGCGCCAGAATCTGGTTCATCACGGCTTGACCAAGAGCCGCAGCCCGCGCTTCGTAATGCGGGTTGGCTGATTTGGCGAACATAGGAAATAAGGTGGTGCTGATAAGCACCAAGCAACGCCGAATACGACGATACCAATAACCAGCTCTACCAGCGTAAAGCCGCGCTGATAGAAAGAAATGCGTTTTGCGTTTTCGTCAGCAGGCATCAATAAACCCTTCACTGTTCAGGCAGATGCTGGCCGTGCTGTCACCTTGTTTAAAGGTGAACTTGCAGTCTTCTGTGGTGCATAGACGCTTGTTGTTTGCGTCAACCGGGCGACCCAATAAATCAAAATACAGGGTTTGCTCAGGCGAAATGCGGACGGATGAATTGGAAAGGTCAACCACATCGCTGCGGTTCTCATCCTCTCCCAATATACAGTTTTCTGAGGCGACACTGCCCCTAGACGGGAGGCAGTGATCACCAAGCATTGCAACCAGCAGCGCTCTCCTGCTGCATTGCCCTGAGCTGGACTTGCCTGGCAACAGACAAGCCCGTATCCCGCGCACCGATCACTGAAAAAGCTTCAGCTCCCGACAGGCGCGGTACAGCAAACACACTAATAATACCGATGATCACCAAAACGGTGATCAGCTCGATTAGGGTGAAGCCTTTTAACGGCTTAATACTCAAAAGCCCTTACACCTTTAAGAGCCGCAAGTTACCGCGGCAAATGCTGGTGCTGAATTTGTTGCTTGCTGGTAAGTTACGTAGCAAGCTTTCTGAACCGCTTCATTCGCATCTTTGAAAGAATATGCAACTGAGCCTGCTGGGGCATTTTCAATTGTTACTGTTGTCCAGTCACGAGAAAGACCCTCTACTGCCTGATCTAAACCACCTACTGCAATTGCTGGGTAACCATAAACAGTTTTAATTGCATCTACAGTTTCAGTTGCTGCTGTATCTTTGCCTTGCAGCGCAGCTTTTCCGTAAACAATACTGGCAGCACTATCAATTGCACCTTTAAGACCATTGATCGATGCTTTACGTGCATCATCTTGGAAGTTCAGGAACTTAGGTGCTGCTGTTACCGCCAGAATACCCAGAATTACAATTACAACGATCATCTCGATCAGCGTAAAACCGCCTTGACGTTTCATTTTACTTCTCCAGTTTCTCTCAATACTTCTACGCGGCCCGATGCCGGGTAGTAAGCAAAAACATGACGCGCCACCATTGACGAGTCATCTCCCCAAAAACCGGCGCGTACCGGTCTTTCAAATCGGCAGTAGGGAGTCAAACTTTGGTCAAAAGCCACCACTGCACGAATTTTTGGTTGTGGCAGCGAAAGCGCCTCAACCTCTTGTTCTCTTCCCAGCCAGTAAGATTGGCCAGTAAATTGTTTTAACAGCTCGCCGCAATCCTGCGCCGATAAATCGGCCAGTTGTCTGGCTCCGTTTGCCAACGCGAAGGGATAGCCGGTTTCCTGCTTATTTTCCTGCGTCAGCCTGTAACTGACATCATCCACAGTAACGATACCGCCCTGTTTTTCATCATTTTTTAATGTCACTCGCAATTGCAGGTTATCCACTGACCCCGCAAAGGCATTGACGAGATAACGGAACTCGACTCTGTCAGCAAACTGCACGATGCGCTCAAACGCCGGAATAGCCGAAAGCAACAAAATGCCGATAATCAGGATTAGCAGCCCCCATTGGGCAGCGCTGCTTTCCCTGAACCTTAAAAGCCAGTGCATCTAACCGCCGCGGATCAAATCGAGCATGTTCCACATCGGCAGGAAGATACCCAGCGCCAGGATCAGCACCATGCCTGCCACAATCATCAGCAGGATAGGCTCCATACGTGCCGACAGGTTTTCAGGTCGTAATCCACTTCGCGATCGTAAAAGTCACTCGCTTCAAGCAGCAGGTTGTCTATCTGCCCCGTCTCTTCACCCACCTGAATCATCTGGTGTACCAGCGGGGTAAACAGCTTGCTGTCGGCCGTCACTGAGCTAAGGTTCATCCCCGACTCAATGGCGGTTTTCATCTTCTCCACTTCCAATGCCAGGAAGCGGTTATCCAGTGCTTCACCCGCCATATGCAGCGCGGTATTGAGTGGCACACCGGCACGTAGCATCAGGGCGAAAGTGCGGGAGAATCGCGACATCAAGCGCGGTTCACCAGGCTGCCAATCAGCGGGATCCTGAGCTTGAAGCTGTCCCACTTCACCCGGCCTTCGTCGGTGTTCTTCCAGGCATGCCAGCCCGCGAGCAGGCAGACGCTGGAAATCACCAGCAACCACCAGAAATCGACAAAGAAATTCGATGTCGCCATCAGGATCTTGGTCGGCAGCGGCAGATCAGAGCCAAACTTGGCAAACATCCCGGCAAATTGCGGGATCACTTTGACGTTCAGAAACGCCATTGCCGCCACGATCACTGCCAGTACAAAAGAGGGATAACGCAGCGCCGATTTAATACGGCGGCGGGTTTCCATCTCCTGCTCGTAATATTCAGAAAGCTGCAACATGGCATCATCCAGGCGACCGGTGTTTTCACCCACCTGCACCAGCGACACAAACAGATCGCTGAACACCTGCGGAAAATCGCGCATGGCCGACGACATTGGGCGGCCGTTGGAAAGCTCCGCCGCCACGCTGTCGAGCGCCGCTTTTAACGGTTTGTCATTGCTGCTTTGTGCTAGACCTTTGATAGCACGCATCAAAGGCACGCCTGCTTTTATCAGGCTGTATGCTTGGCGGCAGAAAATCACCAGCGCGTCCATTTTCACGCCCTGCTGGAACAGTGGGCCTGTCGATGTTTTCGCGCGGGCTTGGGTGATTTCCAATGACAACAAAACCGCGCCGGATGCCGATACATTGGCAATGGCATCGCTTTCGCTGGCAGCCTCAATCACCGCAGAGATGCGTTTACCGTTCGGTTTTCTGGCGGTGTAGCGATACCTTGGCATCAGGCACCTATCAGCGTCATCGACGCCGCTTCAGAGAGCTTCATCGCTTCTTCCAGCGTGGTCTGCCCCTGTTGGGCAAAGTCCATCGCACAATGCACCAGCGGTTTGTATCCCGCCTGCATTTCAGCCAGCGCTGCAAATTTCTGGGTATCGTTAGCGCGCAGTGCATCCATCAGATCTGGCGTGATCTCCAGCAACTCAAACACGCCGATACGGCCTTTGTAGCCAGTGAAGTTACAGCTCTGGCAACCGCGTCCCTGATAGAAACCATGCCCTGCCAATAGCGGACTGGTGGCATCCAGCCAGAGTTTTTCCACTTCGTCCGTGGTGTGCGGCACTTTGCAGTCCGGACAGATACGGCGGATCAGGCGCTGCGCCAATACTGCGCGGACAGAGCTTGCGACCAGATACCCCGGCGCTTCCATGTCGAGCAGACGGAGTGCACTGTCGACAGCGTTGTTGGTGTGCAATGTTGACAGCACCAGGTGACCGGTCAGCGCCGCGCGAAGACCGATTTCCACCGTTTCAAGGTCACGCATCTCACCCACCAGGATGATATCCGGATCCTGGCGCAGGAATGTGCGCAGCGCGGTAGAGAATGTCAGGCCGATCTTGGGCGCTATTTGCACCTGGCTGATACGCGGCAGTCGGTATTCCACCGGATCTTCCGCAGTCAGGATCTTTTTCCCCGGTACGTTGAGTTCATTCAGCGCACCGTAAAGGGTGGTGGTTTTACCCGAACCGGTCGGGCCGGTAACCAGGATCATGCCGTGTGGGCGGCGAAGCTGGTTACGGAAACGCGCCAGCATTTGGGCATCCATCCCCACATCTTCCAGACGCAACACGCCTGCAGACTGGTTGAGGATACGCATCACCACCGATTCACCGTGTTGCACCGGCAGCGTTGATACACGCACATCGATGGCGTTGCCACGGACATTCAGGTTGAAGCGTCCATCCTGAGGCAAGCGGCGCTCGGAAATATCCATGCCGCTCATCAGCTTCAGGCGCAGCACCAGCGCCGAAGCGATAGCACGCTCTTTCAGCAGGGTTTCGTGCAACACGCCATCAATACGCTGGCGGATGCGCAGTGCATCGGCGTCCGGCTCGATGTGGATATCCGATGCATTCATCTGCACCGCATCTTCAAACAACGAGTGAATGAGCTTAACGACGGTGACTTCTTCAGACTGGGCGTCTTCCGCACCGAAATGCTGCTCGAGTTTCACGCCATGCTCGGCCTGCAAACGCTCTGCAAATGAAGCAATGTCACTGGTGCGGCGATAGTAGCGGTCGAAGGCATCGATGAGCGGCTGTTCAGCACTGATCAGCAGCTCAACGTGATACTGCCCCAGCAGGTTGAGCACGCTCTCCTGCGCCGCCAGATCTGCAGGATCGGACATAGCGACACGCACTGTGTCTCCAATCCGGCCAATTACCAGCGCACGCAGGCGACGGGCATGGACTTCCGGCAGCAGGGAAACTGCATTCGGATCAATCTGGGTCAGGTTGAGATCGATACGCGGCACACCCAGCTGTCTTGCCAGAAAGTTGAGCATCTGATCTTCACTCAGGATCCCCATTTCAATCAGGGTGTCACCGAGCTTGCGGCCTGTCTGGGACTGGCGCTGCAGCGCAGAAGTCAGATCGGCTTCCGCGATGATCTGCTCTTCAACCAGCAGATCGCCAAGACGTTTTCGAAGCTTAACGGCCATTGCCCGCTCCTTGTTTCAGGTTATCCAGATACGTCAGGCGATCACGGGCAAACTTCACCGATGCCGCACTCAGGCCTCCCGCCTGTACCGCATGGGTATAAGCATTTTTCGCTTCATCATGTTTACCGCTGCGTTCTGCGGAAACACCGAGCCCCAACCACCAGCGGCCGTCAGTCGGCTCATGGGTGGTCAGCCATTGGTAACTTTCGCGGGCAGCCACGTTGTCACCCAGCTTTTGCGCCAGGGCGGCGCGCATGGCGATGACACGGTTTTGTTCGCCATCCAGCGATTCCACAGGCACGGACAAAACACTCAATGCCGATTCTTCTCGGTCACTTTGCTGGTACATGCGCGCCAGCGTCAGTTTGAGCGACGCGGAATGCGGATTGGCGCTGATGCCTTTGCGCAGCACGTTCTCAGCGTCACGCAGTTGGTTGCGGCCAAACAGCATGGCGGCCAGTTGGTTGGTCGCCACCACATGGTTCGGGTTGTACTGCACCGCGTCACGAAGATGGGCAATCGCTTTCTGGTTATCGCCGACTTTGGCGCGCTTCTGCGCTTTGTCGTAAGCGATATCCGCCAGTTGTTCACCGGTAAATTCCACGGTTTCCACGGACATCGAGGCTTCTGCGACGTCCACTGTTTCCGGCGCCGAAACGCTGACCTTGGCAACCACGGTTTCTGCTTTTGGCCCAGCTTGGCTGACCGATTTCACCTCAGCCTGGGGCTGGGCTGTCTTCTCTGATTTTTTGGCCATCACTACGGGTTCAGCAGGCGCCGCAACCATCGCAGTTTCAATCACTGCCGGCGCAGTTTCTTTTGCCGGCGTGAGTGCCACATAACGCACATCCGCAGACACCACTTTCTGGGTTGGCGACGGCAGGGAGACCGGCGTGGTAACAGACTGTGCAATGTCAGGCTGCGCAGCGACGGTCACCGCTTTTCCATTGCCGGCAGACAGTGCCCAGGCAATGCCTGAAGCCCCTGCCAGGGTGGCAAACAGCGCCAGCGCGACACGCGCAAGACGAAAGCCCCAGCGCGCAGGGATTGCTGCAGTGGCAACGTGTTGTTGTTCTTGCTTGGGCGACAGTTCGCTCAGCATTCGGTTCAGTTCACTCATGATGTCCTAACCCCACAGTGCCTGCAGCGCGTTGTGCGGCCGGGCAAGAGGTGTGTCTTTGATGGCAAGACGAACCGCGCGGGCGGTCACCCGGCGTTCCCCTGACCAAAACTCAATAACAGTGCTTTGTGACAAAGCTGATGGATAAGCCGTGGGATCCCCTGGCTTGCCATCCAAATACGGCGTTTCGCCCAGGCTGAAAACAGGGGCGATGTCGCGCCTTGCTCTGCCAGACGATGTTCAATGTAAGCGGCGGTTTCGGCATAGCTCAGCGGCGTCAACTCTGCACTGAAGCCAATGCGCTGCAAAAGCTGGCGCATGCTGTGCTGTAAAAGGCGCGCATCCAGCTCAGGCTGGCCAAACATGATCAACTGGATCAGCTTGCGCTGCTCAGTTTCCAGATTGCCCAACAGGCGGATAGCTTCCAGTACGCTGTCCGGCAGGGTCTGCGCTTCATCGCACAGGATCACCACTGGCTTTTCGTTCGCTGCCGCTGAAATAGCAGCCTGCTGGATAGCCCCCAACAGGCGGTCTTCTGCCAGTGAATCATCCACACCCAGCTCGCTTGCAATCATGCGGTGCAGACTCGCCACGCTGTGAGCCGGATTGGGCAGAAAGACCAGGGTAAAACGCCCGCCCAGTGCATTGAGCACCATGCGGCAAACTAGAGTTTTTCCTGTGCCGACTTCACCGGTCACCTTCACCAGCCCTTCGCCCATCGCCATGGCTGACACACAGGTATTTACCGCGTCCACGTGGGAGCGCACGCCGAAAAAACAGCGTGTGTCCGGTGTAAGACTGAAAGGCGCGGCCTCAAGACCGAAATGCGTCAGGTACATGGATGGTCAACAGTTCCGGTGTGATTAGCTTTCCGGGAACCAGTCGTTCAGCAGTTGGCGTGAACGGTTGATCTCTTCCTGCCAGGTTTGCTCACCCACCACAGAAGGTTTCAGCAAGATCACCAGCTCGGTTTTCTGTTTCAAGCGGTTCACGTTGCGGAACAGGTGGCCAAGCCCAGGGATATCGCCCAGCAGCGGCACCTTGGATACCATCTCGTCGTAGCTTGATTTCATCAGGCCACCAATCACCACCACATCGCCGGAGCGGGCGTGGATGATGGAATCCGATTCGCGGATCGAGGTTTTGGCCAACGGCAACACATACGGTTGGGAGGTTGAGCCCAGCTTGATGGTTTTCTCTTCGGTCACCACATCGATAACCGCCGGGTGCACGTGCAGCAAGACGCCGTTGTCGTCATCAATCTGCGGTGTCACGTCCAGTGAAATGCCTGAGAAGAAAGGCGTCAGCTCGATATTCGGGCCTGAATCTGAGTTGTCGCCCGAGGTGTCGCTGGAAGAAATGTCGGTGACAAAGTACTCATCGCCACCAACTTTGATCACCGCTTTCTGGTTGTTGGCAGCCGTCACGCGTGGGCTCGAGAGCACATTCACGTCGCCCTGGGTATCCAGGAACTGAAGTACAGCGTCAAAGTGGCCGTCGGTGATAGTCAGGTTGGTCTGGCCACCAATCACGTTGGAAATAGCATTGCCTACCAGCGCAGTTTCCGGACGGGAAACTGACACGGCGCGGTTGCCCACGTTGTTGACGATATTGTTCCAGTGGATGCCCTGCTGGTAGCCATCGCTCAGGGTCACTTCCAGGATTTTAGCTTCTAGGATCACCTGGCGCTTCAGGCGCTTTTGCGACGCTTCAAGGAAGCGCTTCACTTCGCGAAGCTCGTTCGGATATGCCTTCACCGTGATCAGGCTCGCCTGCGGAGATACCACAATACTGCGACCATCGCCGCTACCAATCATGGCCGCGACGGCACGCTCTAGCTGCACCCAGAAACTGCTTTCTGAGCGGGTTTCAATCACGGTACCACCGGTCGACACACTGGCTCGGTCTGTGGTGTCCGTATCGCCATTACTGGTGGTGGACTGCTCTGACATTGCACCCGTGCTGATCGAAGTCAGCGACACACCGGAGCGTTGCAGCTGCAGGTAATCAACCGGGAAGGTTTCGGTGCGCAGTTCAGCCGGGAAAACCTGGATCAGGTTGCCCTGGCGCTCAATATTGTAGCCGTAGATATCAGAAACCACGTCCAGCGCTTCCGGCACCGTGACATCTCTCAGCGAAACCGTCACCTTGCCACTGACATTCGGGTGCAACACCAGATTGAACGGCGTGCCCTGTACCAGACTGCCAAAGAAGGTTTTGGCATCCACATTGTTGGCATTGATGCGCAGGCGCTTTTCAGTCAAAGACGTGCTGCCCACAGGCTCTGAATAATCGCCCATCAAATCCTGGGTGACCGCATCCGGCAACTCAGTCAGTGGCTGTGACGCACTTTGGTGTAGGCTTCATTCAGTGCTTCCTGCACTTCAGTAGGTTTTTGGTGACCTACGCTCTGGCATGCAGCCAGCAACAGGTCGCTGCGCCGACAATCAGCCCTTTTCCGATCAAAGATTGGGTTTTCACTGCACGCCTCACTGTACTAGCTGCGAGTTGAATACGGTCAGGGTCCAGCGCTTTCCATCGCGCTGAAGCTCCACGTGGCTGTCGTCAATTTTGCTGACAACAAAGCCGTTAATATGCTGTCCTTGTTTGCGCGATAGGCCATTTAAAATGGCTGCGCATTGTGACTGGCCGTCACACAAAATGGCCTGAAGCCTTGGCAGGCGTGGCGCTTTTTTAGTGACACTTGGCGTTGCGGGGTAAAGCCCAGCGGCGCGGTCGGATCACTGTTTGCGAATGCCCCCACAGAGACCATCAGTGCACTGATAACGACTGCGCTGCGCAGCAGGCGGTTAATGGGCGAATGCATGTTTGCCCCCGATAAACTGCGCGCTTTCGCCCAGGGTATAGACCTGCAGCGTCACTTCCGCCCACGGATATTCCGTCACACGGTAGTTCACGTTGCGCCAGTAGTATTTCACCGGCAGCGCTTCAACGGCCGACAGATAATTCACGATGTCGAAATAACGCCCTTTGAGGGTAATTTCGACCGGATGGATGTAATAGCTGGACTCATCGTCGTTGGTCAGCTTTTGTGGCGGCAGTGATCGCATCGATAACAGGGTCAGGCGATCAGATTGCTTCAACACGCTTTCCAGCAATGCTGACATTTCAGGTGCTGTTACCAGACCCGCCACTTTGGACGCCATCTGGCTGTCCAGCTCAGACAGTTCATGCTTCAGCGATACCAGCTTCTGGTTTTGCTCTTTATCCGGCGATACACGCAGTTTTGCCTGCTTGAGCTGGTTCAGGGTCAAGACGTCCTGGGTGTTAGCCTCGCTTTGTGCGATCTGGCGGTTCAGGCCGGACAGGCTCTTCGCCATCGGTTCAAGAAACAGAAACACCACCAGCGCCACAATCGCAAACCAGCCAGTGAGAGCGACCATCCACTGTTCGCGGGAACTGAAGCCCTCAAAACCCTGACGGGCGCGCTCAATCAGTGCGTTCATTGCGCCACCTCCTCTTTCTCGCGACGGGAAACCAGCGAAAATTGCAGGCGGTTTTTCTCGTCACGGGTCAACGCCATTTCTTCGAACGTGCGTTTTGCCAACGGAGGATGGGTTGAAAATGTCTGTAGCCACGCAGGCACGGAGGACGGCGTCGATGCGAGACCTTTGATGTCCATGGCTTGCTGGCTGACAGCGATTTCAGACACCGACACATCCGGCGCGACAACGCAGCCAGCGCGCGGAACGTATCGGCATAACCTTTTTGCAGCGACGCATCGTGTTGCCTTACTGCATTCAGCGCCTGCCGTTTGGACACCAGCGCGGCTTCCGCATCACGGATGTCATTTGCCAGTGACGGCGACGGAAGGTGGAGTTTCAATTGCGCATTGAGTTCATCAGACAGTCGCTGCGCCGCCTGAAGCTCGCTGTTGGCTATCTTCAACAACTGCTCAGATTGGGTTTGCTGCCATTGTTGGTAAGCAGCCACTAACACCAGCAGGAGTGCGGTCAATCCCCACACCAGCAGCATTTTGTCAAAGGTCAGCAGTGGCGCTTTCGGCGCCAAATCATCGTGGAACAGGTTGATATCCGGAGAGATATCCCGCTCCAACGCGGTCTTGGCAATATGTTCGTAGTGATTACCCTGACTGAACATTTGCTGTGGACGCACGGTGACAGACAGGCGGCTCGACAACTGGAATGCCAGTTCGGTGTCATCAATGCCTTCAACACTGACCACCAGTGCACTCACCTGTGCGGCTTTTAGCTGGGAGCGCAGGTAATCCAGCGAGCGCTGGATTTCCAGCGCCAAATCGTCCACCACCAGCGGCAACATTTGCATGCTGTCGAGCATCAAACCGCGGATCTGGCGTTGGAAGCAGAGTTTTCCCTGATGGAAAACCGCCAGCTGGATCAGCCATGGCAATCACGGCTGAGCACCATTTCGGTTTTGTCCAGCTGCGTCCAGTGACGCAACACCACATCTTCCAGCGACACCAAGATCAGGCGGCACTGGCATTTTTCCAGTGCCTGGCTGAATTGGATCAGCGGCAACTTATGGCAGACAAACGCCTGGAAACGGTTGGCGATGGGCAAACTGAAGCCGTCGGCAACCACGTCCGAAGGCGTATCGGCAATGAAATCTTTGAGCTTGAACGGCAGTGCGGCGCGTTTGTCTTCATCAGACAGCCCCGGCTCGTCAATCAACAGGGACTGATAGAGGCCATGCCCCAGCACCAACTGCACATCAGTTTTGGTGATGCCATGGCGCTCGAGCAGCTGCAGTGCCGCTGTCCATGGGTCGGATTGGGTGACCGGCAGGGTATCTATCTGAGCATGCCCCTGCTCGTCCCGGTACGCGAAAACCACCTGATTTGTAGATACGACAAAGCTGACAACATCTCGTTGTCGAACGGGGGTAAAACGCGCCAGAAAGGTTGAGACTGCCATTAACGACTTAATAATGCCCAGAAAAGTGAATATTGTGTTTAAAGTGCACAGTATTCTATCAATATTTCCGCCAAAAAATAAGTTATCTACGACAGTTTTATGACGCCATTGAGTGTTTTGTAATCGTTACAGTTTTTGCACTATTTCTTTCGCCAGCGCTGCGTTTTAACGTGGCTGGGCTGGAGGATAATTCCGCCCCCAACAAACGCCCCTGTCCGCCCTGGACGCCCAGTTGCAACAACACTTTCCATTCGGCTTGCGATTCAACCCCAACCGCCAGCACCTGTGTCGGTGTCGGGTCACAGGCACCGAGCATGCTGCGCACATAAAGCTGGTTTTCAGGCCGCTGGTGAATATCCCTCACCAGGCTGCGGTGCAGCTTGATGTACTTAGGCTGGATTTCCTTAATGTAGTGGGTACTTACCACAGAGCGCCCCGCTTGATCGACCACAACCGGACAGCCCAGCGCCCGCACCATCCTGAGTGTCGGCCTGACGGAATCGAAATGTTTAACCAAGGGACCTTCCGAGACTTCAAACTGCAGCCGGTTAAGCACACTGCGCGGGGTTTGCAGCAGGGCGTCACGCAACCAGAGCATAAAGGCGCGCTGGCGCAACGAATCGGCACAGACATTAACGGACAACACCTCGCGCCCATCACCGGTGCGTAACTGGTGCAGCGCTTTGCTGACCACAGAGCGATCCAGGGTATTGTTCATCCCCACCAGCTCAACCCCATTGAGGAAACGGGAGCTTTGATGATCAGGCCATTTTCGTCTTTGATGCGGGCGAGTAATTCAACGTGCAGTTCATTGCCTTGGGTATCCTGCACTGTCTGGCGGTACAAATCCGGCCCGCCATTTTCAAACACTCTGGATAACAGGGTACGCCAACGCACACTCCCGCGGGACTCATCACCGGTTACCTCTTTTTTGAACGCAAACCAGCTGTTACACGCTTGCAGGATGGCGCTGCGCTTGGCCATTTCAGCCTCTTCCATCAAGCGTCCACGGCGTTCTCCGGTGGTGAAAAATGTCATTCCGAGGTGAGCCCAGTTTTCCTCTTCCAGCGCCGATGGCGGCGTCAGTCTGGTGAGAGATTTCATCAGCTGGGTAGCAAACAAACGCGCATCTTTGCCGGACTGGTGAGTCAGCAATATCGCAAATTCGGTATCAAAGTAACGCGCCAGCACGGCATCAGGAAAACGCTGGATAGCGTTCGACAACACATTGCCGACTTCTTTGACCCAATCATCCGCCGCAGCCTTACCATTTTCCTGCACCATAGAGTCCCAGTCACCGATACTGAGCATCAGTACCGCGCCCTGTGCACCTTTGTCCTGCAACAAGGTTTGCAGGCGGTTATCAAACATCACGCGGTTCGCCGCACCGGTCAGTTTATCGAGGAAGGTATTGGTGCGGATAAAGGTGTCAAACCGGCTGCGCTCTTGCCGGGCATCACGAAGCTCGGCGATCATCTGGTCAAGGGCAATGCTCGCTGTTGACGGCCATTCCCTGTCATCACCGGTTTTGACGTCTTCTGAACGTCCCGCCAGGATAAGCCGTCCCCGGTGCTCAAGAAGTTCCGCCCCAAAAAGCTGGGTGCGCAACCATTTAATGCCCCACGAAAGCGCAAGGACAATGACTAAAACGGCTAAGGATAACGATGACAAAGCGCCAATCGAGTAGGCAAAGTTCGCATACGGCGGGACAGATTTAATGGTGATAAAAAAGCCGGGATTGCTGGGCAGCGCATAATGGTTTTCTATCAAATCAAGCGGGCGTGCCACGGTATTGATTTGTTCATAGCGGTACAACAGGCCGGTTTTGCTGGAGATCTCCAGTTCGACGATGTCACTGGCTTTGAGCAATTGGGGTAGCCAAAGGCCGATATTTTCATTGGAGACGGGGTTTGCCATCGAACTGTCAATCTCTGTCACTACCTTACCCAGATAGTGAGAAAGGAAATCCGTGCCAAGTTTACGGAAACTGACCGCTCCGCCTATAAACAGCACGAACATGGCACAAACAACAATTAACGTTACGAAAGCGACCAGACGATTGGTCAGCTTCATCCCTGCAACTTTTCTCATTCGATATCCAATGGCAGAGTTTTATTTTGCCCTGCACGCTAAAAAACCGGGTGATACACCAAGCAAAACGGCAAACCGCTTTATTCCATGGGTTAATTGGTTATTATCGTTGCTCCATGGTGGAAAGTGAACGCAAAGTCGATACTCAGTTGATAAACATTGGAAAGCATCAATAAATGGATTGGATAACCTGCGCGAAAAGTTATGTCACGGTCGTCGATATGGGCTCACTGGCCCAGGCTGCGACCAAGCTCAACACCTCCAGTTCTGCGTTATCCAAGCGTTTGGCGTGGCTGGAAAACCAACTGGGTGTGCAGCTGTTAAAACGCACGACCCGCACCCTGACCATGACAGATGCCGGCCGCCTTTTTTACCAGCGCGGAAAGCTGTTGTTGGACGACTGGACCCAACTGGTTTCAGAAACCACGTCCACCTATGGCGAGGTCAGTGGCGTGTTGCGTATTGGCGCCCCTCTCGCCACCGGCAGCGACTTCTG
Source organism: Enterovibrio sp. JCM 19048 (assembly GCA_001310415.1). Classification (GTDB taxonomy): domain Bacteria; phylum Pseudomonadota; class Gammaproteobacteria; order Enterobacterales; family Vibrionaceae; genus Enterovibrio; species Enterovibrio paralichthyis. Next base: position 32,322 of record BAXE01000009.1, on the reverse strand, counting down.
GTCAGCAATATCGGCGAGTTTCTCTCGACATACCCGAACATCCAGGTCGAGCTGCATACGTTGGCACCGGGCCAGTTGCCCGACCCCCATCTGGATGTGGTGATCACCCGCGAACTGGCGGATTTCAATTCAGCGAGCTTTATCGCCACCAAACTGTTTGATTTCCAGCCGCGCTTTTTTGCCTCTCCGGCTTATCTGGCGCAGCATCCACCGATTGTGGAGCCTGAACAGCTGCTTCATCACAACTGCCTGCTGTTTGGCTCGACCAGCCTGCCGCAGGAACATGAATTTGAGCACGGCCGCCGTCTTCGCCTGAGCGGAAATTTTGTTTCGCCAAACCCTGAAGCCTTGGTGAACGCCGCCGTTGCCGGACTGGGCATCATTCTGGTCGGGGATGTGACGGTAAGGAAGGAGTTGGATCAGGGACTGTTGGTCCCTGTGTTGCCTGAAGTGCGCCAGCCAACCAGCGCGGCTTATGCTTATTATCCCAAGCTGGATTATCACCACACAAAAACCCGCCTTTTCATCGACTTTCTCAAACAGAAAGTCGGACGCTAGAAAAAACAAAACCCCGCATAAGCGGGGTTTTTTGTCTGTCAGCGTACTTCTTAAAACGGAATGTCGTCGTCGAAGTCTGGCAGATCGTTGTACTGCTGAGGTGCCTGCTGCTGTGGCGGAGCCTGATGGTGCGCAGGTTGCTGTTGCTGCGGCTGGTAAGAAGGCTGTTGCGGCTGACCCCAACCACCTTGCTGTGGGTTTTGCTGCATTGGCTGGCCTTGGCCCATACCACCACTCGCACGACCGTCCAGCATTTGCATTTCATTAGCAATGATTTCGGTAGTGTAGCGATCCTGACCATCCTGACCCTGCCATTTGCGGGTTTGCAGACGGCCTTCCAGGTACACTTTTGAACCTTTCTTCAGGTATTCACCTGCGATTTCAGCCAGACGACGGTACATCACCACGCGGTGCCATTCCGTCATTTCTTTGTTTTCGCCGGTGTTCTTGTCGCGCCACGTTTCTGAGGTCGCAACGGTCAGATTGGCAACCGCACCGCCATTTGGCAGGTAGCGAACTTCAGGATCGTTGCCCAAGTTGCCAATCAAGATAACTTTGTTTACTCCACGGCTGGCCATATTTTGCTCCCAAACCTTTTACATTGCGTCATCAAAGTCGTGGATGACATTTAAACGGCGATAATAGCAGAAGCAAAAAAGTTCGTCACAGGCTTTAGATCAGACTGTGCTGCAGCAAGCCCCAGCGCTGAAAACTGCATCACATTGGTGATAACTCCCCCGCAGAAATCGGCGGCACAACATAATTTGTATTAGACTAACAATGAGTTTGCCAACGTGTTGAGTTGTAACGCTTCAAGCGCCAGTTCTAAAAATGATACGAATAAGAAATTCAATGCGCTTTAGAATGCTGCCATTGTGGCTTACCGTACGTCGCACCAAGATGCAAAGATAGCAGCCAAAACCAGAGCATTTAGGGATACACATGCAAAACATCGAAACCACCTCAGATGACTACACCATACTCCTCGTGTCCGAGCCGAGCATGACGATCACCGCGTTGATTTCGTGTCTGGAGCAGGTAATTAAAAGCTCCGTTTCTTTGGTGGAAAAGCAGCAGATCAATGAAAAGCTGGCTACGGCATCGGGTCTGGTGTTGATCGATTTGAGCGCCTTTGAAGGCGACAATGTCAGCTTTGTAAAACAGAGCCTGGCTCCCTTCAGCGACCAGCATGTGTTTGCCCTGTTCAATGCCCATGATTTATCAGCGAAAGAGCTGGCAAGCTGGCCCTTTATCAAAGGGGTATTCAAAAAAGAGGACGATCTTGAACACCTTTGCCACGGTATTGAGAAAATGCTGTCCGGTGAATATTGGCTGCCACGCCAGAAGCTGGCGGAGTTGATCCACTACTACCAGCAGAACAACAACAACACGATCGACTATTCCGAGATCTGCCTGACTAACCGTGAACAGCAGATCCTGCGAAAACTGGTCACAGGCGCTTCCAACAGCGAAATCGCTGACAGCCTTTTTATGTCAGAACACACAGTAAAATCTCACCTATACAACATCTTCAAAAAGATTAATGTCAAAAACCGCGTTCAAGCCGTGTTCTGGGCCAAGAACAACTTGTCTGTGATAGGTCTGGACTATCAAGGCTAGTCACTGCTTTAGCACCCGCTGATATATTTCGTCACTAATGAGACAACATTCGACCCGCAAATACTTCAGAGTATTCAGTGCGAAGCGTGGGTCAGGTCAATTCTAATACTTCTTATACACACGCCTTTCCCCGCTGCAGGACGCAATGATGCGGGGGCGGACTTTTGGTCCGCTGATGTTTCGCATCCCTCAACGTTAATTGGACAAAGAAATCACTAAGAAAAGGAAAGAGGGTTAGCTACATGGCGAATATAAACGGCTCAAAAATAGCCGATGTACTGGATGGGACAGAAGCACCGGATACTATTTATGGTTTCGGTGACAACGATGAGATTGTCGGCTTTGGTGGCGATGATGTGATTTATGGCGGTAAAGGCAACGATCTCTTAATTGGTGGTGCTGGCAACGATTTTCTCAGTGGCGGCGAAGGTGACGATATTGTCAGAGGCGGCAGCGGTGATGACATCCTGTTTGGTGGTCCCGGCAACGATATTTTGCTAGGCGGCATTGGCAATGATTTGCTTTATGCATCCGAAGGCAACAACGTGCTTTACGGTGGTGACGGGAATGACTGGCTGGTCAGCGGCACCGGCAACGATTTTCTGGTAGGCGGGGATGGCGCAGATGTTTTCCTGTTCGACCAAATTCTTGGCACTGGTACTGGAAATGACCGCATCGTCGATTTTGAAATTGGCACCGACCTTATCTGGATCCGTGCAAGCGGTGATACTGATTTTGCGTCACTGAGCCTGACCCAGGTAGGTATCAATACCGTGATAGATCTGGCAGACGGTTCAAGCATTACGCTGAACAACATTACTGCAACCGACCTCTCTGACAGCGATTTCCAAATCGTTTAACAGCGGTCGTATCGCTGCGGCTCTCCGAGCCGCAGATTTCAGACTTCCCTTCCCGGCAACTCACACCCTCTCAAACTTCTGTCTTTGAACGTCTCATCATTTTTTACCAATTTCTAATGATAATTCAAAAGCGAGACACAAATGCCCCCGCAATTGAGTCAGAGTATATCCGCCATTTGGCAGGCTTTTTTCTGGCCGTATTGCAGCTTGCTTAATGGTGGTACCTGATTTTTAAGGGTATCTGGCTAGGGAAAAGCAAACTCAACAAGGAAAAAAAACATGGCTGCAGTGATTGGAACAGCAGGAAATGACACCCTTGATGGCACATTGGATTCTGAGGTGATCAGCGGATTGGGCGGCGATGATCGTATCGTTGGATACAGCGGCGACGACCTTATCTTTGGCGGAAGCGGCAATGATTATCTGATTGGCAGTGGCGGCAATGACATTCTCAGCGGCGCAGCGGTGATGATATCGTCGGCGGCGGAAGTGGTGATGACACCCTTTACGGTGGTGCCGGGAATGATGACCTTTTAGGTGGTATCGGAAACGACAGCCTCTACGCCATTGCTGGTAATAACCGGCTGTTTGGCGGCGAAGGGGATGATTGGCTGGTCAGCGGAACCGGTGACGATTTCCTTATCGGCGGCAGTGGTGCAGATACCTTCCTTTTCGACAATATTCTCGGCAATGGCACCGGTCACGACCGTATCGTTGATTTCGATATCGGGGTCGACCTTATCTTTATCCGAGCCACTGGCGATGAGGGATTTGACTCATTGGATATCAGCCAAAACGGGATAAACACCGTCATCGAACTGGCCAATGGATCCAGCATTACAATCAACAACATCGACAGCACTCAGCTCTCTGCTGATGACTTCCATATTGTCTGATGTCAGCAAGCTATACTCAAAACAACCAGCATCGAAACCATGCTGGTTGTTTTTTTGGGGTAAGTAACAGCCAGCCAGACTTTCAGCCTTTGCTTTATGGCGACCAGAATAAAAAAAGCAAAGCAACGTCACCGGATTTAGCATGTCTTCAACAACGGAAAAACGTTTAAGCACCACGCTTGAGCAATGTAAAAAAGCACTGATGTTTGTCGTTGCTTTCAGCTTTATCATTAACCTTCTGGTACTTTGTGTACCCCTTTATATGCTGCAGATTTACGACCGGGTGATCAGTTCGCGTTCGGTAGATACCCTGCTGCTGCTCACCGTCATTACCGTTTTCGCCCTGTTCACCATGGCGGTACTGGAAAATATCCGCACCCGCATCATGGTAAAATTGGTGCCTGGTTTGATGAAAGCCTGTCGGCTGATGTGCTGGCTGGTAGCATTGCCCTGCAATTGCGCCAGGGGTTATCTGCGTCCGTGCAAAGCCTGCGTGATATCGCAGCTATCCGCGCCTTTATTGGTGGCAATGCCATTATCCCCGCGCTGGATGCACCATGGACACCGGTCTTCCTCGGCTTTGTGTTTTTGCTCCATCCCCTGCTCGGTATCATTGCCACTGTCGGGGCACTGGTGTTATTCGGCATCGCTATCCTCAACCACACCGCCACCCGCAAAGCGCACAAAACCGCAAATGAAGCATCGATTCAGGCCATGCAGCAGGCAGAGTCCGCTGCACGCAATGCCGATGCGATTGAGGCGATGGGATCATGCCCAATTTCATCAGAGCCTGGAGTGCCCTGAACAAAGAAAGCATCGACGGTCAGGTCGCCGCCAATTCAAAAGGTGCCTTGCTCACCGCGACCTCTAAATTTATCCGCATGTTGCTGCAAATCGCCATGCTGGGTGTGGGCGCCTGGCTGGTAATAGACAATCAGGTTTCCCCCGGTGTGATGATTGCCGGTTCCATCCTGATGGCGCGGGCACTGGCACCGGTGGAACAATCTATCAGTGCTTGGGGTACGGCGGTTTCAGCACGCCAAAGCTACCAACGGCTTAAAGAACAGATCCCCGCTTTTCCAGAGCGCGCCAAATCCATGCCGCTGCCAAAACCCAAGGGGCTGCTGTCGGTGGAAAAGGTCACCTATTTCCATCCCGGCCAGGGTGAGCCCGTGCTGCATGCCATCAACTTTAAGCTCAATCCCGGCGAAGCGCTGGGGATCATTGGCCCATCCGGCACCGGCAAATCGACGCTGGCAAGGCTAATCCTCGGTAACCTCAACCCAACCGCCGGTACGATCCGTCTCGACAATATGGATGTGTCGAAATGGGATCCGGACGATCTTGGGCCCCACTGCGGTTATCTTCCCCAGGATGTCGAACTCTTCCCGGGCACCATACGTCAGAATATTGCCCGCCTGTCAGATGGCGATCCGGAAGAAGTCATAAAAGCCGCGAAACTGGCCGGTTGTCATGAGCTGATCCTGCGCCAGCCACAGGGCTATGACACCGTCGTCGGCGAGCGCGGACTTGGTCTTTCCGGCGGCGAACGCCAGCGTATTGCCCTTGCCCGAGCGCTGTATGGCGAGCCGAGCCTGGTGGTGCTGGATGAAGCCAACGCCAACCTCGACGGCGTTGGGGAAGCCGCATTACAGCGTGCGATTGCTTATCTCAAGTCGCGCCAGACCACCATCATACTGGTGGGTCACCGCCCCAGCATGATGCAGTCGATGGACAAACTGATGGTATTACAGGATGCCCAGATCCGCGCCTTTGGCGACCGTGACGAAGTGTTGAAACCCCTACTGGACCAAAGTGCTGCCATTGCCGCGAAAGGAGGCCAGAAATGAATGACTCCCCCTCCATCCGCCGCCTGGTTATTGTCGGCTTTGGTATGATCGCCCTGTTTCTCGGTACCTTTGGTATCTGGGCGATTTTCAGCCCCCTTGAAGGGGCATCTATCGCGCCCGGCGTCGTCACTATCGACAGCCAGCGGAAAACCGTGCAACACCTTGAAGGCGGTATCATTGACAAAATACTGGTCACAGAAGGCGCGAGGGTCGACAAGGGCCAGCCGCTGATTTTCCTCGACAAAACACAGGCGCAGGCACAACTTGAACAGCTCCTCACCCGCCAGCGCAACGCCCTGGCCAGAGAATCCCGCCTGATTGCCGAGCGGGATAACCTTGATGCGATCGCGTTTCCTGAAGAACTCGAAGTCGTGCGGGAAAGCCTCAAAGTCGGTGAATTGCTCACCAACCAGGAGCGGATCTTCACCGCGCGGAAAGAATTCTATGCCTCCCAGCAGGAAATCATTCACAAGCAATTGGCGCAAAGCAACGCAGAGCTTACCGGCCAGAAACAACGAATCGGCATCGAAAAACGCCGTCTCGCCATTATCGGCGAGGAAATTGCCGGTAACCGCCAGCTGGCGGAAAAAGGCTATGTCAGCAAAACCCAGTTGCTGCGCCTTGAGCGGGAGGAGACCCAAATCCAGAGCACGATCAGTCAGCTGCAGGCCAACGCCAGCCGCCTTGAACAAAACGTGGCAGAAAACCGCGCCCAGCTTAAAGAGCAGCAACTGGAACGCATCAAAGAAATCGTCGAAGAGCTGCGTGAAAGCCGCGAAGCCCGTTATGAACTGGATGAGCAGATTGCCACCGCCCGTGATGTGCTGGAACGCACCACCATCAAGGCACCACTTTCGGGCACGGTCCTTAACCTGCAGGTCTTTTCTGAAGAAGGGGTGATTGGCCCCGGGCAGGCTTTGCTGGATCTGGTGCCTAACGACGAAAGTCTGGTAATTGAGGCGCGGGTTGACCCTTCTGACATCGATCAGGTCAACGCAGGCATGAAAGCACAGATACGGCTGACGGCGCTAAGCATGCGCAATGTCCGCCCAATTGACGGTGAACTGCTGACCGTCTCTGCTGACCGTCTCGTGGATGAACAGTCCGGGCTTGCCTACTACCTTGCCCGGGTTAAGCTACTCGATAACGTCGCCGACCTGATGAATGGCGTAGAGCTGTATCCGGGTATGCAGGCCGAAGTCATGTTGCTGACGGAGCCACGCACGCCAATCGAATACCTGCTCAAGCCATTGAGTGAGAGCTTTAACCGGGCATTTCGCGAGGAATAGCGTGCTCAGGAAGCACACACAATGCCTTCTGGCGTGACCAAAACTGAGAATGCCCCGATCTGGGGCATTTTTACACCCCATACTTTTTTGCCACCATGGTATGGGTAGCTAGTCATTCTTTCTAATTTTGACTGAACTGAAAGCGTAAAAAGTGTCTCGTAAGTTCTTGAACACGAGACGATACAGACAGCCATTTGAGATCAAGATCACCTTTTTGGAGACTAGCCAGAAAGTCCTACAAGTGCGTAAAAATAGTGTCATCGTTCAAATCCGCGTAAGTCTCAATTAAAAATCGGACAAACTTCATCTTTCTCTAACCCGCCTCATCCTGTTTTACTATCCGCGCTGATTTTACCGACCATAAATATCCAAAAAATCAACCTTGCCTAGCGGGGTTGAGATGTGTGGTTTACTTTTTAAGTACAAGAAATGAAAAAGATCAGCACCCTTTCAGCCCACTTCACAGTTGAGAAGCTTTCATCATGGACAGTCGAAAAATCCGCACACATGGAACTGAGTTCGCCATTCTCTATAGACTGTGTGATCTTGCGGTATTGGTGGGTCGATCCTTGCTTCTAGTTACCTCTACCTCGGTTATCCCTGCGACAACTGTCTTCTGTTAGCGACGATCACGGCAGTGTTCTATCTGTTGTTTGCCGAAAGTTCACATCTTTACCGATCGTGGCGGATCAGCAACTTCCAGGGACAAATGATCGCAACACTGATCCTTGGGTAGGTGCCTGCCTGGCATTAATAGCAATTTTCTACTTTACCCAGCGAGGTATTGAGTTTTCCCGTGTGGTCATGGCGTTGTGGTTTTCCACCACGGCGGTAGGTCTGGTGCTATGGCGCTATCTGATGCGTGCAGCGCTCAGCCGCTTACGTAACCACGGCATCAACACCCGCCGCGCAGCGATTATTGGCACCACGGCCAATGGCATTGAACTGGCGCAGGAGTTTCAGCGCAACCACGCCCTGGGAATCAGCCTTGTGGGCTTTTTCGAAGACAGAAACCGCGACCGCATTGAAGACAGCCTGCCTGCCCAATGTTGGGCAAGGTGGATGAAGCACTGGAGCAGGCCAAGCAAGGCAAAATCCAGCACATCTATATTGCGATGCCAATGCATGCCAAAGACCGTATTGCGCGATACCTCAACCAGTTTGCAGATACCACAGCCACCACTTACTTGGTGCCGGATTTCTTCACCTACAACCTGCTTCACAGCCGCTGGCAGACCATTGGTCATGTGCACACCCTGAGTGTCCATGACACGCCGTTTAATGGCATTGCAGCGTGGGCAAAACGCCTTGAGGACATCATTCTCTCCCTCATCATTCTGGTGCTGATTTCACCGATTCTGTTGGCAGTCGCTATTGGAGTTAAGCTCTCTTCTCCCGGCCCGATCATTTTCAAACAGCACCGCTACGGATTGGACGGCGGCAAGATCAATGTGTGGAAATTCCGCTCTATGTCTGTGATGGATAACGGCGATGACGTCAAGCAAGCCACGAAAAATGACCACGTGTGACCCCTTTCGGTGCTTTTATCCGCCGCACATCGCTTGATGAGCTGCCGCAGTTTTTTAACGTGCTGCAAGGCAGGATGTCGATTGTCGGCCCGCGTCCTCATGCTGTGGCGCACAACGAACAATACCGAGCCATCGTGGACAGATACATGCTGCGCCATAAGGTTAAACCGGGTATTACCGGCTGGGCGCAAATCAACGGTTACCGTGGTGAAACGGACACCCTCGATAAAATGGAAAAGCGTGTTCAGTTCGACCTGGAATATATCCAGAACTGGTCTTTGTGGATGGACATTAAAATTGTGTTTGCCACCATTTTCAAAGGCTTTGTCGGCAAGACGGCTTACTAGGGAGAACGGCGTGAAGCAAAGGAACCCGTGGTTGTACACTCTGTTTTTGGTGCCGGCATCAGCAATGGCCGTAGAGCCTCTTGCCTACCAGACAGAAAACGGCATCGATATCATTCCGACGGTCAAAGCCAGTGTCGGCCATGACGACAATGTGCGGCGTACGGAAAACAACCCGGTCAGCTCACCTTTTTATGTCCTGTCGCCTAAGGTCATCGCCCAACTGGAAACCGACCGCGGCGCTTACCAATTTGACTACCGTCTGGATGCCGTCTGGTTTTCTGACAGCAGCGACGACGATTATGTGGATCACCGCGCTCATGCCTCAGCGTTTTGGGCGTTTGATATCCGCAATCGCCTGCGTCTTGATTACGCCTATGAGATCACCAATGAGCCACGCGGTACCGGCCTGACCGAAGGATCAGTCTGGCAGTCAGTAAGCCTTTGCGTTACCACCACCAGGATCTGAATGCGCGCTACACCTATGGCGCAGCGGCGCACAAGGCAGGCTGGTCGGGATCCTCGGTTATGAAAGCAAGGACTACAACGAAGAGAGTTTTGTCCGTAACGGCCAAACCCAGCAAACCCGTTATTTCAACTGGGAGCAGCCCTATATCGGCGGCGAATTCTATTACGCCCTGTCGAGCTACTTTTATGCCCTGATCACGGCGCGCTATGAAGACCGCTCCTACACCCATACCGACCCGAATTCCGTCGGTACCCGAGATAACCAGAACACCCTGCTCTACGGCGGTTTGGAATGGGACATCACGGGTAAAACCCAGGGCCGTTTGCTACTGGGTATACAAGACAAAGATTTCAAAGACAGCCGCCGTGCGGATTTCCAGGGCTTCAGCTGGCGCGCAAACCTGAGCTGGTCACCGACCAATTACAGCACGCTGAGTCTGGAAGGCCGGGATTACGCCCGCGACCCGGATATCAACGGCAACTATGTGAAAGACCGCTCTATCCAGCTTGACTGGGAGCACAGCTGGACACCGCTGTTCAGCTCTATCGCCACTGCACGCTACGGCACCAACGATTACCCGGGCGATCTGCGCAAGGATGATGACACTCTGTTCGAGGCAACCCTTGTCTACAGCCTCGCCCTTGGTGGGACATATCCGGCGGTGTGGGCTGGTTCCGCCGCGACTCAACATTCGCTGGCTTTAGCTATGATCAAACCCAGTTCTTTATCGGCACGGAGGTGAGCCTGTGATCCAACGACTTTGTCTCCTGTTATTGCTGTTGCTGCCCATTAGCGCCATGGCGGCAGCCTCCAGCGAACAATACGTTCTTGATGACGGGGATCGTATCTCGATCAAAGTCTATGGCGAGGACGATCTTTCCATGGACATTCTGCTTAGCACACGCGGCAGTTTCGACTATCCCTACCTTGCAGGCTGGAAGCGGCCGGTAAGTCTGTAGGGCAGTTACAACGCATCATCGAAAAAGGGCTGCGCGGTGACTATCTGGTCGATCCGAAAGTCACGGTTAACGTGATCCAGTTTCGCAAGTTTTATGTCAACGGCGAGGTGAATCACCCCGGCGGTTATGACTTCCAGCCGGGGCTGACTATCGGCAAGGCGATTGCCATGCTGGCGGTTTTACCGACCGCGCCTCCCGGAACAAGATCCAAAAGACAGACGCCAAAAATGGATCCACACAAAAAATGTTGGCCTGTCACAAGCTGTTGGTCCCGGTGACATCATTGTGGTTGAGCAGAGCTTTTTCTGATCCCCGATAGGCTTGTTTTTTGCGCACAGAACGAACAAGGATTTTCACGACATGAAACTCATTGAGCCCAATCCGGTAGCGGATCAGACCGCCCGTTTAGATTTAAAACGCTATCTCGCGTGATTGGTCGGTATTGGCTCCCCATTGCCCTTTTTGTGTTGGCAGTCACTGTGATTGCCACCGTTCTTGTGTTGGCGATCACCCCTGTTTATCGCGCCACGGCCACGCTACTTATCGAATCGCAGGCAAATAAAGCGGTCTCTATCGAAGAGGTTTACGCCCTCGATACCAGCAAAAAAGAGTATTACCAGACCCAGTTTGAGATCCTACGTTCCGACCATATTGCTGAGAAAGTAATCGACCAGCTGGGTATCGCTGAAGTACGGGAGTTCAACAACACGGTCGGAAAACTCTCTGCCCGAGATCAGCTGCTGACCGCCCTGTACCGGATTGAACCTTTGCAACAGTTCCTGCCCGCGCCCGTTTCGCCTTCTTCTGTGCCGGACAGTGAAGCGGCGCGTCAGGCTGTGCTGAATAAATTCAAATCGCACCTGGCTATTGAACCTATCCGCAATACCCAGTTGGTGAATATCCACTTTGGCTCAGCCGATCCTGAACTGGCGGCGAAGGTGGCTAATGCGATCGGCACTGCCTATATCGAGTCCAACCTTGAAGCGCGTCTTGTGGCGACCCAAACAGCCTCTGTCTGGATAACCGACCGTCTTGGCAAGCTGAAAGACAACCTCGACAGCGCCGAAATGACGCTGGCGGATTTTCTGAAAGCGGAAGGCCTGATTGAGCTGAGCGACATTGACGAGCTGGCAGGCACTGAGCTGACCAACCTGACTATCCGCGTTGCAGAAGCGCGGGACCGCCGTGTGGCCGCAGAGGCACTCTATGCCCAGCTTCAGGACAAACGCGGGCGCACCAGCGGCTTGCTCTCCGTACCTGAAATTTCCAATCACCCACAGGTGCGGGATCTGAAAAATGCGGAAACCGATGCCCAGCGCCGCGTGTCTGAGCTGGCAAAACGCTACGGCCCGAAACACGACAAGATGATCCAGGCCCAGGCGCAGTTGGATGCTGTGCGCGCCCGTACCTATTCCGTGATCAATGACCTTGCCAGCGGTATCGAGAAAGAACTTAACAGCGCCCGCGAGCAGGAAGCGTCCCTGATCGCGACGCTGAATGACAAAAAAGGCGACTATCAGGACATCACTTCTAAACGCGCCCAGTATGAATCTCTGAAGCGCGATGTGGATGCCAGCCGCCAGCTGTATGAAATGTTCCTCAACCGCCAGAAGGAAACCACGGCCACCAGCGACTTCGAAGCCGTCAACGCCCGTTTCACTGACAAGGCTGCCACACCACAGGATCCGTTCCGTCCACAGACCACAAAATTAATCGTGATCAGCGCCGCATTCGCCCTTCTCCTCGGCATTGTCGGTGCGCTTTTAGCGGATGCTTACCGCAATACCATTGAAAAACCAGAAGATGTTGAGGAGAAACTGGGGTTGCAGCACTTAGGATTTTACCCCGCGTGAAGGCGAAGCGCTTTAAAAACACGCCACTGGATCACACCCTGTATCTCGATCCGGATGAGGTACTGTTTGCCGAATCGGTCAGGACGATCCGTACATCCATTCTGCTGACGATGACCAACAGCCAGCGCAAGATCCTGTCTGTCACGTCATCACTGCCTGCGGAAGGAAAAACCACGGTCGCGATCAACTTGGCTCAGTCACTGGCCAAAATGGAGCGCACCCTGATCATCGACTGCGATCTGCGCATGCCTGCGGTTGGTCAGCGTTATGGGCTGCCACGCAACCAGGCAGGTTTGACCAACGTACTGGTGATGGGCGCGCCGGTTTCAGATTGCATTTACCACGATGATGAAACCCAGCTGGACATCCTGCCGGCCGGGCTATTGCCACCCAATCCGCAGGAGCTGTTGGCGTCGCCAAAATTTGCCGCGCTGCTTAACCAGCTCAAGCAATCTTATGACCGCATTATTCTCGATACGCCGCCGGTACATGTGGTAAGTGACAGCCTGATCCTCGGCCGTATTGCCGGGGGCATGCTGTTGGTAGTGAAAGCGGAAAGCACGACAGAGAAGCAGGTCAACCAAACTGTCGCCCAGTTGGTACGTCATGACATTGCTATCGACGGCGTGGTGCTCAACCAGCTCGCCGCCAAATATGCAGAGGAAAAATACAAGCTGCACTATGGTTACTATAAGCCTCAAAACCAAAAAGATGACACCTTAGAAGCCAGCTGAATAACACGGAAAGATAAACAAAATGAAAACGAGTTTGATGTTTTAACGGCGATGCCGACGGGATTTGCGCCTTGATCCAATTGCGACTCGCTACCCCGAAAGACAGTAAATTGATCACTGGGGTAAAGCGGGATATCGCCCTGCTAAAACAAGTTGATCCTGCCATTGCGCAAGACGTGACTGTGCTGGATGTGGCGATGGAGAAAAACCGCGCCGCGCTGGACAACCTGCTTGCCGAGGGTGTTCGGGTGTTTTATGCCGACCACCACAACCCGGGTGAAATCCCAGCCCACTCCTCGCTAACCGCACATATCAATACCGCGGCAAACACCTGTACCAGCCTGATTATCGACAAGCTGTTGGAAGGCCGTTACCGCGAGTGGGCACTGGTTGGCGCTTATGGCGACAACATGATTGCCACCGCCGACACGCTGGCAAACAAAGCCGGTTTGAGTGAGCAGGACCGCACCAAGCTGATGCAGTTCGGGACCTACCTCAACTACAACGGCTATGGCGCATCGCTGTCGGATCTGCTGTTTCCACCTGCAGAAATCTTCCGCCTGATGGCGCCCTACCCGTCACCGTTTAACTTTATTGCTGAGCGCCCGGATATATACGCCACATTGGAAGAAGGCTTCCTTGGCGACAGCGAGAAAGCCACCGCTGTCACCCCGCATTCCGAAAAACCGGGCTCACGGGTATTTATGCTGCCGGATGAAGCCTGGGCGCGCCGCATCAGTGGTGTGTACAGCAATGATCTGACCAACCGCGACCCGGACACCGCCAATGCGGTGCTGACCGAAAAGCCGGACGGCAATTATGTCGTCAGCATCCGGGCGCCACTCAACAACCGCACCGGTGCGGACGAGCTGGCTGCCAGCTTCCCAACCGGCGGCGGACGGAAAGCCGCGGCAGGGATTAACGCCTTGCCCGCAGAACAACTCAATGAATTTATCGATGCGTTCCACCAGCGTTACCAGCTGGCAACGTAGGAAAAGGACAACCCATGGTGGATATGATCTCCCTTAACCAGACCCATCTCAAACAGCTCGAAAACGAGTCGATTCACATCATCCGTGAAGTGGCCGCAGAGTTTGACAATCCGGTCATGCTTTACTCCATCGGCAAGGATTCAGCGGTCATGCTGCACCTTGCCATGAAAGCGTTTTACCCCGGTAAGCCGCCGTTTCCGCTGCTGCACGTCGACACCACGTGGAAGTTTCAGGAAATGATCACTTTCCGCGATCAGATGACCAAAAAGCTCGGCCTCGACCTCTTGGTTCACATCAACCAGGACGGCGTTGATATGGGGATCAGCATTCAGCATGGCAGTGCAAAACACACAGATGTGATGAAAACCCAGGCGCTGAAACAGGCACTGGATAAATACGGTTTTGATGCTGCATTTGGTGGCGCCCGCCGTGACGAAGAGAAGAGCCGCGCCAAAGAGCGTGTCTATTCATTCCGTGACAAGCACCACCGCTGGGATCCGAAAAACCAGCGCCCGGAGCTTTGGGATATCTACAACGGACGGGTTAACAAAGGGAGAGTATCCGGGTGTTCCCGCTCTCTAACTGGACAGAGCTGGATATCTGGCAATACATCTACCTGGAAAACATCGACATCGTACCGCTGTATTACGCCAAAGAGCGTCCGGTCGTTGAACGCGACGGCACCTGATCATGGTCGATGACGACCGCATGCCACTGGAAGACGGTGAAGTGCCACAGATGAAATCCGTGCGCTTCCGTACCCTTGGCTGCTACCCGCTGACTGGCGCTGTGGAATCCACCGCTGCCACGTTGCCGGAAATCATTCAGGAGATGCTGCTGACCAAAACTTCAGAACGTCAGGGTCGGGTGATAGACCACGATCAGGCAGGCTCCATGGAGCAGAAAAAACGCGAAGGCTACTTCTAACAAACTCAAAGCCTCGGACATTTAACCCCATTTGCTTGCTGCACAAGGAGTGACCCATGAGCCACAGCTCATCGCTGATCGCGACAGATATCGAAGCCTATCTGCATCAGCACGAAAATAAGGATCTGCTGAGGTTGTTGACCTGCGGCAGTGTCGATGACGGCAAATCCACCTTGATCGGCAGACTGCTGTTCGACACCAAGCTGATCTTCGAAGATCACCTCACCAGCCTGCACAAAGACAACGCCCGGGTCGGTAACGCCGGTGAAGCGCTCGATCTGGCACTTCTGGTTGACGGCCTGCAATCTGAGCGCGAGCAAGGCATCACCATTGATGTTGCTTACCGCTATTTCTCGACCGAGAAACGCAAATTCATCATCGCGGACTGCCCAGGACATGAGCAATACACCCGCAATATGGCGACCGGCGCATCCAACTGTGAGCTCGCCATTGTGATGGTCGATGCCCGTAAAGGACTTCTCACCCAGACCCGCCGTCACAGCTATATTGTGAGCCTTCTCGGTATCCGCCATGTGGTGGTTGCGGTAAACAAGATGGATTTGGTCGGCTTTGACCAAACTGTGTTTGAGGCCATCCAGGCGGACTACCAGAAGATGGCTGACCAGCTGGGTATTCCGGATGTGCGTTATGTGCCGATTTCCGCCCTGTCCGGTGACAACGTGGTTTCCCACAGTGAAAACACACCTTGGTACAAAGGCCCGTCCCTGATGGGCTTGCTGGAAGGCGTGGAAATCAGCCGCGACAAAGACCTCGACCGCATGCGCTTTCCAGTGCAGTTTGTGAACCGCCCTAACCTCGACTTCCGCGGTTATTGCGGCACCCTCGCTTCCGGCATTTTGCGCAAAGGCGATACCGTGATGGCGCTGCCGTCCGGCCAGCAAAGCACAGTGACTTCCATCGTCACCTACAACGATGAACTGGACGCCGTGGCTCCGGGCAACGCCATTACCGTCACCCTGGCCGATGAAATTGATATCTCCCGTGGTGACATGCTGGTACATGCCGATACCGCGCCTACCTTGACCGACAAAGTCTCAGCAAGTCTGGTATGGATGTCGCAGGATGCCCTGAAGGCGGGCAAAGATTACGACTTTAAGTTTGCGACCCATAACGTCACCGGCCGCATCACTGAGCTGTCGCATAAGATTGATATCAATAACTTTGCCACCCTGCCGGCCAATGAACTCCAGCTCAACGAAATCGGCCTGGGGGAGCTTCGCCTGAATGCCCCGGTTGCGGTTGACCGCTACCAGGACAACACCAAAACCGGCGCCTTTATTGTGATTGACCGACTGAGCAATATCACGGTCGGTGCCGGTATGGTGGAAACCCTGCACGCACCTCATGATGCCGTTGTCAGCCGCCACTATACGGCTGCTGAGATCGCCCTTAACCGCTACATCCGCGAACACTATCCGGAGTGGGAAACCAAGCCGATTGATCAGATCGGTTGACCATAAGGTAGTAATAAGGTGGATACGCTGACACTGAATAACGAGGGAGAGAAGACCACGGTTATGGCGGTGAAGATCCTGCATATCATCAACGACCTGTCCCGCAACGGCGGCGCACAGCGGTTTGTGATTGACTTGGTCTGCCCGCCACCGCAGGCTACGACATCCGGGTCATCACACTGGATGATGACAATGACTTCACCCGTGAACTCACCGAAGCCGGGGTGCCGTTTTATGTCTGGAATAAGCTGTCACTGAAAGAAAAGTGGCAGTTACTGCGTTGGCCGGATGTGGTGCATGGTCACCTTTTCCCATCAATTTATATTGCGCTCGCTGCCGTAGGGAAAAGACATATCCAGACTGAGCACGCTACCCATAACCGCCGCCGCGACCATGGCTGGATGAAACCGTTTGAATGGTTACTTTACTGGCGTTATGACGTGACCGCCTGTATTACCGGTCAGGTGCGTGATGCACTGACGGATTTCCTTCCGCACTGGAAAAAGCACTACCGGGTGATCCTGAACGGCGTCGATCTGAGTAAATTCTCCCTCAGGGAAAAAGCTTCACCAGCAGAAAGTAACACCGTGCGTATCGGCATGGTCGGGCGATTCCACACCTACAAAGATCATCCCACCCTGTTCCGTGCTCTGACCCATTTGCCCTCCCGTTTTGAGGTGCACCTCGCCGGTGACGGTGATCGCAGGGAAGAGTATCAGTCGCTGGCTGCGTCACTTGGTATTGAAGACAGGGTGGTATTTCACGGTGTGCGCGCTGACATTCCCGCGTTTCTCGATTCGCTGGATATTTATGTGCAGAGCGCGGTTGTCGAAGGCTTTGGCCTGGCTGCCGTGGAGGCTATGGCCGCCGGGTTGCCGGTGCTGGCTTCCGATGTACAGGGCTTGAGTGAAGTCGTCGAGCGCAGGGATTACCGCTTTCCTGTCGGGGATGACAACGCACTGGCGGGGAAAATTTTAGCCCTTTGCGATGATGCCGACGCCTATGCGAAAGCCTCTGGCTACGCGGTTCAGCGCTGTCAGGACTTTACCCTGAAAACATTTCGCGACCAGTACTACCGCACGTACCGGGAACTTGCCGGAGCGGTGGATGAATAGACCGCTGGAGCATGCCGCCGCCTTTGCCATTGCCCTGTTTTTTGTCCCGCTCAAAGCTAACGTGGCCGGGGTATCAGTTTATCTGGCCGATCTGATTGGTATCGCCTCACTCGGCTTTATGGGTGTCGCGCTGGTGCGCGGCCGCCTGATGCCTTCCACCCTCCAGGGTGCCAGCTTTATTCTGGTGTTTGTGCTCTACATTCTTATCAACGGATTGTTGACCAGTGTGCCCGCTAAACTGGTGGTGATCGAGATGATCCAGTGGCTCTCTGTGGCCGCATTCCTTGGCATGTTGCATCAGGCTGGCCTGCTGGCATCCCCGCGTTTTCTGTCTCTGGTCGCGCTGTACACGTTCGCCGGCGCACTCTATACCGCTGGCTGGCATTTGATGCAGCCGCAATTCTCTGACTTCAAACACCTGGGTAACACCAAGTACTTCTTCGGCTTTACCTGCGCCCTGATCTACCTGCTGCGCGATCACCTGCGCTTCAGCCACCTTCTTCTGGCCGCCGCACTGGTGATGCTCTGGATGTCAGGCGAGCGCAAGGCTCTTCTGGGGATAGGGCTGATGATCACCTGCGACCAGCTTTTGTGCCGGGAGATGCTCCATCAACGCTCTCGCCAGACAGCAGTCGCGCTGGGTGTGTTCTCTGTCGCTGGAGTGGCGCTGGTACTGGTTTCGGTCTGGTACCTGTTTGGTCTTTCCGCCATCCTCGACCATTTTGAATTTACCCGTTTCGACATCCTGTTTGCCGACCAACAAATGGCGCGCTGGGATTCGGAACTATGGCGAAAACTGCTGCTTGCCAACGGCTTCTCCCTGTTTCTGGAACACCCGATATTCGGTGTGGGGCCGAAAATGCTGCCCCAGTACATCGCCCCCTATTTCCAGAATCAGGAGTTGGTGGTTTATACCCACAACTTCGCCCTGGATGTTGCCGTTGAATACGGTTTGGTCGGCTTGGCTATTTTGTTTGGCGGCTTTTTCCTGGGTATGCACCGCCTGTTCCGCCAGCGTATGACCAATCCTGTCGCCTTTTTGCTGTCGGTCTACATCATCGCGCTGGTGCTGTTTGTCGCCGTAAACAGCACCATCATGCTGATGCTGGTGTTGCCCTTTTTCATCAATACCCGTGCGGCTGTCTCACCGGAGCCTATTCCCGACACTGGGAATGCCCCCGCCGCCAAACAACGCATTAAAACCTCGGTTTCTGTAAAACCGCTACCCCATTCAAAGAGAGGATAAGAAATGAAGTTCAGCCTGGCCCGACAACGTGCATTCGACGAGATCCTGAACGCGCCGGATTTTGTGTTGGTCTATCAAATGGGCAAGGTGGGATCGTCCTCAATAGAGGTATCGCTGGAGCAGGCCAACATCCCGAGTTGGCATATTCATACCTTTGATGACAATGAAGAATTCCAGATGTACCGCAACACTGCAGACGTTGCCTGTTTCTTTGACTGGCCTGTTCGCACGGCTTACAAACTCACACTGGCTCACCGCAAACGTATCCTGCAAAAGCGCGATCACCTGAAGATCATCACCCTAGTGCGCGATCCCATTGCGACTGTGGTCTCGCGCTTTTTCCAGGATCTGCATATCCAGTTTATCGCCGGTAAGAAGAATGAAGCGATCCATGGCGATATGGACGCAACGCTGCGCCATTTGACTGACGCCTTTGAAACCCAGCTGCGTCTGGACTATTTCACCGGCTGGTTCGACAGGGAGATAAAACGCCAGTTTGGTGTGGATGTGCTCGCCCATATCAAAGACCCGGGCCAAAGCCACTGGCGTATCGAGCAAAACGGCTGCGATATATTGCTGCTCAAGTGCGAGGCGATAAACCAGTCTGCCGATGTACTGGCAGGTTTTCTTGATATGCCCGGCTTTACGCTCTCTTCCAGTAATGAAGCCTCCAATAAATGGTATTCGGCGCTATATCAGCGCTTTAAAGAAACCTATCCATTCGAGCGTTTATTCCATCTTTACGACGCACCGCTTTACCGCGCCGTCTACAGTGAAGAAGAGATTGCACGGTTTAAACAAAAGTGGGGGCAGCGATGAAAACCGTTCTCCATATCACTGAAGCGTTTGGCGGCGGTATCCAGACGGCGCTTTGCAGCTATGCCAAAACCACAAATGGCGACCCTATCCGCCATTTGTTGTTGGCACGCCTGCGTCCGAAGGATGACACCGGTATGGCTGTCAACGCCCTGTTTGATGAAGTGCATACGGTAGAAGGCAGCCTGCTGAACTTTTTCCTTGCTGCCCGGAAAGCGGTGTTAGACATTCAGCCGGACGTCATCCACCTTCACTCCAGTTTCGCCGGTTTCCTTGGCCGTTACTTGCCTAAAGGCAAAGCGAAAATGGTCTATACACCACACTGTTATGCCTTTGAACGCCGTGACATTTCCGATGTGATGCAAGAGATCTATTACCGGTTGGAAACCCTTGGCCTTTCGCGTATTGACGTCGTGGCTGGCTGCAGTGAAAGAGAGTGTGACTGGCAAGGGAAATGGGGGCAAAGCAGGCTGTTCACCTGAACAACTATGCCGACCTTGATGAGGCGATCAGTGACAAGGCTCCACCAGCAGATATCGTCAATATCATGCTGGTTGGGCGGGTTTCTCCGCAAAAAGACCCACAGTTTCTGCTTGATACAATAAGCAGCCTGAAAGCTTACCCCGAGCATAATAACATCAAACTTCACTGGCTGGGCGGTGGTGACCCTGAGATGGAGCGGGCACTCCGTGAGGCAGGGGTGGATGTTAGCGGAATGATTCCGCACGCCGAGTTAATGGCGAAACTCAAAGGTGCAGATCTGTATCTGCATACCGCTGCCTGGGAAGGTATGCCCTTAACCATTCTGGAAGCAGCCAGGCTGAGGATCCCTATGATCCTTCGAATTATCGGCGCCACGCAGAACTTACATTATCCCTTTCTGGTCAGCAGTCCAGACACCATGGCCAAGCAGATCGTCAATTTCTGCCGGACACCGGGGCATCCTGACTATCAAACCGCCATCGATACATTCAACCGCGAGTTCAGTGCTGAAAAGCAACGTGAGGCGTTACACCTGATCTACGGGAGTTAACCATGATGTGGGTGGTCGCTCTGTTGATTTTCGGTCTGTTGGCAACCCTGTTGCTGACAAACCTGCGCCCAGCATTGGTCTTTGGCTCCGTGTTTACCGCACTCTTGTTGCTGGACATTGTTCCCGCTGAACAGCTTTTTCATAACTTCACCAATACCGCACTGATCACTCTGGTGCTTTTGGTTCTGGTGTCTGTGGTGCTTGAGCGCACCCCTTACATTTCATTACTTGGGCTTTGGTGTACAGAGGGAGCGCTCCGCTCTGTGGTGCTACGCACTACCCTGTCTGCCGGTTTTCTCTCTGCATTCATTAACAATACCGCCGTGGTATCGACACTGATGCGCAGCCTGACCCAAAGCGCCCATCCCGCCAGCAAATTGCTGATCCCCTTGTCCTATGCCACCATCCTTGGTGGAACCATGACCCTGATTGGCACATCCACCAACCTGCTGGTCAATGGCTTCGCCCTCAACGCTGGCTTACCCGGCATTGGCTTTTTTGATTTCACCCTGATCGGGGTGCCGATATTCATTGTTGGGATCGCAGTGATTGCCTTTATCTCACTGCGTTTTTTGCCTAACAGACAAAACGGCGACAACACCAAAAGCCAGAGTTATCTGCTCGAAACCTTGCTGGATGAAACCTCCCCGCTGGTCGGACAAAGCGTAGAAAAAAGTGGCCTGCGTCATCTTCAACGTTTGTTCCTAGTGGAAATCATCCGCGGTAACCACATTCTGTCGCCGGTTTCACCATCAGAAGTGTTGCAGGGTAATGACCTGCTGGTTTTTTCCGGCGATCTGGACGCCAGTAGCTTGCTTGAACGGTTTAAAGGACTGTCACTGACGGCGCAAGGCGAGCAGCTTCCATCCGACAACCTGATTAAAGTGGTCGTGACGCCCCATGCCACCATTGTTGGAAAGAGTATTAAATCGCTGAACTTCCGCGCCCAGTTCGGTGCTGCTGTAGTGGCGGTGAAGCGGGGTGAAAAGCGGCTGGAAGGCGGGCTTGGGCGCATCCAGCTGCAGGGTGGTGATTTGCTGGTTCTGGCCGTGGGTCAGGATTTTTTCCGCCGGGATAACCTTGCACGCAATTTCATTTTGGTTGGGGATAAACCAAACCATTCCATGCTCTCCCCAGGCCAGTCTGCCAGCTTCTGCCTCGGTGCACTGGTGGCAATCCTTGCCAGTGCCATGGAATGGCTCCCCCTCTACAAAGGTCTTGTCGTCCTTCTCGCGGTATCTATCGGTGCTCGATTGGTTTCCATTCATGACCTTCGCCGCCGCTTTCCGTTTGAACTGGTGCTGGTCATTGGCGCGGCACTGGGACTTGCCCAGCCATCAGCCAAACCGGGCTTGCCGACACACTGGCAAACACCATGATTGCCCTCAGCCAGTCCGGAGGCCCTTGGGTCGCATTGGTAATTCTGTATCTGGTGACCTGGCTGATGACAGAGCTCATCACCAACAATGCGGCTGCGGCCATCAGTTTCCCGGTTGGGCTTGCCCTTGCATTGCAGTATCAGGTCGACCCCATGCCTTATGTCATGACAGTGGCCTTTGCTGCCAGTGCCAGCTTTCTCTCACCGTTTGGTTACCAGACCAATTTGATGGTTTTTACTGCCGGTAACTATGTGCCCCGTGATTACCTCAAAGCCGGCCTTCCCCTGACCTTGGTTTACGGGCTGGGGGTGATTTTTTTGGTTCCTCTCATTTTTCCCTGGTAAGGCTTACGGATGATCTCTTCCCTGGTTTCCCGATTTCACACCATGCCGGCCGAGCGACGCCAGTTTCTGCTCCATGCTGCCCTTGCTACACTGTTTCGCGTGTTTTCTGCTGCGGCTGCTTTTTTACTTAGCGTCGTTGTCGCAAGGGAGCTTGGCGCCGAACAATCCGGGCTGTTTTTCCTTGGCCAGAGCATGGCAATTCTCTTGGGTACACTCTGCCTTTTCGGTATGGACAATGCGGTATTGCGCTTTATCGGTCATAGCGATAACAGTGAATCCGACTATTCAAACCAGGTGTTCACCAATGCCTATACCGTTGTGTTGCCGGCCTCACTGGTTGTCGCTGCCGTCACCTTCACCGCAGCGCCCTGGCTTGCACAGCACGCATTCAACGAACCCCAAGCTGCGGGTTCACTCAAATGGTTTGCCGTTGCGACGCCATTGGTCAGCCTGTTCTTCCTCAATGGCTATGCGTTACAGGCGACAAGACGGGTGATTGCCTCCGTTTGTTCTATGCAACTGGGCGTTACCGTGCTGGCCCTGCCGGCGTTATGGTATCTCGGTGAGGGAGCGTCGATGCCAACCGCAGATGATGCGGCCCTACTTTTTGCTTGGCATCGGCACTGGTCGTTGTCATTGGCCTCTGGCTATGGTTTCGGGTGCCGCAACACCACTGGGATAGCAGCAACCGAAAAATGCCGGAGCTTTGGCAGGCAGCCCCTCACTTTTGGCTGATCACAGCGACAGGCCAGGCGATTCCCTGGGCCTCTGTGGTGATTGTCGGGTTGTTTGTTTCTGCTGAAGAGGTGGCTTTCTTCTCCGCCGCCCAGCGCACGTCATTGTTGATTAGCTTTATGTTGATGGTGATAAATTTTGTCGCGGCACCACGTTTTGCCAGCCTGCACAAAGCCAAAAAGATGGACGAACTGAAAACGCTGGCACAGTTTTCCACCCGTCTGATGATAGGCTTTTCATTGCCCGTACTGTTGGCAGTACTGATATGGCCAGACACCATCATGGCGCTGTTCGGCAGGGAGTTCAGCCAGGGAGCCATGCTCTTGGTGATCCTGGCGATTGGGCAGACTATCAATGTCATGACGGGTTCAGTCGGCTTTTTGCTGACCATGTGTGGTCATGAAAAAGATTTAAGAAATATCACCCTGACGGCAGGCATCCTCACCGTGACTTTGTTGCTCATTGCAACGTCAATATGGGGCATCACCGGCGCGGCGATCGCCGTCAGCATCGGGGTCAGCACTCAAAATTTGCTGGCACTGCACAAAGTCAAACAGAGGCTGGGGTTCTGGCCCGTCGGCTGAAAAATCCCTTTCAGTCTCAGTGGTGATACAGGCTACAATCAATATCCAGAGAATAGCGATAAATCTGTAACTGGTTAATGTTAACATTCACTTGCCCATATAGTTTTACATGGGAGCAACAAGTTGGATAAATCGAATTAAGGACAGCTCATGATCAAGAAGTGCCTCTTCCCGGCGGCCGGGTATGGAACCCGTTTTTTACCTGCCACTAAATCCATGCCTAAAGAGATGATGCCTATCGTCAACAAGCCTCTGATTGAATACGGCGTCGATGAAGCTCTGGAAGCAGGGATAACAGGAATGTGCATCGTGACAGGTCGCGGTAAGCACAGCCTGATGGATCACTTCGATAAAAACTATGAGCTGGAACACCAGATCAGTGGTACCAACAAAGAAATTTTACTGGAAGATATCCGTGCCACCATTGATGCCGCCTCTTTCACTTACATCCGCCAAAAAGAGATGAAAGGTCTGGGTCACGCGATTTTGACCGGACGCGATTTGGTGGGCGATGAAGCCTTCGCGGTGGTATTGGCCGATGACCTGTGCGTCAATCAGGATCAGGGCGTATTGTCACAAATGGTTGCCCTGTATAAGCAGTTCCGTTGTTCTATCGTTGCGGTAGAAGAAGTGCCGGAAAACGAAACCCACAAATACGGTGTGATTTCCGGTCAGGAAATTAAAGACAATCTGTTCCGCGTTGACAATATGGTGGAAAAACCGGAGCCAGGCACTGCACCCAGCAACCTGGCGATCATCGGTCGCTACATTTTGACACCGGATATTTTCGATATTCTGGAAAACACAGAGCCGGGTAAGAATGGGGAAATTCAAATCACCGATGCCCTTCTGCATCAGGCGAAAAGCGGCTGTGTTCTGGCGTACAAGTTCAAAGGTGAGCGTTTTGACTGCGGTAGCGTAGAAGGCTTCATTGAAGCGACCAACTACTGCTTTGAGAATATTTACCTGAAATCAGACGCATCGCAACAACCTCAAAAAACCGTGAAATGCGGGTGATCTTCCCGCCGTTGCCAAACGTTTTCTAGCAAAGCGATTACCACATGAAAGCTGTATGTTTATACAGCTTTCTGCTTTTTCATCGTCACATAATGTGGGATACTGGCGCATCCATTATTCTCAGGCTCAGCACTGAACAGCACATCAGGCAAGGTAGACATGGACACGATTGACGTCAGAGGGGCCCGTACCCACAACCTGAAAAATATAAACCTGACCATCCCCCGGGATAAACTGATTGTTATCACCGGGCTTTCCGGCTCAGGAAAGTCTTCACTGGCATTTGATACCCTGTATGCGGAAGGTCAGCGTCGCTACGTGGAATCCTGTCTGCCTACGCGCGCCAATTTCTGTCATTGATGGAAAAGCCTGATGTTGACCATATTGAAGGTCTGTCTCCGGCAATTTCTATTGAGCAAAAATCCACATCGCATAACCCGCGCTCGACGGTCGGCACCATTACCGAAGTCTATGATTACCTGCGTCTGCTGTATGCCCGCGTGGGTGATCCCCGCTGCCAACCCACAATGTGACACTGGAAGCCCAGACCATTAGCCAGATGGTTGACAAGGTGCTGGAGCTCGAAGAAGGCAGCAAAATGATGTTGCTGGCGCCTATTGTCAAAGAGCGCAAGGGTGAGCATGTTAAGACGCTGGAAAATCTGGTGGCACACGGTTTTATCCGTGCGCGCATTGACGGTGAGGTGTGCGACCTTTCCGATCCACCGAAACTGGAACTTCACAAGAAGCATACGATTGAGGTCGTTGTTGACCGTTTCAAAGTCCGTGACGATCTGCAGCAGCGTCTGGCTGAATCTTTTGAAACCGCCATTGAACTGACCGGTGGCACAGCTGTAGTCAGTTATATGGACGGTGATGGCGAAGACCTGATTTTCTCCGCCAACTTTGCCTGCCCACACTGTGGTTACAGCATGCAGGAACTCGAACCCCGCCTGTTTTCGTTCAACAATCCGGCAGGTGCCTGCAACTTGTGATGGCCTTGGTGTTCAGCAATTTTTTGATGAAAACCGCGTCGTTCAGAATGAAGCGGTCAGCCTTGCCGGTGGTGCTATCCGCGGCTGGGATCGCCGCAACTTCTATTACTTCCAGATGCTGAGCTCACTGGCCGATCACTACGAATTCGACATCGAAACGCCATGCAGGAATTGCCGAAAACTCTCCAGAATGTGGTGCTTAATGGCTCAGGCAGCACGGAAATTGCGTTCAAATACGTCAATGACCGCGGTGATATCACCGTACGCAAACACCCGTTTGAAGGCATACTGAACAACCTCAACCGCCGTTACCGTGATACCGAATCCATGGCGGTGCGTGAGGAGCTGGCAAAGTACATCGCAAACAAACCTTGCTCCAGCTGCGGCGGCTCTCGCCTTCGTGAAGAGCGCGCCATGTGTTTATCGGCGATACCAATCTGCCGACCGTGTGCGAAATGAGCATCCACGAAGCGCTGAGCTTCTTCGCCAACCTGGTACTATCCGGCCAGCGCGCGCAGATTGCTGACAAGGTGTTGAAAGAGATCCATGACCGTCTGAGTTTTCTGGTCAACGTCGGCCTGAACTACCTCAACCTGTCCCGCAGTGCCGATACCTTTCCGGGGGCGAAGCGCAACGTATCCGTCTGGCCAGCCAAATTGGTGCAGGTCTGGTTGGCGTCATGTACGTGCTGGATGAACCGTCGATCGGCCTCCACCAGCGCGATAATGAACGCCTGCTGGGTACCCTTGAACACCTGCGTAATCTCGGCAACACCGTACTGGTGGTTGAACACGACGAAGATGCGATCCGCGCTGCCGACCATATTATCGATATCGGCCCAGGTGCCGGTGTGCATGGCGGCTATGTTGTCGCAGAAGGCACCTACGAAGAGATCATCAAAAATTCGGACTCGCTGACAGGCCAGTACCTCAGTGGGAAAAAGGCGATTGAGATCCCGGCTAAACGCCTTCCTTATGACAAAAAACGGGTCGTAAAACTGAAGGGCGCAACCGGTAACAACCTGCAGAACGTTAACCTGACACTCCCTGTAGGCTTGTTTACCTGTGTTACCGGCGTATCCGGTTCGGGTAAATCGACCCTGATCAACGACACTTTCTTCAAGATCGCCCACCAGCGACTGAATGGCGCGACCACGGGAGAGCCAGCACCGTTTAAGGATATCGATGGACTGGGGCATTTCGACAAAGTCATCGACATTGACCAAAGCCCGATTGGCCGTACACCACGCTCAAACCCGGCCACCTACACTGGCATATTCACCCCAATCCGTGAACTGTTTGCGGGTACCCAGGAAGCCCGTTCGCGTGGCTACAAGGTGGGACGTTTCAGCTTCAACGTGAAAGGTGGCCGCTGTGAAGCCTGTCAGGGCGACGGTGTTATCAAGGTTGAAATGCACTTCCTGCCGGACGTTTACGTGCCGTGTGATGTCTGCAAAGGCAAACGCTATAACCGTGAAACGCTTGAGATCCGCTACAAAGGCAAAACCATCGATGAAGTCCTTGAAATGACGGTGGAAGATGCCCGCGAATTTTTTGATGCGGTACCGGCCATTGCCCGTAAACTACAAACCCTGATGGATGTGGGTCTTTCCTATATCCGTTTGGGACAGGCAGCGACCACGCTGTCAGGCGGCGAAGCACAACGGGTTAAACTGGCTCGCGAGCTTTCCAAGCGTGACACGGGCAAAACCCTGTACATCCTTGACGAACCTACCACTGGCCTGCACTTCCACGATATTCAGCAATTGCTGACCGTGCTTCACAGGCTGCGCGATCACGGCAATACCATTGTGGTGATCGAACACAATCTGGATGTGATTAAAACCGCAGACTGGATTGTGGATTTAGGCCCTGAAGGCGGCAGCGGCGGCGGTATGATTATCGCCGAAGGTACGCCGGAGAATGTGGCGCTGGTTGAAGGCTCACACACGGCAAGGTTCTTGAAACCCTTACTGAAAAAAGCGGCTTCATGAGCAGAAAGTTACGGCAAACACTGCCACACTGACCATTATGCAATCTTCATTATTGACTGATATCTGGCCATCCCGTGTGGCCAGAAAACCCTTACTCAAGCCGGTGCTCCTGTCACTGGCTGCTTTGTTTTTGCTCTGTCTGCCACTCAGCCAGATCGTGTTGGCCTTTTCCGGTATCCGCCATCCTGCGGTATCACTCAGCCTGCTACTTATCATCGCGACGGTCTGTTTCGGTGGCTGGGAAATTGCGCGGCAAAACCGCGTCAGTGTCACGACCACCACAGGCTGGATGGCCATCGGCACCTTGCTGCTGTGCTTACCTTCTTTCTATCTCCATGCCGATACCAGCGCAGCGCTTTGGTACGCAGGGGGAGCGCTACTGGTATTGTTGCTGTTTTTCACCCTGCAACAATTCAGTTTCAACCACTTCCAGCGCCAGTACCTGCTGTTGCTTCCTCTACTGGCCGGCTGGCTGGTTGCGCTGCCAATACTGATAGCCAGTATCATACCAAGCCTGAGCGATATCCTGTCGGCAGGAATACGTCGAGATACCGCAGCCATCATTTTGATGACGTCGATGACACTGTCGGCTTACCTTTTAGCCCGGACCAAGGTGTACAAGCGTAACTGGTTGCCGGTTCACGGTGTGCTCATTGCAACGCCGCTGTTCATGGTCTTCGCCCTGCTCCAGATGCACTCTGCCTGGCTGGTGACTGTCATTCTGGCACTGATCCTGTTTGCGCAGCCTTTCCTGTTCCGCTACTGCAGAAAGCTCCATCATGGCCTTTGGAATCTGTCCGTCATGAGTGGCTTTGTCTTGGTCTGGCTGTATCATGGACTACCTGAGGCTGCACTGCTTTCCCCTCGTTACAGCGAATCAGTGCAAGCTGTGATTACCCAGACGTGGCAACTGCTGGGTAGCGCCCAGTTTGAAGGCGTGGGACTGGGCCAACTGGCGACTGCACAGCTGCTGTATGGTGTTGGGCATCAAGATGTGCTCCCCGTCATTGCCCCTTACCCAAGTTGGTTGCTTGCCTTGTTGACGCAAGGCGGCATTGCGTACTGGCTTGGGTTTGGTGTGCTATTCGCAGTGACATTCAAGCGACTGACAGAAGCGCCAAATGGGACACGCATGATGCTGTTCGCTATCTTGTTGCCATCCCTGATAGGTATGTCGCTGACCGCGTACACCGCGGTCAATCCGGTGCTGGCCGTTTTGTTTATCGTCTTGCTTTATTGGGTGGATAACCTGACCGCGCGCTATCAAAGGGTTGCCTTTGCGTACGGCAGAACACTTAGGCTGGCAACCTATGCTGTGTTGACCCTATCAACCCTGACCGTTTTCTCTTCGGTATACCTTGGAGAGCAAGCATTGCGCACACACCAGATCCGTGGCATCAAACTGGCGCAATACGAACTGCATCCCTGGTGGCGTTCGTTCTACCGTGATGAAATTGGAAAACGGGCATTTTTCGACAGTGTTGAAAAGCGCGATAGCCAGGCACAGGAGCTTACCTGCGCGACCAGATCCGCCTGCTGGCAAGAAAGCCAAGTGCTAATAAATACCAAACCCTGATTGAACTCGCTGTGCTTACCGATAACAGAGCGATCGCGCGCCAGATCAGTGAAGAAGCAGCGCTGTTATTTCCAGACCAGCGCTTTGAACCAAGCTTTACCCTGCCACAGTGACAAAAAAACGCCCAAACGGGCGTTTTCTCTTTCCAGCTTCCGTGTTATTTCAACACATCACTCAGGGCTTTCGCACACAAGGCGACATTCTCACGTTTCGCGGCATAACCCATCAGGCCGATGCGCCAGGCCTTGCCTGCCAATGCGCCTAGACCGGCGCCAATTTCCAGGTTGTAGTCGTTGAGCAGGCGCGCGCGCACCGCCGCATCATCCACTCCTTCCGGTACCGCAACAGCATTGAGTTGCGGTAAACGGTAAGCTTCTTCAACCAGGAACTGGATACCCAGTGCTTCCAATTCGGCCTTGAGCAAGTTGTGCATGTCACGGTGACGCTGCCAGGCGTTTTCCAGCCCCTCTTCCTTCAGCATCAGCAGGGATTCATGCAGGGCATACAAGCTGTTGACCGGCGCTGTGTGGTGATAACTGCGTTTGCCTTCGCCACTCCAGTACGCCAACACCAGGCTTGATCCAAAAACCAGCTTTGCACTTTTCCGCTGCGCTGCTGCATTTTTCCACCGCACGAGAGGAAAATGTCACGGGCGAAAGTCCTGGCACACACGAGAGGCATTTCTGCGAACCTGAATAGACCGCATCCAATTGCCATTCGTCCACCAGCAAAGGCACACCGCCAAGGGAAGTGACCGCATCCACAATCGTCAGACAACCATGCTCACGCGCCAGCGCTGCCAGCGTTTTCGCATCACTGAGCGCACCGGTAGAGGTTTCAGCATGCACAAATGCCAACACCGACGCTTCTGGATGAGCATTCAGTGCCGCTTCTACCTTGGCCGGGTCGACTGGCTTGCCCCACTCATCATCGACCATAACTGCCTTCGCACCACAGCGCTCAACATTCTCACGCATCCGATCACCAAACACACCGTTGCGGCAGACAATCACAGTCTCGCCCGGCTCAATCAGGTTCACAAAGCAGGTTTCCATCCCAGCACTTCCCGGCGCAGAAACGGCGATGGTAAAAGGGTTTGCCGTCTGGAAGGCATACTGCAGCAAGGCTTTGACTTCATCCATCATCGCCACAAACAGCGGATCCAAATGACCGATTGTCGGTTGGGCCAGCGCCTGCAGGACACGCGGTGAGACATCCGAGGGGCCAGGGCCCATCAAAGTACGTTGTGGTGGGATAAAGCGGGATATTGTCATTGTTGTCTCTCCATCAGCCTTTTGTTCCCTTTACGTTAACACCGGAAAGCACTGACTAAAATGCCACCATTGGATAATCCCAAGCCCAATCAAGGAAAATGGCACTTTCAGAAAAATATTCGCCGCATGTGCGTAATCTGACGTTGACAACAAGGTTACAAACAATTATCAATAGAGAGCAATTTTTACGCAGCCAACTGCGTAGAGACAGAAGAGGCGCGTCAACCAGGCAGTCACATTGCGGAGCCCCAACTCCAATGCAGTGTGATCAGGGGGTTAGACGCCGAGACTAGACCAGACCTTGGGGGCTGGCTTGTCGGTCTGGGAGGTTGAATCCTTCGGATTGTCATCTCACTTGAGGTGGAGCGCTTCTGGAGAAAATCCTTTCTTCCAAACCCGCACTCTATCTCGTTCTGTCTCCCAATTTACTATTTAGGACAACTCCATTCGCGATTATGGGAGGTGAAGGGAAGTGAACGCATTAAATGTCGCAAAATTTGGCGGCACGAGTGTAGCCGACTACGCAGCTATGTCTAACTGTGCTTCGGTGATTAAAGGGAATTTGGACACTCGACTGGTAGTGATCAGCGCCTGCTCTGGCGTGACCAATTTACTGGTTGAACTGGCTAACGGCGTTAGTCAGGAAAGACAGCAGGACGTGCTGGCAACTCTGAGCGATATCCATTTCAGCATTTTGGCACAGCTTCCTGAAGCACCTGAAGTCGCCGCCGCTGTGAATGGCATTCTTGATGAAGTCGCGACACTCTCTGCGATTGCACAAACTTCTCCTTCAGATCAAATTACCGATAATCTGGTTGCCTGCGGTGAACTGATGTCGACCCATATTTTCACTCATCTGCTCAATGACAAAGGCATTGATGCTGTGCGCATCGACGTGCGTGACGTCCTGAAAACAGATGGTGTGTTTGGCAAAGCCGCACCGGATTTGATTGAAACGGCATTCCATGCGGAAGCTGTTTTGTCTCCCCTGTTTAAAAAGCACATCGTTGTCACCCAGGGCTTTATCGGCTCTGATGCGCAGGGCAACACCACCACACTGGGGCGTGGCGGCAGCGATTACAGCGCAGCACTGCTGGCAGAGGCAGTAAAGGCTACCTCGTTAGAGATTTGGACCGACGTACCGGGAATCTACAGCACTGACCCACGCGTGGCGCCGGCGGCAAGTCCGATTGATGAGATCAGCTTCAGCGAAGCGTCTGAAATGGCAAACTTCGGCGCCAAGATCTTGCACCCGGCGACCCTGATCCCGGCCATGCGCCACGATATTCCCGTGTTTGTCGGCTCATCTAAAGCACCGGAAAAGGGTGGCACCTGGATACGTCGCCATGCGGAAAATTCGCCGCTATTTCGCGCCCTCGCCCTGCGTTGCAATCAAACAATGGTGACCCTGACCAGCTTGAATATGTTCCACGCTTACGGCTTTCTGGCTGAAGTGTTTAACATTCTGGCCAAGCACAAGGTATCGGTCGACCTTATCACCACGTCAGAAGTGAGCGTGTCCCTGACACTGGATCAGACAAACACCAAAGGCGGTGCCCCTAAATTGCCGGAAGCCGCGGAGCAGGAATTGGCTGAGCTGTGTAAAGTGACCGTAGAGCAGGATATGTGTCTGGTGGCCTTGATTGGCAACCATATGGGTGAATCACGCGGCTCTGCAGCCAAGATCTTTGGTGCACTGGAAGATTACAACCTGCGCATGATTTGTTACGGCGCCAGCAACCACAACCTCTGCTTCCTGACCAGTACGGCAGATTCACAGAATGTGGTGCGGGCACTGCACAAAGAGTTGTTTGAATAATCCCAGTAGCTTGCGAATAAAAAAGGGCGCTCTGAGCGCCCT
>BAXE01000008.1 GCA_001310415.1 Enterovibrio sp. JCM 19048 | reverse complement strand
CAGGATTTTATTTAGGTTATTTTTTGTCAACTTGGTAGAGCAAGTCAGGCTCTTTTACGTTGCCGGCTCGATACTTAATTAATGAAGCAATCATTTTACTGACGGATTTCGTTTTACCTAAAAGGCTGTCAGATACCGTTTCGTCTAAGTAACCAAAGTTCCTGGCAAGAAGTAGCTGCGTATATAATTCGCCGCAAGAACCTTTTGCTATGTATAAAAACCTTACCGACTCTTTAACAGTTTCCCGTTCTTCACCTTCAGCAATATTTGATGGAACAGAAACGGCAGAACGTCGTATTTGGTCTTTTAGCGAATAGTCTTTGCAAGAACCAATTGCTTTATATGCTTGAGAGGCAAGTGAGAAGGCGTCCTGCCATACCCTTAGCTTTTCGTATTCCATACTTTGCTGTCCGCTCTTCCCAGGCCCTAGGTCCGCTTTCGCTTTCCCAAGGTCCTGCGCTTGCTTCCTTAGGACCTAGGTCCGCTTATGCTCTTCCAAGGTCCCGTTCTTGCTTTCCCAGGATCCAGGTCCGCTTATGCTCTTCCAAGGTCCCGTTCTTGCTTTCCCAGGACCCAGGTCCGCTTTTTGCTCTTCCAAGGTCCCGCTCTTAAGCCCTTCGGGCTTATGGCCACGTCTTCACGCGAACTGCACCTTCAGTAAGCTCATTGAAACCAGTGATGGTTGGGAGTAGCTGTCTGATAACGCGGTTCCAACGGGTGATTGGTGCGGCGGTGACATATACAACGTCGTAAGGCTGAAGTTCAAACTCGGTGCCCAGTACCAGGGCGGAGGCGTCTTTGATGTTCAGCTGGTAAATGCTGGCAATCTTCTGCTCTGCTTCTGCTTTCTCTGCACTTTCTGTCTCTTCCGCTCTTTCTGCCTTTTCTGCCTTTTCTGCTCTATCTGCTCTATCTGCTTTGTCCGCCTGCTTTTCAGCGCGGATAACAAATACGCCAGTTGCGTCTGCTTCCAGTTCGTTGATGCCACCGACGCTGCTCAGTGCTTCTGTCAGGCTCATGCCTGCGCGGTCAATCTTCAGCAGTTTTGGCTCGTTAACTTCGCCCATCACGAACACTTTTTGTCCGTCATTGCGCGGGACGTGAACGATATCGCCCGGTTGTAGCAAACGGTTTTGTGTCAGGTCACCGCGCTGCATCAGTGCATACAGCGACACACTTTGTTCTTTGCCTTGGCGGGTTAAACTGACATTTCGCCAGTCTGCATCTGCGCCCAAACCACCCGCATTATTAACAGCATCCAA
This sequence comes from Enterovibrio sp. JCM 19048, assembly GCA_001310415.1. Lineage (GTDB taxonomy): Bacteria > Pseudomonadota > Gammaproteobacteria > Enterobacterales > Vibrionaceae > Enterovibrio > Enterovibrio paralichthyis. The sequence continues at coordinate 178,108 of BAXE01000008.1, read as the reverse complement.
AAGGGTAAGAGGAATATTGGTAATTGGCTGTTTGCCCGGCTTGTTCACTTCACCTGTGATATAGGTTTTTGGGATCGGAACGCTGCGATGTTTACATCAACTTGGGGTGTTTCAATAAAGCGCGCCAGTCGCTTGGCAATGTCATCACGGATCTCCATGACGGTTTTGCCTTCAACATGCACGGTACCTATATAGGGGTAGAAGATGGTGCCGTCTGCATGTACCCAGTTACCCGATTCACTGGAGCTACGGTACGAGCCCGCAGGAATGGTGAGTTCAGGGTGATCCCAGATGGTGACGTTTAAGATATCACCTGGCCCTACGCGGTACTCATAGCTCGCCAGTTCTGAATCCAGTGCCACGTTAGCTTTGGCAGTGATACTCGCCTGACGGAAGTTTGCAATCGTTGAAGGCAGAAGTGGGTAAACATTTACCAGGTCATCCAACTCCTTTTCTTCCTGATTGGTAACCTCTACTTGGTTTTTATCGGAGACGGAGAGGTGGCTGCCAGGCATAACACAACCTGTCAGTGCTGTTGACAGCAACAGACTAAAAAGTACTTTTTCTGGATATACATTCTTCTTAACAACAAGTTCAAAATGGGGGCGAGAATCTCACATCAAGACTGAGGTGAGACGTAAATACTTCACTCAAGTGACTCATTACTGATTTAAGCGGCCGAAGTATACATCGTACGCATCATTATTGAGAGTGTTGTTACTAAACCGTGTGACAGATTTAATGTTGCGCAGTCTCTATCCGCGTTTCAAAGCTGCGTTTTGGGTACGCTACCGCCCTTGGGTGTCGTTCCCAATAACGCGATTAACGGCATCTGATTCTTTGAAAAAGGAGAAAAACTAATCGAAACGTCCGACTTACAAAAGTTACAAACGCCTTATTTTTAAGCGCGAAGATTTTAGCACTATCTATGCAGAAAGTTGTACAGCAGGGAGGATAAAATTTTGACAATGGCTTGGATGGTATCTACGCATGCAGTAGCTCAGTAACTGCATGATTTTTATTAACTTAATAGTCAGCCGATTGTGAAACAGGCGGGGAGTGTGCTAGAAACACACAAAATGTGAGGTGATTTTGGCCGATTTTGATCACAAAAATTCGGCCTGCGTCACTATTTAGGAAAGCGGGGATGCGTTGCGGATCAACAAATTATGATTCAAAAACCGTCAATTTACCGACATTGATGGTTCTTCCTTTGTTCATTAGTTCTATATTGCCATCGTCGCAAAGCGTCAATCGCACATGTGGTGACGGCTCGTTGACATAGTATTCACAATTTTCAGTACCCGCTCCAACAATTCGGCTGTAAATCACCAAGTCCTGGTTCATAAACGATGGAGATGTGAAAACAAGATGCTCATTGGTGGGCGCGATATGCACACTTTCCTCTACACCACTTGACCAATGAATGACACCGTTCGAGTTAACCTGTTGCTGGGGAGCTTGCAATGCGCAACCCGCGAGCAAAAAAGGCACAGAAAACATGAGAATTGAGGTTACTTTCATACATCAACCTTGCTTACAAATTTCGCGCAGTCTACTTCTCTCTTTTCAATCCGTACATACCAATTATTTGATCCCGATCCAACATCATCTCTAAGCAGGAAGAAAATTCATTAGAATCATGCTTTAGCACACGTTTTATATTTACTTAATAAGTCGAAGTGTTTAGCATTTTAAATACCTGATCATTTTTTTAGACAGGTATATCAAATTTGATACGGAGTTTTCCTATGAAAAAAACAACGATTGCAGCAATCACTGCATTGTTGATGTCTGCACCTTCGCTGGCGGCAACTGAAACGACTACCGGCACTACAGCTGCTACTTCTGGCTCTGCTGCAGGTTCTGCAACAGCTGCTACTGGCGCAGCGGTTGGTGGTGTAACAGCAACTACAGTTGCAATTGGCGCGGCAGTAGTCGCTGCGACTGTTGCAGTTGTTGACGCAGGCAACAACGATACAGCGACCACCACTTCTGTTACTACTGCAGGTTAATTTCCCGCTGTAGTTAAAAAAACCGGGCAGTGAAAGCTGTTCGGTTTTTTCTTTATTTTCAGCCAAATGAATGCATATTGGCGACTACGTAGTAATGCAATGAAACAGTTTATCTTTAAATTTGCAGTTTCCATTCTGCTTGCCATTTCCATGACAGGATGTAGCCAGAAATATCAGGATGTTCAAGACACGATGTCGCTGGCTTTATTTGGTTATGATGATGTAGCACTGCCGCCCCAGCAGGTTACCGACCTTCCTTATGCCAGCATGTATGCCAAAGTTGAAGGCAGTGCACAGGCTTTCCTGGTGTTGGCTTATGCTGAACCAGTAAATGGCCAAGAAAACGAAAAGACGCGCTTTCAGTTAAAGTGGCTTTCTGCCAACGGTGAAATGCTGGTCACTGAAAACGGCCGTATCGTAAAAACGGTTAACCTGCTTAACGCCAACTTGTTGGGTAGCTATTCTGACCAGCCCGACCCCCTCGCGCTCGGATTGTTAAACGAATCCACCCCCAAACAGTGGCAGCGCATTGTTGATTGGCAACCGGGGAATAACTTCAGCATTGTCCTCTATTCCCAGTTTGAAAACAAAGGGACGCAAACCATTTTGGTGAACGATTCACCGAAAGAGACCCTCTACTTTGTTGAGCATGTCCACGCGCCTCAAATCAATGCCCGTTATCAAAACCATTTCTGGCTTAATGCCGCCTCGGGTGACGTAGTCGCCAGTATTCAGATGCCTGCCCCCGGCTTCGCCGCGATTGAAACGACAGTGCTCAAGCCTTTTGCGGGAGAAAGTAAATAATGACGACTCATTTTTCTCGTTCGTGCCGCGGCGCTTTGTCTGTCGCTAAATATACTGCGATGGCGGGTTTGGCGCTGATGTTACCTATCTCAGCCTTTGCAGACACCGACTTGCCGCAAACCCAAGTGTTGGTGTCTAACGGCCAACAGGGTCAACCCGCATTTGCGGTGACGTTTAACGGTGCTCCCCGTGTTTCCCAGGTGGTTACCGAAGGCGCTAAGGCTATGAGGCAACAGGTAACAGGTGATGCCCACCAAAGCGATACCATTTTCTGCCTGCGGCGGCACTTTTTAGCGATACGTTGAGCGAAGAAACCGCACAATTGCTGCTCAGCGTTCAATCTGACTTGGAAACGCTGAAATCCGAGTGGAAAGATGATGAGGAATTGTCGGGCGCGGTTGATTCGCTCAGTCAGTTTATTGCTTCATCGACATTTAAAGAGCGACTGCATGTGCCGCTCGATCAAGATATTTATTTAGCCGGAAGCAAAACCAACCCTTTGCTTAACGGCAACATGACCTTATTGCTTCCTTCCAAGCCAACAAGCGTTACTGTTCTGGGCGCGGTGGCCAAACCCACAACCCTACCATTCAACGCGCTGGCCTCTGCCGATGATTACATTGACCAAGCTTCACCTGTAAATACATTTGGGCCGAGTGAGGTCACTGTCTCGCAGCGTGATGGTTCAACGGCTTATCACAAAGTGGCGTATTGGAACCATATACATGAACACGTTGCGCCAGGTGCGCTGATTTTTGTGCCGTTCCAGCGTCTACCCTGGTCGGTTTCCGAACTGAATCAGAACATTTCCCGTCTTCTACAACATTGGGTTTCCTAGTCATGCATCGCCGTCTTTTTAAATATTCATCCCTTACGCTCGCGTTGATGCATGCGATGCCTGCTTTTGCAGATTCAGCACTATCAACGCCATTTAAACCGACACAAAGCGATTTTGGCGGTGTTGGCCTGATGCAAATGCCCACAGGCCGTGTTGCTCCGGAAGGTGAGTTTTCCCTTGGGGTGACGATGAACAAGGATTATCACCACTATCACAGCTCCCTTCAGTTGATGCCTTGGCTGGAAGCGACTATTCGCTATACCCAAGTGCTGAGCGGTTATACAGTGGTGATGAAAGCTTCAGTGGTGATACTTACTACACCGACAAAGGCATCGATGTAAAACTGCGCCTATGGGAAGAAAGCTATTGGTTGCCGGAGACATCAGTTGGCCTTCGCGATTTGGGCGGAACGGGCCTGTTTGACGGTGAATATATTGCCGCCAGCAAGCATGTTGGCCCTCTCGACCTGACGTTAGGTGTTGGCTGGGGTTACATCGGCAACAGTGCCAACCTGCGCGGAAACAACAGCACGGATCTCGACTGTGGCCGTGATACTTCTTATACGGGAAAAGGCGGCAGCTTTGACTACAGCCGCTGGTTTACCGGTTGTATGTCAGTTTTCGGTGGTGTGGAATACCAAACGCCTTGGGAACCGCTGCGGTTTAAAGTTGAGTATGACAGTAACAACTACCGCTCGGATTTTGCGCCGGACATGGTGCAGGATTCTAAATTCAACTATGGCGCTATCTACCAGTTTGGTAATTGGGGGGATATCCGCGCCAGTTTCGAGCGTGGCAATACCTGGACCTTAGGCTTCACCCTGAAAACCAACTTCAATACCCTTTCGCAAAATTGGCTGGATACTCCTACCCCTGCGTATCAATCTACCCCAGATAAACCTGCAGAGGAGATTGAGTGGGACAGCGTGGCTGCGGATCTTGAGCGTATTGCTGGCTACAGTAGCGCAAAAATCTACGCGAATGACGACAGCGTTACCGTGGTTGCCAACCAGTCGAAATACCGCAAGCGTGAAACGGCGCATGAGAAAGCAGCGATGGTGCTGGCAAATACCGGCACAACCGCGATAGCATTCAATTTGATCGAGCAAAGCGCGAACCAACCGACCACTCAAACCGTGGTTGATGCGAAAGCGTATCGCCGCGTAGCGAACCAGGAGTACCTTGGCGCAGACGTTAACGATGCGACCAGCATTGTTGATCCGGTTACGCCTCGAGAAATGTTGCAAGTCGACAACAATGATCCATGGTCATTCAGCTTTGCACCAAACCTGCAGCAGTCTATTGGTGGTTCAGAAGATTTTTACCTGTTTAATATCGGTGTGGCTGGCGGTGCCAGTTTGTGGTTCAACAACCACATCGAACTTGGCGGCAATATTTACGTCAACCTTTACGACAACTACGATAAGTTCCTCTATGACGTTCCGCCGGATGGCACTGATCTAAAACGTGTGAGAACCTGGTTCGCCAATATATCTCTGATAACCGCGTTCGTATGAGCAACCTTCAGCTAACGGGCGTTTGATAAGTGGGGCGATGATATCTACGTTCAGGCCTATGGCGGCTATTTGGAAACCATGTTTGCCGGTGTCGGGGGCGAGATTCTCTATCGACCACTGAGCAGCAACTGGGCTTTCGGCTTGGATGTGAACTATGTTGCGCAGCGCGACCCCAACAACCAGTTTGATATTTTCACCGAAGAGCGCCATTTCGACCCAACAACAGGCCGTTACTACCGCGTTCAAACCGGCACGCCTACTGGTCACTTCACCACCTATTACCGTCCTGAATGGAGCTGGTTCGACGATTTGCTGATTAAAGCAAGTGTTGGCCAATATCTGGCAGAGGATAAAGGTGTCACACTGGATGTATCTAAGCAGTTCGACAGTGGTGTGATTGCCGGTGCCTATCTTGCGAAAACCAACCTTTCAGCCGAAGAATTCGGTGAAGGCAGTTTCAACAAAGGGTTCTATATTTCTATCCCGTTTGACATCTTCACCATTAAACCAAGTGCCAACCGGGCAATGGTGGGTTGGACACCGCTTTCACGCGATGGTGGCCAAATGCTGGCACGGAAATACAGCCTGTACAGTATGACCGATGCGCGTTATCCGCGTTCGGAGTTTACGAATAGGTAATCGCACGAAGTGCGAGGGGACGAGGAAGAGCAGGGGCTGGGAAGAGCTAGGTCCTGTCCTAGGAAGAGCGAGAGCCTTGGGCCTGGGGAAGAGCTTAAAAGCAAAGGGCCACTGAGTACATAATACGGGATTACGGATTCCATTTCTCCTGCGTCCTTCCGCTTTATCGCTCTAACCTAGGATCCTAGGACCTGGCTCTTACCCTAGGACCTGTCTCTTTCCCCATCACTACCCTTTCAGCCAAACCGCGCGCTTCTATCTCTTTCGCGAACGCTTCTTGTGCTTGGGCATCGCCGTGGACGATGCGGACTTGTTTTGGTGCTTCTCCGATGCCCGAGATAAATTGGAGTAAATCGCGCTGATCTGCATGGCTGAATAGCCGGACATTGAGTGGATATGTGCATTTACTTCGATGGTGTTGTCACCAATCGTCACCGCTCGGGCACCGTTTTGTATCTCCCGCCCCAAGGTTCCTTCAGCCTGATAGCCCGCCAGAATGACATCTGTTCTGGGATCCGGAAGAAGCGCTTCCAGGTAGTTGAGCATGCGCCCGCCGTTACACATGCCACTGGCTGCGACGACGATGGCTGGCTCGCCAGTTTGCTTCAACCGATTTATCAGCGCTTGATGTTCGGTGTGTGAATTAATGACAATGCATTGTTCGAATGCCAGCGGATGCCGCCCTGAATCCAGCTTTTCCTTTGCTTCCTCTCCCCAAAGGGCTTTGAATGTCCGGTATTGCTCTGTCACTTTGGCGGCCATGGGCGAATCAAGAATAACCGGGATTTTTGACCACTCTCGCTTTTCAAAATCATCTAACTGGGTGGCGATAATCGTTTCCAGATCAAACAGTAACTCTTGCGTTCTTCCCACACTGAACGCAGGAATTAGGATCACGCCGCCATTTACAAGTGAGCGGGTGATAAGCGCTTTTAACCTGTCTCCCCTTTGAGCGACGGACTCATGCACTCCATCACCATAGGTACTTTCTATAACAAGGATATCTGCGCGACGAGGAGGCTTAGGATCTGGAAGTAATGGCGTATTGGATGGGCCGAGGTCACCGGAGAAAACAATGATTTCTTCAGAAGGTAATCGAACCTCGATATAAGCAGAGCCGAGAATATGACCGGCAGGCTGAAAACGGATATCCGCGACTGGATCACTTGTACCATTAACCGTGTGCCAAGTGCCGTAATGCAGCGGCACCGTTAACGTTCTAATGAGTTTTAGTACTTTCTCCCGCCCTTTTCGCGCCATACCCAGTTGCAAGCGCAACGCATCATCCAGCATGAGTGGCAAGAGGTTAGCCGTTGCTAACGTACAGAAAATGGGGGAGTTGAAACCGGCAGCGAGTAGCCATGGAAGTCGACCGATGTGGTCAATGTGGGCGTGGGTGATAAGCAAAGCATCGACATCATGCACATCAAACTCTATGTCCAGCGGGCGCACCTCGCTCCCCTGAAACAGGCCGCAATCAATCAACAGTTTGCCTTGCTTTGTCGCAAGCTCATGGCATGAACCGGTCACACCGTTTTTGCGCCATGGTGGGTTATCCGCAAAATGTCCCCTTGAACTCAATATTCGAAGCCATATGGGAATAGTGACCTAAAAGATGGTTTGATATCCAATTTGGGCGCCGACTTTCGAGTCAGGTTCAAACTAGCGCCGCTTCCATGAGGTAAGTCATCGCTAGACAAGTGTCCTTTCTTTGACTTGGCATGCTCACTTCAAACCCAGCTTACTGATTTAATTATCATAAATGGAGAGTAATGAATCTTGGCGAAAGAAATGCTTCTCGCTCTGATCCAATCAATGCGATAGACTACGCTTGATGTAGATTTTCCCCGTTTATTGAGGCAGTAATGGCTAATCTTAAAGTTTTTGTTATTTGTTTGGAACGCAGCCAAGACCGCCGAAATTACATGCAAAAACAACTCAAATCACACGGTATCGATTTCGAATTTATTGATGCTGTTGACGCTATGCACAACCGCCGCATCCCCTGTTTTCCGATTATGATTATGCAAAACGACTGTGGCTGACCAGTGGCAAAATGCCATCACCCGGTGAGATGGGCTGCTACGCCAGTCACTATCTGGCATGGACTAAATGCTTGGCTTTAAACACACCAGTGATCGTGTTTGAAGATGATATTGAGCTTAGCGTTGATGCTTCCAAGATTATTGATATTGTTTCGAAGAAAATTGAACAATATGGCTTCCTTCGCCTTGAGAACCCACGCGGTGGAAGACTAAAGAAAGTCGAAGATTTTGAAGGCTCTGAAATCAGCGCAATGGAAGACAACTTTGGCGGTGCTCAAGCCTATGCGATATCACCGAACGCCGCACATCTGCTGCTGAAACATCGCTGGAGCATGCCAGTCGACAACTTTATTGGCGCTACCTACATTCACGGTATGGTTTCTTACCTGCTCAGCCCGAGCATTATGGTCGATGGTGCAAACTTCGAAACGACCATTCAGCACCATAAAAGTGCTTATAATTTCGCGTTTTACCGCAAACCAAGCCGCGAGCTCTATACTTTGTATAAGAAGATTCGTAAGAAGATTTTTTCAATCGACGTTTTAAATGACAATTCTGAACGACTCATCCTCATCTCGTCTTAATGTGAAACACTTTGCTGAGCAAGCTTTTTTGCTCAGCCCTGTCGTTGTTCTTGTATTCCTCATTTTCAACATTGAGGATACTAAATGGATACTCTCCAGACTTATCCCTGTCGTTTGCTTATATGCTTTGGTTTTTCATCGCCATGCATTTTTGGCAAACATAAAAAACAAGAAAGCACTTCCTCTTTTCATCGCCAGCGCTATTGCTTTTGTTTTTTACTCTGCAAGTCACCTGTTGAGAGACGATAATTTTGGTTTTGCCCGAACGCTGATTACCAGCTTGGCTTACCTCTTATTTATCCCCTGGGATAAAATCGACAAACGCGGCATTCAATGTATCTTGGTAGCAGGCAGCATGTTCACCGGGCTCAATGCCTTGTTCGAATACTTCTATATTGGCGTTCCACGGGTTGGGATTGCAATAAACCCCATCCCTTATGCTTCTTCTTGCGCCGTTTTCTCCCTCTCCAGTCTATTGGTTTATATATCAACGGATTCGAAAAAACTGAAAGCACTCTCCGCACTTGGTTTCTTACTCGCTCTTACGGCGTTGATCTTGACTGACGTACGAGGGGTAATTCTTTTCTTCCCAGTATTAGTCGTGACCTTGGTATTGAGACTCAAGCTTTCTGGTAAGTTGAAGTCGCTAAAAACACTGCTTTTGCCTTCACTGTTAGTTATTGCAGGTACTTTTGTTCTGTTTGGTGGGCATATTGGGGATAAATTCGAGGAGACAAAGCGGGAAGTCGCCAGAATCAGCAGCGGTAAATATGACACCTCGATTGGGGTAAGGCTGGATTTGTGGCAACGGAGTAGCGGGTTTGTTGACGGCAATATGTTGGTGGGGATTGGCGACAAACAACTACTTGCCGACATTCGGGAGATCCCAAACAGACGGTCTTCGGTTCTTGCTCATCTACACAATCAGTACATAGACAGTTTTGTCCGCTATGGGGCTATTGGCCTGATTATTTTGGTTGCCTGGCTTTTCTCAATCCGTCTCTTTGCAAACAGAGCCGGTGTCACCAGAGAAACCCTTGTCCTAAACGATTGCATATTACTGGTCATACTCATCGCCGGTTTATCGGATGTCCCTTTCCATCACACACATATGGTCTATCTGTTTTCGATGCTAACCGGCGTGTTGTTGCTGACAGATAAGAGGGAAGGATTAGAGGCCGAAGGTTAGAGGCTAGAGACTGGAGATTGGAGACTAGAGACTAGAGACTAGAGACTAGAGACCAGAGACCAGAGACCAGAGACCAGAGACCAGAGACTGGAGACGAAAGACTGAAGATTAAAATCCCAAAACCCAGGCTTTTGCTCTTCCCTAGGACCCAGGACCAAGAAACCCAGAAACCCTCTATGACTCTTCCTGTAAATACAGAGGGCTGGTCTGGGTTAACTTAATTCATATCTGGTGATTTTGAAGCGCTATCCAACTTCTTGAATAGGTCTGCCACTACCAACTTTGCGCCATGTGTAGATAGGTGGTCATCATCGTAGTAGTAGAGCTTTTCTGTTGAATGCGTAACACATCTCTTTTTATCCGCACAAAAAGTATCACTCGGATACACTCGGATTAAGTCACCTTTTACATTATCCAATATGTCTCTGGCCGCTGCGCTTCTTTCCATAAAAGCATCAAAACTCGTTGATAAATCGAGGGTCTTCATTATCACTTGCTTCTCTGCAAGACTACGAGTTGATTGCAATGCTCTTTGAGCTTCGTACTTTACATTCCATCCGGCTTCCGGAACTGGATAAACCAACACAAGCTTCGCTCCATTCTCAAGCCAGCTTTCTAGACCTTCAATAACAGCAGATTTTAAGCTTTTAGATGGGTCAGCAGCTTTTGCCCAATATTTATCACCAGCTTCAACTCCACCCTCACCGTTATCAAACCGCTTCCCACTGGTGTAAAGAGGGAGTCTGGTCAAGTACACGACCGTCAAATTTTCATGACTTGAAGTTTCTATAAAATTAGATATCTGATTTGAATTGATCAGACAGTATTCTGTTGATGTGTTTTTTCATCGTTTTCGCGATACATCAAAACGGTATTTAAGGCAATGCAACCCCGTGGGTGATTTGTCTGTAGCCGTACCCTCTAGCAATAGACTGCTCATATAGATTTTTGGATAGGGTTGCAGCATGACTATCACCAATCAATAGTATTGTACCCTTGCTCTTATCTTTTTCTCCCGTGTAGCAAGATTGCGCTAACGATTTTGCGTGACAGGTCTTTCCATCAATTTTAAACGTTTTCCTGTCATTCATTGAGTAAAATATTGATTTTAGTGCTCCAAGTCTATTAGGTAGACCTTGGTTTTCTTCTATATAGAGTGCAACAAATAATAATGACGGTAGTACAGGAACCAGTACCATCCACTTAACTAATCTATATCGTCGAGACCTAAATGGCTTTTCTATCAGATAGTAAGACAGAACAGAAAGAAAAAACGTTATAATCAGCAGAGTTAAAAATGGAACAATTCCAATAGATTCATTTACATTAAATCTATAAAAAACCAGCAATGGCTGGTGCCAGAGGTATAGTGAGTAGGAGATAAGACCGACAAAAACAACCTGTTTTGATGCAAAAATCTTATAAGTCTGTTCACTGCTGTCAGAAAATAGATATAACACATCACTGACAAAACAGGGACAAGTGTTATCCATGATGGATGCTGGTACTCGTGACCGATGAAAGAAAAACAAAATAGTAATATTACAATTGAAAGTGTTGGTACAAACTTGTGCAAAGTTGGATTTATCTTGCCACTATCAAGTTTTGTTTTACTTAACTCCAATATGGCTATAATGCCGCCACCAAGAAGTTCCCACCCCCGAGTGGGAAGCAAATAAAAAGCAGCATTTAAATCTGTCGAGACAGTGGAGACTGCATAATAAAATGAAAGACCAAACCCCGCCACCATGAAATAAAAAAGGTGTTTTTTGATATCAGATAGAGTATATAGATAAAGAAAGGGAAAATAAGATAGAACTGCCACTCTAGAGACAAACTCCAAGTATGAAGCAACGGTTTATATATACTCGCAGCTGCATCATATGCGTCTTCAGCACTAAAATGCACGTTAGAGTAAAATAGCAGCGATGACTTTAGTGACTCTGCATAGAGTTCAAACTCTTGAGGCAACAGAACATAATACGCTGCAATTGCACTAACAAGAAGGACAAAAAATAGTGCTGGAACGATACGCTTAATGCGCGCTATATAAAATGAAGCAAAGCTAAAATCACCGTTATATATTGATGCTACTAATATTTTTGTAATCAGATATCCAGATAGTACGAAGAATACATCCACACCCAAATAACCACCGGAAAAAAGAGAGAATCCGAAAACATTGAGATTGGCGTGGTAAATTATTACAGCTAAAACACTTAAAGCCCTCAACCCATCCAATTGAGGTCTGTAGTTAATCTTTTTCAAGTTTACTTCCTGTAAATTAGCAACAAATCGAGACCACAGCCTATTGCTGTTACTCTCTGCATCAAAGTGTAATGAATACTATCGCTTAACCACTAAACTGATGTTCGATTTTACTTTTAGAGCGCCCTGCTCTTTTATTCTATTCCATACCAGATCTTCTATGCCATTGCGGGGTTTGAAGCCTATTGGTAGGTCAGTCAGGATTTTACGGATAACATCATGCTCAAAGTTATGGCAGGCTTCATCCAAATCGCTCAAAACGGCTTCAAACTCGCTTAACGTCATACTGACTTCGTTTGCGGTCATGATCCTGGGATGACATGTTCCCTCTACACTTGCTCCTATCAGCAATTCTTCAAACAGCTTTTCACCCGGTCTCAGTCCGGAAAACTCAATCTCTATATCCCCCATAGGTTGTCATCCGACTTTACTTCAAGGCCAGAAAGCTTGATGAGTTTTACCGCTAAATCAATAATCTTTACCGGTTCTCCCATATCAAGCACAAACACATCCCCTCCCCGGCTCATGGCACCGGCTTGTATAACCAACTGGGCCGCTTCGGGAATTGTCATAAAATAGCGGATAATGTCGGGATGAGTGACGGTAACGGGCCCACCCGTTGAAATTTGCTGTTTGAACAAGGGAATCACCGACCCTGATGACCCCAGCACGTTGCCAAAACGAACCATAGAAAAGTTGGTTTGACGCGCCCCTTTCCCTTCAGCTGCCAACGCCTGAAGTGCGAGTTCTGCCATACGCTTCGTTGCACCCATGACATTGGTTGGACGCACCGCTTTATCCGTTGAGATAAGTACAAAAGATTCCACACCGGCTTCAACCGCCGCTTTCGCCGCATAGTAGGTGCCAAATATGTTGTTGCGCACACCTTCAACAACGTTGTACTCAACCAGCGGTACGTGCTTGTAGGCTGCGGCATGATAGACAGTATTAACCTTGAAATTTTTGAAAATGACAGAGAGTCGGTTAATACGCTGCACGGATCCAAGAAGGGGCACAATCTCAATTTTGAATGAGGACTCACAGGCTATCTGCCTAACTTCCCTTTCGATTGCGTAGAGCCCATATTCAGAAAGATCGAAAAGGATCAGAGATTTTGGTCTTAAGCTGGCGATCTGACGGCAAAGCTCTGAACCTATCGAACCACCGGCACCCGTGACCAAAACAACTTTGTCGGTAATATTAGATTCAAGCAGCTCCCGTTTTGGTTCAACAGGGTCGCGTCCAAGTAAATCCTCAATTTCGACGTCTTTTAACTCGTCAATTTTCGCTCGGCCTTCGACAATCTCCTTGAGATCCGGAACGGTCAGTACCTCAGCTTGCAAATGAACCAGAGAATTAATGATTTCCTTCCGTTTGGCTCTTGTGGCACTGGGGATAGCGAGCAAGATCTGCGACACCTTATGTTTCGTCACGAGATCCGGGATTGCTTCAACTCCCTCAACGGCAATACCCATTATCACGGATTTTTTATCGCGACATCTTCATCAACAAATGCCTCAACTTTATGGGTATCTGATGACCTCATCGCTTGTGCCAGTTGCCTACCTGCAGAGCCAGCACCGTAAATCAGTACTTTCTTCCGCCCTCTGTTCAGTACCTCTGACAGCAAAACCCTGACGAGAAGACGGGAACCACCGCACAACAAACAAAGAAATGAACCATAGATAATCGGCACAGACCTTGGAACAAAAGAGTCTATGTAAAAGGCCAACAGCCCAAAGGTTGCTGCGGATATCGCTGTGCCGATACTCACGACTGCGAGAGCATGAAACGTCAGGTAACGCAGGATAGCCCTGTATAGGCCCAACCTGGTAAAGACATATATGGTGACCAATATTGTGCCACCAAGGATGTAAATATAGTTACTCTCGGAAAGCGATATTGAGCGCCCCAAGCGAGCCCAAAATGCGAGGTAGAAGGACAAACTGATAAAAACAGCATCTATTGCTACGCTCAGGAATCGCTTCTTTGGTCTTGATAATCGCCAGATTTTATTGAGATTCATAATACGAAGGGGTTCTCAGTCGTTCGCCGTTGACATCTTTACGGAAGAAAAGTGGCATAGTTTAAGAGTAGACCATGAGTACGGACAAAAGGACACTGAATGCCAAAACAGTTTGATTTTACGCATAAAAACGCTAACTGCTTATCGTCAAGCTATCTGGCTTTGTCATTTTTCCTGGAAAGCATTTGCTGAGCAAAATAATAGCAACCACCAAAGGCATCATGGTTCCAAACGTCGCTCCTTTGCCGGTATGGATAAGCAAAGCTATCCCGGACATCGATAAGGAAGCCAGAACCGCAAAAGCATCAAGCCGATTGAAAGTTTTTAAGTAATGTTTTCCGCGCACCAGAAAACCAATTCCAACCAACAATGCCGCCATAACATAGAAACTGACTGCTATCCTTTTTCGAAAAATAGAAGGTTAATGGCGGGACATCTGTAACGATGCGAAATGCTCTTTTTACCAGAATCCCTGCGTACCATAGAGGATCTGCAACGACTGTCGAGACAAACTCATTTCTTGCTAACCGGGAATAATTACCAAGCGTCTCTGGACGTTTGTAGTAATGTTGAGTCTCACTGTCGTAGTACGTTTTTCCTACGTCCCTTATCTCTTTCTCAGAAAAGCCAGCCTTACCCAGCACTCTGTAGAATATTTCTCTGTCTGACCACAAGAAGCCTTTGTCTTGTCCATAATCACCGAGGCCGGCGAGTAAAGGATGCCAAATCGGATGCTGACCTGTTTTGCCACCATCAAATGTTGCACCGCCAACACTGTCAACAATCTGATAAGTGCGTGCATAGGCTTCATTGAAGTGAGAACGAATTAACGATTTTACAGAGCCAAAGACCAAAACTACCGCTAGGCAGACAAGTACTTTTTGCCCTATTGAACACTTTAAGGCCAACAGCCAATAGACTACCGGAACGAGTAAAACTGTAATATTTTCCCCGCGGATTTCAGAGAAAAGGCCAGACAACGCCGCTATGAACATCGTCGCCGCCAGGAGATAGCGTTTTTTCCCACCATGTAAAATTACAAACAAACTGATTGCGAAGATATGCAACATGGGTTGTATAGCAAAAATGTTATCAATGAGAAATGTTTCGCTAAGTACAAACGGGGATGACACGAAAAGTGATGTCCCGAGTGTTGCGACAGTAACCCCACCCAATTTATAACTGGCTAAAAACAGTACCAATGCGGTAATAGAGAAAACAATGATATTTAGGGGCTTGAGGGAGAGGTTGTCTAAAGGTTCTCCCAACAAATAGGCAGGATAGAGCGCCCAGATTCTGGCAGCCTCTCCGAATCTATACCAGTGCTTAATCTCCATCCGAAGGTCTTCAGGGTTCTTCTTTATATAACTTCTGGCATCCGCTGGGCTATCCTTTAGCTTGCTCAACTCTTTCTTTTCTACCGCCAACGGAAACAGTGATAGGTTCTTGTAAAAATAAAAGAACTGCGTGGCCTGATGAGGTTTGAATCCAGTCGCGTCTTTTCTTGAGTACTTCAAATTATCCTGACTGATAGCACTCAACATAAAGAGCGAAGAACAAAAAATGATACCGGAGAGAATGAACACAACCCACTTTACAGATGGGCTTTTCACATTGAAGAAACTATTCAACTGGCTTTCTCCACACTGTCAATGTACAAAAAGACAACGCCCGACCTATGAAGCTCTCGTAGAACACTTTTTCACAATTAAAAATAGTTTCAACTGTTTTTTCACTGCCTTTATTCAGCAGCGGAAACGCATACGGATTATAATAAAGAACATATGCCAGCAGCCCAGGATAGAACTTAAGCTGGTTTTCCAAACCTGCTTCTTCAAAGAAACTCTCTAGCTCTCTAACAGAAAAATCCCTTTCGGTATCGTGGTCAAATATCTCATTTTTCTTGTAGATATACTCTCTGATAGATTTACTAAGTGGATTTCCGTGCGTCGGTTCCAGGTTAATAAAGACACCATTTGGGTTTAAACAACGTGACAGATTTTGAACAGCCTGACCCGCAAAATTAGGGATGTGATGCAGACCACCGATCAAAATGATGACGTCATATTTCTCTTTCGGTTCAAACTTAGTGACGTCACCGTGGAAAACGTTCAACTCTGGAGAGGTGGCATTAAGGTGATTAACAATTTCTTCACTGTAATCAAAACCATTGTATTGAATATCAAGCTCTGTCCTGCTCAATACTTTGAGTCCTTCGGTGTACCCACACATTGGTTCCAACACAGAAATTCTTTTGTTGGCCAACTCTTCAGGAAGTGACTTTATTACACGACTCCAAATCAGAGACTGAAGCTTCAAAAACCTAGGATCTTCCTTTCCCTTTAAGTATTGTTTAGCAATGCTGTTGAAATGTTCCCTTTGCTTTTCTACCTTTGAGGTCATTGGAAGTCACCTTTACTAAAAATAACAATAAATCCCAAAATAATCAGACTACAACCGATCAAATTATAGATATCCACTTTTTCGTCTAGAACGACTTTTCCGGCTATCTGTGATGCGATTAAAAGCCCTGCTGAGGCTAATGGAAATGCCGTTGAAAGCGGCAACATTTTGAGTATTACAGATACCCAGATCACGTAGCCAACAATGTATAAAAAGTTACCCGCGATAAAAAGAAGCGAAAGAACACCGGTGGATTTTTTGATAAAAACCAGTCCAAAAGAACTAGACGCTATATAGAACAGAAAAATAAGCACTTTACTTAGCATCTATTAGACTCATCATTTTTCGGTTAAACGATCTCACATGGTACAAAGGTCTACCCCTAACTTCTTGTAACACCTGTCCTAAGTATTCTCCGACAATACCAATAGCAAACAACTGCAATGACCCGACAAATGAAATGATAGAGACAATAGATGCCCACCCAGGGACAACACCGTCACCAAAAAAGTAGGTAAAAATTGTATACAAGCCGAATAATACGGCCACCATAGCGGTAGCAAACGCGAGGATTGATGCCAAACGCAGCGGTTTGATACTCCCCCAGAGAATCCCATTTTTCGAGAGGCTTAGCATTTTTCTTATGCTGTATTTTGATTCCCCATACTCTCTGTCATTCGGGGTGTAATGAAGGCTATAGCTTTGATATCCAATTTGAGGAATTAAGCCTCTGATAAAAAGATATTTTTCTTGGTATGCATTAATTTCATCGAGCACCCGCCTGCTTAAAAGCCGAAAATCGGAACTACCCGGCTCCAACCTCACCCCAGTCAGCCAACTCCAGACCTTGTAAAACGATTCAGAGGTGCGCTTCTTAAATGACTGTTCTAAATGCGCGTCATTTCGAATACCACAAACTATTTCATACCCGTCTTTGTATTTTTCGAGCATTTTATTGACGACTTCGGGTGGGTGCTGAAGATCAGCATCCATACATATCACAACATCTCCATCAGCTGCATGGTAACCTGCCCGTAAAGCAACCTGATGCCCATAGTTTTTTGACAGCTCAAGGGTTGATATTGTAAACCCTTCCTTTTCATCGATGGAATTGATGACTTCGATAGTATCATCCTCACTGCCATCATCGACAAAAAGGCATTCGTATTTAAAGCCTTCGGTATTCAGCGTTGAAGTCAGTGCATCATAAAGCAATTTAGCACCAATAGATTCATTGTAGGTAGGTATGACGATTGTAATTTTTTCCATTTACACGCCTGACTTATTTAATCCTTTAAGTGATCGTTTTATATATTAATTTACTATGCTTTTATAAGATTCGAGCACACTGTATAGTGCACAACAAATCCTATCAACCTCTTCGTTTTTTAATGTAGGATGGACAAAAAGCATAATTGAGGTTTTACCTAATAACTCTGCATTTTTAAGTCGGGATTTTGGTCTTAACTCATTGCCAAATGCTTGTTCTAAGTATATTTCACTGCAACTTCCTTGTTGCGCAGGCACTCCAGCATCCTTAAGGCTTTCCAATATTCTATCTCTCAGCCTTCACCGGCAGTTTCACTTACGAAAAATAGTATTTATAGCCGGCATGTTTTGAATGCGAGGGCGTAACCAATTTTTTCAAGAAGGAAAACTTGTCGATTACCGCATCATACCTAGACATATACGCGCGTCGGGTCTGACTCCAGCTTTCAAGTTGGGTGAGTTGATAGCGGCCAATTGCTGCCTGAATTTCTGTCATGCGGTAGTTCGAGCCGAAACTGTCATGGAGCCAGCGAAACTGACCATTCGGTTTTGGGAGGTCGAACACTTTGTCTGGATTTTTCCCATGATCTTTATAAGACCATATGAAGTCATAAATGGCCTTGTTGTTGGTCGTGACCATGCCGCCTTCGCCAGCAGTTGTGATGATCTTATCTTGGCAGAAAGACCAACAGCCAATATCACCAATAGATCCGACCGACTTGCCTTTGTACTGAGCGCCATGGGCTTGAGCACAGTCTTCGATAACATAAAGATTATGTTCCGCCGCTAGCTGAAGAATCTCATCCATCTCTGCGGGTAAACCAGCAAGATGAACAACAATAATTGCCTTAGTCGCGGGTGTAATAACATCCGATATCGTCCGGGAAGAAATATTCTGGTTGGTGAGCTCGACATCAGCAAAAACCGGATTAGCACCGACAGCGACGATTGCTGAAGCAGACGCAATAAAGGTACGAGGTGAGGTTATCACTTCATCACCAGGACCAATTCCTAACGCTTTTAACGCAACTTCAAGGGCTACTGTGCCGTTACTCAGTGCTACTGCGTACTTTGTCCCGCACCAGTTAGCATATTCATCCTCAAACGCTTTTCCCTGTGTGCCAGTCCAGTAGTTCACCTGGTTTGATAGAAGGACGTTTGCGACTATCGCAGCCTCTTCCTCTGAATAGCTTGGCCACGGAGAGAATCCAGTATTTAACATTAAACATCCTTATTACTGCTTTTTCGCTGGCGATCCTATAACGGTTGAATTGTCATCCACGTCTTTTACGACAACCGCTGACATCCCTGTTATAGCATTTGTCCCAACGGTTATTCCTTGTCTGATACTACAATTTGCGCCAATCCAACTATATTCACTTACTACTACATTTCCAGCAACAACAGCCCCGGGCGAAATGTGGCAGTAATCTCTAATTTCACAATCATGCTCTATAATCGCACCGCTGTTTATGATTACACCATTACCAACGGACGCGAATGTATTGACGATAGCGCCAGCCAACACGACAACGCCCTCACCTACCCTCGCGTATTGGCTGACAACTGCTGTTGGATGTATAAGGGTAATACGCTGCTGCGTGGGAATTCGCTCCAACAGTTTGGCCCTTGTCTTGTTGTCGCCGACACCCACTATCAAGCTGTGATATGTGCTTTGTTGGCTGAATGCGTCATCCACTGTACCGACAACAGACCAAGGACCAATCATTGTTCCTCGTTTTGTTTTGTCATCAAAGAAATCGATTCTTGTGAACCCATTTAATGAAGCAAGATCAGCGACAACTTTCCCATGTCCGCCAGCACCTAGAATAGCTATTGCTTTCATTCATCCCCTCCCCGAAATTTAGTGGTTGCACTATCCGCCGCTGAAATATCTGACCGTTTCAGGACTTTTTGCACTGTCTTGACCAATATTTTCAGGTCGAGGGTGAATGACATGTTGTCGACATACCAGACATCTAACCGGAATTTTTCTCCCCAGGAGATATTGTTACGTCCGTTGACCTGAGCCCATCCCGTTATGCCGGGTTTTACTTCATGTCGTCGGGCCTGTTCTCTTGAATAAAGTGGGAGATACTCAACCAATAGCGGTCTTGGGCCTACTAAGCTCATATCTCCTTTGATGACATTCCACAGTCCTGGTAACTCATCAAGACTGGTGGATCTCAACCATTGGCCAAATCGTGTCAGCCTTTCGGCATCTGTCTTTACGTTTGCCAAATTGTCTGCGCTGTCTGTGTTTAGCATGGTCCGGAACTTATACATTTTGAAAAGCTCGCCATTAAGTCCAGGACGCTCTTGGCAAAATAGTATCGGCCGCCCGAGTTTTAACATGACCATTAATGCAACCAGGAAAAAAACCGGTGACAGGAGTAACAACACAGTAACAGATACGAAGACATCAAAAATGCGTTTAACCATCAAATAATGCACAATACTTCTCTGCTAATTTCCCATAACTTAACTGATTAACAATATACTGCTTAGAGTGAATCGCTAAATCGGATTTTTCTTGACTGGACAGTGAAAGATATTCATTCACGTTTTGGTAAAATTGTTCTTCATCATCAGGGTTAATAACAATGCCAGCGCCTGATTCTTCCAACATTGGGCAAAAAACCTTGCCTAAACATACTGTTGGTTTGCCAGCATACATATAATCGATAAATTTATTGGGCGAAACGCCGTACATAAATACTGGCTTATCGTCAAATGAATGGAAAAGGATATCAGCATGCTGTAATACACTGTTGAGTGATGCTCTGCTCACTTTCGGTGCAATGGATACATTTTCTATATCACGTGATAAGTTCTGGAGTTTCGCTAATTCCGGTCCATCTCCTATTAATATAAACTGTGCGTCTAGTTTACCTTTTGCGTTTTTCGCCAAATTCAGAAAACGTGTTAATTTATATGCCTGATTGAATGACCCTGCATACACTATGTTTGGCTTCAGCGGAGAAAAGTGGCTGGTAATGTATTGAGGATCTATCGTTACTTGTTCGTTTTCGTAAAACTCGAGACTTACACCATGAGGGATACATGCCACCTTTTCATCCCCACCAATCCGCTTTTTGACATGAACATTCAGTCTTCCCATAGTACCGACTATCACATCAGCATACTCATAGCCAATTTTTTCAACCCAAGAGAGAAAACGAATAAAAGGATGGGTATTGCTTAATCCTTTTAACTCAACAAGGGACTGCGGCCAAATATCCCGCACTTCAAATATAAAAAAGGATTTATAAAGTTTCTTTAAAAACACCCCAGTAATAGCACTAAGTAAGGAAAGTGACGACGCTACAACCACATCTGGTTTCTGTTTTCTATTTTTTAGTGCGTAGATGAGAATCATGGCTTCAAAATGGAACCAAGATAGTATGCGCTTCAACGACCCAGGATGGTTGTATTTTAGTGTGTTAACCCAGACCACTTTAAAGCCATTGTGGGTTTCTTCTTTAAAAAGCCCCCGAAATCGAGGCAGCGACGGATATAAATGAGAGGAGTTTGACAAGAGTAAGGTAACATCATGGCCTTTCTTTGAAAACTCATGCTAAAGTAGGACTGCCTGGTGTCTGCACCGTGTTTTGAGATATTTGCGTACTTTGAGATATACCATAAGGTTTTATTCTTCATTCAATAACTCGCTGTAAGCTTCTACCATACGATCAACAGAGACATCCCAAGAATAATTACGTAACACATGTTCTCGACCTGCACGCCCCATTGTTAGCCTCAATCCCTCATCTTCAATTAAACCGCAAATGGCTTTTGCCGCTGCTTCGGGGTTGTCTCTTTCTACGACCAGCCCTGTCTTTTCGTGGACGACAACCTCTTTAAATCCAGAAACGTCCGATACGACAACAGGCAGTTCACAAGCATTCGCTTCTACAGCTGCTACGCCAAAACTCTCGCTATCCAGCCGGCTCAATGCCACAAAAATATCAAGCTCATTGAGAACTTGTGGGACAAGCGAATTCTCTATGTAACCTTTGAAAGTCACCTGATGTGAAAGATTCAGACTTTGCGCCAATGCTTTTAGATTTTGCTCTTCTGGCCCACTGCCGACGATAACCAGGTGTGTGTCTACGTTCTTCAAACGTTTGACACTATAGAATATGCCCGTATGAGAGTATCTATCCCATATTTGTCATGGAGCAGTTTAACCGTGCCTATAGTTATCTGAGCGTTTGAGTGGTTCCTGTCTTTGACTGACCGGAATAGGTTCGTTTCAACACCAAAAGGGGTAACGTAAACAGGAGGTAGTTTTGGGTGAATAGATTCGATCACTTCACGCATGCAGTGGCTTGTTGAACCGATACCTAAACATTGCTTAAGATTCTTCGCTATCAACCAATGGTGTAATTTGCTCTTGCGTGGGAAATCATATACATCGGCTCCCCATGCAGACAGCATTAAGTCCCTGTAACCTGAAAGCATAGCCAGCGTCCCATATCCACTGACATAGTGAGCGTGTAGCAAGTCCGGATTAATGCGGTTCAGTAATTTCTTTAGTTTCCACACTGCCAATATGTAACCGTATGGTGTTTTCGGGGTTAATTGATAAAGTGATATGCCACTAGAATATTCCATTGTTATTGCATGGCAACTTAGCAAATGGATGTCCAGGCCCTTGTCATGAAGACCTTCTGCCCACCGTTTTATATGTATGCTATTGGCATTACCTAGTATCGCGATCTTCATGCTATGTTATTCACCTCAAAGCCGCTTCCACTTCCTTACATCGTTCTTTCCAGGAATACATCGGGGCTTTTTCTTTTTATTGCTTCGGCATATGAGGGGATGCTGGCTTTATCTTCCAACAACTGCTCTAAAAATGTTTTCAATGCCTTATCAGAGTATTCTACTTTCCACCCCACCGAATGCTTCGCGACAAACTCGCCAGCCCATGTTCCTGCACTGGCAATTACCGGCTTTCCATTGGCGACATATTCGAAAAGTTTTATAGGAACAGCAAACATTCTGTACTCGGTGGGTTCCACATAAAGACACGCACAATCCGCATTTTCATAAAGTTCATTTAGCTTTTCACCTGAAAAACTAACAACTGAAACGTTAACTGGAAATGTGGGAAATTCCTGATGCAAGGATCGCGCATCACTTTCCCTAGTACAAATAGTCAGACGAATTTGTTCTTGAAAGCACTTCCCGATAACATCTATCAGAAGATTAATATTGTAAAATCCAGCAGTGCCGCCCACGTAAAACAATTCCAGTGTATCACCAGGTTGGCGTGTTTGATTGATTTTCAAAACTGCACCGGGATTTAGTTCTTTGAACTTTTTCCTATTAATCGTAGGTATGTACTTGGTCATGTTTAAAGATGGCACAAATACTTTTTCCGCGTACAAATTATAGACAAGCAACTCAAATCGATAGAAAGTATTAGCAATATACTTTTTTAAACTGCTGTCGAATTGGTAAGAGGGTGACGTCCTCAAATTTCCAGTATATGTCTCGGTAGAATACGCCGGTTTTTATACCCTTACGTTTCACAAACCGAAAAAAAACACATCTATTAGTGGATGTCTGGGTATATGATCCTTGTCAGTCAAGCATAACGGCATGGTAGATGCCTCTGAATAACAAAAGTCATAACGCTGGCCGCATCTAATTTTCTCTATAACTTGTTGTATTTTTTTCTTTCGCTCGTCGGAATACCCAACGACAAGTTCCACATCGTATCCTAGGTCTATGAACGCCTTATACATTTCAACTGGACGGATCCCACTTCCAGAAGGCGCATCAAAGTTAAGTGGTAGCGGATGATGGAAGATTATTTTCTTTTGCATAAACCCTTATACTTAGACTAAAAAGAACAGTCTATCGGTAGGCCGAACCTGAACATCAACGAATTTTTTAATCGCTCTTCTTTCCCGCGGATAGTCTTTAGAAAACGTAGCGGTTACGACGCGTACCTTTTCCACTCCCAATATATCTCTATACTTTGATTTGGCTTCTTCGGTGGTTTCCGGCTCCGAAAACAATGCCCTTTCTCCAAAAGACTTTGCAATGAATAACAGTGCCCTTTTTACTGGCAGTTCGCTCGCAGGTTTTCTTTCCCATGCCTTTAAATAGTTTTCAATATTTATCAGCGTAATGATATTGGATTTAAAAGGAACACAACTTGCCGAAATAACTGCAATTGGCGTATAAACGTTGGCTACATAACGTAGCAAAAACAAACTCAATGTTAATTTATCAAGCGATGTAAGAAACTCTAAAGACAATACAACACCTACAGCAACAGAGCTGAATAGCACTATATTGGTTGCATTCCTTCCGTAAATCCTCATGCGTTCGAGTCTTTCAAATGATTTTGAGGATATCCCTACGCCTTCCATTTCAGCTGCTGCTTCAGCAGCGGCTTCCATCGCATCTTTCTGTGTTTCTTTAGCACTATTACTACCTTGTTTCTTTGGCTTTACCTTTGTAAGAACAAACATAAAAGCCAACAGGCAGAAGACATTAAACAGAGCTATAGAGGGCTCAAAATAGAATAGCGCACACAAAGATACGAATGCTTGAGCAAACACGAAAGCGTTTAAGAACAATGCCCTCATCGCACCAAATGTGCCATCCATGTTTTTATAAAAAGTTTCATCATCGTCACTAGAAACTATATATGTAGATTCTTTGTATTTAGTTAATAAAGCATCGCGCAACCTTAATACCAAACGCGACAAACCTACTCTGCTCACTGATAACACTTTCGAGCTAAGCACAAGAAGAAAAATGGCAGGTGTTAGCGATATTACAAGTTGCTCGACTTTAGTGAAATCAAATGGGATATAGGATAGAACCTTTGTTATATAACCTGAACTCGAGTCATCTATATAGTGCTGAACACCAAAATAAAACAATCCGATTGCGAAACCTTGTAGGAATATCGAAAATATATATATCCCTACCAGCAATAAAAAAGAAGAGCGCTCCTTTTTCGAAGCGCCCCTGACCAGTAAATAAGATAAGTACATGAGCGAAATAAATGCTGCATACTCACCTTTACTCAAATACTTATTCATTATGTATACTGCAGTATTCTTTCTTTAAAATTCTTCACTTCTTTTTCTGTTGCGATTATCTGTTCTTTTCGTGTCACCGGTACACCTTGAACGCGGATTCCACAAAGAATACTCTTCTTAACAAGTTTGTTGGAAATTCGGTCACAACCAATGAACCTGACACCACTAAAAGGAAGAAAGACAACGTCCCTTTCAATCTCTTTTTCGTATTTTTCTACTGACATTGGAATCTTTTTCAGAATTCGCTTTTTAACTAACCGGGAGAATGGAGTCTGATACGATTCTCGCTACCCGATCAACAAACTTGGAATTCTTAACCACTAAGGTCTTTTCTGCAGTAATGATCTTCTCTCGCCACTCGCTAAGACTGAGGGGGATGTCTTCACACGCTATGTGTTCTATATATGCTTGTTCAGAGCTTGATGTAAGCGCCCTCTCTCCAAACACAAAGACTCTTTTTTCAGTATGTGTCATCAGTAGGTCACTGCTCTGAATGATGAATGCATTGGAAGCAGCAAGCACCGTTGTAGGGTATTGGGGAGAGAGTTGATCTACCTGCCTCAACGAAAAGTCGCTAATTAGCTCTTTGAAAAGGAAACTGTCTGGTCCATTTAAAAGAGCATCATCGACCAGGACATTTCGGCAGATTTCATGCTCTCCGACAAAGTTAGAGTACTGGAAATACATCTATGCTCCTATTTCACGCTCAAGTATGCTTTTACGACATCGATAATTTTTCTTGTCGACATTTCACTGCGGTATGGCGTAATTTGCCCTTCAAGCACTGACAGACAATAGTCCTTAAGGGATTGACTGGTCATGCTGTCCATGTCATCGACAGTGTGAATGTAGCCCAGTTGATGAAGCTCTTTCCAAATGGGGTCATCACGTAGCACCACTGACTTAACACCCGCGTATGCAGCATCTTTTGGGAGCCCTCCAGAGTCTGTGACAACCCCTGTGGCTAAAATGAGTGTTTTTATCACATCCGAGTACTTTAGAGGCTCGATGACTTTAACTTGGCTATTTTCCAACAACGCCAGGTCTTCGGCTGATGATTTTGTACGGAGACGCGGATGGAGAGGAAGAATAACTTCTGACGTCTTTGAAAGCTCGACGAGTGTTTCTATGATTAAGCGACGACGTACATCATCATCGACATTTTCCGCCCTGTGTATAGTCACAAGAATTCGATCTTTCACGTCTGAAACGTTGCTTACTCTTTCACTCATAATATGAAACGCATCATACATGAGATCGCCAACCAGGTGATTTCGCTCAGATGGTAAGCCTTCCTTTGAAATATTGGCGTGATCTAAAGGGGTAACACAGAAATGATGCTTTGCAAGATGATCGGTGACTTTTCGGTTTACACCTTCTTGAATACCTACATGCTCTTCTGTTCTAACACCTGCTTCCAAGTGGCCGTAAGGAATTTCTAGCTTTGCACACGCAATTGAACCGGCAAGCGTGGAGTTAGTGTCGCCGTACAGAAAGACATAATCCGGTTTAAATGATACAAGCTTATTCCATATATTCTCAATCATCATCGGAACTTGCTTTTCTGGCCCTAGCCCTGCAATGTTTCCATAGGTGATATTTTGGAAACCAAATTCCTTGATCAACTCCTCGGACATATTTTTGTCGTAGTGCTGTCCTGTATCGTAGATTTCCTGAGCGATACTCTCGTCTGTGTTTAACTCTGTCCACAAAGGAAAAAGTTTAATATATTGAGGTCGTGTACCGACAATATGCAATATTTTATTTGTCATTTTTCACACTCATTGTTACCAATTCAAAACGCTCAGCGTACCGAAAACCGGATGCTATCCCAGCTTCGATAGCGAGGCTCTCAATTACATTCTCTTGACTGTAACTTCTTTGCGACTGACTTTCGAATAACGAAATAGCTTCAATTTTTTTCTTCAAATTACTTTCTGATAATTCAAAGAAGACATTACCCACTACTTTTCTTGTATTCCAAGGATGCGTATATCCCAGAAGCGTGGACTGCTTAAATGCTCTAATTGCTTCGCATGCTAAAGTATTGTGATCTTGATGGTAATCATTTTCAGAGCTTGTTATAACGAGATCCGGTTTGATGCAATCACGTAGCTTTATCAAATCCTCAAGTATTTCTTGACGGAAATAGGAAAATTTTCGCACTGGATAATTGTAAAAATGAATATCTGTTTTAATACCCAATATTTCAGCTGAAGCCTTTTGCTCATCTATCAACTTTTGATAGTCTGTCCCTACTGGCAATGATTCTACTGGGTTACTCAAAACAGCCAGATGAACCTCTATGCCTTTTTCAATAAGTAACCGCAATAACCCTGCTGCACCAAACTCGGTGTCATCAGGATGTGCAGAAATGAATAGCGCACGTTTCGTTGCATTAAAAATCATTTTTCCACTCGTAGTTTTTTAGCCGGATTTCCAGCTATCACTCCATTATCAAAGGATTTAGTGACACAGGCTCCTATGCCAACGAAGATTTCTTCGCCAAGTTTTGCGCCATTGATCACAGAACTGTTAGGACCAATCCAAGTTCCCCCTCCAATCGTTACTGAACCAGACAAGGTGGTAGCAGCGGTCAGCGTTGAATTAGGGCCAATCTGGCAATTGTGAGCGATATGTACATGGTCATCTACAAGTACGTTTTCACTAACATTCGTAGCGTTAAAGGTACCGGCAACAACAGTAACGTTGTTACTGATCTTTGTGTTTTTACCTATATAGCTCCCCCAATATGAATAAGTTGGTAGCCTACGTTATTAAGTCGCCCAAAGCCAAACCCCTGAAAACCCACTGAGCAATTAGCCCCAATTTCTACACCTTCATCAATATAGACATTGGTATCGACCTGAGTTGAGCGGTGAATTTTAGCACTCGGATGTACGTAACTAAGTTGGTCGTGCCTAGTCCAAGTCCCGCGGAGTGAATTCAACGATAGCCCCATCAGATAAGCATAAACATCTCGAGGATTGTCACAAAGACAAACCACAATATTTGTGGATGACGACCAGTTTTCCGGTTTTCTTTTTGCAAGTACTACAGCAACTTTATCAAGACTTTCCAGCGTCCAATCATTGTCTTTTGTATTAAACACGACTGAAAAATTAGATATATTTGAAAGTGTCTTAAATTCATATGGCGCTTCAATGAGTTGCCCAAGAACTTGAGTTAATCTTTGTATTTCTTCAGCGACATACTTATCCAGGAGAATCCTTACTGTGGCCATTTTATAACCCTATAAAACTAGAAAGTTGCTGATCGATCTTTTCTCCAACGCCAAATACACCGCGTATATTAGGAAGAGGTAGATAGTCAACTATCCAACCGTCTTTGCTGAATTCATTTGAAATATAAATATTTTCGTTGTCGGACAATTGACGAATCAAACAACATGTTGGTAAATTTACTTCCTGAAAAAGCACAACGCCTTGATATTCTGCCAATTCAGTTTTAAGATCTGAATAATCCTTGCTATTTTTCTCAAAGTAGTTATCAAGTACGTCCCAGTTTCTTTTCTTCAGTGCCTTCGTCAAACTCATTGGGAAATTACTTTTTAAACTGACTCTTTTTATATCGTCAACTTTATTTATATTATTATTTTTTAAAGAAAGTCTTGCTACGTTTTGATGACATCGAATTTTAACAAACTCAATACGGCTCTCTTTTGAGTATTGATAGAATCCTTTATCTTCTTTTCTTGGACTAACAATGAAACTACTACGTGTTTTGTTTCTCGTTGAATCTGATACATGTCTGTATTTTACGACATCAGAGTCTGGGTAAACTATTTTGCCTAATTTGGCTAATGTAGCCCATAGATCATAGTCACAACAAAATCCGGTATAGTTAGGTGGTAAACAATCATAAAGTTCCGCTGAAGGTCTCCACATCACGGCGCAACCGTTTACATAGTTGCCTTCATGAAGTTGCTTTTCAATTTTATCTTTGTCAGGTGCCCATGTTGTAACGCGGCCATCGATATATTCGTATATCGCTTTACCAATCGCCATGGATGCATCGGGATTTTTTTCCAACTCTTCGACAAGGTTTATAATGGCGTCTTCGACATGCAGGTCATCGGATGGTAAATAGATGCAGTACTTTCCAGTCGCTAATTGATGACCAAGATTGAATGTATAGGTCGAAGCAATAATACCCGTACCAGGCTTCTTGAAGTATTTAATATTTGGGTATTCATCTACGAGATGTGATAAATCTTTGTCGCTACCATCATCAATGATGATATGTTCATAATTTGGATAATTCTGATCTTTTATCGATTCAATGCACTCTCTTAACAGAGGGTATCTTCCATTTGTCTCGCTTACATAGGCAAATGTAATGATAGACACTTTGGGGTATTTATCCATTATAGCTCTCCCAAAAAAAACTCAGCTCTGTATTAATTACCTTGGCTACATTTTCCTTTGAGTGCCTCAATGCTCTCTCCTTTAGGTAAACTTGTAACTCTTGCCTTTTTTCTTTATTTAATGATGTAATTTTCTTCAATTTATCCAGAAAGTCTTTCTGATTGCCATCTTTTATTGTTGTGCCTTCTTCAAGATCCCAAAAGAACGGGTAGTTTTCACCCAACTCATCGACTCTGGCATCATAGCGTGGCAGCAAAATTGGGACACCAACAGCCATTGCTTCTAATACTTTCAACGAACCCGCAATATGCCAGATGCGTCTTGGTTATACCAGATTGCCGTTGCGGAATGCAGCATCTCAGCTACTTGTTCTTGGGGTATCCTTGGCACATTGACAATTTGCTTTGGAATGCTGATTTTTTACCTGCCCCAATGCATTCTGCTTGAATAGTATTGGCTACTGTGCGATCTGATAGAGCGGATTCGATTTGATAGGGATAGTTTGAAGGTCTTATTGGGCCGAAATGGCGGATAACTTTTTTTTCTGGTTTTGATTTGCCCAATAGCCTTTTTAATTTTCTGTTTAAAGCTGATTGGTGATACCGGAGATTCTACAGTACTAGTCTGCTTCTCAAAATGTGAATCATCAATAACTTGAGGAAATAGAATACAAATTTTTGGTGCTTTCATATCCTCTGGATACGTAGCTTGAAAGTATTCGTATCTACTGCTGTCGTAATCTTGCAATGCTGTTTTCCAAGGCTTCGTCATACAAACGATACCATCAGCTTGCGCAAAGCACTCTTCATCATACGGACTTGCGAACCAAAGTTTAGGGGATGGTGAGTCCAAGAAGACTTTCTTATTATTTCTAATGTAAACCAAATCATACTCTCCCTCGCTGGGAGTATGAATAACACGATTTACATCCCCAAATGCCTTATCTTCAGGTTTCACGAGCACACCATTATAATAAACATCATATTCATTGAGCATTGCTCTAATAATGTTCATTTCATTTATTCTATCACCAGATATTGGCTCAAGGTATGCTTCTGAACTTAGAAGGAAATATATTTTCTTTTTAGGTGCGCTCATCATTCCTGACTCTTTCTATAAATTCCAAGTATTTATTAGGTATGTCTTCACTGTAAAAACATCAGATTCCGTTTGATATTTCTTACTAATCTCACAATAAGAATCTACTGTACCTAAAATCTGTTCTGCCGCTTCATCCGTTGTCTCAATTATCGTGCACATCGGAAATGCGCGCTTTGCGCCGTCAAAAGGCGCGAGTAGCGGCCAATTTCTTATCACGGGAACACAGCCATATGCCATTCCTTCAATGATCGACTCATGAGAGCCTTCTCTTTCGCTGGTTGACAGCATAAAACCGACTTTTTTGAAGAAGGAATCAACATCCGTGATATAGCCTAACTCTTGAACAACACCGTCAGGCAGCGTTTTTATTTCTTCAATCAACGCTGAGTTTTCTTCTGACTTTATCTCTTCAAGTGTTTGGCCACATAGCAATAGTCTGAATTCATTGTCTTTTTGATAAACACGTTTAAAAACTTCTATTGCAAATCTAAAATCTTTAACAGGCAATGCATATTGCATCATCCCAATGGTTTTCTTCCGTTCATGACCCAAGTAGTCGGTGTTTGGACGGACACGCTTTTTGCAACGGATATTATCGATAACTTCCGTGTGAATGGTATCGGGAACCAGCCAGCCCCACATTTCAAAAAACATATCCCTAATGCCGTGGGAAATGAATATCAAGCCGTCTATTCGCCCGAAATTGATAGTGGCAGGAAAAAATGATAACACTTCATAGGAGTGAATTCTTACAATAATTTTTTATCCGAACTGCTATTCTCCAATACCCAGTTGGTATTATGATTGAGCCAGTCAACAAATATCACACTGGAGCTATCATAGAGTTCTTTAAATTCAGTTGAAGTATACTGTCTGTTTTCGCGATTAAATTCCTGCTTCTTTCTGAAAGAAACGGCAAGATTTTTTAGTGCTTTTTCTCGATGATACCTAGCTTTACTTTTTATCTTATTCTTTTCAAAAAAAGCTTATCGAATTCATTGATATCATATTTCGCACACTCGATGCCTTTTTCCTTGAGTTCATTATAGACTGGTTCAATAAAGTGCCAACTTCTTGTTGCGAAGAGTACTTTATTGTTTGAAGCTCTGTTTTTTAATCTTCTCTTCGCTGTTTGATTAGCTTTTTTAGCTAAATGGCGACCCAATCTAGATTTGTCCAGTCCGTTGAGAACTTTTCTATAGCTTTTACCTACTAGCTTGTAAGTATTCAGATCATGTAGCCTGTCGTTACCACCGGTGTTTTCATTAAAAATAATAGAAAGAATTTCTATTTTGGCTGCTACTCCAAGATTAACGAAAAACGGGGACATGCGGATTACACGCCCCATAGTGATAACAATGAAAGACTTTAACTTCCTTTTTATGTCATTCATTTTTTATCTATAGATACCCATGCATTGGTAGACTGAACACTTGTTTTGCGTGTTTTTCAGCTATTTGGGAAGTCACCTTCTTTATAGCCTAGATATTTGAACGCGGTCTGCATATGCATGCATGTTCTGTAGTACACCATTGTGGGTATCCCCTCAGAAGCATACTGCTCAATCGCTTTGTCTCTGTCTTCACTAATTAGTGTGTATTGAGCCCAAGAACTGTAGTAACCATCAGGTATATAAGGCGTAACAAATATATCGGACAAAGTGTCATTGTAGTTTTTTGCAGCTCTGTTTCGGTTTTCCAACTCTGTTGAAACTCCGCGAGCTTCTCAAGAAGAATCGCAGCTTGAATCGTATCAAGTCTACTGTTTAGACCTATACGGACATTATCATACTTATCTGATCCCTTGCCGTGTACACGATACGACTCAATCAAAGCGGCCAGTTTGTCATCATTAGTGAATACTGCCCCACCATCGCCGTAACATCCTAGCGGTTTTGCTGGGAAAAAGCTGGTTGTCGCAATATCTCCAAAACCACCTGCTTTTTTACCATTGATAGCACCACCGAATCCCTGGGCAGCATCTTCGATAAGATATAAATCATATTTTGCAGCTAATTTTTCTAACTCAACATAATTAGCTGGTAGGCCAAAGAGATCTACAGCGATGATCGCTTTTGGTTTCAACGCTCCTTTTTCAATCACCTTGGTAATCTGTTCTTCCAGATTTTTAGGGCATATATTGAAAGTGCGTTCATCAGAGTCTACAAATACTGGCGTTGCATTAGCATATGCTATGACTTCAGCGGTCGCGAAGAATGTAAAGGTCGGACAGAAAACGGCATCTCCTTCACCAATTTCAAGAGCCATTAATGCTAGTTGGAGTGCATCAGTACCATTTGCACATGTAATTGCGTGCTTGACACCAACATACTCCGCTAACGCATGCTCCAACTCCCTGACCTCCGGCCCCATAATATAATGGCCATGATTCAATACACCTTGAATGCGCTTATCTATCTTGGTTTTCAGGTGCTTGTACTGAGATTCTAAGTCTATGAAATGCATTATTTTCACTCTAAAACTAATGAAATAAACTCACCGTTAAGCACATATTTTTCACCCGTGTGCTGACAGATTGCGGTGCCTGTTCCTGACAAAGGTAAGTCAATTTGTTCCCCATACTTACTCATCCAGCCAATTTGCTTCGCTGGAACACCTACCATCAATGCAAATGGTTTGACGTCCTTATTAACAACGGCACCCGCTCCAATTAACGCAAATTCACCAATTTCAATACCGCACACTATTGTGCAATTGGCACCCAGTGTTGCACCCTGTCTAACGGTAGTTGTTAGGTATTCATCTTTTCTTTCAATAAAAGAGCGAGGATTGTATACATTTGTGAAGACCATACTTGGGCCACAAAAGACATCATTTTCCAGCACCACATTGTCATAAACAGAAACGTTGTTTTGTATTTTCACGTTGTTGCCTATAACAACTTTGTTTCCGACAAATACGTTTTGTCCTAGGGATACGCCCGAACCAATTTTGGCGCCAGCGCAAACATGAGCCCAATGCCACACTCTGGACCCATCGCCAATAGAAGTGCCTTCATCTATAATGCTGTTTCATGCGCAAAATAATTCATCATTGCTTCCAATCGAAAAGAGCACCGAGGTGCCCTTTTTCTATTAAATAAGTTTTGACATTAATGGGTGATGGTTTTTACTCGATGTCTCAATAGGTAATGTACGAATCTTTTCTACCGTACTTATCGCTGTTCTGTTATCAGATAGCCCATATCCATTACCAGATAAAATTCTTTGATAGCTTTGTGTGTGAAGGTCTGTGAATCCGCCCGAAAACTCCAGTTGTTCGCCTTCTATATCGATGCTGCGGTAAGTTTTTTCTCGCCCTGCACAGCATTTTCAGGAAGGTTGTTCTCGTCTATTGATAGGAACCATTTCACGCGAGCTTTTTCGTATTCCAGGTAACCAGCTGTCGTTTTCTCATCACGGTAGTGAACTTCATTGTGTTTGATATCGCCAAAAATAAAATGAAGCATATCGTAGAAATGAACACCGATATTCGTAGCGACACCGCCCGATTTTTCGTCAAATCCTTTCCAGGATTTCAGATACCACTTCCCTCTTGATGTCATATACGTCAACTCGACATCAAACACTTTATCTTTTGGTGAGTTCTGTACTTTTTCCCGCAAGGCGATAATGGAGGGATGGAGTCTTAATTGCAGGATGGTATTGACTTTCGCACCATATTCCTTTTCATATGATTCCAAAATATCAATTTCATCTGAATGAAGTACAAGTGGTTTTTCGCAGATAACGTCGATGCCACTTTTTAACGCGAACTTCATGTGCGGTGAATGAAGATAGTTAGGCGAACAAATTGATACATAGTCCAACTTTTCACCTTTAAGCTTTAGATCTTCAATATATGCAGAAAAGTCTTCAAATTCAGTAAAGAACTCTGCATTGGGGAAGTAGCTATCCATAATGCCCACAGAGTCATTAATGTCCATGCGACGGCCAAGTCATTCCCTGTGTCTCGAATTGCAGTTAGATGTCTTGGTGCGATGTATCCTGCAGCACCAATAAGCGCAAATTTCTTCATTCCATTACTTCCTGATCACAGACGCAAATCAGCGTCACCTGTACCGAATACATATTTAACGTCGTATACAACATGGTTTGGCTTGGCTAATAACCTGATGTTGTCTAATCCCATTTCTTTGAATTCATTGTGATCGACAGCAAGGATTATCCCGTCATAGAAGCCATGTTTGAATTCACGCACCAGCTCAACACCATATTCCTGATGAACTTCTATTGGATCGGCCCATGAGTCATATACGTCGACGTTGATATTGAAGCTTTTCAGTTCTTTGATGACATCAATAATCTTCGTGTTTCGCACATCTGGACAGTCACCTTTAAAGGTAAAGCCCATCACCAAAACTTTCGCTTCATCAATGTGAATTTTCTGGCTCGCTAACTTTTTCACCATTTGGGTGGCAACATACATGCCCATACCGTCATTGATTCTACGTCCCGCAAGAATAACTTCTGGGAAGTATCCAACCTCTTTCGCCTTGTGCGTAAGATAGTATGGGTCTACCGATATACAGTGCCCCCCAACAAGACCGGGTTTGAAGTGCAGGAAATTCCATTTGGTTCCGGCGGCTTTCAGAACTTCTTCCGTGTCTATGTCGAGCTTGTTGAAGATTTTTGCAAACTCATTGATTATCGCGATGTTTAGATCGCGCTGCGTATTTTCGATGACTTTGGCAGCTTCAGCGACTTTAATCGACGTAGCCTTATGCGTGCCTGCAGTGACTATTGATGAATAGACTCTATCAACAAAATCTGCGATTTCACCATTTGAGCCAGAGGTGATCTTAACTATCGTGGTGAGACGGTTGATCTTATCGCCGGGATTGATCCGCTCTGGACTGTAACCGGCAAAAAATCTCGATTGAACGTCAATCCAGACATGTTTTCGATAATAGGTAAGCAAACTTCTTCTGTAGCACCAGGATAGACAGTCGACTCGAATACAACGATATCACCGGTACTAATCACTTTTGCTACTGCTTCTGAAGCTTTTTTTAGAGGTTTTAAATCAGGGACGTTATCGTCAGTGATAGGGGTAGGGACTGTGACGATATAGAAGTTACATTCCTTGATATCTTCTAAATTAGATGTGTAGTTTAATTTTGTTGCGGATGCTAACTCTTCGCCAGAGCACTCTAAAGTACTATCCTTGCCTTCTCGGAGCTCTGCAACCCTCCCCTGGTTGATATCAAAACCCACTGTTGGGTATTTTTTTCCAAATTCGACAGCTAAAGGTAAACCTACGTAGCCTAATCCAATTATTCCGATGTTTAGCCTATCCAAGGATTTTTCCATTCCATTCTCAACTTTTAAACTTTGAACATTTAGATATTTTTCATCTGCCTTTCAAGCTTGTAACTTGCAATGCTAGCACATCACAAACTTCTAAAAATTGATCTGATCCATCACGAAATTTGACGCTACCGCCCTTGGATATCGTTTCCAAAGTACGCACACCAACCCCGTCGTAAATAACATCCTCGTTACTTACGTTTTAGAGCACTATAGTCAGTCGACACTTCAACCTGTCTGTTGATCAGGTTGATCAGTAAGATGGCTCTTTTTTCTCCGTCAGGTTCTTTGTAGATTGCTTCAGTACCTTCAAATTGCCCATGCACTACTTCAACGACATCTCCCGGTACCAACACATCACTCAGAGCCGCTCTCTGAAAATCATTATCTTCATGCGCCATGAGGTTGATAATTAGATCGGTAGGCGCGATTGAAGGTTTGCCCCCCTGTCGAACAAAGTCCATAACACCGCGCGTAGACCGTACGGTCGTAAATGAGATTTTTTCAGGATCAAAAGAAGCAAAAATATAGTTTGGAAAGAGCGGTTCTAGTTCAGAAGAACGTTTACCTCGACGAATCTTCTCTACCGTAACTTGAGGGTAGTAACACTCGACGCCTTGCCTTTTTAGGTGCTGCTCCGCACGCTGTTGCTCACTGCGCTTACAATAAAGCAGGTACCATGAATTCATTTGCATACTCGTCGATTTTCTATCTAGCCAATTACTTACATCGTCTTTGCGATGCTACTCGAAAGTATATTCGGCGGGTCTTTGCGCAGCAAGCGCACAGCCTTTCACTGAGCGAATAGTCTGCACTAGTTCATAATTTGAAATCTAGATGTTGATTTTCTGAAAAAGAATTGAAGGTTGAAAGGGTGCCTATACATCAGCACCTAGGAGGGAAATTCAAAATTAAGCGCTAAGTCTCTGTATATCCAAACTAAAACTGGTAAGTCCTATCTCGCTGAGTGAAACACGTACCCCGCCGTCTGACAGGTCAATAGTCTGAAAGTGGGTCGATGCCGCATCTACCCCAACAAATGGTTGTTCTTCACTATGATGCATTGCCCGAGTTGTCTACGACAGCATTCAAACCCGCCGACAACACATCCAGTTGGCAATCTGCCGCGTTCAAGATACCGAACATGGCTCGGATTGGGCTGGCATAGGTCGAACGTTTGATGGCGTGTTCTATTTGATGCACCAAATGGATGAAGCCACGCTCGTCGGCTTCATTGGAACGCAGGTATTCATTGAAAAACGCACGGATCATCAGCGTGGTGGCTGTCC
Source organism: Enterovibrio sp. JCM 19048 (assembly GCA_001310415.1). Taxonomy (GTDB): domain Bacteria; phylum Pseudomonadota; class Gammaproteobacteria; order Enterobacterales; family Vibrionaceae; genus Enterovibrio; species Enterovibrio paralichthyis. Next base: position 141,335 of record BAXE01000008.1, on the reverse strand, counting down.
CGTTTTTTCCTGCCGATGCACTATCGACCATGTAGAACGCCATCTTACCGTCCATCATCCACATGTAGTCGAGCACTATCGGGCTTGAGTCTGCAGATTGCAGCGAATGATAGGAAAGACGCCAGTCGCCCTGTTGGGAGTCCTGCGCCGGCATTAACCCCATCAATAGGTCTCGCGCATTGCCAGGATTATCCAGCAGATCGTCCAAGTGCCATTTTAGCTCTTCAGTAAACGGCTGATCGCTGTTTTGGGAGACTTTGAACCATTGCTGGGAAAAGTCCGCTTCGGAGTTGACGCCGTTTTCGGCTTCTTCCAACACCGAGAGGATAGAAGACTTCACCGCCATGATGTCTTCGATCGGCTTGATCAAAAAATCTTTTACGCCATAGCGCAGTGACTGGGCGACCTCAGACATACCACCCGTGCCGGAAATAACGATCACTGGAAGCATGGGGTATTCCAGGCTGACTTCTTCCACGAATTCAAGTCCGTTCATTATCGGCATAGACAGGTCACTGATGAGAAGGTCTGGAATGCCTTCACGAAGCGCTTTCAGTCCATCAAGACCATTTTCAGCCTCTCTGACGAGACATCCTTCTTTACGTAAGAAACTGCCAATAATCCGGATGAATATCGGGTCGTCTTCAACAATGAGAACTTCTTTTCCATCTAACACTGTCTGTACTCCTGATTGCTCTGGGGTCAGCGTCGGTTATCGTCACGTTTATTCATTTAGGATAGATTGAAATCCGCTTCACGTTCGAGACAAATTACCAACAAACCGACAGCGAGCGCTTAACCCAATGTATAAAGAAAAGAAAAAAGTTAAACTTTTTCTGCGTTTTCTTTGCCACTTTGGCTCACAACAACTTTCTTATTGATATGAGACAACGAAATGAAGCGCTTGTTAATTTGAAATAGTAAAATGAGCGCCTTTTGGTGAAGCCAATCGCAAACCCTTGAAACCACATGAAACTTGATGATTTAAATCTCTTTCGCCATATCGTAGAAAATGGCAGTTACACTTTGGCATCAAAGAAGACGGGCATTCCCGTAGCTACGCTCACACGCCGAATTCAGGCTTTAGAAGAAGATCTGAAAATCAAGCTCCTTCATCGTGACGCAAGAAAGCTGTCTTTGACGGAAACAGGCCAGGAGTTTTACGAACGTTGTGCACCATTGCTGGAGCAACTGATCGCTGAGACCGATAACCTGTCCGAATGTTGCCAAGGAACCGCAGGTACGCTGAAAGTCAGTGCACCATCAAACATCGCGATGAAAATGCTACAACCCATGTTTACGGCATTTTTGACCGCTTATCCTGAAATCAAACTGGATCTGAGCTTGTTCAGCGACACGTCTGCGACGCAGAATGAGGATCGCCATGCTTTGATCCGAATTGGACCACAACGCGACTCGTCGATGATTGCGCGCAAACTGCGCTCGGTAAAAGACATACTTGTTGCAAGCCCAGAATATCTTGCGGGACAGGCTCCTCTTCTGGATGCCAGTGAGCTGTCGAAACACCATTTATTGAAGGGATGGCCATTGATGAGATGGCGGCTTTCCAATAAAAATGGCCAGCAGTTCAGCATCACTCAGCAAGGTAGGTTTGAAGCCTCTGAACTTCGCGTCGTCCGCGCCGCTGCAAAAGATGGTTTGGGTATTGCCCTTATCCCGATGTGCTGGTTCAAAAAGATATTGAGGCCGGCGAACTGGTGCAATTACTCCCAGACTGGACAACACCACCTCGTGATATCTATCTGATGTATCACGATAAAACCAACCATCCAGCGAAGCTGCGTGCATTTATTGAGTTTTCTCTGAATTACTTCAAATCAGAACTCAACGAAGGGTGAGATCCTCTTTTATACTCAATCAACCTGAAGGTGCTGGATAAAACTTCGCGCAGTTTTTACAGCCGAAGGCAACACCTTCAAGTTGTTTGGCTATATGTCACATTTTCGATAAGCACATTTAAATCCCCCTACCATTTCTCCGTGAAAACTTGCCAAGCTCACCCACTGAGCTAAATGTTATAAATATGTAACGAAACACTAAACAGTATCGTTACGACGATCTGTACTGGTTTTTGCGATGGAAGGGGTAATTATGATTCTGGGACATTTGCTAGGCCTGTATACGCATCCCAAAGAAGAATGGAAAAACATCGACGACCGCCATGAAGGCACGGCGAATAGTTTGGGACATGCAGCATTGATGGCGCTCATTCCTCCAATTTGTGCGTACTACTCCAGTGTGCACATTGGGTGGCAAATCGGCGTCGGAGAACCTATTTTCCTCACGCAACAAAGCGCGCTCATCATTGCTGGTGCGATGTATTTCGCGCTTATCACCGGTGTGATGGCACTGGCCTACCTCACATTGTGGATGAGTAAGACGTTTGGTTCTTCCCCCACATACACACAAGCATTGGAACTGGCTGCATATACCGCCACCCCCATATTTATGGTGGGTTTAGCGGCATTATATCCAACCGTCTGGTTTGTCATGATCGTGGGGCTTCTTGGCATCGCTTATTCAGTCTACCTGCTGTATACCGGCGTGCCTATTCTGATGCATATTCCCGAAGAACAAGGCTTTATTTACGCCAGCTCTGTTGTGACCTGTGGACTGGTATTGCTCGTCGCCATTCTGGCAAGCACTGTCATTATGTGGAACGTGGGTTTTGGCCCTATGTTTATGCATTAAATTATTGATTATTGGAAACAAAAAAACGCGGCTTAAAGGCCGCGTTTTGTCTATATGCTGATTATCAACTCTCGTTGTATATCTCGAGGTTTGCCAGCTCTTGCTGCTGCTCACGCACCGTTTTGGCATCGTCATTACGCAGCTTTCCAGATATTCCAGATACGCTTGGTTGATGTCTTTGGTGACGTAGTGGCCGCTGAATACCGAGCTTTCAAATTGCTGGATATCAGGGTTGGCTTCACGCACAGCCTCTTCCAAATCTGTCAGATCTTGGAAAATTAGGCCATCAGCGCCGATGATGTTACAAATCTCATCCACTTCACGGCCATGGGCAATCAGCTCGTTTGCGCTTGGCATGTCGATGCCATACACATTTGGGAAACGGATTTCCGGTGCCGCTGACGCCATGTAAACGCGCTTCGCACCCGCTTCACGTGCCATCTCAATGATCTGTTCAGACGTAGTACCACGGACAATGGAATCATCCACCAGCAGAACTGATTTGTCTTTGAACTCAGAGCGGATTGCATTGAGCTTACGGCGCACCGATTTACGTCGCAGTTGCTGCCCAGGCATGATAAAGGTACGGCCGACATAGCGGTTTTTCACAAAACCCTGACGGTATGGCTTATCCAGCACTTGCGCTATTTCCAGCGCCACATCGCAGGAAGTTTCAGGAATTGGGATCACAACATCGATATCGAGATCATCCCATTCGCGGCGGATTTTTGCGCCAAGCTTCTTACCCATGTTAACACGGGCACCGTAGACGGAAATCTTGTCGATAAACGAATCTGGACGGGCAAAATAAACGAACTCGAAAATACACGGCGAGAGTGATGGCTCCAGTGCGCACTGGCGCGTAAACAGCTCACCGTCAAACGTAATGTAAACCGCTTCACCCGGTGCGATATCACGCAGGAAATCAAAGCCAACGGCATCCAGTGCAACAGACTCAGACGCCACCATGTACTCATCACGACCATTCACCTGACGCTTACCAAGACACAGGGACGAATACCGTGCGGGTCACGGAACGCAATCAAACCATGACCAATGATCATCGCTACCACTGCATACGCACCGGACACTTGTTGGTGTAATGCACGTACCGCATTGAACACATCATCTTCTGTCAGTGGATGGGTTGACGCTTTATCAATTTGGTGGGCGAGAATGTTTAAGAGAACTTCTGAATCAGACGTTGTATTGAGGTGACGACGGTCCTGTGCGAACAGGGACTCGCGCAACTGGTTGGCATTGGTAAGGTTACCGTTATGCGCCAGCGTAATGCCATATGGCGAGTTCACATAGAATGGCTGCGCTTCCGATGCGCTTGAGCTTCCTGCTGTGGGGTAGCGCACGTGCCCTATCCCCACGGTTCCTTGCAAGCGCTGCATGTGCTTAAGTTGGAAAACATCTTTGACTAAGCCATTCGCTTTTCTCAAACGAAAGCGATTGTCATCAATGGTAACGATCCCTGCCGCATCCTGACCGCGGTGCTGAAGTACCGTCAACGCATCGTAAATCGACTGATTAACCGGGGTTTCACCCACGATTCCAACAATCCCACACATGTATGCTGTTCCTTGTAACGCGAAATTGAGCCAGGGAACTGTTTACGCCATCCGCGTGTTACTTACTGCGGGGTTTGACGTCAGATCACCTTGGGCAGAAAGCTGGAGCTCTGCTCCAAATACGAGAAAAACCACTCAATCACTACCCCAAACTTAGGGATCAAATGTGATTGTCTCCACTCAACAGAGTTTGCAAACCCGGTGAATGCATCCAAAAAGAACAGCAAGGCGGCAACAATCAGCACGCCCCTTACGCCACCGAACACGATACCCAAAACACGGTCAGTCCCTGAAAGCCCGGTTTTTTGTACCAGTTGCCCAATCACGTAGTTCACCACAGCGCCAACTATTAAAGTGGCTATAAACAGTGCCGCTATCGCCGCACCATTACGAAACATTTCATCGTGAATGTTAGTAAAGTAAGCCGCCAATTGCGGATAGAAGTTGCTGGCAACAAAAAAAGCACCAAACCAAATCACCAGAGACAGGGCTTCTTTAACAAATCCACGAACCAGGCTAATCAATGCAGAAAAGCCGATCACGCCGATAATGAAGTAATCAATCCAATTCATTTTTATTCATCTGTGCGATTCGCGCGCATTTTAACAGAAAAAATAGCGACGCAAACGTTTTCTTAAGGGTTAAGTGGGTTAAATCTGAGCAGTTGACCTTTCAAACCGGTCAAGGATTCAAGATCAGCGGTCATCGCCTCCAGCTTTTCTTTGGAGACATTCGGTCCAACTTCGACACGGGCCAGTTCACCTTCTTTAACACCACGCGGCATCAATTGGGCAGGGTAGCCTTTGCTGCGCAATGTATTTACCAGGCTCTGGGCATTTTCCAGATTGCGGAAAGTTCCGAGACGGATGATCCACGCTGAATCTGTATAGCCCTCTTTCGGCGCGGTGGCCGCAACGCGGTCCGTCGCATCTTCCAGCGTATCATCGATAGTGACAGTAACCGGCTCATCAACGGGCATAAAGGTATCCGCGGATTCTGGCGCCTCTACCGGCGCTTCCAGAAGGTTTTGATCAAACTCTTCTTTAAGCGGAATGGCCTGATACGACTCTTCATAGTGCGCCTTTTCACCATCAAAGACATCCGGCAGAAATATAACGCCCAGGGAAACCAGAATCAGGGTACCGACAAGGCGGTTTTGAAATTGCGTTGCCACGTTTATTCCTCTTTGGCGAGGTGGTCAGCCACTTCACCGACAGTGTGGAAAGAGCCGAATACGATGAGGATATTTCCTTCCCATCCCAATGATTCACGCGCAGCGACAAATGCGTCTACCGGCGATTCATAACCTTGCACACCTGCAGGCAGATGTGCCGCGATCTGATGCCAGTCAGCAGCGCGGGGGCCTTGCAGGGACGCGGGATACCAAACATCAACAACCGGTGACATTTGAGCAATGGTAGCGGCGATATCTTTGTCATGCAGCATAGCGACAACTGCATGTACCTTGGCGTTATTTTCTTCCTTGAGTGTCGCCAGCTTGCCAGCCAGATAGGCGGCTGAATGTGGGTTGTGCGCCACATCCATCAGGATAAGTGGAGCATCAGACACCTTCTCCATGCGTCCAGCGAGTTTCACATTACGAAGCCCGTCAACAATGTTCTCGTCGCTGACATCAAGCTCTGAAAGCCCCAACGCCATCAAGGCTGTCGCTGCATTGGCCAGCGGAAGGTTTGGGACAGGAAGGTCGCGAAGATCGAACGCCCCGCACTGCCAGTTCCAGGTATCTCCATGCACCGAGTAATCAAACTGGTAACCAACTTGATGCAGCTTTGCGTCAATATCGTCTGCGTGAGCAGCGACACTTGCTGGCGGCTCAGGCTGACCACAAACGGCCGGTTTGCCACTGCGGAAAATTCCGGCTTTCTCAAAGCCAATCACTTCAATGTCATCCCCCAGCCAGTCGACATGGTCGATTGCCAGGCTGGTGATCACCGAGACATCATGGTCAACCAAATTGGTCGCGTCCAACGCCCGCCCAGACCCACTTCCAGCACCACGACATCAACCTGGTTGTTGATAAACAGCCATAAGGCAGCCAGTGTGCCGTACTCAAAAAAGCTCAGGCTGGTTTCACCACGCAGGGCTTCAATTGCTGCAAAAGCTTCGGTGTGGCGCTCATCGTCGAGCTCCTGACCGTTAATACGTACCCGCTCGTTATAGCGGATAAGGTGCGGCGAGCTATAGACACCCACGGAATAACCGGCATTGAGAAGAATGGCTTCGATGATGCGCAGGTCGAACCTTTGCCGTTGGTACCGGCAACCGTGATCACGGTTTTCGCAGGTTTGGTGAGATTGCCTTGTTTGGCAACGTGGGCGACGCGGTCCAGCCCCAAATCTATCGCACTGGTATGCAGATCGCCAAGATACTGCAGCCACTCTGACAACGGCGCGTTGGCGCCCGGTGTATTTAGTTCAGACATCATTAATCTATCTATGCTTTTTGTGCTGCAATCATATCAGTTAAAAGACAAAGAGCGCCATAAGGCGCTCTTTTGTATGTGTCATCAAGTCACAAACCGACCCGGCACAGATTTATCACCAATTACTTATCGTCCATTGGTTCAGCTTCAATCACTTCACCTTCAAGCGGCTGGTCGACTGAAACCACCAGCGGTGATTCCTGGTTGGTCATCTTCGCCAGAAGACCACCGATACGTTGACGCATTTCGCGACGATCGACAATCATGTCAATCGCACCGTGCTCAAGCAAAAACTCACTGCGTTGGAAGCCTTCCGGCAGTTTCTCGCGAACGGTCTGCTCGATAACACGTTGACCGGCAAAACCAATCAGTGCTTTTGGTTCACCGATGTTGATATCACCCAGCATCGCAAAGCTGGCAGTCACACCGCCAAACGTCGGGTCAGTCAATACAGAGATAAACGGCAGACCTTTTTCGGTCAGGCGCTCAAGCGCAGCACTGGTTTTTGCCATCTGCATCAGAGACATCAGTGCTTCCTGCATGCGAGCACCGCCACTAGCAGAGAAACAAACCAGACCGCAATTGTTTTCCATTGCCGCTTCTACCGCTTTTACAAAGCGTGCGCCGACAACCGCGCCCATTGAACCGCCCATAAAGGAGAATTCAAATGAACAAGCAACCACTGGCATGCCCAGCAATTCGCCTTTCATCACAACCAGCGCGTCTTTCTCACCACTCGCCTTTTGGGCAGCAGACAGACGGTCTTTGTATTTTTTCGAGTCACGGAATTTGAGCAGATCTTTTGGCTCTAGCTCACCGGCAATCTCAACGCGGTTTTCCGCATCAAGGAAGGTTTCCAGACGTTTACGTGCGCTCATGCGCATGTGGTGGTCACACTTAGGACACACGTGCAGGTTACGCTCAAGCTCTGCGTGGTATAGCACCTGCTCACAGGACGAACACTTGGTCCAGACGCCTTCAGGGATGGACGCTTTACGTGAAGAACCAATGTTGCTTTTTGTCAGAATTTTTTCAAGCCAGCTCATGAACGACCTTTAATATTGGAGCACTCGCCGCTTACATCAAAACTTCGCACTGTTTCGTTCGCCATGAACGCGGTCTGTGCAAAATTGGGCAAGTGGCCTGGGTATCTACGAATTCAACGATGGATTAAAACACAACTTGTTAAGACTTTGGACAAAAAACTGGTACTACCTATTGATAGCCCAATCCCTGACAAGTTCAACCAACCGCTGCGTCACAAGATTGTATCTGCAACGCAGCGCAAAAAATCACGGCAAACGCACCTTAAAGTTGCGCATCCGGTAAAAACAGTGGACCGACAGGAGAAGATGGCAAATCAAATTCCGCCGGGTAATCCACTTCCACCAGATACAGACCTTCCGCTTTGGCCGTTGCCGACGCCAGATTGCGATCTTTGGCTTCCAACAGCCACTTAATCCACTCTGGTTTTTGTTCTTTAAGCCCAACCGTTATCAGGCTGCCAGTGATATTTCGCACCATGTGGTGCACAAATGCATTCGCTTTGATATCTATGATCACAAAACGCCCCTGGCGAGTCACATTCAAATGGTGCACGTTTCTGAAAGGGCTGTTTGACTGACACTGCGCTGCACGGAATGAGGTGAAGTCATTTTCGCCCAGCAGGTATTGTCCCGCTTCGTGCATTAACTTTTCATCCAGCTCACCATGATAGTGGCTGACGCCGTGGCGCAGGATCCCCGGACGCAAGGCATTGTTATAAATGATGTAGCGATAGCGGCGTGCGGTTGCCGTGAATCGCGCATGGAATTCATCAGGCACTTCTTTCGCCCAGCGCACCGCAATGGCATCAGGCAGATGGGTGTTCACACCCATTGTCCAGGCACGCATTGCTCTGGAACAATCAACATCAAAGTGAACCACCTGGCCTGTCCCATGAACCCCGGCGTCGGTGCGACCTGCACACTGCACTTCGATAGGTTGGTTGGCAATCTTGGACAGGGCTTTTTCAAGGTGTTCCTGCACGCTTGGCACTTCGCGCTGACGCTGCCAGCCGTAGTATTTCGAGCCATCGTATTCCACACCCAGGGCAATTCTCATCGTGTCGTTCTCTGTCTTGCTGATACTCAATTTGGAAGCGGCGCATTATATACCTAAACGACCTGAAGATGCTCGCATTCAGAGGTCATCAATGCGTTCAATTCGAGGCAAATTTTACGAGGAATAGTCGTTCTATTTCCGTGGAATTTAACGAAGAAGTGGGCGCATTGATGGTCTCCCTTCGGGCGAGTTGACTGACGCCGTGCTCTTTGTTGTTCCTTTTTGATGGAGGTGACTACACCTACAAAGGAACGCCGCGATCACAACGCCAGTCAATCTCGCTGAATCCTGCATCTTCAGGTTGTTTAGGTATACACCCAAACAGCCGCAAGATGCAGACCTGTGTATTGGTAGGCAATAAATCGCGTCCATAAAAATGGCGGGATAACCCGCCATTTTCCGTCGTTGCCTGTTAATTAAGATGCTCAATCATCAGGCGCGCTTCTTCTTTCAGTTTGCTGTCATCACCTTGCATCACTTTTTCAAGCAGTTGCAAGGCGCCGTCGACATCGTTCATTTCAAGGTAGCTTTTGCCAAATCCATATTGGTCGCCGCCTCACCACTGCTGTCGACATCAGCAGGATGGATATCACTCAGCACATCTGGGAAATCTTCCAGACCCACGTTCAAGTCCATTTTCAACGAATCCGGGTCTTCCTGCGGTGTGCCGTCGTCTTTCATCAGCTCATCGATACTGATGTAACCGTCGTCAGAAGAGGATTCCTCTACCAGCTCACTTTCCGCATCACCCAGTAAGCCTTCAAGATCCGCATCCAAATCCATTGACTTGATGTCGTCACCCAGGATTTCCGGTTGCTCAGACCAATCTTCGCTTTCCAGCTCTGGTTCCGGTTCTTGCTCTGCGCTCCAGATGTCGCTTTCGTCTTCCGGAATATCCAATGCTTCGGTTTCAAAATCACCAAGGCCAAACTCGTCTTCTTCCAGAGGCTCTGACAGCAGGGCGTCCATGTTCAGACCCGCAACCTGATGCTCGTCGTCATCAAGTTCAGCCAACTCGTCCAGTTCAACAGCGCGATATGGCTGTGATACCGGCGGTGTTGGCTGCGAGAAACCCTCGCCTTTGCTTTGCGGCAGGAACTCTTCCATCTCACGTTGTTCATCCAGCGCAGCGCTCAGAGCGTCATCCTCATCAAACTCACCCAGTTCATCAAGGCTGATGGCATCCACTGGAGGAAACGATAGGGTGTTGCTTTCCGTTGCTGTAAAGGCCGGTAACTCTTCGTCGGCTAGGAGTGCGTCATCCTGTGCATTGAAACTGTCAGCCAGTGCTTCAGCTTCTTCTGTATTGTCCTCATCTGTCATGGATTCCGCAGTGGATGCTTCCTCGACATCGGACTCATCGAAGCTTTCAACTTCAGATGCTGGTGATGACATTTCGACATCTTCCGCATCAAACTCCTGCGCAGCGTCTTCTTCGGTGTATTCAGGGAAGTCAGACAAATCCAGCGGCGCTGATCCGGCCTCATCTGCAACAGGCTCTTCATCTGAGTTCAGTTGAGGCTCCAACTCACTGTCTTGCAGTGCAGCCTGCTCGTCATATTCCGGCAAAGCGGAAAGATCGAGCGGTTCGTCTTCCTCACTGACAGTCTCGTCTTGCGATAAAGGTTCTTCCGTTACTGCTTCAGCTTCCTCTGACTCTTCGCTATCCAACGCTTCGACATCGGGTTCAGAAAATTCCGGCGCTTGAGCCTCTGGCGTCTCAACATTCGGCGTAACAGAATCCGCGTCCACGGTTTCTTCCGCTGCCTCAGGCTCAGGATCTGACGCTTCCTCAGCCTCTGTTTCAGTCAGGCCTTCAGTATCTAATTCACTGTCCTGAAGCGCGGTTTCGTCAACAGGCTGTTCATCACTGTCCGTTTCAGTCTCTGCAGGGATTTCTTCACCAACAGGCTCATCTACGGCCTCATCTAGGGCCTCATCAAGTGCTGGCTCCTGCGTCTCTTCTGCAACTGCTTCAGGGGCGTCACCATCAAGCAGACTGTCCAGCAAATCCAGATCTTCCTGCGATGCTTCCGGCTCTGCCTCTACCTCTTGGGAAGCTTCCTCTGCTACTTCCTCGGTCAGTGCCTCAGGTTCGTCGCTTTGTTCGTCACCTAGTTCGTCGCTTAGCTCCAACACATCGTCGAGCAGATCCAGATCTGAATCCGACGCTTCTGGAACATCAACATCTTGCTCAGCCGTTTTGTCCAGCATCTCTTCAAGCTCAGAGACTGACTCATCGTCTTCCAGCAAAGCATACAGGTCTGACAGAGCATCTTCGCTTGCTTCGTCGCTGCTGTTTACGTCAGATTCTGCTGGGTCAACAGAAGACTCTGGTTCCTCTACTTCGTCAGACCCTGGCAACTCCAGCTCGTCAGAATTATCACCTTCTGGCGCCAGCAGTGCTTCATCGGTATTTAGTTCACCACTTTCAGCTTCGTTGTCGAGCGCGAACAGATCATCGTCAAGATCGTCTTCTGGCAGCTCATCCAACAACGCGCTTTCGTCATCAAGTGACAGCTCTTCGTCTTCGTCGACCAGCTCATCCAGCAAAACATCAGTGTCTGCCAAATCAACGTCTTCTTCCGGCTCGTCGATAAGGTCGGCGATCAAATCGTCTTCGTCGACGGATTCATCCAGCAGCGCTGATTCATCGAGCGGATCTTGGTCGTCATCACCAAGCAGTTCATCCAGCAGAGCATCGGAATCAGAAATATCCTCTTCGGCAGCATCTTCCAAGGCAAGCAGGTCGGAGTCGTCTTTTTCTGCATCAACAGGGTTGCCGTTTTCATCCAACAACTCGTCGTCGAGCATTTCATCCAACAGTGCATCCGGGTCGATGGTTTCTTCGTCTTCTTTATCAAAGCCGAAGTCTTCGTCGTTGAGGAACTCATCAAGCATGGCGGTTGGATCTTCTGCCAATACTTCTTCATCTGCATTTTCCTCTGCAGGCACATCCGCCAGCAGATCATCAATATCATCGTCAGCCAGATCGATATCCTGGGACAGATCCACCTCAGGCTCATCGTCCATCAGCTTATCGAACAGAGCTTCATTGGTTTCTGGCTCGGATTCTTCCTCAGCCGCGACAGCTTCTTCCTCTTGTGGCGCTTCGGCAGGTGTTTCGTCACCGCTTTGTTCTGCAGCCAGCAGTGCATCGATATCGTCGACATCGGCATCATCACCCCCGGCCAGAGATTGTTCCCACATCGCCGCCAGCGCTTCATCCGGCTCAGTTCAGACTCTTGTGGCTGCATGGACATCTCGTCCAGCGCGCGTTCCATATCTTCAAGGCCAATCGCCCCATCGGTGCTCGGCTCGACATCGAGATCACTGCTAAAGTCATCATCCAGCGCGGCATCCAGTGCTGAAGTCAGGTCTGTATCGGCATCCAGATCCAGACCGCCTTCATCCTCGTCGTCAGAAAGCTCCAGGGAATCGGAGAGGTTAATATCATCAATGCCTGAATCCATCATATCGTCGCCAAACAGGTCATCAGCGTCGATATCGTCTGTCACTTCCAGCTCGTCGTCTTCAAGGATCAGCTCATCGCTGTCATCATCCTCTTCCGGCACCATGATGACAGGCATATCCGGCTCTTCGCCATCCAGCCCTTCTGGCTCAGCCACGTTTTCGTCGTCTTTACGTCGACGCATGATGAAGAAAGCCGCGGCGCCAATCACCAACAAAGCAGGAATAATAGCAAGGGTTGCCAACATCAATGGGCTTGCCATCAACGACTCGAGAAAGAAGGCTGCTTCATTTCCATCTGAGCCTGGCGGGCACGCTGCATTTCCAGGAACTGGCGGATCTCGCCGGTCAACTCCTCGTCGGCCGTCATCTGCTCTTTCAGCGCGGCCAATTCGTTCTGGACTTCCGCCAGACGGATTTTCAGGATGTGATTGCTTTCAACCAACTTACCCATCTGCAAATCAGACTCGTTGATTTGCGCCTGCACCGTAGACATGTCCGGTTTTTCTGGAATCATGTCGAGCTTCATCGGCTCCGTTTTCGCGGTTTCCTGTTCAGCAGGTTGCTGCGCCATTTCAGGCTGCGCTTTTTCTTCTGTCGCTGGCGTGGTTATGGCTGGGGCAGGTTTCGCAACTGGCGCTGGCGTGGTTGCCGGTGCAGGAGGCACTTGCTCGCTGAGCGGACGGTTTGCTACACGCTGGGCATCTTTGCGCGCCTGGTCAAGTTGCAGACGGCGGGCAACATCATCGGTGCTTTCACGACGGATTTCTGTCAGGGTTGGCAGCAACAGAGTGCTGCCCGGTACCAGCCCGTGGATATTGGCATTTTCAAACGCATTGGGGTTTAAACGAAATATTGCCCCCAACGTCTGGTAAACCGTGACATTGTTGTTGGGTTGGTAGCGGGTAGCGATAGACCAAAGGGTGTCAGCGTCTGTGGTCGGCCCTACAGACTGGCGACGGTTAACCGTGGAAGTCTGTGGCGCGGTGCGCGGTGAAAGCGGCTCCGCAGCGGTAGGCGGTGGCGACTCTTCCTGTGGGCCAAGAATACGGATGGCAGACTGAACGGAAAACGTAGCGCCAAGGCTCAATAATAATGTTGAGACAACAAGGGATTTGCCGAGACGACGACCGGAAAAAGGTGAAAAAAGAATTCGCTTCATCGCTTTAAAAAAATCTGGGTCAGACACTGCCCGCATTCCCCTATGGCAGAATAAAAGGCTCTTCTCAATCACAGATCTTCACTCAACTGCTTACTGCGATTGATATTACTGGTAATTCCCTAACTATATCGGAAGCCAAGCTGAAAACTGTAGTGTGATGAGATAAAACTGTGTTTTGTGATCAAAACAACCGGCCTCCGGAAACGGCAAGCCGGCTGTCTTGGCTCAATACGCTTGGGTCAGCGGATGAGAATTACAGGTAGTCGCGAACCAGCAGCTCTGCGATTTGCACGGAGTTGGTTGCTGCGCCTTTGCGAACGTTGTCTGCCACAACCCACATGTTCAGACCATTCGGGTGACTGATGTCGTTGCGCACGCGGCCTACCATCACGTGGTCTTTACCGGTCGCTTCCTTCACCTGGGTTGGGTAGTCTTCGCCGTAGTAAACTTCCACGTTTTCAGCACGGGACAGCAAGTCCATGGCTTCGGTCGCGTCAATCGGCTGACGACACTCGACATGTACCGCTTCTGCGTGACCGTAGAACACTGGCACACGCACACAGGTCGGGTTCACAGCAACAGAGTCATCGCCCAGGATTTTCTGGGTTTCCCACACCATTTTCATTTCTTCTTTGGTGTAGCCATTGTCCAAAAACTCATCAATGTGCGGCAAGCAGTTGAACGCGATTTGCTTTTTGTACACGTTTGGCTCTGCATCCTGGCTGTTCAGCAGCTTCACGGTCTGCCCTGCCAGTTCATCAACGCCTTTCTTACCGGTGCCGGACACTGACTGGTAAGTACAAACGTTGATACGTTCGATACCCGCAGCATCGTGAATTGGCTTCAGCGCCACCAGCATTTGAATCGTTGAACAGTTCGGGTTCGCGATGATGTTTCGGTTACGGAAATCAGCAATCGCTTCCGGGTTCACCTCTGGCACAACCAGTGGAATGTCGTATTCGTAGCGGAAACGGGAGGTGTTGTCGATCACCACCACGCCTTCGTCTGCAGCGATAGGTGCCCAGCGGTCAGACGCTTCAGAACCTGCTGAAAACAGCGCGATTTGCACCTGGCTCCAGTCAAAGTCTTCCACGTTTTTTACGCGAACACTTTTACCGTTAAAACGGATGGTTTCACCGGCGCTGCGCTCACTGGCCAGCAAGTGCAGGTTGCGCACTGGGAATTGACGCTCTTCCAACACCTCGATAATGGTGCGCCCTACTGCGCCCGTTGCACCTAATACAGCGACGTCATAAGCCACATCGAATTCTTGTGTCATGATTATTCCTCTACGGTAAAACCTAAATTAGCGAGCGACTCTAACCCAAAGGCTGCCTCACCCGCTACTGTAATTGCACTGTACTCGCGTCTGTCCCAGTAATTCTTGCGCAAGCGGTCAAAGGTTGCGCGCTGGGCGGCTTCATCCGCCATCTCACGACGGAACTCTGCGTCATCGCGGCGGATATCGTAAATCAGCTGGCAAAGTGCCATCAGATCACTTTCGTCCCATGGTTTGCTGAGTGACACGTGCGGAATGGGTGCTACCGGCAGCAATGACGCAGCCTCAACGCGCTCTTCCTGGTTACCCAGAAACTCGCAGTAGCTGTTGTAGATCATGGTGGTGCCACGCGCCTTCCCTTCCAGACCGTAACCAGCGATGTGCGGGGTCGCAAAGGCCAGCAATGGCAAAAGCGCCAGATCCACTTCCGGCTCAAACTCGAACACATCAAGCACCGCAGTCAGTTCTTGCTGTTTCAGCGCAGCTTTCAGGGCAGCGTTATCCACCACAGGGCCACGGGCAGCGTTGATCAAAATTGCGCCCGGCTTGAGGGTTGCTAGCTCTCTCTCGCCAATCAGGTGATGGGTTGCGTGCTCGCCGGATTTGGTCAGCGGCGTGTGCATGGTCAACACATCACATTCACCCAGCAAGGTTTCTAAAGCGTGAAACTCGCGGGTATCGCCTTCCGCTTCTTTCAGTGGATCGCACAACAGGTGTGGGATATTCAATGCTGACAGACACTTGGAAAGATAGCTGCCCACCTGACCGGCTCCGACAATGCCGACTTTCCGGTCTGTAATGGAGAAACCCTGTTGTTGCCCCAGCACCAACAGCGCACTGATCACATACTCGGCAACGCGACCTTGTTACAACCCGGTGCAGCCGTGAAGTAGATACCACGCTCAGCAAGCAGCGCCGCGTCAACGTGGTCAGTTCCTGCCGTTGCCGTACCGACAAATTTCAGGCGGTTGGCTTTTTCCAGCAGGTCTTCATTAACTTTGGTGACTGAGCGGATCATCAGTGCATCGATATCCACCAGATCATCAGCGGTCAGGGTGCGACCAGCTTGGCAGTTACCGTACCCAGTTTGCCAAACAGCTCGGCCGCGTATGGCATGTTTTCATCAATCAGAATATTCAATTGCGTTTACTCTACCTAAAATCTATTACCGCTATTGTGAACTTTTTCAGCAGCAGCGCAAACGAAAAAGCCCGGCCAAAAAGGCCGGGCAAAATCCAGGATTGAAAGGTAATGACCGGCTCTCAACGGTCAAAACCCGCGTCTGTTTAGGCTAATAGCCAAAGTCCCGGAAAACCGAAGAGTCCATGACAGGACTCTGGGACAAGGCCTGACCTTATCCCTCGTATTTTTGATAACCAGTGTCGCGTTGGTGCCACCGAAACCGAAGCTGTTTGACATCACTGTCTTCAGCTCTACATCACGGGCCTCAGTCACGATGTCGAGACCTTCCGCCGCTGGATCCAGGTTTTCGATGTTGATGCTTGGTGCCACAAAGTTGTTATCCAGCATGATGGTGGAATAAATCGCTTCATGAACACCCGCCGCACCCAGCGCGTGACCTGTCATCGCTTTGGTGGCAGAAATGGCTGGGCTGTTATTGCCAAACACTTCCTGAATCGCACCCAGCTCTTTTACGTCGCCAACTGGCGTTGAAGTACCGTGGGTGTTGATGTAGTCAATCTGGTCAACGTCCTGCATCGCCATCTTCATACAACGCACCGCGCCTTCACCTGACGGTGCTACCATGTCGTAGCCATCAGAGGTTGCGCCATAACCGACGATTTCACCGTAGATTTTCGCGCCACGCGCCAGTGCGTGTTCCAGTTCTTCGATAACCATCATGCCGCCACCACCGGAGATAACGAAACCGTCGCGGTCTGCGTCATAGGTGCGTGATGCTTTTTCTGGGTTATCGTTGTATTTGGTCGACAGCGCGCCCATGGCGTCAAACATCATGGTCAGCGACCAATCCAGCTCTTCACCAC
The DNA here is from genome assembly GCA_001310415.1 of Enterovibrio sp. JCM 19048. GTDB lineage: Bacteria > Pseudomonadota > Gammaproteobacteria > Enterobacterales > Vibrionaceae > Enterovibrio > Enterovibrio paralichthyis. The sequence continues at coordinate 124,582 of BAXE01000008.1, read as the reverse complement.
CACCGGCGAAGACGATGTCTTGCTTGCCCAGTTGGATAAGTTCCAGCGCGTGGCCGATACAGTGTGCAGAGGTCGCACATGCCGAGCTCATGGTGTAGTTCACACCACGGATTTTAAAAGGGGTTGCCAGACAGGCTGATACGGTTGAAGACATGGTGCGTGGCACCATATATGGGCCTACACGTTTCACGCCTTTCTCACGCAGTGTGTCCACTGCAGCAACCTGGTTGATCGATGACGCACCACCCGAACCCGCAACCAAACCGGTGCGGTCGTTAGATACCATCTCTTCAGTCAGGCCAGCGTCTTCGATAGCCTGTTCCATGCTCAGATAGGCGAAGCCTGCAGCATCGCCCATAAAACGAAACTTTTTGCGATCAATATGATCAGCAGGGTTGAGCTTTAAATCACCCCAGACATTGCTGCGAAGCTTCATGTCTGCGAATTGTTGGGAAAAGCTAATCCCTGATTTACCCGCCTTCAATGACTCCAGCACTTCTTTAACGTTGTTACCGATGCTGGAAACAATTCCCATACCTGTAATTACGGCTCGTTTCATCTTTTGTTCCTACAATTCGAGTTCGACCCGATGATAGCGGTTTTGATACAGCAAAGTGGTCAGCTTTCCTGTGTACGCGTGTAAGCTGAAATTTCAGTCATGCTCGCACACATGCTAGGAAAGTCCCAAGCTCTCCATCTGTATCTTGTCTGGGTTTGACGATAGAATCCGCGCCCAGAGTGCAAAGACAGCAAAATGAAAGGTAAGGCTTGTGACCCATCCCAAAATTGAACACGCGCAAATCCACTGGAACGAAGCCGGTACCCCGGTTTCCGACAACTTTGACGATGTCTATTTCTCCAATGCCAATGGCCTTGAAGAGACGCGCTATGTGTTCCTGCAGCAAAACCAGCTGCCAGAGCGATGGCTCGATTTCCCGCGTGACCGCTTTGTTATTGCCGAAACCGGCTTTGGTACCGGCCTGAACTTCCTTGCTGTCTGGCAATGGTTTGCCAAATTCCGCGCGGAAAACCCACAGGCGACGGTGAACCAACTCCACTTCATCAGCTTTGAAAAGTTTCCGGTGACTCAGTCCGATCTGGAAAAAGCCCATGCGGCATGGCCTGAGCTGGCAGAATTTGCTGCCGGACTTCGCGAGCACTACCCTGCTGCTGTGCCGGGCTGTCACCGTCTGGTACTAGCCAATGGCATGATCACCCTGGATCTCTGGTTCGGCGATATCAAAGATTCTATGCCGCAAGTGTGGACGCCAGATGACGGTATTGTGGATTGCTGGTTCCTTGACGGTTTTGCCCCAAGTAAGAACCCGGAAATGTGGAGCCAAAGCCTGTTTGATGGCATGGCTAGGCTGGCAAAACAGGATTGTACCGTAGCGACCTTCACCGCTGCGGGCTTTGTGCGCCGCGGCCTGATTGAAGCTGGCTTTGCCATGAAGAAAACCAAAGGCTTTGGCACCAAGCGAGACATGATTGTTGGCACCATGGCTGAACACGCAAACGCGAAACAACAGGTGCTTGGTACAAGCGCACCTCGCCGGCTGACAGCAAGGATATCGCGATCATTGGCGGCGGTGTGGCGAGTGCCGCACTGGCAATGTCTCTGGTGCGCCGCGGCAGAGCTGTCACCTTGTATTGTGAACATGATAAGCCGGGCTTGGCAGCATCAGGCAACCGACAAGGTGCCGTGTATCCTTTGCTAAATGGCAGTGACGATGCGCTCTCCCGCTTCTTTGCCCCGGCATTTTGTTCGCTCGACAGTTTATTGAGCAGGCAGAAAAAACGACTGCGTTCGACCACGATCTGTGTGGCGTCACCCAAATTGGCTGGGATGAGAAAAGCGCAGACAAACTGGCGAAGATGCTGAAAGGTGGTTTTCCTGACGCGCTTATCCACGCTGTCAGTAAAGAAGAAGCAGAAGCGCTGACTGGCATTGAAACCGGCCACAGCGGTGTGACCTATCCACTCGGCGGCTGGCTGTGTCCGCAGCAACTGACCCAGGCTTGATTGCCAACGCGCAACAAACTGGCCTGCTCACCTGTCACTACAACACGGAAGTGATTTCCCTTGAACGCAGCAACGACCAGTGGACACTGAAAACCGCGCAGGACAGCTTTAACCATGCGACAGTGGTGGTTGCCAACGGCCACAAGTTCACCCAGTTTGAACAGACTGCGCCTATTCCGGCCTATCCGGTGCGTGGTCAGGTGTCACACATCAACACCACGGAAGCACTGAAGCAGCTGAAAACCGTGTTGTGCTATGACGCTACCTGACGCCTATCAACCCTAAAAACGATACCCATTGCATTGGTGCAAGTTACAGCCGCAACGATGTATCGATGGACTTCCGCATGGGCGATCAGGCTGACAACAAGCAGCGCCTAATAGACTGCATTCCTGCTGAATGGCCGAAAGAGATTGATACCGACCATGGCGCTGGCCGCGTCGGAATCCGCTGCGCCAGCCGCGATCACCTGCCGTATGCCGGAGATGTGTGTGATTTCGACGCGCTGACATCTGTCTACAGCGATCTGCGTGAAAAGAAAGATGACGCCGCAGATGTACCTGTCTACCCGAACCTTTATAGCCTGCTGGCGCTGGGTTCACGAGGCCTGACTTCTGCACCGATTCTTGGTGAGCTGATGGCATCACAACTTTGTGGTCATCCATTGCCATTGCCGGTTGATGTGCTCAACGCGCTGCACCCGGGACGCATGTGGGTGAGAAAATTGCTGAAAGGTAAATCGCTGTAACCCGCAGCGTGTTGAATCAGAACGAAAACAAGAAAGGCGCCGATGGCGCCTTTCCTTATTGAAGCAATGTGCTTACTGATTCAATCAGCCCACTTGCTCTTGCAACGATGTCCAAAGGTTACCCACCAGCACCTGATCTGCCGGGTTCAGCTCGTTGGCATTGTCTTTCAAGCTTTGTGCCACACGCTGTTTCAGTGCGTTTACTTCGTCAATGCCTTCTTGCTCGCAATCTGCCGCAGCCAGCGAGATGTGGCCGCGCAGGTAACCGCTGGCAAACAATTCATCGTCAGAGGCAGTGGTAACCATGGCATCAATCAGGTCGAGGATTTTTTCTTCGTAGTCTTGGATCATCATTTGCTCTCTGGAAAATCAGCAGCCGTCAACGGCGGTAATTGGTAAAACGCACGCAGCGCATCAGAAAAAGTTTTTGCACGGGCTGGCATGCCTTCTTCGAGGTAACGCAGCACCTGTTCACGCACTTTGGCTGTAAACGCCGGGCGATCAGGTTCAAAAGAGCCGCTTAGGTTGTCACAACTGACCTGAAAACGGAACCCACAGCTGGCAGACAAAATCCATTCGACTGCCTGCGGTTTGATTTCCACTTTTTCAAATTCTGCCTGGGTTTGCTCGTCGCGGCCATCCGGTTGATACCAGTAGCCAAAATCCTCAAGCAGACGGCGCTCTGGCCCTGCAATGCACCAATGCGCCACTTCATGCAGTGCCGAAGCAAAAAAGCCTCGGGCAAAAATAATGCGGTGATGCGGGTTTTCGCTGTCCGCCGGCAGGTAAATAGGTTCGTCGCCGCCAAGCAGCAATTCGGTATTAAAAGAATCAATAAAAGTCTGATTAAAGACAGAAATCAGGTCGTTATAATCGTGATGCATGGGTGATTTGTAAATGTATGGTTACAGCAAAATTCATTCAGCGGGCATTTTACCCGCCACAGTGTCCTTTGTCGCAGCAAAAAGCACCGTTTTAGGCCAATTCACCCAGGTTAACCATGAATCCAATTCATGTGTGGGTTCATAACCTTTCATTGGATTGAGAACTTGGTCACACCTACAATCGCGACATACTCTTCCTTGCCATGCAAACAGACGAATAAACAAGATGTTACTTTCCACCTTATACATTATCGGTATTACTGCAGAAGCCATGACCGGCGCACTCGCGGCGGGTCGACGCAAAATGGATTGGTTTGGCGTAATGCTGGTGGCTGCCTGCACGGCAATCGGTGGTGGCACAGTGCGTGACATCCTGCTGGGTCACTATCCTCTCGGCTGGGTCGCCAATCCCCAGTATCTGGTGATTGTCTGTGTGGCCGGTATTGTCACTACCTGGATGGCTTCTTGGGTCGCCCGCAACCACAAGCTTTTTGTCTGGCTTGATTCACTGGGTTTGATTGCATTCAGCATCATTGGTTGCCGTGTCGGTATGGACATGGGATTGTCACCGCTGATCTGCGTGGTTTCCGCACTGGTGACAGGCATTTTCGGAGGCCTGCTGCGCGACTTACTGTGCCGCCGTCAGCCCATGGTGTTGCACAAAGAACTTTATGCCTCCGTCGCTTTTTTCTCAGGCGCTATGTATCTGGCGCTGATGACCTATGGTGGACAATTTGGCATCGATGAAAACATGGCGACAGTTTCGACCCTGATCACCGGCTTTGTATTCCGTATGTCAGCAGTGAAATTTGGCTGGAGCCTGCCGGTGTTTAGTTTTGAAGATAATGAACCGGAAAGTGCAGAAGCGAAGTAGACACTGAGACTTGAGACTTGAGACTTGAGACTTGAGACTTGAGACTTGAGACTTGAAGATAGCTTGGAATAAGCGCTCAAAAACAAAAGGCCAGTTTTTCAGCTGGCCTTTCTCTTATCTAAAATCTCTTATCTCAGTTCTAGATCTTTGGCGTATTGGTATGCACACCGGAGTTTTGTGCGCGGTGGCGCAGCAGGTGATCCATCAGCACAATCGCGACCATGGCTTCGGCGATTGGTACTGCGCGGATGCCCACGCATGGGTCATGGCGGCCTTTAGTAATCACATCCACGGTTTCGCCATCCACATTGATGGTTTCACCCGGTACGGTAATGCTGGACGTTGGCTTAAGCGCCAGATGTGCGACGATGTCCTGTCCGGATGAAATACCACCGAGGATGCCGCCGGCGTGATTGGACTTAAAGCCTTCCGGCGTCAGTTCATCGCGGTGTTGACTGCCGCGCTGGTTGACCACATCAAAACCATCTCCCACTTCCACGCCTTTCACCGCATTGATACCCATCAGGGCGTAGGCGATGTCGGCATCCAGACGGTCAAAGACAGGCTCACCCAAGCCAACCGGCACATTGTTTGCCACCACGGTCAGTTTGGCACCGATGGAGTCACCGTCTTTTTTCAGGTTACGGATCAGCTCGTCCAAGGCGTCAATTTTGGATGCATCCGGGCAGAAAAACGGGTTTTGCTCTACCTGATCCCAATCGACGCTCTCAATAGTGACATCGCCCATTTGTGACAGGTAAGCGCGCACTTCAATGCCGTGTTGCTGCTTAAGGTACTTTTTCGCAATCGCACCAGCGCCACACGCATGGCGGTTTCACGGGCAGACGAACGGCCGCCACCACGGTAATCGCGGTGGCCGTACTTCTGGTGGTATGTGTAATCGGCATGTCCAGGGCGGAAACGATCAGCGATTTTGGAGTAATCCTGTGAACGCTGGTCGGTGTTTTCAATCAGAAGGCCAATAGACGTGCCTGTGGTTTTGCCTTCGAACACACCGGAGAGGATTTTCACCTGATCCGGCTCGCGGCGCTGGGTGGTGTATTTTGAGGTGCCCGGACGACGACGGTCCAGATCACCCTGTAAATCTGCTTCTGTCAGTTCAAGTCCCGGCGGCAACCGTCAACGATACATCCCAATGCCAATCCGTGGCTTTCACCAAAAGTGGTGACTCGAAAAACCTGACCTATTGAATTGCCTGCCATTACTTCCTCTGTTTCTCTCCGGTCGACTTATCGCAACCGCACTAGCATCCGTCTAATGAAACATAACAGGGATGGATAAGCAAAAGCTTTTTTATGAGCAGTTTGAGTCGCCTTAAAATCAGGGGCGGATTTCAATAAATCAGACAAAAGCAGGCATACAAATACAAAAAAGGCTGAAACCAATGATTTCAGCCTTTTTCTCAGTGAGTCCGGACGGGATTAATCTTTGTAGATAGAAAACTCGTCTGCCACACTCATCAGATCCTGGTAGGTCATCATGAATACGCCGTGACCGCCGTTTTCAAACTCCAGCCAGGTCAGAGGCATATCCGGATACTGCTCCTGAACGTGAACCATGGAGTTGCCCACTTCACAGATCAGGATACCTTCTTCGGTCAGGTAGTTCGGTGCGTTAGCAATGATGCGGCGCATCAGCTTCAGGCCATCGCTGCCAGCCGCCAGACCCAGTTCAGGCTCGTGACGGAACTCCTGTGGCAACGAGTTCATGTCTTCTTCGTCCACGTATGGCGGGTTAGACACGATCAGGTCGTATTTATCTTTCGGCAGATCGCGGAACAAGTCCGAACGGATTGGGAACACCTGCTGCTCCAAACCGTGTTCCTGCACGTTCATTTCCGCCACTTCCAGCGCATCGGTCGAAATATCAACCAGATCCACTTCCGCTTCAGGGAATGCGTAAGCACAGGCGATACCGATACAGCCGCTGCCGGTACACAAGTCCATAATGCGGGTTGGTTCAACCGGCAAAATTGGCGCGAACTGGTTTTGGATCAGCTCACCGATTGGCGAACGTGGCACCAGCACACGCTCATCCACATAAAACTCCAGACCGCAGAAATAGGCTTTGTTGGTCAGGTATGCCACTGGCGTGCGCTCGTTGATACGGCGAACCACGCGCTCAACAATGCGGTGACGCTCACTGGTGGTCAGACGGGAGGTCTGGGTTTCTGCTGGCACATCAATAGGCAGATACACGGTTGGCAGCACCAATTGAACGGCTTCATCCCACGCGTTATCCGTGCCATGGCCGTAATACAAACCTGCTGCATTAAAGCAGCTTACCGTCCAACGCAGCATATCTTGTAGTGTGCGCAGCTCGTTGACGACTTCATCAACAATAATTCTATCCAAAATGGCCTCCAGTAGCCTTTTTCACCCCAACACAACGCGGTGTGGGTTATTCCGAATACGACAGCAAGACATTGCGCTCATTTTGAGTAAAATGCAGCAATCAGAATTTGGAATAAACGTATGAGCAAGAAATCCCCGATCTCAGACGATGACATGTCATTGTTCCGCGATGCGGTGAAAGGCGTTAAAAAACTGCAGCAGGATACCATAAACCCGCCGAAGCGCCAGACAACAGAACAGTCCCGCAGAAAGCTCTCAGACTCTGCGGCGCGTGATCACGCCTTTTATTTCTCCGATGAGTTTGAGCCCCTGCTGAAAGAGGATGGGCCAACCCAGTACGCCCGTACCGGTGTGTCCAAATATGAAGTGAAACGCTTACGCCGCGGTGTCTATGTGCCGGATATGTTTCTGGATTTGCATGGCATGACGCAGATGGAGGCCAAACGCGAGCTTGGCGCACTTATCGCTGCATGTGTAAAAGATGGGGTGAGCTGTGCGTGTGTGATGCACGGTATCGGCAAGCATATTCTGAAGCAAAAAACGCCACTGTGGCTGGCGCAGCATCCTGATGTGTTGGCTTTTCACCAGGCACCGCTGGAATTTGGCGGTGACGGCGCACTGCTGGTGCTGATTGAAATCCCGCAGAAATAAAACGGTGACAAGCCACGAATGAACAAAACGCCCTTTAGTTCGGGCGTTTTCTGTTTTTAGGAGCGTAACCCATCAATTGGGATGGGCTTTTCAGCCATACGACTTCGCTGTGACCGGTTTTAGGGTCGTACTCGATGCAAGAAAGCGAGGAAGTCGGGAACATCGGAGGCTGCATTTCCGCATCAAATTCCGCAGTCAGGTAACCCACCAAAGGCAGGTGCGATACCAGCAACATAGAAGCAGGATTGTCCACCGCCACCAGCGCACGCAGGTAGGAGGCGACATGTTCGCTGTCCCCGTAAGGTGTAATGCCGTCTTCCGTCATCACTTTTTTCACGGACGTAACATAGGCTCACAGGCAGACCAGGTCTGCTGAGCGCGTAGGTATGGGCTGACCAACACCATGTCCATTGCCCCTTCCGGCAGCTCAGACGCCAGCCAACGAGCCATCTCGACAGACTGGTGTTCACCACGATCAGTCAAAGGACGTTCTTCATCACTGGCGGCAAAGGTGTGCGCTTCGCCGTGGCGCATAATATAAATTCGCATATCACTACTGCTGATTTTTTGAGTTACCCGACCATGCTACCAGTCAATTCTTCATTCTGGAACGATAGAGCGCACAGATGTTTGCCTCTAATTACCAAGCTGGTCATAATTAAGACCTTACCACTGTCGTCAGTTGGTCTTTCGTGGCCAAATTTTGTTTTCGCGAAGCGCATTTTAGGCATGGCGAGGTGTGTATAGCCCAGTTATTCTAAGTGAACACATCGCAACAAAGCGTAAACGCTTTTCGCAGACCCTACTAATGAAGGTGCATTGTGCAGATCAGCCCAAACGATCATCGCAGCTACAGACTCGTCACACTCAGAAATAACCTGCGTGTGTTACTCATCGAGGATTTGCATGCACCGCGCAGTGCAGCGGCACTCAGTGTCAACGTCGGCCACTTTTGCGATCCGGTAGATCGCGAAGGCTTGGCACACTTCCTTGAGCACATGCTGTTTCTCGGCACCGAAAAATATCCCAAAGTGGGTGAATTCCAGGCTTTTATCAGTCGTCACGGCGGCAGTAACAATGCCTGGACCGGCACAGAAAACACCACCTTCTTTTTTGATATCCAGCACAGCTATTTTGGCGAAGCACTGGATCGGTTCGGACAGTTTTTCTCGGCCCCCCTTTTTAACGCTGAAGCGGTAGACAAAGAGCGCAACGCGGTTGATTCTGAATATCACCTGAAAATCCAGGATGATGTCCGTCGTATCTATCAGGTACAGAAAGAAACCATCAACCCGAAACACCCCTTTTCCCAGTTTTCCGTGGGCAGTGCAGACACGCTCGAAGACCGCGACGGCAGCTCTGTACGTGATGAACTGATCCGCTTTTACCAGACCCACTACAGCGCAAACCTGATGACGGCGTCCATTACCGGACCGCTTTCACTGGACGAACTGGAAGCCTTGGCGAAATCGACCTTTGAGCCCATCCCTGACCATCAACTCGCACCGTTTGTGCCTCAGGTTCCTTTTGTCGAAAAAGCCCAACTCCAACAGTTCATTTCTATAGAACCACTGAAAGACGTACGCAAACTGACACTGGCATTTTCGCTGCCCTCGACAGATGAGTTTACCGCACCAAGCCCCTTTCCTACATTGCTCACCTGCTTGGCTATGAAGGTACCGGCAGTGTGATGTCACTGCTCAAATCCAAAGGTTTGATCAATAACCTCTCTGCCGGTGGCGGGATCAGCGGTTCCAATTTCCGGGAGTTCACCGTCAGTGTCAGTCTGACCGAAACCGGTTTAACCCGCATCGATGACATCGTCGCCGCGATTTTCCAGTCGATAAACCTGATCCGCCAACAGGGACTGGCGGCCTGGCGATATGCGGAAAAACGTGCCGTGCAGGAGATGGCGTTCCGATATCAAGAGCCTTCACGCCCGATTGATACTGTCAGCCATATGGTGCTGAATATGCAGCACTACAGTGACGATGATGTGCTTTATGGCGACTACGTCATGCAGGGCTATGATGAGCCTTTAATCCGGAAAATGCTGGGCTACCTGACACCGGAGAACATGCGTTTAACCCTGATTGCAAAAGGTGGGAAACACAACCATCAGGCCAAATGGTATGACACGCCGTACAGTGTGAAACCCTTCACTGCAGCCCAACTTACTCATTGGCAGGACGACTTTATCTCGCCAACGCTGTCTTTGCCGGATAAAAACCCGTTTATCAGTTACGAGCTGGATCCTGTGCTGCTTGAAGCGCCGGATAAAGACAAGCCTGAACTTATCCAGGAGCTGCCGGGCTTCCGCCTCTGGCATCTACAGGACACCGAATACCGCGTTCCTAAAGGCGTGATTTATGTGGCCATCGACAGCCCGCACGCGGTGGAATCGGTGGAGAACATTGTTAAAACCCGCGTCAGTGTTGAAATGCTGCTCGAGGCGATCAACGAAACTACCTATCCTGCGGAAGTTGCCGGCCTCAGTTACAACCTGTATGCCCATCAGGGCGGCGTAACCCTAAAGCTAAGTGGGTTCAACGAAAAACTGCCGCTGCTGTTGGATTTGGTGCTGCAGAAATTTGCCAACCGGGATTTCAACCCGGAGCGCTTTAACATCATCAAGACACAGCTGCTCAGAAGCTGGACCAATGCGACACAAAACAAGCCCATCAATCGTCTCTACAATGTGATGACAGGCATTTTGCAGCCAAACAATCCACCGTACGAAGCATTGATTGAGGCTCTGGAGCCGTTGGAAGTTTCAGCGCTGCCGGATTTTGTCACCCGCGTGATGTCCGAGCTGCACGTTGAAATGTTTGTCTACGGCAACTGGCAGAAAAACCAAACGCTGGCGTTGGCAGAAACCATCAAAGATGCCTTGCGTGTTCACAACCAGCGTTACCAGGAATCTACCGTCCGCTGGTGCTGCTGAACAACGCAGGCAGTGTTGCCTATCAGGTAGATTGTGACAGTCAGGATTCCGCAGTGCTGGTGTACTACCAGAGCTATCAGACCCAACCACAGGATGTGGCACTTTATACGTTTGCCCAGCACCTGATGTCGGCGATCTTTTTTAATGAACTTCGCACCAAACAGCAACTGGGTTATATGGTGGGCTCCGGCAATATGCCGCTCAACCGCCATCCGGGACTGATATTTTATGTGCAGTCGCCACAGGTAGGTCCAAGTAAACTGGTCGAGGCGATTGATGATTTCCTCAATGCGTTTTTCCTGATCCTGCTTGAACTGTCAGACGCCCAGTGGCAGGCCAGTAAACAAGGGTTAATCGCACAGATTGAGGAGCCAGATGGCAACCTTCGTGCCCGTGGTCAACGTTTGTGGATCAGCATTGGTAATAAGGATGCTGAGTTCTCCCAACGCCAGAAAGTGGCGGATGCGATCCGCCATATGGATCGTGCCGAGATGGTGAAATTTGTGGTGGAACAACTAAAACCACGAACAGCAGACCGCCTGATCCTTCACAGCTGCGGCGGTGCCCACCCCAACCAGTGTCAGGTTGAAGCATGCACCCTATCGATTCAATTGCAGCCTTCCGCTTAAACCGGCTGGAAAGGGTTAGCTAGCCTGATTGCAGACGACAGTAAAAAATTCCCGGCATAACCGGGAATTTTTGTATTTAGCCGTGGAAGGTCCCCCCCTCGGCTGCCATTGCTTTTAGCTTGTCACATGGCGCGAATCGCTCGCCGTATTTAGCTTCATGCTGTTCAAGCATTTCCACCAGACGTTTAATACCGATATGGTCCATATAGCGGAAAGGACCACCAAGGAATGGTGGGAAACCGATACCAAATACAGCGCCAATATCGCCATCCCTTGCTGATTTCACTACACCTTCATCCAGACAGCGGGCTGCTTCGTTCAGCATCATCAGGACACAACGAATCGCCAGTTCATGGGATGACAGCGTAGATTTCAGCTTCACACCGAGAAGATCGTAAACGCGCTTGTCGACCTCTTTTTTCTTGCCGTTGTACTGGAAGAAACCTTTGCCGCTCTTGCGCCCTTTCCGGCCGTCATTGAGCATCACATCAAACACATCCGGTGCGCGGAAGCGCTCACCCAATTCAGCCAGCAAAATTGGACTGATCTTGGCACCGATATCAATGCCTACTTCGTCCAAAAGTGTTACGGGTCCGACTGGAAAACCGAAATCCAGCAGCGCATTGTCGATATGCTCAACCGATTCGCCCGCCAGCAGGGTCATGGCCGCTTCGTTCATGTAAGGCGCGAGGATACGGTTCACATAGAAGCCAGCTTTGTCGGCGACCACAATCGGTGTTTTGCCCTGCTTCTTGGCCAGTTTAACCACAGTGGAGACCGTTTCCTCTGAAGTACCCGCGTGGGGGATAACTTCCACCAGCGGCATTTTATCGACCGGGCTGAAGTAGTGCAGACCAACCAGGGTTTCCGGGTGCTTTGCCCCTTCCGCGATCTGGTGGATTGGTAGCGATGAGGTATTGGTGGCGAAGATAGTGCCGGGTTTGAGGTTGGCTTCCACCTCTCCCACCATCTGGTGTTTGAGCTTCAAGTCTTCAAACACGGCTTCCACCACCACATTGTTACCCTGCATACCGGAATAATCAGTGGTACCACTGATCCTCCCCATCTGCTTTTGCATTTCTGCTTTCGAGATAATTCGGCGTTTACGTTTTTTATCCAGCAGCTTATAGCTGTAATTCATTGCATTCAGGATGCCGTCGTTGCTGACATCTTTAACACGCACGGGAAGGTTCGCTTTGGTGGCCGACACATTGGCAATCCCCGCTCCCATCAAGCCGCCGCCCAACACGGTCACGCCGGTCACCTTGCGTGGCTCGGCATCCGCACCGTTCTCTTTTTTCATCGCTGTCGTAGCAAAGAAAAGACTGCGAAGTGCCGCAGATTCAGATGTCATGACCAGCTCGCCGAAACGCTTGGCTTCCATCGCCAGCCCTTTTTCCATGCCTTTATCCAGGCCATGCTTGATCACATCCAGGATGGCATCCGTCGCCGGGTAGTTGTTGCGGGTTTTCTCTCGGGTTTTCTTGGCCGCCTGATCGAAGACCACCGAACGCCCAAGCGCATTGCCACCCATTGCCCAGTTTTGCCAAGAGCTTTTTCGCTTTGGTTTACCTTTCAGTGCCAATTCTTCAGCGACACGCAGCAATACGGTCTGTGGCACAACATCATCAACCACACCCATTTTCTTGGCTTTTTTGGCACGAAGCTGCTTTCCGGTCAGGATCATGTCCAACGCACCCGCTACACCAATCAGGCGCGGCAAACGCTGTGTACCGCCAGAGCCAGGCAACAGACCAAGCTGGACTTCCGGCAAGCCAATGCGGGTTTTGTCATCATCACTTGCCACACGGCTGTGGCAAGCCAGCGCCAATTCCAGCCCGCCACCAAGGCAAGGGCCATGAATTGCAGCAACAACGTGAAATGGCAGTTTTTCGATGCGGGAAAACAGCTTTTGCCAGATTCCGCAATGCTTTGAGCATCTTCTGCGGTTTGGCAGGCATCGAGCATGCGCACGTCAGCCCCGGCGACAAAGTTATCCGGCTTGGCAGAAAAGAGCACCATGCCTTTCAGGTCTTTGCGGCTTTCCAGTTCATCCAAAATGGCGCTGACTTCCTCGACGAAGGTTGCCTGAAGGGTGTTCATGCTTTCCCCAGGAACATCGATAGCCAGCCAGGCAATACCGTCGTCACCATAGCGCAGGGTGAATGCGTTCGTTGTCATCGTGTTATCGCTCATTATTCTGCCTCCAGGATCATTGCCGCACCCAAGCCACCGGCCGCACAGGCGGTATTCAATGCAAGGCCACCACCGCGTCGGCGAAGTTCATTCAGGGTCTGCGTGATCATGCGTGCACCGGTTGCCGCAAAGGGGTGCCCGTAGGCAATCGAACCACCGAGGACGTTGAACTTATCCATATCGATTTCACCAATCGCCTGGCTGCGCCCCAGCTTTTGCTCGGCAAAAGCTTTTGAACCGAACATTTTCACGTTTGCCAACGTCTGTGCGGCAAAGGCTTCATGCATATCGATAAGGGTCAAATCATTCAGGGTGAGCCCCGCTCGGTCGAGCGCAATTGGCGTGGCGTAAGATGGCCCATCAACATGTCATGCTCTACCTCGATAGCGGCAAATGCGTATGAACGGATATAGCCAGCGGCGTTAAACCCAGTTCTTTAGCCCGACCTTCGCGCATCAACATAATCGCTGCGGCACCATCAGTCAGCGGGGTACTGTTCGCGGCCGTCACCGAGCCGTGTTTGCGATCAAATGCCGGACGCAGTTTGGCATACCCTTCCAGTGAGGAATCGTCACGCACGTTGTTGTCTTTATCTATCCACTGCTTGTATGGCTCGGGGAAAGCCGTCATGACTTCATCGCGCACCAAGCCCTCCGCCCATGCTTTCGAAGCCAGTGTGTGTGAACGGTGCGCCAATGCATCTTGCTGCTCACGGGTAATGCCGTGACTTTTTGCCATCTGCTCGGCGGTTTGTCCCATGCTGAGCCCGGTTGAATACTCCGCGACTGCCGGTGGAACAGGCGCCAAATCTTTCAGGGAGAGCTTGCTCAGCAATTTGAGGCGTTTGCTCATGGTTTTCGCCTTGCTCAACGCCAACAAGGTAGATGCCATATGCTTTGAGACGCCGATAGGCAAAACGGAAGAGGAGTCCGCACCGCCCGCGATACCGATATCCACGGTTCCCGCCATAATGCTTTCTGTCACATTCACCACAGACTGGAAACTGGTCGCGCAGGCACGGCTGACGCTGTAAGCATCAGTATGAACATTCATGCCCGTCCCCAATACAATTTCACGGGCAATGTTTGGCGCTTCTGGCATCTGGACAACCTGACCAAACACCAGTTGATCGATTAGCTTAGGATCCACCGCCGTGCGATTTAACAATTCGCTGACGACCATCTTGCCAAGATCGACAGCCGGTACATCTGCATACGCGGTAGATTGTTTTGCAAACGGGGTTCGCAATCCCGCGACAACAGCGATTCTTTCGCCCTGACGGGTGGTCAGGTTAAGGGGAGAGTTCATTGCCACTCCTTGCAATTGAGTTAGAGGTCAGACCAGAAAAGTGTAACCAATTTGTTATCAGATTAAAACGTGCGTTTTAATTATTTCTCTACAGCAAACGGAGACGGCATCGACATTTTTGCAAATAAAGCTGAGATGGGAGATGGGGAACGAGGGTTAAAAGGTGGAGACGGGAGACGAAAGACAAAAGAAAAGAGGCTAGAGACTAGAGACTAGAGACTAGAGACTAGAGACTAGAGACTAGAGACTAGAGACTAGAGATGGTCTTACCGAGGGTGCTGGGAATAGAAGGCAAAAAAAACCACACTCATTGAGTGTGGCAACGTATGTGGAAAGCAATCACGTATTAAATCAATTAACGTAAAGCCAATTGCAAATCAGGTCTAAGACCTGAGGAGAAAGTAAAGTCAGCCTTCAAAAAGGAAGTTTGTCATCTTGCTCAACACGGTTTGGCGTTAAAAGTTCGGTAAACCAACGAAACCTGTAACACGTCACCAGATGACAGTGCCTAATATACCCATGGTTTGAGAAGGCTTTTTGAAGCAGATCAATTTTATGTCTGATTATTCATCAATGGTTATCAGAATGCCGCACAGCGCGCAGTAATTTCTATTCCTTCATTTATAGAAACTGAATGCATATGCTCATCGGAAACATGT
Organism: Enterovibrio sp. JCM 19048; assembly: GCA_001310415.1. GTDB lineage: Bacteria > Pseudomonadota > Gammaproteobacteria > Enterobacterales > Vibrionaceae > Enterovibrio > Enterovibrio paralichthyis. The sequence goes on along the minus strand of BAXE01000008.1, from coordinate 109,292 downwards.
TTGCATCAAACCATGGACACTCGGCTTCTAATACTCAGATCCACTGAAGTTGCCGCCAGTCGATATTTAACATCCTGGCCTGCATGGTTAAATTGAGAAGCACCTATACTTGGGTGGCAAGGCTCAGGATTGGCTGGAAGTGTGCCCGCCACCGTTTACCGCAAACAAAAAAGAGCCCGTTTTCCAGGAAGATAAAATGGTTTCTAAAATATTTGGAAAGAAATCGACAACATCTCAGGTCTCTAATGATATGGAAAAACAGAGACGATACGAAGCGCTCGTGAGAGCCTGGCACAGAGACCTTTACCGGTATGCCTACTGGCTGACAAAAGATCAGCATGTGGCAGAGGATTTGGTGCAGGAAACTTGTCTGCGTGCCTGGCGTTCGCTTGATAGCTTCAGGATGATAACGCCGCCAAAGCATGGTTAATCACCATACTTAGGCGCGAAAACGCACGCCGGTTTGAACGTAAACAGCTTGAACTGGTTGATATTGATGACCATCAGGTCGCTGACCATGACCAACCAAGCGAAGAAGCGTCGATGGAGCAGCAATGGCTGCACCGTCAAATTATGCGTCTCTCGCCGGAATACCGTGAACCGTTAGTATTGCAGGTACTGGCAGGGTTTAGTGGTGAAGAAATTGCTGAGATTCTGGATCTGAATAAAAATACGGTGATGACCCGCTTGTTTCGGGCCCGTAATCAGCTAAAAGAGTTCATGGACAGTCAACAACCCACACAGAGAGGTTCACAGAATGGACGAGCTTGAATTTCGACGCCGCCTTCTGGCCGATCCCCAAGATAAAGACCCCGCTGTATTGGAGGAAAAAGCGGCGTCTTCGGCGAATACAAAATTGGCGTCTGAATTGGAGCAATTGGATGCGATGATCGATCAGGCTTTGCGTGTCGATGTGCCTGATGACTTAGTAGACAAAATCCTGTTTAAACAAAGCAGTGATGTGGTGCGGGAAAACAGAAAACCCAAATTTCATTTGGCGATTGCTGCTTCCATTGCGTTTGTATTCGGCATTTTGCTTGGGCAATTTAACTGGCAATCGCTGCCAACGTCACCCAACGCAGCCAGTTTGGGGCAGATTGCCTTAGCGCACTACTACAATGAGTCGCCTTTTACCGACGCCGCATCTGAAGGAGCGACGCTGAGGCAAGTAAATGCCAAGCTGGCTCCTTTAGGGGTTTTGTTTAATGGCCAAATGCAGGGGAAATTGCTTACGTCAACCACTGTAGCTTTGATAACAAAGCGGCATTGCACATGGTGTTAAAAGAGGAAAATGGCGAGACCTACACCGTGTTTGTCGTGCCTGACTCAGCAAACAAAACGGAAGTTTATTCTGACGGTAAAATGGAAGCGGTTTCCCTTCCTGCCGCCCACAACAGCAGCGTGATTGTGGTAGCGGAAGACGGCACTAAGTTGATGCCGCTTGCCGAAGAGTTAAAGGCACAGCTTAATCAACGCACCTGAACCAGATTACATTTAGTGACACTTTTTAGGAGGGCATTCTGCTCTCCTTTTTCTTTCTTAAAATACAGCCACCTACAAACACCCACTCACATACAAGACAGCGTCTCGTAACTGGTCAGATTTCCAATTTACAAGCTTCACAATAGAATCCGCGCAGCTTAATTTTAAGCATAAAATTTCAATAAAAATATAAATTCATTCGGATTAATTCACATTATGAATAAGAAGCGTCTGTTTATCCGTTCAGCAGTGGCACTGGCTGTTGCAGCAAGCTCTACCTCGCAATGGCTGCCGGTTTCCAATTGAATGGGCAATCTGCAACCGGCCTAGGCCGCGCATTCGCAGGTGATGCAGTTATCGCAGATAACGCAGCAGTCATGGCACGTAACCCTGCGGCAATGGCAATGTTTGATGCTCCTGAATTGTCTCTGGGTCTGATTGCTATCGATACTGATGTTCAGGTTAAAGATGCAACATACAGCTACCGTAAAAACCTGTTCCAAATGTCTACGCCTGAATCTATCGATACGGCACAAGCCGGCGATATTTCTCTGGTACCAAACATTTTCTACGTACACCCTATCAATGACAAATTTGCAGTGGGTGCAGGTATCTACTCAAACTTCGGTACCAAAACAGAATTCGCGGACAACTTCCCAGCCAATGAACTTGGCGGTCTAACCGATGTTAAAAGCGTAAACTTCGCCCTGAGCGGCTCATACCGTATCAATGAACAGTGGAGCCTGGGTGCAGGTATCGATCTGATCCAGGGTACTGGTAAGCTGAAACGTTCAGGTTTAGATCATCTGGCAAAAGACCCAATTATCGGCGGTTTGGTCGCAAATAGCGTTGGCGACAACATGCTGAATATCGATGCTGAAGGCACTGGTTTTGGCTGGAACGTTGGTACTGTTTACGAGCTGAACGAGAAACACCGTTTTGGTCTGAGTTACCGTCACAGCCCAGATATCAAAGCTAGCGGTGACACTATGATTTTCGCCGGTAAACAACTTGATGGTGATCTGGTACTGCGTCTGCCAGATATCGCTGAGTTCTCCGGCTACCACCTGCTGACCGATAAGTTTGCAATGCACTACTCAGTACAGTGGATTGAATGGAGCACATTCGACAAACTGGCAACCTCAAACGGTACCGTGCTGAACGAATACAACTGGCAAGATGGTATGCACTACTCTATCGGTGGTACCTACTATCTGAACAACGACTGGACACTGCGTGCAGGTTACATGTACGACACCAGCGCACAGGATCAGAAGAAATCTATCTCTGTACCAGACTCTGACCGTCAGTGGTTCTCCGCTGGTTTCACTTATCAGGCAACCAAAAATTCAACGATCGACTTCGGTATGACTTACCTGATTGGTCAGGATGTTGAAGTTAAAGACACCCTCTCGAAAGAAATTGGTGCCAATGAACTTGTTCTTTCTACCGTTGAAGCAACAACCCGTGCGAATGCTTGGTTGTACGGCATCCAGTACAGCTACAAGTTCTAATAGCTTGCGTACAAAAAATGTTTAGAGGGGAGCTTATGCTCCCCTTTTTAATGCCAGATGATCATTTATTGGAATTAAAATGAGTGATTTTTCAGCATTCTACTGAAACACGTGTTCGCTGAGTTTCAGCGTACAAGTGTTAACTTTAACCAATTCATCAGAATGTATATCTATAATTAGATTCACAATCAGAATATAAACCTAAATACATTGAGGCAAGCCAGTCAAAATTGCATCTTGATTTTCAGTCAGTACCCTGTAGCGACCTAAAAATTCAAGCAATTAATCTAATGAACAAGAACAAATCTTTGCCTCTGGCAATTGCTGTGGCTCTCGGCACGCTTTCTTCTACCTCTGCAATGGCTGCAGGTTTCCAACTAGCAGAATATTCAGCTACCGGTCTAGGCCGCGCATACGCGGGTGAAGCGGCAATGGCTGACAACGCCTCTGCGCAATTCCGTAATCCGGCAATGCTGACCAAACTGGAAGGTACCCAGGTATCAACAGGTATGATCTACGTCGATCCGAATGTAGACGTTGATGGCACTACTACAACACTGACCGGTAAACCTGTCGCTACATCTTCTAAAGATTTTGCTGATGCCGCCGTCATTCCTAACTTTTATCTGTCCCACCAGCTGAATGACAAAGTGTTCCTGGGTCTGGCGCTAAGCTCAAACTTCGGTATGCACACCAAACTGGATGATAACTTCAAAGGTACCCAGTTTGGTAACGAAGCGTCTGTGATGACGATGGAAATCAACCCAAATATCGCTTACAAAATTAACGACCAGTCTCTGTAGGTGCCGGTGTCCGTTATGTGATGGGTGAAGGCAGCATTGGAGCGATTGCTTCTGGCGGAATGGCTCCTGCTGGCACCACACTGAAATATATGGAAGGTGATGATACGGCGTGGGGCTGGCAGGCGGGTGCAGCTTGGCAAATCAATGAAGATAACCGTATTGGCTTTAACTACCGCTCAGAAGTAGATTTGAATTTGGAAGGCCACGCAGAGGGACTTGGATTCAATTTGTACAGCGGTAATCCAAATATTCTAGATATGGTTAAATATGCTGGCAGTATGGCTCTCACCATGCCAGCAACTGCTGAACTGGCAAGCTTCCACCAACTGACTGACAAAGTTGCCGTTCACACCAGCATCAACTGGACAGACTGGAGCACCTTTGAAAAGCTGGAAGCCAACATTCCATCCCTTTCTAAGCCAAACCAACTGGTTAAGCAGGAAAACTGGAAGGACAACTACCGCTTTGCAGTGGGTGCAACCTACCAGCTGAATGCACAAACCCAGCTACGCTCGGGTATCGCTTACGATATGGCCGCTGTGGATGACGCAAACCGCACCATCACCATTCCAGAAACCGACCGTCTGTGGTTGAGTCTCGGTGCAGGCTATAACTACTCAGAAAACCTAACTCTGGATGCTGGATTTACTTACATCTTTGCTAAAGATGCACAGGTAGAAGAACCTCGTACCCACATTGACGAACCTGAAGAGAGCCTTGCGGCAGCATTTGGTGGTAAGTTTAAAGGTCAAACGACGGGTAGCGTCTGGCTGGCAGGTGTTCAGGCGACTTATCGCTTCTAAGCGATTGCCGACTGCGGAGACAAAAATGCCACTCTTGCGAGTGGCATTTTTTATGATTTAGTAATTATCTATCTCGTCTAGCAGGGCATCATCGAGATATTCATCATCCGGCTCTGCATAGATTTCCACTTCCCCACCACGTGCCTTGAATGCCTTGTTTTGGAGGTAAGCATCACGGGTGAATGCGTAGGGATCCGGCGAGTTGTTCAACAAGCTTCCTGCTGAACCAGTTCTGCCCGGCTTTCCATTCCCTCGAACAGCCATTTCAATACCGACTGCGGAAACGTTAGCCATACCAGCGGCGGGTAAAGTCCATCCACCACATCACCAGCACCCTCTCGCAACGTCACAGGGCCATAAACCGGCATCATAAAATACGGCCCCTGGCCGATATCATAATACCCCATGGCATCACCAAACTGGTGATCACTGATTTTCGGCACATTGGCATTCGAAGCCAGGTCGATAATGCCACCAAGACCAAAAATGGTGTTTATAAAGAATCGGTTAAAGTGGGTCAGTGCCGCTTCGCCATCCAACATGATGAGACTGTTCACCATACTTGCCGGTTCTTCGAGGTTGCTCAGAAAGTTGGCTATGCCGGTACGTGTCCAGTTTGGGACGTAATTCACATAGGCCAGTGACACCGGGCGCGCGACATAGGGATCTAAATAGTCGTAGTTCACTGCCCACATCGCGCGGTTGAAACCTTCAAATGGGTCATCCGGATGGGACTCATCCACAAATTCAGCATTAGTTTGCGCTTCTGCTTCAGACTCCGGGGACTGGGCGCAGCCGCTAACCAACAATAATGCACCAACTGCAATGATAAGACGTTTCCACATTGTCTTTTTTGTCCTTGAAAAGATAAAAAAGAGGCTGGTTTATGACCAGCCTTTCTACTTATGCCTTGAAGTATAAAACAGTTACTGCTTTTGGTTAACCACTATATCGGCACTGCCGCCAAGCTCAAATGGCTGGCTTTCACCAAACCAGTCACCGTCTTTTGTCATCACATTGCCATCATTGTCGATACGTGCACGCACCAAAACCTCAGGCAATGAGGACATAAGTCGCTCTGGGATCATGCTGTCTGCGTCAGTCAATTCAACCGTCAGTGGGAACTTGTCCAACGGCAGGCGTTTAGCAGCGACAGGCATTGGCGCACCGTCTGCCGAGTGAACAGAAACAATCAGCACACCGTCTGCGGGTAGATTGACACCTTCATCCAGTGAAATGTTGACGGATACTGACTGCCCCTGTCCTGCGCCCATCTGTGCTTCTGCACGGGCAATGCTGCGCTCAAGCATGGTGATACGCGGATCATTTTCCGGTAGCAGTTGCTTCATCGTTGACCATGCCGCCACCGCCTCATCAAATGCGCCGCGTTCGAAAGCATCAAACGCCAACAGGGAGAAGGCTTGGAGGTTGGTATGATCCTGCGCGATGACCTCACGCAGCAGGTTTCGTGCAACATTGGCATTTTGCTCGTCGCCAGACAGCATCAGCGACTGGGCATAACCCAATTTTACATCACTGTCTTGTGGCATCAGATCATACGCTTTTGCCATCGCGCCTTCCGCTGTCTGGATATCACGGTTGGCAAGTCCGATACGGCCAAGCAGCAACCATCCCATACCATCTTCAGGTGTTCTTTGCAGTTGGGTGCGCAATGCCAGTGTCATCTCGTCCATTTCCTGCTCAGTCATCGGATCCTGACTGTCAGACATCAGGCGACGGGACAACTCAGGCAGACGCGAAGCAGTATCCTGCCAGGCAACCACTTTGCTTTGGTTACCCATAATGCCGTAAAGGGCATAGCTGAGGAAAACCAGCACCAACACACCCGGCAGCAACATTGCCAGTGATACACGCTGACTCTTGCTTGATTGCGCTTGTTCTGGAATATCGTCAAGCAGGGACTGCTTCAACTCCAGCGCCAGCTCATCCTGGTTTTCAACCAGGCCTTCCTGCGCTTCTTCATTCAGCTCCGCCATTCGGTCGCGGAAGAAAGCCTTGTTCAGCTCATCACGGCTGGCCAGTTCGTCCTGATCTTTGCCACGGTAGATTGGCAGCACAAAAAGGCCAATAGAGACGACAATCATTAAGGCGGTAATTAGCCAGAACCACATTTCTGTCATCCCTTGATTTCCTTATTGTCTTGTTCATTTTGCTCTTCAAGCAGAGCGTCCAGGCGAGCCTGTTCTTCGCTGTTTAACGCGCGCTTTTCTGCTTTCGTTTTGGGTTTGCGGCTACGCATGACCAAAATGGTAAAACCCACCACAACAAACAGCGCTGGGCCCACCCAGAGGATCAGTGTGGAGGCTGTCAGTGGCGGGTTGTAGGTCACGAAGTTACCGTAACGCGCCACCATGTAGTCGACGATTTCGTCTTCGCTTTTACCCTGCTTAAGCATTTCATAGACTTTCATACGAAGTCTTGCGCCAGACCTGCATTTGAATCCGCAATGTTGTTGTTCTGACATTTTGGACAACGTAGCTCTTTACCCAGCTTTTGGAACATTTCCTCTTGCTGCGGCGAGTCGAACTCGTATACCTCGATGGAGGCAGATACGGAAAAAACCGCACTGAAAGCCAGTAATGTGACGAATAGAAAACGTTTCATCAGCTTTTCGCCTCCGCCAGCATTTGCTCGTACATTGGACGCAGAGTGTCATTCCAGTTGCGGTCGTTCACATCCCCAACGTGGCGATAGCGGATCACACCATTTGCATCAATTAGGAAGGTTTCCGGTGCGCCATAAACGCCCAGATCCAGCCCCAGCATACCGTTACCGTCAAAAAGACTGATCAGATAAGGGTTGCCCAACTGGTTCAGCCAGCCAATCGCTTTCACGCGGTCGTCTTTATAGTTCAGGCCAATAATTTTCACGCCCTGCGCTGCCAATTCATTGAGATAAGTATGTTCGGCATAACAGGTCGGGCACCAGGTTGCCCATACGTTGAGTAGCAAAGGTTCACCCTTGAAAATATCCTGATCGTAGAGCTTGCCTGCCTCGGTCAAATCTTCGAGGCGAAACTCAGGTACAGGTTTACCAACCAGAACCGATTCCAGTTTGGTCGGGTCATCGCCATCAGCATTTTTGCCCAGCTGAACGAAGAACACGGCAACCAGCACCATAAAAAGGGCAAACGGGATAAAGAGTAAAGGTTTCTTCACCTTTAAGCCTCCTTCACGGGCTCAACAGAGACCGCAGACTTGGATTTTTGACGAAAACGGTAACGCTTATCAGACATGGCAAGCAGACCACCCATTGACATAACGAGTGCGCCAAACCAGATCCAGCGGACAAACGGCTTGTAGTACAAGCGAACAGCCCACGAACCGTCCGGCAGACGCTCACCCATCGCGACATACAGGTCACGGGTGATACCGCGGTCAATCGCCGCTTCTGTCATCATAGAGCGCTGCACGTTGTAGAAGCGCTTCTCTGCATGCAGAGTGTTGATACGTTTGCCATTGCGGTAAATGTCGAAATCTGCAATGTAGCCGTCATAGTTCGGACCATCTTTGTCACGCAATCCGGCAAAGTGGAACTCATGGCCTTGTAGCACCACCCGGTCGCCCGGCGCCATTTTCACGTCACGTTCAATGTCGTAGTTCTGCACCATTGCAATGCCCAGCACAGAAATCGCAAGACCCACGTGGCCAAGCACCATTGCCCAATGACTACGGCCCAGTTTGCCCATGCCGGTAACCAAAGTATGGCGGTGTGTCGCGCGCTGGTATACCTCAATCGCAGACAGGATGATAACCCACAGCCCCATGACAGCGCCCAGCGCAGCCAGCGGCATAAAGGTATCGGCGAAGAACCACACCATGGCAACGCCAAGCACCACAGAAAGAACGCCGGCAACTGCCATCTCTTTCTTCACGTTCTTAAGGTTGTCACGTTTCCAGCGGATCAACGGCCCAACACCCAAGATGAACACAAATGGCACAGACAGCCAGGTGAACAGCAGGTTGAAGAAAGGCTCACCAATAGAAACCGAGCCCAGACCGAGTTGTTTGTGTACCAGTGGCAACAAGGTACCCAGCAGGACTACCACCAGCGCGGCAACCAGCAGAATGTTGTTTGCCAACAGGGCATTTTCACGGGAAAGCAGTTCAAAGTTGCCACGAACACGCACTTCAGACGCGCGAAGAGCATACAACAGCAAAGAGCCACCGATAACGATCACCAGGAACGCCAGAATAAACAGGCCGCGGGTTGGGTCAGAGGCAAACGCATGCACCGATACCAGTACGCCGGAACGCACCAGGAAAGTACCCAACAGGCTCAGTGAAAACGCTGAGATTGCCAGCAATACCGTCCAGGCTTTGAACGTGCCGCGTTTTTCTGTCACTGCCAGCGAGTGCATTAACGCAGTACCGGCAAGCCACGGCATGAAGGAGGCGTTTTCTACTGGATCCCAGAACCACCAGCCACCCCAGCCGAGTTCGTAATACGCCCACCAGGAACCCAAAGCGATACCCAGTGTCAGGAATACCCACGCAGCCGTTGTCCAAGGACGCGACCAACGCGCCCATGCTGTATCAAGACGGCCCGCCATCAGTGACGCAATCGCAAAAGCAAACGCGACAGAGAAGCCCACGTAACCCATGTAAAGCATAGGCGGGTGAACAATCAGACCCGGGTCTTGAAGCAATGGATTGAGGTCGCGGCCATCAACAGGGAAATACGGCAAAGTGCGTTCAAATGGGTTTGACGTCAGAATGATAAACAGCAGGAAACCCACACCGATCATACCCATCACTGCCAGTACGCGCGCGACGGATTCCAGCGGCATACCGCGGCTGAAGACAGCAACCGCTACCGTCCAACCCGCCTGGATGAGTACCCACAGCAACAGAGAGCCTTCGTGCGCGCCCCATACTGCCGTCAGGCGGTAATACCAAGGCAGAGCACTGTTTGAGTTACTGGCAACATAACTAACGGTAAAGTCGTTAGTGTAAAACGCCCAGCTCAATGCGATGAAAGACATCAGCAGCATCAGGAACATGCCGATGCAAGAGGCCGTGCAGAACGCATCATAGCCTGGTTGCCTACTTGCGCCCCCCACAACGGGTAAATGCTCAGCAGAACCGAAAAGCCCAGCGAGATAATAAGGCAAAATGCCCCAGTTCAGCAATCATCAGTAGCTACCTTGTTTTTGCTGCTCAGAATACTCAAGCGGTGAGTGGTTTTTGTTCATCGCTTCTGCAATTTCAGGAGGCATATATTCTTCATCGTGCTTCGCCAGCACTTCGCTTGCCAGTACGGTATTGGCATCAACCAACACACCCTGCGCAACAATGCCCTGCCCTTCACGGAACAGATCCGGCAAAATGCCTTCAAACTGCACAGTAACCTGGGGACCAACGTCCGCCACTTTGAAGCTCACTTTCAAAGATTGCGGGTCGCGCTCTACGGAATCCTCAACCACCATGCCGCCAATGCGCAGACGCTGGCCGACTTCAGGCTTAGTGCCATCGGGTTTACCGTTAACCAATTCTGTTGGGGTATAGAACAAGTCCATGTTCTGATTCAGCGCATAGAGCACCAGTCCAATCGTTGCGCCTACACCAAACAACAGAGCCAGTGCGAGCCCCAGTCGTTTCTTGCGTCTTGGGTTCATAATGTGTTCTCCATGCTTTGAGCATTCTTGATACGTTGTTCTCTGGCAACTTTGTTCTCTATTTCTTTAAAAAGTTTCCTGCGCGTCAATTTTGCCGACACCACAAGCCATGCCATGGCGATAAACGTGATAGCAAACGAGCTCCATACATAGGCGCTGTAACCGCCCATAGCCAGAAAATCAGAGAAAGATGAAAAGTGCATACCTTAACCTTTTACTACCAGCTCTCGAACCCATGGACGATGTGATTCGCGTTGTAAGATTTTGTTTTTCAAACCCATCAGTGACAAGGCACCGAAGAAAAACGCAAAGCCGAAAATGTTCAGCAGCAGCGGCCACAACATGTCCGGCGCAATGGAAGGCTTGGCAAACTTGGTGATGGTTGCGCCTGGTGCAGGGTATTCCACCACTCAACCGAAAAGTGAATGATTGGCAGGTTAATGACACCTACGATAGCCAGAATGCCGGCTGCACGACCCGCCGTGCGGTCATCATCAAATGCGTTGTAAAGTGCAATCACACCGAGGTAAAGGAACAGGAGAATAAGCTCAGAAGTCAGGCGTGCATCCCACACCCACCATGCGCCCCACATTGGCTTGCCCCAAACCGCACCTGTCACCAGTGCAATAAAGGTAAACACAGCACCGACTGGCGCCATCGCTGCAGCTGCCCAGTCAGAAATCTTGATTTGCCACACCAAGCCGATAAAGGCAGCAATCGCCATCGACATATACGCCCCCATCGACCAAATTGCCGCTGGCACGTGAATGTAGATGATCCGGAAGCTGTCTCCCTGCTGGTAGTCAGAAGGCGCAAACGCCAACCCCCAAATGGTTCCGGTGACGAGAGACAACGCCGCCAACACAGCAAACCACGGTAACAGCGTGTTACAAAGTTTGTAGCTTGCCTCTGGCTTTGCATAAGGGTGAAGCCATTTCCACATCGCTAATATCGCTCTTATTTAATCGTTAAAAATCTTTGAGGTTACTGAACACTCACCCGCAGCGCTGCAGAAACTGCAAACGGCGAGAGTGTCGCGGAACCGACCAGCAGCGCACCCAAAATGGCAAGCTGACCATTAATCGCAAATCCACTCGCAGCCATATCAATGGCGGAAGTGGCAAAAATGAGGACAGGGATAAAAAGTGGCAGCACCAGCAAGCTGAGCAGCACACCACCTTTTCTCAGTCCCACAGTCAGCGCGACACCAATCGCACCGAGAAAGCTCAATGTTGGTGTGCCGAGCAAAAGTGTCAGCACCACCGCTTTGTATGCTGCCCAGTCCAGAGAAAGTAATACTGCCAACAGAGGACTGATGATCAACAAAGGCAACCCTGTCAGCAGCCAATGGGCGATAATTTTGGCAAACACCAGCACCGAAAGCGGCTCAGGCATCAGCAGCATTTGCTCAAGTGAGCCGTCCACGAAATCGTCGCGGAACAAACGCTCCAGAGACACAACGGCGGCCAGCAATGCGGCAACCCAGATAATACCCGGCGCAATTTCTGCCAAAAGGTTTGGTCCGGGCCCAACCCCCAGTGGAAACAGGGTAATGACAATAATGAAAAACCACAGCGGGTTAAGCATGTCCGACTGGCGACGAAAGGCAATCAGCAACTCGCGGCGGATCATGTGATACATAGCCGTTCCCATTACGCCCCCAACTTTATACGACGCAATTTCGGGTTGCCGTCGAACATATCCTGGTGGGTGGTAAAGAGCACCATTCCACCATTGTCGACATGCTGCTGGAACAGGTTTTCCAACACTTTTACACCCTGCTTATCAATCGCGGTCAGTGGCTCGTCTAAAATCCAGAGCGGCGACTCGCTTATCCAGAGACGTGCCAACGCAACGCGGCGGTTTTGTCCTGCGGACAGCTGAGCGGCTGTAACGTCTTCTCGCCCTGCCAGGCCGACACGCGCCAATGCATCCCATAACTTGGCTTCATCACTTACACCGTGCATACGCTGATAGAATGCCAGGTTTTCAAACGCCGTCATTTCACGTTTGACACCCGTGCTGTGCCCCAGAAAAAGCAGTTTGCTGTAGAAGGTTTCGCGTGCTTTAGTCACCAACTCACCATCCCACAATACATCCCCGCTTTCTGCCAACCCTAATCCGGCGATAATACGTAACAGTGTGGTCTTACCCGCACCATTTGGACCTTCGATTTGCACCAGATCGCCCGGCGACACTGAAAAACAAAGGTCTTCAAACAATACCCGCTCGTCCCGGATACAGCTGAGCTGACGGACTTCCAACATGAGAAATCAGCGTTCCCGATAAAGTAATGAAAAATTTGCCCGATAATATCATAGAGCCCTCTCACATCGGTAGTTGCGAGATCTCGCCCGCGCACCCCGGGCAGTAAAATCCTACTGAGATAATTCCGGGGACTCTATCTTTGATGCGTTACGAATTGTGAGCAAATATGAAAATCAATAACATCAGTCATATCAACGCATTAGTGCAGGAGCATATCAAGGGTATTCCCTTGAAATCCTTACAGGCATCTGGGGATATGGGCACTTCAACCACGCCCTCAGGCTCAACATTGCGCCTGCGCGCTCACAAATTTCTCAATTGTTAACACTTATCAACCTCTTTCCGTTTCTGTATCGCAGCGATTCATCTTCAGCAAAGCTCTCACCTTTACTTTCCCAACTCGCTGCAGCGCTGTTACCCCCAAAGAACATTCAACAGGCGGCAAAATGGCTAGCGCAACAGGAATCCGACAAAGCATTGCATCACGCATTGAACTACGTACTCCAGCACCAAGAAGATGACGTGGGTGGGAAGACCAAAGGCCTACTGATGCTACTGGCAGAACAACGGCTTAATGAACAGACTAAGACCGGCGAATACCACTGGCTATTTCCATTCAGAAATGAAGACCACTCTCCAGTACGGGTGGCGGTAAAGAAAAAGCAGGCTGGGAAACGAAAACGCCAAATCTGGAGTGTTACTGTGAATCTTTCCCTGTCTAAAAACCGTCATTTAACCGCCACGGCTGAACTGGAAGACCAAACACTCAGGCTGACAATGTCTACCGATGCTGCCGGCTTACAGCAACAAATCGAAAACGCATTACCGACATTGGAAAAAGCGCTGGCTAGCCACAATATTGCACTGACCCAATGTGAATTTTCCACCACAGAAAACGTGGCACCTGCCACCCTTCATTCAGGTGTAGATATACAAGTATGAAAACAACGAAAAGTGCCATTGCCCTGCGCTATGACGGCGTAAACGCACCAAAAGTCAGTGCCAAAGGCTATAACGAACTGGCAGAAAAGCTGATTGAGGAAATGGAAAAACAAGGCGGGCTCATCCACAGTGATGAGACACTGCTGAATTGGTTGTCAGCATTGGATATTGGGGAAGAGATCCCTGAACAACTCTATTTGGTGATTGCAGAGCTTATCGCGTTTGCCTGGTACCTAGACGGAAAAACCCCGCCCGGATGGGAAGGGTCTGTCGTTAACCAGTCGGTGTGATGCGCCCGGCGTCAGGCTTATCGCAGCATGCGCTGCTTGCGGATGCTGAGCAGAAGCTCGGCTTCAGCCTTCGGCAAATCGCATTCTTCCATCAGTTCATGGATATCAGCACCAAGCTCCACCATTTTAGAGGCGCGACTGTAGAGGCGGCCATCAGGATCGTGCATTTCCAGCTCGTTCTGTTTGTCCACCAACTCGTCAAACCGATGAGATAACTCCGCCAGCTTCTGGCTCATCCCAATCGATCCCGCCCTCAGTTCATTGAACTGTTTGGACAGGCTTTCATGTTGTTGTCGTGCATTCTTCGCCAGTAGCTCCATCGCCTGATACTTGGATTCAAGCTGATGTCGCGCTTTCTTTTCAGAGCGGAGCAACAACAAGGCTACCACCCCAACGCAAACAGATACGCCGAGTGGTAACCAATGCAGCACAACGTCGAGCATTACAGCATTGCCATATCTGACCACTCTTCATCAGAGAGCAGCTTGTTCAGATCGACCAGGATCAACAGATGTCCATTGCGGTTGCTGACGCCTTGGATGAACTTGGCACTTTCATCCGTACCCACGCTTGGTGTGGTGTCGATTTCAGAGGTCTTGAGGTATACCACCTCAGCCACGCTGTCGACCATGATACCGATAACTTGCGATTCCGCCTCGATAACGATGACACGGGTATTGTCCGTGACTTCGCCTTGAACCAGGCCAAAACGGGAGCGGGTATCAATAACCGTTACCACGTTACCGCGCAGGTTGATGATGCCCAGAACATAATCTGGTGCACCCGGTACCGGTGCGATTTCGGTGTAGCGCAAAACTTCCCGGACTTGCATGACATTAATGCCGTAAGTTTCATCTTCCAGTTGGAAGGTCACCCACTGCAGGACTTCGTCATTCACGTTTTCTTTTTGTACTTCAGCTACCTGAGACATTTATTTTCCTCTTTACGTGCTGTGCTACGTCATTTACGCCAATGCATTGGCATCAATACCTTGATCCAGCATGGCGATCAGCGCTTCGACGTGTATCAAGGCGCACATTTTGTCTTTCACCAGCCCAGCCAACCACGGCCGTTTGCCAGCTTGTTCGCGCCATCGCACTCGTTCACCAGTGAGTGACTCCGTCCCTAGTAGAGCATTGCAAGCCAAGCCCCATTTACTGTCACCCAAGATCACAATATAACTATAGTCATCGCGATGGCTGTTATCCGTTATTTTTTCCGGCATTACCCACATCGCCGTATCAACCACGTCCAGTTGCTGATCACGTTCTGTCTGTAAACCAAGATACCAATCCGGTCTGCCAATCAAATGATTGCAAGATTCCAAGCGGTGAATCCCGCCTAACTCCGCCAGTGGAACCGCATATGTCACGCCGACAGATTCAAAGAACAACACCTGAAACGCATGCTCCGGCGCGATGTTTTTCCACGGTGGCGTTGTGTCAGCATCTTCCTGCGTTTGTGGTTCAGCCTGGGTTTCGGTATCTGCCTCAATGTCTTGGGCAACGTCCTCAGCAGCCTCAACGACTACCTCAGTTTCGACCTCAACGTCAGAGACGACTTCCGGCTCAATATCGACCGTTTGTTCAACGACAGTTTCAGTCTCTGTAATAACCTCCGCGTCGACTACCGTTTCGACGCTGGCTTCAACAGCCACATCCACTGCAACATCTGTCAATTGTTCTGTATACGTTTCAACAGCCAGTTCACTGTCGGTGATCACGTCCGTTTCCGTCAGATCTTCGACTTCCACTTCCAGATCTTCATCCAGCTTAAGCTGGCTGAGCAATTTCTCCACCGAAGACAAGTCGCGCTCATCTTTGGTCAGCGTCGCCCCACTGAATTTTTCAATCGGTTCAATCACCAAAGGCTGGGGTTGAAGTGTCAGGTTGCCTTCAGCTGCGTGAGGTTTCGCATCCGTGTCGCTGCCTGCGGGTGGCTGTCGTCATCCAGCAAAGCATCAAAGTAGTCATCCAGCGCCTGAACACTGGACAGGGCACGGCTATCTTTCATCCTGTTCAAGTCGCTCCAAGTAAGAGAGCAGCGTTTTATAGGCAAACACGCCGCGACAGTTTTTTGCGTAATAAGAAGGCGGCATGTGCTTTAAGCTCGCATCGCGGAATTTGGTGTCGATAGGAACCGCAGAAGTCCACACCTGATCCGGATAACGCACTTTCAGCTCTTGCAAGGTTTCGAGAGAAGCACGGGTGCGTTTGTCGTACATTGTCGGCACGATACAAACCTTGAACTCGGATGCGCGGGATTTTTGCATAATCTGCAAAGTACGCACCATGCGCTCGAGCCCCTTCATCGCCAAGAACTCGGTTTGTACCGGAATTAGAATTCGGTTACTGGCAGCCAGGGCGTTGACCATCATCACCCCGAGAATCGGCGGACAGTCTATCAAGGCGTAGTCGTAATCTTCTTCAAGACATGCGAGGGTTTTCTTCAGCATCAACCCCATGCCACCACGATTGCCCATGGCTCTGTCCAGTGTCGCCAGAGACATATGTGACGGCAAAAGGTCGAGGTTCTTATATTCCGTTTTCAGGATCAGCGGCTTTACTGCATCGCGGTTAATGCTTTGCAGTTGGAACAGGTCAAACAGGGTATGCGTCAACTTGTCCGAATCGAAATTCAGATAGGTTGTGAGCGACGCATGCGGATCGGTATCGATCAACAGGACTCGCTTGTTTTTTCACTGAGTAGCCCAGCAAGCGTGACGGTGGAGGTTGTTTTCCCCACGCCCCCTTTCTGGTTGGCAATGCTCCAGACTATCACAGCCGCTCCTTACGTAAGGTTTAGCTCAACGAGGATGCGCTCAGCAATGCGCTCCAACGGAAGGTCTTCTGTCGAAATCCCTGCTTTGGCTACTGCTTGAGGCATACCGTAAACCACACAACTTTCTTCGTCCTGTGCCCACACCGTTGAACCGTTTTGCTTCAGCATACGTGCGCCATCGCGGCCATCTGCACCCATGCCGGTAAGCACCATAGACAGTACTTTATCACCATACACGTTTGCTGCTGAGCCGAAAGTCACGTCTACACAAGCTTGTAGTTCATACGGTCGCCACCATCGAGAATTTTCAGGCGGGCAGCCCCAGGACGGCCATCGATCATCATCTGCATGCCACCTGGTGCCAGGTAAGCGGTACCTGCTTGCAACGGGTCGCCATCCTGCGCTTCTTTCACGTTGATTTTGCACAAACCATTCAAACGCTGTGCAAACGCAGCCGTAAACGTAGACGGCATATGTTGGATCAACAAAATAGGCAGAGGAAAATTCGCCGGAAGAGAGCTAAGCACTTTCTGCAACGCCACAGGTCCGCCTGTGGATGTGCCAATCGCCACCAATTGGTAGCGTTTACCACTGGCCTTGAAGCGTGCGGTCGATGAAACAGGTCGCGCTGCAGGTGCCGGCGCAGGCGACGGTGTCGCTGCTGGACGCGCCAGTGAAGGCGCTGCTGTCGTTGTCGTTGCTGTAGTTGCCGGGCGAGTCACTTGCGCTGGACGGCGCATGAACGCACGTTTACGTGCTATTTCATTCACGCGCTGCTGCAAGAGGCTCACTGCTTCATCACGGTTACGTGCGATGTCTTCAAATTTCTTTGGCAGAAAATCGAGCGCACCCGCGTCCAACGCATCCAGAGTGGCTTTCGCACCATCATGCGTCAATGACGAAAACATCAGGATCGGCGTTGGATTGCTGCGCATTATTTCACGTACAGCAGTGATGCCATCCATCACGGGCATTTCTATGTCCATGGTGATGACATCCGGCTTCAGTTGCGCGGCTTTATCAATCGCCTCTTTGCCGTTTGCTGCACAATCAATAACTTGAAGACGAGGATCCCCGTTAATAATTTCACTAACACGGCGGCGGAAAAAACTTGAATCGTCCACCACCAAAACTTTCACTGCCATGGCGTTCCTTCAGTTGTTATCGACTAGCGTAACGTTTGAGTAAATTAGGCACATCCAGAATCAAGGCAATATGGCCGTCACTGGTGATGGTTGCACCCGCCATACCCGGCGTACCCTGTAGCAATTCATCCAGCGGCTTGATAACGACTTCTTCCTGACCAATCAAAGAATCAACCACGAATGCAACCGGCTGGTGACCCATCTGAACGATGACCACATGGCCTTGTTCACGGTTGGTTGGTCGTTTAGGACATAACCAGTCTTGCAGGTAGAACAGCGGGATCGCTTTCTCTCGCACGATAAGTGTCAGTTGTCCGTCGACGGTGTTGGTTTTCTTCAGATCCAGGCTAATGATTTCATTAACATTGGACAGCGGGAACGCAAACGGGCTGTTGCCGATACCAACCATCAAGGTTGGCAGGATAGCCAGCGTCAGCGGTACTTTGATTGAAATAATGGTGCCGCGGCCAAGTTCGGAGTCGATAGCAATGGTACCGTTGAGCTGGGTGATCGCTGTTTTCACAACGTCCATGCCCACGCCACGGCCTGAGATATCTGAAATCTCTTTCTTGGTTGAAAAGCCCGGTGCAAAAATCAGGTTAAACGCTTCATTGTCAGTCAGTCGGCCTGCTGCGTCAGCATCCATCAAACCACGTTCAACCGCGATGCCACGCAGTTTGTCTGCATCCATACCGCCACCGTCATCGGTAATGGTAAGAAGGATATGGTCACCTTCCTGTGATGCAGCTAGCGTTACCGTACCGGTACGCGGTTTACCGCTTTGCTCACGGACATCCGGCATTTCAATACCGTGGTCAACCGAGTTACGCACCAAGTGAACCATTGGGTCCGCGAGTGCCTCAACCAGGTTTTATCCAAGTCAGTTTCTTCACCGCGCATTTCCAGCACAATGTCTTTTTTCAGGCTTCGTGCCAAGTCGCGAACAACGCGTGGGAAACGGCCAAATACTTTCTTAATTGGCTGCATACGCGTCTGCATGACGGCACCTTGCAGGTCTGCTGTGACCACATCAAGGTTGGTGACCGCTTTGGCCATGTTCTCGTCATCGCTGTTTGCACCCAGGCTGACCAGACGGTTGCGCACCAGCACCAGCTCACCCACCATGTTCATGATGGTGTCGAGTGTAGAGGTGTTCACACGTACGGTTTGTTCAGCTTGTGGCGCAGGCGGCTTTTTCTCTTCCGCTTTGGCCGGTGGTTTTGCCACAGTCGCCGGCGGTGCTGCCGCTGCAGGTTCCGCTTTAGGTGCAGGCTTTGGAGCAGGCGCAGCCGGTGCCGCTGGGGCTGCTGCTTTTGGTGCTGCTTCAGCTCCCGTGTTTACTGGGCTCTTACCTTTACCGTGTAACTCATCCAGCAGTTTTTCAAATTCATCATCAGTGATTTCATCACTGCTTGGACTTTCTACCGATGCATTTTGCGGCGACGGTGTAGCAGGTTCGGCACCACCCGCTTGTGGGCCTTTGCCAGCGCCGTGCAGGTCATCGAGTAGCTTTTCAAATTCGTCGTCGGTGATGTCATCGCCGCTTGAAGGAGCACTACCGCTACTTTCCGGTACGGTACTGCCTGCAGGCCCTTGACCTTTGCCGTGAAGCTGGTCAAGAAGACGGTCAAATTCATCATCGGTGATTTCGTCTACCGAGTCGCCGGCAATCGCATCGCCACTTGCTGGGGCTTCAGCCACCACTTCTGGCTCTGGTTCCGGTTCGGGTTCAGGCTCAACAACCGGCGCGGCTTCTACGACTTCGTCCGCGGAGGCGGGGTTGCTGTATTTGTGCAGGGCTTCCAGCAATTCCGGATTAGCCGGAGGTACCGGAGAGCGTTCCTGTACACAGGCAAACTGTTCGTTAACGGTATCAAGAGACTGGAGAATGGTGTCCATGACTTCAGAGGTCAGCTCGCGACCGCCGTTGCGCAGGTTATCGAATACGTTTTCTGCACCGTGGCAGGTATCGACCAGTTCTGTCAGCGACAAGAAACCCGCACCACCTTTAACCGTGTGGAATCCGCGGAAAATTGCGTTGAGCAAGTCACGATCGTCTGGGGTTTTTCCAGATCAACCAGCTGCTCGGACAGCAACTCCAGAATTTCACCTGCTTCGATCAAAAAGTCCTGCAGGATTTCTTCATCCATTTCAAAACTCATAGCACACCCCTAAAAGCCAAGGCTGGAAAGCAAATCGTCTACGTCGTCCTGACTCTGCATCACTTGTTTTTCTTGACGCTTCTCTTCAGTAACGACAGGACCTTCAGCCTCGATACCAGTCTGATTGTCAGATTCTTGTTCTTTGTAGTCTTCATCCAGACCAAAGGCCGTCAGAATGTCTACCAGTTGTTTTTCAACTTCTTGCACCAGTTCGATCACACGACGGATCACCTGACCGGTCAGATCCTGAAAATCCTGCGCCATGAGAATTTCCGTCAGTTGTCCGTGCAGACTGGTGGTATCACCTTCAACCTGGGTCAGCAAACCGTCGATTTGATGACACAAGTCTTTAAAACTCGTGATGTCAATCCGCCCTCCCATGAGGTTGTTCCACTGAGGTCTTACCTGCGTGAGGCACTCTTGCAGGTTATCGGCAATGGGTAGCATTGATTCAACCGCATCCATGGTGCGGTTAGCCGCGATTTCCGTTTTCTCCATCACAAAGTTCAGGCGGTCGCGGGCATCCGGGATCTCGCTGTTCGCAAGATGCTGACGCGCGGATCCAAACGGAAATTAACGAGTGAATCGTGCAGTTGCCGGGTCAGTTTTCCAACCTCATTGAAGAGCGGATTGCGCGAATCGCCAGCTATTTTCACCAGCAATTCGTTCGCGCCTTCCTGATTCCCTTCTTCCAGCAAACTGACCAATTCTTTAGCTTGGTCGAGTGTTATCATTGAATTAATAATCCTTCACTGCGCGAAGAAGCAAATCACATGCGTTCGAAAATTTTATCCAGCTTTTCTTTCAGGGTTGCAGCTGTAAATGGCTTAACGATGTAACCATTTACGCCAGCCTGAGCTGCTTCAACAATCTGCTCACGCTTGGCTTCTGCCGTGATCATCAACACTGGCAGATGCTTCAGTTCATCGTCAGCACGGATGTTCTTGAGCAGATCAATACCCTGCATACCAGGCATGTTCCAATCAGTGACGACAAAATCAATACCGCCTTTCTTGAGGATTGGCAGTGCTGTCAGGCCGTCATCTGCTTCAACGGTATTGTTGAAACCCAGATCACGAAGGAGGTTTTTAACGATACGGCGCATTGTTGAAAAGTCGTCAACAATGAGGATTTTCATATTTGTGTCCAAAGTGGCCTCCGGTGAGGTTCCTTATAATTGTTAAAACTTACTTTGACCAAGCAGTAAGCTTGGTCCGTAACCGCTGCATTGCCTGATTTTGAATCTGGCAAACTCGGGATTCACTGACCCCGATAATGGCCCCAATCTCTTTGAGGTTAAGTTCCTCATCGTAGTAGAGGGAAAGGACCAAAGCTTCTCTCTCAGGAAGTCCTCGGATGGCATTAGCCAGATGCGACTTAAAGCTATCCTCGGCGACTTCCTCAAAGGGAAGGTTTTCGTCGCGATGACTTTCGGTAACGAAAGCATCTTCTGAAACGCCCAGATCATCGATGCCGATTAATCGCCCGGCGTTGATGTCATTCTGAACCTGGTAGTACTGCTCCAGGCTCATTCCCAGACGTTTCGCAATTTCTTTGTCGTTAGGATCCCGCCCTAACTCGCCTTCCAACTGAGCGATAACCTCGCTGATTTGGCGGTTGTTCCGGTGTACTGAGCGTGGTACCCAGTCACCTTTTCGAATATCGTCAAGCATGGCGCCGCGAATTCGAATGCCTGCATAAGTCTCAAAACTTGCCCCTTTTGACGGGTCATAGTTCTGTTGCGCTTCCAGCAGGCCGACCATACCCGCCTGTATCAGGTCTTCGACCTGCACGTTCGGCGGTAAGCGGGAAATCATGTGATGGGCAATACGCTTTACCAGCGTCGAATATTGCTCAAACACCGTCTCAGTTGATGCTCCAGTCCTGCTGTAGGTGAGCGCTCTACTCACTGAGATAGTCTCCCGCGGTCTCGTCTTTCACTAACAGTCGCTCAACAAAAAACTCGAGGTGTCCACCTGGGTTTCGTGGTACCGGCCAGGTCAGTGCTTTGTTCGCCAGCGCATTCAATGCCAGCGCAGCAGGTGCATTTGGAAACGCATCAACAACGACTTTTTGCTTCTTCACAGACTGGCGCACATGCTCATCAAGTGGGACACATGCTACTAATTCTAGATTAGCATTTAAAAATCTTTCAGTTACTCGCGTTAATTTTGTAAATAAATCGCGACCTTCGCGGTAACTGCGCACCATATTGGCCACAACTTTGAAGCGTGTAACCCCGTGTTCACGGCTTAAAAGCTTGATCAGTGCATAAGCATCAGTGATGGATGTTGGCTCATCACACACCACAATCATCACATCTTGCGCGGCACGGGAAAAACTCAGCACCATGTCAGAAATGCCTGCTGCGGTGTCCACCAGCAACACGTCAACGTCTTCATCCAGGGTACCGAACGCGCGGATAAGTCCGGCGTGTTGTGCCGTTGTCAGCTCTGTCATGCCGCGCATCCCTGAGGATGCAGGATGATCTTCATACCGTGAGGGCCTTCGACAATGATGTCTTTCAGGTCACACACGCCTTGCATAACGTGACTTAGGTTTTTGCCGACACGCAAACCCAGCAACACGTCAACGTTGGCTAACCCCAGGTCGGCATCAAGCACCATCACCTTTTTACCTTGCTTGGCCATTGCTGCTGCCACACCCAGAGTGATATTGGTTTTACCCACACCACCTTTACCGCCGGTGACCGTAATCACTTGGTACGAGTCGGGTTGGTCAGGCGGCGGAGGCCGCTAGCTTGATCGTGCATGGTTGTCTCAATCATAAAAGTCCGCCGCATTCGACTCTGGTACATCATGACTCCAGAAATGGTTTTGCTGCTCTGAATCTTGATCCATCAGTTCACTTGCCTTGTTGACCAGGTATCGTCCACTAGCCTGGCGAATATCCTCCGGCACACGCTGACCATCGGCCAGATAAGTCACCGGAAGGGCGTTTTCTATGGTCACGCTCAGTAGTTCCCCCAGACTGAGGGATTCGTCCAGCTTCGTCAGTACACACCCGGAAAGGGGAATACGACGGAAGTGGTCAATGGTCTCCTGCAGCACACGACGTTGGGAAGTCGCGGGCAGCACGAGGAGGCTTCGGATGTGTGAACCACTGCTTTGGATAAGGGTATCAAGTTGCTCTGACAGCCTGAGATCACGCTGGCCCATGCCGGCGGTGTCTAGCAGGATCAGTCGTCGATGACGTAACTGATACAGTATATCGGCCAGTGTATCCGCATCTTTAGCAACTTTTACCGGGCAACCTAAAATACGGCCATAAGTAGCCAGTTGCTCGTGCGCGCCGATACGAAATGTATCTGTTGTGACCAGCGCAACCTCTTCCGGGCCGAAATCCATCGCTGCCCGTGCTGCCAGTTTGGCAATCGTGGTGGTTTTACCCACGCCGGTTGGCCCCAGCAATGCAATTACACCGCCGGTTTCAAGCAGGTTTTCACTGGTTGTAATGACCTGATCAGCGACCAATTCCATCAGTTCTGACCAAGCTTCATTCGGTGGCGTATCTTCCGGGATGTAACCGGCCAACTGATCAGCCAGCACCGGAGAGATACCCATTTTTCAAGACGTTTGATCAACATGGCGCGAAGCGGCTCTTTTCGCTCCACTTCCTGCCACATCAATCCTGATAACTGGTGCTCCAGCAGACTGCGAATGGTCGCCATTTCTTTGCGCATCGCTTCAATTTCGTCCTGCTGACGCGGTGCCGCCGGTTTACGCGGCTCATTGCGAAGCCCACCGAAACGGTCATCCTGCATCTGCTGCGGGCGTTGCTGCTGAGCACGCGGGGCATTTTCGTCACGTTTTTGACGGTACAGGCGGGAGAGTTCATCACTCTTAGCCTGTTGCTGGGAACGGGAAAAGCCTGACATGCCGTTGGCATTGCCATTGTTGTGACCGTTGCTGTGTGCTGGACGACGTTGGGGTTGCTGTGGCGCAGCGCCATAAGCGTTTTCGCTTTGGCGGCGGCGCGCATCGCCTTGACGTGCCAGCAGCGCACTCAGTGAGTCAGCTTCGCTTTCAGGCTCTTGGTCACGGCTGTTATCCGGCAATTGGGATTGGTAGCGATCCAGCAGGCTGGAGAATTTGCTGCCAAGGGTGCCGCCCAATGGCTTTCTTGCTGCTTCTTTGCTGATGTCGCGACGCAGGTGAACGGTATCCTCAGCCAGACGACGAGCCTGTTGAGCGCGGTCCATACTCTGCGCCACTTGCGCTTTTGCAGCATCTTTACGTACATCACGGTTGGCGCTTCAGTATCTACTGCCGCCACGATTTCGACACCGCCGGTCACTTTTTTGTTGGACATGATCACTGCATCTGCGCCGAGTGCTTCTTTCACTTCGGCCAGTGCTGTGCGCATGTCTTTGGCAAAAAATCGTTTAATCTTCAAAATCGTTGTCCTGAGTTACTGATGACGTACATCAGTTGCCAACCGCTCTTACAATTCTTATTTGTTTTTCATCCGGCACTTCCTGATAAGACAGGACACGCAGTGTCGGGATGGTGTTCTTCACGAACTTCGCGAGCGTAGAACGGAGCACACCGGACGTCAGCAATACAGCAGGTTCACCTTGCAGCTCCTGATGCTGGGTCGCTTCAGCAAGACTGCGCTGTAAGCGCTCTGCCAGACCCGGCTCAATACCGGTAGATTCACCGCCTGACGCTTGCATAGTTTTATGCAATATCTGTTCCAATTCCGGAACAAGCGTAATCACAGGCAATTCAGGCGCTACACCATTGATTTCCTGAACAATCAGGCGACGCAGGGAGATGCGGACAGCCGCCGTCAGGATGTCGGGATCTTGACTCTTAGGTGCATATTCAGACAGGGTCTGGATGATGGTGCGAACGTCGCGGATTGGGATGGCTTCGTTGAGCAGGTTTTGCATCACTTTCACCACCACACCAAGGGAAATCAGATCCGGGATCAGACCTTCGACCAGTCGTGGTGACTGTTTCGACAGCATATCCACCAGGTTCTGCGCTTCCTCGTGGCCCAGCAGACGCTCTGCGTTGTTGGTCAGCATCTGACTGAGGTGGGTAGCCAATACGGTGGCGGAGTCCACCACGGTATAACCGAGCGCCTGCGCGTGCTCTCGCTGTGACTTCTCAATCCAAACCGCTTCCAGGCCGAAGGCCGGGTCAATGGTCGGCTCACCGTCAATCGGGCCAAATACCTGGCCGGGGTTAATCGCCAGCTCTTTGTCAGGGCGGATATCCGCCTCACCCACTGCAACGCCCATCAGGGTAATGCGGTAGCTGTTCGGTGGCAGTTCAAGGTTGTCACGGATATGAACCGGTGGCACAAGGAAGCCAAAGTCCTGCGACAGTTTTTTACGCACGCCTTTGACGCGATCAAGCAGCTCGCCGCCCTGGTCACGGTCCACCATAGGGATCAGGCGGTAGCCGACTTCCAGTCCAATCACATCAACAGGCTGCACATCTTCCCAGGAAAGCTCTTTCGGCTTCGGTGCCACCACATCCTGTTTCGGGGCTTCTTCTGCTTGCTGCTTGGCTTTTTCCTGCTGTTTGACTTTCCAGTAAGCAAAACCACCGCAAACCGCTGCCAGTGTCAAAAATGGAATGTGTGGCATGCCGGGAACAATACCCATCACAAACAAAATGCCGGTGGAGATGATCAGTGCTTTCGGGTTGTCCACCAGCTGGAACACGAGCTGCTGGCCCATGTCTTCTTCGGTGTTCTGGCGGGTTACCATGATAGCCGCGCCAATAGAAAGCAGCAGTGACGGGATCTGGGCAACCAGACCGTCACCGATGGTCAGCAGGGTATAGATTTCCACCGCATCGCCAAAGCTGACGTTGTGCTGAATCATACCAATGGCCAGACCGCCGATGATGTTGATGGCGAGGATGAGGATACCGGCGATGGCATCCCCTTTTACGAATTTTGACGCACCGTCCATCGAACCGTAGAAGTCTGCCTCTTTGGTCACTTCCTGACGGCGTGTACGTGCCTGATCCTGATTGATAAGCCCGGCGTTGAGGTCTGCGTCAATCGCCATTTGTTTACCCGGCAAGGCGTCCAGGGTAAAGCGTGCGCTCACCTCGGAGATACGTCCCGCACCTTTGGTCACAACCATAAAGTTGATGATCATCAGGATAAGGAAGACCACCAGACCGACAGCATAGTTGCCGCCAATCACCACCGAACCGAAGGCATCAATTACCTCACCGGCCGCGCCTGGGCCTTCATGACCATGCAGGAGTACAACACGGGTGGATGCCACGTTCAGCGCCAGGCGCATCAGGGTGGCGATAAGCAAAACGGTCGGGAACGCCGCGAAGTCCAGAGGACGGCGGGTATAGACAGTCACCAGAAGCACGACCAGCGACAAAGCGATGTTGAAGGAGAACATCAGGTCGAGCAGCATCGGCGGTACAGGCAATACCACCATCGCCAGTGTTGAGAGTACCAACACCGGTGCACCGATAGCAGGGAATGCGCCCCCACGCTTAAAGGGGATTCTGTCCTGAACCTTGTCGTAAAACGGCAAAGAGAGCTTCATAAAATGGTTTCGTTTCACTTGGGCTTAATCACTAAAGCCTCATTAGCAAAAAACGAACCACTTTTATAGCGCTTAATAATCAACAGGTTAAAAAGCAATCACGGCTGATGATAAAATCAGCGACGTAATTCCGGCGGTATAGGAAGTTGCTGATCCGCGAGCGGTTTTGGCCTGCGTCCGCGCCCTTTTTTGTACTGTTTGAGCTGGAACACATAGGCCAAAAGCTGGGCAACGGCACTGAACAGACCGTCAGGGATTTGTTGCTCAAGCTCTGTGCTGTAATACACCGCACGGGCAAGCGGTGGCGCAGGCACAATGGTGATGTCATGCTCGGCAGCAATTTCCCGGATTTTGAGCGCCAGGAAATCGGAGCCCTTTGCCACCACCACCGGCGCACGGTCAATCTTGCTGTCATAACGCAGCGCCACCGAATAGTGCTCCGGGTTGGTAATGATGACGTCTGCCGACGGCACTTCCGCCATCATCCGGCGCTGGGCCATTTCACGCTGCAACATACGGATACGGCCTTTGACCTCCGGCTTACCTTCGGTTTCCTTGTATTCGTCTTTGATTTCCTGCTTGGTCATTTTCAGCTGTTCATTGTGCTGCCAGATTTGGAACGGCACATCAATCGCCACCACCACAAGCAGGGAACAGCAGATCAGCAATACGAAATCGAGCAGGATTTCGAGCGCGTGATAAAGATTGGTCGGAAAGGTTTCGATATTAAGCTGGAAGAAGTCGTCGAGATTCGCCCACATCAGGTAAAAAGCCACGCCGGAAACCAGTGCCACTTTGAGGATAGATTTGAGCAGTTCGACCCAGCTTTGTTTGCCGAACATACGCTTGATGCCCTGAAGCGGGCTCATTTTTGACAGTTTCGGCCGCGCCGCTTCCCACGAAAAGGAGACACCACCCAACGCTGCTGCCCCGATAAGACCAGCTGCAAACAGCATCAGTAGCACCATTGTCAGCGGCCAGGCAATGGCAAATATCGCCCCGTAAGTGATAAGCCCAAGCGTGGAAACGTCAAAAATCTCTTCCCGGGTAAGGGTGAAGAGTTTTCGCATGACTTCCATCAGCTTCGCCCAGCCCCTCACCAAACCACATCAAAGCGACAGCACCAATTACCAGTACCGCCACCGATGCCAGTTCCCTTGAGCGCGGTACCTGACCTTTCTCCCGCGCCTGCTGACGCCTTCGGGGTGTGGCGTCTTCTGTACGTTCCTGACCGTCGTTCTCTGCCATCAGGCACCTCCGCCGGTATTACAATCCAGACGGATCAGATCGCAGATGGTGTCCACACCGGTTTCCCAGTGATTCAGGTAATGCGGCATGATGCCGCTGAGGATGTACATGCTGATCAAAAGCCCCACCAGCAATGCAAAGGTGAAGCCCAGAGAAAAAATGTTTAACTGTGGCGCGGCGCGAGTCATGACACCAAAGGAAAGGTTCACCGTCAGCAGCGCAATGATGCCCGCCAGCGCCATACCCAAAGAGACGCTGAACATAATGCCAAACCAGCTCGCCAAAGCGCGGTAATCCGCCGCCCTGAGCGCCTCCCCCACGGGCAGGGTTTTAAAACTCATCACCACCAGATTCAGCATCTGTAAATGGCCGTCGGTGGCGAGGAAAATCATGGTGGCCACGAAAAGGTAAAACTGACCCAGCAATGGCGTGTTCTGGCCGTTGGCCGGATCGACCATAGAGGCAAAACCCAAACTTGATTGCATACCCAGGATCTGGCCGAGCAGCACAAAGGTCTGGATAACAAACTGGGTGACTGTACCCATAGCGATACCGATCAGGATTTGTTGCGCCAATACCACAAAGCCACCAAATGAGACCAGCTCAATGGCTTCAGGTACCCGAGGCAACGCAGGCATGACCGCAAAAGTGATGGCAAGGGAAAGGTACAGACGAATGCGCACCGGCACAAAACGGGCACCAAAAAACGTCATCGTCATCAACATCGATGAGATGCGGGTCAGAGGCCAGAAAAACTGGGCCATCCAGTCGAGTATGACGTATGCCGGGTATTCCATGCGATTGCGTCGTCAATAAAGTAGCGTGGGGATTTCTTCAACCAGCCGGAAGAAATACTCCATCAACATGCGCGTCATCCAGTGGCCAAACACCATCAGGCGACCAAAGTGGCAATCAGACGTGGCAGGAAGCTCAGCGTCTGTTCGTTGATAGAGGTCGCCGCCTGGAAAATCGCGACAATCAGGCCAACAATCAAGCCCGGAATAACAATGGCGCAGACCATGATAAGGATCAGGTACAGTGCGTCGCGGAACAGTTCAACAAAAGCTTCTGGTGCCATGCTCCCTCCTACCCAAAACTGCCGGCCAGCGTCGACAGGATAAGGTTCCAGCCATCGACCAGTACAAACAACATTAGCTTAAACGGCAAAGATACGATCATCGGCGACAGCATCATCATACCCATGGCCATCAAGACTGAAGCGACCACCAGGTCGATGATCAAAAACGGCAGGAACAGCATAAAGCCTATCTGGAACGCCGTTTTCAGTTCCGAGGTGATAAAGGCGGGGATCAGCACAGTCATCGGCACCAATTCAGGTTCGGTCGCGTCGGAGCCAGACATGTTCACGAACGTCTCCAAATCCTTAACCCGCGTCTGTTGCAGCATAAATTCACGCAACGGCACCTGCACACGGTCAAACGCTTCTTTCGCCGTGATCTCTTCATTCAGGTAAGGCTGCACCGCCGCCACGTTCATGCGGTCAATCACCGGCGACATAATGAACAGGGTCAAAAACATGGCAATACCGATAATGACCTGATTCGACGGCGTCTGCTGAAGACCCATCGCCTGTCGCAGGATAGACATCACCACCACAATACGGGTGAAGGAGGTCATGAGGATAACGATAGCGGCAAAAAGCCCATCGCCGTCATCAGTGCCAGGATTTGCAGCGTGACCGAATAATCCTCGCCGCCGTCAGGATTGACGGTCATGGTCAGGGCGGGGATCCCCCCGCCGTTGCGCGCCTGCATCATGGACGCTTCACCGGCATTGTTGATCAGGGTCTCGGTGACGGTTTCCGATGCCGGAGCCGGCTCTTCTTCCGCCAGAGCCGGTGGCATCACAATTAGGCAGCAAAGCGCCAGAAAAATGGCACTGACAGATTTAAGACGCATCATTTTTTTCAGGATCTGGTTAAGTTGAGTAGAGAAAGATTTGGTTGCTTCCGGTTCCGGGATAGGGTTATCCAGCGCTTTGAGCAGAGTGATTTGCTGCGCAGTGATGCCGACCAGTACCTGCTCGCCATTCACATCCAGCACCACAACACGCTCTTTTTGCCCGAGGGGCAGTTGGCTGACAACACGCAGGCCAGACCTTGCGCCCATGATTGACGGCACCTGCATACGTTTCAGCGCCCACGCCAGCCCGAAGATCACCGCAATCACCAGCAACAAAGCACCCAACGTCGTGGCAAGATCTTCACCATTCGGGGCTGCCGCCTGTGCGGTGGGAGCCAGCATTAATCCAATCGCAACGCGTCGCAGGAATACCATCAACTCTTTCTCTGTCAGTGTTTATCGGGTGATACCCCCCTTTAAGCAAAATTCAGGCCGAAAAAAAGCACGCCAATGCAGAAAGCATTGGCGTGCTTTAATGTGTACGCAGCGGTTAACGCAGTTTCTTGATGCGTTCGGTCTGGCTGATCACGTCGGTCAGGCGGATACCGAACTTGTCGTTGACCACCACCACTTCGCCATGAGCAATCAAGGTGCCGTTAACCAGCACATCCAGCGATTCACCGGCCAGGCGATCCAATTCAACCACCGAACCCTGGTTTAATTGCAGCAGGTTTCGGATATTGATATTGGTGCGTCCCACTTCCATGGAAATGGTGACAGGAATATCAAGAATGGCATCCAGTTTGCGCGCCTCATCGGCGTTGATTGGCGGCGTCTCATCAACAAGCTCATCCAGCGGTGCCGTCTGTACGTCATCACCACCTTCCATTTCCGCCTGTTCAGCAAGCGCTGCAGCCCAATCGTCTTCTACATCACTCATGATTATCTACCACTTCGTCGGTTAATCTTTTGGTTCTTGCGCGCCAACACTGAGATCTTCCAGCAAGTCAGGCGCATTGTCTTCCAGCAGCTTGATGTCGCTCTTCATCACTTCAGGACGCTTGAGCTGTTCGGTGATCTTGATGGCGAGGTTGTCGTTCGCCTGTCCCATCTTGCCGCGGAAAGTCGGTAAATCTTCGATGTAAACGGTGCAGGCATCCGGCATTTTCACCGGGATCACATCGCCCACTTCCATTTCCATCAGTCACGCAGTGACAGCGTGGTTTCCAGCAGTTTGGCAGTCAGTGCCACCTCAACATCCATGATTTCGTCCTGCAGCGCTTTTGACCAGCGCTTGTCGGTGTCCATCTTGTCACTCTGGATACCGGCATCAAGCAGTTCACGGATGGGCTCCACCATGGAGTACGGCATAACAACGTGGAAGTCACCACCACCGCCATCCAGTTCAATGTGGAAGGAGCTGACGACGATCACTTCCGTCGGGCTCACAATGTTGGCCATGGCCGGGTTCACTTCAGAATCGAGGTATTCGAACTCAACTTTCATCACCGGTGCCCAGGCATCTTTGTAGTCTTCAAAGATCAGCTTGAGCAGCATCTGGATGACACGACGCTCGGTCGGCGTAAATTCACGCCCTTCGATACGTGCATGGAAGCGGCCGTCACCACCAAAAAAGTTTTCTACCAGAATGAATACCAGTCGCGCTTCCATGGTAACCAATGCGGTACCTTTTAATGGACGGAAGCGCACCATGTTCAGACTGGTCGGTACAAACAGCGTGTTCTGGTATTCACCGAATTTCACCATCTGCACGCCGTTAATCGACACTTCAGCCGTTTTGCGCATCATGTTGAACAAGCTGATGCGCATATGTCGCGCGAATCGCTCGTTTATCAACTCCAGGGTGGGCATTCGCCCACGGACGATACGGTCTTGCGAGGAGAAGTCAAAATTCGAAGCAGCAGAAACATCACTGCCACCGGAATCCTGTTCTTCCTCTTCTACATCGTCCACACCATGGAGAAGCGCATCAATTTCGTCTTGACTGAGTAGATCGGTCACATTGCACCTATTGCATTACAAAGCCAGTAAACAACACCCGCTCGACCACTGTCTTGCCGGTGACTTTTTCCATTGCTGCCTGCACTGTGTCGGCAGCTTGCTTACGCACTTCCATTTGCCCTTGCGGTGTCCGCAGCTGTTCCACGGTTGCCGCCCCGAATGTGGTCAGCAGACTGTGTTCCACCAGCGGCAAATTCTGTTTTGCCAGTTTTTCGTTTCTGTCACCGCGCACCATTAGCTGCACTTTTACCTGCACCAGCCGCTGCTGCATATCCCCGGTAACGTTGAACACGAATGGTTGTGGCAGAGTGACATAAATGGCCTGAAGATTGACCGGCTCTTGCTCTTCTTCGATGACGATATCGTCACCCTGTCCGCTGTCGCCACCCATCAGGAAGAAAAAGGCACCTGCACCGCCGCCCAAGAGCAACACTGCCGCCACGATGATAATGATCAGTTTCTTTTTGCCGCCACCACCGCCGCCGCCAGCTTCAATGTCTTCGTCTGCCATCCTTCACCTCAGTATCTGGTTAGTTTGATTTTTAAAACCTAAACAAGCGCAGCAAGAATGCTACATTAAGCATAATAGTCAACACGATCTTTTGATGTGTTGACGTAGAGCTCACGGTTCAAACCCAGATGTTCGGAATCCTGTTCGCTGTCGCCCCAACCGCTACGCGAACCATCACTTTGTGAGTGCTGTCCGCCTTGCTGGCCGTCACCCTGTTGGGCTTGTTGGCCGTTAAATGCCTGCCGTCCACCTGCATCCTGCTGCTGAACCGAAGACTGCGCCAGTTGCAGCCCCTGCTGTTGCATCATTTCACGCAGACGCGGCATGGATTGTTCCACCATGTCCCTTGCCGCCTGGTTGCTGACAGTGAACTGTACTGTCGCCTGATCGTTATTCATCGACAACTTAATTTGCATGCGGCCCAGCTCTGGCGGATCCAGACGGATATCTACATGCTTGAGGTTTTTCGACATCATCATGTTTACCCGCTCAGACAGGGCATTCGCCGCTTCTGCCTGATTCTGGCTCATTTGCAGTGGCGTCTGTGCCATTGCCGTATCCAGCTTGGCTGCAGTGGTTGTTGAACCTTGCTGGCCAAAGCTCGAAGCCAGTTGCTGCGCCAGGTTTTCCGCCTTGACTTCACCACCTGCCTGGGCGGTTTCAGTCAGTGACTTGGCGGCCGCAGCCTCAAGAATCGCCTGACTGGCAGCCGGTTGCAGTTGTCCGTTCACTTGTGGCATAGCAGCTGCCGGTGTCCAGGGAATGGCAGCAAATGCCGACAAAGGCGTAGTTTGCTGCGTCTGGGCATTGACGGCCGCCTGAACCGCGGTTGCGGTTTGTGTCATTGCCGCCTGAGATTGCGGTGTCAGACCTTTCGCGCCAAGCTCTGCCAGTGTGTTGGCAAGTGCCTGCTCATCGGTTGGCGCTGCGCTTTGCATGGTTGCCATTTGCGCGCGCATCAAGGCTTCTCGTTGCGCGCGGCTCAGGGTTTCAGGTGCGATCCCCGCTTTGGCCAGCATCTCAGGTGTCAGTTCAATCTCTGCGCTTTGCTCAGTCGGCATGGTTGCATTATTGGCGACCGCAGGAATGGCACCGGACATCACCGCACTATCAAATGAAGTTGGTACGTCTTGCGTCTCTGCCTGCAGGTTTGACTGCATAACCGCTAACTGCTCTGGGCTAACAGGCTCTGCAGTGCGTGCGGTCTCTGGTTCGGCACCTTGTGCTAACTGCGCGTATTTTGCTGCCAATGCCGGATCGATTTGCTTACTGCCATCTTCCGGAGCCAGCTCGTCAGCGTCAGCATTAGCCTTCACTTCCGGCGCAAGGACATTTGTTTGCGCTTTGGCTTCCAGCAACGCCGCCTCTTCTTCTGGGACATTAACCGCTAACGGTTTGTCTTTAAGCGCGTCGGTATCCCTTGCTGGTACATTATTCTCGCCTTTCACATCAGCCTTGCCAGCGCCAACGCTCGCCGCCACCAACTCTTCTTCGTTTAACGGCAAGCTTTTGCCAGCTTTGGTTATCTTGGCCCCTTCAACGGCTTTTTCATCCGTCACTTTCGGCGCTTTCGCCTGCAGTGCCTGGCTCGATTCATTTAAACGCTGCAACAGGGCTTCGCCATCTTTCTTGGCGACTTGCTGCTTGTCGGCAGGCACCTCTTCTACGCTTTCCTCAGTGGACATCAAAGCGTTGGCTTCGCTTTCACTGATGGCTGCCTTGGCGACTTTTGCCGGGTCAACCGCTTCACCCTCGACAGCCGCTTCTTCGAGCGCCAAGTTTTCGCCGTCTTCCCCTTCTTCAGAAGCCAGCGATTTGAGCAGCGCTTCACTTACCGCTTCTTCCGATGCCGCATCACCTTCTGTCACAAGTTCGCCATCGGCGACTGCCTGGGCAACATCACCGTCACCGGATACTAACTGTGCCAGCTGGGCAAAAAAGCCTTCACCTTCTTTTTCAGTCACTTCTGGTGAAAGCACAGCTTTGCCTTCGCCTACAGGCGCTTTTCCACTGGAGACTCCGGACAGTAAGAAACTGGTTTGCGTCATAATGATCCCGCTTCAAATTCTTTGTCGTGTGAGGTCGTAAGGCAAAACCGACCCGGGTTATCTGCAAAAAAGCAATTATCAGGCCAGATTATTAAAAAGAGGATTTTTGACGGGCAGCGATGAGGGTAGCGAACTCGTCCATCTGCTTTTGTTCCAGACGTTCAGCCCGCATTCTTGCTTCTTTCTGGCGTTTTTCCACCAGCCATTCCAGAGATTTGGTTTTTTGTCGGCATTGTTGCCAATGTTCGCGGCAACTTTCGACATTTTCCTCAAAATCCATTGCCGCCTGGCGCTGTTTTGCCAATGTTTCATCCAACTGGACAATAAACCGGTTCAGGTGACCATAGCTGCTGGCACTCAGTCCCTGCTGGCCGCGATCCGACATTTGACGGAAATAGTCCAGACGGTACTGTTCGATCTGTTCGACCTGAAGATAATAGGCCTGCAATTCCTGCTGGGCTGCCACCAACGCCAGATGCGCCTGATGCTCTGCCGCTTTGGCCTGTTCAATCAGCAATGTCATTGCGTTACTGGTCATGGACTACCTACTGCAGGGTTGAACGCAGCATATTGACGCACATGTCATAAGGCACAACTTCCTTCATGCCTTGCTGCAAATAGCCGGTGAGGCGGGGTTTGAGGGTAAACGCCTGATCGATAGATTGATCCGTTCCCGCTTGTAAGCGCCAATAGAGACCAGATCCTGGTTTTTGCGGCAGACGGACAACACTTGCCGCACGGCACGCGCCATCAACATATGTTCATCGTTCACGATATTTGGCATTACACGGGAAACTGAGCGCTCTACGTCAATCGCTGGGTAGTGGCCAGCATCTGCCATTTCACGTGACAGGACGATGTGACCATCCAGAATCGCCCGCGCCGCATCGGCAATCGGATCCTGCAGGTCATCACCTTCTGTCAGAACGGTAAAGAACGCGGTGATGGAGCCTTGTCCGTCACTGCCGTTACCGGCACGTTCCACCAGCGCCGGCAGTTTGGCAAACACGGATGGCGGATAACCTTTGGTGGCTGGCGGTTCGCCAACCGACAGGGCAATCTCACGCTGCGCCTGGGCAAAACGGTCAGGGAGTCCATCAGAAGCAGGACATCCAAACCCTGATCGCGGAAATACTCGGCAATGGTCAGCGCTGTCTGGCACCCTTTCAGGCGCATCAGTGGCGAGGCATCGGCAGGCGCCGCAATCACCACAGAACGTTCACGCCCCTCTTTACCGAGGATTTCATCAATAAATTCTTTTACTTCGCGGCCACGCTCACCGATAAGCCCAACCACCACCACCTGCGCCGTCGTCCCCCGGGTCATCATGCCAAGGTCACAGATTTACCCACACCGGAACCGGCAAAAAGGCCGATACGCTGGCCTTTGCCCACGGTGAGCAGACCATTAATGCTTTAATGCCCACATCCAATGGAGTATCAATCGGTTTTCGTGCCAAGGGGTTAATCGCAGCGGGTGTGAATGGCGCGGTTTTGCCGGTATAAATCTCGCCCATACCATCAAGGGGATTACCGACACCGTCGATAACGCGGCCAAGCAGTTCGAGTCCAACCGGTATGCCCTGCTCACCCACCATAGGTGTAACGCGCGCACCCGGCAGCACACCGGAAATTTGCTCGCTGGGCATCAGGTAAAGGGTTTCGCCAGAAAAGCCCACCACTTCCGCTTCAATGGTGCCATTGAGGGTTTCGACCTTACAAAGGCTCCCCACCGGTGCGCGGCAGCCAATGGCCTCCAGGGTCAATCCCACCACACGCACCAACTTACCCGACGCGACAGGCCGGGTAGACAGGTTATCCGTTTTCAGAGCACTGAGATGTTCAGACAGGCTGGCCATCATCATCTCCCGCCTCTACGGTTTCAGGGGCAATCTCTTCGGTTTGGTTACTGTCGGCTTCCGGGATAGCTGAGGTATCTGCTTCTGTAGCGGCCAATTCAGGATCAGACGTTTCAGAACCCGTGTCTTCAGTGCGTCCGGAAATGACTTTGTCTGCGCCAAGCATAACGCCTTCACCCAGACCGTCTTCCGGTGGCTGAGGCGCCGAGGTGCGGTTTTGTCCTGCAAAACGGCTCAGCATCTGACGGATACGATCTTCCATGCGGTAATCCACCACAGAATCACCGCAGGCAACCTGGATATCACCGCGACCCAGCGACGGCTCGGCGATCAAACGCCATTCCCTGTCCTGCAGGGAAGCCACGCTGTGCGCAGAGGTCACCACGTCCATGTCTTCCGGGTTGAGGTAAATGGTAATCTGGCGTCCGGTCATTGGCAGCGCATTGACGGCTTCACGCAGCGTCGTAAGGATGACTTGCGGGTTGGTCTGCACTTCCGTCTGGATAACGGCTTTGGCAAGCTGAAGCACCAGTTCGACCATCTGCTGCTGTACATCGTGGTCAACCTGCTGCAAGGGGAAAGCCAGTTTCGCCAACATGGCGTCAAGATGCTGACAGCGCTCATCAATCAGCTGCTGCCCTTCTTCCAGCCCTTGCTGGTGACCTTCGGTTTTACCGGCCTCAAAGCTTCCGCTTTCCCTTCTTCGAAACCGGCCTCTTTGCTTCTGCAAAGCCTGTTTCACGACCTTCGGTATACCCTTCTTCCGACGCGGAGTGGCGGATTTGCTCCAGCGCATCGGCAGTAAGCATGGAAAGATCGAGCTCTGGCTCCTGCTCTTCTTCGACAAGCTCAGGTGCTCCCAGCCCGGGTCATAGTTCAACGCCGTCTCTTTCGGCGGTGCATCTGAAGGGTCGTAACTCGGCAATGACCAACGCTCGAGAACGCCTTCCGACTGCTCGTTTCCACGAATATATCCGCGACGACGTTCTAAGCTCATGCTGCTACCTTACCTGACTCTGTGAAGATGTATTGCTGTTGTCTAATTAAAGGAACTCGTCGGCACCGCCGCTGCTCAGCATAATTTCGCCGGCATCGGCCAAACGGCGGGCAACAGACAGGATTTCTTTCTGCGCTGCTTCCACGTCGGCCACACGAATCGGTCCCATTGCATCCAGATCGTCTTGCAACATTTCCGCTGCACGTTTGGACATGTTGCGGAAAATCTTGTCGCGCAGCCCTTCCTCTGCACCCTTGAGTGCCTTGAGCAGTGCTTCTTGCGGTACGTCTTTGAGAATGGTCTGGATACCACGGTCGTCCACGTCCGACAGGTTGTCGAACACGAACATAAGATCCTGGATTTGCGATGCCATTTCTTCGTCGTTCTGACTGATCTGTTCCATCAGCGCCGACTCCATCGCGTTGTCCATGTAGTTCATAATGTCGGCAGCAGCTTTCAGGCCACCAATTTCGCAGCCTGTCCACCAGCCTGACCTGCGAACTGTTTCTCCATGATTTCATTCAACTCGCTCAGTGCAGCAGGCTGAACTTCTTCAAGGTTGGCGATACGCATAACAAGGTCAAGAGCATCGCGCTCTGCAAACTGGGTAAGGATTTCCGCAGATTGTTCCGGCTCGAGGTAAGACAGGACAATGGTCTGGATCTGCGGGTGCTCGTTCAGAATGATGGATGCCACCTGACGCGGATCCATCCATTTGAGCGAATCAAGACCTTTGGAGCCACTGCCCAGCAGGATCTGGTCAACCAGGTTGTTAGCTTTGTCTTCACCGAGTGCAGCAATAAGGGCGTTCCGGACAAAGTCCTCACTGCCCATGCCAATGGCGGTAAAGCGCTGGATATCTTCAAGGAATGCACGGTGTACCGCCGCAACTTTCTCCTGGTTCAAGTCCTGCATTTGGGTCATAGCACCACCTACTTTCTGAACCTGTTTCGGCTCCAGATGGCGGATAATACTCGCCGCATCCTGTTCCGTCAGGCTGAGCAGCAAAATCGCCGCTTTATCGATACCCGACAGTTGGGTTACATCAAATTCCTGGCCCGCGGGGCGCTTATCGTCTTCTTTAGGCATTATCACTCACCCAGCTTTTCACTACCTGAGCTGCAAGATCAGGTTCGTTGGCAACCAGTGCACGGACTGCTTTAAGCAGGTCTTCGTCTTTATGCAGATCCGGCAAGTTGAGGTTCGAAGAGCTCATACCGAAGCTGTGCGAACCATCCAGATCGGCACCAATCAGGCCAATGTCGTCGTCCGGGCTTAGTGGCAGGCCATCGGGCCCAACATTTCGCCATTCGGACCAAGCAGAGAATCTTCTTCTTTGTGCGGATTGATCAGTTTGGACATCGCAGGGCGAATCAATACCAGCACCACCACAATGATGACCAGCGACGCACCGAGCCAACGGACCCAGTCGTTGAAGTTCTCATGTTCCCAAATAGGAATGTCACCAATGGATTCGACTTCCGGCACTGCAAACGGCACAGAAATGACTTCCAGAATGTCACCGCGCATTTCTGAGTAGCCCACACCACCAATCAAGAGGCGGCGGATTTTCTCAAGCTCAGCCTCACCCACTGCGGTGCGGACGACTTCGCCACTTTCCGAGTTGGTGGATTCAATGTAGTTAACAGCTACCGATACGGTCTGGCGCGCCACGGTGCCAGTCTGGGCACGGCGGTGGCTGATGGTGGTGTCCAGTTCGTAGTTTCGCGTCGCTTCACGGCTCAGGGAGCCTTTGTCACCCAAGCCACCGTTTTTCAGATCCTGCACATCCTGCGGGATGGAGGAATCCACCGGAGGCTGGTTGCTCAACGCTCCCGGCACACCGGCAACGTAATCCGTGTTGTTGTAATTCTCGCGGGTAAATTCACTGCGGGTGGAAGACGTTGCAGGGTCAAAGCGCTTGCGGGTCTCTTCCACTGCGCTGAAATCCATGGTGACATCCACTTGCGAGGTATAGTTGCCCAGACCCAGCACCGGGATCAGGATAGCGTCAATTTTCTCACGCAGGGTTTCTTCCTGCTTACGCTCAAGTTCGTATTCTTTGCGGCGTTGTGACGCCATCGGATCCTGACTGCCGGAGCTTAACAAACGGCCATGCTGGTCAGTCACGGTCACGCGGGAAGGTTTCAGGCTAGGCACCGCAGAAGCGACCATGTCGACAATTGAATCAACTTCTTCCTGTCCCAGTTGTGTATTTCCGCGGACGGTCAGGAAAACAGTGGCAGACGCTTCCTGGTTGTGGCGAACGAACACACTCTGTTTTGGCATCGCCAGCAGCACACGTGCTTTGCTGACAGCGCGAATTTTCTCAATGGCCGCAGCCAACTGACGCTCTCGGCTAAGTTTAAGACGCTCGCGCTCCAGCTGCTGGGAAACACCAAAGCCCATATCCTGCATCAGGATATCATCACCCTCTTCACTGGCGGAGTTCAGTCCAGCGCGGCTGAGGTTAAGCTTGATCGTCGAATACTCTTTAACCGGCACACGGATGGTGTTGCCTTCCAGGGTATATTCGATTTTCTGTTGGTCGAGGTGGTCAAGTACCGGGATCAGCTCTTCCGTCTCGTAGGTGCCGAGCGGACGCATTTCAGGTTCCTGAACCCAGATAAAGAGCAGCGCAATAAGGGAGATACAAATGGCAATGGCTGCAACAAGGATGACCTGACGGGCGATATCCACACCACCGAGCGGGCCGGTCGGCGTTACATCGCGTTCTGTCATATCCGGATCAGAAAATGAAGAACCGCCATCGGTAGTGGCTGGCAGTGCTGCCGCCCCTTCCGATACTGCCAGTTGTGTGTTGTCGTTATCTTGCGCCACGGGTCACGTCCTACATTAAACAGGCATGTTCATCAGTTCTTTGTATGCTTCAACCAGCTTGTTGCGGGTTTGAACCGTTGCTTCAAACGCCACGCTGGACTTGTTGCGCGCAATCATCACGTCAGACAGGCTGACGGAGCGGTCACCCTGATCAAAACGGGTCGCGAGATCGCTGGAAGCATTTTGCAGCCCGTTTACATGGTTGATTGCCGAAGTCAGCAATTCGCTGAAGTCTTGAGACACTTGTTGACCAGTTGCTGCTCGGGTTGTGTTCTGAGCTTCCAATGCCATGGTCTGCATTTCATGCTGCATCGGGTTAATTTTCATGGGTCATCCTCGCTGTCAAAACTTTGGCAATTCCCGTGTTTACTGATGTTCCGGGTGCGTTGATTACTATTTATGCAATTATCAAGCCAGCCATTATAACGTAGTCACTCAATAATTAGCATCGCTTCACTGCGGAATGTCGATCCCGGCATCACGCATTTTCGCCAATTTGTAGCGAAGGGTGCGCGGCTGATGCCAAGACGCTCTGCCACTTCTTTCCGGCGACCTTCACAGGCACGGATAGTGTCGAGAATAATGGCGAATTCCTGATCGCGAAGTTCACTACCCAGACTGTC
The DNA here is from genome assembly GCA_001310415.1 of Enterovibrio sp. JCM 19048. GTDB lineage: Bacteria > Pseudomonadota > Gammaproteobacteria > Enterobacterales > Vibrionaceae > Enterovibrio > Enterovibrio paralichthyis. Next base: position 68,901 of record BAXE01000008.1, on the reverse strand, counting down.
TGTTGCGCAAGGAACCGGCTGCCTTGAAACCATCGCCTGCGGCTCAATCACCGGACGCGCAATTTCACTGCCCGCCACCAGCGACTGCAGACTGCCGGCATCCAGCCAGTCGACACCTTCAAGAAGGATGTCACCGGCATCGATAATCTGTTGCTGGCAAAGGATCAGAGCACGTTGCATAACGTTGTCCAGCTCGCGCACGTTCCCCGGCCAGCGATACTGCAGCAGTTTTTCAGCCGCAGTTTCTGTCAGTTGCGGTACGGCCTGTCCCAGCTTGCAGCAGTGGCGTTGTAAAAGGTGCTGGGCCAGCGGCACGATGTCTCCCGGACGCTCGCAAAGGGGCAGCCAGGCGATTGGGAATACATTCAGGCGGTAGTAAAGGTCTTCGCGGAAGTTGCCTTCTTCGACATATTGGCGAAGGTCACGGTTACTGGTCGCCAGCACGCGCACATCAAGTTTGATGCTCTTGCGGCTGCCCAAACGTTCCACTTCGCGCTCTTGCAATACGCGCAACAGTTTGGCCTGTAGCGACAAATCCATCTCACTGATTTCATCAAGCAAAATGGTACCGCCCTGTGCCTGTTCGAATTTACCCGGGCACGCCTGTACAGCTCCGGTAAACGCCCCTTTTTCGTAACCGAACAGGGTTGCTTCCAGCATGTTTTCAGGAATAGCCGCACAGTTGATTGCCACAAACGGGCCTTCTGCACGGTTGGAATTTCGGTGTATATGGCGCGCCATGACTTCTTTACCCGAACCGCTTGGACCCAGGATCATGACGTTGGCATCTGTCTTCGCCACTTTATCTGCTAGTGCAATCAGCGCCTGACTTTTCGGGTCAGCAACCACAGCGTCGTTGGTGTCCGCTTTTACTGGCGCATACCGGCTGACCATATTGAGCAGCACTTCCGGCGCAAAGGGCTTTGCCATGTAATCGATGGCACCTTCTTTCATCGCGGCCACAGCGTCCTGGATGTTTGCATACGCTGTCATCAGCAACACCGGCAGGTTCGGGTAGTTCAGCTTGAGGTTACGGAGCAGCCCAAGGCCATCCATCCCCGCCATCTGAACATCAGAGACTACGATATCGACCGATTCACTTTTCAGCAGCAGCAGGGCTTGTTCTGCACTGTCTGCTTCCAGCCAGCGGTATCCCGCCAGGGCTAGCGTATCGACCAAGGCTTCACGCAAACCTTCGTCATCTTCAACGATAAGTACTTTGCTCTGATTCATTGTGCTTCTCCTGATACCTCTACCTGCGCGTTATCGCAGTGTTCTGCCAGCGGTAGGCAGAGCGTAAAACAGGCGCCTTGGCCCGGTTGTGATTGCAGTGTCAGCCTGCCTTTATGCGCATGGCAGACCATTTGAACGACAGCGAGCCCCAGTCCGGTACCTTGCTGTCGGGTGGTAAAAAAGGGTTCCAGAATCTTGCTTTGCAACTCAGGGGCGATGCCCGGCCCGTTGTCCGCCACTGACAGGAACAACTTGCCCTGGATTTCTCGTGCATCCACCACCACTTTGCAGCCTTTACCAGCAACCTGAATGGCATTTATCACCAGGTTGGACAGGGCACTGGCGAGCGCATTGACGTTACCCAGCAGTGAGTGGGATTCATCATCACAGTTGATTTCAAAATCTACCTGCTGACTGCTTACCAGCGCTTCCACCATAGGCTCAAACTCGTTGAGCAGGTGCTCAAGCGTAAAGGTGTTCACCACTTTGTTATCGCCACCTTTGGCAAACAGCAGCATGTCGTTCACCTGCTTTTCCAGATCGTGCAGCCTGTCGACCAGCTTGACCTGGAACGCTTGCGCGTCGGTTCATTAAGGTTGGGGGCACCTAGGTTGGCGGCATAAAGCAAGGCACTCGACAGCGGGGTTCTCACCTGGTGAGCGAGAGATGCCACCATTTTCCCGAGTGACGACAGCCTCTGCAGATCGCTGACCCGTGACTGCAGCAAGCGGGTTTCTGTCATGTCAGTGATAAGGATGAGCTGGCCGGAATCTGACGCGGAAATGGCCAGTTTTACCCGGCGTCCATCTCGCAGTGAGACTTCGTGGCCATCATCATCGCGGGGAGCAAAAGCGCGGTTAATCACATCCACCCAGCGCTCGTTTTCCAGTGGCGCACCAAGTAAGCGGTGGGCTTCGGGGTTCGCCTCTGCCACACGACCAAATGGGTCGAGCAGGATGACGCCCGCTGGCATAACATCCAGTACCTGTTTGTATCGAAGAACCTGTTGGTCGACGGTTCCGAGTGGCGAGTTATTGGCTTCCATAATGCCACTATTCAGCTCTGATTTTCTGACGCTAAACGGGGGTTAAGCAGATAATGTGCCAATTATTAATAGATGTATTTCAGTAAGTTAGGCTCAAAACAAATAAAAAAGCGAAGTCATTTTTTTGACTTCGCTTTCTTTTTCACCAAAGGCGGCTGAATTGTTAAACAATGCCTTCTTTGTTTAAGCCGTACTTACGCATTTTTTCGACCAAGGTGGTACGACGCATACCCAGCATGTCTGCAGCGCGGGCAACGATACCCATTTGCGCTTCCAGTGCCTGGCGAATCATATCCACTTCAAGATCGGCCAGCATCGCTTTCAGATCAACACCCTCAGGTGGAAGACCGGATGGCGCAGTACTGTTGGAAAAGCCCGGCATATCTTCATCATCCATAGAGAAGACCGCATGCAGCGCTTCGCGCTCCATCAGTTCACAGTCTTCTACCGGCATGGCTTCCGGCTGGAATTCAGGAATGTCACTGTATCGGTACTTTTTCGGCAGGCGGTTAACATCAACCATCTGACCCGGATAAAGGATGACCATGCGTTCAATCAGGTTCGCCAGTTCACGGACGTTACCCGGCCAGTCGTGTTCCATCAACGATGCAATTGCGCGTGGCGTCAAGTGGACAGGACTCGCCCCTTCCGCTTCCAAACGCGCCATCAGTTCCTGGATCAACAGTGGCGTATCTTCGATACGTTCACGCAGTGCTGGCATTTCAATTGGGAACACATTCAGGCGATAGAAAAGGTCTTCACGGAATGAGCCTTCTTCAATCATGGTATCCAGGTTACGGTGCGTTGCAGCAACCACACGCACATTGGCCTGAATGGTTTTGTTACCACCCACACGCTCGAAACAGCGCTCTTGAAGCACACGCAGCAGTTTTACCTGCATCGGTTGCGGCATGTCACCGATTTCATCTAAGAAAAGTGTGCCACCTTCAGCCAACTCAAAACGCCCTTTACGTGCAGAAATCGCACCGGTAAACGCGCCTTTTTCGTGGCCAAACAGCTCACTTTCCAACAATTCGGGTGGGATAGCGCCGCAATTGACCGGAACAAACGGTCCTTTGCCACGCAATGAATGATAATGAATATTACGCGCCACCACTTCTTTACCCGTACCCGATTCACCCAGAATCAGAACGCTGGCTTCGGTGCCTGCAACCTGCTCTATCAGATGACGGACATCAGCAATGGCTTCACTTCTGCCAACCATGCTGCGAAATAGCGTATTTTTCGGCTAAGTTGTGGGATATTAAATGCGCGTTTACCCGAGAACTCCTGACAGTGACGCAATGCATCTGACAGTTGTGGGTAATTTAACGGCAATTCCAGTTCACCGACAAAATTAGGCAAGCCTGCAAGCTCTGCTTTATGTTTGGCGAGTGCAATAACCGGAATATGATTATTAATTGTTAGGTTATCGATAACCTGAGATAAACGCTGGGGTGTATGAATGTTACCCAAGTAACAGGCACCCTCGGCCTGCTTCCAGTGCGTATCATTCAGCTCAGTGGTTGAACATAGCAGGTATTGCTCACCAATAAACTCCAAGATAACGCCTAAATCGTGACGAAATTTTTCATCATCCTCGATAACAAGAATTTTCGTTAAACCTTGCATGTGTGAGATATATCTGCCCCGAAACCATCTGCGTCACCGGCGCAAATAATAGCGTCTGTGACAAAATAATCCAGCTATTGTATTTATTGGTGGACATAAGGCAACCGAAGACACAATAAAGCTGTGACTCCAGTGCCAAGACAGATTAGATTGTAGTGAAAGTGACGGGTTTTAGGCGTCTGCAGCAGTGATATTGTGATACTCAGCCGGTATTTGATCCCAAGCTGACTTAATTTCGCGCAAAATATCAATCACGTCATCGATAGGTGCATCCAGATTGTCTCTGTTCGCTTCAGAAATTTGACGGATCATGAAGTCGTAAAGTGCATCCAGATTGGAGGCAATTTCACCACCATCATCCATTGAAAGACAGCTACGCAGACTGATAATGATGTCCAGCGCTTTACCCAGACGTTCCCCTTTCATAGGAATATCGCCCTGAAGCATGGCTGCTTTTCCCTGAATAAGTCGTTCAATTGCACCTGCCATCAGCATTTGAATCACCTTGTGTGGTGATGCCGCGCTCAGCTGACTGTCAATTGATACTTTTTTGTAGGCCTGAAGTGACCCTCTCATAACTATCCTCACCTACTCGAATTTTTTGTAAATTTGTACTGACTTACGCCCTTTAATGTATCGACTGGCATGGGCGGCAGCACCATCACGACGCGCTTTTATCAGATTGAGTATCTGCTCGGTGCGAGCGACTGCGCTCGTCCATGCATTTTTTTCCGGCGCTACCGGCAATGTCGTGATCTGTACCAGACAATCCTTTCTTTCATTCAATAAGTGTGCCATTTCATCTGAATTGACCACCTCTTGACTGAGTAGCGTCATAAGATCGCTATCAATCTGATCTAGCTGGGCGAGAAGCGAATCCATCTTAGATCACTCCTACGCCGGCATAATGTTTTGCATAGCAGCCAATTGAGACTGCATTTCGCCCATGGCGTTATCCATGGCAGAAAACTGCCGCAAGGTGCGGTTTTCCAGATCTTCCATACGGCGATCCAGTTTTGTCTGCTCATCTTCAAGGCGCATGCGGCGATCACCCAAGGTAGACTCACGGTTACGGATTGCCCCGCCTATCCCGGTAAAATCTTTGACAGTTTCTTCAACCTTACGCGCAAAACCGTCGTTGTCACCAAAGAAGCCTTCCAACGCAGAAAAGTTTTGCGTCAATTGCTTGTCGAGCATGCTGTAGTTGATTTCCAGCCGCCCATCCATTGTGGTCGCAATCCCCAGCTCGCTAAGGGTTTTAAGTGAATCCGGCGCGCTTCAATCGGGGTTGAAAACAGGGAGCGCATCTGGCTCACCGCGGAGCGGATGACACTGTCGCCGACCAACGGGCCGCCCTGTTGGGTTTCCGGGTCGTATTTTGCCAACGCTTTGGTGACTTGGTAGAAAGCGTTGTAGGCATCCACGAACTCTTCCAGCGACGCTTTGACTTTGTCGCGGTCTTCATCGACGGTCACGGTCACCGGACCATCTTCTGCCTTGGTGAGCTGGGATACCGAAATCTCGACGCCACGAATCGCGTCGGAGAAGGTATTGGTGCCGCTGGAAACCGTGGCAAGTCCATCAATGACAATGCGCGCATCTTTTGCTGACTGCATTTCATTCATGGCGTTCATTTCTGCGCCCGGTTTGTATTCCATTGCCATTAGCGGGCTGGTGAGCGGCGCGTTTACCGCGACAGAAATTTGGTTGCCTTTGCCGGTTTTGTCCCCGCCCAGAATCAAGCGCGCGCCACTGTCGTCATTGATGACAGAAGCTTTTATGCCTGGATTGGAAGGATGGCTGTTAATGGTGCGGACAATATCCAGCAGAGAACTTTTGCTTTGTTCAATATCAATGGTCGCACTGCGTCCACCCAGGCTTAAAACCAGTTGTCCTTCACCAAATTTCGCTTTCGGGTTGAGGCCGTCAGAAACCAGTTTATGGGATTGGGCGAGTTGCTGAACATCGATGGAATAGACGCCGGTTACGGCTTGGTGGTCAGCGGAGGCGGAGACAGTTTCAGGGTTATCCGAAACTGAACTCCGCGCCGCGAAGGTGTTGTTACGACGAAAGTCATACATCATATCTTTCATCGTATCGAGGGAAGTTTTGAGTCTACCGTAAGCGCTGATGTTAGTTTCAACATCGTTTAAGCCCTTGACGATACGCTCTTGTTTGGGCGCACGCTCTGCCTCAACAATTTTGTTGACCATGGAACTGATGTCCATTCCACTGCCAAGGCCGGTCGCGCTTAAACCCATTTTAACTCACCTCATTTATACCTTTTCTGCAACCAGCCCCCTCGCATGAAGGGACAGTTGCTGTGCCAGCTCAAGCATTTCTTTTTCAGGGATTTGGCGAATGATGTCACCGCTACTCATTTCGTAAACAGTGATAACGCTTCTTCCAGTATCCTCATCAAGTCGGAACGCCAAGCCTTTGTTAAAGGTAGACACAAACTCATCCAGTCGCTCTACCAGCATTTCCAGCTGATCCTGTTGCAGCTTGCGGGTATCTTCAAGGCGGTTAGCTGTTCAACACGACGCTGTGACAGCTTTTCAACACTCTCAGCCATCTTCTGCTGGTTCGTGATGTTGGGTTGGGTCCCCTCCACAGATTGTTTACTGCTAGCAACTTTCGTGCCTGACTGTGGAGTCACATGAGACAGGGATGACGTCGAAACGGATGATATGTCCATCGTAGTTCACCTCCTGTTAGCTATTGACGGTGAGTGGCAAGCTCACCGTCAGTAATGGCTACTATCTATTAGCCTAACAGGCTCAGTGCAGCTGACGGTGCTTGCTTCGCTTGTGCAAGTATAGACGTACCAGACTGCTGCAGGATCTGAGATTTGGTGAACTGTGTAGTTTCTTTCGCGAAGTCAACGTCACGGATACGGCTGTTAGACGCGCTCACGTTTTCGTTGATGTTGTCCAGGTTCGCAATCGCGTGGCTCAGACGGTTTTGCTTCGCACCCAGCTCTGCGCGGTGTGAATCGATGTACTGCATTGCGTTATCGATAAGACCAACCGCTTTCTGAGAACCACCCACGGTGCTCACGTCCACGTTCTGGATAGTTTCGTCAACTTTCGCTGCACCTGCCATGCCCAGCGAAGTTGCCAATGCACCAGAGAACGCAACGCTTGAACCTGATGCTGAAACGATTTGTAGCTCGCCGTTTTCAGACACAGATGCAGAAACTTTGCTGTCTGCGTTACCGTTGATGTAGGTCGCGATTTCTTCAACGTCGTCGCCTGCTTTCGCTGCGATGTTCAGTGTTGCAGTTGAACCGTCGGCGTTAGTGATGTTCATGGTCAGGGTAGCGCCGCCAGTTGCGGTCCACGCAGCCATGTCTACAGATGCAGCAACGGTCGCTTTGTACGTTGCACCACCCATCATTGCTTCGTCAGCACGGATGTTTTTGAAGTCCATCATCACGGCTTCACCGGCATCCGCACCAATCTGGAACGCTTTGGTTCCGAAGGTGCCGTTCAGCAGTTTTGCACCACCGAAAGAGGTGGTTTCTGCGATACGGTTCAGTTCGTCTTGCAGGGCAACAACTTCTTCCTGAATCGCTTTACGCTCTTCGGTACCGTTCGCACCGTTAGCAGATTGCAGCGACAGGTCACGCATACGTTGCAGGATGTTGCTTGATTCTTCCATCGCACCTTCAGCGGTTTGCGACATGGAGATACCGTCGTTGGCGTTACGTACTGCGACGTCCAGACCACGGCTTTGTGCAATCAAGCGGTTAGAAATTTGCAGGCCTGCTGCATCGTCTTTCGCGCTGTTAATACGGAAGCCTGAAGACAGACGTTCCATTGACGCGTTCAACGAATCAGTTGAGCTGTTCAGGTAGCGCTGAGCGGTCATTGCAGGCACGTTAGTGTTTACTGTAATAGCCATAACTATTCTCCTTTGGTACTAAGTCCGGCTTCCGCCCAGCAACCCAGGGAAAACCAGTTCTAAATCTCTCACAACCCATGTAACGGCACGCTTGGAAAAACCTTTACACCTTTTTTCCTATTTTTTTTACACCCCAGAATCCGGGGAGAAACAGCGCAATATCATGGTGCTACCTGTAGTTTTCGCCCGCGACGGGGAAAACTTTAGGCAGGCAAATGAAAAATTTCGGGAGAATAGAGGCAAGGCATTGAATTAGCGGAAAATTAAAACGGCAAAAAAGACAGGGAAATACGAGAGGCTAGATGATAACCACCTGAAATTGAACGCAAAAAAGCGGCAAACCATTGCCGCTTTTTTCTAATACCGGGTAACCGGTTACTGAAGCAGGTTGAGTGCCGCTTGAGGCAGCTGCTTGGCCTGCGCCAGAATCGAGGTACTTGCCTGTTGCAGGATTTGGCCTTTGGTAAGCTCTGTCGTTTCCTTGGCAAAATCCGTGTCACGGATGCGGCTGTTAGACGCAGACACGTTTTCCTGGATGTTCGACAAGTTGCTGATAGTGTGGCTGAGTCGGTTTTGCTTCGCACCCAGATCTGCACGCTGGCTGTCGATATACTGCATCGCAGAATCGATCACACCCACCGCCATTTGCGCACCACCGACATTACTTACGTTAATGTCCTGTGTAGTGACTGCTGCACCCGCACCGGTCACAAAGCCCAGTGACGTTGCCAGGCCGCCACCGAAGGTGACATTGCCCTGCAGCTTCTCTTCTGCAACGAAGATCTGCAATTGGCCGTTATCGTCGACAGACGCCGTCACCATCTCGTCAGACTGACCGTTAATAAAGGTCGCCACTTCCTCGATATCGTCACCGGCTTTGGCGTCGATAGAGATATTGATGGTGTTACCCGCTTTGGTTGTGAAGTTCATGGTCAGCGTTGCCGCTGTGCCGGACACTTCCCAACCCGCGGATTTGCTTTGAGTGCCACAAACTCAGTGCCGCCCATGCGGAAATCATCTGCACGGATACTGGTCAGGCCCATGATAATTGCCTCACCGGAGTCCGCACCGATTTGGAATGATGCTTCACCGAATGAACCGTTCAACAGTCTGCGACCGCCGAATGCTGTCGTTTCAGCAATACGGTTAAGTTCGTCCTGAAGTGCTGCCACCTCTTCCTGAATCGCTTTACGCTCTTCCGTGCCATTGGCACCGTTTGCTGACTGCAGGGACAGGTCACGCATACGTTGCAGAATGTTGGTCGATTCCTGCATCGCACCTTCTGCGGTTTGTGCAATTGAAATGCCGTCGTTGGCATTACGCATCGCAACATCCAGACCACGCGTTTGGGCAATGAGTCGGTTTGAGATCTGCAGACCAGCGGCGTCATCTTTCGCACTGTTGATCCGACTACCAGACGACAAGCGTTCCATCGACGTATTCAGCTCATTTGTCGACTTATTCAGGTAACGCTGCGCAGTCATCGCAGACACGTTGGTGTTAACTGTTACACCCATTTTGCTCTCCTTTGACTTTCGCGTTTGTTGCGAAACAGCCTACCCGCGACAAAAAGTCCGATTGTTAAGCGGGACCAGCCTTCAATTCGTTTTCAGGAACGGTGCCATCTCAGAAATGCCACCTCATGCCTAATCATATTCAATTTGCATGCCAATTTTTGGAAAGTCTTATTTTTCATTAAGTTAGAAACAAACAGAGCGGGGAGAGATCGCTAAAACGGCAAATTTTTCATTTTTCCCTCAAGAAAATCGGCAAATTGCCGCCCCGTTAATTGCCTCTTCATAAACATAGCACCAGATCCTATAAATAAGAGTGGTGACTCACAAATAAAGCGAGTCGATTTTTGCCGCCGAAACAGGGAGAAAGCGTTTTTTCCAGTAATGACGCGCCTTTCGGCACGGTATTTGCTGAACAACACAGTAAATAAAAGAAGCACAATTCGCGTTCACAACCACACGGATCCGATATGACCAATCCCACCCAGACCAATGAAAGTGCAATGACACTGGAACAGGCGTTTGAGCATGGCGTTTCGCTCTATCAACACCAGAAAAAAGGTGAAGCCCGCGAAGTATTCGAACAAATCCTGAACCATGCACCGGATGCAGTGCCTGTACTGCAGGTACTTGCCGTTCTCGACAGCGAGGAAGGACAGTGGCAAGCCGCGCTGAGAAAGCTCGACCACGCGCTGTCGGTATCACCGGGTGATGCCTCAATTTTATTTGATAAGGCTCATTTACTGGCTCAACACGGCGCCAATAAAGAAGCGCTGGAAATTGTTGATGCCTTGCTGGATGTTGCCCCGACCAACCAAGAACTTCTCGCTCTGCGGCAACAACTTACCGCGGCGACCGGGCAACGCGGCGAAAGTCGTCGCACTGCCAAGCAAATGGATGCCGTTTCCACACAAAAACAGAGCGCCCTGAAGCAGGAAGTGGAGGAAACCCTCTCACTGGCAGGGCAAATGGTGGCAACCGGCAATCTCGACCAGGCCAAGCTCTTGTTTAATGCCGTCATGAATGTGGCGGGAGATGTGCCGCAGCCTGCTGGGGTTGGCAAAAATTTATCTGGGTGAGGAAAAATACGGGCTGGCACGCCAGCACTTGTTGCGCGCTTTCGAGCAAGATAATTCAGATAAAGAGACTGTCGTCCTGCTCAGCCACAGCGCAATCAAAATTGATGACTACCCGGCTGCTCGTACCCATGCCCGGTTTGGACTGCAGCACTGGCCAGAGGATGCGATCTTCTGCCGTCTGTTGGTTCTGAGCTTTGAAAAGGAGCAAAACTGGCTGGAGGCTTACCGTCAGGCAAGCGGCTTTATCAAACAGCACCCTGAAGATGCCGATTTGCTGAACCGCCTCGCTACCGCCAGTTTTCAGCTTTTGCGTGCGCGCCACAACTTTACCCCGGCGGCCATTACCGCCTGTCAAAAGCACATCCAGCAGGCTGCCCGTGTGGCAACACCTGAAAACAAACAGCGCCTTTCCACGTATTTAGCGGAAGTGCTCTGGTACAAAGGTGAAGCCAATACGTCGAAAGCCTTGCTGGAAGAGTATATTGCCCAGCATCCGCAGGATATCGAAGCGGGCTTTAATATCAGCTTTGTCTACCGCACCCTGGGTGAATGGGAAAATTATTACCGCGCCAACGAACTGGGTATCACCTGTAACCGCCGCCTGCAGTACAACGGCAATGTTCCACAATGGAACCTTGAACGCCCGAAAGACGATGTAGTACTGGTGATGCCTGAGCAGGGCGTGGGGGATGAAATCCTCTATTTCCACAATCTGGCAATGGTGCTGGAGAATGCCAAAAAAGTGTATGTTGCCTGCGATCCGCGTCTGGAAGCCATCCTTTCCCGCGCGTATCCGGAAGCGGTGATGGTGCCGGTGAAACGGGATCATGGCCAGGACATTGATATACCGGATTCTGTCCTGTCTGACATTACCGCCTGGGTTGCCGGTGGCAGCCTTGCCGGAATTTGCTTTGCCAACTTTGGCCGCCACATTTACCAGTCGCCGTATATCAAGCTGGCGCAGGAAACCGAGGCGCACTGGCAGTCACAGGTAGCAGCGCTTCGCAAAGCGAACCCGGAAGCTAACCTGGTGGGTATTTGCTGGCGAAGCGGCCTGGCGGCGGCAACACGGAACATCCACTATCTGGTGGCTGAAGAAGCCGCGCATCTGGTGAAGCAGTGCCCGGACACTGTGTTTGTAAACCTGCAATACGGTGATTGCCGCAAAGAGCTGAATAAGATAGAAAAGCTTTCCGGCGTGCGCATTGTGCAGCTTAATGGTTTGGATTTGCGTGATGATTTTGAAGGCACTGCCGCTGTGATCAAAGCGTTGGACGCTGTGGTCACTGCCGGTACCGCAGTTCACCGCCTGACCACCGCCGTCGGCACCCCTTGTCATGTCTTCTTTGCCGGTACAGAAACGTCAGATTTCACCCAGCCACAGACGCTTTATAGCGATTCCGAGCTGGGTTACTTCTACCCGCCTATGCTGGAAAACAAATACCCATTACTGGAAACCATCGCACGCCAGATCCAGGCAATCTAACGTCTGGCAGCAAGATGTAAAAAGGTCAGCAAACGCTGACCTTTGTCTTTTACGCATCTGCCATCAGATTGGCAGAACATGGCGTACTCCTTGTTTCCCGCGCTGAGAGCAACAGCAGGAAAAACGCACCAGTCCCTGCCATCAGCATGGCGAGGATCACCATATGGTAGTTGTACAGCTCTGCCACCACACCCACAGTCACACTTGATGCCAGGCTGGCAATCATGATCGCGTTGTTAAACAGCGTGGTTGCTACGCCCATCTGGTTTGGCATCTTGTTCTGGATAACCACCATGCCCAGACTCGCGCTGATACCTACGGCCATACCGTTCAAAATTTGCAGGGCGTACATTTGCCACAGGGAATCGGCATTAAACAGCAAGGTATAAAAGAGGCAAGCGGATGCCGCGCTCAATACCATCAGGCGCTGCGGCGCGACCTTCGCCGCCCAGAGACCGGCCAGCACCATCACAGGAATTTCAACAAAAGCGGCCAACCCCAGTAACTGGCCTGCCACAGACCCTGCCAACTCAAGCTCCTTCGTGACATACAACGGCAGCGACATCACGTACATATTGTTGGCAAAGAACAACATGAATACCGCGCCAAGATACAGCGGTGCACCCGGAATTTTACGCCATGGCTGGCGGATCTCAGCCACACCCTCATCGCTGGCTTGTTTGATTTTTGCCGCTGGAAACATGTTCCAAACGATGCAGATAGAGATCGCCATGGTTGTCGCTGCAAACAGGAAAGCCCCGTTAAAGCCAAAACGCATCGTACAAAATAAACGCCAGCGGCGGGCCAATCACCCATGACAGGGACATCATGGCGCGCATCAGCGACACAAACAGCGTGCTGTTATCGCCCAGGTTTTTATCCGCATACTCTCGGCCAATGGCAAAGGTCTGAGGCATGGATGCCGCTGTGATGCTTGAGATGAAAATCATCACCACCAGCGCGAGGTAATAATCGCGTATCACCATAAACAGGGACATCACGACAATAAAGGCGCTCTGAGACAGCAAAATGATTTGGCGTCGATCCCAGCCCACATCAGACAGTTTGGCGATGCGTTGTGAAACAATCACACCACTGCAAATTGAAATCGCGAGAAACACACCCATCTGGAGTGGTGTCGCGTGCAATCCATCGACAACAAAAATCCCTAATAATGGATAGAAAAAGCCGCCGCCAAGACCTGCAAACAGGCAGACCAGCAAGTAGCAAAGCGATGCTTTATTGGTTAAAAAACTAACGTAGTTTTTCATTTGTCTTTTCTCACAAGGATTGTGTTCTTACTCTGACGGCCGGACTCCGGCGCGTTTGGAAATTTCTTAATTGTGATGCAGTTTAGGGACAAATATGCATCCCGTGTGATAGCTATCAAGCAACCGCTGATACTATTCATTCATTTTCTTCCAACTCACTGACAAGCTGGGTAAAAATGGTTTCAGCGACAACCATCATCCAATGAAGCGGCACCATGAAACCTACCATTGAACGTGTTCAAAAAGCGGTCAGCCCGAGCTGGCACTTTGCCGACTACCACTGCACAGAACCAACTATCGGCGTGCCGTGCGGTTGGCATTACCACGACGAAATTGAGCTGGTGCTGTACTTTGACCCGCATGATGTTTCCGCGGGAAAAATCATCATTGATGACTATGTCGGAGAGGCTGCACACGGCTATGCCTACCTGACCGGCCCCGGCTTACCGCACATGCTTACTCGATCCGCATCCACGGCAACGCGGGAGCAACCCAGCAGTTCACATGTGCTCTGGCTTGATCAGTCTTGGATTCAGTCCCTGGTGGTCACCGTGCCGGCATTGTCTACCGTCAGTGACATGTTGGTACGCGCCAACAAAGGATTGAAGCTGTCAAAAGCAACGTTTGAAGCCTTGTACCCTTTGATGAATGGCGCGTCGCAGCTTAAACCTGTCGCCCAGTTTGTCAGGGTGATGGAAATCCTTATGCTGCTTTGTGAAGACAAATCGGCGCAGACGCTGACCTCTCGCCCGTATTGTTTTTACGTGGCAAAAGACACGCCCATCCTCGACAAGCTGGAAAAAGCGCAGCAGTTTATCGCCGAGCATTATCACGCGCAAATTTCTGTTCAGGATATATGCAAGCACCTGCACATGAGTGAGAGTTCCGTCTACCGGATGTTTGAGAAACATTTTGCCGACAGTTTTATCGACTACGTGAAGAACTACCGGCTCGGCAAGGCCTGTGAACTGTTGGTGCGGTCAAATAAACCGGTTTCTGTGGTAGCGGAAAAGGTAGGATTTACCAACCTGTCGAACTTTAACCGCCAGTTCAAGTCGGCAAAGAGCATGACACCGACCGAATTCAGGAAGTTGTTTGGGTAGGAAGATGACGGTTCCCGTTCCTGAGCCCTGGGCTATCGGTAGTAGGAACCGATTGGGATTACACGTAATTGAACAGGGTCAGCTCTTTGGCTTTGGAAAACGCCTTTTGCGAGGCTTGCAGTGCCAGCAGGTTTTCGTTCATGTCGATCACTGCCGTCGAGTAATCCAGATCTTCCATGGTACCGAGCGAGCGATTCAGCACCAGTTTGAAATCCTTGTGCATGCTTTCCTGCCTGTCGAGCGTGGTCAGGCGGGTACCGATTTCTGAGCGTGCCTTGTTGAGATGTTTAAAGGCCGCAGCGAATTGTTCGGTTACCTGATGTAACTCTGCGGTGGCTGACGCATTGAAAATGCTTTCATCGGAAAGCTCAATACCCCTTTTAAACGCATCAAACACATTGAAAGTACCCTGACGCTCAAGGACGATGCGGTCGCCATCCAGCATTTCGCCCTCAAAGCTCATGCTCACCGTGCCCCACTGCACACCGTTTTGCGGGTCGTACACACCGCTGTTTACCACATTTCCATCCTGTGTCAGTTCATACATGGTCTGGCCGTTGCCATCCACACTGAAGCTCACCGCATATTCAGAATTGTCAGCGTTGTTAGTGTTGCGCGCATTCGCCAGCAAAAGCAGCGAGCCGCTTTGCAGATCGTACTCTGGCTGATAGTCACCAAACGGGTTTTCTATCTCCATAAACACCTGATCGCCCGGATCGCTGGTCTGTACTTCAACCGCCGGCGCTACCTGTGCCGTGCATGATAACTATCACCGGCATAACGCACATTCAGAGCACCATCACGGTAAAACGGTTGCTTGCTCGACTGGGTACCGGAAAACAGGAAATTGCCGGACTCATCCTTGGCATTGACCAGGTTCATGAAGTTGTCGTACAGGCCTTTCAGATCCTGTTTGTGCGCAGTGCGGTCATCTTCAGACAACGAACCGTTGATCATTTCCATGGTTTTGCGCTTGGCACTGTCAACCAGCTGCTCAGCGTCATCCACCGCGATTTCGGCACGGGTCTGGCGGTTACGCGCCAGGGTGATGGAGTCGACATACTGGTCGAGTTGTTTGTCCTGCTGGCGGAAGTTCTGGATATAGATAGACGACACCGGGTCATCCCCCGCCGTCAACACTCGTTTGCCTGTGGCGAGTTGATCCTGGTTATCCTGCAACTTCACCTGCTGGCGCATCAGGTCATTGGACACTGACTGGTAATTGTGAAAACTGGCAATACGGCTAATCATCACTCAGATCCTTATCGGGTTGCATTCAGCAGGGTTTCAAAGGTTTCGTTGGCTGCCGTCATGATGCGCGACGACGCCATATAGGCTTGCTGGAATTTCATCATGTTGGCCGCTTCTTCATCGAGGTTCACCCCCGAAATCTCCGCCACACGGCCTGCTGCTGCGTCGTGCTCAACACGGCTGACATCTTCCAGGCGGGCGAAAGAAGCTTCTGCACGCCAAGGTCGGTGTTTAACCCTTCGAAAACATCAATCAGGCTGGAGCGGCCACCGTCCATCAACTTTTGGGTCTGCAGTTGCTGCATACGGATAAGGTTGCCGTTTTCCCCGTCTGCGGGCAGCAGGCTGACAGCAAACAAATCTTCCGGCGCTGCGCCACCGCTCAGTTCAAAGATG
Source organism: Enterovibrio sp. JCM 19048 (assembly GCA_001310415.1). Classification (GTDB taxonomy): domain Bacteria; phylum Pseudomonadota; class Gammaproteobacteria; order Enterobacterales; family Vibrionaceae; genus Enterovibrio; species Enterovibrio paralichthyis. The sequence continues at coordinate 52,986 of BAXE01000008.1, read as the reverse complement.
GTGCCGTTTACGGTGACCGGCGTTGATGGCGGATAGGCCTGTGGCGCCAAGAGGATATTACCTTTCATATCCAGCACCGCGAATTGGGAAGCATCCGGCGAAATCGCGACCTGAAATTCCTGCTGCGCACCTTGCTGCAACACCTTCAGATCGCCCTGTCCGGTGAGAATAGATTTCGAGCTGACATAACTTTGCGCGGCAATCTTCGCGGGATCTTCCATGGTCACACCAATCTGGCCGGCAGCCTGACGTACCGGACGGATAATCACACGCTCACCGGCGGCAAGGCCGATATCCACCTGAATGCGCAGGCCATCGACATTGATGGATGGCGGCGTACCGGATGGCGTGACCGCCACGGCATTCTTTTCCGGATCCATAATGGTGTACTGGCTGCCATCAAACTTAAGCTGGTAATCACCAATTTTCAGTTTGGAAAGATCGTCAATGTAGACCTTCAGCTCGGCAGTGGAGTCTGAGCCTTTGACAACGCGGTCATCCGCAATGTCATCGCTGTTGAAGTCAATGTAGATATTCTCACCCACCTGCCGCTGAGGTCATAACCTTGTGACTGCAGCTCGTTGATCGACATGGCAAAGCCCGCCGCCAGACGGCCAATTTCATCCCTCGCCTGTGCCAGCGTCTGGTCACGGTATTCGAACATGGCGCCGAGCTTGCCGCGGATATCACTGTTATCAATCGGCTTCAGCGTCTTCCCTTCCACCAGCGCCAAACGGCGTTTTTGGTGATCCGGCACGCCGGGCACGGTTTGCAGCTCACTGGAATGCAGGCCGGAAACCAGCGTATGACCACTGCCGATAATGACGTTATACAGACCGTCATCCCGTTGGTTTACGCTGACCTGAGTGAACTCAGACAATTCGTTGATAAGTTGCTGGTGACGGTCGAGCAGATCGTTGTCCACCGCCTGACTTTTCAGCAGCGCTTTGTGGATATCGACAATCTCACGGCCGATATCATTCATACGTTGCAGCGTGGCATCAATCTCGACCGAGGTATCTGCTTCCTGGGTCTGCAGAACGTTATTAATGTCGTTGAGCCTGCGGCAACGAGGCGGGATTTTTCCAGCACCACTTTGCGCGCGCCCATGTCACTCGGGCTGTCTGCCAGCCTTTCACCGCGCCATAGAACTCGTTCATGTTCTCGGGAATTTTCTTGGCGGAGTGGGACATCATGTCATCGAGCAGGGTCAGCTGGCCGTTGCGGGTTTGGGCGTGAGCCAGTGCCGAGGTGGTGATGTTGAATTCGTTGGTGGCAAATTTGTCGTAGTTGCGGCGTACGGCGGCCGCATGCACACCGGCGCCCCATTGGTTTGCCGACCAATAGGCGGAGTCATTCGCGCGCTGCTCAACGGACTGACGGCTATAGCCTTCAGTGTTCACATTCGAAATGTTGTGACCCGTTGTATTCAGCTGTCGCTGTGCTGTCAGAACGCCCTGAGAACCGAGCGTCAGCAGATCAAACCCCATTCTGCCTCCGTATGCGGAAACGCATAACCTACGAAATTATCTATTGCACAGAACAATTCAAGAATCGTGCCACACAATTAAATCTCTAAATTTCATATAGATAGCTGTTTATTTGCGCATTTTGAAGGTATCTCTCTTACCAACAGGCAAGGGATTGCCGCTACGGGTCTGCCGCTAGCTGGTCAGCCAGGTCCAAAGCCCAAATGAGAAATTGGGTAACACATCGATACCCAGGAAGGATTTGAGCAGATAAAGCGAAGTTACGACGATGGAAAACAGCACGAAGGTTCCCGCCAACATCACCAGGATCCGGCTGGCATTCGCCGCTTTCTGTTCTGCACGGGTTAAATCACGGCGGTTGCGGCCAAACAGGAATACCAGATAGTAATTCCAGCCAAAGCCACCCAAGACGGTACGCACATCAATGGTATGACGGGCTTTGGCACGGGTGCCGAACATCAGCTTCAACTGCAGCAGTTGGGCATCGGTAAATGAGTCCGCGACATCTTTTGGGGTGTTGTCGAGAAAAGACCGGATAAAGGGATCGCGGTGAATAGAGCCGTTGGCAAAACTGGAAATGCGCTGGGTTTGCGGCTCTGAGGGTTGCTGCGGTGTGGGTTGCTGCGGTGTGGGTTGCTGCGGTGTGGGTTGCTGCTCGGCCATCGGGTTTCCCTTGTTCAAAGACAGAGCGAGCAGCGACATCACCGCCACTGCGGCCGCTTAGGCTCCATCATGCCTTTTACACGATTAAATACGCTGAGTACTTTATCGGAATATTGAGGATCCGTTGCGTAACCTGCCTGGTGAATACCACGGATAAACTGCTCAGGCTGCGCGCTTTGCTGCAATGCTGTTGCGTAACGCGGATTACGGTTCAGGAAGCTGACATAGTCGTTAAAGCTGTCCTCATAAGAAGCATAGGCGCGAAACGAAGCCATTTCCTGCACAGGAATATCATCGTGAAATTCAAGGGTCTGGGTAGCGACTTTGCCACCATTCCAACGGGGATCAGCTTTGATATTAAACAGGTTGTTGCTCGAGCCGCGGGCGTTGGCGATCACCTTTTTACCCCAGCCGGTTTCCAGAGCCGCCTGCGCAATCAACAATGCCGGATCGGTTCCCAGCATACGCGCCGCTTTTTTCGCATAGGGCGTTAAACGGGAAACAAAGTCATCCGGTGATTCAAAAGGTTTGTCCGCTTTTGGCGCGGGCGTGGCATTTTGCTGCGCCAGCATATGGGCACTTGGGATAACCACGTCATCACCCAATACCGGGATTTGCGCTTTCAACGCATCGGCTTCCGGTGACAGAGGCGCACTCGGCTGAGTTGGCTGAAGGCGAATGCGGTCACTGGCACTGTTGGCACCCACATCCATCGGTTCGCTGATCATCGAGCCTTTGAACTGCTGGACAATCAAATCTGCCAGCCCAAGCGAGCCTTCCCGGGACAAGGCGCTCGCCAGTTGTTCATCGGCCATCTGTTCGTAAAACTTTGAGGTGCGGTTATCGACAAGATCAGACTCGAATGCTTCGTTCGCCTGACGCATGGACTTGAACAGCATCTGGGTAAACAGGGCTTCAAACTGCTCGGCTGCCGCTTTCAGCGCATCGTCTGACTGCTCGCCGTTTGCCGCTTTTTGGCGCAGTACGTCCAGTTGGCTGAGGTCATGAATAAAACCTGTGTCTAAAGGTGCTTTCATGGCTTAAATCACTATCAGTTGGCCGTCGATCGCGCCGCTTGTTTGAGCGCCTGCAAAATTGCCATCAGATCTGAAGGAGCTGCCCCCACGCCATTCACGGCACGGACGAGATCATCCAGGGTGACACCCGGTTGGAAGTGGAACATACGGCCATCTTCTTCTTTCACTTCTACCCCGGAGTCCGGCACCACCACGGTTTCCCCACCGGCAAGCGCATTTGGCTGGCTCACCTGCAGGTTTTCATTGATGGTGACCGTCATGCCGCCGTGGGTGATGGCGGCAGGACGCAAACGCACGTTTTGACCCACGACAATGGTACCGGTACGGCTATTTACAATGATTTTTGCTGCCGCATCTGCTGGTGGAATTCCAGGTTTTCAACCGTCGACAGGAAAGCGACACGCTGCGACAAATCCCGCGGTGCACGGACACGTACCGAGGTTGCATCCATTGCTGACGCGGTGTTTGGCCCCAGGAAACTGTTGATGGAGTCAGCCATGCGCTGCGCTGTCGTGAAATCGGAGTCAAACAGGTTAAAGGTAATATGGTCGCCACGGCCAAATGGGGTGGGTACTTCCTGTTCAACCGTGGCCCCGTCGGTAATGCGCCCAACGGTTGGCGTGTTGCCGACAATGGAAGATCCGTCAGCCCCTTCCGCACTGAAGCCACCGACAATCAGGTTGCCCTGCGCCACAGCATAGGTTTTGCCATCCAGGCCTTTAAGGAAGGTCTGCACCAGTGTGCCACCACGGAGGCTTTTTGCCGAACCGATAGATGACACAGTAACGTCAATTTTCTGACCCTGTTTAGAGAAGGCGGGTAGCTCTGCACTGACGGCAACGGCGGCAACGTTTTTGGTTTTTGGCTTGGTGCCCGGCGGCAATTGAATGCCGAAATTGCGCAGCATGGCATTAAAGCTCTGATCGGTAAAAGGTGTGCTCTCACCGGTACCGGCAAGACCGACGACCAGTCCGTAACCCACGAGTTGGTTGCTACGAACCCCGGCCACTTCGGACACGTCTTTAATGCGTGCCGCCTGCGCCAACGGGCTTACCAATACAGTTACTAATAAAAGCTTCAGCCAATGCTTCACGTCAAATCTCCGACAACGTATCTACGTATTACAGGACGACATTAAAGAATCGTGCCAACCATCCCTGATCCTGCGTATCCTGACGATCTCCGGTACCGGAATACTGGATGCGTGCGTTGGAAATGCGGGTTGAGGCAATGGTGTTTTCCGGGCTGATATCATCCGGGCGGATGGTGCCGCTCAGGCGGATATATTCGTCGCCGGTGTTAAGTGTCAGCCATTTTTCGCCACGGATCATCAGGTTACCGTTAGCCATCACATCAATCACTTCAACAGAGATCGAACCACTGATGCTGTTGCTCTGATCTGCACTGGTTGAGCCGCTGGTGGAGTTGTCATGGCTTGCCGCGTAAGAAAGGTTACGCTCGCCAATGGTCACTTCCTGACCGCCCAGCTCAAGCGGTCCATACTGAGATCGCTTGATTTAGCCGCGTCGCTGCTGGCGCTTTTTTTCGCCTGGGTTTTTCTTCCAGCATCACGGTGACGATATCGCCAATGCCGCGAGGCTTGGTATCGTCATACAGGTTCTGTGCCTGCCCAACATTGAACAGTGAACCCGTGGCCGTTGCATAATGCTCTGGCTGACGTGCTGGCAGCAATGGCGCCCAGCTTGGGTCACCGGCAACCGGATCTTCGCGCTGACGAAGCAAACCGACCAGCCCTTCCCCTTCCGGTTGTTTGGTACCTTCCACCGCATCGGTGTCTGTCGTACCTTGCACAATGTCATTCTGCGCCAACAGGGCTTCTGGGTTCAGTGCGCTGCACCCCGACACAGTGGCCAGCAAAAGGCTGGTGATCAGTAACTTCTTCATCTGCGCTTTACTCCTTTAGAGCTGCTGGTTCACGTAGCTCAACATTTGGTCGACAGATGAAATCACCTTAGAGTTCATTTCATAAACCCTTTGGGCTTCAATCATGTTAACCAGCTCTTCTGTGACGTTAACGTTTGACGATTCCAGCATTGATTGGCGGATACTGCCCAAACCATCGAGCCCTGGCACACCTTCTTGAGGGTCTCCGCTCGCACCGGTTGGCAGGTAAAGGTTTTGCCCGATAGGCTCAAGGCCGCCCGGGTTGATGAAATCAACCGTGGTGATCTGACCCAGTACCGCATTGGCCGTCTGGCCACGCAGCCTTGCAGAGACTTCACCATCGGTACCGATGGTCACCTGAATTGCATCAGGTGGCACAACAATTTCCGGCTCCAGCGGATAGCCCGCTCCCGTTGTCACCAACACGCCTTCATTGTTCAGGGTAAACTGGCCGTTGCGTTGGTAACCGATGTTGCCGTCTGGCAGCAGCACCTGGAAGAAACCATCGCCTTCGATCATCAGATCAAGCGCGTTGTTGGTGGTCTGGGCATTACCATTGGTGTGAACGCGCTGCGTTGCCACCACTTTGGAACCTGCGCCCAGCATCAGACCACTCGGCAGTTCAGTGTTCTGCGATGACTGACCGCCCGGCTGGTTGATGTTCTGGTAGAACAGGTCTTCAAACACCGCGCGTGACTTTTTAAAGCCCACCGTGGAGGCGTTTGCCAGGTTGTTCGAGATGGTGGAAATATTGGTCTGTTGTGCGTCTAGACCGGTTTTACTCACCCAAAGTGCAGGATGCATACTGATTCCCTCTCCATATTAACCCATGCGCAGCAAAGAGGTGGACGCCTGATCCATTTCCTCTGCTGATTTCATGAGTTTTACTTGCATTTCAAAGTGACGTTGCAGGTCAATAAGTCCTGTCATCTCACTGATTGGGTTGACGTTACTGCCTTCCAGCGCGCCGGTCAGCAGGGATACGCCTGCGTCCGCGGCATAGGTTGCGGCCGGATTGATCGGTTTGAACACGCCATTTTTATCTTTGAACAGGGCACCATTGTCCGGACGAACCAGTTTGATGCGGTCAATCTGTTCCATCGCATCCGGTGGCGCGCCCTGTGGGAGAACAGACACTGTGCCATCGGTACCGATTTCAATCTTGGATACAGGTAGCGGGAGAATAATCGGTGCGTCACGTTCACCGAGGATCACGTGTCCATGGCCATTTTGCAGCATGCCGGTCTGGTCAACTTTCAGGTTACCCACGCGGGTATACCCTTCCTGACCGGTACCATCCAACACCGCCAGCCAACCGTCACCTTTGATCGCCACATCCAACTCGCGACCGGTGGTAATGGTGGAGCCTTGTGCAAAGCTGTACCCCGGGCGCTCTGTCATATTGAACACGCGGGTTGGCAAACCTTCACCGTATGCCTGCATAGCACGTGCTTGCTCCAAATCAGAGCGGAAGCCGGTAGTGCTGGCGTTTGCGAGGTTGTTGGCCCGCAATTGCATAGCTTGCATATCTTGTTTGGCGCCACTCATGGCGAGGAATAATGCGCGATCCATTTAGACGTTCTCCTGTCGCTTATGACAGACATAAAGCAAGAAGAATGCCAATTAATAAGATCGAGTAGTTACAATGGGTTAGGCTGTTATTTGACCAATCATAAATGCGGAGATAGCGGATGAGCGGGAAAAGATTTGCCGCCCACTGAACGGGCGGCAAACAATGCGGAAACGCAATTAACGGATCTGCAGGATAGTCTGTTGCATCTGGTTGCCGACTTCCAGTGAACGGGAGTTAGCCTGGAAGTTACGCTGGGCGGTGATCAAATCCACCAACTCCTGGGTCATGTCGATGTTGGATTGCTCGATAGTACCGCTTTTGATCTTACCGAATGCGCCCAGCATTGCTTCACCCCAAACCGCTTCACCGGATTGCTGTGTCACTTTCCACTGGGTATTACCCGCTTGCGACATACCTTGCTGGTTAGACACACGAACCATGGCAACACGGCCCAAGGCAACGTTCTCACCGTTACTGTAGGTCGCCATAATGGTACCTTTCGGGTCGATATCCACTTTAGCCAGGTAACCGGTCGTTGCACCATCTTCCGTAAACTTACGCATTTCAAATGGTGATGCGTATTGCGTTGGCTCATCGAAATTGATGGTCAATGCCTGTGCACCGTCCGCGCCATTCATTTCAAGGCCAGCACCGTTCGGGCCAAACTCCACGGTCTGGATTGGGTTGCCGCCGTTGATAGAATCCAGTGAGCCATCGGCATTGAACTGGATAGAGTGACCCACCTGGCCTGCGGCGTTGGTAAACTCACCGGCCGCCAGGCTCAGTGGTTTTTCACCTGTTGGATCGGTCGCCGTGTAGTACACCGCCCATTTGTTTGGCGTGGTGTTGTCTTTCACATAGTAAGTGGTCAGTTTGTATGGCTGGCCCAGTGAATCGAAGATAGTGGCCGATGTTGCTTTGTTATAGGTATCCGGATCTTCAGGATTAAACAACGCTGGGTCTTTTTCATCACCGCCCGCTGGCAGGTTCAGGCCCACTTCTACGTTTTCTGACGCACGTGGCTGACCGAATTGATCCGGTACGTTCAGCGCTTTTGGCTCGAACGATCCCACCTGTAGGGTTTCATTATCTACGTTGTAGCCCAAAAGGAACTGGCCTTCAGAGTTAACGATGTTGTTGTTTTTATCGAGGTGGAACGCGCCGTTACGGGTCAGGAAGTTATCCTGCGTTGCCAGCTTGTCGTTCGCGACCGCGAAGTAACCGTTACCACTGATACGCAAATCCAACGGGTTATTGGTATAGATGCTCGAACCTTCGTGGAACTGCTGAGCCACGATAGAGGTTTGTACACCGCTACCGGTTGTGGTTTTTGCGTTCGAGAAGATCGACGCTGAATACACATCACCAAACTCAGCACGCGATTCCTTAAAACCAAAGGTGTTGGCGTTTGCAATGTTGTTACTGGTGGTGTTCATGTCTTTTTGAGCTGCCGCCAGGCACTCAGTGCGATATTCAAAGCCATTGCTGGAACTCCTCTGTCCTTTTAGCTCTTGCTCACGTTGCTGAGATTGGATTTACCCACTTCCAGCACTTCAGAGAGTTTGACCGGAGAAGCGTAACCCGCGATGTTTAGCATCACGTTGCCGTCACCATTCCCCAACAGAACACTGTTTACGTTGGCATAGGTAGAAAGCTCAAGATCCTGAGATTTACCGTCAATGTTGCCACTTACGTTAATGTTGTAGTTGCCTTGCGGCAGTGGATTGCCGTTGTCGTCTTTGCCGTCCCATTCAACACGGTGGTCACCCGGGGACATCGCGCCAAGACTGAATGATCGCAACAGCTCACCTGTCTCACTCTGAACGCGCACAATTACGTCGTTCAGTGCCTGTGGCAGTTTCACCATACCGGCAATGCCACCTTCGGCAGTTTTAAAGCCTTCATTACCCGGAACCAACACGTCCTGACCGACCAGTGAAGAAGCTTGTAGCGCCTGGCTGGAAGTCATTGCCGCGTTCAGCGAGCCAAATTGCTCGTTCATCTTGCCGATGCCGTCAACGGTAGCGAACGATGCCATTTGCGCGATCATCTGCTCGTTGTCGACCGGTTTGAACGGGTCCTGGTTTGCCAACTGCTTGGTCAGCAGTGACAGGAAATCTTCTTGATTAAGGTCGGTTTGGCCAGTGACTTTTTCGCCGGTATCACCACGTTCTGCACGCTGCTTTTCCTGCAACGCCTTCAGTTGGTCGATATAGCTTCCTGCTCCGCCTGCACCGTCAATAGGATTCATGTTGCCTCACTCCTACCTTAATTGCCCATCTGTAGTGTGCGCATCAGCATTTGCTTGCTCGCTTCTGCCACTTCTACGTTGGTTTGATACGAACGGGATGCCGAGATCATATTTGCCATCTCTTCCATCACGTTCACATTGGGCTTGAAAATATAGCTTCAGCATTCGCCATTGGATGTTCGGGGTTGTATTCCGCACGCAACGGCTTTTGGCTTTCCACAATGCCCGCGACACGTACCGGCACGCTGCTGCCTTGCTCGGCTGAATACTTGTTCAGCTCGGCGGCAAATACCGGATGGCGCGCTTTGTAGGTTTCAGCCGCTGAGCTGCTGACCGAGTTCGCGTTCGCCAAGTTACTGGATGTGGTGTTGAGTCGGACTGACTCTGCACTCATGGCAGAACCGGTCACATTGAACACATTAAAAAGACTCATCATTATTCCCCTTTCAGTGCCTTGGACATGTTTTTGAACTTGGATCCAAGGAAATCCAATGACGCCTGATATTCGAGGGCATTTTGCATAAACAGGTTACGTTCAACCTGTGAATCTACGGTATTGCCATCACCAGTATCAGGCTGGTTTGGAATGCGATACATTTTTTGGCCGCTGACTTGCGAGGAGGCAGGGATATGCCGCTCGTTAGTTCGGCTCAGGCCAAAGTTTGCCCCGGAAGTTGCCGCTTGTAAGGCTCGTTCGAAATCAAGATCCTGCGCTTTGTAGCCTGGTGTATTGGCGTTAGCCAGGTTGCTCGCCAGCGTTTCCGCCCGTTGAGCACGCACACCGACCGTGTGTTGATGAACGCCCAGCGCTTTGTCGAATGATATCGCCATACGGCACCTCCAAAACTTTCTTACCGGAAATTTTGCAAATTAGGTGCCAACTTTAAGCACGGAGGAACAAATAAGAAATTTTTCTTTATAAACAGCAGATTAATAAAGAGGTAGAGAGAGAAGGTGAAAAACGGGCAAGAAAAAAGCGGCAAACTTTGTGCCGCTTTCAATCAATTAAGGGATAATTCTATTTGAGCTTGTAGATGATGCCAGGGTTACAACGGATCATCTCAAACCTGTCGGTCAAACCTGTCAGTGACTCTGACGCCCCCAACAGCAAGTAGCCACCAGGTTCAAGCTGCCCGCCATCTGGTTCAGCACCTGAGATTTCATATCCGGCGAGAAGTAAATCAGTACGTTCCGGCAGAAGATGATGTCGAACTTACCCAGCATGCTGTAGCTTTCCATCAGGTTTTGAGGCTTGAACGTCACCATGCGTTTAAGCGGCTCTTTCACCTTCATTCGGCCATCTCCTGCATCCTCGAAAAACTGGCGTCTGCGCTCAGGGGACAAACCTCGGCTTAATGCCAGATTGTCATAAACCCCGGCCCGGCAGTGCTCGAGCATGGATGAAGAAATATCCGTTGCTGTGATTTGAACGTTGCTCAGCAAGCCAGGCTTTTTGCTCTGCACTTCCTGAATCGTCATCGCAATCGAAAAAGGCTCTTGCCTGATGAGCTGGCTGCCGACCAAATCTTGATTGGACGGCGGCTTTCTGCCACTTCAGGCAACAGTTTGTTGGCGAGCACTTCAAACGGGTAAGCATCTCGAAACCAAAGCGTTTCATTGGTTGTCATCGCATCAATGGCCGCTACCGCCAACTCTCGGTTACGGTTTGTCAGAACCAATTGGAACAGTTCCGACATAGAAGCCAATTTGAATCGACTGATCAGAGGCTGAGTCGGCTTCGTACCAGATACTGCTTACTGTCACCGAGAACGATGCCACATTTACCTTCGAGATATTTACAGAAATCACGATACTCTTGGTCTGTTATCGCTATATTCGTCATTGATTCGTATCTTGACCTTTAACCGCTTGAATAACCGCGCCGCTCAACTCATCTGGGTCAAACTTAGGAATGAAGCGTCCGCCCCGACTCGCTTAACCATGGCTTCGTTAAATACGCCACTCAGCAGGAGTGCAATACTACATGAAGATCTTTGAGGTTCGCATCTTTTTTGATTTCAGTGGTTAACGTGTAACCGTCCATCTCTGGCATTTCAATATCAGAAATAACCAGCGCCAACTGCTCGTAAATACTGCCTTCTTTGGCCATGGCTTTGAGCTGGTTCAAGGCGTCCTGACCATCATTTGCCAGCAACACTTCATAACCGATCGTTTCAACTGCACGTTTAACCTGACGGCGTGCCACGCTTGAGTCATCAGCCACCAACACTTTGGTCGGTGCATTGCTGCCTTCTTCAAACACAGGTTTTTCAGACAACACTTCTTCACTGATTTGTTCGTTCACCGGCGAGATTTCGTTGAGGATTTTTTCCACATCCAGAATCTCAACCAGCTCGCCCTCGATTTCGGTCACAGCTGTCAGGTAGTTGGAGCTGCCCGTGCCACTTGGAGGCGGCAAAATCGCTTCCCAGTGCATATTCACAATGCGTTCAACCGATCCAACCAGAAATCCCTGCGTTGAGCGGTTAAATTCAGAAATGATAATAAAGCGGTTTTCAGGGTCGGTGATTGGCAGGCCGCCAGTAGCAAGGCTCATGTCAATAACGGAAATTGTTTGCCCTCGAATATGCGCCACACCTTTCACCAGTGGGTGCAAATTAGGCATCGAGGTCAGTTTTGGACACTGGAGTACTTCTTTTACTTTAAACACGTTAATGCCGTAACGCTGGTTACGCATTAAACGAAAGGTCAACAACTCGAGGCGGTTTTGCCCCACCAATTGGGTGCGTTGATTGACCGTATCAAGAATCCCCGACATAAGATAAACTCCATATTGCCCTGTTTTTGTTATCGTATTGCAGCGAGCGCCTAGACCGCATGCTTATGTTGGCACGCGAATTGTAGGGAGACTGCAGCTAAATTCACCACACTAACCAGATTTGTGACATATGTGTTATCAGCGATTAGCCTGGCTCTTTATCGGCACATTTCTTTGTAGCTTTAGCTCAATTATAGCCGCTGCTCCAACAAGTCAACTTGAAGCTGTAAAAGAAGCTGCAAAGCAACATGTAGAAAGCCTTATCTCACCCCCTGAATACGGTGAACTTCAAGTGGTTCCGGGAAATCTCGACAGCCGCCTGCAACTGTCTGACTGCCCCTCACCATTGAACGTCGACGTACCCGGCCGCCAGACCCTGAATAAAAGTGTCACTGTGATGGTGAGCTGCGAAGAGGACAACTGGCAAGTTTATGTACCTGTGCAGATCCGCTTGCTTACTCCTGTCGTGGTTGCCAAACGCCCACTCGATCGGGGAATTACCCTGGCTGGCGATGATCTTATCGTTCAATTGGTTGATGCGCGCTTCCAGCGTGGTCAGGTTTATACCGACAATTCCACCCTTATTGGCGCTCGGGTTAAGCGTGCTGTCGGGATTGGTGAGCCCATTAACGGAAATGACATCTGTATGGTCTGCCGCAATGATGAGGTGGTGATCACAGCCACTGGTAACGGCTTGAATATTATTGCAAAAGGCACAGCTTTAAGTGACGGTGCTCTCGGTGAACAAATTAAAGTCCGCAACAGCAAATCGAACAGAATTGTCGATGGTACAATCACCTCTGTCGGTCAAGTGGTTGTAAAATTCTAAAATTATTCAATTCAGTGCTAAAGTTCATAGAAGTGTGGCCGATACTGTGAGCAACAGAAGGTTCGGACAGAAATAAGGCTTAATTATGGCAAGTATCGATCATTTGCGTTCTGGTCAGCCGTTAAACACGAACAGAAGCAATCACAACAAAACACAGCAGACCTCTGCAGAAACCAGTGGTGCCGGTGAAGTACGCAACCATCGCGGCGATGCATTTTCTATGAGCGATGAAAGCAAAGCGATAGGTGCTCTAAACCAGCAAATGGCGAGCGAAGCACATTTCGACAGCGCCAAAGTTGCAGCTATCAAGGCGGCGATCGCCAACGGCTCCTACAAAGTGGATGCTGATCGATTAGCAGCAAATATCATCAAGCATGAAGATGAGCTGCGCGGTTTATAGTAAAAGGCCATGACTGACCAACCTTTGTCATTTGACGCACTTTTACAGCAACAGGCCGATGATATCGCAGCGTTGTTTTCGCTTTTGGAAAGCGAAACGGACGCTATCGCGTCACGCAAGGCTTCTGCCATCGAAGCATGCGCTAAGCAAAAGCTTAACCTAATCCAAGCCATTCAGTTGCGAGACGCCAAACTCGCCCGCTGTCCTGAAATCCAAGCCCCTTCTGACGATACAAAAGCAGCCATACAGGCAATAAAAACCGAATTAGAGAAATGCCAGCAGCTTAATGAAGCCAACGGCGTGGTATTGCAGCGTGCCCATTTGAGCATGCACAAGCTTCGCAACCTGTTCCAGGAAGCGACAGGAAAAAGTGAAATGACCTATGACAGTGAAGGTCAGGCCTCAGGAAGCCGCACTTTGGGCACAAACGTCAAAGCCTGATTTGTTTCTGGTTGACACAATAGAATTCAAATAAAACGCAGCCCAGGCTGCGTTTTATTTTTGGGGATTAGAAAATAATGGCGTCGTTTCTTGGAACGTGGTGAGACTCACCGTATTGAGCCATTTCTTTCATTTTTCGAAGGTTAAGCTGCAGCTCAGTTACGTAGCTGTCGCCGACTTTATAGCTGGCGACAACTTCTGCCGCCCGGATGATACCGTCTACTGCCCCGTGGGTGCGATCCTGCCCCAGTTGCTGATCATCCACTTGGTTAATCCACTGACCCGGATCCCGTAAATCTGCTCAGACAGTTCTTTGTACGCTTCCAGTTTGGAGGCGCGCATGGCACGGAACTGCTTTTCTTCCAACGTTTCGCCACGTTGCGACTGATGGATGCTGTACCAACTGCCGTCACCATGTCTTCAGAGCGGATCTGGGTAATTGGCTGGCACGCGGTGAGCAACAAAATTACTGCCATTGAAAGCCATTTTTTCATCGTGATGTCCATATTAAGGTTTCAACATGATGGTATCTGAGGTGTGCTTGCGCTTGTCGCCGCGAATGATCACACCGTCTTCTATACGTACTTTTCTGAGCGTATCAATATCGCGCCCAATGCGATCTGCGGGCAAAAAGCCCTGTGCCGAGGCGACCACCACCCGTGAACGCATACCGACAATTCTGGCGTTAACCAATACACCGCCGCCCTGACGCAGCATGGTACCTGTCAACACGTAATCAATCTGTTGTTCTGGATGCAGCTCTTTCCAGTCGCGGCTCAGGGAGAAATCCCCTTCTTTTGTCACACGGATGGTGCCTGTGTTTTTAAAATCAATCACAGTGAATCCGCGGCGCTGCATCTGGTAAATCATCCCTTCGGTCACTGAATTGCCAAGCCAGTTGGTTTCATCCATCTCCTCGACATCAACAAATGAAACAACCGCCATGGGGGTTCTGGCCGTCAGATAATTGTTGGTTTCCAACAACTCGCTGGCCATACCATCCAGAAAATAGTCCAAAGTGTGCTTTGGGGTTTGCTGCAACAGGAACTCGCTCCCCGCATACGGCTCCTTGCGTTATAGATCGGGTTATAAGCACAAGAAACGGTTGCTAGACTCAGTAATATCACTATCCAGTTTTTCATTGTCGTCTGGCTCCGGACACGTTAACGGACGGTTCAGCGCTGCCAATTCTGGCGACCTCTTGGTCCATTTTTCGCCCCTACTTTTTGGGAACACTATTTGCATTGTTGTGGCTATATTCTCGCAACGCTTGCTAACCACATTGCCGCTTTTGCCGCGATTTAATCTGGTCTAGCAATTTTTATACCCACTATTGGAATTAAGGTTATGCGCAAAAGTTTTCTGAGCCCTCTCGTGCTTGCCTCTATGGCTCTGACACCGCTGACAGCAAGCGCCGCCTGGTATGAGGTCACTGGGTCAGTACAGTTTTGGAAAGTAAAAACCAGGCTAGGGAACGTGCACTGGAAGATGCTATCTACCAAGCTTTACGCTTTTCCGGTGCAGATATTGCCGGCCTTGCCACCATCCGTCCCTACCTAAAAGAAGTCAGGGACGACTACCAGTTCAGTGGTGATGAGATCCGTCAGATTCAGGTGATCAACACGGAACAAAAAGGTGGCGCCATGAAATTGACGGTGCGTATCGATATCTACCCGACGGCAAATGCTTGCCACAAAAACCAGTACAAAAAAGGTTTGGTGCTGAGCCGGTTCGATATCGTGACGCCTCAGCATGCGGCGCTCGGTGGCGTGTTCCAGTTTGGGGATGACTTTACCGTTTTACTGCAACGCCAGTTTGAAACCCAGGCGCAGAGCTTTGTCGTTCAAGGGATTACCCCGTACGAAATTTCCCCTACCCAGCCTGATATGGCCACCATGGTGGCGGAAGATACCGGCGCACAATATCTTCTCGCGGGTTCAATTACGGATATGAGTGCCACGATAGACGACCCGGGACTGCTTAAAAAAGAGCAGACTAACCGACAGCTTGCACTCTCTATCGATGTGATGGATGGCAAATCCGGCGAGGTGATCTATCAGAATATCTACCGCGATATCGCCGCATGGCCATTCGAAAGAAACAGTAAGGTAGATACCAAGACTGCTCGTTTCTGGACGTCGCCTTACGGGGAAATGGCACAACGTGTCAGCCGAAATATCTTGTTGGATTTGGAAAGCAACCTGGCTTGCCGCGCGACAACACCGGAAGTTATCTCCATCAACGGTGACATGGGGCAAATTAATGCCGGAAGGATCCACGGTGTGAAATACGGCGATGAACTGGCACTTTGGCACAACGCTTCGTTTACCGACCAGTATGGTGTGAACCGCAGTCAGTTTAAAAAGAGCAACATTACGATGAAAGTCACCCGGGTGTATGAAAGCTCTTCAGAGATTGATGTATCACCTGTTGAATTGGGAGCCAGTGTTCAAATTGGTGATTTGGTGACCAAACACACTCAGTAACCGATTCAAAGCCTTAACCTTCAGGCATGTTTCTGTATACTATCAATCCGGTGCTGCTCAATCGCAGTGGCACCGTCGCTCTCATAGCTCAACAGGATAGAGCAGTCGCCTCCTAAGCGACCGATCGGGGTTCGAGTCCCTGTGGGAGCGCCATTTCTTTCTTAGTTACCCCAGTAAATCCAATCGACACACTGTCAATCAGTCTCCTACGGACATTCCCTATCTGTTTTCTGCGTTCTGCTTAATTGATTGCTTGTTTTTGTAAAAAAAGAAAACGGGCCACAAGGGCCCGTTTATGGAGATAAGACAACGTTCTAATGAGATTAGAAGTAGTACTCAGCACCGATCAGGACGTTAGTACCGTCAGCTGAGTCGTCTGAACCGTTGTAGTCGTATGAACGAACGTCCAGGAACAGGTAGGTGCTTGGCAGCAGGTAGCCCAGGCGACCGGTGATTGCTTGTGAATCATCGTTTGTGCCCAGTTTAGATTCAGAAGTTGCAGCATAGCCAGCTTTCAGAACCCAGGTACCGTCGATTACGTACTGTGCAGTTGCAGAGTATGCATCTTGGTCATCGCCAGTACGGCCGTTTTCCATCATCTTGTATGCAGCAGTCAGGGTTACGTCACCCAGGAACATGCTACCACCCACGATGGTGTAAGACTCGTCGCCTTTCTTCTCAGTGCCTTCCATGTAGTCAGCTTGGTTGTAGTAACCAGCGTGAACACTGAACATGTCCTGAGAGTAAGAAGCTGCGATACTTCCAACCATTGCATCAGTCGTTGAACCCATGCCGCTCAGAGTAGCTTGGAAGTTGAAACCACCGAAGTTAGCTGAGTCAAAACGGAATACGTTGTTTGCACGTGATTCGTAGTTAGCGCCGATAGCGTTGTGCCAGTCGAACACGTTACCCAGACCTGGGTTTGAGTGTGGCCAGTCAACATAGTTGTAAGCAGCGATCAGCTGACGACCGTATTTGAATGAACCTACGCCTTCGAAATCAAAGCCCAGGAAGGTGTCACGCATACCGAAAGTACCGTAGTCAGTGCCGTTCGCGTCACCACTTTCGATTTGCCAAATGAAGTCTGGACCGATTTCATCGTATGCTACGCGGCCTTTGAAACCAACGCGTGATTCGATTACTGCTTGTGCTGCACCGTCACCTACTTCTGGGTTAACGATGTGCATGAAACCTGCAGCTTGACCGTACAGTTGCACCGCTTCGCCGTGCAGATCAATTGCCGCGTTTGCTGAGCCAGACATTGCAGCTGCTGCAACAGCCAGACCCAGTAGAGAACGTTTGAAAGTCATTTCCATGGAAAACTCCTTAAAGATTACTAAATCCGATGGAGAGTCCGTTTGCCTTTAGTTGGCCGCCAAAATGCAAACGTCACCGGTATTTTTATTGATGTGATTTATCAACGGGGAGAAGCTTAATTCGTATCGATAAAAAAAATCTCTGGCTGAATGAAGTTTGAATTGGTTCAAAATTAAAAGATAAAACATTATTTATCCTTTAAATACAGCAACTTAATAAAATAAAGAATTTCTAAAACCGATTGGAATTTAGATGTAACAGAGTGAACGTGATCTGGATTGCACTAGAGAGGGGAAAAGTAAAAATACACAGCCCGAACCAGGAATCATCAATATCGTCAACTTGATCCAATTCGCATTTTTATGCGGCACAAACCTGAAGAACAAATGTACAGATACAAAAAACCCGGCGTAAAGCGGGTTTTTCTCAGAGCTAGCCTAGCAGTTGTTACTGAGCTGCTCTTTCATTAATAAAGGCAATTGCTTTACCAAGACGCGCCAGAACACGTGGTTTACCAATCAGGTTCATAACCGCATCAACAGACGGTGACTGACCTTGACCTGTCACCGCCACTCGCAGTGGCATGCCAACTTTACCCATACCCAGCTCAAGCTCAGTACAAGTATCGGCAATCACAGTGTGCAGATTCTCAGTATTCCATTCTTGCAATGCTTCAAGCTTAGAAAGTGCCAGTTCCAACGCTTCCTTCGCGACTGGACGCAGGTGTTTTTTCGCCGCATCAGCATCGAATGCTTCAAAGTCCTGGTAGAAGTAACGGCTTTGCTCGGCGAGTTCTACCAAGGTGTTGCAACGTTCACCAACCAGTTTGATGACATCAGCAATCGCTGGACCATTTTCAGTACTGATATCTTTGGCATCAAGGTGCCATTGCAGATACTTAGCAACATACTCTGGCTCAGATGACTTGATGTAGTGGTTGTTTAACCACAGCAGCTTGTCTGTGTTGAACGCCGAAGCAGACTTGCTGACTGACTCCAGGCTAAACAGTTGAATCATCTCTTCCATAGAGAAGATTTCCTGGTCACCATGTGACCAACCAAGACGAACCAGATAGTTCAGCAGAGCCTGAGGCAGGTAGCCTTCATCACGGTACTGCATCACACTCACGGCGCCATGGCGCTTGGACAGTTTTGCACCGTCATCACCCAGAATCATTGAGCAATGCGCAAATTCTGGTACAGGTGCGTTCAGTGCCTTGTAAATGTTGATTTGACGTGGCGTGTTGTTGATGTGGTCTTCACCACGAACAACCTGGGTAATACCCATATCCCAGTCATCAATAACGACACAGAAGTTATAAGTCGGGCTGCCGTCAGTACGACGAATAATCAGGTCATCCAATTCAGTGTTTTGGAATTCGATACGACCACGGATCTTGTCATCAAATACCACTGAGCCTTCTTTCGGGTTACGGAAGCGGATGCAAAATGGGGTCTCCTCAGTTGCGGCAGCGTTTGCTTCCACAACACGAGGATGATTTGCATCGTAACGTGGCTTCAGGCCCGCAGCCATCTGCTCTTCGCGGATCTCGTCCAACAACTCTTTTGACGCGTAACACTTGTACGCTTTGTCTTCTGCAAGCAGCTGGTCAACAACTTCGTTGTAACGGTCAAAACGTTTGGTTTGATAGTAAGGACCTTCGTCCCACTCAAGACCCAGCCATTCCATGCCTTCAATGATGGCGTCGATAGCTTCCTGGGTAGAACGCTCTAAATCGGTGTCTTCAATTCGAAGAACAAACTCACCGCCTGTGTGTTTGGCGAAAAGCCAGGAATAAAGAGCAGTGCGCGCACCGCCTACGTGCAAAAAGCCCGTTGGGCTTGGAGCAAAACGTGTTTTAACTTTCATGTTAATCCTATAACGTTCGGCATGGATGAAAGAGTTCGGAGGGAATCCGGTAAAGACGGTATTGTATTCTTCCCGGATGCACTGAACAACGATTCGAAATCATTTGAATAAAAACTTGTTGGGTTATCGCCTGCAAGGCATCAAAAACCGTCTTTCAGAACCAGATTTGAGAACGGAATCTTATTTTTTCACGCAAAATGTAAAACACTCCTAACATGATTGTGAACAAACACATAATTGTTCATACACATAAAGGAGAGTAATAATGAAAAAGCTGATGTTAATGATATCTGCGATGACTTTAGCTCTAGGTATCAATTTCACTGCAAGTGCAGACGCAGGTTGGGCGACACAAGCAGGCCCACTGGTAAACTGCACCTACAACGATGGAACGACCGACTATGTTCCTACCATGATTTGCACCTATGAAGGCGGCACATTTGTTCGCAACTGGGGCTATCAGAATTAAAGTAAAACGGGTACATGACAACAGCCATGTACCCGTTTCTTGATTAGTCAAAATACTTATTAAGAACGAACGTTTTCAACCGCCCATTGAAGGAATTTTTTCTGCTCTTCAGCGCTCAGGCGAATAAAGTCAGCTTGCAACAGGATAAGGGACTGTTCGTTAGACAAAGGGCAGATGCCTGTTTGGCTGGCTGAACGGCAACTGGTGCTGGTTGAACATATTGCTCTCCAGCAACTAAAGACGCAGCATATGTATTTGGCGCGATAGCAATTCCCTGCTTGTGGTTGAACTTGGCCACTTCACGCTCATAGTCGCGCATCATGCCTGGACCACGCGGCAGCACTGCCTGCTGAGAAGAAATCTTAGTGCCATTTTTATCTTCTAGTGAAAAAGACGGCTTCTCATCGAATTTTTCAGCGTCACTGAGTTTTGTGATTGTCTGAGAAGGTGACAATAGAATGTCTTTATTAGCGGTATTAAACGTGACCACCATAGGGTCTGACTTGAACTTCTCAAACTCAGAACCTTTCTGAACCAATTTAGAAACGCGAACAACTATTTGGTTATTCCCATCTTCCAAATCAAATGAACGATGTCCCACGATGGTAATTGGAAGTTCTTCGCCATTTACAACCAACGCTTCTACATCTTTGTCTAACTCAACAAATACTGCTGCTGACGAAGTAAAAGGAACCAAGCTACCAAGAAGTAACACCGAACTAAAAAAACGCTTCATACTGCCCTCCATGAAAAAAGCGAGCGCCATAGTGACGCTCGCATCGATATTACTACAAATGCCTTATAGCTTAGAAGTAGTATTCTGCACCGACTAGGATGTTAGTACCGTCATCTGAATCGTCTGCACCGTTGTAGTCGTAGCTACGTACGTCAACAAACAGGTAAGTGCTTGGCAGCAAGTAACCAAAACGACCCGTGATTGCTTGAGAACCATTGTCTGCGCCATCAACATCTGAAGTTGCCGCGTAGCCTGCTTTCAGTACATAAGTACCATCGATTACGTACTGTGCAGTTGCAGAGTATGCATCTTGGTCTTTGTTAGTCAGGTTGTTGTCCATGGCTTTCCAAGCAGCAGTCAGTGTCAGGCTGTCCAGGAATACGCTACCACCCACGATGGTGTAAGAAACGTCACCTTTCTTCTCTGCGCCGTCCATGTAGTCAGCTTGGTTGTAGTAACCAGCATGAACACTAAACATGTCTTGAGAGTAAGAACCCGCGATGCTGCTCACAAGCGCTTCAGTTGTTGAACCCATGCCGCTCAAAGTAGCTTGGAAGTTGAAACCACCAAAGTTTGCTGAGTCAAAACGGAATACGTTGTCTGCACGGTCAGAGTAAGAAGCGTCAATCTTGTTGTGCCAGTCAAACACATTACCCAGACCTGGGTTTGAGTGAGGCCAGTCTACATAGTTGTATGCTGCTACCAGCTGACGACCGTATTTGAATGAACCTACGCCGTCAAAGTCAAAACCCAGGTAGGTGTCACGCGCACCAAGTTGACCGCTCTTGTCTGAGTTGTCAGCGTTACCGCCTTCGATCTGCCAAATGAAGTCAGGACCGATTTCGTCGTAAGCAACACGGCCACGGAAACCAATGCGTGATTCGATAACTGCTTGAGCTGCGCCATCTTTACCCGAAGCTTTTGTTAGTAAAGTGCATGAAGCCTGCAGCTTGACCGTACAGCTGAACTGCATCGCCAGCCAGTTCAATTGCTGCATTTGCGCTACCTGAAACTGCAGCCAGAGCAACTGCTGCACCCAGTACTGAACGTTTGAACATTTTTCCATGGAAAATAACTCCTAAAAGGGATTTTTCAGAATCACAAATCATCGCTGTTAAGGTTGGCCGCCGAAGCAATGACTCGATTATTCGAAGTTCTAAAACGCATCAAATTCATCGCTTTAGATTTTTTATTACCGATTGAACTCTCTATCAATCGATGAGTCCCAGACTACTTCCCCACAAAAAACATCAACGAGAACTTTATTTGTTATTAAAAAAATATGACTCGGTGCAAAGTTCCCTGAAAGTTCGTGATCCACATCTCGCATTTATATAAATACATAAAATAAAAATAAATAAACGATGTTTTTCATATAATTAAGTCATGATTTATCACATCGAAATCCACCCAGGCATTTGTATTGAGATCGTTATCACAGAGTCAATAATGGGAATTTCAAACCAAGATTTTGTATATTTGCATTAAATATTCACGACGCGAATTATCAGACATCACTCGCAAAAGCTGTATTTATGGGCATAAAAAACGCCAGCTGATTGCTGGCGTTGGAATTGGCGCGTTTGATTATAACTAGCGTGATAGCAGTCGCATCATGCCGTCTTCATCCAAAATTTCGATACCTAGCTCTTGCGCTTTGGTTAATTTTGAACCTGCTGCTTCTCCGGCAATCAGCATGTCTGTTTTCGCTGAGACACTTCCTGTCACCTTGGCTCCGAGCGCTTGCAACTGAGCCTTAGCATCGTTTCGGGACATTTGCGACAAGGTTCCTGTCAACACAACCGTTTTACCCGCCAACGGCTGCGGTTCATTTTCATCTTTCTGCTCAATGTCAGGCCAAGTGACGCCATTGGCAATCAAAGCATCAATGACCGTTTTGTTATGCTCTTCGCTGAAGAAGTTCACGACATGTTTGGCGACAATCACGCCGACATCCTGAACTTCAATCAATTGTTCTTCAGTGGCACGACGAATAGCCTCAAAGGTGAAAAAGTGATTGGCGAGGTTGGCTGCAGTTGCCTCCCCTACTTCCCGGATACCCAGCGAATAAATAAAGCGCGGCAACGTGGTTTCTTTAGCTTTGCTCAGTGCATCGACCAGATTTTGCGCCGACTTTGGCCCCATACGGTCAAGCATTGTGACCTGTCCAGCAGTCAGCTTAAACAGATCAGCTGGGGTTGAAATCAGCTCTTTCTCAATCAACTGCTCAACGATTTTGTCACCCAGCCCATCGATATCCATCGCCTTGCGTGACGAAAAGTGCTTGATGGCTTCTTTACGTTGGGCGCGGCAAATTAAGCCACCGGTGCAACGGGCGACCGCCTCGCCTTCAACACGCTCCACATGGGAGCCACACACTGGACAATCCGCAGGGAAAGTGACATCTCTCGCGTTTTCCGGACGACGGCTCTCTACCACGCTGACAATTTGCGGGATCACGTCACCGGCGCGACGAATGACAACCGTGTCACCAATTTTCACACCAAGACGCGCAATCTCATCGGCATTGTGCAGTGTTGCATTTGATACGGTCACCCCACCAACAAATACAGGCTCCAGCTTGGCAACTGGCGTGATTGCGCCGTGCGTCCTACCTGAAATTCTACGTCTTGCAGCAGGGTGATTTCTTCCTGTGCTGGGAATTTATAGGCAATCGCCCAGCGCGGTGCACGGGCGACAAAGCCAAGTTGCACTTGGGTATCGATATTATCGACCTTGATCACCACACCATCGATTTCATACGGCAGTTCATTGCGGCGCGTCAGAATGTCCTGATAGTAGGCGCGCACATTCTCTATGCCTTCCACCTTTTTGACTTCCGGGCTTAGCGGAATGCCCCAGGTTTTCAGTTGCTCCAAGCGGCCAATGTGAGAATCACCGAAGGCTTCGGACATCACACCAACAGAGTAAGCATAAAAACGAAGAGGACGTGTTGCGGTGATGCGTGGGTCAAGCTGACGCAAACTACCAGCGGCGGCATTACGTGGGTTGGCAAACGCCTTTTCACCTTTTTTTAGGTTTTTTTCATTCAGGGCATCAAAGCATCTTTAGGCATAAAGACTTCACCGCGAACCTCCAAACGGGCAGGCCAGCCAGTTCCCTGCAGTAGTAGCGGTACATTGCGAATTGTACGGGCATTGTGAGTGATGTTCTCGCCGGTGCTGCCGTCGCCACGTGTTGCAGCCTGAACTAGGACACCATTTTCATACATCAAACTGACCGCCAAGCCATCCAGCTTCGGCTCGCAGCTGTAGGTAAACGTCGAGTCAGTTGCCAACCGATCGCGCATACGCTTTTCGAAGGCCACCAACTCACTGTCATCAAAAGCATTGTCCAGTGACAACATCGGAATTTCATGGCGCACTTGCTCGAACGCACTCAATGGCTGTCCACCAACACGCTGGCTTGGAGAATCAGGCGTTATCCATTCTGGATGTTGCGCTTCAATAGCCAATAACTCTTGCATCATGCGGTCATATTCCGCATCAGGAAGCTCAGGCTTGTCTTCGACATAGTAGAGGTGGCCGTGATAGCTGAGCTGCGCTTTTAGCGATTGCAGTTTTTGTTGAATGTCCGTGGTCATCAATGCTGCCTAATAAAATCTTCGCCACCTTAGGGTAGCTGGGTCGTAAGAATGGCCGACAGTATACCTGATGTAGATAGCGTCACGAAGACACCAGACACTGCAGAAAGATCATCCTGAAGGTTGTTTGCAGGCGAAAGGGGTTCTAAGATGCGGCGGTCGAATTTAAAGAGCTGCTCCATGCAAAGTCCTGTAACCCATCATCGCCCCTTGATCAGTGTTGTATTTGCAATGCTGTTGATGATGCTCGCGTTACCTGCACAGACATCCCTCTTTTTTGAATATTCAAGCGCCCGTTTTGATAGCGTCTCGGCACAGACTTTCGACGAGTTTGGTCATTCAGACTCAACGATCAATGAACACCGTGCCCCGGTTACGTCCTTATCGCCGGATCTGGCCTCTCTTCTTCGGTCAGGCTCCTGGCTTCCCGAAAAGCTGGGAAACAGCGAGCCGGAATACGAACTTGTCATCGAGTTTACTGACAAGCATTGCCATAAACGATACGCGCGCACTGCAGCCCTTTTCAGTTACTGGAAAGACTGGACGCTCAGCCCGCCCAACACCACACACCGAATTGGCGGCTGGAAGGACTCCAACCTGCTCTACCGCTACATCAGCCAGGCTCAGGCTTAACACCATTCCCACTCTATTGCGCTTTTAGCGATTTTTAGGCTGCCGATTTCTAAATTCAGCAGTGAATGTTGTTGACCAACTTGCCACCTATGTGCGGCATTGAGTGAGTCCTATGCAAAGAAAAACGTCCCGGACGACCCTGCTAAACCATTACCCAAAATGGAAATACGTGGTGCTCATTACCACAATTATTGTGCTGCTCTTCAGCGCTTTACCTTCATGGTTTGGCGAGAACGCGGCGATTTTGATCACCCACAAAGATACCGCCCCCTCACTGACAACGATTAATACCACCCTGAACCAGCATTCCATCGACGTAAAACGTATCGATCAGACGAATGGAAAAACCACCGTCGTGCTGGGTGATAATACGCAGCAAAATGCGGCAAAACAGGCACTTGCCGGTACTGCAGCGAAAGATGAATCCGTCACACTCGCCATGGTACCGGCAGCACCACAATGGCTGCTCGATATGGGATTTAAACCCATCAAATTAGGGCTGGATTTGCGAGGAGGCGTCCAGTTTTGCTGGATGTCGATACGCAGGCGGTTTTCCACGCCCACGCAGATCAGGCTGCCGACGCAATCCGTGAACATGCACGGGAAGCGAGGTTGCACGGTGTTCAGGTACAAATTGATGCCAGCAATGACATTCAACTCAAATCCAGCAATGAAAAGGCGCTGCAAGCACTTCGTACCTTCGCCAGTGCACAGTTCCCGCAATGGACAGTGAAAGGCAATGGCGATTTGTCCCTGTCCATGAGTCTGAAAGCTGCAGAAAAGCAAACGCTCACTAACCTGACTGTTCAACAGAACCTGCAGACTATGCGCTCACGGATTGAAGAACTGGGCATTACTGAAGCCTCAGTGCAGCGTCAGGGTGATCACCGCATCCGTATTGAACTGCCAGGCGTACAGGATCCTGCTACCGCCAAAGATGTGATTGGAGCCACAGCTAGCCTGGCGTTCTACGAGGTGGTCAGTGATCACAAACCCGGTTCAATCGCGATACCTGATCAGTATGGACAGGAAATATTTGTCACCCGCAAACCGGTGTTGTCTGGCGAGCACATTGTCGATGCGCGCGCAGGCATGGGCGAGATGGGATCGCCAGAAGTGAACATCTCTCTCGATACCCTCGGCGGCAAAGAAATGTCAGATTTCTCTGCCCACCATATTGGTAAACCGATGGCGACCGCTACAGCGAATACAGCCGCAATGCAGAAGGAAAAACGGTTCAACATACGGAAATCATCAGCGTGGCGACGATTCAATCCCAACTTGGAAACCGCTTCCGCATTACAGGCGTTGGCTCATTGGCAGATGCACAACAACTGGCTTTACTGCTGCGTGCCGGTTCCCTGACCGCCCCTGTCACCATTGTTGAAGAACGCACAATTGGCCCTTCTTTAGGCGCAGAAAACATTCAGAACGGCTTTGCTGCACTGGCTCTGGGAATGGGGCTGACTTTGCTGTTTATGGCGGTGTGGTACCGAAAACTCGGCTGGGTGGCCAATCTGGCGCTGGTGATCAATATGGTGATGTTGCTGGGTCTGGTTGCCCTACTGCCTGGTGCGGTGCTTACCCTGCCCGGCATTGCCGGTCTGGTGCTGACGGTCGGTATGGCTGTTGATACCAATGTGCTGATTTTCGAGCGGATAAAAGAAAAGATGCGTGAAGGACGAAGCTTGGCACAGTCGATTGACTTGGGCTTTAGCAGCGCGTTCAGCACGATTCTAGATTCCAACATTACCACACTGATTTCCGCAGCCACTCTCTATGCCATTGGCAACGGGCCAATACAAGGGTTCGCATTGACGCTGGGATTAGGATTGCTGACCAGTATGTTCACCGGCATTTTTGCTTCGCGCGCAGTGATCAATCTGGTTTGGGGTAAAGATTCACGACGTGGTGTGAGGATATAAACATGATGAAGATAAATAACGCAACCAGACTGCGCCACATTGGCACCCTTATTTCTTGTGTGCTAATCGTACTGTCGGTTATCTCGCTCTGCACAAAAGGCTGAATTTTGGCCTCGATTTTACCGGTGGGATGATCAGTGAAGTCAAACTGGACACCACACTGACAGCAGCGCAGATCCAAACTCATTTAGAGTCAGCACTGCATCAACCTGTAACCGTGGTATCCAGCGGCGAACCGGGCGACTGGGTACTCCGCTATGCGGCACCGCATAATATGAGCACACAACCGGATCTCAAAAACGTACTGGCATCGTTATCACCCGAAGTTGAAATGATAAACGTCAGTCTCGTTGGGCCACAGGTAGGACAAGAGCTTGCAGAACAAGGCGGTCTGGCGGTGCTTGTCACCCTGCTGGTGATTTTGGGTTACCTCAGCGTCCGTTTTGAATGGCGACTGGCCAGCGGTGCCTTGCTCGCGCTAGTCCATGACATTGTGTTGCTACTCGGATTCATCTCCATCACAGGGATGGAATTTAACCTCACAGTACTGGCTGCATTACTGGCGGTATTGGGTTACTCCCTGAATGATTCCATCATTATATCTGACAGGATCAGGGAGTTGCTGCGCGCAAATGTCAGCTTACCGATCGCAGAGCTTACCAACCGCGCGATTGCTTCAACGCTCTCACGCACCTTAATTACGTCAGGCACCACCCTGATATCGGTGGGGTCACTGTGGTTGTTGGGTGGTGAACCGCTGTTTGGATTTTCGGTCACCATGTTTATCGGTATCGTCGCAGGCACCTGGTCGACCATGACCGTTGCAACTGTGCTTCCCGAATTCACAAAACTCGGTCCCGAGCACTATCGCCCTACACCGGTTTCCGATACCCCATAGCATTATCAAAGGCCTGCTCATCAGGCCTTTTTTATGTTTTTTGAGCATCCATTCATCCCACAATGCGGCTTTTACCTACCTGTCCGAAAATAGTGATTTGCCCTGATATTTATCTTTTTACATTTCACTCACATGAAAATTTGCCCTTCCATTTTTCGAGTGACCATTTATTTATACAAACAGCAAAACAATGGCAGTGCCCTTTCCCACAAATTCAGTGCGTAATAACAAAAAAGCAACAAAAACAGCCAACAACACGAGGAACAAACATGTTACGCACTCGATCATTCCCTGCGCTCGCCGCGGGTGCCGCACTCTCTGCCATTGCGCTGCCTCAAGTGGCCGCTGCGCATGGTTACATGGATTATCCACCTGCACGTCAGGAAGTTTGTGACAGCGATGGTGGGTATTGGGGCGCAACGGACGGCTCCGGTATTCCAAATGCAGCCTGTCGCTCGGCCTATCTGGAATCAAGCTGGTATCCGTTTGTGCAAAAACCTGAATTTGCCAAACTGGTTTCTGACTTCACTAACCAGGCAGCCGTTGAAGCAGCTATTCCGGATGGCACACTCTGCGCTGCCGCCGATGCAAAAAAGCAGGGATGGATATTCCTTCTGCCGACTGGCAAGCGACGCCTATCGACCCGTCACTGAATGGCAAACTGACTCTGCTTTACCGCGCTTCCACGCCGCACAATCCAAGCTTCTGGAAAATTTATCTTTCTAAACCGGGCTACAACCCCGCTACAGATGCACTCGCATGGTCTGATCTCGACTTAGTAGCCGAGTTCGACAACCTTCCGGTTGTACTGATCAATGAGAAAAAGTACTACCAGATGAGCATTACTCTGCCAACCGACCGTACCGGCAATGCCGTTCTTTATTCCCGCTGGCAGCGTGTCGATCCGGCAGGTGAAGGTTTCTACAACTGTAGTGATATCAGCTTCGGTGGTGAGGTTATCCCGTCACCATGGACAAGCCTTGGCGGCGCACTCAAACCAACGACGGATGCCAACGCCGGTGATACCGTCTGGTTCCGCGTATTTGATGGCAACGGCAATGAGACTGTGTTCGAAAAACTGCCGATCGATGCCAACAACCAAAATGAATCTGTATGGGCCGAACAGCTGGCGCAAACCATCAATGCCTCAGCAAGTGGCGTTGGTCTTGGCAAACTTGATGCGAGCGGTTTGGTAACTTGGGACAGTGCCGATCTGTACGGTAATCTGGTGTACGTGAAAAATACTGATGCCAGCTTCCAACTGGAAGTCAAAGCCGGCGCAGTCAATACTGCCCCCACACTGGCTGCGCCAGTGAGCGCTTCCGTAAACAGTGGTGAAACCGTGACTGTCGACCTCACCGCCTTCGATGCAGACAAGGATGTGCTGACCTTTACGGCCAGTGCGGGCGAACTTACCGTGAACGGCAATAGTGCCACCCTGAGTTACTCAGCACCGGTTACCACTGTCGATTACGTGAACAAATCACTGTGTCCGTCACTGATGGCAAAGCGACGGCTTCGTCCACCATCACTGTTACCGTGAAAGGCTCTGGTACCCAACCGGGCAATTCTGATTGGGATCCCAAGCGCGCCTATCTTGCCGGAGACAAAGTGACGCACCTGGTACGGCTTACACCGCTCAATGGTGGACGCAAGGTGAAGAGCCGGGAACAGTCAGCGCCTGGAAAGCAGAAAAAAGTGCAGGCGATACCGCATGGGACAGCAAACTTTCCTATACCAGTGGCGACGTGGTGACCTATAAAGGACAAACCTACAAAGCCAAATGGTGGACTAAAGGAGATGTTCCCACCAATGGTGGCCCATGGCAGGCAGTCAAATAAGTGTCAATTTAAGACAAAGCACCAACAAAAACGCCCCGAATTCGGGGCGTTTTTAGTCAGTTAGAAGCGTTACGCATGGGCGTGGAATCGCTTGATCCTTTCACGGTAACCATCAAGCGCTGTGGCGTCATCATGTTACGCTGATCATCCATCACCAAACCACCCAGTTGATCCGCCACTTGCTGCGCCGTTTGAAGCATCAGCTTAAAGTTTTGCTCCGCTTCGCCATAGCACGGAAGTGTCATAAACAAAGTAATACCCGGCGTCGTAAACTGATGGATTGTCGCCAGCGGGAAGCTGCCAGGATTAAACATGTTAGCAGCACTGAACAGCACTTCACCATTACCGGCCAGATCAGCGTGGCGATGGTAAATCTCCATCTCACCGAAAATCATGCCGTGTTGCTCAAGACAGTTAATCAGCTCCTCACCGTCAAACTCTTTGTTCCCCGCAGCTTGCACATTGAGGATAAGAACTTGTTGCTCCGGCTCTTTAGGCTCTTCGACCTCTACCTCAGCAACCTCTTCAGGTACTTCTTCATCCTGCTCAGGTTTGTCTTCAACACTGTCTGTAACAGGAGTTGATTCAATAACTGGCTCAGAAATGATTTCTTCTTTCTTCTCCGCCGATGCAGGTTTTGGTGCTGTATCAGCATCCAAATCCGTGGCTGAAATAGACGGCAATTCGATATCATCTTCCAGCTTGGCTTTTTCCGGGGTCGGGGAATCTTCAACACCCGCAAACAAAGGGTCGACATCAGGCTTATCACCGAAGTTCAAACCTGGTTCTTTTCGCTCAACCTTTGGTTTCTCGACCGTGCCAGGTTTAATCACGCGCACTGAGCCGATGCCATCCTGATCAAAACCAGTGTCATCTTTCTCGCGCAATTTACCGATGGGCTTTTCACCAAACTTGGCAGGTTTTTCCTTTCGGCTGGTCCACAGGCCATGAAGCAACAGCGCGGCAATCGCCACCGCTCCCAGAATGATCAAAACAAGGCGCAATTCCTGCATTACTTAATCTCAGCATTTATCCAAATAACGACGAGAGACCGCAAGCGGTTGTGACCTATCTAAACACCTTGGTACAACCTTTGGCAATGTCACACAGTCAAATTGCTGACTACTGTACCAAAAAGCGTATAAAAGTTAACGTCCATACCGCTAGAACACTGAAAAAGTCACTGTTCTTACGAAGATTTGACAACGTCAGCGCTGAATAATTCATCACTGGCGTAAATTACCAATTTCTGGCGCGAAACGTTAACATGGCAGGGATTTTAAAAGGAGACTCCATGACCCCTACCCAACTGGCAAGGCAACCCGTATCTGGGGCTAGCTATTTTCTCCGGGGATTTTCACTGGCATTTACCCCGGGCATCCGACGATTCGTCATTATTCCACTTTTGGTGAACCTGCTTTTAATGGGGTCATTGATTGGTATCATCCTGTCTCAGCTGAGTGACTGGATTAACGGTTGGCTGTCAATGGTGCCTGAATGGCTAAGCTGGCTTTCCTATGTTCTGTGGCCGCTGCTGGCTATTGCTGTATTGGTTATCTGCTCGTATTTTTTCAGTACCGTCGCCAACTGGATTGCCGCGCCCTTTAACGGCTTACTGGCAGAGCACCTTGAGGCTAAGCTGGTTGGCAAGCGTCCGCCCGAAGACGGTGTGATGGATGCCGTTAAAGATCTGCCCCGGGTGTTCAAACGCGAATGGCAGAAACTGGCTTATTACCTTCCGAAAGCATTAGGGCTTCTATTGCTGATGTGGATACCGGCTATCGGACAAACCCTTGGCCCGGTGCTGTGGTTTTTGTTCAGTGCCTGGATGATGGGTATTCAGTACTGTGACTACCCGTTCGATAACCACCGCGTGCCGTTTCACAACATGAAAGCCACACTGCGAGAACACAAAGGCTCGACCATGAGTTTTGGTGCATTGGTGATGTTCTTCACCATGACGCCAATCCTCAACCTGTTTGTCATGCCAGCCGCAGTCTGTGGCGCAACAGCAATGTGGGTAGACAAATACCGCAACGGTCACGCCCGTTACTAAATAACTACCAGTATTCAAGCACGTAAAAGCCGCTATCCACGCGGCTTTTACGTGCTTTTTTCAATAAGATATAACTAACCATTCCTTTTAAATCCCTGAAAGCAGGATATTCTGGTACTCGTACATTCCCTGCAAACCGAAGGAACGAAGAAGATGGGTAAAATTTACGAAGATAATTCAACCACTATCGGCAACACACCGCTGGTACGTCTTAACCGTGTATCAAACGGCAAGGTGCTGGTAAAAATTGAAGCTCGCAACCCTAGCTTTAGCGTTAAATGCCGTATCGGTGCCAACATGATCTGGGATGCAGAGAAAAGCGGCAAATTGAAACCGGGTACAGAGCTGGTTGAGCCAACCAGTGGTAACACGGGTATTGCATTGGCTTACGTGGCTGCAGCGCGCGGCTACAAACTGACGCTGACTATGCCAGAGTCGATGAGCCTTGAGCGTCGTAAGCTGCTGAAAGCACTGGGCGCAAACCTGGTTCTGACTGAAGCGGCAAAAGGCATGAAAGGCGCGATTGCCAAAGCCGAAGAAATTGTTGCGTCAGATCCGAACAAATACTTGATGCTGCAACAGTTTAACAACCCAGCAAACCCAGAGATCCACGAGAAAACCACCGGTCCAGAAATCTGGGAAGACACCGATGGCGAGATCGACGTCTTTGTTGCTGGTGTGGGTACAGGCGGTACGCTGACAGGTGTTAGCCGCTACATCAAAAACACCAAAGGTAAAGCGATCACTACCGTAGCGGTAGAGCCTGCTGAGTCACCTGTTATCACACAGACTGTGAATGGCGACGACGTGCAACCAGCACCACACAAAATTCAAGGTATTGGTGCAGGCTTCGTGCCGGGCAACCTGGATTTGTCTCTGGTCGACAAAACTGTGCTGGTGACGTCAGACGAAGCGATTGCCATGGCTCGCCGCCTGATGGAAGAAGAAGGTATTCTGGCGGGTATTTCCTCCGGTGCAGCCGTTGTCGCAGCTAACAAAATCGCTGAATTGCCTGAATTTGCGGACAAAAACATCGTTACCATCCTGCCAAGTTCTGGTGAGCGTTATCTCAGTACCGCACTGTTTGCCGGTATCTTCACCGAGCTGGAAAACCAGCAGTAACGGCGGGTTTACCGACAGTTACGCGATAAGTCGCAACAAGAAAAAAGCCCCGCACGGGGCTTTTTTGTTTGATTTTTTAAGCCTGCTCTAGTAAAAATTCCCCGCCTTTTATTTTCCACCTCGAAATTAATATGCGACTCGTCTGTGAGTCAGGTGTTATTTTGAGCGAAAATGTCACAAAACTTTGACTTGGATTAAGCAAGGGCACTCAAATCTTGGTTAGTTTACCGACCATCGATAGCCAAAACTGGCCTTTCAGTTTAAGCTAACCGAAGATTTAATACATAAACCTAAATAAATAATGTATCGGGGTAAAACATGTATCAAAAGCAAGTAGAAATCACTGCTGAAAACGGTCTGCACACTCGTCCTGCTGCTCAGTTTGTAAAAGAAGCGAAAGGCTTCGATGCAAAAATCACTGTTGAATCTGGCGGTAAAGAAGCAAGCGCTACCAGCCTGTTCAAGCTGCAGACTCTGGGTCTGACCAAGGGTACTGTTGTTACTATCAAAGCTGAAGGTGCACAAGCTCAAGAAGCCGTTGATCACCTGGTTAAGCTGATGGACGAGCTGGAATAATCCAGCTCTTTTTCTATCCATTAGTATTTTAAATTGATCAATGTAGGGTAAGGCTATGATTTCAGGTATCCTGGCATCTCCTGGTATTGCATTCGGCAAAGCGCTGCTGCTTCAAGAAGACGAAATCGTCATCAACAAAAACCCAGTTCCAGCTGACCAGCTAGACGCACAAATCGCACGTCTGTACGACGCACGCGAAAAATCTAAACAGCAACTAGAAGTGATTAAAGAAAAAGCTCGCATTACTTTCGGCGAAGAGAAAGAAGCGATCTTTGAAGGTCACATCATGTTGCTTGAAGATGAAGAGCTAGAAGAAGAAATCATAGCTTTCATTAAGGACAACAATGCTTCTACCGAATACGCGATTCACAGCGTAATCGAAGAGCAAGCAGTTACCCTCGAATCTCTGGACGATGAGTACCTGAAAGAGCGTGCAACTGACATCCGTGACATCGGCTCACGTTTCATCAAAAACGCACTGGGTATCAATATCGTTTCTCTGAGCTCAATCAACGAAGAAGTGATTCTGGTTGCTAACGACCTGACGCCTTCTGAGACAGCTCAAATTAACCTGGACTACGTACTGGGTTTCATCACAGATATCGGCGGCCGTACTTCCCACACTTCTATCATGGCACGTTCTCTTGAGCTGCCAGCGATCGTGGGTACTAACGACATCACTAAGCGTGTTCACAACGGTGACATGCTGGTACTTGACGCAATCAACAACAAGATTGTGATCAACCCAAGTGAAGAAGAGCTGAACAAATTCAAAGCGATCCGTGACGAGTTCATCGCAGAGAAAGAAGAACTGGCAAAACTGAAAGACCTGCCAGCAATCACTCTGGATGGCCATCAGGTTGAAGTATGCGGCAACATCGGTACCGTTAAAGACTGTGACGGTGTAAACCGTAACGGCGGCGAAGGTGTTGGTCTGTACCGTACTGAGTTCCTGTTCATGGACCGCGACGCACTGCCTACTGAAGAAGAGCAGTACAAAGCGTACAAAGAAGTCGCAGAAGCGATGGAAGGCAACGCTGTGATCATCCGTACTATGGATATCGGCGGCGACAAAGATCTGCCTTACATGGATCTGCCAAAAGAAATGAACCCATTCCTGGGTTGGCGTGCAGTTCGCATCAGCCTGGACCGCCGTGAAATCCTGCGTGACCAGCTGCGTGCTATCCTGCGTGCCTCTGCACACGGCAAACTTCGCGTGATGTTCCCAATGATCATCTCTGTTGAAGAAATCCGTGAGCTGAAGAAAGCGATCGAAGAATACAAAGCTGAACTGCGTGCTGAAGGCCTGGCGTTTGACGAAAACATCGAAATCGGTGTAATGGTTGAAACCCCTGCTGCAGCGGCGATTGCGCACCACCTGGCAAAAGAAGTTGAATTCTTTAGCATTGGTACAAACGACTTAACCCAGTATACTCTTGCGGTTGACCGTGGTAACGAGCTTATCTCGCACCTGTACAACCCACTGTCTCCAGCAGTACTGACCGTTATCAAGCAAGTTATTGACGCTTCTCACAAAGAAGGTAAATGGACTGGCATGTGTGGTGAGCTGGCTGGCGACGAGCGTGCAACCCTGCTTCTGATGGGCATGGGTCTGGATGAGTTCAGCATGAGTGCAATCTCTATCCCGCGCGTTAAGAAAATCATCCGTAATGCTAACTTTGCTGATGTTAAAGCAATGGCAGAAGAAGCACTGGCAATGCCTACCGCAGAAGAAATCGCTGCGCACGTAGAAAAATTCATTGCTGAGAAAACTGTCTGCTAAAATACGGCAGCAAAGTATTGTAAACGCTTAGGAGCAAACACTATGGGTCTGTTTGACAAACTGAAAAAGCTGGTTTCTGACGACAGCAGCGACGCTGGCGCAATCGAAATCATCGCACCACTGTCTGGCGAAATCGTAAACATCGAAGATGTGCCAGATGTTGTTTTCGCTGAGAAAATCGTGGGCGACGGTATCGCGATCAAACCAGCTGGCGACAAAATGGTTGCACCAGTAAACGGTACCATTGGTAAGATTTTCGAAACTAACCACGCATTCTCTATCGAATCTGAAGACGGCATCGAGCTGTTCGTTCACTTCGGTATTGATACCGTTGAGCTGAAAGGTGAAGGCTTCAAGCGCATCGCTGAAGAAGGTCAGACTGTTAAAGTTGGTGACCCAATCATCGAATTCGATCTGGCTATGCTGGAAGAGAAAGCGAAGTCTACCCTGACTCCTGTTGTTATCTCTAACATGGACGAAATCAAAGAGCTGAACAAGCTGTCTGGTTCTGTTACTGTTGGTGAAACTCCAGTACTGCGCATCAAGAAGTAATTCTTGAACCGCAAGAAAAAGCGCAGCTTCGGCTGCGCTTTTTCGTATCTGCAGTTCCGCTTTTTAAAACGCCAGCGCATCGTGCTGTTTACGGTACTGGGTTGGCGTCATGCCCGCCAAGCGCTTAAACAGGCGACAGAAATAATCTGCATCCACAAAGCCACTTTCCAGTGCGGCCTGCTTCACCCTTAACCCCTTCTCCACCAGCAAATGTTGCGCATGGGCAAAACGTTCACGGTTGATGTACTCGTTAAACCCCACCTCGCCATATTGCATAAACAAGTGCGACAGGTAGCTCGGCGAGATACAAAACTGGCGCGCGACAGAATCGCGGCAGATAGGCTCATCGAAATGACAACGTAAATACGTCAAGATCTGATGAAACAGCTGACGCTGGCGCGACGCCTTCTCCAGTTCTATCTCTAGGCTGATGCCAATACCGTCATAACCTGTTCAACATCTGTTTGGCTGTATGCCTCACCTGACCTTTCTGCTTCCGGCATGGCCAGATCCCAACGCGCAAGACTGATACATCGGCCATCCTGCCAATGGTTATAGCTCAGCCACAATCTGTTTTCGCGAAAGCAGATACTCAGGGTGTTGGCTTTCTCCACCAACGGCAGATTCCAGCCGTTGCTCGCCACAAACAGCACATCCCCGGCACCCAGCCTTTTTGATTCTCGCTGACCACCTTGCCCACTGAACAGCATTTCGAGCTCACCTTCCGTAACCATCTCCATTCTGATACTGGCGTTTTCCAGGCCAGCAGCGGTGCGTCATCGCAAGAAACCGCCAGATAACAGTGCCTGTCAGCAATCGTCCGCATCTTCAAAACGCTGTCGGCCATAGCCAAAAACGAGAGATGTTCTGACAACAAAGGGGCATGGGACATAAAGGGCTCGCTACATTCCGATGAAAATAAAATCAACCAAGCTAAAAGCCGTTCAGCTTTCGGTGAAAAAATTTACAGCTTTGACCGTTTTTTTCCATGACGGAGTGCACCCTTTAACTGTAAAAATTTACAATAAAATAGCTATTATGAATTCCATCACAGTTGAGAAATGAGAAAATTTTCATTATCTGGCCGTCCCTATTCCTTTCGTCGGTCGTAGAAGGAGAACCTCATGACCAAAAACGTGGTGGCAATAACCGCTTGTGCAGCCGGTATCGCGCATACCTATATGGCTGCTGAAGCCTTGGAACAAGCAGGAAGAGAACACAATTTCTTTGTCAAAGTCGAAACCCAGGGCTCTATCGGCGCTGAAAACGTGCTGACAGAGAAAGAGATCAGTGAAGCAGATCTGGTGATCATCGCCTCTGATATCGAAATTGATTTGGCCCGCTTTGCCGGTAAGCGCGTTTACAAAACCCGCCCGAAAGCCGCGATCAAAGACCCGATGGGACTGATCAAAGAAGCCGAAGAAAATGCCACTGTGTTTGGCGCAAAAGGCACCAAGGTCGCAATGTCACCCTGGGCAAAACCAACGAAAACGGTTTTGTACAACACATCATGAGTGGCATCTCCTACATGGTACCTATGGTGATTGCCGCCGGTCTGCTGCTGCTATCGCCAACGTTTTTGCTTTCCAGAAAGACGATCTTGGCCGCATGGTCGCGTGGGGGTTTGATCAGGAAGATCCGCTGGGCTACTTCATGTTCCACCTGTTCAAAGTTGGTCAGATTGGCTTCACCCTGATGATCCCGCTGTTTGCCGGTTTCGTTGCCAACTCGATTGCTGACCGCCCTGCAATTGCCCCTGCGATGCTGGCGCTTACATGGCAAATGACCCAAGCTTTCTTGGCACCAACGCCGGTGGCGGTTTCCTGTCTGCAATTTTGGTGGCTTTCCTGGTGGGCTACTTCGTTAAATACCTGAAAAAGGTTAAATGGCCGAAGATCATCCAACCCATCGTTCCCATCATGGTGATCCCACTGATCGCAACCTTCTTTATCACTGTCGTGGTGCTGTATTTGATCGGCCAGCCGATTGCCGGCGCTATGAGTGCGCTGTATGACGGCCTGAACTGGATGACTACCAACTACGCCTCTTCCACCTTCATTATCGGTGCCATCATCGGTGCCATGATCGGTTTCGACTTCGGTGGCCCGGTCAACAAAACCGCGCTGATTTTCGGTACCGCTGTTTGGACGGATACCGTTGCCAAATACGGCATTGAAGGCGCGAACTTTGTACCCGGCACGGCTGCTCAGGCTGCCATTTCTGTCGCGCCACTGGGTATCTTCCTGGCGTCGAAACTGTTTGCCAAACGCTTTTCTGCGACCGAAAAAATCTCTGCCAACTCTGCATTCGGCATGGGTATCGTGGGGGTTACTGAAGGTGCGATCCCGTTTGCGGCGGCCAACCCGCTGCAAATTATCACCGCCAGTGTGGCAGGCTCTGCCCTTGCAGGTGGTCTGGTTGGCTATCTGGACGTGAAATTCTACGGTGGCATCGGCTCTCCACTGGGCACCTTTGTCGGTTACATCGAGCAACCTATCCCATTCGTGACCTGGATTGCCTGTACGCTGGCGGGTATTACCCTGACTGCGATGATCATCGGCTTCTGGCGTCGTCCGCAACCGGCCGTCACCACAGAAGCCGCGACAGAGCAAAAAGCCGAACCGGCGCTGAACACCGCAGTGTCAGAGGATGATTGCCATGACAAACGTATTCTCAAGCCAACACATCCTGACAGATACCCAGTCCACCACACAGGAAGCAGCGTTCCGTTTTATTGCCGAAAACGCATACCACCTTGGCGTTGTCAGCTCAGTCGACGGTTTCGCTGCGGGTCTTAAGGCGCGCGAAGAACACGACAGCACCGGTTTTATGGGGGGGATTGCTGTTCCTCATTGCAAGTCAGAGCACGTGATTTTACCGGCCATCTTTGTGGTGCGCTTTGCCCACCCTATCGCCTGGGAAACCATGGACGATGAGCCAGTTTCGGCGGTGGTATCGCTGGCGATTCCGGCCGAAGGTGCGCAGGAGAGTCTGGTCATGCTGACCAAAGTATCCCGCGCCATGATGAAGCCGGATATCCGCAATACCTTGCAAACCGGTGACACAGAAACGGTGGTCGACACCATTCACCACCTGATTGCTTAAACCCGGCGGGCAGCGTAATGACAAAACAACTTCATGTGATCTCCCATACTCACTGGGATTTTGAATGGTACTTCTCCGCCCATGAGTCCCTTATCCAGCTGATTTACCATATGGATGAGGTGATGGACGCCCTGGAATCCGGGGACGTGGAGAGCTACTACCTGGATGGGCAACTGAGCATTGTTGAAGATTACCTCAACGCCTGCCCGCAGCAAAAAGCCCGTTTTACCGAACTGGTCAGCAGCGGCAAATTGAAAATCGG
Source organism: Enterovibrio sp. JCM 19048 (assembly GCA_001310415.1). Lineage (GTDB taxonomy): Bacteria > Pseudomonadota > Gammaproteobacteria > Enterobacterales > Vibrionaceae > Enterovibrio > Enterovibrio paralichthyis. The sequence goes on along the minus strand of BAXE01000008.1, from coordinate 14,384 downwards.
CCCCTGGTATACCCAGACTGACCAACTGATCATTGCGGGTGAATCCATCATCCGCAACCTTCAGCTTGGGATCAGCCTTGGCCGCGCACTGGGCGAGGTGGAAATGCTGGGTTATGTGCCGGATGCCTTCGGCCAGAGCATGGACATGCCCAAAATCTACAATGGCGTCGGCATCGACAAAACCGTGTTCTGGCGCGGCCTGTCGACCGATGTCTACCCACACCGTGAAGGCCAGTGGCAAAGCGAAGACGGCAGTCTGGTCACTTTCTACAACATCCGCGATGGCTACTACGTCGGCGGACAGCTAATCTACTGTGATGATGCCGAAGCCATGGCTGCGCAGGTGTCCAAAGGCTGCCTGTCTGACGATATCGCCCTGCCGCTTGGCGGCGACCAGCGTTTCGTCGACTTCAACGTCAAATCACGCATTGCCCTGTTTAACCAGCAACTGGCAGAAAAGCAGATGGATACCCGTCTGATTGAAAGCAGTTACGACGCCCTGTTTGCCAAGCTGTCCGAGCAGAACTTGCCAATGGACTGCCTGAGTGGCGAGATGATTGATGGTCAGGCATCGAAAATTCACCGCTCGATTTATTCTTCCCGCGCCGATCACAAACGCTGGAATGATGTGCTGGAGCGCAGGCTGACACTGGAGCTGGAGCCCTGATGGTGCTCGCTACCCGCTTTGGTATCGGCTACCAGAAAACCTTGCTGGATAATCTCTGGCGCACCATGACGCGCAACCACGCCCATGACAGTGCCGGTGCCTGCAACACAGACAAAACCAACAAGATCATCCTTGAGCGCTTTGAGCAGGTCGACCAGATGTCAGGCTCGGCCTGTGACTATCTGGTGCGCAAGCTGGCCGAATCCCAGCCAGCACTGCAAAACGGCAGCCGAATTACCCTGTTCAACACCTTGCCGTTTTCCCGCTCGCAGGTGCAGACAATGACCCTGTCCACCAAGTCCGGCGGTTTTAGCCTGTCTACCCTTGAAGGCGAGAATGTTCCTTTTGATGTATTGTCCCAAACCCGGCATTACAACGGCAGTATCCAGCGCGATCCGAAAGACAATGCGCCGGATGGCTATTACTTCCAGACCACCATTGCGCTTCGTCATGCTCTGCCAGCTCTTGGGTTTACCTCCCTGGTGCTGAACGAAAAAGGCGCTGCACTGGATTCTGTGTCTGAAAGCCACAGCAACAGCATCGAGAACGAACGCTACCGCATTGTGTTCACCCAGGGTGAATTACACCTGACCGACAAAAAGTTGGGCCAGCAATGGACACAATTTCTGTCCGTGCGTGATGGCGGGGATGATGGTGATACCTATGACTATTCACCGCCGGCGCAGGACTGGGTTCTGGATCTGGGTTTCAACCACGCCGATTACACCACCCAATGTGGCGAACTGCAGCAAAGCCTGACACTGAAAGGTCACTGGCTGCTGCCTGAAAACCTTGAAGCCCGCGCACAGCGATTTGCTGATACCCAGTGCAGCTATACGCTGACACTGACGTTAACCGCCGATGAGCAGCCTTTGCAGGTTGAGCTAAGCGTCGACAACCAGGCTGACGATCACCGTCTGCAACTGGTGGTCAACAGCCCAATCCAGACCCGGGAGAGCATCGCAGATACCCCGTTTGGTTTTGCCCGACGCCCGGTTTACCAGAGCCAAATGGCAGACTGGCGCGAACGTGGCTGGAAGGAAGAGCCAAGCGGCATCTATCCGATGATCAGCTATGCCAACCTGTCTGATGACAACCTGAGCCTGACCGTCATGGCGCAGGGCGTCAAAGAGTACGAAGTGTTGCTGGACTCACCGCAATCGCCAAGCGGCAAACTGGCGCTGACCCTGTTCCGCAGTGTTGGCTGGCTTGGAAAACCGGATTTGCTGCGCCGCCCTGGCATTGCCTCCGGCCAGCAGTACAAATACATCCCAACGCCAGACAGTCAGATGCGCGGCCAGCAGAAAGCCAAATTTGCTATCGCACTGGACAACGAATTTAACCCGGCGCGCAGTGCAACCCAGCACCAGTGCTGGAGCGTCAGCCTGCCTTACTATCAGGCGCAGACGCTGAACCAGTTCACCAACACCCTGAAGTATTTTGTGATGCATCCGCTCAAACAGGCGGTTTGTGACACCTTTAGCCTGTTGGCACTCAGCACAGATTCCCTTGTTTACAGTGCGATGCAGTTTGAGGATAACGCCCTTTGCCTTCGCCTGTTCAACCCGTCGGAGCGAAGCGTGGAACAGAGCGGCGAGATCGCTGTCCATGTGCCGACCGGCACGGCATCGGAAACCAATATGCTGCTGGAAACGCTTGCGCCTGTCGCCATGGAGTACGGCGACCTGACACCCGGCGCATTTCGTGCCAAGCAAGTTCGCACTTTCAAAATCCCGCTTGAATAACCGGAGCGTTCGCCCTACGTTAGTGGGGCGAATGAATGACAGACTATGGTACTGATGAATAAAGATATCGGACTGCTTTTTGAATATGCACGGAGCAAGTTCACCGCCACCGACAACAAAATCGCCGATTACTTCCTTGCCCGCCAACCGGTCAAAACCATCGAAGAACTGGCGGTTGATATCGGGGTCTCCACCGCATCCATTACCCGCTTTTGCCGCAAGATTGGCCTGAACAATCTCAAAGAGTTGCTGTTTCTCTATCAAGAGCAGCTCGACAGCAAAATCCCCCAGCCAGACGCGGGCATGAAAGCCTGCACCAGGACTATTTTGACCTGCTGCAACAGCTGGATACCTGTCTGGATGAAACCGTGATTGAACAAATCACCAAGGCCATTGCCCGCCACCAGATCATCCATGTGTTCGGTACCGGTTTCAGCGCGCTGGCCGGTGGGGATTTCAAGTTCCGCTTTGGCCGCCTGGGCAAATTCGTAGAGGTGGTGCAGGACACCAACTCCATGATGATGTATCAGGACATACTGACCACGGAAAACCTGGTGATTGTGCTCAGCCTCAATGGCCTGAATGCGGACATGGCGAAGATGGTGAAAAACCTGACCTCCCGCGGCATTGCGACCTATCTCATCACTGCCAACGGCAAATCCAGCTGGCGCAACACGCAACCGCAACGCTGCTGACAGCGTCGCTGCACGGTGAAGAGCGCACCGGGATGATCACGGCCCAGCTACCCATCCTGATGGCAATCGACCACCTCTATTCCCATTACGTCTCGACCAACCGCGACACCATCAGAAACTGGGTCTCCACCGAAGCGCCGTTCGGCGAATAGTCCTGGCGGATAAAAAAACAGATGCAAAAAAGCCGTTTGATTGCTCAAACGGCTTTTTCGGTTCAGGGCGTTAGCGGGTGAAAATCACTTCCGCCTGACGCTCTTCCGGCTTGTCCATTCCGGTCTGCCAGAACCAGTACGTGATGTTACCCGGACAGTTCAGGCTCACTACCTTGTGGTTACCAAAGCGGTCAATCGCATGGATGGTCACCCCTTCGGTGTAACCATCCTTGAGGTAATCCAGATCCTTAATCGCCTCATAGACCGCTTCATTCAGCGTCATGCCCATCTTCATGTAGAGCACCACGGCATGAGCGGTCGAACAGCGGATGCTCATCTCACCGGTGTGGGTGCAGGCACAGGCGCCGTAACGGCTGTCTGCGTAAGAGCCGGCACCAATGATTGGGCTATCACCCAAACGGCCCGGATATTTCCACGCCCAGCCTGAGGTTGAGGTCGCCGCGCTGATCTTTTCACTGCCGTCGCTGCAAAGGAATACCGTGGTATCCCGCACGCGCTCCGGATCGGTAGCGTTATTGAAAGCGGCGCCAGCGGCACATTCGGAAATTCAGCCTGCTGCTCCGGTGTCATCGCCGCTTCCAGCTTTTCCCACCACACGGTTTTGGAGTCCTCAATCAGGTTCTCCCCAGCCAGCGCATCAACTTCGCGGGCAAAAATAGCTGCCCCTTCGCCCACCAGAATTTCATGGTTCAGGTCGGTCATCACCTTGTAAGCGACCTCTACCGGGTGCATAAATCCTTTCAGGGCACCCACCGCGCCGGTGCGCAGGCTGTCACCGTCCATCACAGAGGCGTCCAGTTCCATTTCACCCAGCACGTTCGGCCAGCCACCGTAACCCACGGTACGCACGCGCGGGTCAAGTTCCACCAGCTTGATGCCTTCGACCAGAGCACGCAGCCCTTCTTCGCCTGCCTGTAAGCGGCGGGCAGATTCTTCAATACCTGGGTAGGCTTCGGAGTTAGCGAGCAAAATCATGGGTGTTTCCTTATTCTTCATTCTGGGTAGCAATTTGTTGGCAAAGCGCAGTCAGCAGCAAGGTGCCGTAACCTGATGCCGCTTTGGGGTAAATCTTGCGATGGTTCATGCCCAGGGACATGGCCGCTGAATCGATGTGGATCCAAGGCTGATTGGGCGAGACAAAGTGGTTGAGGAAGGTCGCCGCCACACTGGCGTTACCGTCACCGTCTTCAGCACCATGGCGCAGCTCGGCAAAATCACTTTTCAGCGACGCTTCAAAACGATCATCGGCGATAGGCATATGCCAGAGTGGCTCAGAGCAGGTGTCACCGGCGGTTTTGGCTGCCGCAATCAGGCGGTCATCATTGCCCATCAGTGACGCATAGGCCTTACCGAGGGAGACACCGGTCGCGCCGGTCAGGGTGGCGATATCAATCAGGTATCTGGACGATAGGTTTTTGGGCGTAATGCAGCACATCGGCCAGCACCATGCGGCCTTCTGCGTCGGTCGAGATAATTTCGACGCTCTTGCCGGACAGCATAGTTACCACATCCCCCGGTTTGATGGCGCAACCGGATGGCATGTTTTCCACCAGGCCACACAGGCCAATCACGCGCACAGGCAGGTTCAGTTGGGAAATGGCGTTCATCGCGCCAACACTGCGGCCGCGCCGCCCATATCCACTTTCATGGTGCTCATGCGAAGTTGGCCTTTGATGCTGATGCCGCCGGTATCGAACGTGACCCCTTTCCCCACCAGCGCGATGGTGGTCTTGGCGTTTTTCGGGTAGTAATCGAGGCACAGCATACGGCCATCGCGCTCACTGCCCTGGGAAATCCCTACCAAGCCGCCCAAAGCCCAGTTCATCCATTTCAGCTTCGGTGAGATAGGTCAGCGTGACGCCATCCATGCCCAGCGCTTCCACCGCACTGACAAAAGATGCCGGGTAGATAATATTGCCCGGCTTGTTGACCAGTTCTCGGGCAATGAGCTGGCTTTCGGCCAGTACCTGACCTTCGCAGAAGGCATCGCACAGCGCCGGATCCCCCGAAGCCAGTTCAAACCCGTTGATTGCTGGCTCAAGCAGGTGGCTCGCTTTGTGCTGGTAGTCGTAAGCTGACAGCGCCAGCCCCAGAGACAACCATTTCACCCAAACTGCCGGTTCATACAGCGCTTTGACGCTGTCGTCGATCTGCAGCGCCAGTGTCTGGGCACGTTTGAACGTGGTTGCGAGTAAAAAGCCGGTGTCCTGAATATCAGCAACCGTAAAGGCCGTTTTTCTGATTTCACCGTCGAAGCCGTCGACATCCTGATCAAGTGTCAGTGAACGGCTTTCTCCCAAGGTAATACGCACTGTCCGGGTCGAGTCAGAGCCGGTCTCTTGGGTGCGGATAAAGCTAAATTGAATCATCCTGATTTCCTCTGTTGCCACGACTTATTCGTAGAGGTAGCAACGTACAAAGTGGTTTTCTGCTAACTGAGTAACTGGTGGCAGGGCGTGCTGGCATTTCGGCGTGGCGTGAAGGCAGCGGCCGGCAAACGGGCAACCCACACTTTCCGGCGTCCAGAGCGGGATCTCGCCACGGTTACCTTTGAGTTTTTCGTGAATCGATTTGTTGGGATCCGGTACGGCGGACACCAGCAACTGGGTATAGGGGTGCTGCGGGTCGTGGATGATTTGCTCGACATCGCCCCATTCCACCATGTGGCCGACATACATCACCGCCAGATCTTCAGCGATATAGCGCGCCGTCGCGATGTCGTGGGTGATATAGAGCAGCGCCATTTCGCGCTCGAACTTCATCTCTTCCATCAGGTTCAGCACACCGGCGCGGATAGACACGTCCAGCATGGAGGTCGGCTCGTCCGCCAACACCACCTCTGCGCCAACAGCAATATTGCGTGCCAGGTTCACCCGCTGGCGCTGGCCGCCGGAAAGCTGGTGCGGGTATTTGGCCGCGGTCTCTTTGGGCGGGGTCAGCCCCACCTGAAGCAGCAGATCGTAAACCTTCTCCTCCAGCGCCTTTTTATCCCGGCTGTCCACCTTGTTGTGGATGCAAAGCGGACGGGCAATGTGGTGGAAAATGGTGTGGGTGGGATTGAGCGACCCAAACGGATCCTGCCACACCATCTGCACGCCCTGCCGGTATTGCATCAACTCGTCACGACGGGCGATGGTCTGGATATCACGGCCACAGTATTCGATAGTGCCTGCGGTGGGCGGATACATTTTGGCAATCATCTTCGCAGTGGTGGACTTGCCGGAGCCCGACTCTCCCACCACCGCCAGACCACGGCCTTTGTACATTTTGAACGAGACATCGTTGATGGCCCGCATCTTGGGTTTGTTCAGCGTATTGCTGTTAACTGCAAAATCCTTAACGAGGTTTTTACCCTCAATGATGAGTTTTCCTGTCGGCTTGCTCATAACGGCTCCTTATCCCCGGATTTGCGCAGTGTAGAGATGGCAGTTGGAAAGACGCCCCGGCTCCAGCTGTTGCAGCGCTGTCGGCTGACTGAAACAGACAGGCTGGGCTTTGCTGCAACGCGCCTGGAAGCGGCAACCGGCCGGGATTTCAAACAGGTTCAGAGGGTTGCCGGGAATGCCGGTCAGGCGCGTTTTCGGGCCAGTTAATGGCGGGAACGAGCTGCCCAGTCCCTGGGTGTAAGGGTGGTACGGCGTGGTCAGGATTTGTTTGGACGGCGCCACTTCCACCAGCTCGCCGGCATACATGATGCCGATACGGTCAGAGAACTCGACCATCAGCGAGAGATCATGGGTGATGAACAGGATGGAGAAACCGAACTCCTCTTTCAGGGCATAGATTTTTTGCAAAATCTCGCGCTGCACCACCACGTCCAGTGCCGTGGTTGGCTCATCCATGATGATCATTTTCGGATTAAGGGCGAGCGCAATGGCAATCACCAGGCGCTGGCGCATACCGCCGGAAAACTGGTGCGGGTAGTCACGAAGACGGCTTGGGTGGATATCAACAATTTCCAGCAAACCCTCCGCGCGTCGCACCGCCTGTTCGCGGGTGAAGTTGGTGTGGCGTAGGATCACATCGCAAAACTGCTCTTCCATGGTCAGCACCGGGTTGAGCGCATTCATCGCGCTCTGGAACACCATGGAAACCTCCTTCCAGCGAAAGCGCGACATGGCTTCATCGCTCTTTTGCAGGATGTCGCCGTGACCATCAAACAGCACCTGCCCCTGGGAAATATAGGCCGGTGGCTTGTGAAGGCGCATCAGGGAAAACGCAACGGTCGATTTTCCGCAGCCGGACTCACCGGCTAAACCAAAGATTTCCCCTTTGCCGATATCAAAGCTGACATGGTTGACCGCGCGTACATCCCCGGCATCGGTAATGTAATCCACGCACAAATCGCGGATAGAAATTTGTGGGTCTGTCATGCCTGACCCTCCTTACCAAACACAGGGCGAGGCTTGCCCGGCTCTGCCTTGCTCCACTTATTGCGCTGGCTCCATAGGCGCAGCCCTTTGTGCGAGCGAAGTTGCGGGTTGGCAATTTCATCCACGGCAAAGTTGAGCAGCGACAAACCAACCGCAATAAAAGTCAGCGCCAGACATGGCGGCAGGATTTCCCACCAGGCACCGATCAGCATGGAAGAGGATGTCTGGACGTTATAGAGCATCACGCCCCAGCTGATGGCATTCGGATCGCCAAGGCCAAGAAACGAAAGGCTGGCTTCAGTCATGATGGCCAACAGCACACACCCGATAAAACTCGCCCCCAGAATCGACATCAGGTTCGGCAGGATTTCGATAGCGATGATGCGCCAGGTTTTCTCGCCCAGCACTTCAGCGGCGCGGACAAATTCTTTCTCACGCACCGATAGGGTTTGCGCCCGCACAACCCTTGCGCCCCATGCCCAGGAGGTTATCGCGATTACCACAGCAATGGTTGCTGGCCCCGCCTGGCCGATAAAGGCGGCGATGATAAACAGCAGCGGCAGCTGCGGCACCACCAGCATGATGTTCATGGCCGCAGAGAGGTAGTCATCCACCTTGCCGCCAAAGTATCCGGCGGTCACACCAATCGCGGTGGCCAGGAAACAGACCATGACACCGGCACCCACGCCGACAGCCAGTGACGTGCGCGCGCCGTAAACCAGTTGCGACCAGATATCGCGCCCCATGCGGGACGTACCGAGCACATGATCAGCGCCTTCCGACATCATCAGGCGGCGCGGGTTGTTGGCGAGGTTTTTCGCTATCCAGCCGTCAGGATTTGCTTTAGCGGCTTTAACGATAAAGGCCGGGTATTCGTGCGGGTTACCGGTGCCGACATCCGGCGCGTGTTTGGTGATCAACGGCGCGAAGATCGCGATGAGCGCAAACATGGCCAGGATGATAAGACCGGCGAGGGACTTTTTATTGCCCGCCAGCAGTTTGAACAGGGTTTTCATGATTACTTTCCTCCCTTGCGAAGGCGCGGGTCGAGGTAAACGATCATCAGATCGGCGAGGAAGTTGAAGAACAGCATGAACATGGTCATCAGCAGCAGTTGTCCCTGCAGTACCTGATAGTCACGGGCATGGATAGCGTTGAGCAGCACGGTGCCTAGACCCGGGTAGTTGAAGATCATCTCCACGATAAGCTGGCCGCTGATGGCAGAGCCGAGCGCCATAGAAAGTGCCGTCACGCTTGGCAGCATGGAGTTGCGGGCGGCGTAGTTGAACACCACGCGGTTTTCGCTCAACCCCTTGGCTTTCGCATGGTGATGAAATCTTCGTTGAGCAAGTTGATCATGTTGTTACGCATGCTGATCAAAAAGCCCCCGATCTGGCCAACGGTGGCACAGAGCAAGGGCAACACAGCGTGATAAGCAACATCTTTGTAGAACGCCCAACTCGACCAGTCCGGCTGCGTCCCGACCGTGTAGGCGTTGCCAGACGGGAACCATTCCAGCCCGATGGCGAAGGTGTAGAGCACCAGCATGGCGACCACCACAGACGGGATAGACTGCACACCAGCATGCTCGGGAGATAAAGGCATCGTAGTGCTGCCGCGACGCCAGGCGGCAAAAATGCCCAGCACGGAGCCGATACAAAACGCCAGGATGATGGCCGAGCCGGTCAAAAACAGCGACCAACCCACAGCGCTGCCGAGCAGTTCATTGACCGTGATGGGGTAGTACTTGATGGACAAGCCCCAGTTACCGGTAAAAATATTGCCCAGATAAGAAAAATACTGCTGGTACCAAGGGGCGTCGACAAAGCCAAGCAGCTTTTTCATTGCTTCGATACGTTCAGGGGTTACCTGCGCCGTGGCGTTGGCAAACATCATGGTAACCGGGTCGCCCGGCATTGCGCGGGGCAAGATGAAATTCAATGTCGCGGCAAACAGCAACGCCATTAAATAAAACGACAACCGTCGTAGAAAGAAAGCCATACCCTATCCTCAGGTGCAACGATCCCGCGCCAATAAAATTGCCTGTCAGCAATCTTTATTACGCTCATCAAGGTGATTGATATGAAAGATCAGGAGTGCACTGGTGGGCGCACTCCTGTTGTCGGTTTACGCTCTCGGCTTGAGATCCAACACGTGCAGCAGACGCTCCGGCACACCCGCCCATGACGATGGACGGCCTTTCGGATTCCCCTCGTTCCACCAGCCGGTAAAGCGGCTTTCGTTGAACTGGTAAACGTCAACGCCGGACATCACAGGCACAGTCACCTGGTTCTCTGCGATGATTTTCTGGATTTGATGGGCAATCAGCTTCTGCTCATCCTGCTTGTCGGTTTTGTAGAAAGTGTCCAGCAGCCTGTCCAGCTCGGCATTTTTGAAGAAATGCATGGCGTAGCGCGGCATGCTTTCCCCTTCCTGGAAGCGGGAGTGGTAGCCCGTGCTCCAGTAGCGATAAGGGTCTGCACCGTTGAAATAGTTGGTGTAAGCCACATCATAGGTACCAGAAAGCATCGCCTGGTTGTATACCGCAAAATCTGCCGTGCGTGCCTTGGCTTTGATGCCGACCGCCTGAAGCTGTTCTACACCCAACTGCACGGCGTTGTTGAAGTCCGTCCAGCCTGTCGGGGATTGCAGTTCCAGCTCAATTTTCTTGCCGGTTGGGGTTTCGACAAAACCGTCACCGTCGACATCCACAAAGCCTGCGTCTTTGAGCATGGCTTTAGCATTGACGACGCTGTAGGTGTTGTAGCCTTTGTGCTTGTTGTAGATTTCCGGATCGGCCCAGAACTCAAACACTTTGCCAAGACCAGAGGCGTAGTCGTTCACCACACCGTTGCCGTAGAAAGCGATATTGATGATCTTCTGGCGGTCAATCGACATCGAGAACGCGCGGCGGAAATCAATATTATTGATAGCCTCGTTGTTGCCCGGATGCGGCGACTTGAAGTTCAGCACAAACGCCTGCGGGCTTGCCGCCGGATACCAGTATTTGTGGTGTGGGCTGCGCGCCGCATAGGTGATGTCGATGTCCGGGATAAAAGCACCGGTCCAGTCCAGTTCAGACTTGATGATCTTGCTCAGCAACTGGTCGTTGTTGGCAATTTGCGGTACACGAAGACAGTCCACTTCCAGATTGTCGTTGTCCCAGTAATTCGGGTTGCGGCACTGGACATAAAGCTGTGGCGTGAAGGTGTCGATTTCCGTGAACGGGCCTGAGCCTACCGGATTTTCGTTGGTGAACAGCTCCGGTTTTTCAATGTCTTTCCAAATGTGCTTTGGCACGATTGGAATGGTAGAGATTTCGTAAGGCACGTTGGTGTTCACTTCCGTGAGGTCAAAAATGACCTTGTTGCCATCCTGGCGTACCGACTTAATCCAACGATCCATGCCCTTCGGATCCAACTCCGGTTTTTCACGGATAAGGTCGAAGGAATACACCACATCTTCCGCGCTAAACGGCTTACCGTCTGACCATTTGACGCCTTCACGGATCTCAAACGTTACCTGCATCAGATCCTCTGACAGGTAATAGTTTTCCGCCAGACGCATCACCGGCTTGTTGCCGTGCATCTGGTTAAACACCACCAGCGGCTCATAGATAAAGTCGGTGGTGGTACGCAGGTTAGTCGACAGGTACGGGTTGAAGTTGCGGATCATGGTCGGATAGAAATCCGCCACGATCGTCAGTTCATGTCGTTGTTCAGCCAGCGCCTGGGGCGCGGTTAATGCAGCAAGCACGAGGGCTGCAAGTGTCTTTTTACTCGGCATTACGTGTCCTTACTTTCATGAAAACCTTAATTAGAAACTGTTCGCCAGGTGGTAAACCGTCAGATCCCGAGCCAGTTCATCTGCCGTTGCCTCTCCGAGGTAATCGACAGTCACCGGACTACATGGCATAAGGGTAAAACTGGCGTCGCTGAAGCGGCCTTCACCACCAAATTCCGGGTGAACGAAAAAGGCCGGTTTGTCCGTGGTGAATGTCACCTGCACCTGGCCGTTGACCGTTTTCACCTCCGGGGTGACCGAGGCTTTGGGCAATGGCAGGCGTTTGTACACATCATCAAACCAGGTGTTGGCAAAGCGGGTACCTTCCACCTCAATCTCGACATGGAAAAAGCCTGGTGCTGGCGCTCGTTGATCACCTCGCGGTCGCACTGCCACACCAGCTGGTTGTCGTCTTCACCCAGGCACGCTTCCACCGGCCAGGTATCAATCACCTCGCCCTGCCAGTCATACCAGGTCACCTGACCCTTCACGTCGCAGCGACGGTGCTCATCGTTGATAAGGTGCAGACGCAGCGTGTTTTCTTCTTCAACAAACACGGCAGCCTGAGGGGCAAAGAAGCGTTTGGCGTGGTAGTGAAGCTGCTTCCAGCGGCCGGTATATTCAATGCTCGACCAGGAGCTGACCGGCCAGCAGTCGTTGAGTTGCCAGTAAAGAATGCCGCGGCAGACCGGTTTGTTTGCACGCCAGTATTCGCTGGCAGTTTTGATGGCGAGCGCCTGTTGCACCTGGCTCAGGTACAGCATCTGGGCAAAGTCCATTGGGAAACGGAAATAGCGGGTAAACATTTCAGTGATGATGCTGTTGCCGCGGCCGTTTTTCTGGTGCTGTTCAAACGTCGGTGAGGTAACGTTCCAGTCCGATTCGGGGGCAAAGGTTTTTACTGTCGGCAGTGACGGCCATGACTGGTAGCCGAACTCGCTGCAAAAACGCGGCTTGATGTTGTGGTAAGCATCGAAAGATTTGCCGGAATGCCACACATCCCAGAAATGCATGTCCCTTTGTTGTCGTCGTGCCAGGCATCCCCGAAGTCCAGTTCGCCGTTGCACGGTGAGCTGGCCCAGAAGCGGCGTGATGGGTCTTCGCGCTCTACCACTTCCTGCAACACGCGGTTTAAGCGATCATAGTTAACCACGTATTTTTCGCGGTTGTTCTTCGATTCCGGATACCAGCCAATCGCGCCAATCACTTCATTGTCACCACACCACAATGCCAGTGACGGGTGATCGCTCAGGCGACGTACCTGCTCGGTGATTTCCTCACGCACGTCGCTCAAGAATTCCGGTGTCGATGGATACAGGGCGCAGGAAAACATCAGATCCTGCCACACCATCAGGCCAAGCTCGTCACACAGCTCATAGAAGCAATCGCGCTCATACATGCCGCCGCCCCAGACGCGGATCATGTTCATGTTAGCGGCTTTGGCATCTTCCAGCAGGCGGCGGTAACGCGCCGGCGTCTGGGTGCCCGGCATGGCATCGAGCGGGATCCAGTTAGCCCCTTTCGACATAATGGCTTTGCCGTTAACCATAAAGGTCATGGCCGCACCAATTTCATCTTCCTGGGTATCAACAGCCAGTTCGCGTAGGCCAAGGCGCTTTTCAATCACCTGGCCATCCAGCGCCAGATGCAGGCGGTACAACGGCTGTTCGCCGTATCCTGCTGGCCACCAGCGCATCGGTTTATCCAGTTCAAAACGTACCGTATTCACGGCAGCATCAATGGCCACGGAAAGGCTATGGCGCTCACCGTCTGGCGTTTCCAGCGTACATTCGGCCAGTTGTGGCTGCGCGCCAGCCAGCATTTCGGTGTGGATATTGGCGACCACAACACAGCGGCCATCATGCTGCCACTGCTGCTCGGTGCGCATGTCGAGTAAACGGACATGAGAAACAGGCTGAATGCGGATGCTGTCGTAAATGCCGCTAGCGAGCAGGCAAATGCCCCAGTCCCAACCGGCGTGGCACTGGGTTTTACGCAGGGTGTTCATGTGCGGGATCTGGTTGTTGCCCACCGCCCAAGGCACAGGAAACGGCAGGCGCTCGGCGCGCGCTTTGGCTTCAATGTCAGCACGCTTCAGGGTAACTATGATTTGGTTACTGCCTTCACGCAGCAAAGGACGGATATCGCGGCGGTAGTGACGGAACATGTTGCTGCAGGTAATGGCGGTGATGCCGTTGATATCGATTTCCGCCATGGTGTCGACCATGCTGAGCTTGAGATCGACTTCCCGGGCGGCCATCAGTTCGGCATCCACCGTGAATTCACGTGTCATCTGCCAATCGTGCTCGCCCACCCACTGCACCTTGGTTTCGTTGCAGCCCATGTAGGGGTCAGGAATGATGTCAGCCGCCAGCAGTGCACTGTGTACGTCTCCCGGCAGGGTAATCGGAGCGGTAATCGATGGTGTATTAAGTGAGGTCAGCTGCCATTCACCATCCAGTGTCAGTGTGGTCATTGTTGTCATTACGCTGCCTCCGCCGCATCCAGTGCTTCAGAAGGTGCGACCACCAGGCGTTTCACGGTGGTTTGAATCACTTTTTTACCGTCGAAGCGCTCAGTGCCACTTAAGGCAATGTCTGTGGTGAGAATAACGGCGTCTGCCTCTTCAACATCCTGCTGTGAGATTTCGTTCTCTGCGCCCAGAACGCCCTGTGTCTCCACTTTGATCGTCCAGCCACGCGCCAGCGCAGCCTGTTCAAGAGATTCAGCAGCCATGTAGGTGTGTGCAACGCCGGAAGGACAGGCGGTGATCGCAACAATGTTCATTTCTAACTCCAACACGTCGGTTCAGATCTTGGTGGTCTGTTGTTTTATTTTCACGATTCGTGCTGGCGATAATCACAAGGGAGAGGGTTGGGGTCGAGCAGTAAAAACTGGACAAATTTGCCCAAGCGCCAAAAAGTGAATAGCGATCAACATTGGCGCTT
>BAXE01000007.1 GCA_001310415.1 Enterovibrio sp. JCM 19048 | reverse complement strand
GTTTAGGTATATAGCCCCATTACGACATAAAGCTGCAATAGCATCATGTCCAAAGATGAGGAAAACTCAGGGAGAGAGAAGAAAACGTGGGCTGACAGAAAGATACTGTCAGCCCACTAACGCATAATGACCACTGCCGCTATCGTATTGCTGTTGGTATGTAGATAGCCGATCATTCATTACTTTTATCGCTTCACAGAACCGCATTTGTTTTGTGTCGGTCAGCGCTAACGGCGACTCACTGGCATGCATGCAAAGGCTTGCTGTACCAGCATTTTCAATCACCAAGAAAGCTTCACTGCCGTGCTCGGTCTTCAGTTCAACAATCTGCTATTTCCGGAGAAATTTGGGTTTCTTGCCCCTGGAAGAACCAGCTTTTTGGGAGGAGCGGTTTATGGAAGCGTTTTGCTGCCACTGCGTTCAAAATCAATTCAGCCTTGCGAGGGCCAGACAAACCCAGAACGCTTACCGCTTCTGAGTATGTTTGAAAAAGAGATGCGTCATCTACTGAGAATGGGCTCTCGATAAACGCATCGGGGATGAGATGTTTCTTTTCAATGGCGACGCGAAAAACCATCTCTTGACCCAAATCCAGCATTAGCGACTCGCCTACTTCGTCGAAGTACCACTTCCATGCGTTATTGGGTTTCAACATCGTTTTCGCTCCTGCGATTGCAGAGAATCGGTCCGTGACCATTGAAAATAAAGGTGCTTTCGAAGGAGTTTAATCTGGTTCAGGCAAAAAAAAGGGGAAACAAAGTTCCCCTTTCGCTCGAAATTCTTTATTAATAGATTTAAATATTGCGGACGATATCTTTAACCAGACGTGGTCCGTGGTAAATAAAGCCAGAATAAACCTGAACCAGCTCTGCACCTGCCATCATTTTCTCTCTGGCAGCGATCACTGAATCAACACCACCCACACCAATGATCGGTAGTTTACCGTTCAGTTCCTGGTGCAAGCGGCGAATCACTTCTGTGCTCTTGGTTTGAACAGGACGACCACTCAAGCCACCCATTTCGTGTGCGTGTGGCATGCCGTCCACCAGCGTACGGTCCAGCGTGGTATTGGTAGCAATAACGCCGTCGATGCCATGGCGAACCAGCGCATCAGCAACTTGAACCAATTCTTCTTCACTCATGTCCGGCGCAATTTTCAATGCCAGTGGAACATATTTGCCTTTCTCACCTGCCAGTTGATTTTGGCGTGCTTTTAATGAGCCAGCAAATCGTCCAGCGCATCACCATATTGCAGTGAACGCAGCCCGGTGTGTTTGGTGACGAAATGTTAACGGCGATATAGCCGGCGTGGTCATAGACTTTATCCATGCAGATCAGATAATCGTCTTTACCGTTTTCCAGCGGCGTATCCTTGTTTTTACCAATGTTAATACCAATTACGCCTTCGTATTTGGCCTTCTTAACATTTTCCACCAGCGCATCAACACCATGGTTGTTGAAACCCATACGGTTGATGATCCCTTCTCCAGGAATTACGCGGAAAAGACGAGGCTTGTCATTACCATCCTGAGGACGGGGTGTGACTGTCCCTACTTCGATAAAACCAAAACCCATCGCGCCGAATGCATCGATACACTCACCGTTCTTATCAAGACCTGCTGCGAGGCCAACCGGATTTTTGAAATGCAGACCCATTACCTGAACGGGACGAGGAGGAAGATTTTGACGGTAGAAAAGATCGAGAGGAGTGCCGGTAAAGCGTGAAAGGTTTTTGATTGCCAGATCATGAGCATGTTCTGGATCCAACTGAAAGATTGCCGATCTGGCGAGGCGGTACATCATGTAACCTCCGAAAAAAAGCCCCGTATAAACGGGGCTGTATTATTAACGCTTTAGCGACTTAATTCAAATTTAAAAGCGTAAGTTCCCGCAAAGCAACGGAGAATTTCGCAAATTCATGGGCTGTCCCCACTTTAAACTCTGCCACTATGCTTTCCCAACGCCCCAAACTGACTGCATGCTCAACCATCCAGGTCTCCAGACCCAGTTCTGCGCTCTCGCCTTTTTCCATACCTTCGAGGATATGCGCAGTCAGCATACGTTGCTGCCAGTCAAGATCTTCGCGGAATGAAGCGCGGGCAAGTGCCTGCCAGTGGTTTTCGACCGGTTGGTTGGTGATCTGCTTGAGGAACCAGTGCAGCGACAAGGTATCGCCAAGCACAAAGTACAATCTTGCAACCACTTCAAACGGTTTATCCATTTGATCACAAACCTGTGCCAAATCGAGGCCGGCATAGAAGCTGGTCAGGCGGGCAATTTTGTCCGCAATCGCTTTAGGCACACCCAATGTAGTGTACTCTTCAGCCTGATCTTCGTGTTCCTTGATTTCTGATGGAACCAGGTATTTCTCCAGATTCTCTTCCAGATTCTTAACCGCAGGCTTGTAGAAGGCCACTTGGTCTTCAATCCCCTTACCTTTCATTGGATTACGCAGAATCCAACGGGTGGCACGGCGAAGCATACGGCGACAACGGAACATCAATGCATACTGCACTTGCGCAGGCAGTTTGTTGTCCAGCTCTCGCAGTTCTTCGAACGTATGGCCAAAATCAAACACTTCATGGGCAATCGCGTATGCCGCTGCTATATCACCGACACTCGCGCCCGTTTCATCCTGCATACGGGTAACGAAGTTAAAGCCCATGATGTTCGACATTTGATTGGCAAGGCTTGTCGCAATGATTTCACCACGTAGCGGGTGATTTTCCATTGCTGCACTGTAGTTACGTTGTAACTCTTTAGGGAAGTAATCTGGCAGTAACTTACCAAAGTGCGGATCCTGGGTGATTTGTTCAATCACCAACTGCTCTTTCAGCACCATTTTGCCGTAAGCCACCAGCACCGCGATTTCAGGCCTTGTCAGTCCTTTGCCGTGCAGTTGGCGCTCAGACAGGGTTTCGTCGTCTGGCAGATACTCTAACTGACGATCCAGTTTGCCCTCTTTTTCCAGGTAATGGATAAAGCGGATCTGCTCTTTCAGCAAAGCGACTTGCTGTTCGGCAGTGACAGAAATCGACTCACTTTGTTGGTAGGCATCATCCAGGACGATTTCACCAACTTCATCTTCCATGCGCTCAAGCAGCTCATTACGCTGTTTGTAAGTAAGATCACCGGCTGCCACCAAGCCATTAAGCAGGATCTTGATGTTAACTTCGTTATCCGAGCAATCCACACCGCCCACGTTATCGATAAAGTCGGTATTTACACGACCACCACTCATGGCATATTCGATACGCGCCATCTGGGTCATACCCAAGTTACCGCCTTCACCGACAATGCGTGCGCCCAGCTCATTGCCGTTCACACGCAGTGCATCATTTGCCCTGTCACCGACATCTGAGTGGGTTTCTTTTTCCGCTTTCACATAGGTGCCGATACCGCCGTTCCAAAGCAGATCCACTTTTGATTTTAGGATCTGTTTGATCAACTCATTCGGTGTCATTGACTGTTTACGTACACCCAGTAGCTTCTGAATTTCCGGCGACAGTTCGATGGATTTAGATTTACGTGAGAAGATGCCGCCGCCTTTTGAAATCAGTTTGGCATCGTAATCTTCCCAGCTTGAACGTGGTAGCTTGAACAAGCGATCACGCTCTACCCAGGATTTTGCTGAATCTGGGTTCGGTCGATAAAGATGTGCATGTGGTTAAAGGCAGCAACCAGGCGAATGTGCTTCGACAGCAGCATACCGTTACCGAACACGTCCCCGGCCATATCGCCAATCGCCACACAAGTGAAATCCGTCTCCTGACAGTCAATACCAATCTCACGGAAATGACGTTTCACCGATTCCCAACCACCTTTGGCGGTAATACCCATCGCTTTGTGGTCATAACCATTCGAACCACCGGATGCGAACGCATCACCCAGCCAGAAGTTGTATTCTTCTGATACCGAGTTAGCGAGATCGGAGAATGTTGCGGTTCCTTTGTCGGCAGCAACAACCAAATATGGGTCATCTTCATCGTGGCGAACCACATTCACCGGCGGCGTCAGGTCACCTTCGACAATGTTATCGGTGATATCCAGCAGACCGCGGATAAAGATGCGGTAGCAACGTTGGCCTTCTGCGAAAATTTCATCGCGCCCACTGAGCGAATGTTGTTTCTTACAGACAAAGCCACCTTTCGCGCCAACTGGAACGATAACCGTGTTCTTCACCTGTTGCGCTTTCACCAGACCCAAGACTTCAGTACGAAAATCTTCCTGACGGTCAGACCAGCGCAAACCACCACGTGCAACTTTGCCGCCTCGAAGGTGAACACCCTCTACATCCGGTGAGTAAACAAAGATTTCAAACGCAGGAACCGGCTTTGGAATCTCCGGAATGTTATTCGGCTGCATTTTCAACGACAGGTAGTCTTTGTTCTCGCCTGTCTCTTTGTCTTTCTGGAAGAAGTTGGTGCGCAGCGTAGCGAGGATCATTTCCATGTAACGACGGATAATACGATCGTCATCCAGACTTTCTACACGTTCCAACGATTCTTCAATCTGTTGGATGATCTTGTTTTGCTCGCGCTCATTGTGTTTGGTAGGAGAAAAACGCTTATTGAACAGACTGACCAGCAACTTCGCCAAGTCAGCGTGTGATGCCAGCGTTTCTTCGATGTAGGACTGGCTGAACGGGAATGCAACCTGACGCATATATCGCGCGTAGGCACGTAGAATCGTTACCTCACGTCCTGTTAATCCGGCATTCAGTACCAAACGGTTGAAACCATCATTCTCCAGTCGGCCATACCAG
The DNA here is from genome assembly GCA_001310415.1 of Enterovibrio sp. JCM 19048. Lineage (GTDB taxonomy): Bacteria > Pseudomonadota > Gammaproteobacteria > Enterobacterales > Vibrionaceae > Enterovibrio > Enterovibrio paralichthyis. Next base: position 203,002 of record BAXE01000007.1, on the reverse strand, counting down.
ATACCGGCAAAGGCATTTTGGAAACGCTCACGCGCTTCTGAAAGATCAAACCCATTGCGCGCGCTGTGAAGCATGGAGAAATCAAGGATCCAGAATACTTCACCGGTTTTGGTTTCAACCCGGTATGGTGATTCACCAATCACACGCAAGCCGAGGTTTTCCAGCATTGGCATAACATCAGACAGGTGAATGGCTTCATCTTTCTGGAATAGCTTCAAGCGAACAGCACAAGACGCTGACGGCTCTTCCTGCGGGCGATAGAAAAGCATATCCAGCTTTTTCTCATCGCTCAGGTTTTCCAGACGCTCGATGTCCGCAACCGCTGACCCTGGCAACATCGCCTCTTTATAAGAGCGTGGGAATGCGTAGTGGTAGCGCTTGGCAATCGGTGTGCCGTGGTTTTCACCAAATGTAGTGATAACCGCTTGCTTGAGACGATCATCCCAGGAGGATGCCGCTTCCGTCAGGTTTTGCTCCAATTTCTTCACGTCAATGTCAAAGTTATTGTTGTCTACACGCACAATGTAATGGGTTCTCGCCAACGGGCTTTCAGAGAAGAATGTGTTGAACTCTACATCCTGATCTGAACCAAAGTAGCTACCCAGAATACGCTGGGTAATACGGCGAAACTCTGTGGTATAGCGTTCACGCGCAACATAAACCATACAGGAGAAAAAGCGTCCGAATGGGTCTTTGCGCACAAACAGACGAAGCATGTCCCTGTCCTGCACCTGGACAATACCCATGCCGATGTCCAACATTTCGCTTTCGGTTGCCTGGAACAGCTCATCACGAGGGAAGTTTTCGATGATATTGGCCAGCGCCTTCCACGAATGGGATCCTTCGTAGTAACCACTGATCTCAAGGATCCGTCTCGCTTTGTTACGAAGCACCGGAATATTGCTGGTGGATTGGTTGTACGCAGAAGATGTGTAAAGCCCGTGGAAGCGGTGCTCACCAATGACGTTGCCTTTCTTATCGAAACACTTAACGCCGATGTAATCCATATAGGCCGGACGGTGAACACGGGATTTGGAGTTAGCTTTATTAATGATCAGCAGATCTTTGCTCAGTGCCGCGTGACGTGCTGACTCTGCAACGTCGGAAAGTTTCTGCCCAGGACGCTTAGGATCCAGCTTTTTCGCCAATCCCAGCCCTTCTTCCGCAGAAGCCACCAGCTCATAGTCCCCTTCAATGGCATTCAACTCGTAATATTTGTACGCCATAAAGGTAAAGTTGTGCGATGCAATCCACTGAAGGAACTCGATCCCTTCTTGTCTGCGCTCTTTGTCGATCGTTGCTTTTTCCTTTTTCAACGAATCGATAATGCTCAGCATCTTGTCTTGCATGGGTTGCCAGTCCTGAACGACCAAAGCAACGTCCGTCAGCGTTTCGGTCAGCTCTTTCTCCAGCGCCGCCATCTCTTTTTTACTGCTGATGCGGTCAACTTCCAGATGGAAAACCGTCTGGCTTACACCCTCTTCTGTGCCAATTTGCGTGACGTTTCCGTTCGCATCTTTTTGTACTTTTATTGGGCCGTTCAGCATCAAGTGCGTGGCAATGTCCAAACGGTTCAACGCCATACGGACTGAATCGACGAGGAAAGGTGCATCGGGAGTGAGAATTTCAACGATGGTGTGGGTTGACTGCCAACCGTTACCACTCAATGTAGGGTTAAAGACCTTAACAAAGATCTTGTCTTGTTCGAAAGTATTTAGATGATGCCACAGGCTGATAACAGCGCCGTAGAGGTCGGATTCATTCCTTTCCTGTAAATCATCATCAGAGATGGGACCCAAAATCCTTTTTGCCAAAGTCTCCACTAACGGTTGTTGTTTCTTGTCCAGTTTTTCAGCAATAAGATGATAAACCTTTTCAAGCAACACCGGCACAATAGGGTCACGCGCGGTCATGGTTTACTCCATTTATTTTTTATGTGATCGCTATGAGTATAGAGGTTAAATAGTCTTTGCGACGTATGGAGTAGTTTACGGGTTCGTTAATAAAAGCGTTACATCAATTATCGTTAAATAGAGCCGATTTTTAAGATATGTGACTGTCGTACGGTTTAGCTTATTTGTTCGAGGGATTTGAAACAATTGTTCGAATCCACAGTAAGCCTGAAACGCCCTCTCACCCCCAGCTGAGTAAGGAAAGGACGAAGTCGCATTGCGGGAAGTTGCAGTGTTAACCCACTATCTGTGTGGACAATAACTGAAGAGGCAGCGCCGGAATAATGGTGCTGGAAAGTGTGGTAGGAAATATCAAGATTAAACAGATAGACATTCGATTTCATAAAAAAAGCCGTCAGTGAAAGACGGCTTTTAAAATACCTGTTAGTGCTAATTTCTCAAGCGAAAGGTTTAGGCTTCGAGTGCTTTGTTGATTTTCTCGTAGAGATCTTTCGCAAGATTATTCAACGCTGCCAAACGCTCTAATTCTGCTCGCATCAGTTTTTGTCGTTGCTCATCAAAACGCTTAAGTTTAAGTAGTGGATCAATTAATCGTGAAGCGACCTGAGGATTCGATTCATTTAACTGAATAAGTATATCTGACAGGAACTGGTAGCCTGAACCATCCTTCGCATGGAAATGCACCGGATTGTTATTGCAGAACGAGGCAATCAGTGAACGGGTGCGGTTCGGGTTCTTCAGGCTGAACGTTGGGTGCGACATCTGCGCTTTCACGTTTTCCAGGCATTCGCCGCTGGATTGCAGCCTTGCAACATAAACCATTTATCCATCACCAGACCATCATGCTGCCACTTATCACTGAATGACTGCATCAGCGCCGCGCGGCATGGCAGTTGGGCATGATTCGCCGCACCCAGTGCCGCCGCTGTGTCTGTCATGTTCTTTGAACCAGCATAGTGAGCATTGACCAGTTCATCACCCTGCCCGTTTAATGCCAAATAACCTAGACATACATTTCGCAGCGTGCGTTTGCCGATGGCGGCATGGTCAATGGAATATTCATCCTGTGCCAGTGTGTGATACACGGCGCTCAGTTCATCTTCCAACTCTTTTGCAAATGCAGACTTGAACGCATCACGCACCAGATTGATCGCATCAACATCGACCACGTCAAACCAGCCGCCGATTTCATTTTCACTCGGAAGCGTCATGACTTCAGCAATCAACGCGACATCGAGTTCTTTGTTCAGCAACACGCCACGGAATGCATCAATCACATCTGCCGGGATCTCAACAGACTCGCCTGACTGAACACGTGCGACATTGGCTTTAATGTGTTTTGCCAACAGCATCTGCCCTGCATCCCAACGCGCAAACTCGTTGCGTGCATGCACCATCAGGAATGCCAGCTCTTCATCGCTGTAGTCGTAGTTAAGTTTTACCGGCGCGGAGAATTCACGCAGCATAGAAACTTTTGGCGCTTCATTAACGCCTTCAAACACGAAGGTTTGTTCAGCGTCTGTAACGTGCAGTACGTTATCAACTTTTTGACCGTTACGTTGTAACTCAATAACACTGCCATCCTGTGCATACAGCTCGATGTCGAATGGGATCAGCAGAGGTTGCTTCTCTTTTTGATCAGCTGTTGCCGGCGTATGTTGCTTCACTGTCATCGCGAAGGTTTTGGCGCTGGAATCATAAGCGGTTGTCACATCCAACACCGGCGTACCGGACTGGCTGTACCAAAGACGGAACTGGCCAAGATCAATACCGGATGCATCTTCCATCGCCTTCACGAAATCTTCGCAGGTAGCTGCGGTGCCGTCATGACGTTCGAAGTAAAGCTTCATGCCTTTCTGGAAATTGGCTTCACCCAACAGGGTATGCATCATGCGAATAACTTCACTGCCCTTTTCATAAACGGTCAGGGTGTAGAAGTTGTTCATCTCAATCACTTTTTCCGGACGGATCGGGTGCGCCATCGGGCTGCAGTCTTCAGCAAATTGAGGGCCACGCATAATTCGGACGTTATTAATGCGGTTCACTGCACGGGAACCAAGATCGGAAGAAAATTCCTGATCACGGAAAACCGTCAAGCCTTCTTTCAGGCTCAACTGGAACCAGTCGCGGCACGTGACGCGGTTACCCGTCCAGTTGTGGAAATACTCGTGACCGATCACCGCTTCAATACCCAGGTAATCGGTATCGGTTGCAGTATCAGAGTTGGCAAGAACAAACTTCGAGTTAAAGACGTTTAGGCCTTTGTTCTCCATCGCGCCCATGTTGAAGAAGTCGACTGCGACGATCATATAAATATCCAGATCGTACTCGAGCCCGAATCTTTCTTCATCCCACTTCATGGAGTTTTTCAACGAAGTCATGGCGTGCGGTGCGCGGTTCAGGTTTCCTTTATCAACGAAGATTTGCAGTGCGACTTCACGGCCGCTTTTCGTGGTGAAAGTGTCTTCCAATAAATCAAAGTCGCCCGCTACCAGTGCAAACAAGTAGCTTGGTTTTGCGTATGGGTCTTCCCACTGAACCCAATGGCGGCCATTTTCCAATTCACCTTCACCAATTTTGTTACCGTTGCTCAGCAGAAATGGAAAGCTTGCTTTATCTGCCGTGATTTTGGTGGTGAATTTTGCAAGAACATCCGGGCGATCCAGATAGTAAGTAATGCGGCGGAATCCTTCGGCTTCACATTGGGTGCAGTACGCACCATCAGAAAGATAGAGCCCTTCCAATGAGGAATTCGCTTCTGGGTTGATTTCGGTTTCAATCAATAGCTCAAACTGGGCTGGCAGATCGGAAAGTAGCAACCCTTCTTCTTTCACTTCATAGTTTGACCATGAACTGCCATTGATTTCTACACGCTTCAGGACAAGCTATCGCCATCCAGCAACAGGGAATCAGCCCCTTCGGTCAGTTGCTTAACACGACTTTTAGCAACCACACGGGTTTGAGAGGCTTCTAAGTCAAACGCTAAATCAAGATGGGTGATAGTAAAGTCTGGCGATTTGTAGTCTTTACGATACTTCGCCTGAGGTTGTTGCGTCATGTCAGATTCCTTTTGTTGCATAACGGAAGACAGACATTCTGTGTGTCCGTCCTTCATTTAGAATAATGTACCTAAGATACTCATTCCCATGGAGCATTACCACATGCTTTGCGCAAGGTTTAATCAATCAAACCCTTTAGAATGACCAACAACCAAAAGTTGCTTTTGCGCTTGCTGTAAATGTATTCAACTTTAACAGTCTATACACTGTAAACGTGGTGAACGGGTTGACTCGAACCGTCTATTTGGCGTTAAATTTGCACCCTTATACCCAAACACCCTGAACATGCACTTTTCCGGATGCTTAGGTATAAACGTAAGCACGGTTTTCAGCCCGCCGCGCAGCACCGGACGTTCAAATAAAACCCGTTATAGAGGTCATTTTTAAGGCATGCATACGCCCATTATTTCGTCATTATTAGACACGGATGCCTACAAACTAAATATGCAGCAGGCGATCTTCCATCACTATCCGGAAGTCGAAGTGACTGCAGAGTTTCATTGCCGAAGCGATGAAAGCCTCGTTGCGCTTAAAGAACGTTTAGAAAAAGAAATTCAAGCTCTCGCTTCCCTTTCCTTTACCGAAGATGAACTGAATTATCTCGCGAGCCTTAACCTCTATCAGCCAGATTATCTGGAGTATCTGCGCCAATTTTCCTTGAAGGCTCACCAGGTGCGCGTGTCAATTGTTGATGACCAACTGGCGATTCACATTGAAGGTAAATGGCTGGATGTCATCTTGTGGGAAGTTCCACTACTGGCTATTATTTGCGAGTTACGTTGTCACGCAAAATACCCAAAAACTACCGTTCATCAGGCTGTTGAATTGCTGGAAGGCAAACTTACACTGCTTTCAGGTATCAACGAAGATTTCCATTTCGTGGATTTTGGTACCCGTCGTCGCTTCTCCAAAGCGGTACACCACGCGATCGTTAACCACCTGGTTCAGTACTGCAGTCATTTCAGCGGCACCTCGAACCTCTTTCTTGCCAAACAGCATGGTATTCCTGCGGTCGGCACGCAAGCGCATGAATGGTTCCAGGCTCACCAGCAACTCACCGGAGATCTGGCTGATTCGCAGCAACTGGCCTTGAACCGCTGGTTGCAGGAGTACCCTGACAAGCTCGGGATTGCCCTCACCGACTGCATTAACATGGATGCGTTCCTGAATGACTTTAACCGCAACCTTAGTGAGAAGTTTGCTGGATTGCGTCACGACAGTGGCGACCCAATTGCCTGGGGTGAGAAAGCTATTCGCCACTATGAAAGTCTAGATATTGATCCGCTGGCTAAAACGCTGATCTTCTCCGATGGCCTGACACTGGAAAAAGCGCTGACGATTCACCAACACTTCAGCGGACGCATCAACACTTCCTTCGGTATTGGCACCCAACTGACATGTCATTTACCGAATGTTGAAACGCTTAACGTGGTGATCAAACTGGTGACTTGCAACGGTAAACCTGTCGCGAAAATTTCAGATGAGCTGGTAAATCAATTTGTCGTGATGACAGCTATCTTGATGCGTTGAGAAAGGCTTTCAATATTTAGTTAAGCATTAACAAAAACAAAGGGCGCTTTTTGCGCCTTTCTGTTTTGGGAAACCATTCGTTACGGGACTTGCCTTTCAGCACTGCCTGCATGCCAAATTGGGTATTGGTAAGGGTTAATGTGTCTGCATCCAGCTCGAATTGTGAATCCTGCTGTCCTCCCCGATAGATAAGCACCAGATGGTCATCTTCCAGGAAATAAACACCTCGGTGAGTGACTGACTCCCCTTCTTTTCCCTGCACACGTACAGAGAACAAAAAGTCAGGTCTTAACAACAGATCAAGGTTTGAGACTCTGTCGTCGACATCACCGCCACCAATCTCATCACTTTGCCAAGCGCCAGATAAATCACTGGGCAAAATCTTGGTGAACAAAGCACCTTTCAACATTAACTGGTTATGGTTCAGCTGATACTCATGGTGTTGTGTGTCACCATAGTCATCACTCAGCACCAGTGTGTTTTCATCTAAATCGTAAACACCCTCGGCCTCTTCCACTGACCCATCACGCTTGAGCAGTTTTACCTTAAAGCGATACTCGGAAGTGAAAGAAATATTGATCGCTTTGTAAGGATTCTCCACCTTCGGGTTATCGTGCTGATCCGGGCTAAACCAATACCAATCTCCAATTAAAAGTGGGAAATCAAATTGTGTGAGATCAGAGGCTTTCGCAGTTGATGACAAGGAGAAGAAAATAAACATTAGCGTTATCAACTTCTTCATAGGCTTCCCCTTCATTCTGTGGCTGACTCTTTAATTTTAGACGCATATCACAGAGGTAAAGCGAATGAGAATAATTTTTGTCACGTAATATCTTGATTTTCTGAAGCAGATTGCCTGCATGCTGCAGGATACGTGGCTTGCAGCAAGGTGGTGAAATTAAAAAGAATTTTGTAGACGGTGGTAAAGAAAAGAAAAAAGCGGGCAATTTGCCCGCTTTCGCTATTATTGGTAGAACTATCAACTATTTACTTTCTTGGCGAGATCCAAAGTAATTGCCGCAGCTTCATCAAGGTAAGCATCCGGTTCTTCATAATCACTTGGTACATCATCCAGCGAAGCAAAAGGTTTCTTACCCATCATCGCTTGACGTTCATTCAAACGTTCAAGGCGCTGTTTGTCTTCTTTTTCTTGCTGGCTATACGCGCTTTTTCGCTCAAGGAAATCGTATTTTTATCTTTAATGGCTTTGTATTGTGCAATATCAGCCAAGATAAAACCGAACTCCTCGTCAGACTTAATACGCGCTTGATGCGCCTTATCCAGGTTTGGCACCAGCTTCGCCAACGCGCTCACTTCCTCATAAGCAGCAGGATTGATGCTGTCCCAGGGGAGTGCGTTGTCTTCTACGCTTTCACCGGTTTCTTCCGGGTCAACCGCAGTTGGGAATGGAATGTCTGGTACCACACCCATGTGTTGAGTACTTCCACCGTCAATGCGGTAAAACTTCTGGATGGTGTACTGAACGTGACCAAGCGGCTTATCAAACAAGTCGTAAATATGGTTCAGAGAACGGTGTTGTTGCACTGTCCCCTTACCAAACGATTGTTCACCCAAGATCACTGCACGGCCATAATCTTGCAGTGCAGCAGCGAAAATCTCTGAAGCTGACGCCGAGTAACGGTTGATCAAGACAGTCAACGGACCATCGTAATAAACCATATTGTCGCTGTCGCTGTTCACTTTGACGCGACCATAGCTATCACGAACCTGCACAACGGGACCACTGTTGATAAACAGTCCTGTCAACGCAGACGCTTCACTCAATGCACCGCCACCGTTATTGCGAAGATCAATCACAACACCGCTGACTTTGTCGCCTTTGAGTTTTTCGATTTCTTTCTTAGTGTCTTCAGCTAGACCAACATAGAAACTAGGTACAGAAATCACACCCACTTTCTTATTGCCCTGCTCAATCACTTCCGATTTCACTGCACGGTCTTCAAGGCGGATTTTTCACGAACAAGAGTGACAGTGTAACTCTTAGTGTTCGCGCCATCCGGCAAGATCTGTAACAGAACCTTGCTTCCTTTTGGCCCCTTAATCAGTTGAACCACATCATCCAGTCGCCAGCCGATCACATCCACGACAGGTTTGTCTTCTTGGCCAACACCGATAATGCGGTCACCCGGAGAGAGTTTCTTCGAGTTGGATGCTGGGCCACCTGCCACCAATGAACGGATCACGGTGAAATCATCTTCAACCTGCAACACTGCACCAATCCCTTCAAGAGAAAGGTTCATCTCTGACTGGAATTGCTCGGCGTTACGTGGGGAGAGATAGCTGGTGTGCGGATCAATTTCACGGGAGAAAGCATTCAGGTAAACCTGAAACACATCTTCGCTTTTGGTCTGCGTCAATCGCTTCAATGCATTGTTGTAGCGCTTGGACAGGGTTTCCTGAATTTCCGGCCAGGTTTTTCCTGCAAGCTTCAGATTCAGCGCGTCATTTTTAACACGTTGACGCCAAAGCTCATCAAGCTCTGCATCATTCTTCGCCCACGGCTCTTCACTGCGATCAATGATCATCTCTTCGTCAGTGTCGAAGGTAATTTCCTTGTCGAGTAACTTGAGCGCGTATTGATAGCGATTGAAACGTTGTTTGAGCGTTTCGTTGAAGATGTCGTAAGCCGCGGCGGTATCACCGTCACGAAGCTGCTCATCAATGCTGAAACGCCATTTCGCCAGTTTATCAACCTCTTCCTGAGTCAGGAAAAGACGGTTGTAATCGAGCGTTTCTAGGTAGCGGTCAAACACATTGGATGAGAAATCATCATTGAGCTGGAATTGCTTGTAATGCGACTTTTCAAAACGACGGGTAATGCGCTTGCTGGCAGTTTTATGCTGTGGTTCAGAAACCAGAGTAGGCAGGTCAGCAGTCGTATAATTAGCCTCAAGGGCTTGAGCGGACGCTGCCAGCACAATGCTGGCAGCAATCACAGATAAGCGGATTCGACAGATCATGCGCCGAGGGATCTCCTTTACGAACTGAGGTGCTCCGCTTTTACCAGCATGGTCAGGCCATTGCTTAAACGAACGCGTACCTCGTCCTTGTTGAGTTCTACAATGGTTGCCGGCATGTTGCCGTTACCCATGTTAACGTTGACGTCCTTACCTACGACAATGTCTTCAGCCTTCAGTTCGCGACGTGGTTCCGCAGGCTTCTTCTCTAGCTTAGTATTTTTTGGCTTAGCTGGTCGAGATTTTGCTGGGTTACCTGTTGATTTATTTGATTTTGGCGCTCTTTTCTCTTTGGTGTTTGCTTTTTTCTCACCGTTTTTCGCAGCTTGCTCTTTGCGACGCTCAGCAGCGCGCGCTTTGCTTTCTGCCAGTGATGCTTGAGCGTGATCAACATGCTCTTGCTCAAGCTCGCCACAATCGTTGCCATCCAGGTCCACACGTACTGCACCGGCTTTTACGCCGTACAGGTAACGCCAGGAAGAGGTGTATTGGCGAAGTGCCGCACGAAGTTGAGTCTTACTGACCTTTGGATCATCAGCAAGGCGTTCTGCCAAGTCTTGGAAAATGCCAATTTTCAGTGGACGGGCTTCACCTTCCAAGGTGAAACATTTAGGGAATCGTTCAGCGATATAGGCGATGACTTGCTTGCTGTTGGCCAGTTTTTCAGTGTTTTCCATCTTTCTTCCTGTCTCTTTGCGCGACTGCGACAATAGAGAGTGTGTACGAGTTAACAAATTTAGTGCTGCGTATTATAGATACCTGTGCATGAAAACCACAGAGAAGCTTAAATTTAGAGGTGTTTTTGCAATTCACTGACCAATAAAGTGAGCCCGGTTTCATCATCTTTATCAAATCTTGCTTTTTTAGGCGAATCTATATCCAACACACCCACAAGTTTTCCCTCTACATGTAAAGGTAAAACTATTTCAGAGTTGCTTGCTGCATCACAAGCGATATGCCCTTCAAATTCGTGTACGTCTTCTACCCGCTCTACACGGATATGGCTGAATGCACTGCCACACACACCACGTTGGTAAGGTATTCTCACACAGGCAGGTTTACCCTGAAATGGGCCAAGGACCAACTCGTTGCCATCGTCCAGATAAAAACCAGCCCAGTTAATATCTTCCAGTTCCTGAAAAAGTAGCGCGCTGATATTGGCCAGATTGGCAATTAAGTTAGGTTCGCCGCTGACTAATGCAACAGCCTGCTGGGTAAGTAGAGAGTAAAATTTGTCTTTGCTTTCCATGGAATAACTTCTTCCGTTACTTCGAGCGGATACCATAGGTCTAATTAGATCATGATTCAATCATGAAGCATCTTGATGACACTTTTTATATGTTTCAACCTCAAGAAGTAGATAACAAAACCTTCTTGGCGAATCCCTGAGCCGTTAAGCGATACATTCAACAAGAAATCACGTGCTCTGGACTAAGAGATTGATTAAGATGCATTTTGCCCACATTGAGCGTAGGCAAATTTTCAGGCTTTGGTTTAAATGGCCAGAAGCAATCTTCCACGGAACGGTTTTTTAGCAACGAATAACGCAATGACTTACGTTATAACTAGGTGCGGCTTCGCGCGTGTGTCGCACTTCGGTTGATATGTAACCACTGAGGGAGGTTAATCTGCTATGCACGTTTTACGTTGTGCATCTTGCGATTTGCTGCTGCACAAAGTGCCTGTCGCCAAGGGCTTTAGTGCCCGCTGCCCAGATTGCGGCTCCCGTGTCGTTAAAAACTCAACCCTGAGCCTTTCTGGTGAACTGGCGATTGCTATCGCCGCTTTCATTCTGTTCTTTCCCGCGCAACTTCTCCCGCTGGTCACCATTGACTTGTTTGGCGTACCGCTTTCTACCAGTGTCACCAGCGGTGCCGTTATCTTGCTCGACAGCTTTCCGTTTGTCGGAGCACTGGTTATCTTCTCTACCGCTATCGCGCCATTTGCATATTTGCTAAGCATTCTGCTGGCTAATCTCGCCCTGCACTTCCATCATGCTCGCTCTCTTTATTACGTGACTTACGCAATGAAGTTTCTGAGACATTGGGTAATGATCGACGTGTTTTTGGTCAGCCTGGCGGTAGCAGGATTCAAGGTAACCGAAATTGCTGAACTCTCTGTTGGATCTGGTCTGTTCAGTTTTGTGGTATTGCAGGTGTTGATTGCTGTGTTGCTGTCGCGGGTATCCCCGAAGAAATACTGGGATGCCTTCAGTGACTCATCCGAGGATGTAAAACTCTCTTCCGGTGCTACTGAGGTAGACGATACAGTCATCAGTTGTAAGCAATGTGGTTTAACCCAGCATAGTGAAAACCATCACTGCCATCGCTGCGGGGCAAAGCTGGAAAAGCGGATTTACCAAAGCATCCAGAAAACTTGGGCATCGCTTATCGCGGCCACTGTTTTTGTGTTTCCCGCCAACCTGTACCCGATATCCATCCTTCTCAGTAATGGAAAGCGCTTTGAGGACACCATTTTTTCCGGCGTTGCCAGCCTTATAAAGCAAGGCATGTATGGCATTGCCATTATCATTTTCACCGCCAGTATCATTGTGCCCGTGGCTAAAATTGTCTTCCTTGGATACATCCTGATTTGCATTCAATTTAAGGTCGACAGTGGCAGAGCACAGCGCATGAAAATCTACCGTTTTGTACAGTGGATTGGTAAATGGTCAATGATGGATCTCTGTGTTATCGCCATCATGGTTTCATTGATTGACCGTGGAAACCTACTGGATTTTACGCCTGGCCCCGGCGCTATTGCGTTTGGACTGGTCGTGGTATTAACCATGATCGCCGCCGAAAGCCTGGATTCTCGACTTATTTGGGATAAGCATGAGCAACGTTGAAGACCCTAAAATCAAAGACCCAGTGATGATAAAGGACAAAAGCCTTTCTCCACTGTGGATATTCACCCTTCTGGCTTTCGTTCTGGCAGGATGGCTGCTGTATAAGTCCGTTAACGAAGCTGGCGAGCGCATCGAAATCTATTTTACCGATGCGCAAGGCATTGAAGCCGGACGAACCACAATCCGCTACCAAGGCCTGGAAGTCGGGATTATCCGCAAGGTGACTCTGTCTGATGACCTAAAGAGCATTTCCGCGCAGGCAGAAATCTATCCGGAAGCGACTAAAATTCTTCGCCAGAACACGGAGTTCTGGGTGGTACGCCCCCGCGCGTCAATTACCGGCATTAGCGGTCTGGATGCGCTGGTATCCGGTAACTACATCGCCGTGCAACCCGGTAGCGGAGACCCGAGAACCACTTTCATCGCAGCGGACGAGCCGCCCGTAAACGCATTTGGCAATGAAGGATTGGCGATTCAACTGAAATCACCCGATCTGGGTTCTTTAAGTGTCGGTTCCGGCGTTTACTTTAAGAAGATCCGCGTAGGTGAAGTCGTAGACTACCGCCTGACTGCAGACAATAACGCTGTGACACTGTCACTGAACATCAAAAAAGAACATGCAGGTTTGGTTAAACAAACCACGAAATTCTGGAATGTCAGCGGTGTGAAGGCGGAAATTGGCCTTTCGGGTGTGGATGTAAACATTGAAAACCTTGCCTCTGTTATCGCCGGCGGTATTGCTTTTGACTCCCCAAAAGATGCAGAACCTGCCAAGCCACTGGAAGAGTTTGACCTCTACCCTTCAATTAATGACACCGACCGCGGCATCGCCATCACCCTGGATTTACCTGCCAACCACGGCATCACCAATCCCCATGCCCCTATCATGTACCAAGGGCTAGAGATTGGTCAGTTGAACGGTATTCACTTCAACAGCGACTTCACCGCAACGGTGGCCAGTGCAAACATCAACCCGTCAATGGCATGGATGCTGACATCAGGCAGCGAGTTCGTTATTGAGCAACCGGAAATTTCGCTAAGCGGTGTTAAACGCCTAAGCAACGTCATTACCGGGAACACCCTATCAATCCTGCCGGGTAAAGGCGAAGAAACGCGACAATTTGAAGCAACCACAACTAGCGAGTTGATGGCACAGAACCCTGAATCCCTCCCGGTAACGCTGACGGCCGATTCGACCTGGGGCTTTAAAGCTGGTACCAAAGTCCTTTATCGCGGCGTTCAGGTTGGCGTGCTGACAGAAACCAACCTGGATGCGAATGGCGTGACCATGAAGCTGGTGATTTACCCTGACTACAAGCATCTGGTGAAAAGCGATTCACGCTTCTTTGCCCTTGGTGGTGTGTCTGGGCAAATCAGCGCTGAAGGCGTTGAATTCAGCGTACCCGCTGTTGCGCAAATGATAGAACCGGCAATCAGCTTCAGCAGTGAAGGCCAGAGCAAAGTATTGCCAACCTACCCGCTGTTCAAATCTGAAATTCAGGCGCGTAACGCAGAAAATGCAACCGTCGGCTTCAAGCGATATGTGCTTGTGGCGAAGAAGCTGCCTTCTGTCTCTGAAGGCAGCCCTGTGATGTATAAAAACTTCACCGTAGGTAAAGTAGAAAGCTTCGAGCTGTCAAAAGGAAAAGTGGAAGTCACGGTTCAAGTAGAAAACCGTTACCAGCACCTTGTGACACCTTCAACAGTATTCTGGAACCAATCGGGTGTTGATATTAAAGCGAGCCTGAGCGGCGTGGTTATCGATACCGGCTCAATGAAGTCCATCATTGCTGGCGGCATCTCCTTTGGCGACATCAAAGGTATTGAAAACCGCGAAGGCAGCGACTGGAAACTCTACGACAGCCTTGCTGAAGCGCAGAATGCCGGTGTCCCGCTAACCTTTACTGCTGACGATGCAAGCGGCCTGACAGTCGGCAGTGGCATCCGCTTTCAGGGTGTGAATGTGGGCGAAGTCACAGCGTTGTCTCCTGCATTCAAACGTGATGGCGTTACCATCAAAGCAATTATCTACCCTGAATTTGCTGACCACCTAGCTAAAGCAACCAGCTATTTTTGGGTTGCCCAGCCTTCCCTGAGCCTCACGAAAACTGAGAACCTGGACTCCCTGTTCGGCTCTTATATCAGTGTTGTACCCGGCAAAGGAGCAAAACGTCAGGAGTTCCATCTGCACAAGTCGGCAGAATATTCAGGCGGCCTGACCCTAGTGCTTGAAAGCGAGTCCCGTGGTTCGGTCAGTGTTGGCACCCCTATCCTATTCCGCGACTTCGAAGTCGGTTCAGTGACCGATGTCAGTCTGGGACGCTTTGCTGATCGCGTGCTTATCGAAGTGAAGATCAGCGATGACTATAAACATCTGGTGCGAAACAACACCGTGTTCTGGAACCAGTCCGGCGTAGATGTCTCAATTGGCATTACAGGTGCGAAGATCCAGAGTGGTACCTTGGAAAGCATCCTAAAAGGCGGCATTTCGTTTGCGACACCACCGGGTGAAAGCCTGGCAAAACCAGCTCGCAGCGACCAGCACTTCCTCTTGCATAACGCCCCTCAGGAGCAATGGACGACCTGGAGAACGGCAATTCCATCGTTCTAATGCATTAGTGCAGCAAAAAAGGCGCAGCGGCTTATACCGATGCGCCTTTTTTATCCATCCGGCTTCCGTTTGCTGGCGTCACCAGCCCTTTCCTTTTACACTTCGCACTTCCGTTAACACCAGCAAGAGTGCGTTCAGGTGCATCCAAATATCAAGATCCCGGACTTGTTTCTTCAACAAATCGAACAGATCCTGCCTTCCCATCTTTCCATGACGGATTTTATTGAGGCTTGCAAGCGCCCATTGCGCCGAAGCTACGTGTGAACACACTGAAGATATCCGTCAAAGCCTTCCTTGAACGCGCCGCTGAGAAGGGTTGGAAACTGACACCGGTTCCATGGTGTGACACTGGCTTTTGGATTGACGACTATAACGAAGAAGTTGTGCCCCTGGGTAATACAGCTGAACATATGGCGGGGCTTTTCTACATTCAAGAAGCAAGCTCAATGCTGCCTGTTACCGCCCTGTTTGAAAACGCGCCGGAATTTGAACGTGTATTGGACATGGCTGCCGCACCGGGTTCCAAAACGACTCAAATCGCTGCTGCACTTGGCAACTCAGGCCTGCTCGTTGCCAATGAATACTCTGCCAGCCGCGTTAAGGTGCTTCACGCCAACCTGTTGCGTTGCGGCGTGACCAACTCAGCGCTGACTAACTACGACGGCCGTGTATTCGGCGGCTGGCTACCAGAAACCTTTGATGCAATTCTTCTGGATGCGCCTTGCTCAGGCGAAGGCACAATCCGCAAAGATGCCGATGCTTTCAGCAACTGGAGCCTGGAGTCCGTCAAAGAGATTGCCGACACCCAGCGCGATTTGATCACCAGCGCTTTCCACGCATTGAAACCGGGCGGCATGATGGTGTATTCAACCTGTACACTGAATCACGACGAAAATCAGGATATTTGTCACTACCTGAAAGAGACTTTTGGCGATGCTGTGGCTTTTGAACCGCTGAATGGTTTGTTTGACGGTGCAGATAAAGCCTGCACAGAAGACGGCTTCCTGCACGTCTTCCCGCAGATTTTCGACAGTGAAGGTTTCTTCGTAGCAAGGCTTCGCAAGACTGAAGCCGTAGACAGCGAAATGGTGAAAAAACGCCCGCGCAAGTTCCCATTCCAAAAAGCCAACGCGAAAGATTCTGATGCAGCGAAACAAGCCCTGCGCGATACATTGGGCTTAGACGTGCCATCTGATTCCAATATCTGGTTGCGCGACAAGGAAGTATGGCTATTCCCTGCTCCAATCGAAGCTATTTTGCCGGAAATCAAGTTTGACCGCATCGGACTGAAGCTTGCGGAAACCCATAAGAAAGGATATCGCTGGCAACATGAGACCATCATGGCGCTGGCTAAAGGCAATGAAGACAACTGCATCGACCTGACAGTCGAAGACGCCAAAGAATGGTATATGGGCAGGGATATTCGCCCACAAAACCTCTCTGGTTCAGGTGAAGTGATTATTA
Organism: Enterovibrio sp. JCM 19048; assembly: GCA_001310415.1. GTDB lineage: Bacteria > Pseudomonadota > Gammaproteobacteria > Enterobacterales > Vibrionaceae > Enterovibrio > Enterovibrio paralichthyis. Next base: position 186,599 of record BAXE01000007.1, on the reverse strand, counting down.
CTTACCGCAACCAACCTATCGGAATCGGTAAATGGGTGGGCAACCGTATCAAAAATGGTCTGCCAAGAGAGTTGGTTAGAGATGTAACCTGTTTGTCGATTAGACATTGGTTAATTTCTTAAAGGTGAAACACGCCGTGGAGCTTGCGCCAACTAAATTTTGAAGTGTTACAAATCTCCATTTAAACCAGTTAGCGCAAGGCTCTTAACGAGCCATTCCCCTAAGCCCGGAACAGGAATCGTTCCGGGCTCTTTTTTATATGTCATTGTTTTTACTCTACTTTACTATGACAAGATGAAAGCTGACACCAAATCCGACACCAGATTCTTGATTAACATTTTGATAAGTAAAGCAATTCCAAAGCATTCAAAATAATTCGCGATCATTCCGAAAAATAAACAAACAGGAATCGTTCCGGGCTCTTTTTGTCTGACGATCCGTACGTTTCTTTAGTCACAAAAAAAGCCGCAAACGCGGCTTTTCAGTATTACTCAAGCTTTATCACTTGGTGATATTGTTACTTGATGAGGTAGATACCCTCTTTTTCAATGCGGATGCGGCGCTCTTTATAAAGGCCACCAATGGTCTTTTTAAACGTCGCTTTACTGGTGCGGAACAAAGAGAAAATCGCATCTGGCTGCTCTTGTCATTCACAGGCAAGAAGCCACCTTTCAATTCCAGTGTACGGATAATTTTATCCGCGACGTCGTCTACTTTACCTTTGCCCAGCTTTTGCAGTGCAAGGTCAATCTTGCCATCTTCACGCACTTGCTTGATGTAGGCTTTCAGGCTCTTACCGACAAATAGTTTGCCGAAGATTTCTGATTTGAACAGCAAGCCCCAGTGAGCATCATTAACAGCACACTTGTAACCCAGATCCGTTTCTTCAACGATGGTCACATGCACCTGGTCGCCTTTCTTGTAACGCGCAGGTGTTTTATCCAGGAACTTGTTGAACTTGGTAGAGCCCACAATACGGCCAGACGCATTGTCAACGTACAGGTAAACCAGATAGTTTTTGCCTTCCTGCATGCGAACACGTTGTTCGCTGAAAGGAACTAGCAGGTCTTTTGGCAGCCCCCAGTTCAGGAAAGCACCGACGCTGTTAGCACTCACGCACTGTAGCTTGGCGAACTGACCCACTTGAGCCAGCGGCTTTTCGGTAGTGGCAATGACATCGTCTTCCGAGTCAAAGTAGATGAACACGTTGATTTCGTCGCCGAGAGACGTGCCCTTAGGCACATAGCGTTTTGGCAGAAGAATATTGCCATACTCTCGTCCACCGTCGACGAATACGCCGAATTCAACCTCTTTGACCACGGTAAGCGTGTTCATTTGACCGATTTTAATCATTGATGTCTTGCTCTTTCACGTTAACTACCGCGCAGTATACGAAATTTGCGTAGGTAAGTTTGCAGTAATTTAAGGACAAACGTTCAATTGATTCATTCTTGCTCGCTCCCAGTAACGAAAAACGCCACGGCTTAGCGTGGCGTCTTGTGGCGAGCATTACGGATCAGTGAAAAATCAGCTCTACATTGGCGGCTTCTGCCAGCTCAATAATCGCGGTGTCCGTTTCCTGAGCCAGAATCTGAACCGGTTTTTCAGCCACCTGAACCTTGCGCACTGTTTCCAGAATCAGGGTTCTAACTGCTTCATTGCCTTTGTTGAATGTGTAAGGCAATGCGGCATCCTCAAAATCGACACCAAGGGTAAATGCAGCTAGGTTATCGACATCGATGATCATGCCATCAAAATAGGCCAGCAGCGCATCTGCCAAAATGGCGTTTGCCGGTAGCTGACAAGCCAACAGCACTTTCAATCCATTGGCGCCACGGCACAGCCCCTGCTCTGCCAATAAATCAATCATTGTCGCAGCTTCGCTGGAGGTGCGCACAAACGGCACCACGATTTCAACAGGCAAATTCTTTTCAACAATGGCTTGCTTGAGTACTTTGCATTCAAAGACAAAGCCGAATTTGCCGATGTCACTGGCAAAACGGGAGACACCACGAAGCCCCATTGCCGGGTTAAACTCGTGCGGTTCCTGATCTGCGTTTTTCAGCGACCCAAAAACCTGAGAAGTTAAATCATTCAGCATCACGCGAAGCGGTCTGTTCTGGTTCGCTGCAAAATTTTGCTCCAGCAACGCGAGCACTTGCTCAACTACCTGTTGCTCATCAGACAATGCAGAAGGATGCTCACCGACAAGCTGGGTAAACAGCTCACCTAAACAGACCAACCCAAATGCTTTTTCAGCGTTTTCCAGTTGGGAGGGAGATTTTAAAGCGTAAGAATAAGTCAAATCCATTTGAGACATAGCGCACCAATACTGCTTTTGTGAAAAACGTGCCTTCAAAGCGGCGTAGCGGAAAAGGCGAAAAATTGTCTAGAAGCTTGCAAGCGCCTGATTTTTGACCTTCCGCTGATCAACATACCCAGAGAGCAGAAGTGTTACAAGTGAAAATCAGAATTTCGCTTTTGTTTTACATCCCAGTTAAAACGACGGGACAAAAGCGGGGATTTCCAGGTGGTAAGTGGTGAAATCTAGAGCGATAGGCAGAATAAATCGCTGAAAGATCACATCCCTGCTTTTCTGTCCCTGTTTTTTGCTATCTTACTGCCTTCGCAACAAGTAAGGATGGCAGTTTCCATGCCGATTAAAACTGACGAACTCAGAACACTAGCCGTTGATACGCTGCCGACTCCGGCTGAAGTCGAAGATACTTCACCGATCACTGACAGTGTTGCTGAGCACATTGCCGTTGCGCGCAAAATTACAGAAGACATTCTGACCGGTCGTGACAACCGCCTACTGGTCGTTGTTGGCCCCTGCTCTATCCACGACACCGAAGCAGGGCTCGATTATGCAAAGCGCCTGAAAGCGATTGCAGACGAGCACAAAGATACCCTGCACATCGTAATGCGCACCTACTTTGAGAAGCCACGCACCGTTGTTGGCTGGAAAGGCATGATCAATGATCCTGACCTTGACGGCAGCTGCAAACTGCGCGAAGGCCTGTTTAAAGCGCGCCAGTTCCTGCTGGATGTCAACAAGCTTGGCATGCCAACAGCCACTGAGTTCCTCGACATGATCACCGGCCAGTACATCGCCGATCTTGTTACTTGGGGCGCAATTGGTGCGCGTACGACAGAATCACAAATCCACCGTGAAATGGCCTCTGCGCTTTCTTGTCCGGTTGGATTTAAAAACGGTACGGATGGCAACATCAAAATCGCTATCGATGCGATCCGCTCCAGCCAGACCTCGCACCTTTTCTGCTCGCCAGATAAAAACGGTGTCATGACCATTTACCGCACCAGCGGTAATCCGTACGGCCATGTTATTTTGCGTGGCGGCCACCAGCCGAACTACGCGCGTGAAGACGTTGAGGCAGCTGCAGCGAACCTTTCAGCATTTAACCTTACACCGCGTTTGGTGGTAGATTTCAGCCATGCAAACTGTGAAAAGCAGCATCGTCGTCAAATCGATGTTGCAGAGGATATTTGCCAGCAAATCGTGAAAGGTGATACCCACATTGCAGGTATTATGGCGGAAAGTTTCATCGAAGAAGGCAACCAGGCCGTTGATAAAGACAACATCGCAGGTCTGACGTATGGTCAGTCAATCACCGACCCTTGCCTCGGATGGGACGACACGGCTCGCATGTTGAACATGCTTTCAGTTGCCGTCGCCGAACGTAACAGTCAATACTAAACACATAAAGATTAATCAGGATTTAACTATGCCTTCTTTTGATATCGTTTCTGAAATAGACAGTGTTGAACTGAAAAACGCGGTAGACAATGCTAAGCGCGAACTGGCTACCCGCTTCGACTTTCGTAACGTCGATGCAAGTTTCGAACTGAACAAAGAAGTGGTCAAAGTCGCTGCTGAGTCAGATTTTCAGGTTAACCAGATGATGGATATCCTGCGTGGCAACCTCGCCAAGCGCGGCGTGATGCACGTGCAATGGAACCTAAAGACATGGTTCACTCAGGTAAAACCTTCTTCAGCGATGTCCATTTTAAAAATGGCATCGAAGCTGACATTGCTAAGAAAATCATCAAAAAAATCAAAGATGCCAAGATCAAAGTGCAGGCTCAAATCCAGGGCGAACAGGTTCGCGTAACCGGTAAAAAGCGTGATGATCTACAGGAAGTCATGCAACTGGTTCGTGAATCAGACCTGGGTCAGCCATTCCAGTTCACTAACTTCCGCGACTAATCAATAAGTTAGGAACGACAAAGCCATTCACCTCACAGTGAATGGCTTTTTCTTTTTGATGCACCGGGTAACCGCTATGAAAAATATTGTTTATATCGCCACCAGCCTTGATGGCTACATTGCTGACAGAGATGGCGGTCTGGATTGGCTGCACAGCATTCCGAACCCTGATCACTCTGATTTCGGCTGGGCTGAGTTTATGGCAGGTGTTGATGCCCTTGTGATGGGCAGAACAACGTTTGAGACAGTTTGCGGATTTGACTGCGACTGGCCTTACAACAAGCCTGTATTCGTGTTGAGCAACACACTAACAGAGATTCCTGAAAACTATCAGGATAAAGCTGAGCTGGTGTCAGGCGCTTTGCCTGAGATTATCAATACTCTGAACAAACGCGGTTTTGAAAATCTTTACATCGATGGTGGAAAGACAGTGCAGAGCTTTTTGACTGAAGATTTGATTGATGACCTTATCATCACTCAAATCCCGGTATTGCTGGGTGGCGGCTCGCGCTTGTTCAGCGATTTGCCTGCGCACCAAGCGTACGAACTGGTAAACAGTGAAGTCTTGCTGGGTGCCATGATCAAAAACCACTACCGTCGCGTCCGGTAAGATCAGGTTGCTGGGGTATATACCTCACTGAAATCAAGAAAGGCCGATCAAATCGGCCTTTTTTCATTTCACGTCGACAAGACGGCTGGCTTTTCTATATTGCACTTTCCAACCACTCCAAGAAGGCAACTCCCAGCGTTTAGGGCCGTCTTTACGATTCCCGCCTGCATGGTGAACCACTACCGTTCGTTTCCCTTTTTGGTATTCCACGTTCAAATGCAACTCAGGCAACTTAACCTCGAGCGGGTATTTATCCGCAAAGTCGTCAAACTCCCACGCAGGGATACCGTTGAATTGCAGGTCACCCGCGTCGATAAGTTCCAGATCTTCTGCGGATTCAACCCCTAAATCTAGCAGTGCTTGCTCAAGCCACACCTGCTCATCAACGATTTCGGCTACCTTATTGAGTTCCAGAGCTTGATAAAGATTCCAGTAGCGGATTTCCCTTGTAAGACGCTCGCCTGCGCCAGACAAAATCTCTCCGAGCAAAATTTGGGTTGCCAGTGCTCGGATAAGGTTCTCACCCGAGGACTCACTTTGATGTTCGCCAATCACCCTTCCGGCATATACCCGTTGGATGCAATCCAGCACAACGCCATCGTCGTTCACAAAGTCAGCAACAATGTCTTCGCCTAAGCCGCTATCAACCATCCAGTTGAACGGCACCGGCGCCATACATGTGGCATAGGAGGTTGTTTGTTTTGCGCCACGACCCGCAAGATGGAACTGATCGAAAACAATCGCAGCCTGTGGCTCCGACGGAAAATCACTGTCACGGCTTAATACAACTTCACTGATACCGTTGCCAAAAGCTTGTTGGCGTCGTTCCCGGCGCACAAACACCAGTTCAGGGGCTACATGCATAACATTTCTAAGGAAACTCTCACGCTGGTACCGGCTGGTAACTTTCCATTGCGGGAGTGCCATTGCTTCCCGGATTGAAGCCGACAACTTTCTGGCTTCATCAAGGCGAGTTCATCAATGGTAAGCAATTCTAATGGAGCCTCGCCACGAAGCACTGCAATTGAAGTGACAGCGTCACACAAATTAGGATTCCATTGCCTGAATTCATCCAGTTCAATCTCTCCGCCCCTGCGCTTCCAAACAGTCATCGGCGTTTGCAGTATTGCGGCCAAATCCACCATCGCCTCTTTGTGTGCCTTGACTGCCATTCCAGAAATCAAATGAGCAAACAGGCTGTCGATAGGAAGCGGATAGAGCAATTTCCCGTGTTCAGTTGCAATGCCGGTATCATCAATTGCTTTCATTTCCAGCAAACGGTTTTGTGCCGCTTTCAATGACTTTTCAGGTAGTGGAGCCAGAAAGTCCAATGACGTCAACGCATAACCACAACAGGCCGATGCCAGCATGGTTTCAGTTAAATCTTCCCTTTCCAACTCCGGAGGCGTAAACGCTTCCAATGGCGCATGCTCACCATAAAGGCGCTCACAAAAGCCTGCAGCAATACGTCCTGCACGACCGGCACGCTGTTTAGCACTGGCTTTAGAAATCGCATGTAAAGCCAACGCTGTGCGGCCATTCCGCTGATGGGTGCGACGCTCCATACCGGTATCGATAACGGTAACAATGCCGGGAATAGTCAGCGAAGTTTCAGCAACATTGGTGGCCAGGACGATACGCTGGTTTTCGGATTGATGCAGCGCTCGGTGGCGGTCAGAATCGGAAACCGAGGCATGAAGGGGAATGACTTCTGCGCCCAGTTCTTTTAACGCTGACTGGCACTGGTTGATTTCCTTTTTACCGGGCAAAAACACCAGTACGTCACCGCCGCGATCTAAGGCCAGCTCCACCAAGGGTTTTACCCGGGTTTCTATATACTTGCCGGATGGCATTCGCTGACTTTCAGCATGATGAGAGATAGTGACACCGTAACCTACAGCATCCGCTTTGAGCACGTCAGCATCGAAGTAGTGTGCAAGTATATCGCTATCCAGCGTCGCTGAAGTAATGATTAAACGGTGCTTATCGACTTTCTTTAGTAGCGCTGCCAACAGATCTGTTTCAGCGCGGCGCTCATGGAATTCATCAATCATCACCACATCAAAATCGGCTAACTTGTTCTCGCTGAACCAGCGCAACACAACACCGGGCGTTGCAAACACTATGCGTGACGCTTCCGAGAAGCAGTGATCAAACTTAATCGCATACCCTGCTGTTTCTCCCACGCGGCAATCGAGTGTTTCTGCCACAAAACCCGCCAAAGAGGTACATGCCACTCTGCGGGGTTCAATCACCAACACCCGCCCGAGTTTCATCGCCCACACAGGTAGTCGTGTCGATTTACCGGTACCGGTGTCAGATTGAACAATGAGGTGGCGTTCGGGAAGTTTTTGCTCCACCAAAGGTCGAAGCGAATCAATCGGCAAAGTGAGATGTGCAGAATTTGGCATGAAAATACAGCTGGTTTGAGGGTTACAAATAACAGCACCAAGTGTACCGCATTCGCGCCGTAAAGCGCCTTTAATTCCGCGAATGGGTAATAATCCACCCAGCAAGTAAGAGCCGCGTCACCGTTTACTGCCAACTATGGTGTTTAAAACAAAATACGCTTGAATAGTCCCAAGCATCCCTTCTACACTTTCAGTCCTGTTCTTTGCCGATTACCGCGCAAAATAATCTCTTACTGAAAGAACGAGTTGTCTTCATACATGAATAATCAAAAGCGACCTCTCTACATTCCCTACGCAGGCCCTGCGTTACTCGAAACTCCACTCTTGAACAAAGGCAGCGCGTTTTCTGTTGAAGAACGCATGTTCTTTAACCTTGAAGGTCTTTTGCCAGAAGCAATCGAGAGCATTGAAGAGCAGGCAGAGCGTGCTTACAAGCAATTCCAGCGTTTTGAAAACGACATGGATAAGCACATTTATCTGCGCAACATTCAGGACACCAACGAAACCCTGTTCTACCGTTTGGTAAACAGCCACATTTCCGAGATGATGCCAATCATCTACACGCCGACCGTTGGCGCCGCGTGTGAAAACTTCTCTGAAATCTACCGTCGTGGCCGTGGCCTGTTCATCTCCTACCCGAACCGTTTCCGCATCGACGACATGCTGAACAATGCGTCACGCCACAACGTAAAAGTTATCGTTGTGACGGACGGTGAGCGCATTCTGGGTCTGGGCGACCAAGGTATCGGTGGTATGGGTATTCCAATCGGTAAGCTCTCTCTCTATACCGCTTGTGGTGGCATCAGCCCGGCATACACTCTGCCAATCGTGCTGGATGTGGGCACCAATAACCCACAACGTCTGTCTGACCCTATGTATATGGCTGGCGCCATACACGCGTTACCGGTCAGGATTACGACGATTTTATTGAAGAATTCATTCAGGCCGTTCAGCGCCGCTGGCCAGATGCACTGATCCAGTTCGAAGATTTCGCGCAGAAGAATGCGATGCCAATTCTTGAGCGCTACAAAGACCGCGTATGTTGTTTTAACGATGACATCCAAGGTACTGCAGCCGTCACGGTTGGCTCCCTGATTGCGGCCTGTAAAGCTGCGGGTACCAAGCTGTCTGACCAGCGTATCACTTTCCTGGGTGCGGGCTCTGCAGGCTGTGGTATTGCAGAGGCGATCATCGCGCAAATGGTTTCAGAAGGCATTACCGATAAAGAAGCACGTGAACGTGTATTCATGGTAGACCGCTGGGGCTTACTGCTCGATGCCATGCCAAACCTGCTCGACTTCCAACAAAAACTGGTACAGAAGTCTTCTGCAATCAAAGACTGGACGCTGACTGACCAAAACATCTCACTGCTGGATGTCATGAACAACGCCAAACCAACGGTATTGATCGGTGTATCCGGCGCGCCGGGTCTGTTCAGTGAAGAAGTGATTAAAGCGATGCACGCGCATTGCGAGCGTCCAATCGTATTCCCGCTGTCTAACCCTACCAGCCGCGTAGAAGCAACACCGTTTGACGTTTTACGTTGGACAGATGGTGCTGCGTTGGTGGCGACGGGTAGCCCGTTTGACCCTGTTGTTCTTGACGGTGGACGCACCTTCAACATTGCACAGTGTAACAACAGCTACATTTTCCCAGGCATCGGCTTGGGTGTCCTGGCTGCCGAAGCTAAACGTGTGACAGATGAAATGCTGATGGAATCAAGCCGTGCATTGGCAGAATGTTCACCGCTGGCGAAGTTTGGCCGTGGCCCATTGCTGCCTGCGCTGGAAGAGATCCATTCGGTATCCCGCCACATTGCACTGGCTGTTGCTAAGAAAGCTATCGAACAAGGTGTCGCACTGGAGTTGGCTGATGATGCCCTGCTTGAGCGTATCGACAACACCTTCTGGGAACCGAAATACCGCCAGTACAAACGCACATCATTCTAAGCCCTGCCCTCCGCAATCCCCCGGGATTGCGGAGGTTGTTTTTGTTATTTCACACATTTTGGTTTAACCTGCTGTTTCTGCCTCTGGTTTATTGCCTTTCTGATTGAGATGTTTCTGCGTAAAGCGACGATTATTTTTGTTTCTGCCGCCATATTGTTTGTTGCTTCAATTGCAACCATGGATCTCTGGGTAACGTTCCAGGCTAAAGATCGTATTTATGACTCAGTAGATGCCATACCTCCGCGCCATATCGGCTGGTACTGGGCACCAGTAAATACATCGGCAAAACCCTCAACCCTTTTTACACCTACCGAATTGATGCGGCTCAGGCGCTTTATCAGAAAGATAAAGTTGATGTATTGCTTCTGAGTGGCGATAACGCCCATCGCTCTTATAACGAGCCGTGGACAATGAAACGGGACATGCTGAAAGCAGGGATCCTGATGACCGCATTTTCCTCGACTATGCCGGCTTTCGAACCCTTGATTCCATCATCCGCGCCAAGAAAGTGTTCGACGCCAATGAATTCACGCTGGTGACCCAGGCTTTTCATTGTGAGCGGGCCCTCTTCATTGCAGACTACTACGACATTGATGCTATCTGCCTTGCAGTGCCTAGCCCTGGCGGCATGGCTGGTCTGAAAATCCGTGCACGGGAAACGCTGGCGCGCGTAAAGGCAGTGTTGGATATCTACCTGCTGGATGAACAACCCAAGTTTTTGGGCCCCAAAGAAAGCATCCCGACAGAGACCCTTTCCGACCGATAGAAACAGTTTGATACATCCACCCATTCAGCATGGGTGGATTAATACCCATTTCAAATTCATCACCTCCCAGTTTTAAACATCCGTGCAACATCTTATTAATTCCGTGGCATCCGCCTCTCTTGCCGTTTTTCTCTTTGCGCAATAATGCGCCCACAACGAGCGAAACAGCTCTGAACAAACCGGCGTTCAGTTGGCACTGACAAGTCGGAATGACAATAAGAAGCTCGCCTTCATTGAAACTGAGGAAGTCCCTATGACAGCTTTAACCCTAGCCTTCAAAGACTGGCTGTTTAACAAAAACAGTTTGATACTGATAGCTGACATCGCGCTTTTCGCGTTGATGCTTAATTTCCTTCCCTTTGAGAAAAATGTCGTTATCGGCTTGAGTGTGCTGGTCTTTGTGGCCATCCTCTGGCTGACAGAAGCGCTGCATGTCAGCATTACCGCTCTTTTGGTTCCCCTGTTAGCCGTAGGGCTTGGTGTATTCTCTACACCCGCAGCACTGGCCAACTTCGCTAACCCCATCATCTTCCTTTTCCTAGGTGGTTTTGCGCTCGCTGCAGCGTTACACGCCCAGAAGTTGGATCAGGCGATAGCCGATAAGGTGCTCGTTTTGGCAAAGGGACGCATGAGCGTTGCGTGATGATGTTATTTGGTGTGACTGCGGGGCTTTCCATGTGGATTTCAAACACTGCTACCACAGCCATGATGCTGCCACTGGTTTTAGGTGTGCTGAGCAAGGTAAATGCGAAGTCTGAGCGAGGCACGTTCGTGTTTGTTCTTCTGGGTGTGGCTTATTGTGCCAGTATCGGTGGCATTGCGACTATCGTTGGTAGCCCACCAAACGCCATCGCTGCTGCCGAGGTTAACCTTAACTTCGCAGAGTGGATGAAGCTCGGCTTGCCAATCACTCTGACGCTCTTACCACTGACCATCGGCTTGCTCTACGCACTGACAAAACCAAACCTGAAACATACCTTTGAACTTGACCACAAACCCATCGAGTGGACACACCCTCGCCGTCTGACTTTGGCTATTTTTGCGTTCACCGTGATTTGCTGGGTATTCAGCAAACCTATCAACCAAATGCTGGGTGGATTGAGCAAGTTTGATACGTTGGTTGCGATTACCGCTATCGTTCTGCTTGGCGCATCGCGCGTGGTGAAATGGAAAGACGTTGAGAAAACCACTGACTGGGGTGTGTTGCTTTTGTTCGGAGGTGGTCTGACACTGAGCAATGTACTAAAAGCCACAGGTACCAGCGTATTCCTGGCAGAATCCCTGAGCGGCTTCCTCTCTTCGGCCGGTATTTTCTTCACTTTACTGACCGTGGTGGCATTCGTGGTATTCCTGACAGAGTTTGCAAGTAACACGGCCAGTGCTGCGCTACTGGTGCCTGTTTTTGCCACCGTCGCTGAAGCGCTGGGTGTCTCACCGGTCATCCTGTCAGCTCTGATTGCCGTCGCAGCATCCTGTGCCTTTATGCTGCCGGTAGCGACACCGCCTAATGCCATTGTCTTCGGCTCTGGCCATATCAAACAGTCGGAAATGATGCGTGCCGGTTTCTACCTCAATATCGTCGCGATTTCAGTGCTTGCACTGTTTGCCTGGATGTTCTGGTAATACCGCAACAACACACTCTGAAAGTGGCCTTCGGGCCACTTTTTTGTTTTAAATCACTGATTCCTGCCCTCCATTTGTCTCTCCTATTTAAGGGGAGTACACTGCTTTCAGCTATTAATATTACAAAGAGACTCGCATGGCATTTGCTGAAATTACAGGCTGGGGAAAATGTCTCCCACAGGCCGAGTTAAGTAACAACGACCTGAGCACCTTTATCGACACATCGGACGAATGGATTTCCTCCCGCACAGGCATTAACACCCGACGCATCAGCCACGTAAACACCTCGGACATGGCTGCCGTTGCGGCAAAGAATGCATTGGCAACCGCTGGCATTGATGGCGCAGAGCTTGACCTCATCATTGTCGCTACCTGCTCGCCAGACACTTTAATCCCAAACATTGCATCCAAAGTGCAATTTGAGTTGGGCGCACACAAAGCTGCTGCATTCGACCTGAATGCCGCCTGTACCGGTTTCCTCTACGCTTTGGAAACGGCCACCCGCATGATTCAGGCTGGCGCATACCGCCATGCACTGGTGATTGGTGCCGAACGTCTTTCCTGGTACCTGGACTGGAGCAAACGTGACACTGCCGTTCTATTCGGTGATGGCGCGGGCGCTGTCATTCTGAGCAAAAGTGAACAATCAAGTGGTCTGCTTGAAGCTCAATTGGGCTGCGATTCAGCTGGCCGTGATGTGCTGTCTATTCCGAAGTTCGGTACTGCAATGCAGCGCTTCGATCAGGATGCCGGTTATTTTTCCTTTAACTTTGTCGGCCGTGAAATTTTTAAGCGCGCAGTCAAAGGTATGGGCTCCGCTGCCGCAACGGTGCTTTCCCGCGCCAACACGACGGCATCAGACATTGACTTAGTGATCCCGCATCAGGCGAACAAGCGCATTATCGAAGCCTTGTGCGATCACGCTAAGATCCCACTGGAAAAAGCGTTCATTAACATCCACAAATACGGCAATACCTCTGCAGCTACCATTCCGATTGCACTGTGTGAGGCTGTGGAAGAAGGACGAGTCACGCCAAACAGTACCATTTTGATGGCTGCATTCGGTGCGGGTCTGACTTGGGGTGCTGGGGTTGTTCGCTGGGGCTCTCGCACCACACCGGTAAATACACCGGAAGCTGCCCTTCCAGAGCCGGAAACCGACGCGCTGGGTCTGTTGCAAGACGCGATTGCGCACTGCAAAGCGAACGCAGAAAAGCAGCAATAAAGTGATATTTATAAAAAAGCAGCATCATTTGATGCTGCTTTTTTGTCTCACACCCAACTACGCAACGAGAGATTCAGCAAAGACTTCCACGCGATTTCTGCCAGATTGCTTGGCGCGGTACAAGGCGTCATCTGCATCCGCAATCATCGCTGCGATGCTGCCCTCACGCATAGAAGAGACACCAACACTGCAAGTCAATGGCTGCCCATGCGACCACTCAGTCTGCTCAAATGCCGCGCGGATTTTCTCCGCCAGGAACGAAGCCTGGGCGAGGTTTCTGCTTGGACAAAAAATCACAAACTCCTCGCCCCCCAACGAACCACTACATCGGTGCCACTGGCGCACTCTTTTAACAGTCGTGCGGTGGCAATCAGCAGTTTATCCCCCATGTCGTGTCCAAAGGTATCATTGACCTGTTTAAAATGGTCGATGTCGAGACACAATGCGTACAAGCTCTGTTGGTTCGTGCACCGATAAGTTTGTCCAGCTCAGGATAGATGTTCATCCTGTTGCGAAGGCTCGTCAAAGCGTCCGTTGTTGCCATGATCGACAAGGTTTCGCTTTGCTGTTTCAGCGCATTGTTGATTTGTTTCAGGCGCTCAGCGCGATAACGCTCCCTGCGATAAATAAGCCGGCTCTGCCAATACTTCACCATCAACAGGATCATGGCGGTGGCCAACCATGCGAAAGTCAATACACGGAAAAATCCCGCTTCCGTGATCATCTGGCCTTCAAAACGAATGCTTTTGATAATGAGTTCATGATGGCCAATCACTGGCGCACTGCCTGTGGCAATCTCAATCAGGGAGATATTGCTAAGCTCCGGGCCTGCATGTTCGATAGGCACGGCGAGATCGGAAATCCACCAGGAGAGAACCTGAAATGAGTTCAGTGGAAGGACAAACTCAGAAAATGTGTCCGTCGGGTTATATTCGATGCCATTAAATTTCAAGGAAACAGGGTCTTCCAGCGTCGAATACGCTTCATTGTAATTTCGGAGGTATACCCGCAAACGCTGATTCGGTGCCGGCGCTTTGTAGGCTGCCTCAATCACCATTGAGTGATAATTGTCGAGGTTCACCCTCTCATGGCGCTTGGTGTCAGGCTAATCGCCACCTCACAAAATGGCCAACGGTAGGCTTTGCCCAACTCGCAGTCCAGCACCACATCCCCATCCTCGTTTTGATAAACCTCACCAAGGGTATCACCACCCATTGGGTTGTCATCGATATACCGAAATTGAAACTCAGTCGGAGAGATGTGATAAGTGGAATGCGCACCTCCCGAGATAAACCAGGATATCGCAGCAACGGAAAAGAAAAGTAAGACAAAAATGACGAACAGTGTTCGCGAGTAAATCTTGGTAAACAAAGGCTTCTACAACTCTTGCTAACAACAATTCAAAAACCGTTTAACGGTCGTTTTAATTGCACAAAAGGCACCGGTTTAACCCAATGCCTTTGCACTTATAATTAGATTATTTTCAATAAATTAGCGGCGAATATTCAAGAATGCAGCGCCGCGCACACCACCAGAGTCACCGTGTTTTGCTTTGATCACTTTCGGTGGATTGGCAATAGACAGCAAATACTTCGGCAGTCGCTTCGGCATCTCTTCATAGATGTAATCAAAGTTAGACAGGCCGCCACCCAGCACAACCACATCAGGATCCAGGCCGGTGAACAAACCACCAAACACCATCGCCAACATTTCGATGTAACGGTCAACAAAGCCTGCTGCTTTCTCTTCGCCCGCCTTAAAGCCGTTGATGATATCAATCGCTTTACGCTCTTCACCAAAGTAATGGGTGTATAGCATTTCAAAACCGCGGCCTGACAGGTAGTTGTCCAGACAGCCTTTTTTCTCGCAACCGCAGTCAAAAATCGGCGCATTTTCGCAAGATGCAGCCATGCATCGATTGGCATGCGCATATGACCCAATTCGCCAGCGACGTTGTTTTTACCAGAAAGAACCTGACCGTCTACAACAATACCGCCGCCGAAGCCAGTGCCCAGAATAAGGCCTAAAACAATCTTCTCACCCTGCAGGGATTCATCCCACGCTTCAGAAAGAGCAAAACAGTTCGCATCATTGTTCAGAGCAACTGCACGTCCAATTTTTGCTTCCAGGTCACGGCGAAGTGTTCTTCCCTTTGCCGCAGGTACGTTAACAGTCAGAACAGTACCATCTTCCGCTTTCTCGATACCCGGAATACCGATACCCACAGTGCCTTCACAGCCAAACTGCTCATCATATTTGGCAACCAGTGACGCCAGCGTTTCAATCAGCTGATCATAATCGCCACCCGGTGTAGGTACACGTTCTGTTGCCTGACGCTGTAATTGCTGTCAAACGCGCCAAACTCAATTTTCGTTCCACCTACATCAAAGCCGTAATACATCCTTTACTCCGTTGTTCCAAAAATCAAAATCGCAATATTGCTGCGGATTATCCCTGTTTCACATCGCCCTGAATGTGATTCGAGACAAATTAAGCTTTTATCCTTAGCGCCTAACCCGCTAAATATGCGTATCAGCTCGCATTTTTCAGCCGTTGAAAGCGGTACAAAAACGCTGCAATGCCCCATTTTCAGGGAGTTGGCGCTGTTTTTTCCCGGTGATGTAATGCTCACTAAACACATCAAACCAAGCGTCCAGACAAGCTCCCGCCTCTTCCTCACTGTTCAGCATAAGTACTTTTGCTGCCACTTCTGCCGTTGCCAACTGGTTGTCACCCGCGGCTTCCCTTACCTTGTAACGCGACAACGCTTCTGGTTTAAAGCCCAACACCGGGAATTTGTCCATCCAAGGACTCTTTCTGAATATTTTTTTCGCTTCGCTCCAGGTACCGTCAATCATGATAAACAGCGGCCTTTTGCTTCCGGCACAGAAGGCTCAGAGACCACTCGCTCAGGCGCTGCATATTGGGCGGGGAATATGACGATAGGAAACCACTTAGGATCCGCCAGCAGGTCAAGCATCTCCTGATTCGGCTCAGTGCGTGACCAGATGTAGGCGAAGGTGTCTTCTACCACATCAGCGATAAGACGGCCGGTATTGCTCGGTTTGAGTACTTCATCGTCATACATCACCAGCAGAAAACCCGCATTTGTCGTCAGCGTTTTTCGTTCGCGGCAGACACACAAGCGCGTAACCAACATGCAGTGTTTGCAGCGCTCCACACTGGCACCTCGAGCCTTGAAAGGACGGGTTGATTGAGCAAGGCGTTGCTCATATAGCCGGTGAACGGCGTGAAGTTTCATTGAATGCGCCCAGTATCGATAAAAGGCGCATTGTATTCAGGGGAGAAAGACGTGCAACATTTTGTTGCGGCAGGACATAAGATTATTACCTTGCGGCACTTCTAAACGCTTTCAGCAACTGACGCATCAAACAGGTTTTTCACCAGCCCGATAAACTCTTCCAGAATATTAATTTGTGCGTAGGTCGGCTTTTGCTTCCACTTGGAACTGAGGATTTCTTCGAGGTCAGCCACAATCTGGTCGGCTTCACGCATAATCTCAAAGCGCAGAGCCTGAGGCATATCCTTGTTCTGGTCACAGATAGCCATGATTTGGCTGGCTACTAACTCATGGACGAGTTCGTCGATAGTTTCAGAGCCGACTTGGTCACCCGGTGCAGAAAACTGCCCTAGATTCTCGATAAAATACTCAATCAGCGCTGCGTATCCTTCTGACTCAACGACCATTTAAACCTCCAGTGAACATTTCTCTGCGCTTAATTTTATGGGGAAGGTGTTCAAATTGGTATCAAATATTTCGTCACATGTCACTATATTGAATCTTAAGTATCATTATTGAGATTTTCATGTCTACATTATAAGTTCCTTGGCGGTTAACCACCCGGAAAACACCGGGTTGCCGTGTCATCAAAGCGACAGAAAATGCATCACTTGTGGTCGTTCAACGCATTGACTTATCAATGATTAGTTGGACAACAAAAGGAAGTCTCATGTCTAAAGATCGTATTCAACGGGCCAGCCGATTTCAGTTTCCCAAGAGCATTGTTGGCAAGGTTGGACTCATCATGGCAATGATGACACTGTGCGCATCCCTGCTCTCAGTTTCTACATACATCATGCACGATACTGCGAGTAGTGACACCACCCGAACCAGCCGCGTTGAAATTCCCAGTGCCCTGCTTTCAGTGTCTATGCTGCGCTATGCCGGTGAAATGAACCGAAGCATATTGAGCTACGCCTTGGGCGAAAATGCTTCCCTCGAAACTTACTACCGCAACAAAAACCAGTTTGAAGTATCTCTGAACGAACTGCACAAACTGCATGGCATGGAGTCCAGCGCCCTTGCCAATATCTCAATGATATTTAATGACTTTGTTAGCAAAATTGAAGCAGAGGTAACTGGGCGTTATGATCCGGCGCGCGAGGTGTGGGCTAAAAGCGAAAAAATGCACATATCTGCTGTGTTGGAACCTGAGTTATTCGAAGCCATCCAATCGCTGACGTCCAGCGAAGTATTCCGTTCCAGATCCCCTTTCCGTTACGAAGAACAACTTATGTGGTTGCTTCGAGAAGACGCCGATGATATCTCTTCTTCACTCACTTTTTACATCAACGGCGATATCGGGCAAAAGGAAAAATTCTATACTAACCACGCCTATTTCAATAGTCATATCAGCTATCTGCAGCAACACTATCTCGACGCGGAAATTCAGACAAAACTCAATACACTCAGGCAGGTCGAAAACGATATGGCTTCACGCATTGAGACCGTTATTGTCCATTACAATCCAGCCCGGAAGCAGGAGGCAATCAGGTCACTGAAATCCATCAACAACGATGAATACAAAACACTCGAGTCTTCATTGACCGAGTTTTCTCGGGAAACCAGTTTCAGCGCTGCCAACTCGATGGCAAACCTACATAACGTATTAAAAAACAACCAATTCTCATTCTTCTCCCTGTTTGTCATCATGACACTGGTCTCTGTGCTGGTGACATTCTACATCTACAAAAAGGTCACCCAGCCTATTGCGCGCCTCGCGGAAACCATGCGTGATCTGGCAGATGGAAACACAGAAATCCCTATTCTCTACAAAGAGCGCACGGATGAGGTAGGTCAGATTTCCCACGCCATCAACTCATTCCGCGATCACATCATTTCGCGTAACCAAGCGCGGGAGCAATTGCTTTACCAAAAAGAGCTGGCCGAGTCCGCCTCAAAAGCCAAAGCCCAGTTCCTTGCAGCCATGAGTCATGAAATCCGCACACCAATGAATGGCGTGATAGGCATGATTGACATCCTGCGCCGGTCAAAATTGGATGCAGCACAAATCAGCGTGACAAACACTGTTCGCGATTCTGCCCTTTCGCTGCTTGCTATCATTAATGACATTCTCGACTTTTCACGCATTGAGGCCGGAAAAATGCGCATCGACAGTGTCACCTTCTCCCTGCGCCATATTACCGAGCAGGTGATGGATAACCTTGCCATGGAAGCGGCCGAGAAAAATGTTTCTCTCACCCTTTTTATCGCTCCATCCCTCCCTACCTCTTTAATTGGTGACCCGACACGCATCAAGCAAATCCTGTTTAACCTGATTGGAAACGGCATTAAGTTTTCCGGCGGACAGCTCACCGCGGTGAAGTCCAGGTTTGGGTAAACAGCCAACTTTCGGCAGATGGACAATGTGAAATTGATATAGAAATCCGTGACAACGGTATTGGCATCAGCAAAGACAAGCTTCAATCCATCTTCCGCCCATTCACGCAAGCAGAGCACTCCACAACACGCCGTTATGGCGGCTCCGGTCTTGGGCTTGCGATCAGTCGCAACATCGCATCCCTGATGGGAGGTAGAATTGAAGCCGAGAGCGAGGAAGGCATCGGTTCCACCTTCTCTGTGCAGTTTAAACTGCCTCAGACCGAGGAAATCAACGCGCCAGAAGACTGCACCATTGAGTGGTTACAACATGCAGCCAAATCGCTGGATAAGACGGTGTGCATCAACACCCTTGAAAATGGCGCTCTGAAGGTAAGCATCGACAACTATTTGCAGGCAATGAACCTGGTTAGCCAGAGTATTAGCGTTGAATCCCTGCACTTGCAGCAATTCGATCGCCAGGACGTGAAGTACGTTATTTTGTGTCGGGATTACCTGCAGACAAGGCGACTTATGCCCGCCGCATTCCCCAATAAAGTCGATATCCGTTATCTGGAGTTGGATCGCCGCCAGCCTGTTAAGCGCTACGGCGGTATTGATGTATTCGCCATCTATGCCTCGCCACTCAAACTTTCAACCCTGCTGCGTGGTCTGCGCATTTGTGTCGGACTGGAAAGCCCAGATTATCCGGCGCTGGATACTTCGGCACGTGAAGCCTTTATTGAACGAAGTGAGAAAGACAAAGGCATAGTGCTGGTTGCGGAAGACAACGTCACCAACCAGACCGTCATCAAAAAGCAATTAACCTATCTGGGTTATGACGTGGTGATGACGGCTGACGGACAAGAAGCCCTGCGTGCCTATCGCAAACAGGCTTTCACACTGGTGCTGACGGACTGTCATATGCCAAACATGGATGGCTATGAGTTAACCCATGCCATTCGGGCAATTCAGAAAGAACGTAGCGAATTTGTCCCAATCATCGCGCTGACAGCCAATGCCCTGGTCGGTGAAGCCGAGCGTTGCATTGAAACCGGCATGAATGACTTTATTGCCAAACCGGTTGAGATTGATGTCATCCAGAAAGTGCTGAGCAAATGGAGCCAGCAGAGCCTGCCGTTCGAAGAACCCAAGATTGATGACCTTCTCGCCCCCCTCGTGCTCGATCCGGAAGACGAGGTAGATGCACAGCCAGAAGAAGCGCCCACCCGCATCGAACTGGACCCAAATGTATTACAGAAGCTCTTTTGGGGCGACGAAGAAACCTATGCAGAGGTACTGCAGGAGTTTTTGAAGCATTGCGTGCCTGAGCTGACCAACATGGTACAAATGGGACGTCCATTCGATTACGTGGCGCTAAAAGCGACTGCCCACAAATTAAAAACCTCTTCCCGCAGTATTGGCGCTATAGAACTGTCCGATCTTTGTTTTCAGATAGAGCAGTACGCCGCTGAAGAAAGCGACGATGTCGCCATTCCACTCAGTGCCCTTCGTGAGGATTTAAACCAAACCGTCATTGCGGTTCGCAGAAAACACCTGACATTGGTTCAATCCCACGATTTGGAGGAAACGAACACGCCGAATGTTTGAGTTTTCAGCAAAATGCGCGTTTTGGTGCCACACTTGTAGAGTCCAATATCAACACCGGAACGAGTGGAATAACAATGAGAAAAACAAAAATTGTCACCTCTGAAGATATTTTGCTGAAACTCTGCCAATCCGTCACTGCCGTACTGACAAAAGCAACCGACTCCTCGGTTCATCATTCAGCAATGGTTCAAAAGATCACCAAAACCAGCCTGAAACCTGATTTCGGCTGCTTTGTTCTTTTCGATGGCGGGTTTTCAGGACTGGTCGTTATTAACTTCGAAGCGAAAGCCGCGCTTGAGCTCTACCAAAAATACATGTCACACATGGGCATTCCGCAGGAAGAACTGGCGACCCTGCATACCTCAGACGAAGTGGCAGATGTTCTGGGCGAGCTGATGAACCAGATCGTGGGCGATTTTACGGGCAAAGTAAAACGCTCACTGCAAACCAACATTACCCAGAATCAGCCAAAAATGATGGCGATTAACAAGAACATTAATGTCACCGTTGACAGTAACATTGAGCGCCCACAAGCCCGCCGCGTCAGTTTTAGCACGGAAGACAACAACATCTTCTATCTCGAACTATCGATGGAGCGCACCGAATTCATTCAGTTGGAAGAGTTTGAAGAAGGTGACGAAATAAATCCGGATGAAATTTTGGAAAAAGAAACGGCCAGTAAGCTTGAGAGCAGCAAGAAAAAATCGAAAGCCAACGCCGCCGAAGAAGCAAACTCACTGATGGATGATCTGGGGATATAACACTCCCCTTATCATGCTACCCCCGTTTTACATATGGCCTGTCACCGGGAGGACATTGTGAACCACATAGAAAAATGGCTGCAGGACATCCAGCAATGGTACGAAAACCCACAGCAAAGGGATATTGGCCAACTTTCGGCAGTGATTGAACAGGCGCCCGCCTCCCTGTTTGAGCCACCGATTGACCATGCTTCCAGTGATGCTATCGCCTACTTTGTGGATGGCTGCATTCGGTTACAGCGTCACTACGAGTTTGAAGGCAAATCGACCGATGCATACAGTTATCTTCAGTTTTGTTACGCCAAACTGCAGGCATTGGCTTCACGCACAGACATTGAAACCGAAGTCAGACGCTGGAGCCTGAAGAAACTCGATCAGCTGATTGTTTCTATGATGGAATTTTGCCAGCATCAGAACGACGCTGACTGGCTAAGTGAAAGCAAGCAACTCATCGAACTGCATGTCGCTTTTATGGTGGGTCAAAACAACCTCAACCTCTATCAGCCACAGCGACCGCTCTAGAAATCTACTTCATTAACGCACAAAGCCGACCCTAAGGTCGGCTTTGTCTTTCCACGCTTGGTTAAGCGTTTTGGGTAACAGGTTGTACGCTTTCTGACTGTTTCAGTGCTGCATACAGTACACCCGTCACTACAGTACCCACTGCGATGGTACCCAGGTACAGCAACGCAGGTGTGATTGCGTTAGGGATAAAGAGTACGAAGATACCACCATGCGGTGCCATCAGTTTCGCACCAATCAGCATAGACAGTGCACCCGTCAGCGCACCACCCACCATACAAGCTGGGATTACGCGCATTGGGTCGCGGGCTGCGAATGGAATCGCACCTTCTGAGATAAAACACAGACCCAGAACAAACGACGCTTTACCCGCTTCACGCTCTTGCATATTGAATTTGCTGCGCGCCAGTACTGTCGCCAAACCCATACCCATCGCTGGCACCATACCTGCAGCCATTACCGCAGCCATCGGTGTGTAAGTTTGTGAGGCCAGCAAGCCCACACCAAACGTGTATGCAGCTTTGTTTACCGGACCACCCAAATCGAAACACATCATGCACCCAGAATCGCACCCAACAGAACCGCATTGGTAGAACCCATGCTGTTCAGGAACTCTGTCAGGCTGGTCATGATGCCTGCAACCGGGCCACCCACGATGTAAATCATCACCAAACCAGTCACTAAGCTGGACAGCAAAGGAATGATCAGGATAGGTTTCAGCGCTGCCATTGAATCAGGCAGCTCCAGTTTGTCAGCAATGAACTTCGCTGTGTAACCGGCCAGGAAACCCGCAACAATACCACCAAGGAAACCCGCGCCCGTTGAGCTTGCCAGCATACCGCCGATAAGACCCGGAGCCAGACCCGGACGGTCAGCAATTGAAAACGCGATGAAACCTGCTAGAACCGGCACCATCAGGCAAATGCACTGCCACCACCGATTTGCATCAGCGCCGCAGCCAGCGTACCTTCTTCTTTGAATGCTTCGATACCGAACACGAAAGAGAGCGCGATACACAGACCACCTGCAACCACCAACGGAAGCATGTGGGAAACACCTGTCATCAAGTGCTTGTATGCACCAGTGCGTTCTTTCTTGCCAGAGGTATCCGCTTTTGCACCACCGTGCTTATAAACTTCAGCTTCGTCGAATGCTTTTGCCAGTTCCTGTTTGGTCTTTTTCAGTGCCAAACCTGTGCTGGTGCGGTAAACACGCTTCCCATCGAAACGTGACATATCCACTTCAATATCAGCGCCGATAAAGACCAAGTCTGCCTGTGCAATTTCTTCTTCGGTCAGTTGGTTTTTCGCGCCCACAGAGCCACGGGTTTCAATCTTCACCCACATGCCCTGTGCTTTCGCTTCTTCTTCAACTGCTTCTGCGGCCATAAATGTGTGCGCAACACCGGTAGGACAGGCAGTGATACCAACAATACGTTTCTGTCCACCAGCTTGCGGCGTCTCAATGGCTTCTTCAACGTGTTGGTAAACCTCCGCATTGGCTTCAGCTTCTTCCAACAGTTTCGCCGGGTTTTGGTAACACGCTTCCAAAGATGCCTGATACACTTTTTTGCCATTGAAGCGTGCCAGATCTTTCGCTGGGCCAACCACGACAACGAGTTCTGCGCTATCAATATCAGACTGCGTTGCTGCCTGCGTTGCCTTTACGCTGGTTTGACATTCAACAGTCGCCTGCCATTGTTTGGCGCCTGCCGCTTTTTCGAGTAATCCTGCCGCGATGATGGTATTTGCAATACCGCTTGGGCACGATGTAACAATTACAGCTTTCATCTCTCTACCCTGTTCCTTCGTTATCGTTAATTTGTTTCACGCTGATCTCGCGCTGAAGTGCTTCTACCTGAGCAATATCATCAACGCCTACGTTTACCTGTGTTACCGCCAGTGCTGACAATGCTGTCGCAAAGCTCAGTGACGTTTCCCTGTCCCATTCATTGACTTCTGCCCAACACATACCGGCGACCAGGGTATCTCCCGCACCGACAGTGCTGACAACCTTCATCCTCGGTGGCTGACTTGCCATCCACACGCCGTCTTTTAACCACAGCACACCTTCTGCACCACGGGAAATAACGATGTTTTCGATACCGGTTGCCTGCAATTCACGTCCAGCTTGCAGCAATTCTTCTTTGGTCGTCAGGTGACGTTCTGCCCAATGGGAAAGCTCTTCATCATTTGGCTTCACCAGTGAAGGACAAGCTTTAAGACCTGCTTTGAGTGCTGCATTGCTGCTGTCGAAAAAGACTTTCTTACCTTTTTCGCGGAGCATGGCGATCCAGTCGCTAAACGCGCTGGTGACAGGCCGCCTGGCAGGCTGCCGGCAATCACAAACAGGTCGTGGTTTTCAGCCAATGACAGCAGCGTTTCTTCCAACGCCGCAATGTTCTGCTCGCTCACTTCCACACCTGGGAAGTTCAAATCAGTGACGCGACCGGTTTCTTCCACCAGTTTTACGTTAATTCGGGAGGCGCCGTGAACACGAACGAAACGGTCTTCGATGCCTTTTTGTTCGAACAGATGAGCAAATGGGTCTTGGTTGTCATCACCCAAAAATCCGGTTACCGAAACCTCTGCGCCCAACTCCGCCAGCACCTTGGCCACATTCACACCTTTACCGCCTGGGTTTAGGTTTGAACGTTGGATAAGGTTCACCGCACCGGGCTTTAACTCTCCCATCGCGCCAGTCATGTCCAGCGCGGGGTTCAAGGTAACAGTGACAATTCGTTTGGCTGTCATGGCTTAGCCCTCACCCAGACCGCTTGCAATGGCCTCGCCAATCGCTTCAATGGCTTTGTCGGCGTCGGCACCGTCCGCGGTAAACTCAAGCTCATGGCCTTGCTTCACACCAAGGGCGATCACTTTCATCAGACTCTTGGCATTTACCTGCTTACCTTCGCCATTGAGGTTTGCGACCCAAATCTGCGCATCAAACTTCTTGGCAACACTCACCAGCATCGCACCCGGACGGGCATGCAGTCCGTGCGCATTTTTAATCTTGAATACTTTAGAAAGGCCTTCCTGACGTGCTTCCATCAGCGCTTTAATCACAGCGTCAGCGTTGTCAGCGAAGATTTCAGACGCTTTGTTGGCGAACAGTAAGCCGCTCAGGTTGTTCAGTACTTCCACATATTCTGAACCGGTGGCCGCAACTGCCAGCAGACCTTTCACTTGCTGGTCACCGTCCATAAACGGGGTTTGCGCAGTAATGAATGACAGTGCGGTTTGCTTCACCTCTGCTGCAGATGAAACCAGCCACAAACCCTGACCAACGTGCATAGGTTGCTGGGAGACCAATTCAGACACATAGCCCTGACCTACAGCGCCCGCATTATTCAGTTTGCCTGCGCAAACCGCCGCCATGGAAACCAGGTCGGTCGCCGGGAAATCCAGCGTGATCACAGAGGCATCAAACAAAAGGCCTTTTTGGTTATCGCCACGCAACACTGCCAACACATCGTCTTGTGACTTCGCATTCTTCAGCGCTTCTTCCACGCCATCAGCAGACAAAACGTGGGTCAGTTGCTTCAAAATACCCAGGTGCTCATCAGATTTCGCTGCGATACCGATTGCAAGATAAACGGTGTTACCGTCACCCCAGTCCACGCCTTCTGCGAAGTGGTGGATTTGTACGCCGGTTTCTTTTACCAGACCGCGCGTGTCGGTCGTGCCGTGAGGAATCGCAATGCCGTTACCTAGCACGTAGCATTTTGCGCTTCGCGCTCCAGCATGCCTTTGCCGTATCCCACTTCCACCAAACCCTTGGTGACCAGATCCAAAGCGATATTTTCGATGGCATCTTCTTTCGTGCCCGCTTTCTTACCGAGTTGAATGTCGCGTTGATTTAGTTCCAACATATTGATTGCCTCTACCGTCTGGTGAATCCCAGTCACCGTCTTCTATGTGCCAACACATTCCGAGCTGAGGAATGGATACAGGTTGGTGCTTTTAAACCTTGCCTTTCGCGTCGTAAACGATTGCTGAAGGCTTTGCTGAATTAACTGAATCGTTTCAGCATTCAGCGCAAAAATTAGGTTTCACGCTCACTTTTAAATTTTGCTGAAACCTTTCAGCTTTAAGACTGAATCGTTTCAGCTTATAATGCAAAGAATCAAGATGATCCTTTGCGAATAATTTGATCATGCGCACACATCGAGGATGGGAACAAGGATGAAACTGGACGAAATCGCACGCATAGCTGGCGTTTCCCGAACAACAGCCAGTTATGTAATTAACGGTAAATCAAGCAAATACCGCATCAGCGAACGCACGCAGCAGAAAGTCATGGCCGTTGTTGAGAAATATAACTATCGCCCTGATCACGCTGCCAGTGCGCTTCGGGCAGGCACAAGCCGCTCTTTCGGCTTGATAATTCCTGACCTCGAAAACACCAGTTATGCCAAAATTGCCAAACTGCTGGAGCGGGATGCGCGTCAGGCAGGTTATCAGGTGATCATCAGTTGCTCTGACGACAATCCCGATACTGAAAAGCAGGTGGTAAGTACGTTGGTCAGCCGAAAAATCGACGCGCTTATCGTGCTTCTGCCCTCCCCGCTGATAATGATTTTTATCCTGCGATCCAACAATCCGGTACGCCAGTTATCGCAATTGACCGTGTGCTGGACGATGAACTGTTTGCCTGCGTCATCAGTGAAGATCTGGAAGGGGCATTCTCTCTGACAGAAAAACTGATCAACCCAGGTATTCAGTCCATCGGTTTGATTGGCGCTATGCCTAACCTGGGAATTTCACGTGAACGGGAACAAGGTTTTATCACTGCCGCCAATAAGGCCGGTATCGAGACACAACTAGCGTATGGTGAGCATTTTGAACAAGAGGAAGGCAAACGCCTTATCCTGGAGTGGTACAAGAATGGAAAGCTGCCAGATGCGATCCTGACAACCTCTTATGCCCTGTTTGAAGGCGTACTGGATGCGATTTTGGTGGAACCCAACATCGGGAAGAAAACCCAATTTGCTACCTTTGGCGACAACCGCATGCTCGACTTTATCCCGCTGAAAGTACAATCATTGCCCCAGCAGTTTGAACTGATCAGTGAACATGCGCTGGAACTGACCCTGAATGCTATCTCAGGCCGTTACCAAAGTGGCGTGGAGGTTGTCCCGCGCAGACCTGTCTGGCGCGAATAAAACAGAAAGGAGGTCGTTTGACCTCCTTTCTCATTGGTTATGGAAACCGTTATTTTGCGATATTGAAGAACGAACCGTCTTTGCAGGTAAAGGTGTAGTACTTTTCACGTTCCATGAACTTCTCAAAACCCGCACCTTCACAGTATGTCGCGTTCAAATCGCTGGAAATATTCAGTCGGCTATCCACCACGCGCTGATCAGGATTCGGCATGGACTCTGCTGTTTCGATTGAAGAACACCCACCTAAAACCAGCGTTAACCCTGCCAGTAACAATACTCTTTTCATTATTCTCGCTGCCTTTATAAAACGTAATTTGAACCATCATTGCACGAAAGTCGGACGTCGCCATCATCACTGGAGACAAAATCCCGGACGCCCGAACTCGAACAATAGACCCTGTCCATTTCGACAATGTCATCGATAGTAATGTCACCCCGGATAACATACGAACTGCCGTTATGACACATCACACGCAGTGCATCTGATTGCGAAAATGCTTTCGCACTATCGCTGTGACAAAGCTTGATCGCTGCGTCAACCCGCTCATCGTAAGGATCTGTGCCCGATGAGCATGCCGTGAGAAGTAGTGCTGTTGCCATACCAAGGATTGGCTTAATCATGTTTCCCTTCCTCTTCCCGATCTCTTTGTTGCACGATTACTGCGATACTATCAACACCTTAGCATAGACACCGGTATGCGGCATTGTCAGTCCGGCATAAATAGGCGTTGTTACGATAGCCCTAGTAACCGGTCGCTTCCATAAAGCCAACCCCATTATTGGAGCCGCTCAGTTGAATCGGCCCTTCCAGTAAGGGAATGTAAAATCGAGCCAATTCTGTTCATGCAGTGGCTGGCTGTGAAGTTTGATACCCGCCTTCGGTACAGAAATCTCCCACTCTGTGGGCAGGTGCCTGCCATTTTTCATCTTGGCAAATGAGGTAGGCATCATTGTGATTTCTCCGGTGCTCAGCGTTTTGCTGGTGCCATCCGGGGACGTCAAGGATCCAAATCGGAACAGTCCGTCATCACTTCTTACCTGAACAACCATCAATGCCCGGCCATCGTCAAGATGAACTGAAAACCAGTCCCAGCCGTGTTGATGCGCTCCCAGCGAAGCAGTGCTCCACTCCCTGTCCATCCAGCCAAGTCCAGACACTTCGATTCGCTCACCTTCCAGTTCAATCACACCGGACATTTCAATGGCCGGGACACTGAAATAGTAAGAGGCGACGTTATCTGTTGCGTGCTTTTTGCTGAACCCATTGTCCCCTTGCAGCACTTCAGGCTGTACTTTGTCCATATGCAGGGAAAAACCAAAGTCATCATCCGCCGCGCTAAGTATTGCGGGAAATGGGGAAGCATTGCGCGATTTCCATTGCCAGTTATCCAGCCACACATTGAACGGCGCTTTCCTGACACCCGCCTGTCCAATCCCACCGCGCGAAAAACGCTCTGCTGCGTATACACCATTCGCGGTGGTGACCACGGCATGGGCCATGTAGACATGGCTGTTTTCCCAACCTTCACCACCATCGGCATCCAGCGCTGAGCGGAACAATGTCCACTGAACACCAAAGCGCTGTCCATGCCTGTCCTGAAGGTTGGCAGTGATGTACCACCACTCCTGACGGAAGTCTTCATGGGTCGCATAGTCGTCTGGGAAGGAGAAAGGTCTTCCTGGGGTCACCTCAGCAAAACCGGCATTGTCTTTCGTAAACAACAAACTTGCCACTTTTCGATCCGGCTTACCGCCATGCATGAGTACAGAGCCAAACAGGGCAAGCAACGAAAGCAGCAGCGCCAGACTCCAACCAATCACCTTGAGCATAAAGGATTGCGCTTTTTCTTCGACTCTCACTATTGCGCCTCCCTGAATGACAAGACTGCTGCACGCTGATGAGTCGCCAGACAGGCCAACATCCTGCAATTAGTAGTGTCAGCAATGCACCACCCAATGTGACAACGTAACTAAATGGGAAGTAGGAAACAGACATTGTCCAACCAAAGGAGTGCTTGAGTACGATGTTAATCAGAACTTCTGCAATCAAAAGGCCAAGCGGTAACGCAAACAGTGCTGAGAACAGACCTATCAGCATTAGCTGGCCGCCCCCCAGAAACGCCAATTCACGTCCGGAAATGCCCATGTAACGCAGCAGTGCATATTGGCGTTGGCGCGAAAGCTCCGTGGCCAGCGTGGAGAAAAACAGGCCACAAATGGCGATGATCAGCGTCAGAGTACAAAGGGTATCTGTTACCAGGAAGGTGCGGTCGAAGATCCGCATCGCCATGCTGAGAATGTCTCGCTGGTTGCTGATTTGCGTTTCCTGCATATTGAACTGGCTACGCAAAGCTTCCACCAGTGCTGTTTCGTCTGCCCCCTCTTTCAGCAAAGCAGCGACACCCACCCGACCATTGTCTTTTAACCAATCGACAAGGGGCGAGCGGTTCGACATGATGATCTGGCTGTACGGATTGCCGTAATCAAAATAGGTACCCGCCACCAGCCAGCCATCACCAAACGGTTCAGGAAGCGTGATTTCCTCGCCGGGATGAACATCAAATTTCAGCGCCAGTGATTCACTGATCATCAGCATTTTATTCTGGTGGAATTTGCTCCAGTAATCCGGTGCTGCCACTTTAATTGCGAGCGCTTCACGCTCTTCTTTCGTGGTACCAATACTGCGCACTTCTACCACGCCCTGCGCGGTTTCAAGCTCATGACGCCACTGGATTAGGCTCTGCTCCACTTCTTCCTGGTCATCAAGCCATTTCACCAAATCCTGAACGATCGCTTTATCCGGACGCAGGTAAATGTCTGCCGCAAGGCGCTGCTGCAGCCAACCTTCTGTTGTGCTCCTGAAACTGCCAACCATGGTCTCCATGCCAATGTTGGTCGCAATCGCCATCATAAACGCCATGGCGGCAATGCCACGGTATGTCAGGCTTGCAGAGGCATCGGACAAAAACCAGCGCAGTCTCGCGATGCGGATTTTGTCCGCCAGAAACTGGAAAGACCGCCACATGAGAAATGGCATCAGTAATCCACCACTGATCAATATCAGTGCAATCAGCGTAAAGCCCTGCGCCTGGCTCTGTGGTGCGCTGTAGACCATCAGCGCGATGACAATCAGCAAAGTAGCGACAACCGCCTGCCAGCTGAATTCACGCCCAGAGAAACGCACAAGTGACATGCGCTTGGACAGATGAGCAGGCTGGGTTGTTAACAAGCGATATAGCGGCCAACCCGAAGCCAGCGCAAAACCACATACACCGAGCGCAAAGCTGTATAGCCCCCATTCCCATTGCCAATGCAGGGTAAGGTCAACATTGGCACCGTATAGGTCGCTCAGCGTTGTCGCTACCGTAGGCAGGAGTTTTTGTGCCAGTATCAAACCGGCAATATTTCCGCTGACAAGCCCCAGCATCAGCCATATCAGCATTTCGCCACTGACTACCCAGGCCAGGGTTTTGCGCCCCACCCCAAGCTCACGCATCAAGCCAACCAGGGGTTGGCGCTGCGTCATAGAAAGGGAAATTGCCTGGTAAAAAATAAACAGGCCAACAACAAAGGCGAGCAACCCCATCGCAAAGAGATTAAGGTGAAAAGCGCGGGTCAACGGACCCAGTTGCGCGGTTTCTGTCCGCGACAGTGTGATTGTGTTTGGCAGGAATTCACGCAGTGCATCACGTTCGGCTCTGGACATATCGCCGCAATAGACCATCTTGAAGCCTGATGATCAGAGATCGCCCTTATCTCGGAGATGTCGCCAAACAAGCGGGTGCCCGCGCCTATCTGTCCGCCTTCCATCAAGCGGATAGGACCAATTTCCTTGCCATTCTTCAGCAACACTTTCTGGCCATCTTTCCAGCCAAAATGCCGGGCAAGTTCCATACTCACCCATTGGGTACCAAACCCTTCAGACAAAGGTTTGTGGGCAGCTTCCAGTTTGGGGTTTGCGGCATTGAAAGCAAACATCGCCACCATATCAACACCCATCATTTGGATGTCTTTGCCGTCTTTAGTCTCTGTCCGGTAAATATCGACCGGCACACACTGGCTGTAGCCCTCCCGTCGCATAGACACATACAAATCTTCACTGATCCGTTTTCCACGCTCGCGGTGATTCAATACAAAGGGAAAAGGGTTAGAAAACAGGCTTGCGCCCTTTTGGTAGCTGGTTTGTGCATGTTGGTTAATAGACATAACGCCGACAAGCAGCGCGACGCCAAGCGTCAGACCCAGCCAGACCAGAAGTACCTGAAACGGATGGCGCCGGTAGTGACCGAAAAGCGCTTTAGCGACGGTACGTACATTCAAAACGCCCCCTTGCAGCGTCACACGGTTTCCCAGGTAATCAGCCACTTTTTCGCTGTGCGTCACCAGCAGGAGCGCACAGTCCAGTGTTCCGGTGAGGGTTGTCAGTAAGCGCATCACCGCATCGGCATTGCGCTCATCGAGGCTACCGGTAGGCTCATCAGCCAACAGGATTTTCGGTTCCATATAAAGGGCGCGAGCAATTGCAGCGCGCTGCTGTTGGCCGCCGGAAACTTCTTCAGGGTAACGCCCCAGAAGTGGCATTAAATCAAGCGCAGAAATGATTTGCCGCCAAAGACTGTCATCATCGTACAGGCCTTTTAACTGGCGGCAGAAGCGGATATTGTCGGCAATCGTCAGTGTAGGAAGAAGGTTGAATTGCTGGAATACCATTCCGATATTCAGACGGCGAAAACGAGTTCTTTCCCGTTCAGAAAGCGCGGTAATCGAGGTGCCATCGACCAGTATCTCGCCGGAATCCGGTTGATCGAGACCACCAACCAAATTGAGGATGGTACTCTTGCCGGAGCCACTTTCCCCCATGAGGGCGATCTGTTCGTGTCTGGCTAAAGAGAGTTCTGCACCTTGCAATACTGGATGGAATTCTCCACCGTCCTGATACCCTTTGCAAAGTCCCACCAACTCTAACATCACTTCCCCTTGATACGCCTCACTGAACAAAACGTGACCGACGTCCGTTTCCTACAGGTCAAGCAATTTACATCAATCTAAGCTGTCAAGAAAGGTCTTTGAATGAACAGCACATTCTGACCGACACTGACAATTTAATAACATTAGGCTCAATAAGCCGAATCCCACAGAGGCTGCTCACAATTTTCCAACGGGTTACCCCTTCCAGACCTTTAATTACGCATAATGCTGACATTAAGGTCAGTTACCGCACCGACGCATTCACCAGAGGAAATATGGACAAACCTCGCAAAATTCTGGTCATTGGCGCGACAGGTTATGTCGGCAGCCATTTGGTGCCCGCCTTACTTTCTGAAGGCCATACCGTCATTGCCACCAGCCGCTCGGTCGAAACCTTGCAACAGTTGCGCTGGCACGCTCACCCAAATGTCGAACTCAGACCATTGGACCTTTCCCAAGAAGCGATCTTTCAGGCCACCTTAAAGACATAGACGTGGTCTATTACCTGGTTCACGGCATGGGTGCGGGCAACGATTTCTATCAGTATGAACTGAATATGGCACACCAGATGTCACGTGCCTGAGCCAAAGCCAGGTGAAACGCGTCATTTACCTGGGTGCGACCCTACCCGACTCTGCACTCTCCCCCATCTCGCCGCACGAAAGGCAACTGGCAACATACTCCGGGACAGCGGCATCCAGGTTATTGAGCTGCGTGCGGGCATTATCATTGGTAGCGGGTCTGCTGCATTTGAAGTGATGCGGGATATCGTCTGCAACCTGCCCATTATTACCACGCCGGTTTGGGTCAGGTCACAATCTTGCCCTATTGCGCTCACAACCATGATTGACTACCTGGTCGCCCTGCTCGAATTTTCAGTCACCGGTTCGCCAATATTTGATGCCAAAGGCCCAGAGGCGATCAGCTATGAAGAGCAGATGCGCCGATTTGCCCGAATCATCAATAAACGTATTGCCATCATAAAAATGCCGCTGCTGACACCCCGCATATCCGCGATGTGGCTGACCGTTGTTACCTCGGTGCCGAAGCCTATCGCTGCTGCACTTATCGAAGGACTGAAGCACAATCTAAACCCCAAAGGTAACGACATTGCCGCGCATATCACCCTGCCACTCCTGACATTTGAGCAAGCCGTTGAAACAGCGTTATCCGAAGAGTCGGATGTGGTGAAAAACGATATCTGGGGTTTTGATTCGGACGCGGTTGCCCGGTGGCACAAGGATTATGGCTACTACCCCAAACAGGCTGGGTACGCCGTCGAGACGGATGCTTCTGCGCAAGATCTCTGGCGCAACATCCAAAAAGTCGGCGGCGACGAAGGTTATTTCTTTGGCGATGCGCTGTGGACGCTGCGCGCTATATGGATGCAGCCATTGGTGGGGACGCGTTGAAAAAGCGTCGTCCGCCGTCTGACGCGATCAATGTCGGCGACTATATCGATAGCTGGAAAGTGATCAAATGTGAACCCAATAGCCACCTGTCGTTGCTGTTTGGCATGAAAGCACCTGGGCTTGGCCGCCTGGAGTTCACAATCAAAGACCTTGGCGACAAGCGTCAGTTAGACATTCGCGCCTGGTGGCATCCTGCCGGCTTTCGTGGCTTGCTTTACTGGTTTGCCATGATGCCCTCCCATCTCTTTATCTTCCGCGGTATGACCTTTGCGCTGGCAAAAAAAGCGGCGCAACGAAAATTATTCCGCTGCGCCGCTAATCAAAGCGTTTTGCCAGTTACGGTTTCAGGCTATCTGGCAATACCACCAAGGTATCGGCCTGGTTGTTTGGCCAAATTTGGTACTCACCGTGATATTTCACGATCGACTTATAGTCGGTCACTTTGGTCAACAGCAGACCTTTCTGAAGAACGGTTTCGATAAACCAAGGTTCAGGGCCACGAACATACAGGCTAAGCGGTTTAACTAATTCACCCTGATCGTTGAAGCATTTCGCCAAAGCCACACTGCACACAGCAAAAGAATGCTGGCCGTCTGAAATCACGCGCACTTTACGGTTGATTTCGTACTCGGTGTGGATCATCCAGTCCGCCGCTTCCAGCTCGTTTACCAAGGAGTCAAACACGTCACGGGTAACCGGCGCATGTGCATCACCTTCAGGGAAAAAGTGGTGATACACATTTGCGATGTGCAACATCTGCCCTTTGATATTGGCGTTTTTGCCCATGCTGCGTCCCTGTTGGACCCACATAGTCATGTCTTTCGCCACTTTGTTGCCGAAACGCTGTTTTTTGACTGCTTGTGCAACCCAGCGACACAGGAAAGATTCCTCACTGACTGGGTTGTTTTGCACTTTACCTGCGGCTTTTACTTCTTCAAGTTCAGCCAGTGCCGTATCTACGACGGATTTAATTTCGTTGATGTAACTCATTTTTCTTATTTTTTCGCTAAGCCCCAGTAGAACAGGGCGGAGAGAATGGCACACACAGCCATCGCGCCGGTCATCGGCCAGGCTGAGTGGACAGGAATGGCCGCGACTATACCACCAACACGGTGCCCGTGCCAAACCTCATTGTGCCAGCCAGCGAAGAAGCCGTTCCTGCCAATTCCGGATAGGTACTTAGCACACAAGCCATTGAGTTACTGCCGACGATAGAAATGGTGCCAACGAAGAAGACAACCGGAATGACGGTGCCCCACAATCCCCAATCAAAAACCTGTCCGAAGATCAGCGCAATGCCCGCAGCCAGCTGGATCAGCAAGCCAATTTTCAGCATTCGTTCGCTGCCCATCTTGCGTACAAACTTGCCGTTGATTGTGGTCATAACAATCAGACAGACCACGTTCAGGCAAACAGATAACCGAAGTTTTGTACGCTGACACCGTAGTAGTCGATGTAAACAAATGAACCGGCAGTCAGAAACGAAAACATCCCAGCAAAGGAAAAACCAGACGCAAAGATATAGCCTACTGACTTGCCGGAGCGCAGGATTTTCATGTAGTTACGCAACGTAGAACCAATACGCAGTGGCGGACGTTTATCCATTGCCAGCGTTTCAGGGATCAGCGCCATCACCAGCACGATAACCAGTACCGCGAAAGCAGCAAGCAACCAGAAAATAGAGCGCCAGCCGAACCACACCGCCAGATAACCGCCCATCATTGGTGCAGCCAAAGGCGCAACCGTCATCACCAAAGTGATAAATGACATGGTGCGGGCGAAATCTTCACGGTCAAACATGTCGCGGACCAGCGCCTGGATAACCACTGCCGCTGCTGCGCCACAGAAACCCTGCGCGGCACGAATATATGTCAGCGTCTGGATATCAACGGCTAGCGCACTGACAATCGCACCCACAAGGAAGAATGCAATGCCGATGATCAACACAGGGCGACGGCCATAACTGTCGGAAATCGGCCCATGGATAAGCTGTCCGATGGCGAAGCCTGCAGTGTAAGCCGCCAATGTTGTCTGTACCTGCCCCGGTGTCACAGCGAGATCGCGTGCAATTTCCGGCATTGCCGGCAAATACATATCGATCGCCAATGGCGTCAGCGCAGCGATAGCGCCCAACACCAGAATCAATAAAAACGTCAGCTGCTGCTGAGGTGGATTAATCGCGTTTGTTGTCATGTATGCCTTGGAAAGAAAAGAAGAAGACAAAAGAAATTGGTGGCTGTTTCCTTGTGAACCAGAAAGCGTGCCTATGCAGATGATAACACCAAGATTCATTCCCATGAGGAAATGATGACTTTCTCAAGATGCTAGCTTGCTGTATATAAAGCGTTTTTTAGGATATAAAATGGAATTATCCGATTGTTTTGCCTTAAAACGCAAAAAACGCTGTGAGGCAAAACCCCACAGCGTTTTTACAATTCAAGGCATTACTTTTTCGGCATAAACAGCGCGATTTCTTCTTCTGTCAGTTCGCGGTATTCACCCGGTTCCAGATCTGCATCCAGTTCCAGCGCGCCCACAGATTCGCGGTGAAGCCCCACCACTTTGTTACCAACAGCCGCAAACATACGCTTAACCTGATGGTATTTACCTTCATGGATAGTCAACAGTACTTCTTTCTCGTCAACTTTTTCCATTTGCGCTGGTAAGGTTTCAGTGCGCTCGCCACGCAACTGGATCCCTTCAGCGAAGGTCGCTTCTGTGTCTTCAGACACTGGATCGTCCAGCCAAACACGGTAGCGCTTGTCGCATTTGTGCTTTGGTGAAGTCACGCGGTGTGACCATTGACCGTCATCCGTCAGCAACAACAAACCTGTGGTATCACAGTCCAGACGACCCGCGATGTGCAGTTTCTCAGGGCTGACGATGTCCAGCAGGATGAAAACGGTTGGATTATGTGCATCTTCATGTGAGCAAACATAACCGGCCGGTTTGTTCATCATGTAGTAACGCGGGCCAGACAGACTCAGCGACATGCCATCAAATTCAACATCAGCATCTTCCGCGATTTTCACCGCACCGCTCTTAATCACCTCTCCGTCAACCGTTACTCGTTGTTCTTTAAGTAGTCGGGTTGCTTGTGAACGGGTAACGCCCACTGCTTCACAGAGAAATTTGTCTAGCCTTATCATTGGATCAATCCGAAGAAAAAATTAAGGCGCGAAGTATATACCCAAAAGCAGGCGGTATGCAGTTTGTTTTCAGCGGGATCGCGGAGAAAACTTCCCGGCCACGGCGACAAATCCAAACTCATAAATTGCACTCTGGTTTGTCCGGTCTATAACTAGAAGATGGCGAACTTAACAAAATAGAAACAGTCTAACCCTTAGTTTTCCCATTTATGCTTATAATCCTTCGTCAACTAACTAATTGATCAGGGAAGAATTTATGAAAGTATCGCTGCAATCACCTTCCATAGAATCAATGCCCCGCCTGCTGGAGTTATCCAAACAAATGCACGACCACGAGGCACTGTCTTTTGATGTCGAGCATGTTACCTCCTCCTTCAGCTACCTCATTAGTAATCCAGCACATGGGGATGTCTTCCTCATTGCGCTCGATCAGGACGGCGAGCAGGAAATCATTGGCTATGTGGTGCTTTGTTACAGCTTCAGTATTGAGCTGGGTGGACAAATTGCAGTGATCGACCAGATATTCCTTTCCAAAGACTGGCGTCGCCAAGGTGTGCTCCCATGTTTTGCCTTCCATTGAAGCACAGGCAAACAGTCGAAACTGCCATGCGGTGATTCTCGAAGTGAATATTGGTAACAGTGGCGCGAGGGAATTCTACGAGCAATTTGATTACATGCCGCGCCGCCAGCACTGCATTATGGCCAAACGCCTTCCCCGCTAAGTGCGTTCAATACTGGTCACCGCAAGGTTCGACCGTTACACTGGGCAGCCTTGAATTGGCTGCCTTTTTAATTGCATGTATACCCTTCGTCCTTATCAATCTGACGCTGTAAAAGCCGTCGTCCACTACTTCCGCAAAAACAGCACACCTGCCGTCGCAGTGTTGCCGACAGGCGCAGGTAAAAGTCTGGTCATTGCCGAGTTGGCAAAACTGGCGCGTGGCCGCGTTTTGGTGCTGGCTCACGTGAAAGAGCTGGTAGAGCAGAACCACGAAAAGTACGAAGGCTATGGGTTGAAAGGCGGAATATTCTCAGCAGGGCTTGGCAGGAAAGAAAGCAGCGACAAAGTGGTATTTGCCTCAGTGCAGTCTGTTGTGCGCAATCTTGATGCATTTAAAGACCAGTTCTCCCTGTTGGTGATTGATGAATGCCACCGCGTTCCAGACAGCGAAGACAGCAGCTACCGCAAAGTGATCAGCCACCTGCAGGCAGTGAATCCCGGCATTAAAGTGCTTGGCCTGACCGCTACCCCATATCGTCTGGGGTTAGGGTGGATTTACCAGTTCCACACAGCCGGACGTGTCCGCAGTGAAAAGCCACGTTTTTTCCGCGACTGCATCTTTGAATTGCCAATCCGTTATCTGCTCGACGAAGGTTTTCTGACTGAAGCAAAAATCCTCGATGCGCCGGTATTGAGTTATGATTTCTCGTCCCTGAAAGCGTCACCGACCGGTTTCTACAAAGAAGCGGATCTCGACCGTGTCATTGAAAACGCGCCGCGTGCAACACCGCAAATCGTCACCCAGGTGCTCGACTATGCGCGGGAAAGACACGGCGTGATGGTCTTTGCAGCAACTGTAAAGCATGCTCAGGAAATCTTGACCTTGCTGCCACCAGAGCAGTCAGCATTGGTGATTGGTGATACCGCCCAGGACGAACGTGACCGCATAATCCAGCAGTTCAAAAAGCGTGAGATTAAATACCTGGTCAATGTCTCTGTATTGACCACGGGTTTTGATGCCCCTCACGTCGATCTGATTGCCATTTTGCGCCCGACCGAATCGGTAAGCCTGTATCAGCAGATTGCAGGCCGCGGATTACGCCTTTCACCGGGCAAAAAGGACTGCTTAATCCTCGATTATGCCGGCAATGTCTATGACCTCTACCAGCCTGAGATTGGGGATCCAAAACCGGACAGTGACAGCGAAATTGTCACCGTGCCCTGCCCGGCATGCGGTTTAACAACAACTTCTGGGGCAAGCTCGATAGCAATGGCTTTTTGATTGAGCACTATGGACGACGATGTCAGGGCTTTTTTGAAGATGATGACGGCGAACGAGAAATCTGCGGATACCGCTTCCGCGCTAAGTTTTGCAGCGAATGTGGCGCAGATAACGATATCGCCGCCCGCCGCTGCCACCAGTGCGACCATGCCCTTGTCGACCCGGACAAAAAGTTGCGTGATGCACTGAAACTTAAAGACGCATGATCATGGCCTGTGCTGATATGCGCCTGACTGCGGGAAGGAACAAGTTCGACAAGCCGCAACTGAAAGTAACATACGTTGGACAGGACGGCGCAGAGATCCACGAGGTCTGGCCGTTATCAACCAAGAGACAGAAAGAAGAGTTTCTTGCTAAGTTTATCAACCCACATATGGTTGACAGACATCGCCCGTTTACTGACACCGCACCCTCGAAAATTGTCCGTGCTGAGCACAGGCTGCGTTTTCCTGATTTTGTGGTGGCAAGAAAGAACGGCCGCTTCTGGGCGATCCGCGACAAGATATTTGACCTTAACCAATTCGCCTCACAGCAAGAGGTTCGAACCATGCTGACCAACGTGGCGTAGTGCCGGATTTGCGCAGGAATAAAGCGGCTAGCGCATTTCACCATCAATTGCGCACTAAATTGCTGGGATAGCTTGTTATTACCCAATCTCAATGTTAGTATCCGCGCTCGATTTACTTGGTACTCAGTTTGGTCGCAAATCTGAGTGCATTTTTCCAACTCTCTATATAAGAGTATTTATTATGAAATTCGAAGCAGTAGTACGTACTGAGCAGGGTAAAGGTGCGAGCCGCCGCCTGCGTCACGCTGATCAATTCCCAGCAGTAGTTTACGGTGGCGAAGCAGCTCCAGTTGCAATCGCTCTGGAACACGCTAAAGTGATCACTCAAATGGACAAACCAGAATTCTACGAAGCGATTACTCTGGTAATCGACGGCGCGGAAGTTAAGGTTAAGCCACAAGACATCCAACGTCACCCATTCAAGCCAAAAGTTATGCACATGGACTTCGTTCGCATCTAATTGCGTCTGAGCTTGAATTGAAAAAGCGCCGATTTCGGCGCTTTTTTGTATCTATCCCCAAACAACCTACCCTAGCATTTCAGTCATCATCGCCAAACAGAGATTGCTGTGGGTTCACCTCTTCTACCCGAGCAGCTTCTGCCTCTTTTGCCAGTTTGGCGCGCATCACCCTTTGATAACGCTGCTTACAAAGTCGCACCACATTTCGGCGTTGCTCACTGGTGAATTCATTCCAGTGAAAGCGTTCATCCCGGCTACGGAAACACCCTTTGCAATACCCTTTGTTGTTCACTTGGCAAACACCGATACAGGGGCTGGGTACGGTAAAGAAATCTAATTGTTCCACCCTTCCTCCAATCGTCGGTGTATAGAAATTTCATTCAAGCGAGTTTTCGCCATAAAAGCAAATTTCATGCGGTAAACCATTGAAAAATGACCCGACCTGGCAGCATACCCACTTAGGTGATTTCAACCATAACAATAAAATAACATTGCGTTTAGTGGTCTAAATTTGTTAAGTTGACCACATAACCTTTTGGGTTATCGCCTTTTAGCAGAACACATCACCATCAGTCACCGGAAGCAAGATGACGAAAAACAAGGTGAAAAAGGCGCAGGAAGATTGATTTATTAGGAGGAGTTATGCCGTTTTTTGTTCCGTCCGCACAGTCCCAAGAGCATGCAGAGTCTATTTATCAAGCCATTGCTGGCAATGTCGATGCCCCCGTTGGTGACGAGCGAATCGAGACACTGACTGGGAACATGAAGGACAGCAAGTGGTCGCCAAAGTGGTGATAAACTCCCACTCTGTTTTGGCGCAGAAGATGAAGTTATTCTCGCCATTTTTGATTGCGGCGATGTTTATAAGGTCTGCACACCTAACCGTGGTGCCGTCTGTTTTGACCCGGTAGTGGCATCCCGCACCTATGTTTCCAGTGTGGATTTCTTCTAACTCGAAACACTTAAACGGAAAAAACCGGGTTTAACCCGGTTTTTTATCGCCTTCAGAATAAGCCAAGTTGTGGCATTGAAAGCTCATCAAAGTTCTTACCGATAAAAGGCAAAATCCCATCCGCGATAGGTTTTAGCTGTTTATCCACATAATGCTGATAGTCATACGGGCTTTCCAGCGCTTCCAATGGCTCTGGCCCATTAACTGTGATGACATATTCAATCCAGCCACCATGTTGGTATTGCAGAGAGCGCCCCAGCTTCTTGTTCACTTCATCAGCCTTACGCGCGGCTTTAACATGCGGCGGGACATTCTTCTCGTAGTCCGAGAGTTTACGCCGCAGCCGTTTACGGTAGATCAGTTTCTGGTTGTTGTTACCTTGTAACGTATTTTCCACCACCTCCCGGACATAATCATCGATGCTTCGCCATCGAACACCTTTTGGTAGAGCGTTTGTTGAAACTCCTGCGCCAACGGTGTCCAGTCTGTGCGTACCGTCTCCAGCCCTTTGTATACCATGCGTTTTTCGCCGTGTTTGTCCACCAGCCCCGCGTAGCGCTTCTTGCTCCCGGTATCCTGCCCCCGGATGGTTGGCATCAAAAACTTCTGGTAATGGGTCTCGTATTCAATCTCCAGCGCAGAATCCAATTGGTAGGTGTCGGTAAGGT
This sequence comes from Enterovibrio sp. JCM 19048, assembly GCA_001310415.1. Classification (GTDB taxonomy): domain Bacteria; phylum Pseudomonadota; class Gammaproteobacteria; order Enterobacterales; family Vibrionaceae; genus Enterovibrio; species Enterovibrio paralichthyis. Next base: position 145,929 of record BAXE01000007.1, on the reverse strand, counting down.
GCTCTGTCCACCATGCATTGATGTGGTCGACTAACGCATTCCCCACAGCGTCAGCCTCATCATTTTCATAGCGCCGTCCGAGCGAGACAAACGTCGAGTCTGTATCGCCGTAAATCACCTCATAGCCTTTCGCCTCGATCAATTCCCGCGTCATCTTCATGATTTCATGCCCACGCATTGTGATAGATGACGCCAGACGGTGATCAAAGAAACGGCAACCTGATGAACCCAACACACCGTAAAACGAGTTCATGATGATTTTAATCGCCTGCGAGAAGGCTTTTTCGCCTTGGCGTTTGGCTTCATCACGCGCTTTCCAGAGGTTCTGGATCAGTTCAGGCAGGAAATGTTTCTCACGGTGGAACACGCCGCCACGAAAACCAGGGACGCTTTCCTCAGCGTGTTTCAACCCTTCAATCAAACCCAGCGGATCGATAAGGAAAGTGCGGATAATTGAGGGATACAGGGATTTGAAATCCAGCACCAGCACCGAATCATAAAGCCCCGGCTTGCTGTCCATCACATAACCGCCTGGACTCGCTATCCAGTTTTCACTGGCAAGGCTTGGCGCGACATAGCCAGCACGGTGCAGCCTTGGCATATAAAGGTTGGTAAATGCCGCCACCGAACCACCAATACGGTCAAGCTCAATACCGGTCAGACGTGTTCTTTGGATAAGAAACTCCATCAAGTGCGTGGTATCAAATATGCGGTTTACCAGCACGCAGTCCTGAAGGTTGTATTTTGCCAGCGCCGGTTTGTCATCGCGGTACATGCGGTTGATAGAATCCATACGATCGTATGGATTATCAATTGCCTTACCTTCACCGAACATTCGCGCGAAACCGATTCCAGCGACCATGAGCGAAAACTGTAGGTGGCGGTTTTCAGTGCATCGATACCATCGATAACCACGCGCCCCGGCAAGGTAATAAAACCCTGACGCTATTTGAAGAATCACGCCAGTGCGCTTTTTCAAAGCCACGTCCAAGGCGTAAATCGATTTGGCTGAACGCTGCCCGTTTCATCAGCAGGCGGAAGTCAAAATCAATCACGCTCCAACCAACCACCACATCCGGATCGAAAGTGGCAAACCATTGGTTCAACGCTTTCAACAGCGCCAGTTCACTGTCAACCATTGGATCCAGGGATACTTCGCCGCATCTACAGGTGTTTCACCCACCATGATCACCCGGCTATCCATTAGGCTGTCGAGGCCAATGGAATAGAGCACGCCCTTCTCTGAGCACTCGATATCAAGCGACACCCGCGAAAGCATCGTGGAATACTCAGAGGCCTTCAGCTTCACGTTCCTGAATTCGCTGAACCCCTGTTTGCGCGTCACATTACCCGCAAAGGTGATCCCCCCGCAGATAAAACGTTCCATCAGGTAGCGGTCTGCCAACCGCACGTCCGACTCCAGCGCATCCACTTCTTCTACCTGCAACAAGCGGCTGGCGCGATTGGCTGCCTGAATGGTGTCGAAGTAAAACCCGACCACATTGCGGTGCGCAAAATCTGTCAGGGGAAGCGTGCGCTGGGTAAAGGAAATAGACGCAGAGGCGAGCAAGCTTGCCGCTTCATTTGACTGCGGTTCATTAACGAAGAAAACCGGCTTTTCACCGGTAATGATGAGCTTGGCAGGGCCATCAGCTGTTTGCAGCCACAATGTAATCTCGGTTTGGTCACCGATATCGCGGCTATGGCGGCTGATAAGAAAACCTTCGTGATACTGCAAATTAGCCTCAGGCTTAGAAAAAACACCGGGATTATAACCCATGACGGCTTTGACGCTGAAAAGATCTGTATGCCTAACCAGTACTTTTCTGTGTGCTTCAACAGAATCTTAATAGATAGCCATTCAATTCAACGACCTATTGTAGGGTCTGTTGATCTTTGGTGGTTAAATTTTGTTCTAGCCCTAAGCGTTTTAGGCGCGGCGAGGTGTGTGCCGCCTAGTCATTCTAAGCAAATACACCTCAACAAAGCATACGTTTAGGCAGAACCCTTCGGGCAGCGTTTGTGGGGAATTTCTGCTGCGTTATCGGCTACTCATGTAGACTAGCTACACATCGAAGCCTCTGCCTTGCATAAAGTCCCCACAAACTGCTGCAAAAATCAGCACCAAAGGTCAACAGACCCTAGACTTTGTACAAAGCAATGCAGCACAAAGGAAGGCAAATGGCTCAACGCGTCCCCCATATTGTGGTTGTGGATGATGAACAGGATGTCAGGGACGTACTTTCTGACGCACTGTGCCAACTAGGTTACACTGTCACTAGGGCGTCGAACGGCATTGAATTGCAGGCCGCCAGTGATGTTGATCTGGCGGTTATCGACCTCCGTTTGAACAATGAAGACGGCTTGCAACTCGCCCGGCAGTTACGCGAATCAACAGACATTCCCATCATGATGCTCACGGGCAAAGGTGACGAAACAGACCGCATCATCGGCCTTGAAGTGGCTGCTGATGACTATATGATGAAGCCGTTCAACCTCCGCGAATTTACCGCCCGCATCAATGCCCTGCTCAGACGCGCCCAGCGCAACAATATCAATGCCGAGCCCGTTACGGCTGAAGAGCCTTTTTACCGTTTTGCAGACTGGACACTCAACCTTTCACGCCGCACTCTTACGCGCGAAGACGGCTATGCCCCCGAACTGACCTATGGTGAGTTTTCACTGCTTGAGGCTTTCCTTTCTGCGCCGCAGCGGGTGTTATCGCGTGAACAGCTAATGGCGAAGACCCACGGGTACGACAGCGACTCCCTCGACCGTACCATAGACGTATTAGTGGTACGTCTTCGCCGTAAAATCGAAGCCAATCCCCGCATTCCCCAGCTAATCAAAACCGAACGTGGCGTGGGTTACCGGTTTGATTGCAGCGTCACTAAACTCTTTGTCTCAGCGGAAAGCCAAGGCTAATGCGCGGAAACAGTATTCGTCCGCACCTGATGCTTACCCTGTCAGCGCTTCTGTTGCTGACCATGCTGATGGCGGGATTTTCGCTGTTCACCCTTTGGAAAAACCAGTTCCTGCTTGATGAAGTTACCGAATCCACACTGGCTGACACGCAAATCGCCCTCAACCTTTCTGAAGGTGTCGCCCAAATCGCTGCGATGGCGCCCTACACGGCGTCTTCTGCCCGGCCTTTTCAAGTGCAAAATGAAAAGGTTCAGCTGACCGCACGTTCGGAAGCACTTAAACGTGACGCCGCAAAACTCACCAAGCCGGAATACGCCAATGAGTTGGGTAAACGGGTGAACGAAGTTGAAACGGCCCTGAACACCTTGATGTCCAACGTCGAACAGGAGTTGTATATCCGTGAAGACCTGATGGCGCAGCAATTTAACCTGGATGATTTGCGTCACTACCCCTTCGCCGACGGGTTCACCAGCGCCTTTGTCGCCGATCCAACCCGGATCCCAGAAGGCTGGCTAACCCAGCTTCAGCGCCACGTCGAAGGTGCAAGCCTGCAAAACCCAACCCTGCGTAACAATGTCATGCCTGTGCTTGCCAACCTTGCGCGGAGCAGCCGTCAAATCGAAGTATTACGCGCCGAAAACGCCTACCTACTTGCCGCTATACGCGCACAATCCGGACGTATGGCTGACTATGTGCGCACTATCGTGTTAGATCACCAACAGAAATCAGTCTTCAGCAGGCGCAGGCAAAAGACGCTATCAACCAGGTCACCTTGCTGATGGGGATTATTCTGGTATCGCTGTGTGTGGGGTGTTTTATATCTATCGCTTCAACGATGCCATGGCGCGCGATCTTCAACTGGTCACCAACGAAATGCTTGCGCTGGCCAGCGGCAATACCGGTCACGAGCCCGTCACACTGTCACGTCCTGATGAAATCGGCCAGCTGGCCGACGCATTCATCGCCTTTCAACAAAATGCGATTGAAAAAACCAAGGCAACTGAAGATCTCTACCAACAGAAAGTGCTGCTCGAAACCCTGTTCAACGAAATGCAAGACGGCCTCAGCGCCTTTGACAATAACAACCGCCTGCTGGCATGGAACCGCCAGTACGCCCAACTGCTAGGTATTGACGACGCAGAACTCCATGTTGGTATGACGCTGCGCGACATACATTCAAAGATTGCCCCGTCTCTGATGCAGTACTCGCTGGCGGAGCAAAACGACGAGAACACATTGCAACGCCAGAGAAGCCCGCAGGTATTCGAACGCCAGTTCAAGGATGGGCGCATCATTGAATACCGCAGCCAGCCTATTCCCTCCGGTGGTTTTATTACCCTTTACCGTGACTTGACCGAGAAACGCCAGATAGACCTGAAACTGCGGCAAGCGCAGAAGATGGAAACCCTCGGCCAGTTGACCGGCGGTATCGCCCACGACTTCAACAACCTGCTCTCCGCATTGAGTGGCAACCTTGAGTTGTTGGATATGTCAGCGCGGCTGGATGACGCTAACCGCATCTACCTTAACCGCGCCCTTTCGGTGACGGAAAAAGGCAGTCAGCTTATCGAACGCCTGTTGGCTTTCAGCCGCCGCGAACCGCTTCACCCTGAGAGGGTTGAACTGGAACAAACTTTGATTGAGCTTTCCGATTTACTCGAATATACCCTCGACAACAAATCCCGCCTTGTGCTGCAACTGGCGGAACAGGAAAGCTCTGTCTTTGTCGATAAGAGTGGTTTGGAAAATTCCTTGATTAACCTGTTGCTGAATGCCAATGCCGCCATGACCCGAAGCGAACAGTCACAGTATCTACCCGCTTGTGTTGCTACCCGGAAAGCCGTTTACGCGCCGTTGCACTGGAAGTGGAAGATACCGGCAGCGGGATCGATCCGGTGTTGATTGCCAATGTTATGGAGCCATTTTTCACCACCAAGGACAAAGGCCAGGGAAACGGATTGGGGCTGAGTATGGTTTACGGGTTTGTTGAGCAATCCGGCGGCACTGTCACCATTGACTCGACACTGGGTGTCGGCACCCGGGTAACCCTGATATTGCCCGTTTCCTATTCGCCCGTTGAAAAAGTACCGGATGACGAACTTCCGGTTCAGTACGTCGATTGGTCGCAACGCCACATTCTTTTGGTGGATGACGACACAGATGTCGCCCTGCCGATAAAAACCCTGCTCGAGCATGAGGGCGCACAGATAACCCTCGTCAATGCAGCCAAAGATGCCCTTTCTTACCTTGCACTGCACCCGGTAGATCTTGTGCTCAGTGACATAAACCTTGGGGGAAGTGAAACCGGTATCTGGTTGAAGTCAGCACTGTCCCAAAACCAACCTGAATTACCGGTGCTATTGATGTCAGGATTGCCTAGAACCCAGCTTGCAGAGCAATTTGGCTATCCGCAAAGCTGGCCGTTGATCACAAAACCGATAACCCGCAAAACACTCATCTCTGCGCTTACCCACCAAATATCAGCGTGTTAGCCCAATTGTTTCAATTGTTAATGCAGCACGTGCGCGTTTGAAATCATTCATTCGTTTTCGTTTGCCAATGTCTTTGTGACTACACAAGGAGATCTGCTATGAAATCGCTGTTACGTAAATCTATGCTCGCTGCCATGATCGCGTCCCTGCCAATGGCACAAGCTGCGGCAGAAGAAGTGCTGGTAGGACTGATTACCAAAACCAACACCAACCCTTTCTTTGTAAAAATGAAAGAAGGTGCACAACAATCTGCCGATCAACTGGGCGCAAAATTGAGTTCATTCTCTGGCCGTTTTGATGGTGATACCGATTCACAGGTTCAGGCCATTGAAAACCTGGTCGCTGCCGGTGCAAAAGGTATCTTGATCACTCCAAGTGATCCGCAGGCACTGGCACCGGCGGTAAAACGTGCCCGTGATGCCGGTGTGTTGGTTATCGCGCTGGATACCCCTTTCTCTCCGGCAAGCGTGGCTGATGCAACTTTTGCGACAGACAACTTTAAAGCTGGCCAACTGATCGGCGAGTGGGCAAAAGCCAAAATGGGCGACGATGCAAGAATGCAAAAATTGCGCTGCTGGATTTGAGCACAGCAAACGTAACGGTTGATGTCGCCCGTGACCAGGGCTTCCTGACAGGTTTCGGCATCGATACCAAAAACCCAAGCATCAACCGCGATGAAGACGATGCACGCATTGTCGGTAACGATGTTACCCAAGGCTCTGAAGAAGGTGGCCGTCGTGCGATGGAAAACCTGCTGCAAAAAGACCCTGAAATCAACCTCGTTTACACCATCAACGAACCTGCTGCGGCGGGTGCGTATGAAGCGCTGAAAGCGGTTGGCCGTGAAGATGATGTGATTATCGTCTCTGTCGATGGTGGTTGTCCTGGCGTGGATAACGTCGGTGCTGGCGTGATTGGTGCAACCTCAATGCAGTTCCCGCTGCGCATGGCGTCACTGGGTGTTGAAGCTGTCGTGGAATACGCGAAATCTGGCGTAAAACCTGGCGCAACACCGGGCAAAGCGTTCTTTGATACCGGCGTAGAGCTGATCACTGACGAGCCCGTAGAAGGCGTTGAGTCATCTACCGCCAAAGAAGGCAAGAGCAAGTGTTGGGGTTAACCCATGCCTGACAGAGAGGGCGTAATGCCCTCTCTTCGTTTTGACATCGCTTATTTCAGCTCAAGGACGCACGCAGGAGCGCAACATGTCATCTTCTCCCCAGAATTCACAATCAGACAACAGCCGCAAGCTCGGTGATCATTTCGGGCATGAAGCGGGATTCGGCCAGAGGATACAGTTGTACCTTCACAACCACCCGACCGCCGCCCCCTTTTTCGTGCTCATCATTGCCATCGCTTTTTTCTCTACACTGGTTGGCGACCGTTTTTTCCACCCTTTTAACCTGTCGCTGGTTTTGCAGCAGGTGACCATCATCGGGGTGATTGGTATCGCCCAGACCCTGATCATCTTAACTGCCGGGATAGACCTTTCTGTCGGTGCCATCATGGTATTAACGTCCGTCGTTATGGGGCGTGTTGCGATAGATTTCGGTCTGCCCGCCCCGATAGCCTTATTAGCCGGACTCTCAGTCGGTGCGCTTTGTGGTGCCATAAACGGTTGGCTGGTTTCTAAAATCAAGCTGCCGCCGTTTATTGCCACGCTCGGCACTTGGAACGTCTTTTTCGCCCTCAATCTTTGGTATTCCAACAGCCAGACCATTCGATCACAGGTACTGGCGCAGGAAGCACCGCTGCTGCAATGGCTGGGACAAACTATTGATGTATTCGGCGCCCGAATCGCCTATAGCTCCATATTCATGCTGCTGCTGTTCGTCATCGTCTGGTATGCCCTTAACTGGACAGCATGGGGACGCCACGTTTACGCAACCGGTGACGACCCGGATGCCGCGCGCCTTGCCGGTATCCGCACCAAACGGATTTTGATGTCGGTGTACATCATTGCCGGTGTGATATGTGGACTTGCAGCCTGGGTATTGATCGGCCGGATTGGTTCGGTAAGCCCACAGGCGGGCTACACCGCCAACCTTGATTCCATTACCGCTGTGGTTATCGGCGGCACCAGTCTGTTTGGTGGACGCGGTTCAATCTTCGGCACCCTCATTGGTGCATTGATCGTTGGTGTGTTCCGAAACGGGTTGGCACTACTAGGCGTGGATGTGCTTTGGCAGGAATTTACCGTCGGTATTTTGATCATTGTCGCCGTGAGTATCGACCAGTGGATCAGGAGGGTAGCAGCATGAGTTCAACGACACAAACCCCCGTACTGCAGGCACGAGGCCTGGTTAAACGCTATGGCCGCGTGACAGCACTGGACGGTGCAGATTTCGAATTAATGCCAGGTGAGATTCTGGCGGTTATTGGCGATAACGGTGCGGGTAAATCAAGTCTGATCAAAGCCCTTTCTGGCGCGCTGATCCCGGATGCCGGTGAAATAATGCTGGACGGCAAACCGGTAAGTTTTTCCAACCCAATGGAAGCACGAGAAGCGGGGATTGAAACGGTTTACCAGAACCTTGCTGTGTCACCCGCACTCAACATTGCCGACAACCTGTTCCTCGGCCGTGAAATTCGCCGCAAAGACTGGACGGGCAAATGGTTGCGGATGCTCGACAAGAAAGCCATGAACGAAAAGGCCAGAGAAAAGCTCACCGAACTGGGACTGATGACCATTCAGGATATCTCCCAGGCAGTGGAAACTTTGTCTGGCGGCCAGCGTCAAGGTGTTGCGGTTGCCCGCTCTGCCCTGTTTGGTTCGAAGGTCGTTATCATGGACGAACCGACGGCGGCGCTGGGCGTGAAAGAATCCCGCCGCGTGCTGGATTTGATCCTGGAGGTTAAAAACCGTGGCTTGCCTGTAGTGCTGATCAGTCACAACATGCCGCACGTGTTTGAGGTAGCAGACAGGGTTCATATTCATCGTCTGGGCAAACGGGTGGACATCATCACGCCCCAGACCCACACTATGAATGATGCTGTTGCCATCATGACCGGCGCAATGGAGCCGGCACATCTGGCAATCAAGACGAGGTTCAACCCGCCTGATGAGAAAAACGCTGTCGCCGCTGCTGTTATTGCTGCTTTGTTTACCCTTACAGGTTCAGGCAACCATCACTGCCGGCGTCAGCGTTTCTGATCTCAACAACCCCTATTTCGTTACCATGGTTCGCACTATCCGCGATGAAATGACTGCAGTTTTTGGCCGGGATACCCGCCTATTGGTTCGATCCAGCGCCTACGACCACCCCAGACAGGTTCGCCACCTCAAAGAGTTTGAAGCGGAAGCTGTCGACATGATTTTTGTCGTCGCTTCTGATGAACACAAAATTGGCCCTACCGTCAAACAAGTGGTGAAAGACGGCACGCCGGTTTTCGCCATTGACGTGCGCGCTGATGGCGCAACCGCCACTGTCACCACAGATAACATCCAGGCTGGTCGCATTGCCTGTGAAGGTTTGGCAAAAGCCATTGGCGGCACGGGCAATGTCGTCATCATCAACGGGCCGCAAGTCTCATCTGTGATTGAGCGGGTGCAGGGCTGTAAATCCGCGCTCGGAAAATACCCCGCGCTTTCCATGGTGGATGATTCGCTGAACGGCACTGCCAGCGTTGAGGGTGGCCTAGAAACCATGGCCTACGCGCTGCAGGTCTACGACGACATCGCCGGGGTGTTTACCATTAACGACCGTACCGCACTCGGCGCAGAGCAAGCTTTGCTTCAGGCCAATTCGCCAGCGCTTATCGTGTCGGTTGATGCAGTCCAGCAGCCAAATTGGCGCTTTCAGAAAGTCATCGGCACTGGCTTGGGAGTGCAACCCAGTTTCCTGACAAAATGAGCCGGAAAGCAGTGCATATTGCGGCGAAATGGCTGGAAACCGGCAAGGTTGACAGCGTGAATGTGCTAATCCCTACCAAACTGATGACAGCAGAAAACGTTAAGGACTCGTCGGCTGGTGACTTCAGCATATTGATTCAACAGACTGGCGATTAAGTGTCGCTCGTTGAAAGGGCTCGCTTATCCTTAGCCAGAAAGGTGATAGTAATTCCCAGCAAAATAACGCCGCCGGAAATCACCATTCGCAGTGTCAGTCCCTCAGCCAAAAACAGGTAACCTCCCACCGCTGCAATCACAGGCACGGTAAGTTGCATCACCCCAGCCTGTGTTGCCTTAAATTGCACAACAACCCCATACCAGACTGCATATCCGACTGCCGATGCAATGGCACCTGACGCAATTGCCAGCCAAACGCCCTCTTCCGACAGCGCATTCATGGGGATATTCAGCAGGAAAAACGGCACCACAAAGAACAGACTGAGGCGGAAATTGACGCAATTTGCTACCAGTTGGGTTACTTTCATCTCTTTACCCAAAACACTGTAAACGCCCCATGCAACGCCAGAAATCGCCATGAGTCCTGCCCCCCAGGCATTCGGCGCATTCATGCCGGGTGAGACCAAATACCCCAGCCCACAAATCGCAATTAACGCACCGATATATTCAAGCCCCGATGCACCACCTTCCTTGTAGTGGCTGTAGGCAAACATGGTAAGTTGGACAAACGCAAACAGGATCAATGCGCCCATGCCCGTATCCAAATAGAGATAGGCGAAGGAAAACGCCGCAGCGTAAAGAAACAACATGGCAGCTGCCAGCCAATGTTCCATTGGGCGGTGCAGCAAGCGGCAATTTTCTTCAGGATCTTTTTTCCGCGGAAAGAAGCAAACCAGGGCGTACAACATGGCTGCTCCAGACAAGAGCCGGATTGAGGTAAATGAGGCAGGATCGATATCTGTTTCAGTTAACGCCATACGGCAAAGCACAGAATTTGCAGCAAAGAATGTCATCGCTGCTGCTGCCAGAAGCAGCTTTTTTAAAGAGTGATTTGCCACTGTTTTCATACCCTATACGTCGTTAAATTTCCCTTTGCTAATATTGACCGCACACCCATACACAATATTTCACAACAATGAGAATTTACTTAATGAGTCAAAATAAGGGGGAACTTTACCGTCAGGCTCTAAGCCTTTGAAATTGGGCTAAAGCGCCTCTACCTCTTGGTAAAATGCGTCACAACAGGTAAAATACCGCTCCTGTTTTTTCAGTGGTGCCGTGAATGTCTGAAGCTAAACGCAAAGCGCTCAAAAAAATTGCGAAATGCCTGGAACTGAGCAATTCCTCCAACATCAATGAAGCTGCACAAGCCATCAAGATGGCGCAGAGTCTGATGAGAAAGTATGGCTTGGATCAGGATGACATTGACTTTATCAGTATGGGTAAAACCACCTCTGAAACCCTGCTCCCGTCTTCGATCAGCGATGCCATTCTTAAAATCATCCGCGGCATTAACACGCGCTTTGGCGTTGAATGTGTGCTGACCAACCACAAAGGACTGAAGAAAGCCGAGTTCATTGGCGATGCAGACCGCGCGATTTTCGCCGCCTTTGCCTTTGATATCGTTTACCGCGAAATGAACGAGCACATCGGACAGTTCCGTAACAGCTTTCAAGGTACCGGTACATCCCAGACTGAACTGACACGCCGTGTCCATTCTTTCACGCTGGGCTGGCTTGAAGGCGCGCTGGCAAAACTGCCAAACATTGCCCCAGACAGCGACTCAGACAAAAAGATCAAAGATTACATCGACAAACAGTTCGAGAACATTGACCGCGAAACCTTTAAACAGCAACTTCGCGAAGCGATGAAAAACATCACCGACGATTACGAGCGCGGTATGAAGAAAGGAAAGCAGGTTTCCGTCAGCCGCCCAGTATCCGGTGCCGGAGAAATTAAACGCCTTCAATAGGCGTTTTTTATACCCAAAATCCCACCATTTTGCGTTCTGTAAAATCTTGCAGAATCAAGCAGTCCCAAAAAATCACGCTTTTTTGAACACTGTTGTATTAAAAAAGCCTGAATTTAATGTTGCGCTATTGTATTGCGGCTCACTCCCACCTAGCCTAGCTTATTAAATCACCACCCTAGTTGGTGATTGAGAAGATTTGCATTTAGCAAACTGTCGGTGGGTGACTCTTCATGTTGTTCCGAAGTCTACCTTCCAAACCCTCTCTAGAAGGAATGGAGAAAGCAAAATGAAAAAAGCAGTGACAAGCCTGGGATTGATTGTGGCCTTGAGTCCTCTGGCAAGCGCAGTAGCACAAGACGATGCAAACTTTTATCTGGGTGGTCGTTTAGGTGTATCCACAATGTCAGATAACTGCCCAGCAGGCGACTGTAACGACACCTCAGAAGGTGCTGGCGGTCTGATCCTGGGTTATGACTTTGGCAACGCCTTCGCTATCGAAGCGACCTATGACTACCTGGGCCATTTCGGCATCAACTACCCAACAACTGGTGCTTCAACCGGTGACCTGACAGCATTCACGCTGGCACCTAAACTCAGCCTTGCTCTGACTGAAGCAACTGACATTTACGGTAAAGTCGGTGGTGCATGGTGGAACTTCGAAAGCGGTTCTGGCAACCAGGACGATATCTCTCTGCTGGGTGCAGTTGGTCTTGATCACCGTGCAAACGACGCAATCAACCTGCGTCTTGAATACCAGTACATCGATGACATGAACAAAGGCTACTTCGATGCGAACAACCACCTGGTGTCTGTGGGTATGACTTACCACTTCGGTCGTAAGTCTGAGCCAGAGCCAATGATGGTTGAAGAAGTCGTTGTAGTAGAAGAAACCGTAGTGGTTGAACCAAAACGCTACGTATTCTCTGAGGCGGATGAAGTTGAGCTGTTTGCCTTCGGTAAATCAGAACTGTCTCCAAACGCAGAACAGTCTCTGGCACCTATGCTGAAACGTCTGCAAGACTTCCCATCATCAGTCGCGATCATCACTGGTCATACTGACAGCGTGGGTTCTGAAGCGTTCAACCAGAAACTGTCTGAAGAGCGTGCACAATCTGTTGCCGATTACTTCACGTCAAACGGCATCAGCGCAGATCGCCTGAGCGTTGTTGGCGCGGGTGAAAGCGATCCAGTAGCGTCTAACGACACTGATGAAGGCCGTGCGAAAAACCGCCGTGTAGACATCGAATCACCAGAGTTTGTTTACGAAGAGTAATCAACGCCGGTAAGAATCAAAGCCACGCTTAATGCGTGGCTTTTTTGTTTCCTGATTCACTCTTCCTGCTTTTTGAAGGCATCCGGAAAGTTCTCCAACAAGGTATCAATGACACTCCTGTCAGAATCCGCAACACCTGCCACCCGCTGATAAACCGGTGCATGGCGGTCATCCATTCTCGGGAAACCCCAACCATAGGTAGAAGCAATAAACCCCTGGGCAAAATCTGCAGAATATCGCAGGCAACCAGCCAGCACCGTATCCACATAGCTTTGGGCGATAGGCTGAATATGACAGGGGGAAATGACGTCTTCGGTCACGTAGACATAGACGGGCCCATCAATGGTGAAACCCGGCTCAAACACCTTGACCCGCGATGCTGCAAGCTCCACACGTTGGTAGCCTGCTTCACGGATATCAAAAATCGATAGAGCCTCATCATCAATATGGATAAGCACGCCATTGCATTCGCCTTCCCCTTCGCGCACAACAAGATGCGACATCACCGGCGAACCGGTTTTACCCCAGTAACGCTGCAATCCACTCACCACCGCTGGCATTGCCTTGCCCGTATCGCCGGTAAGTTTCCGTGAAGCTTCGTTGATCAAACTGCCGTAGCCAAATATATACATACACCCGTCATCTATTTGCTTCTTTTCATACAGAATAATCCCTGACAACGTGCTACTGTCAACCATTCTTAGTGAAACTTCTCGCTATGCCATACACTAAACCCATTCAGCCAACGCATTCAAAAAACCGATTCCCAATATGGATAAAACAATGACCTCAATGGATAAACTGAATACCCAATTCCAGAAACTGGCCAACTACCGCCACCTCTCCGCGATTTGTGGCTGGGATCAGGCGGCTATGATGCCAGACGGCGGCAACGAAGCCCGCGCCCGCGCCATGAGTGAACTGGCGGTACTTTGCCATGAAACGCTGACAGCAGACGAAGTTGGACAGTGGATTGCAGACGCTGAAGCAAATAGCAGCGCATTGAGTGAAGAACAACGCGTTGAGCTTCGCGAGATGAAACGCCAGTGGCTTCAGGCCTCTGCACTGCCTTCAGATCTGGTAAAAGCCAAGTCCAACGCAGGTTCTAAATGTGAGCACGGATGGCGCACACAACGTAAAGCCAATGATTGGAATAGCTTTGCGCCCAACCTGAAAGAAGTGGTGAAGCTTTCACGTGAAGAAGCGCAAATCCGCGCAGAGAAAACCGGTCTATCGCCTTACAACGCCATGCTGGATCTTTACGAGCCGGGCATGACCACAGACAAACTGGATATCATTTTCGGTGAGTTAAAATCCTGGCTGCCAGACCTGACCAAACAAATCATCGAAAAACAGAAAGCTACTCAAGTACAACAACCTCAAGGCCCGTTCGACACTGAAAAACAAGCTGCACTTGGCAAAACCTTTATGGGCATTCTGGGATTTGACTTTAACCATGGCCGCTTGGACGTCAGCATGCACCCATTCTGTGGTGGCGTGCCGGAAGATGTCCGCATCACCACGCGTTACAACGAAGATGATTTCACCTCTGCCATCATGGGTGTGATCCACGAAACCGGCCATGCGCGCTACGAGCAAGGACTCCCAAAAACCCTTTCTGGCATGCCAAGCGGTGAAGCGCGTTCAATGGGGATCCACGAAAGCCAGAGCCTGTTTTTTGAAATGCAGCTGGCACGCAACTCGCTTTTGTCGCCCATTTAGTGAAATTCGCCAAGGAAACCTTCGGCCGAGAATCCGACCCTGCATTTGCGGAAGCCAACATGGACGCAATCTATAAACGTGTTGAGCCAGGTTACATTCGCGTGGACGCCGATGAAGTCACCTACCCTGCGCATATCATCCTGCGCTATGAACTCGAACGTGCATTAATTGAAGGCAGCATTGAGGTTGATGATATTCCCGTCATCTGGAATCAAAAGATGCAGGAATACCTGAACATCAACACCGAAGGCAACTACACCAACGGTTGTATGCAGGATATTCATTGGACCGACCCCGAGTGTCAAATGTCTACTGCAAAAAATCACAACTACAAAGACGGCTGCATGCAGGATATTCATTGGTGTGATGGAAGTTTTGGGTACTTTCCAAGCTACACGTTAGGCGCCATGTATGCCGCCCAATTTATGGCTGCAATGCGTAAAACCGTGGATGTTGATGCGTGTATTGAAGCACTGGATTTCGCGCCAATCAGCGCGTGGCTGGAAGCCAATATTTGGTCAAAGGGCTCAACACTGACTACTGACGAGTTGGTGATTCAGGCTACAGGTGAACCGCTGAATCCGGAGTATTTCAAACAGCACCTTATCGATCGCTACCTGAACAATTGATGAAAACCACCAGCGCAGCCATTGGCTGCGCTGATTGGTTATGGGACAGAGATGAGGAGGCGGCTTTGATCATTTAGATAGCCACAACGAGCGTATCACTTGTGTATTGCCCTCTATATTGTTTCAGGGAAATCATTTTTATCTAATACACTCTCAGATAAAAACCAAGCGCCTCTCTTCTGACTATACTTCTTATCGATAAAGCAATCATTAACTATTGGATTCTACGATGTGTTGGGGTGAAGGATGAAGGTTTCCCATAAAGTTGCCGTGCTGGCTTCCTGTATTGTTGTATTAAGTTTCTCTATTTTTTCTTGGTTTCAATACAATACGGTAAAAAATGCACTTTACGAAAACAAGGCTCAAACGACTCTCGAGGCACATCAGCACTGGGTAACCAAATCACCAACTGGCTGAATAGCAAACTCGGCTTGATTGATATGATGGCTCAAACCATCGATGCCGATTTTAATGCTGAAACCATCCAAAAAACCTTTGATACTCCCCTGCTGAAAGACGAATTTCTTCTCATTTTTGGCGGATTAGAAACCGACGGTAAAGCCATCACCAATGACTTGACATGGACACCTGAGAACTGGGATGCGAGAAAACGCCCTTGGTACCCACTCGCCAAACAACATAATCGCGCAATACTGACTGAGCCGTATGCGGATGCAGGTACTAATGAAATCCTCATCTCTGCCGTGGCAAATTTCTATGATAAGGGGGAGTTTAAGGGCGCGTTTGGCGGTGATCTTAGTCTGAACACCGTGTCTGAAGCCGTGAATACATTGAACTTTGACAACACGGGTTACGCCTTCCTTCTGAGTGCAGATGGCACCATAATCAGTCACCCCAACACCGAACTTAATGGCAAATCCACGTCGCACTATTCGGAGACCATGTGCCACCGTTTTCAAAAAATATGACCGAGTCCATCGTCGACGGCCAACCTGTCTTCACTGTTTTTTATGAACTCACCAACCTCTACGGTAACCAATGGTTGATTGGTGTGGTGCTCGACAAAAATCAAGTCATGGCCGAAGCCACACAGCTTGGATGGATCGCTTTTTTTGCCACCATTATCAGCACACTATTTTGCTCAATTGCGTTATACATCGGAGTTTCTCGCCAGCTTAAACCACTCGATAGACTTCGCGACTCTCTGCGCGAGATCAATAGTGGCGAAGGCGACTTAACAAAACGGATTGTTGTTTCCAGTAACGATGAATTCGGTAAACTTTCAAACGACTTCAATCAGTTTCTTGAATACTTACAAAACCTTATTAGTCAGGTAAAAAACATCTCGCTAGAGGTGAGAAAGAATACCGATTTCACTGCCGATGCTGCTTCTGCGTCTTCACAACGCGTACAAAAGCAATTACAAGAACTTGAATCACTCACTGTTGCAATGGATGACATGTCGTCAATTGCACAGAATGTATCTGACAATGCGCAAAGGGCATCCGGCGCTGCACAGGAAGCGGACAATGCGGCATGTAAGGGCGTCGAAGTTGTATCAAATACCTCTCAATCCATTTCAACCTTAACCGCAGAAATGGAAATGGCTGTTAGTAAAATTAACGAACTATCTGGCTACAGCGACAATATTTCATCCATTCTGACTGTCATTACTGGTATTGCAGAACAAACTAATTTGTTGGCACTAAATGCTGCGATCGAAGCTGCACGAGCCGGAGAGATGGGTCGAGGTTTTGCCGTGGTTGCCGATGAAGTTCGAGCTTTAGCATCTCGTACACAGCAATCCACAGAAGAAATTAAAAAGATGATTAGTCAATTGCAATTGGGTGTGGGTAGCGCAGAAGACATCATTCTCAAAGGACGCAATACGGCCAAACATACCCAAGAAATAGCAGCTCAAGCAGACTCAATGCTTAACGAAATCCGAAACAGTATCAGCCAAATAAACGCACTTACCACAGACATAGCAAACGCCGCAGATAGTCAAAACACCACTACTATGGAAGTCAATCAAAGCACTAACATGATGCGTACTATGAGCCAAACAGCGTCTGAGAGAGCCACTGAACAAGAACAGCGTTGTGCCGGTATGGTCGAACTTACTAGCAAGCAGGATATTGAGCTGAACAAGTTTAAGGTTTGATCAGTTATCCCATTCAAATGTGTTGTGGTTTAAGGATTCTAGACACCACTTAAGGTGGCAAAATCACTTTAGGTGGTCTCCCATGGAAAGG
The DNA here is from genome assembly GCA_001310415.1 of Enterovibrio sp. JCM 19048. Classification (GTDB taxonomy): domain Bacteria; phylum Pseudomonadota; class Gammaproteobacteria; order Enterobacterales; family Vibrionaceae; genus Enterovibrio; species Enterovibrio paralichthyis. Next base: position 128,850 of record BAXE01000007.1, on the reverse strand, counting down.
CAACTTTGTTAGTTATCGACTGAATTCAATCCTGAAACTGCCCACCACAGTTCAACACGCCCTGTCCTGATTGGTGTGAAAAACCAAATCCCTCCAAATATTGTGTCAATAAAGTTTACACCTCGCGAAAGATTTACATACACCATGTTTTTATCCCCTTGAAATATAGCCATTTTAATTTGTGGCGCACGTTTTGCTAAAAGCCAGTCCTGTAGTACATCGGGCAATAGGGCCCGCTGGTTCATCAGGTGTAAGGATTTGAGCCTATGCACAACGTTAATTACGTAAAAAAAAGGTCTCTCAGTCGGTGGCATCAAGCCGCGTTGAATGTAAGTTTTATTCTATTCTCTCTGCTTTTACCCTCTACCGTATCCGCTGCGATACTCTCAGTCATACCCTCCACGACCTCAGTGACTACCGGACAGTCGGTACTCATCGATATCGGGATCTCTGGTCTTAACGGCTCCACACCCGGAAGTGCGCTTGCCGGCTTTGATTTTGATATCAGCTTTGACAGCAGTGTCTTTGCATTCTCTTCCGCGACATTTGGTGACTCTACTTTCGGTAACCAATTGGATTTACCCGAAGCGGGTGCTTTCCCGTTTTTTGGGGATGCAATAGCTAGCACGGGCATCGTCGATATTTTTGGCATTTCGGGAAACAGCCAGAGTGTCTTGGATTCTCTGCAAGAAGACTCGTTTCGGCTATTTCAGCTTGAGTTTCTAGCAATTGCAGAATCAGCGTCGTCGAACATCGGATTTGTGGTAAACGATCCGCTTTTCAGCCTGTTGAACAGCAATCTGGATGAAGTCGCTTCAACCTTTAACCCTGGCCAGACAACATTGTCTGTTACCGGAGGCAACCCTCCAACGCCAATTCCTGAACCATCTTCCTCATTTTTACTTGTTGCGCTTGCCCTGTTTGCTACCCGTCTGTTCAGAGAATTCCGCTCGTTCAGGAGACCAAAATGAATCGTATATTTCGAACTCAGATACTCCTTTTAATCTTTGCACTTGCCCCCTTTTCACTTAACGCCAACGCCGACGAACCTCAGGTATTTGAAGGAACCATCGTTGCTGTCGAAGGCCAGCGGTTAGCTATCGAATCTGCAGATGGCGATGTCATCTGGATGACCACATCGGCTTCTGTCAATGAAGAGATGGTCGGAAACACAATTTCGGGTAAATACGTAACCGGTGCTGATCTCCCTACCATCATCGAAACCGATTCCGGGAAGGAATAAGCAAATACGGAGATAAATTAATGACTCATCAATCCATGCAGATCTGCGCGTGGAGCGGGTTGCTATCAACGCTCTGTATAGCAGCTCCTGCACTCGCAAATACATCTTCCCCCTTCGACCCGCCGGAAGAAGAGCTTGGGTCTATGTTGTTAACAGCGGCAGCGGCCTTGATACCGGATGCACTTTCCGTTCAGGCGGGCCACTTATTATTTCGCTTGAAGTTCCGGCCATAGTTAACCCCAATGCCATTGGATCGGATGGCTATTTGAAAGACGCTCCGGCACTGGTATCCAATGGTGTCCTTGGCGCTCAGGCTGTCATGCGTTTTCCGGTTTATGACATCGACTCCGGCGCAAACGTATCGGGGGTCCAACCGGAAGTGGACAAAATATCCTTCAACGGCTCTTTCAAAAAGAACCTCTCTGGTGTGAATAATCAATGGACGGACGATGCCATTATTATTCCGATTGAAGAGGTGAAGTTTGGTCAAACCAATGAAATCCGGATAGATATCGACACCGCCAATACTTCAGAATCTTGGTGTATGGCAGTCGACTGGGTGTCGCTGGAGTTTGATGTTTCCGCGCCATATGTACTGGCGCACGGAATAAACGCTGATGCCTCCAGTTGGGATGCCGGATCGGCGCCGGGCGTGCTAGAAACACTGGACAACACTGGCGTGCTCTATACCCGATTTTCTGTGACAGCCAATGGACGCTCTGCGGGAAATGCAGCTCAACTCGAACAGAATATTCAGGCGTTCCTTGACACTATCAAATCCAAAAAGGTTCACGTCATTGCACACAGTAAAGGCGGACTGGATACACAGGAATTGAAAGCTAGGGCTCCAAGCTTCGAGATACTTTCCCTATCTACGCTATCAACGCCTCACCTTGGCAGTGTTGCTGCTGACCTTTCAATCATTCAAAAGGCTGAAGTCGATAACCGCGTCAACCAAGGAAACGACCCCAACGGTTTTGCTGCAACGTATATCAACTCTTGGACGTTTGGTCAGGGCCCCAATTGCCGGGCTTGAGAGATTTGACCACAGGCAGAGCGAGTGAAGCAATATCGCTCAATCTCAGAGGAAATATCGGCAAGACGTTCACCATCGGCGCAAATGCGGACGCGAACGGCAACAATGATCTGGAATCATCCGAATCAGCCGGCCTTTTCCCCGGCATTGCGCATTATGCTGCTGAGCGCGCTTGGCTGGTGATGCGTGATTTTTCTTCTGCGCCAATTCTACAAACGCAGACAACACCTTGTTTCTTCTGTTTTGGCGGAGAAAAAACAACCCTCATTTACCAGACTATTGTCGCCGCGACACCGCAGGATAACGACATAGTGGTAACCACGAACAGCGCAAACCCAAGTTATGGAACGTCTCTTGGTAACAGTCTCCATAACCACAGCACGGTTAAAAATGCAGTAAACGTGGATCAGTTCCTTCAGAAAACCATACCACTTAGGTGAACCTATGATGATGAGTAGATGCTTTACACTCAAAAACCAGGGACACAATTCCTGTGCCTTTGCGACCGTGGTGAATAGGTTCGTTGTGTTTTTGGGTCTTATCCTGTCCTCTACAACCGTGACGGCAGAATCGGTTCCGGTTGCTGTCAATATGCCGGTCACACTGATTGAAGAGGTAAAAGTCAATGATACTGAAACGGAGTTTTCTTTCTTAATTGAAGGGGCTGATGGCCTCAAAACTGAAGCTGTAACGCCGCTTGACGGTGCAACATTTCAGTTAATCGATCCAACGGGCGCTGTGGTGCTCGAATCCGGTGACGCTGAAGTAAGCTTTGTCTCAGGTGAAGACATTCAGCCTGGTTCAAATCTTCCCGGTGGTATTTTTTCCACTGAGGAAGTTGCCTCCCCCCAAAGTGGCGTGTGGAAAATCAAGCTGATTTACACTGAAGCCCCTGTCGACACAGTGATCGTCACCACGCTGTTTGTTCGTTCGAAATGGCAGGTAGGCGTTGCCTCGACCGGGATAACTACTTGGTGGGAGAAGAGATTGCCCCCGGTATGCTGGTTCTGAATAACGGCTCGCCCGTTACTGGCCTCTCACCCACTATTACCGTTACCAAAGAAGGTGCAGCTCCGGACAGCGCACCGGGCAAGGACGACGGTGTGGATCCCGATGGGCTGGCTAATGATGGCGTATATACCCGCGGTTATACCTTTAATGCTGCCGGTACTTATATCATTCAGGCCAATACTGACATCCCTACTGTTAACGGTACGATCTCCCGCTCAGTCAGCCGCACGGTGACGGTGAAAGCGCCACCGGTAAATGTGTCGACCGTGGTTTCGCAACTGGTCTATGGCAACGGAGGATGTATTGAAGGATCAACGAAATCGCCACGTTAACGGTGAACACATCCGGGGAATATGTGGTTCAAGGCCAACTGGTAGCGAGTAATGGGAACACGCTTAATCAACAGGCTCGTTTCACGCTCTCTTCCGGCACGTCAAACGTCACGCTGTTTTACGATGTGGACGATATTCTGGAAAGCCTGGCTGTAGATGGCCCGTATCAGCTTCCATACCTCAATGTACTATCGCTTTCGGATGAAGGCATAGTGCTTGCTGGTAAAGGAACCCAGCTCGGTGAAACGGACGCGATATCATTGGCAGATCTGTGCAGTGAGGACATCGTGATCGGCGAAGCGGTTATCTCACCGATTATCCAAAACAACATGATCGGTGCTTTGGAGTTCTCCGTTCCTGTTTCAGTCACGCTACAAGGCAGCTACCAAATGTCCTTCAAAGTGGTATCTGCGACTGGACAGGATATTGACTTGGTTGCTTTCTCCCGCTTTTTGTCCCAAGGACAAAACGATATCACCTTCACCGTCGGTTCTGATCAGTTCCAGACCTCTGATGGCCCCTATCAGCTCATCTCCGCACTCGTTGTTCGTGGTGGGATATCTGCCCAGAAAGCATTTGTTGGCAGCTCAGATACCCTGCTCAGGTGGCAATTTGTGCCGACTAAGCAAGGGGATCTTGATGCGGATGGCGATGTAGATGCCGCGGATCGCGCAATACTTGTGCCCTTCCGCAACCAACAAGCGCTAACTCCAGGTGACAGGAGAGATTTAGACAACGACGGTAAAATCACTATTCGTGATATTTTGTTGTTACAACGACTTAACTAAAAGTCTGTCATATAGATAAACTCAAGGGGCTCCAGCGAGCCCCTTTTCTTTATCTTGATGCTGTTTAAATTTCCAATCTAGCGTTTGAACACCAGTGAAACTTAAACACCGAGTATTGGCGAGATGTCTTAAACGAACTGAGTGCCAATACTGCCTGCGATTCAGTGTTATAAGCTTGCTACTACAGCATTGTAGTATGACTGAGGTGTCACCTCGTCCGCAGCTAGTTGATCTGCGACGCTAGCACGCACAGATGTAATAATTTCCTGCTGGTCTTTTTGTTCAACTTCCAGAATTTCCAGCATCGTATAGATGTGCTCACCATAGCCTTTAGACGTGTCTTCCATCATCTGGTCGAAATTATCCTGGATGAACATCGCAGCTTTCACTTCACTGCCTTCACAGGTCTGTTGCGAAGAAATATTTGAAGACACAGCAGTTGTACCCAAGTCCCAGATAACGTTTGAGATAACAGCGCCAACAGGGGTATCTTTAAAAATCATTGCGCCAATACCACATTGTGTCCAAGGGTTAACGCCTTTCTTATTTTCTGCAGCGACATTCCCTGACATTAGAGCAGCAGCGACAGCGACTAAAGCAATTTTTCTCATAGTATTCACCAATAAATAGATAGATTCACGGCATATTCAAACCCTTGGTCATATCGAACAGATGTCCTGACATCAAATGCTTGATGTTCAAAAAATCGTTGTTCCCATGTCAAATGATTATCGTATTGCCAATTTTTGTTTAAATTAAAATAACCACCTAATTTAATTGAGCCAACCCAATAAGGAGCGATGGTTAATACCCCCCCAACCTCAGGACCACTGAAGAATTCAATGTCCTTTAATGAATTTAATTGAACTTCTCCGGCTAACGCTAAATAGTTCACGAAGTTGTCAGCAGTTTCCCAACTTTTGCCAACAAAGCCCTCGAAATAAGTATTGGAGCAATCGATACAATCGAGAGCAGTTGGTCTGTATCCCGCGGAAATCCCCCACGCTAATTCGCTATCCTCTGGAAGCCCAGTTTGAGAAAGGTTCAAATTAACAATATCTATGAGCGTAAACTCTCTCAGTCGAACCCTTTCTTCCTCTTTGGTATAAAGAAGTGTCAGGTCAAAAGTATTCAATGCAGAGTTTTCAATACGCGCAGCATTTACATTCAACAGATCGTAATAGTTAGCGCGGAACCGAAGCTCCAAGCCCTCACCAAAGGAATCGTTGTAGATTGGGGAAGCCTGAAACATGGCCGTGTTTTGGGCTTTATGAGGTGGCGTCTTTTTGTCGACTTTCCATTCCGTTTTCTCTGCCGGATATCTGAACCTTAGCGCAAGAAGTTTCTTAAGCTTGGCCTTCTGCACATCGCTTAAACCGTCGTTTTTCACATTGATATAAGCATAGTAGTCATAGAGGGTATCAATGATCCGCAAGGCACTGACTGTTGATTGGTCATTAAATTGCTTCTCTACACCTTGCAATGGCGCGTCGATAATATTAGCAACGGTTGTTTTTTCTTCGTCATTAAGTTGGGTAAAACGCTGATACAGTTGCTCTTGTCGTGAACCATGATAAATAACATCATCAACAAACGTTTTTGCTTCGGGTTTATTCAACATCATGACAATATCAAATGGCATCACCCATAGTTTCCCTTCAGCGATTAGCTGCACTCCCGTGACCATTTCCAGAATTTTGGCTAACTGGTACGCACAGTTCTCCGTGAAGAAATAGTACGTCATATTGCTATTTTCCAACTCCCATAAATGAGCCAACAGGAAGTTAACCTTGTTCTGTGACAGGCGAAGTCGATACTCCCACAAATCCCTTAATTCTGATTCATTGTAAGTGAGGTTTTGATGGTGGTATTTTTGGTTGGCAAATTGTCCGGAATAACCGCCAGTAATACCCTGAAAGATGTATACGAACTTATTCTCCCCATCAGGTACGCGGGCGCCATAATTAAATGTGTTATCAAGAAACTCATGGTTTTGGGAGCTATTAAATTTCAGTAGCAAATGCCCGTACATAGAGGCAGGATTACCCAAGTAGCCACTGGCATATATCAGGCTGACACTTTCTGCCGCAAACGCCTTCATGTAAGCCGCATAATCGCCACATTCGGCGACTGGAAAATCTAAGTCCGGTAACTGTTGTTCCAACCACATTTTTCTTGCGGGAAATCGGCATTGCGTTTGAGGATCAGACTTGAACGCTTTCAACGTCGCCCGCAGCTCCGCTGCAGCATCATTCTTGCCATCAGGAGAAAGAAAAAAGTCGGCGCTGTTTATGAGACTTTCTGACCCAAACAAACCGGGTTCATGGTGTAGTAGATTGAGCCACGTTTGGTTTTTGTGGAGAGAGGAAACAGGGAGGATATCTGCTTCGTGAGCGCCTTCAGCATTTGTTGTAAATGATGCCAACAAGTGTAATGAGAATGCACTTATGCATTTTAAAAACCGTTTGATAGAACCACTTCTTATTCACGCCTTGGATTTCCATCAAGTAGAACACAGGGTGTCTGTTTTTTCGACACACGTCTGAGGTTGTTGTATTTATCTTTCTAAATTATTGAATTGGATCACTTTGATGGTCTGCTGTGCAACCTTCGTTCAAATTCTTCCGCGTTGACTAACTGCCCCATTATTAAGCAACCAAACGCACATCAACGCTGCCTACAGCCAACTTGATCCTGAAGATAATTGGAAAACAACAAAGCCTTCTTTTTCTAGACGGTTTTGTTGTCCGAGAAGCATTGCTGTTGACGCTGCCAGAGCATGCTATTGCCTGTTGGCAGATACGGGCTCGTATGTGTTATACCGCTTTATCGCGACACTAAACTTCACTTAATTTGAGCTTTATCATTTCAACACGACACGTATAATCCCTGCTCATTTTCCTGTTCCGAAAACTAAGAATACCAGCATGTCTAAAATGTTTTTCAAAGGTCGAATAGAAACTCGACAAAACCACGTAATATCAGGTTACAACGTTAATCGTGACGTAAAAGCGGGTACTGAAGAAGCGCCAATTTCGATCTCTGTTCAGACTGAAGCTCGCAAATTTGAAATTGAAGCTATCACTCAAGAGCATTCAATTGTTGCCAATATCACTATTGATGAAAACCAAGAAGAAAACACGGTTGAGTTGGATACGCTTCTGAGCAAACCAAAACCGATAGTATTTGAGAAAACACCTAACAGAAACGACCCTTGTAGCTGTGGAAGTGGCAAGAAATACAAGAAGTGCTGTGCATAGATTCCAAATACCGCCCTCACACGGCGGTATAACCAATGACATGGTTCCCCCTCAGAGGATTTGCCACACACTGAGGCGTTGCTTCAAATACCCGAGATAACCATGTCTTCTCAATTCTCTTGAGGCGTTGACCTCGTCAATTATCACTTCTCCCTGCACGCAGTGAGTGACCGAGAAAATGTCATTCCCTCAAACCAGTAATAATGCACTAAGTTACTGACTAAAATAGCAAATAGGCCTGCCATGCGTATAGAGATTGAAGCGTGCTCTGAGGCGCATTCTGGGGAAGGTCTTACAGTCACCAGCCCATTCCAAACCAGATCCTAATTAGTGAACGCTTTCGCACCCTGCAATTTGAAAGGCTGTATTTTTGCTTGGTGTAACTGTCAATAATATTGTTTGGTGACTGGGTTGAGTTTTGATTCATCTGATATTTGCCAGTTCGATGTTTGATTTTGCGGCAAATTACGATTTCGCAACGTCCAAGGTTATTGGAGAGTAGAGCGAGCCAAAACTGAACGGCCAGTGGCAATCTATCGACTTTATGTAAATACATCATGTAAATAGCCATCCGATAGCCACCGTACAGTAATAGTAAAATTGCCACTGCGCATATCGCCGTCTCTTTCCAATACGCATGGAAAAAGACAATGGCGTGTGCTTCACAACAAACTGATGGCTAGGTAGCGTGAGCTCTTTCTGTTGCTGCTCTTCCGTATCCCACCAAAACAAGGAAATAGCAGGAAAATGTACCTCTCCTGCTTCTTCCAGCACTACTGAAACAGATTCTGTCAGCGAGGCTTGGCTAAAGCCGCGTACTAGCCTGTCCTCCCGTTTGTCTTCAGCGAGATAAGTACGAGCCCAAGCTGTTCATAGTCTTCACTCTGAATGAGGTTTGGCATCAGCATGGATACCGTTGCTTCTCCGTTTAATTGCACGCCACGGGTAATCACATCGCCGACACGAAGGGTATCCCCATCGTCAATGTCAGCCTGAACACGTCCAACTGTTTCAGACAGAGTGACGCGTTCCCCAACCACCCACGCATTTGTCGACAAAATTCTGGTGACGGCAAACGCACATCAAACGCAACAGGTGTTGTCTCAAGCATCCCGGACACACTCTCATTGCCATGCTTAACGGTAAACTCAACGGCAAGCGATGGGATAACAAACCTTCCTTCCGTCTGCGGGTACAAAGGAATTTCAACGATCTGGCTTGCGTACCGACGGCCATGCTTTCTAACCACAGAATTGATATTGTTGGCCTGATGGTTGAGTACCAAGGCGTTCGGCAACGAAAAATCCGCAATTTTTGCCCCTTTCACAAACCATTGGTCGGTCGCCACTTCTACGTGCAGTATGACTTGCTCCCCCACCACATAATCCGCTTTGGAGGAAGATAAGCATCAATCAGCACATGACGCCCAGCCAAAAGGTCTCGTAAAGTAACAGCCTCAGATGAGAAGCCAGCATTGACCGAAACACTGAACAGCAAGCAAAGGGAAATGGCGCACGACTTAATCATTGTTGACTCCCTGGTTGCTGTTCTCTGGGAATTTCTTGGCGTTTATCGAGTTGAAGGACAAATTTCATCTGTAAAAAGCCCGACAGATCGCTGCCCACGCGTCGCATCCATTTTTCATTCATACCAGGGTCGTTAAGTATTTCCTCTGAACTCAGCGTTTCTTCGATCAACTGATCGCGCTGAACCGTTGCTTCCGCTCCTTCGCTGGTTTTAGGTTTGTCTCCCAACTCTTTGCTGGATTGCCGTTCAGCGCTTTCGCCTTGGGATTTAGTGTGCTGCTCAATAAACGTGATAATTTCCACCATCAACTGATAGTTATGTTTCGCACCGGGAAAGTCGGGAGACTCAGCGAGAATATCGGCAAACATGCGCTTGGCCGCTACATATTCCCGTTGATGTGCCAGTGCTGATGCAGCACCAAAACGGGCAGACAGACTGTCTGTGCGCAGGTAATACTGCTCTGCGGCTGAGTAGTTCCCAGCAAGGAAATGGGCAGTCGCTCGCCAACTATTGGAATCAAACGCCTCGGCGGCCTTTGTGTATTCCGCCTTTTTAAACCAGACCCACCCTTGTTGATCGCCAGTCAGCCATAAATCTGCGATTTGCCAGTCGGCTGCCTCTGCCTTCATCGGTAAGGCACTGAAAAGCGAGACACTACCGACCAAGCACCAAGTCACCAGCCAACCTTTGCGAAACCACAGTAAAGCCAACGCAGCGATAACAAACACCAAGTAATATCCTGCATCTACCCAAGGCATGTTGTTGTCTTGCTGAATAAGTAGGTTTTGTGCAACGCGTTTGCTCAACGTATCGACATCGCGGTTATCCACCGTAACGGTTTGAAAATCACCGCCGTTTGCCTTCGCCAATGCATCAGTGAATCTGGCTCGAACGGTATTGCTGCTTCTCTTTCCTCATTGCCCATGCCCCACACCAGCAGATGATGAGAGTTGCGCCCGGCAAAATCCGAAAATGCCGTTACATCATGCTTGTCTGCCGCATCGCTAACCACCAGCACCGTCATTGCCAATGATTCTCGACTGAGTTGCTCAACAAGCGGTATCGCCTTCGACAGAAACTTTCCCTCCCTCGGCATGATATTTGGGGAAATCGCGTCTAAAAGCGGTGTAAATACCTGAGTATCCAGTGTTAGCGGCATCGCGATGTGCGCACTGCCCGCATACACCACTAACGCTGTTCTACCGCCTCCACGTTTGGCCAGTAAATCCTGCAATTTGTACTTCGCCAGCTCCAATCGTGACGGAGCAACATCCTTTTCCTGCATGGATGCTGACACGTCCAATACGATGACTAGATCAGAATGATCCTCTCCAAACGGGGACGGTTCTTTTTCCCACGCAGGTCCCGCGAGCGCTATGACCAAAAGCACACACACCACACTCAACAGTTTGAGCGGCAACTGCTGCGCCACCCTTTCTCGCCCAGTTTCAAGACATTGAGAATATGAACAGGGATGAATTTAAAGTGCATCGCTTGTTGGGTCTTCTGATGCCACTTGAGGCTCAGCAATATCGCGAAAGGCACTATCAAGAACAAAAAGTACGGGCGAAGAAAATGAAAAGAACTCAATGCATCCATGTTCACAAGCCTGCTCCTCGCTTTTCTACGTTCACACGATGATTAGTTCGGAATTCTGTCTTTATCGCACCGCTTAAACGCTGCGATATCATGCAATACGTCATCATGGCTAACTGGTTGAGAGCAATAATGATCAGCGGAATCACGTGAAGTGATTCTTTCGGCTGGTAATGAAAGCTCTCAAATTGCTGTGGTTCGAGAGATGCAATGGTTTGATGTACGTCGGTAAGTTCAGCACGTGACATGGCAAGAAACGCCTGTCCACCTGTGATGTCAGCGACACGCTTCAACACTGTCATGTCCAATGCAGATTCGCCTTCAGTATTGGGGTCCCCCATGGCGACCATATAAATCCTGACACCAAGGTGTTTAGCAATTTTTGCAGCTTCAATCGGCGGAACGAGACTGCCCGTGTCATTGCCGTCAGTCAGTACCAGCATGACTTTTTCTTTGCTCGTTTTCTCTTTAAGCATCGGTTGTTGCTGAAAGGTTTTTAGCCCTAGTCCAATAGCATCACCCAAATGGGTGCTTTGACCCGCCATGCCGACTTCTGCTTCCTCTAGCAGTTCACACCAGGCGCTATGATCGGCAGTGAAAGGAGCTTGTAGGTAGGCAAAGTCCGAAAACAAAATTAATCCCAGACGATCCCCTTTTCGTTCTTTGGCAAAATCTTTCAATACGCTTTTTATGGCGCTTAACCGTGAGGTCTTCTCACCATAGGGGTCAACAAAGTCCGTTTCTGACATCGAGCCTGATAAGTCTGCAACCACCAGCAAATCTCTGCCGTACAGTTCCCTCACCTGAGGTTCAGCCAGCCACACAGGCTTAGCCATCGACACTACCAATAACACCCAAGTGATCCAGACTGAAGCCCGCTGCCAACGACGTGATGACAAACGCTTCGCGCCTTTTGATGCCTTAAGGCCCAGTTCATTGACCAATACATCAAAGAATGAAACATGCACCGAGGGTTGTTTGGTGTGGTGGTCAGGGGCAAAACGCCTGATGAAAAAGGCAGGATGAGCAAAGCAAACGCCCAGCTCTGATCAAATTCAATGTTCATCGTTCACCTTATGCGTAGCCACCCAGACCAATGCAAATTCGAGCAACATGCGGCATTGTTTATCGTCTAACGCCACACGTTCTTCGGGCACATACAGCGCGATTTGCCATGCGTCCCCCAAGGTTTCATCGAGTTTCTCCGCACCGCTTTGGTTCAGGAACTGGAGCCAATGCTCTCGTTGCAATGACGCAACCGTTTTGTCTCCAAAGCTGAAAACGGCGGTTTCCTTTAACACACGGTTTAAGGCTTTTATCGACGCCACGCGATTGTTATCCGTCAGGGAATGTTGAAGGATTCGGATCTTAGTCATTGCTTCTCGCCGATAGCGATGTTGCCGCCATCTCACCGCCGCTGAATGCTTTGTTGCAATGCAACAAGCAGCAAAACGACTGCCACGACTTTCCAACCAAGCGTTTGTGGCAACCAGGAAATCGGCTCTGGCATCGGCGGTGCCACCAGTGATTGCAGTAATGGGTTATTTGCCACGTTGTTTTCCACCGTTCATCGCTTGCTGGAAGTGAACAAGGTGCTCACCCTCGGATGATACCTCGCAAAACATGGCACCTTGGTTCAACAAGCGCGTCTTTAACGCCTCATTTTTTCACGATTGTGCTGCTCATATTTTTCCAGTAATGCAGGCGTATCACTGGGGAGGAGAACCTGCTCAATACCATCACTGACACAGGCACTGTGTGAGGGAGATAAACTCACTTCCAGCGGGTCTTTCACCGACACAGCGATCACTTCGTTTTTGGCCAACACCGCTTGCAAGGTTTGGCTTGCTTTGCTTTCTATCCCTTTAAAATCGGAAAGGATGATGACCAAGGATCCTGCCATTTTCGTCTGCAATAGTTTCGTCAGTGCAAGGTCCAACGATGAGCTGTTCTGGCGGGTAACAGGTTTATCAACCCCAAGTGCCTGATTGAAAAGATGCACCTGCGCCAACACCTGCAGCAAGTGCTTGTGAGAACGTTTAGGGGGAAACCAGTTGACACTTTCATCGTTAAAAACCAGCGCGCCAACACGATCTCCTCCTTTAAGGCACTCCACCCACACAGGCTGGCAAGTTCTGCCGCAACGACAGATTTCATAGTCTGTTGCGAAGAGAAAAACATACTTAGCCGTTGATCAACCATCAGGATCACGGGCAACTCTTTTTCTTCCGAAAACACACGGATATGAGGTTGCTTGGTGCGCATCGTGACACGCCAGTCCATCGCCCGAATGTCATCACCCGCCTGATAGTGACGATACTCGGCAAAATCCAGACCCCGCCCTCTAGCTTTTGCGATGTGCTTTCCTGAGGTATGGCAGCGCGCATACTGGCAAGGGCGGAGCGATACGCTCGCAGCCAATGCGCTCAGCGTTTGCAGGCGATGCAAGCTCGAATAAATACGTGCATCCCCTCTTGCAGATTGTTTATCTAGCATTACAGCGTTCTTATTTGCGTTTTAAGCCAACATCACGTGATGCAGAATCTCATCGATCACCATTTTGGTGCTGGTTCCACCAGAAACAGCTTCAAAACTCAGGGCAATACGGTGACCCAATACGCTGTAAACCACGGCTCTGACATCATCCGGCGTGACAAAGTCGCGGCCTGCTAACCAGGCATTAGCGCGGGAAGCTCGCTCTAGTGCAATGCTGGCGCGAGGGCTCGCCCCCACTTCGATCCAGCGTGACAAATCAGTATGCGGATACCGATCAGTCTGCGCGTGGCAATCACAATTTCTACGATATAACGCTCGACACTTTCTGCGATGTGTAAACGCTTAATGGCTTCACGAGCCGAGAAAATGTGCTCGATATTGATAGGTTCCAGCACACTTTGCTGTTCATTGCGGGCTTGCAGCTCTTCCTGGCGCACCAGTCGGATAATGTCGAGTTCGGCGTCCACATCGGGATAGTCCACTTCGACTTTCATAAAAAAGCGGTCCATCTGTGCTTCAGGCAGTGGATATGTGCCTTCCTGATCAACCGGGTTTTGTGTTGCCAGCACCATAAAAGGCTGTGGCAACGCCATGGTTTTTCCCGCTGCCGTGACCGTTCCTTCCGCCATGGCTTCAAGCAGCGCAGCTTGTACTTTGGCCGGCGCACGGTTAATTTCATCCGCCAGAACAATGGCATTAAAGATCGGCCCTGGCTTAAAGGTAATGGTCGGCTTCCCTTGCTCTTCGTGGTAAATCTCTGAGCCTGTCACGTCTGACGGCAGCAAGTCCGGTGTGAACTGAATCCGGCCAAAACCAATGTTCAGCGCATCGGCCAGCATTTTTACCGAACGGGTTTTTGCCGTGCCGGGCAAACCCTCCAAAAGCAGGTGTCCATCAGTAAGCAAAGCAATCATCAGAGCATTAATCACATGTTGCTGACCAATAACAGCGTGGTTGAGGCGCGTCGCCAGTTGAGAGAGTGCGTCATGTGCAGTTGTCATCGGGTTCTACTTATTGTCGGTTTGAGGTGTTGAATATTGGTTGACGAGGGTGTCTGCGACATCCGCAGGTGCCATTGTGCGTAAGGCGCTGATGCATGAGCTGGCATCCATCGCTGCCATCAACTGCGACTGGCATGTTGCATACAGTGACCTTGGGTCTTGTGTGGCATCGTAAAGCTGCAGGAACAATGTCGCGGCTCTTTCAGGCTGTTTGGCCTGCAATGCGGTCGCATAGGTATAAAGATATTGGGGCTGATTGCTATCTAGCGTATGCGCTGTTTCAAACTGCATAGTTGCAGCTTCACTGCGACCCGTTTTCAGGTAAGCAATGCCCAATTGGTAGTGAATCGAGGCTTGTTGACTGTCGCTAAAGGTGGGTTGCTCCGTTTGCGATAAGAGTACTGCCTCAAGATGTGTGACAGCGTCACTTGCTCGTTGCTGCTGTAGCAGAAACTGGCTGTAGGCCACCGTCAAAGCGCGGGCAAAAACCGCATCATGCTCGCTGACTAACAATGCTGTGTAAAAGGCTTCTGCCTCTGCATAGCGAGTCATCAGACTGTTCAGTTGAGCCTTTTCAAGCAGGCTCTGGGGATGGTCGTCTAACCTGTTCAGATAGCTTTCAGTTTGACGATCTACATATGCAGATTGCTCTGCGTTAAGTAAGTGACGTAGTGGTAATAACGCATACACGGCAGCACGTTTTACGCTCTCCACTTCATCAGCCAACAGCGGTGATACCACATCCCATTTCGCGAGATCTGACCATTGACGTACCGCCTGAATTGCCGCAATTCTCAGGTCGGGGTTCAGATCTCTCGACGCTCGCGCAATGCCAATCAATGCATTCGCACCCTGATACTGGCCCAGTGCCAACGTCGCTTCAACGCGGGAAGAAACATCAGCATGAAAGTTCTGTGACAATTCCGCGTAATATTGCTCACTCGCAGCAACCACTTGGTATTGTGAGTCTGCTATTGCAGGGCCACCAAAGGCTAACCACACCACCAGTGCCAGCACTGTCTGTTTACCTATCATCGCTGTTACTGCACCTGAATATCTGACGCAAAAGCATCGGTGCGGATCATCACGTAATCCAACATGGTGATGTACTCGCTGGCAGGCAATTGATGCTTGCGTTGCCAACGTTGTACGACGGCGAGCAACGCATTGGCGTCAATGGCTGAGTCCACGTTTTGCTTTGGCATCACACCCAAATCAATCAGGGCATCTGAGACTTCCCGATAGGCCATTTCTGGCAAGGGAAGCCTTGTCATCCCTTCTTCCAACAACATAGAAAACACGCCGTGAACCGATTTCACCGCCAGATACTCAGACTCAGCACTGTCATAACGCTCCCCGCAAGCGGCATCCTCTGGCAGCTGCTGGCACAGGTTAAACAGTTTGGAATACTGGGTATATCGCCTCGCCATGGTGGTATAAGCCAGCGATTTAAATTCACTGATAGTTTGCTGCTGCGCATCACTGAATGCCGCCATCTTCGACTCAACAGCAAATACTGACGGACTCACACACAAGGCAACAAGCAGACAAACACGTCGCGTCGTTCGTTTTATCACAACCGCCATCACCATTAATTAAACCTTATCGCCATCGCTTCACGATTGATTTGTCGGTGCACTTTGTACCCCATCGATTTGACGATCATCTCGATATAGGGGTCAGCATGAGAGAAGAAGCGCTTCCAGCCTGCACACAGGTAGTTGAGGCCGGTTTCTCCCTCCAAAGTTTTGAGGAAACGGTTTTTTGGACACTCACCAAAGCAAGCAAACTGAAATTTGCATTCACGGCACTGTTTTGGCAGGTCGCCTTCTTTCGCGCGACCAAAGCTCTCCTGACGTGGCGAGAACTGAAGTTCGTCCAACGTAGACTGGTACATGTTGCCGAGCTTGTATTGTGGATAGACGTAATGGTCGCAGGAATAGACATCGCCATTGGCTTCCACAGCCAAGCCTTTGCCACACATTGGTGCCAAGGTGCAGAGCGGTTTACACGTCCCATCCATGCTTCTACGCACGCTTCAAAATAAGGCACGTTGATCTGACCAATATCGTTTTCCAGCCACTCATCAAACACGGCGCAAAGGAATTCGCCCCATTGTTGGTCGGATACGCACCAAGGCTCGACAATTGAGTTGGGATGGCTTGGCTCTGTTTCTGGCATGCCTTGAAAGACAATTTCTTCGGCTTGCCAATGCTGTGGCGCGGTGTGGCGGAAACTTTTAGGTTCAACAATGGGGATGAACTGCATTTGGGAAGACTTCACGACATCGCGCAGAAAACGGTAAACCTCCAGCGCATTGGCTGCAGTGATATTGTTTACGCAGGTTAGCGTTGCGAAAGACACGTCATGCTTATGTAAAAACGATACGCCCTTCATCGTTTGTGCGAACGTACCGCGCCCAGCCCGGTTGACGCGATAGGTATTGTGAATAAGCTCCGGCCCATCAATGCTCAACCCAACCAGGAAATTGTTCTTAGCCAAAAATCGGCACCACTCATCATCAAGCAAAATGCCGTTTGTCTGTAAATTGTTGCGAATGGTGACGCCCTCAGGGCAATATTGCTTCTGGAGACGAACCACATCCCTGAAGTAATTGACACCCAGCAGGGTTGGTTCACCTCCCTGCCAATGAAAAACGATTTCCGGATAGTTTTGCTGTTCAATGTAGCTTCGGATGTAGTGCTCTAGCGCAGCCTCATCCATCTGCTTAACACATTCCCCTTCCCTGGCAAGTAAGGCTGTTTTGCTCAGGTAGTAGCAATACTGACAGTCGATATTGCATTTCGACCCGGCTGGCTTGGTCATAATATTCAGACGCTTGATGGTCTTTGTTGGGTCAAATGACTGCAACTTTTGCGTGGTCATCTAAAACATTCCTTGGCGAATTATTGTTATTTTTGTTTTGGTTTAAGTGCTGATAGCAAGGCGAAATACGGCAGGAGAAGCCTCCTGCCGGTGTCAATACGCGACTTATTTGTATTGCGCGCGTTCCCAGATACCCATCTTCTCGACGATCTTGTCGACAGAGAAACTGCCAGGTACCTGACGTGGTGGGAATTCCACGAAGGTGTTTAGGAATTCAGAGGTTTGAGCAGCCGCCATGTACATATATGGGATATGTTCGACGCGCCATTTTGAATAACCAATACCCTCTAGTTCTGCAACTTCATATGGGTCTTGACGCAAGTTCATGATTAGAGGCAAACGAAGTGGTTCGAACTGACACTGCCAAGTCTCAATGCTATGGCAATTGTTCACGGTGAACATGACTTTCCAGTCGCCCATGCGAACTGCTGAGATGTGACCATCATCAGCCGCATAGAAGAAGTTCTTGCGCGGCCAGTTGCTGTTGTCGTCTGCCGTGGTTGATTTACCTTCCATCAGTTTTGGCAGTAGGTTGTATCCATCCAGATGAACCTTGTATTTCTGACCTTGCAGGGTTTTGCCTTTCTTCAACTCTGCAACAATCTTTTCTTCACCCACAGCAGCCATAAAGGTTGGCACCCAGTCGTTGTGCGCTGCCATTTCGTTTACGACTTGACCCGCAGGGATCTTGCCTGGCCAACGCACCATTGCCGGTACACGGAAACCACCTTCCCAAGAGGAGTTTTTCTCACCGCGGAAACGCACCGTACCGCCATCAGGCCAAGACAGCTTCTCTGCACCGTTATCCGTGGTGTAAGAAACGATGGTGTTGTCAGCAATCTTCAGCTCATCCAGCTTGTCCAGCAACATACCGACATGGTTGTCATGCTCGATCATACCGTCGCCGTAAAGGCCGCCACGTTTGGAAATACCCTGAGATTCTTCTTTCAGGTGAGTCCACACATGCATGCGCGTTGAGTTAAACCACACGAAGAAAGGCTTTTTCTCTTTGTGAGCGCGCTCAATGAAGTCAACAGCCGCTGCAGCAAACTCGTCATCCACGGTTTCCATACGCTTAACCGTTAACGGGCCTGTGTCTTCGATTTTGCCGTCTGCAAATGAGTGGATAACACCACGCGGTCCAAATTGTTTTTTGAACGCGGCGTCTTGCGGGTAATCCGGATGCTCTGGTTCTTCTTCTGCATTCAGGTGATACAAGTTGCCGAAGAACTCATCAAAGCCGTGGTTGGTTGGAAGTTGCTCATCCAAATCGCCAAGGTGGTTTTTACCAAATTGGCCAGTCAGATAGCCCTCTTCTTTCAGCATGGTCGCAAGCGTAGGGTCTTCTTTTCGAATGCCCTCTTTCGCGCCCGGCATACCAACCTTGGTCAGGCCGGTACGGATAGGGTGCTGGCCGGTAATAAATGCAGATCGGCCAGCTGTACAGGATTGCTCACCATAGAAGTCAGTGAACAGCACGCCTTCGTTGGCGATGCGGTCAATGTTTGGTGTCCAGTGACCTGCCTGTCCACGGGTGTAGGCACTGATATTGTCCATACCAATGTCGTCACCCCAAATTGCCAGGATGTTTGGCCGGCTGGTATCTGTGGTCGCCATTGCCGTAGTCGCAGTAGACGCTAAAACCGCGCCCGTCGCTAAGGTTAGGATATTTTGTTTATTCATCGTAAAACCCGTCTATTGGATTGATTCGGCGATGAATTTAGATGAAGTGCTCAACATCACACGTAGTAGAACTACGACAATTTTTTGAGAGGCCAATCCCATATGTGGCCTGAATCACGTTTAGATAATCACCGCAAGTGCGGTTGAAACATCATAAACACAATCCATCTACATCTTATAAAGGAAGCTTGCAGGAACCTTAAGGAAACATCATTGGTGATATAATCCTTTGTTTGTTCTGACATAATCCTCTGCAACTAACTTCATTTGGCTCCGGTATTTCCTTGAACCCCTATCTAGAATTCGTCTTCCAGTCCCAACAAAAGCTGTTAAGCAGCCCTAAAGAGACTTTGCAGGAAACCATACTGAGCAATATCCAAGAAGCGCTGGAGGTGTTTGATATTGACAGAACGGCTATTTTTCCGATGTCCAAGGTCAAAATTGACGCCAATGACCTGATCACTGTCACCCGTTATAGCCACAAAAGACTGCCCGTTGAATACTACAAAAGCTTGGAGATCGATAAATTTCTGACGTCATTAAACAAGCGTCGCGGGTGGTATTTTTATGATGAAAAAACCATCGCAAAGAGCGAACTGAAATGGTTGGCTTCATTAGGAAAAGAAGGCGTGAAGCAATATGGCAATATTCCTATCGTCTGCTTTGAAGAAGTCTACGCGGGGGTCAGTATTGCTTATTTCAAACACGTGGAGACCAGCCAGGAGTACCTCGACAGTCTGACGCTGCTTGCTCAAGTTTGGGTAATGCTGTGGCAAAAATCCAGCTTCTCGCATCCTTAAACACTATCAACTGCTGCTACATTCAAGAGCACGCGATGCTGGAACAGTTGACGCCACGTCAGTATGAAACACTGAGACTGATTGGAGCAGGCCTTTCAACCCGGGAAATCGCCAGCGCACTGAACCTGAGCACAAGAACAATTGAAACCTACAAATACCGGATCGCAGAGAGATTATCGCTAGAGAAAGGCACCGATCTCACCAAATTTGTACTCCGGAATAATATTCTCTAGCGGTGTTGATTCATTCCACAGCGGAAAGAAACCACTGCCAGGAATTCTTAAATAGGTTTTTGTTTTTACGGTGATAATGGAGCCATAAGGAGTCCGTTTCATGCCGTCTAGCTTTCCCCTTCGCCCTGTTTTACTCGCTTGTCTGATTGTCAGTATTGGTCAGCTCAGTGTGGGTTTGTTGTTTCCCGCGTTGCCTTCCATTGCACAGAACTTTTCGTTAAACGCTGAGCAAGTCCAGCGACTGATCTCATTTTATCTGCTCGGATTTGGCCCTTCTCAACTGCTTTATGGCCCCCTTTCTGATGCCATTGGCCGCAAACCTGTATTGCTTCTGGGTATCGCCATTTCTATTGCCGGATTGGTGCTGACTGTCAGCGGTGTCGATAACTTTTCCCTGCTCCTTTGGGGGCGCTTTTTACAAGGCCTCGGTGCGGGATGCTGCTCGGTGCTGTCGCGGGCGTCATTGCGCGATAGCTACTCCTATCAACATTTGGCTCAGCCATGACCTGGCTCGGTATCGTCGCGTCGTTCAGTCCAATTGTCGCACCTGTGATTGGCGGATTTGTTAACTTCCATTTTGGTTGGCTGTCCGTGTTTGTTGTCATGCTGATCTACATCGCCATTGTCTGGTTGATCCTTGTATTCAGCTTCAAAGAAACTGTGAATACCAAAAGCCATGTACCCAACCTGAAAACCGTACTTGGTAACTACAAGCAACTGATTACATCCAGCTATTTCATCAGCTTTTCCGGCATTGGCTGGCTGAATTACAGCATGGTGGTTGTCTCCATCTCAGTTATTCCTTTCATCATGCAGGTGCAAATCGGCATGACGAGTGATGAATATGCTATCTGGGCGCTGATCCCGGCATTCGGCCTGCTTTTAGGTGGGGCGATTTGCAACAGGCTACGTCCAAAACTGGGCTCAGAACGGATGCTCAAAGTTGCCCCGTATTTACATGCAATTGCCGGTATCTGGCTGATTGTCGCACCGCTTACTGCATGGTCGGTGATTGCAGGGCAATTCCTGATGGTGGTGGCAAACGGTATCGCCTTCCCCTGCGCCCAATCCCAGCTGCTGTTGCCATTTCGGGACAAAGCAGGCACCACGGCAGCACTGGGTGGTGCAATGCAAATGGTCACGGCTTCCCTGCTGAGTATGGGGTTGATGGCGCTGGGCATGAGCAAAGCATGGCATCTTGGTTTGCTGCTGGTCTGTGTGGGTATTCTTGGCAGCGGACTGATCAGGGCTGGCTTTTCTGAGAAAAACCAGCTGGATGAAGAAGGGAACTTTAAAGCCTCGCCCTAAGCCTTCTGGCTCAAAGCGTTCTTTGAAAACGCGGAAATGGTGACGTTAAACCGTCATTCCATCCCGGCCTATTTCGAGCCATTCAGGCACGCCATGCTCCATCAGCCAAGCATCAAGATCATGACCGAGATGGGTGATAATCAGGCGTTTGGGCGCCAAATCCAGGTAGATTTGCGTAACGGTGTTGATGTTGTTGTGGTTTCGCCCTGAATGGTCAGGCGGAAAAGAGCAGTCAACGATCAGCGCATCCAGCGGTGGGAGTTCACTCAAAAATGACAGCGTATTTTCTGGAAGTCCGTCGGTATCGGTCAGATAAGCGATATTTTTCACACCGTATTCCAACAGATAGCCAAACGTTGGGCGTGAATGTGCCATTTGCAGCGGCGTAACACGAAGACCGTTAATGTTCTCCGGCTCTCCATGCGTCATCGTCGGCAGGAAGTTCAGGCAACCGGAATGCTTGAGCAGATCGGCGCAGCCCTGATCGTCCGGTGGGCACCACACTGGGATGGGGGAAGCCGTACCCCAGCGCAGGTGAAACAATCCCTGAACGTGGTCTACATGGAAGTGGGTGAGCAAAAAACCGTGGTAAGTTTCTGCCGGAAAGCGCGAGTGTAAGTCCATCAACCCTGCATCAATCAGCAAGCGTTCCTTGGCGCTTCCATTTCCCCATTCCACCATGGCTGAGCAGGGCTTTCGCTCGAAGGTGGGGTGTTCTGTTGCCCTCTTGCACGCCGGACACTCACATCCATAAAGCGGCACGCCTCCCGCGGCACCGGTACCCAGCAAAGTCAGTCGCAACATTTGTCCTTCCATGAGTGGTTGAGAAGCCAAGAAAACCCGATGTCATAAAGTTAATCGCTTATTGTCAGAGCTTCACTGCTTTTGCACGGTTTTGTGCGCTGTACGTCTGACAAAGCTTTTGATCCAGCCTACACGCAAACTGCGCCACTGTATCTGCCAACACACCGCTGTTATCAAGACAAATCGCATCATGTGGTTTCAACGACTCATATTCGACTGCCCTCTCCAAGCGCTGGGCAATCTCTTCAGCCGATTCCCTGCCCCGCGTTTCCAGCCTTTCACGCAACACTTGCTGGGAAACAGAAATCCATACCACTTCCAGTTGCTTGCCAAACAGCCCTTGAGCCAAAGGAAGGTAGGCGCGGGAGCCATTCACCATGACATCCAGCCAGCTTCCAGCCAGTTTTCCACCTCCCTGCCCACGCCATAGCGCATACCGTTGGCGCGCCACTGCATGGTGAACAGCCCACGTTCGACCCGAAGATCAAATTCCGCATCGGAAAGCGCCACATGGTTTTCACTGCCTGCGGAAGCAGGACGTGTGATGTAACGGTGTGCCACCATCAGGCGATCGGAGAACTGATCTCTTACCGCATCAATCAATGAATCCTTCCCCGCACCGGATGCGCCCAGCACATAAAACAATTTCGGCATATATCTCCGCCTTAGAACACACGACGACCGGAGCGCCACACTTGCTGCACATACGGCTGGTTGAAATGACGCTCCACCAGCAACATATCGGCTCGCATCCCCTCTTTGATCACGCCCCGGTCTGCCAGACCCAGCGCTGATGCGGGCTTTTTCGTGGCCAGCGTTGCAGCGGCGGCCAAATCCATATCGTTTCGTTCGTCGTCCGCGAGACGGAAAACGGCTTCCAGCAGGCTTGCCGGAATGTAGTCAGACGAAAGTGCATCCAACACGCCGAGCGATGCCAGTTCGTGTGCCGCCACATTGCCTGAATGCGAACCACCGCGAACCACGTTCGGGGCACCCATCATCACTTTCAAACCCAGTTCGTGCGAGCGCTGCGCGGCTTCCACCGTGGTCGGGAATTCCGCCAACACCATGCCTAGCTCGCGGGATTCTTCGACATGAGCACGGGTTGCATCGTCGTGGCTGGCAAGGGGAATCCTTTTAGCGTGACACAGCTCTGCAATCGTGCGTCGGTTGCTGTCTGACCATTGCGCAGACTGCTCGCGCTGGTCTTTTTCAAACGCTGCCATTTCGTCGTCACTGAGGTTGTATTTCCCCTGATAATATTCGTAATACTTGTCGAGATTGACGAACTGACGCTGACCCGGCGAATGGTCCATCAGTGACACCATATGGGTTTGCTCCAAATCAAGATAGCGCAATGCCAGTTCCACGGTGGAATGATGGGGCAACTCACAGCGGATATGGACAAAATGCTCGGCGCGGTTCAGACCTCTTTCACCACTCTGGACAATAGTGTTGATCATGTTATCGAGGTTTTCCTGACGGTGACCACCATCGCGCACATCACCCACTGCAATCGCATCTAAAACAGTGGTGATACCTGCGCCAATCAATTGTGCGTCGTGTGCCGCCATGGCTGAAAACGGCGGCCAGCTGACCTTTGGGCGTGGCGTGAAATACTTTTCGAGGTTGTCGGTGTGAAGTTCAATCAAGCCCGGCATCAACCAACCCTGATTACCATCAATCGCGCCCGGTTGCTGGCTTGGCGAATCAGACATGGCGCGAATCACGCCATTTCAACTTCCAACGAGCCATTGATGACATCGTCTTCCAACACCAGTTGAACATTGGTAATGATCATTGCACTTCCTTCCCTTCCGCTTTAATCAGTGTTGCCGTTGAAATGTCGTAGTAGTGGTTCGCCACACGCTGGCGCACATATTCATCGTGGAAAATACCGACAATGGCTGCCCCGCGTTGCTTGGCTTCCAAAATGAGCTCAATTACCACTTCCCGGTTTCTTTCATCCAGCGATGCTGTCGGTTCATCCAGCAAGAGCACAGGAGAATCGACAATAAAACCCCTAGCGATGTTCACGCGCTGCTGCTCGCCGCCGGAAAACGTGGCTGGAGCCAGTTGCCAAAGATGCTCAGGCACATTCAGGCGCTTGAGCATGGCGCCTGCTTTCTCCCTCGCGGTTTTCTTGCTTTCCCCTTGTTCCACCAGCGGTTGGCAAACCACATCCAGCGCACTGATACGGGGAATAACCCGGAGAAACTGGCTGACCCAACCCAAGGTTTTCTTGCGTACATCCAGAATGTCCCTTGGCAGCGCATTGGCAATATCAATCCATTGCTCTTTGTTGGATCTATCAGTATGGCGCACCTTGATCTCGCCACCATCGACGAGATAGTTCGCATAGAGCGCACGGAGTAAGGTGCTTTTCCCCGCACCGGAGCGCCCAAGCAATACCACGCACTCGCCTTTATCGACCGAGAAACTGGAATCGGCCAATACCGGCAACCTGACACTGTCCTGATTGTGGAGAACGAATGTTTTGCTAACGTTTTTTACGTCCAGCATTGTTGTCATGTTTGTGAAACTCATGGCTTCCCTACCCCTGCAAAACCGAAGAAACGAGCAACTGGGTGTACGGATGTTGTGGGTCATCCAAGACCTGATCTGTCAGTCCACTCTCAACAATCCGGCTCTCTTTCATCACCACCAAACGGTGTGCCAGCAAGCGTGCGACGGCCAAATCATGGGTCACAATCACCACGGAAAGCCCTAAATCTGTCACCAGATTGCGGATTAAATCCAGTAACCTTGCCTGAACGGACACATCCAGCCCGCCGGTCGGTTCATCCATAAAAATCAACCTTGGATGGGTGACAAGGTTGCGGGCAATTTGCAGGCGCTGCTGCATGCCGCCGGAGAAAGTGATTGGCATGTCGTCGATGCGATCTGTCGGGATCTCAACCTGGGAAAGCCAGTCCAGCGCCTGATTGCGGATATCACCATAGTGACGGTTTCCTACCGCCATTAGCCGTTCGCCAATATTGCCGCCGGCAGAAACGCGCGGTCTTAATCCATCCATCGGATGTTGGTGTACAACGCCCCAGTCAGTCCGGAGCAAGCGTCGGCGATCGCTTTCGGAAAGGTCATAGAGACTGGCTTGCGAACCGTTTTCAAACTGGTAATTCACCGAGCCTGAATCCGGTGCTTCCCGCCCGGAAAGCACACGCAGCAAGGTACTTTTCCCCGAACCAGATTCACCGACAATGCCCAGCACTTCACCTGGCCACAAATCAAAGGAAATGTCCTGACACCCCTTGCCCGGTTGGTAAAGCTTGGTGATCCCAGATACATCCAGCAATGGCTGCACTGTTGGGTTTAGGGTTGGGGTTGGCATGATCGCGCTGTTGCGACTCAACTCTGTTACTGACACGCGATAGTCTCCTTTTCTACAGCTTGCTGTTGATTCCTTGCCTGCTGCTCATGGCAGTAGTTGGTATCGGAACAGACAAAAATCCGGCTGCCTTTGTCGTCCGTGACGACTTCATCCAGAAAGCTTGTGGTCGAGCCACAAATGCAACACGGCTCGTCCCATTGCTGCACCTCAAACGGATGGTCTTCAAAGTCGAGGCTTTTCACATCGGTATAAGGCGGAATGGCATAGATGCGTTTCTCGCGGCCTGCGCCGAAAAGTTGCAAAGCGGGAATTTGATCCATTTTCGGATTATCGAATTTTGGAATGGGCGACGGGTCCATGATGTAGCGGCCATTGACGCGAACCGGATAGGCGTAGGACGTCGATATATGTCCATAGCGCGCAATATCTTCATACAGCTTCACGTGCATCACGCCATACTCTTCAAGACCATGCATTTTGCGGGTTTCCGTTTCCCGCGGTTCGATAAACCGCAATGGCTCCGGAATGGGCACCTGATAAACAAGGATCTGCCCTTCTTTAAGCGCTTTTTCCGGGATGCGGTGGCGGGTTTGGATCAGCGTCGCTTGTTCTGTCTTTTCCGTGGTCTCGACGCCCGCTACTTTTTCAAAGAAGTGGCGGATAGAAACGGCGTTGGTTGTGTCGTCAGCGCCCTGATCAATCACTTTCAGCACGTCAGGCTCGCCAATAATTGCCGCTGTAATTTGAATACCCCCGGTTCCCCAGCCATAAGGCATGGGCATTTCACGGCCGCCAAATGGCACCTGATAGCCGGGAATCGCGATGGCTTTGAGTAAGGCACGACGGATCATGCGTTTGGTCTGCTCATCGAGATAGCCGAAGTTATAGCCACTTTGCACTGCCGTATTCATTGTGCGTCTCCTTCACTGGATTCACGGGCATCAAACTCTTTCTGAAGCTTTCGGATAAGTTCAAGCTCAGCCTGAAAGTCCACGTAGTGCGGCAATTTCAGGTGGCTGACAAAGCCCGCCGCTTCAACGTTATCGCCGTGGGAAAGCACAAATTCTTCGTCCTGCGCAGGCCCCTCGGGCACTTCGCCGTATTCGCTGCATTGCAATGCCCTGTCGACCAACGCCATGGACATGGCTTTGCGTTCGGCAAAGCCAAACGTCACACCGTAACCTCTGGTGAATTTCGCTTTCTGCTTTTTGCTGCCGGTAAAGCCATTGATCATCTGGCATTCCGTCATTTCGATATCGCCAATCTCAATCGCAAAACCCAGCTCTTCAGGAACCATTTCCAGGGTGACCTTCCCAGCGCGGATCTCACTGGCGAACGGGTGATTGCGTCCGTACCCACGTTGGGTGGAATAACCAAGCGCCAACAGGAAGCCTTCATCACTGCGTGCCAGTTGCTGCAACCTTGCGCTGCGATTGGCCGGAAATGTCGGCGGCTCCATGGTGATGTCGTCCGGCGTGCAGCCGTTGTCTTCTTCCTTCACCGCGAGCTCTAGGTTTTCAAGAATGCCCATCACACGCGGGCATGCTTCCATTTCCTGAATGTCATCCCGTTCACCCACAGTTTTGGGCGTGTTTCCCTCCGCCAACAACGCGAAATCAAGCAACCGGTGGGTATAGTCATACGTTGGGCCAAGCACCTGACCACCGGGCAAGTCTTTGTAGGTTGCTGAGATACGGCGCTCGATTTTCATCAATTCGGTGTTTGCCGGCTCTGTCACCGCCAATCTGGGCAGCGTGGTGCGGTAAGCTCGCAGCAGGAAAATCGCTTCAACCAGGTCGCCGCCCGCCTGTTTGATGGCTAGGGCAGCAAGTTCTTTGTCGTAAATGCCGCCTTCGGTCATCACCCGGTCTGTGGCACCTGCCAGTTGCTCAGCGATTTGCTCAACTGTCAGCGCGGGTTGGGATAGGGAGCCGCGGCGTTTTTTGTCCTGCAATTCGTGTGCGGCGGCGATCGCTTTCTCGCCCCCTTTTACGGCTACATACATGTGGCTCCGTGCTTTTCAGCGTCAGGTTGGTTGAGCGTGGTAGTGCAACCACCTCATGGCCTGAGGTAAACAGAATGTCGATTCCATGGGGAAAGGCGCTGCGCTCGGTTTGCAGCGAGGCCAGAAGTGACTCATTGAGCCTTTGACAGCGAGCTGCGCAGTCGTGGGTATTCCAGGCCCTGTCAGCGAAAAGGTGACGCCTTCGTCCAGGCTTTCCACTTCCAGAATCAGTGTGGTGCTTTTGTCGGGGTAGCTTTCACAGCCCATCGCAAACGCTTTAACACTCTCCAGCTCTACGCCCTGTGCCAGTGCAAATGTTGCCTCGGACTTTTCCGCAATAACGGGCGCTGCACAGTGAAAGCGGATGTTCTCCACCAGCGCTTCGTCGTCCCGGAAATACCCGGAAAGCCAAAGCGGCGTTGCATTATCTGCCAGTGTCAGCAAAACCTGAGTTGCGGCATAGCTGGCCTTGCCAAAGCGGGAGGCATGTTTCACTGCAATGCGCTTACCCGGCTGGGACATAGCATCCATCAATTCACGGAACACCTGCTGCGCATCATGCACCGGGTCATCAAATCCCGCGGTTAACTTGCTCATTCGTCCTCTCCCCTCACCATGGTGAAAAGTCCACTTTGCTGGCAGCGACTTCCCTTGCCCGCAGCTGTTCTTGTTCTGCTTTTTCTGCTGCCAGTGTCGATATCAGGTTCTGCTGCAACACGCCATGCGCGCCGGTTTGCATCAGGCATCCACCACCGCGGCCAACTCTGCATGCCGCTTGTTGCGTCCAGTGATGTAGCTGTAACCCAGCTCGCCACTGGCAAGGCGCACCACGCTGCGGGTAATGGTTACGTCGCCCATATTGAAGGCGTTGCCTGTGCCCCCCATGCGGGCGCGAACCTGCGCCAGGCCAATTTCAGGGGCACGGACGCTCTGGTATTGCGGCGTCAGCGCCAGTTTTTCCCAATGCTTTTGCAACATCTCGGCATCTGCCTGGCAAGGACAGACATCCAGCGTTGACGGGGTGTTCGTTGTTTCTGTTCCATTTAGTGCTCCAAAACAATCTCAACCAGATCGGAGCGGGTGTGGGATGATGAGAACTCCACAATCCGGTCAGTTCCTGTAATCACGTTGGTGGTTTTAAACACATGATGGGTGTCTTGCCAGACAGCTGAAGCAGGCGGCAGTCGGTCTTTTTCGGCATCATGGCTCTCAGCCGCGTGCTCTTGCGTGTCAGGTGAACATCCAGTTTGTCTTTCAAAAAACCGTGCAACGAGCCCACTTCAAAGTGCTTCACCACTGCCCACCACGAAAGGTCTGCCAGATAGTGGTCAATCACGCTTGCTGGCATGCCGTTGATTTTGCGCAGGGTGCGCAATTTGATGATTTGGCTTTCAGGTTCAAGGCCAAACATGCCAGAAATTTTCTCGTTGGCCGCGATCAGACCCCGGCTCAGTACCTGACCTGTTGGTAAGCTACCCTGCTCCAACAGGTTGTCGGTGAAATGCGCGCCGGGATGCAGTGGATAGTCATAAGGCTGACTGACCACCATGTTTCCCCTTCCCTGCTGACGCTCCACCAAGCCGCTGAACACCAGCTCGTCGATTGCCCGCCGCACGGTATGACGGTTAACGTCAAACGTCTTTGCCAGCGCAGATTCAGGCGGCAGGTAGTCACCCGCCTGAAAATGGTTTTTCACCTGGCTTTCAAGTTGTCGGGCGATGTCCAAGTAAACGCGCATCCTGCTTCCTCGCTTCCTTTCGGGTTATCTAGACAAGTTGGGGTAAATAAAAAGCGCCCTTCGAATCAGATGAACATCTTGCGGATATATTGCGATGCGAAGTCAATCAGGCTGACGGTCACAATCACAATCAGCATGATGGCCGCGGTCTGCTGGAACTGAAATCCGCGGATAGCTTCCCAGAGCAACACGCCGATACCGCCTGCCCCGACCATGCCCACCACGGTGGCTGAACGCACATTCGACTCAAACCGATACAGCGTGAATGAAATCCACAGCGGCAACACCTGTGGCAATACGCCGTACATCACTTCTTCAATCTTGTTTGCGCCAGTCGCACGAACACCTTCCACCGGGCCGATATCAATGGCCTCGACCGCTTCGGAGAACAGCTTTGCCAGCACGCCAGTGGTGTGAACAAACAACGCCAGCACACCGGCGAATGGCCCCAGGCCAACAGCGACAACAAACAACATTGCAAACACCATTTCGTTGATGGCACGGGCGGCATCCATCAGACGGCGCATGGGTTGATACACCCACCAAGGCACAATGTTGTCGGCGCAGAGCAGACCAAGGGGAATTGAAAGCAAGACGGATAGCACCGTGCCCCAGATAGCGATTTGAATGGTGATCAGGGTTTCATCGACGTAGAGCTTCCAGTGAGTGAAATCCGGCGGGAAAAAGTCACTGCCAAGCTCCGCCATGTTTCCGGCGTCTTTGATCAACTGGCCGGGGTTCATTTCCGCGCCCTGCCATGACCAGGCAAGAACAACGGCCACCAGCAACATGCCAACAAAGCGTTTCCAGTGTGATGTAGGTGGTGTAGTTAAAACTGCGGTGTGACTGCTCATTCTGGTTTCCATCACGATTATTTCGTTTGGTATCAAAGAGCCGGAACAGCGTCCGGCTCATTTCCCTTTTATTCCATCGCTTCCAGCGCACTCATCTGGCGGTTAAGCGCTGCCAGAGAGGTTTTGATGTTCACCAGCTCTGCCGCTTGCTCGTCAGAAAGCTTGTCCTGGTTATTCAGGCCACTGAGCTGCTTGTAGAGTGCCAGCTGACGGATTGGCAGAAGCTGCAAGTCACTTGAAGGTTTAAACGGTGCCCATTGCAGGTTGTTCAGCACAGCCACTTCTTTGGCATCGCCGTTTTTGCCGTAGCTCATGAAGAAGTCATACACGTCTTCTTTCACATTCTCAGGCAGGTTTTTGCGCCAAACGATAGGGTCAGACGGGATCAGCGGTGATTGCCAAATCACTTTCACGTCTTTGAATTTTTCAGGGTTGGTCTGCTCAAAACGACGCAGGTTTTCTGTGTTGTTGGTTGCCACATCCACTTGCTTGTTCACCACAGCGTAAAGGTTCACTTCGTGGCTGGAGTTCAATGTGCGTTTGAAATCAGAAGGCTGGATGTTGTTCTTGGCAAACACATAGTAAGAAGCACTAAGAAGCCAGAAGTAGAGTTTGGATCGCCGTTACCAAACGCCAGTTTGCTGCGGTTGGCAATCATGTCTTCGACGCTGTTGATTGGGCTGTCTTTGTGGGTGACCAGCAGGCTCCAGTATCCCGGATTGCCTTCTGCATCGACAGTTTGCGCGAAGATCTCACCACCCGCGCGGTCAACCGCTTCCATGGCGGATTTGTTACCGA
Source organism: Enterovibrio sp. JCM 19048 (assembly GCA_001310415.1). Classification (GTDB taxonomy): domain Bacteria; phylum Pseudomonadota; class Gammaproteobacteria; order Enterobacterales; family Vibrionaceae; genus Enterovibrio; species Enterovibrio paralichthyis. The sequence goes on along the minus strand of BAXE01000007.1, from coordinate 98,099 downwards.
ACCAGGCCACGTCCACTTTGTCGAAGCGCATGCCTTGGATAATGCCCGCGTAGTCCGGTGCAAAGTAGGCTTTCACTTCCATGCCCAGATCTTTGCTCATGTCCGCCAGGAACGGGTCCCACATTGCTTTCAGGTTTTGCTGTGATTCGGTGGAGATAATGCCGAAATTCAGCGTGTCCATGTTGTCATCTGCATAAGCGTTGCCTGTGACAGTGGCAGCCATAAGGCCAAGACCACAGGTGATAGTGCGAATTGCTCGTAACATCGTCATCGTCCTTTATGTGTTAACGGTTTAACTGATGAGAGAAAGTGGGGTTTTACGTTGCAGCGCCGGAACATTTGCCTGCGCCGCTTTTGGAGAAGGTTCAGACTTGCAGCCATACAGCTCGTCCAGAGCATCCTGGCTGATACCTGCACTTTCCCCTTGGTAGAAAATCTTGCCGTCGCGCAATGCAACCACGTGCTGGCAATATTTGAGTGCGTGATCCACCTGATGCAGCGTGACAATCACTGGAATGCCTTCACGCTGGTTGATGTCACTGAGCAGCTCCATCACGATGCGGGAAGATTCCGGATCCAGTGACGCGATAGGTTCATCCGCGAAAATGATGCGTGCCTTTTGCATCAACGCACGAGCAATGGCCACACGTTGTTGCTGACCGCCGGAAAGCGTCGAAACACGTTGGTGGGCGAAGTCCTTCATCCCTACCCGCTCCAGCGCTGCCATCGCTTCTGCTTTCTGCGCTTTGGTGAAGTTGCCCGTGATGGTGCGCCAGAAAGGCGTGTAGTTAAGCGCGCCAATTAGCACGTTAGTCATCACGGACAGGCGGTTGACCAGATTGAATTGCTGGAAAATGTACCCGGCCTGAGCACGGCAGTGGCGAACTTCTGAAGATGCCCTGCCTGCGGATTGAACGGTTTTGCCCAAGACCTGAATCTCGCCGCTTTTTGCTTTGTCAGAAAACACCAAGCCGCTGAGATGGCGCAACAAGGTCGACTTTCCTGAGCCAGAAGGCCCGAGCAGCGCCGTCATTTCCTTGTGCTGGATTTTTAAATTGATGTGGTCAAGCGCCTTGTTATTTCCAAAGGTTTTGGTCAAGCCGTTGACTTCAATAATGCTGTCCATGTTTCAGGGAACCTCGTTAAGTGGTGTCCCTATCCTGTGGGCTGTTTGTGTCGTTTATATAACGGAGAGGTGTCAGGGATGTGGCAGGAAATAAGGGGTGAGCAGATGTCTAGCGGCAGGATCCCCTAATTTACGGGGCTTGAAAGCAGTCATCTAGATAAGTAAAAGCACTTGTCTAGATAACCGCTTCATCAAATCTTCACAGAATGTGATTGTTCAGCAAAAGAGTGCAATCAATCCCAAGACGAGCAATGCTGCCCCGTAAGAAATTTCGCTGCCCCGGCAACCAAAACCCAGACAGTGAATAATGGCAATGACCGCAACACCCAAGAAAAGCGCCACAGCAACAATCTTCCACATTGGAACATTGTCGAACGCACCGCGGTCATCCCTTTTGCGAAGCGAAGTCAATTCATCAAGGTTCTTTTCGAGCAGACTGAACATACCGTCTACGCCCTTCTTGCGGGTAAGCGAAACAGCTTCTTCCACCACATTCTGCACTTTGCGCACATCTGAAGGCTTGAGTTGGCTATCCACCAGTAGATCGGCAAAATCGCTTTCAAACGCGGCCAGTTCGGATTTAATGCGTTTGGCAGAGCAAACTTTCGCATCCTTAGCGCGCTTTTTCATTTTCTTTAACGCGGCACCGGCGTCAGACAGCACATCCAAACCCGCTGCATTTCTTTTTTTAACCATGCGGTTGCACTGCTTTTCGCGGTCTTTCTGAATACCAGCACCTGGCAACGCTCTGCCTCCCGGGCAAAGTGTTCGGTTTCGCCGAAAATGGCGACAGCATTAATCAGTGAATCAGCAAAATTCGCCCAGGAATCGTCAGGCCAGTTTTTGGATAAATCCCGCCAAGGGTTTGAAGATTGTAAAAATGAAGATACGGCTTCTTGTTTGATGCTCAACATTGCTCATACTCCCACACACGTTCACGCTTAGGTGATTATGAACAATCACTTAGGCTCGACAGTTCATGAAAGACTAGTTTTGCTTGTGTGCGGTGCCCGTGCTTTTTTTAAGAAAGTAATCAAGGCAATGCTGAATATCTAACTGGACACTTTAGAATTCAATAATATACAGAACAGCATTCCTTTTCGGGGAAAAACAAAAACAACATTCCAAGAGGCAAAATTTTGGAAATATTTAGGCGTGATACGCTAATTGAAACAACGAAGGAGAGGTTCTATGACAACGGTTTTAATCATTTGCAGCATCGCCATCGTTATTGGACTGCTGACCCTTTATGGCCCGCAAATCATAACGTGGTGCGACAAACAGCTAGGTATCAATTCAAACGACAAGGAATAACTCAAACGACAAGGAATAACCCGATGCTTCTGCGATTAAACAAAACGTATGAAGACTGGCTTACCAACTGACGACTTCCCCACCTTCCACCACATGACCGGATTGAATGATGGATGTCATAACAATCACGTCGGCCACCTTGAGTTCAAACTGTTCGGATATAGCTTTCGCCAGTCCCACCTGAAGTAAGTCTACAGATTTGGGTGACCACACGCTGGGTAAATGCAGGGTACAAATCGCTTTATACTCTTTGCCCATCTGTTGTTCAGCACGGACAACCGTTACGGTCATTTCAGAGGTATCGACGCCAGAATGATGCCTCCACTTCGCAATGAGATCGGAGGGATGATCTCCGCTTTGGGCAACACTGCTGGATAAAATACAGTTCGCAATCGGCATACTGACCTCCATTGATGAACTGATTCTGAGTTGAATGGGTATACATTGCTTTAGACAACATGGAATTGACTCATGAATATTCTCATCCTCGGTGGCTCAGGCGGCATAGGTTCCGCACTCATCAATCAGATACTAACAACACATCCCAATGCTGCCGTTTTTGCAACATACCGGAGCCACCGGCCAAGCCTGGTGAGTGAACGTGTTCATTGGTTCCAGACAGACATTTCATCAGAAAGCGACGTGCAATCATTGGCGGAAAATGTTCCAGCATTAGATATGCTCATCAATACCGTGGGCGTGTTGCACAGCAATGGCAACATGCCAGAAAAGACGGTATCAGCCTTTGACAGTGGATTTTTCAAAACAAATATCGAATCCAACACACTCCCGACGCTGTTATTGGCCAAATATTTCCAACAACATCTGAAAGCGGGTCATTCCACCTTCTTTGTGTCCGTTTCCGCCCGAATTGGCAGCATAGGGGACAATAAAATAGGCGGCTGGATTAGCTACCGCTGCTCAAAAGCCGCCCTGAATATGGCGATCAAAACTGTCAGCATTGAATGGAAGTACAAACTGCCAAACTGTTGCATTTTCGCCTTTCACCCCGGCACAACGGACACCCCGTTATCTGAGCCTTTCCAAAAGAATGTTCCCCCGGGAAAGCTGTTTACCGCTGACTTTGTTGCTGATTCCCTGCTCACACTCATCGAAAGTAAAACACCCGCTGATACCGGTAAGTTTTTCAGCTATGACGGTGCGAAAATACCCTGGTAGATACAACCGTTTGTAGGTTCTTAGTAAACTCTTAACTCGCACGGAATTTTAATCACCTCAGCAGGTGTTTCTTTCTTTCCGATAAGCTCAAACACATGGTCGAGCATGGTATCGACATTCTGTTCCATCATGCCGACATTGCCCGGCAGGAAAGATCCAAAGGGATCCCAGTCAAAACAGCCATAGCGGATAAGCTCTGCACCATTAGGTAAACGGCTTTGCCAGGCAACAACCCCTTCAAGCGCAATGGTTGAATTCACAAACAATCCCGTTGGCACTGTCGGTTGGAAGTCAGCCAATAACCTCTGAGCGGTCTCTGCCGAATATCCTTGAATCAAGATGTGTGATTCCGGCACGTCTAATCCGCGCTCCTGATGTGCAGCCTTGAAACCTTCTAAACGGCTACGGTGTTGTGGTCACTTAACCGCCCGCCTACAAACCGCAAAGCCCCCTCCCAACCAAGTTCCTGCTGACATCTGTCCAGGATTAAACGGGTCAGGTTCAGCGCCCCTTCGAAGTTATCAGAAATCACTGACGGGGCTTTTTCTCCCGGCAAGTCCATGTTGATGGCTTGCACACCGGCTGCATGGCAAAAATCCGCAATCCGGTCGGGGTCGGTCGCGCCTGTGGCGATCAGGCATTCCGCCTGATAGGAAACCAACTCCCGCGCAGCATTAAACTCCAATTCAGGGTCACGTTGGGTACAGGTCACGATGGGAATAAGTCCCAATTCGCGCGCACGGTGTTCAAACTTTTCCGCGATATCCCCAAAGTAGCGGTTGTCATATTTCGGCACGATCATGGCAACAATGTTCGATTTTTCACGGCGCAACAGACTGGCCTGGGTATTCATCGCATACCCTTCTTCATTGGCGAGTTTCATGACACGTTCGGCCAATTTCGCGCTGATCCGGCGCTTTTTCCAGGTGCCATTGAGCACAGCACTGACAGAGCTGGGCGATGCGCCAAGCCGCGTAGCAAGATCGTAAATGGTGGTGCGTTTTGTCTCTTTTTTCATTATTCCCTGTCCGATAACCCAGACCAAAAATGACTCACATTTAAGAGTTTTGCTTCATTCCTACCAATCCACCCGATCAAACGTTAATGGAATGTTGATCAATCTTAATCCATCGTTCACATTTGCACAATCGATTGAGCAATAGTTCAACGTCGATGGTGCAGAAGGTTTTGCACTTGGATGCCTATCAATCCTTGGCCAACACCAAAACGACAAGGCAACCCAAAGCAGCAGGCTATTGTTTGTGCAATATCCGGCAAAAAACTCCTGCGCGTACCCAGCATTACGGAGGATCCTATGAACAAGTTAACCAAGTTAGCCGCTCTTTCTGGCGTCGCCGCCGCCCTGTTCGCTTCAGCATCATACGCACAGACCGTTGCGTTTCTGATGCCAGACCAAGCTTCAACCCGCTATGAAGAACACGACTGGCCAGGCTTTCAGTCTGCCATGGAAAAGCTTTGCCCTGACTGCACCTTGATCTACCAAAACGGTAATGCCGATGTTGCGCTGCAACAGCAACAGTTCAACTCAGTGATTGCACAGGGTGCAGAAGTGATCGTACTCGACCCAGTCGATTCAGCCGCTGCCGCAGCACTGGTTCAGATTGCGCAGTCCCAGGGTGTCAAAGTGATTGCCTACGACCGCCCTATTCCTGATTCTCCCGCTGACTTCTATGTCTCGTTCGACAATGAAGGCATCGGCTATGCGATTGCCCAATCTCTGGTTGAACAATTGCAGCAAGCTGGCGTACCTGAAGGCGCAGGCGTACTGCAAATCAACGGTTCCCCAACAGATGCTGCCGCAGGTTTGATCCGTGACGGTATCGACCGCGCACTCGACAATTCCCCTTATGTCACCCTGTCTGAGTTTGATACGCCAGACTGGCGCCACCAAAAGCACAAGAGTGGACAGCCGGTCAGATCACGCGTTTTGGCGACAAGATCAACGGTATTGTCGCAGCCAATGACGGCACAGGCGGTGGCGCGATTGCCGCGCTGAAAGCTGCGGGTGTGAATCCACTTCCTCCTGTTACCGGCAACGATGCCACTATCGCGGCACTGCAGCTGATCATCGCTGGCGACCAATACAACACCATCTCTAAACCTTCTGAAACGGTTGCCGAAGCCGCGGCTCAGGTTGCAGTTCAACTGCTGAATGGCGAAACACCGAAAGCCGAAACCTCGCTGTACAACACGCCTTCACAATTGTTCGTGCCTGCTGTGGTTACACAAGAAAACATCAAAGAGCTGATCTTTGATTCAGGCATCCAATCTCCAAGTGAAGTGTGCACCGGAGAGTATGCCGCTGGTTGTAAAAAACTTGGTATTACGCAGTAATTTTTAATCTCAGCGCCGCCTTAAAGGGTTAAGGCGGTGCGCCTTCCTGACGAATTGGGAGAAATAGCATGGAGCAGAAACATTCGAGAACGCCGGACGGTGAACTCATCCTGAGTCTACGGGGAGTGTGTAAACAGTTTGGTGCAGTGACTGCGCTTGAAGATATCGAACTGGATGTTCATGCCAAAGAAGTGGTGGCATTGGTTGGCGATAACGGTGCCGGTAAATCAACCCTGGTTAAAATTCTGGCCGGTGTTCACCAGCCTACCTCGGGCAGCATTAAGTACCTCGGCAATGAAGTCTCGCTGGATACTCCGGGAAAAGCACTTGAACTTGGCATTGCTACTGTGTTCCAGGATTTGGCGCTTTGCGAGAATCTGGACGTGGTTTCCAACCTTTTCCTCGGCCACGAACTGTCACCCTGGAATTTGGATGAAGTACAGATGGAAGTGAGAGCTTGGACATTATTGCAAGAGCTTGCCGCCCGCATTCCTTCCGTGCGTGAACCTATCGCGTCGCTGTCCGGCGGCCAGCGACAAACGGTCGCCATTGCCCGCTCGCTGCTGCTCGATCCTCAAATCATTATGTTGGATGAACCAACAGCCGCCCTCGGTGTTGCCCAGACAGCCGAAGTGCTCAACCTGATTGAACGGGTTCGCGAGCGTGGTCATGGCGTCATCCTGATTTCACACAACATGGATGATGTCCGTGCCGTGGCAGACCGCATTGTTGTCCTTCGCCTTGGCAAGAATAACGGTGTCTTCACCGCTGAAACCTCGCATCAGGAACTGGTTGCCGCCATTACCGGTGCCAGTGAAAACGCCGTATCACGCCGTCAGGCCAAAATAGAATCGGCAAGGGAGAGTATCCAATGACCCAGCAAAACTCCTCCAATATCGACACCCCGAAATTTGACCGTGCCGATTCCCGTGTCCGGCATGATACAGGCCTTGCAGGTGCATACCGTGGATTCGTTGACCGTGTCCGCTCCGGTGACCTTGGCATGCTACCCGTGATTATCGGACTCATTCTGATTTCGGTGGTTTTCACCCTACTTAACCCTGTGTTTATCAAACCCAATAACCTGGTCAACCTTCTGTTTGATGCCGCCTCTGTCGGCCTGATTTCACTGGGTGTAATTTGCGTTCTTCTGCTAGGTGAAATCGACCTTTCTATCGGCTCCATGAGCGGGCTGTCTTCTGCGTTGATCGGCGTGCTTTGGGTGAATGCTGGCTTCGCGCTGCCCATTGCGATTTTGGCTTCAGTGCTGACAGGCGTTGTTGTCGGGGCTATCTACAGTTTTCTCCGTAACCGTTTTGATATGCCAAGCTTTGTTGCCACTCTTTCGGGTCTGCTGGCCTTGCTTGGCATGCAGCTTTATATCCTGGGCCCAACAGGTTCGATCAACCTGCCGTTCACTTCATCCCTGGTGCGTTTCGGCCAAATCATGATCATGCCGGAATGGCTTTCCTATCTGGCTGCGTTAACGCCGGGTGTTCTCATTGTTCTTGGCGCTATCCGCAGCAATAAAAGCCGGGTTGCCGCCAACCTGACATCCACAGGTATGAGCGTTCCGCTGCTCAAAGCGGGAGTGCTGACCGTATGCCTGCTATTTGCCGTGTTCTACCTCGAACAGGGGCGCGGTGTGCCATGGATGTTTGGTGTGTTTGTGCTGTTTGTGGTCGCGCTAGACTATGCCCTGACCCGCACCAAATGGGGACGCTCTATGTTCGCCGTCGGCGGTAACGCGGAAGCGGCGCGCCGCTCTGGCATCAATGTGCAGCAAATTCGCACATCCGCCTTTATTGTCTGCTGTACCTTTGCCTCTCTCGGTGGTGTTTTTGCTGCCGCGAGACTGGCCTCAGCCAGCCAACAAGCCGGTACGGGCGACGTTAACCTTAACGCCATTGCTGCTGCGGTAATCGGGGGCACTTCCCTGTTCGGGGGACGTGGCTCTGCGTGGTCGGCCTTGCTGGGTGTGTTGGTCATCATGGCCATTTCCAATGGCCTGACGCTACTGAACCTCAGCTCTTCCCTGCGCTACATGATCACTGGTGCCGTGCTGGCCATTGCCGTGATTGTAGATTCTTTGGCCCGTAAATCCCGCGCCAGCCACGGCCGCGCTTAATTCAAGGAGTGGATATTGTGACTAACCGACTGGAAAACAAAACAGCCGCTATTACAGGCGCCGCCTCCGGGATTGGTCTGGCGTGTGCCACCATACTGATTGAACAAGGTGCGCGCGTGGTATTGATTGACCGCGCCGAAGACAGACTCAACCAGATTTGCGCAGAACTTGGCGAAAACGCCATTCCTTTGGTGGTTGACCTATTTGACACCGCCCAGGTCTCTGCACTGGGTGAGAAGATCGAAGCCTTGGTCGGCGATCTGGATATCTTCCACGCCAATGCCGGTGCTTATGTTGGTGGTGCTGCTGCTGAAGGTGACGCAGATGAGTGGGATCGGGTATTGAACCTGAACATCAATGCAGCGTTTCGAAGTGTCCGCGCCGTATTGCCGGGCATGATTGAACGCAAGTCCGGCGACATTATCTTTACCAGCTCGGTAGCCGGTGTTGTCCCTGTAGTCTGGGAGCCCATCTATACCGCCTCTAAGTTTGCGGTTCAGGCATTTCTGCATTCTACTCGCCGTCAAGTATCGGAGCATGGTGTGCGTATGGGCGCGGTGTTGCCGGGCCCGGTTGTCACCGCGCTGCTGGACGACTGGCCGAAAGAGAAAATGGAAGAAGCGCTGGCAAATGGTTCCTTGATGCAGCCAGAGAGGTGGCAGAAGCCGTGCTCTTTATGGTGACAAGGCCACCCGGTGTAGTCGTGCGTGATTTGGTTATCCTGCCAAACAGCGTTGACCTTTAACGACAGCGAGGTCAATCAAGATGACAGAAAGCGAAACCAACATGCGATACTTGATTGGTATCGACGTGGGGACAGGCAGTGCCCGCGCAGGCGTGTTTACCCTGGATGGAGCCCTGCTCGGCACGGATAAATGTGATATCCAGATTTTCAAATCTGCCGGAAACCACGTAGAGCAATCGAGCACTGATATCTGGAATGCGGTGTGTACTGCCGTACGGGGTGCGGTGAGCGCTTCCGGCGTGAATCCTGAACAGATTGCCGGTATTGGCGTTGATGCCACCTGTTCGCTGGTCGTATTGGGTAAAAACGGTGAACCGCTCCCAGTGGGCGACCCTGAGTTGCCGGAAAGAAACATCATGGTGTGGATGGATCACCGTGCCCTTGCTCAGGCAGAACGCATCAACCGCATTGGTCACAGGGTGTTGGATTACGTTGGCGGGCGTATTTCGCCGGAAATGGAAACACCCAAGCTGCTTTGGCTGAAAGAGCATCGCCCAGAAACCTTTGCCGCGGCCTGGCAGTTTATGGATTTGACCGATTTCCTGACCTGGCGCGGTACTGGTGATTTGTCCCGCTCGGTATGTACTGTCACCTGTAAGTGGACTTACATGGCTCACGAAGATGCATGGGACAAAAGTTACTTTGAAGCCATTGGTCTTAAAGAACTTTCTGAGGAAGAGTTTGCGCGAATTGGCACCAAGGTCGTCCCTGCCGGCACAGCCTCGGCAACGGCTTGACTGCAGAAGCCGCCGAACAAATGGGGCTTTGTGCAGGCACACCTATGGCGACGGGCTGATTGATGCCCATGCCGGTGGTATCGGCTCGGTGGGCGTGGAAGGCAGTGGTGGCGCCACCACCAACCTTGCGTATGTCTTTGGTACTTCCTCGTGCACCATGACTTCAACGGAAGAGCCTGTCTTTGTCCCCGGCGTTTGGGGGCCTTACTATTCCGCCATGGTGCCGGGGTTATGGCTTAACGAAGGCGGACAATCTGCCGCAGGTGCCGCCATCGATACCCTGCTCACTTTCCACCTTATGTTGGGGAAGCGCGAAAAGCCGCTGACGAAATGGGTATGTCGCTAAATGAGTGGTTAGTCCAACAGGCTGAGGTTTTGCTGGATAAAGACAGTCACGCCGCAAAACTGGCGGAAGGAGTGCATGTTGTTCCCGAGTTTCTCGGCAACCGGGCACCCTATGCGGATCCCCATACCCGCGCCGTAATTGCCGGACTGGGGATGGAAAACGGGTTGGAAAGTCTGGTGTCACTCTACGTCGCGGGCATTTGCGGCATCGGTTATGGCCTTCGCCAGATTATCGAAGCGCAGGACAAGGCAGGCGCGAGTATCGACAGGATTGTGATAAGTGGCGGTGCAGGTCGAAGTCCGTTTATCCGACAACTTCTGGCCGATACCACAGGGAAAATTGTCGCGGCGCCACAAACCAGCGAACCTGTGTTGTTAGGTTCTGCAATTCTGGGCAGCGTCGCAGCCGGTTTATACCCGGATATTCACGCCGCGATGGCGGAAATGTCACGCTTTTCTGAAGCCTTCTATCCTCAAAATGGAGATGTACAAAAGCACCACCAAGTGCGGTTTGAGACGTTTTCACAGCTCCAGAATGTTGCCCGCAACGCAGTCAATCACTAACAAAATTCATCACTTGAACCGAGGCATTTAGGCCTTGGTTTAAGTGTCGTTGGGTGAATGCGCACTCTCAGACTGCTGGGCATTCAAGAAGCCGATGTTCAGCTCCTCGACAATATCACCAATCTCACCCGGCTACCTGCCACACTATATCCACGTTTCTCGAACACGTAATTGAAGAGATAGCGATAAATTTCTATCCATTGAACCAGCATTTGGTGGCTCATTTTCTTGCGTTGGTTTTCAGGTAACCACTGCTCAAATGCTTGCCAGAAATGTTTGTTCCAGTCCGGTCGCGCGCCAAGTTGATCCAAAAGGATCATTGGCGAATCTCCGCCTCGGTCTGTCAGCAGCGCCATGCCGACAAACCAATTCCCGTGTTGATTGCTCACTGGTAAGCGATACCATTTTTCACTCCACCAGTTGAGAATTTTGATTTCGCACTGATCGACATTGGCGCGTTTAACCTGCTCACCGGAAGCCATCGCAGTGTGGCAAAAGTAGAGTTTTGCCTCGCCGGTTTTGACCAATTCAGAGAAAGCAGTGATAGCAGCCCCGCGGATAAAGCTTTCATGTTCCAACACCAAAGCGAATGGCTTGCCCTCGATTTTCAATTTGAGGTTCTGGAAGTGTGCATGCGAAGCATAAACAGGGCGATATAACTGCCCTTCTGTCGATTGCGCATGTTTGCTTTCACAGTAAACCAACTCATCAAACTGAGGACGTGCGAAGATCCTGTCGTAAGTGGCATTGGCAACCGCAAATACATCCTGATTTTCAGCGACCGGATTTTCAGGCTCGCCAGGCGAATAGAGGCCAGGAACACCGCCCATTTCCGCCACATTCAGCAGCATATTGTCGGAGGTCATCAACATATACCCCGACTCACTTTCACAACTGGAAAGCGTCCACACTTTCGTGGCTGAAAATTCGCTGCGCCCTTTACCGGAGCGGCATTGCAGTGTCCGGCTTTGAGTTTGCAAACAGAGCGTTTGCTTCGTTTTCAAATAGCGTTTTTCGCGGATATCGCTGACAAGGCGAAGCAGGTCAGCCAGTTTGCCCAGACGCTCGTAATAGAGCTTACGGTTGAGGGAAAGGTGTTGTAGCAACGCTTCCGGCGACACGCCCTCCACCAACGCAGACAGAATTGGCTGAAGGCTTTTCGCCATTTTGACGCTGTTAGGTAGGCTGGAAAATGCGCCACAACCCGTGCATTTCAGTTTCTGGGTCGCTGATTGGGTTGTGCCAAAACGCTGCCAGCGCGGTTTGCTATCCACGCAGCGGTATGTTGGAAGTAACCGTTGTTCGATTGAAAGGGTTCTAGATTGGATTTGGTGCGCTAACGCCAGTATCGGCGCGTTTTGCAGAACTGGCGGATAAGCGCCGCATTTCGGGCAGTGGTAGGCGGGATAACCCAGACGCTGGGATTCTTCATAAAGACTGAGATCACCGTCGCCGCTGTTTTCACAGCCAAACGATTTACAGCAATTGTATTCATTACGAAAACCCAGCGTCACAAACTCACTGCCCTGATTGTTTACTTCCGGTTAATTTACGCGGCTGACATCAACCTGACGGCCTGTATCCGGAACCTTGATGTTCTTTTTCGCTTTAAACTGGTCGATAAGCACTTGTGTTACAGAGTCACCCTCTGACAACAACTTACCCTCAGCAAACATCTTATAACCGTCACCACCGCTCGCCGCGTAGGAATAGGTCGCGACTTTGTACTGCTTGTCGTCCACAACCTTGTCCCCGTTGATGTTCAGAGTCAGCAAGCGTTGGCCTTCCGGTTTGGTGCTGTCGTAAGTCGCTTCAATGCCAGAAAACTGCGCCAGACCATAAGGCAACTTGTAGCTGTACTCCAGCAAATCCTTCACTTGTTTGCCGTTAAGGGAAACCACAGAAAGTTTGTCGGTGAATGGGAATACGTCCATGACATTTTCCATCGTCACCGGCCCTTTGTTCAGGTCAACACGGATACTGCCTGAACTCATCATCGCAATGTCAGCATTGCCTGCTTCACGCATCAAATCTGCCACCAGGTTACCGATATTGGATTCGCGGTAGTAACGGCGGAATGCGGTTTTGTCTATGGTTGCAATCTGTTCGGCTAACTCTGGATATTGTTCGCGCGCCGTATCAATCAAGGCACCGGTTTTGTATCACGCGCCAGCTTTGAAGATTCAACCGGGATCAGCTTGCCGTCAAGGAAGCGAACTTGGTCAGTTTCGGTATCCACAGAGAAACGGTTAAATCCTAGGTATTTGCCCTGACCAAATGTCAGGCTCACGACAACACCGGTTTCAGGGTGAACAACCGGTTCCCACAGACCGTTATCCGAATGACCACCAAAAATCACATCGACATTTTTGAGCTTACGAGCCATGGCGTAATCTTCATCAAATCCGCGTTGCACTTCCGGATCTGCTTCTTTGTCGGTCTGCATTGGCGCGGTTTTGTTCTGGTGGGTCAGTACTACGATCATGTCGACATCGTCGTGGATCTTATCCGCCCAATATTGCACGGTCTCGACAGGATCTTTAATGGTCAGCCCCTTTCGGTTGCCTTTCCACATGGTGTTGTAGAACGCATCAATCCCCATCACGCCAATCACACCGATTCGCACGCCGTCTTTCTCAACAATGGTATAAGGCTGGGCAAACGGTGCGTCATTGTCTTCAAAAACGATGTTGGCATTCAGGGTTGGGAATGAAGCGCGGGGCATGGTTTCTTTCAGGGACTGCCAGCCGTATTCGAACTCATGGTTACCTAAGGTGATCACGTCGTAACCCATGGCACTGTAAAGATCGAACGGCAGTTTGCCTTTGGTCTTTTTCGACAGTGAACCGGTGTAGATGTCTCCGGCATCAAACAGGAAGCTGGTGTCTTCTTCGGCACGAACCTGTTTGATCAGGGTTGCCAGATAGGGAATGCCGCCAATTTTATCAATGTCCTTATTCCAGAACGCATCCACGGGTTCGTAGACGCTTTCAATGTCGTTGGTGTTGAGAAGCGTCACTATTTTTTCTTCTGCCATTGCTGGATTGAAAGCAGCGGAGATAAGTAAAGCCAGGGGAAGTATGAGTGGCTTTTTCATCATGATTTTTACCTCTTATTCGTCTGTTTTTATATGGCGGCGTCATCCACGTGCCGGAAGCAGACTATAAGAAGGCAACAGCCTGATAATCGTGAAGAGCATCACAATCACCCGTGCAAAATCGTTTCTGAAATTACGTTGTTACCTTTTGGTTTGGTCGATGTCATCCTTTTCAGGAGGCTTTTTCATGTTTGGTGGCGAAGTTCATGATCAGGCTGGGCACATTGTTCAGCGGCTGAATGCTGTCTACGCCGCCCAGGTTTACGGCCTCTTTCGGCATGCCGTAAACCAGGCAGGTCTGTTCATCCTGCGCCACTGTGTATGCACCGGCATCATGCATTTCTTTCATACCCCGCGCACCGTCATCTCCCATGCCGGTAAGAATAATGCCCAGTGCATTTGCGCCTGCAGCCTGTGCAACCGAGCGGAAAAGAACGTCTACCGACGGGCGGTGACGGCTGACCAAAGGCCCATCTTTCAACTCTACCCTGTACTGCGCACCGCTGCGGCGAAGCAACATATGTTTGCCCCCATTGGCGATCAGCACCAAACCGGGCATCACTCTGTCGTTGTTTTCCGCTTCTTTGACCTGCACATGGCAAAGTCCATCGAGCCGCTGGGCGAACGCAGCGGTAAATTGCTCCGGCATATGCTGGACAATCACGATGCCTGGCGCGGTTCTTGGCAATTGCACCAGCACCGCTTCAAGTGCCTGTGTACCACCGGTTGAGGTGCCGATTGCCACCACGCTGTCTGTGGTTGTGGTCATAGGTCTGGCTTTGCCAGCGCTAAGCACAGCATCTGCGGTAAGTTTGGGTAATGCTTCGGCGCGGGTTTGTTTCGTCGCGGCTGGATTGCGTTTACCTACCCGGGCGACGGAGGCAGCTTTGATGGCGTCAAGCAGCAAGGTTTTACTGTCCTGAAGGAAGCTCTTCAGGCCGGATTTGGGTTTGGAGATAATGTCTACCGCCCCTGCGGCCATCGCTTCCATGGTCACCTGCGCCCCTTTATCCGTTAGCGTGGAGCAGATAATGACCGGCGTTGGCCTTTCCTTCATGATTTTTTTCAGGAAAGTAATGCCATCCATACGCGGCATTTCGATGTCGAGAATGATGACATCCGGCCATTCTGATGCCATTTTCTTCATCGCAAAGATAGGATCGGAAACCGCCCCCATCACACCAATCCCGGCGTGCTGGCTGATTTGCTGCGTTAACACTTGCCGGACAACGGCAGAATCATCAACGATCAAAGCCTTTATCATCACTCTGCTCCCATAAACTGATGGGCTGGTATTACAGCGTCGGCTCCATGCTGCTTAAGCGCTTCATGTAGACAGAAAAGTCGCTGGAAAAGAAATGGATGACCCGACCGAAATCGCCGCCAATGCTGGAGGCAACCAAAGGGATACCCGCCAGTGCGAGATAGCGTTTCATAAACTGGCTGTTGTCTTCACCCACATTTAAAACGTTCACGCGCTTTGCACCACTGTTAAGTACGTTGGCACCACCAAAAGCCTTTGCCCTCAAATATTGTTTCTCCGCGCCCTTGGCAACCATGCTGTCGATTAACCCATTCATGGCATGTCGCCATAACGCGCATTGGCTGAATCACCGACCAACACAAAATGGTTCATGCCAATCACGCGGTTAGTGGCATCCCACAGACAGACGCTGATGCAGGAACGAGGGTGGTTGAAATGATGACGTCGTCACGGCTGGTGAAAATCTCTCCCGGCTCAATAATGACCCTCTCCCTCCCCTTGTAGTTGGTCTGCATCATGTGAGGGGGTCACTGCTTTGTGTAAATGGAAGGACGCAGCATCTTCACTTTGTCGGTAATGCCATGAAGGCTTTCTGAATGACCAATCAGCAGGTGTCCGTTAGGTTTCAACAAATCCACCAGCTATTCACAACTTTCGCTTTATTCGCAATATCAAAGTAGATCATGACATTTCGGAGGAAGATAACGTCAAATTGACCAATACTCGGAATGCACTCCATCAGATTGATATGGTGAAACTGACACCGCTCTCGGATTTTCCTGTCCACCATGAACATGCCTTCCTGCTCCCTGACACCTTTTAGGCAGTACTTGTGTAAATAGTTATCGGGCATTGAGCCGAGGCGAGAGAGCGGGTAAACCGCCTGTGTGCAGGATTTCAAAACCCGTGTGCTGATATCTGAGCCATAAACTTCCCAAGGACGTTTGCGCAACTGCTCAGCCAACAACATGGCGATGGTGTACACCTCTTCTCCGGTGGAGCAGGCTGCACTCCAGACCCGAAACTGATTGCCCGACCAGCTTTTCAACACCTCGTTGGAGAGAAAATCGAAATGTTTGGGTTCCCGGAAGAAATAGGTTTCATTGGTGGTTAGCAGGTCGACCATCATCTGCATCTCATTAGGATGGTGTCTTCTGTCGGCAACCCGCTGGGCATATTTGCGGAAAGAATTCAGGGACAACTGAGCCAGCCGCTTGCTTAAACGACTGGCCACCAGTGTTTTCTTCTCCGGCGCCATAGAGATACCCGCCGTATCAAAGATGAGTTTTCTGAACAGTTCAAACTCAGCATCTGAGATCGGTATTAATCCATTCATCCCGCCCCTTACATCTCTCTGCGCTTACTGTGGCACCATGACTTTCTGGTGTGGGGAGCTGTTGAATGACGTATCAGACAGCTCTTCGACGGACATTACCCGCTCAATGTTCAGCAGAATAATAAACCCGTCATTGTGCAGCCCCATCCGCTGTATAAAATCGCCGCGGATATCGGTACCAAATTCCGGCGCGTTCTGGATGTTCTGTTCCGGTATCTCCAAGATTTCGTTCACTGCATCAACAAGCATCCCCATCGGTTGCGGGTCACCGTCAACAAACAGTTCAACCATCACGATGCAGCTGCGTTTACTCAGCGTGGCGACCTGATTGCCCAGCCGATAACAGAGATCCACCACAGGCACCACATTTCCACGCAGGTTAATCACGCCCCTGACGCTGTCCAGTGTCATTGGCACGCGGGTCATACCGCCGACTTCAATGATCTCTTTCACGTCGAGAATGCCTATTCCCAGCATTTCGCCGAGAACAGTAAAGGTGAGGTACTGCTGGGACTCCCCACCCAAATCAAGACGCACAGATTGGTCAGTTAATAGATTCGCCATACCCTGCCTTCCTAAAAGCGCTCAAAGTCCTTCTCATCAAACACCGCTTCAGAGGCTGCAAATTGTGACAAAGCCTGTTTTGATGCCGCGGGGATTGCCGGACGTTGTTGCGACGGTGCTTTCTCGACGCCGCTTTGCTTCACTTTGAAAAATGCAACCGCTTCCTGTAGCGCAGAGGCTTGCGCATTCAACTCTTCAGCAGTGGCAGCAAGCTCTTCGGAAGACGATGCGCTTTGCTGTGTGGTTTTATCCAGTTGGGACATGGCAACATTGATTTGGCCGACACCGGCAGATTGCTCGTCCGACGCAGCCGCAATTTCCTGCACCAAATCAGCGGTTTTACTGATGCTGGGGACAATTTTCTCCAGCAGGTGCCCGGCTTCTTCAGCGATTGAGACACTGTTGGTAGCAAGCTCATTGATTTCCTGGGCTGTCACCCGGCTGTTTTCCGCCAGTTTACGTACTTCTGCGGCTACCACGGTAAAGCCTTTGCCGTGCTCACCCGCCCTTGCCGCTTCAATGGCAGCATTGAGGGAAAGCAGGTTGGTTTTGTAGGCAATATCTTCGATAAGGCCAATCTTGTTGGCGATCTCCTTCATGGCTTTGACTGTACGTTCGACAGCCTGCCCGCCCTGATCCGCTTCACCGGCGGCCTTGGTTGCCATTCCGTCTGTCACCCGAGCATTTTCGGCATTTTGCTGGACAGAAGCGTTCAGCTCTTCCACCGAGGCTGTGGTTTCTTCAACACTCGCAGCCTGCTCTGTTGCCCCTTGGCTCAGGGTTTGTGCCGTTGCACTCACCTGTTGTGACGCACTGACCAACGAATCAGCATTCGAGCGCACCTGCTGAATAACACTGGTCAACCTCGCCACCATATCTTTCATGGCGGCGTAGACACCGGTAGCGTTTTCCGCATTGTGGAAAGTGACATTCAAATCCCCGTCAGCAATTCTGCGTGCAATCGCCTCCATTTCACGGGGTTCACCACCCAGCGGTTTTTTGATCACCCTGACCAACATCCAAGAGAGAGCAATGCCAAGCGCAATGGCCAATACAGACATGATGACAACCACGGTAACGGTCATCTCATTCTCTTTTCTGACTTTCGGGCCAAGGATGTCTTGATCCTGCTGAACGGACAGTTTCACCTCTTCAGTCGCCTCTGCAACCATCGGTCCAATCGCATCCAGCTCGCTGGTAATAATGACGTTTCTGTCACGGATGATTTCGTTAATTTCATCCAATGCGACTGAGTATTCTTCTTTTGCTTGCTGGAAATCTTGCAACATACGGCGGCGTTCGGGATTCTGAAGTGCTTGATCCAACGTCGACTCCCTGCCAGAGAGCGCGACATCCATTTCTTTATGCGCAACATCCGCATCTTGCTGCAAATTAGAGTTCAGGTATTTGACGACGAAAAGGCGCGCTGTCAGCACCGTTTCCAACGTTCTTCCCGCCAAATACGCCGCTTCAGGGTCGCCATCAAGATACGCAGATTCCATGATGTTGTTCATCGCCTGACTCATTGCAAACTGCGGGTTCCAATTTGTTGCTGACGACTTCATCGCGCCTTTTCATGTAGCCGACAACCTTGTCAAAGGCCGCGTCATATTGCTCTGTGGCCTGCGTGATGTAATCAACCTTTTCAGCTCGTTCAGGCTTTTGGATCTCCTTTTCTGCCTCCTGCACCAACTCTTCCAGCAGGGTATGGCGCTCCTTGAACGCTTCAATGGCTTTGTCATTGTCCTTCAGTAGGTAGTCTTTGGCATAAAGGCGGACAAGCAACATATTCGCCTGCACGCGCCCCGCCAGATTGGCGTCCCTTGCGAGTCCACGGTAATCATTGAAACCGTTAACAGCCCGCTCCAGCCCAACAAATGCCGACACAGAAACGACAACAAGCATCGCCAGTACGAGCGCATACCCAATACTGATCTGGGCACTTAGCTTGAGATTTTTAAACATCATCTTGCTCCTTGGATCAGAAGATTATTTTTTCGCGCACTTCCCAGCACTTCTCTGAAAATCAGTCACCTCTCGCAATTAGAAAGTCGCAATCAGTGAGTCCCAATCCTGTTTCTGGTTAGCACCGCAAGTTTTTAGCGTTAAGCTTTCAACCGCTATGGGTGTGTAAACACATTTCCAGCGTGCACCTACTCTGTTTCCACAGCCTTTTTATCGACGCGGCTCGATGGCTCATAGGCATTTTCCATTTGCTCCAGCAATTGGACTTGTTCGCGAGAGAGCACATGGTTGATGTCCAACAAAATAAAAAACAGATCGTCTACCCTGCCCAGCGCCTGGATAAAGTCGGTATTGACGCCCTCTCCCATTGAAGGAGCAGGCTGAATATTGCTTTGTTCGATCTCTACAATCTCATTCACCGCATCCACCAACATGCCAATCACCTGTTTACCACCTGCTGGCTGGGTAATTTCCACCAGCACAATACAGCTGCGTTTGCCGATTTCGCTGTAGCCCTTTGCCATACGTGCAGCGAGGTCAATCACTGTGACCACTTCGCCACGCAGGTTGATAACCCCGCGGATGAAATCCGGCATCATAGGCACTTCGGTCATGTCACTTATCTCGATGATTTCGTTGACATCAAGAATAGAGACCGCAAATTTCTTACCGGCGATATTGAATGTCAGGTACTGGGTAAACAGCTCGTCGGCACTGTCTTTTATCTCTTCTAAGTCGATGCCATACCCTGTAATTAACTCAGCCATAAACAATGCTCCCGGAAGCGTTTCGAAATCGTCAGATTTGATTGGCGACTAAAGGCTCGCGCTCGTTTTTTTGTGTGGCGAGGGTGATCAGACCCTGTACATCCAGAATCAAGGCAATATCGCCACTGCCCAGTACCGTCGCCCCGCTGACACCCTGCAACCCTTGGAAGACCTTGCCCAGTGGCTTGATCACGGTCTGCAGTTCACCAAACAGCTGATCGACCACCAGCCCTGCCCGGGTACGCCCAAAGCGCACCACGACAAGGCTTTCGCGGTTCTTGTGTGGGTGGTTGCACGTGTACGTTGAAGAAATCCCCGAGCCGTATGTACGGCATCACATCGCCACGGAGATTGACGTAATGACGCTTCTCATCCACGCCCCAGTGGTATGCGTCCATTTCCACGCACTCTTCCACCATACTGAGCGGGATGACGTAGCGTTCGTCGCCGGTTCCGACCATAAAGCCGTCGATAATGGCGAGGGTCAGTGGCAAGTGGATGGTTACCAAGGTGCCTTTGTCGACTTCACTTTCCACTTCGACGCTGCCGCGCAGCTCATCGATATTGCGCCTGACAACATCCATCCCGACGCCGCGTCCGGAAAGGTTACTCGCTTGCTCTTTGGTGCTGAGTCCCGGTTCAAAAATCAACCGCATCAACTCGCGGTGTGTCAGGGTTTGCTCCGCGGTGATCAGCCCGTTGGCAATGGCTTTGGTGCGTATTTTTTCCACATCCAGACCTGCACCGTCATCCGCGATTTGAATAACGATGTGGCCAGAATCATGCAGGGCATTCAGGCGGAGGGTACCTTTGCGAGGTTTGCCTTTGGTTCCCGGTCATCCGGCGTTCAATGCCGTGATCCAGGGAGTTGCGGATAAGGTGGGTTAAAGGATCATTGATTTTTTCGACGACGGTTTTGTCGAGTTCCGCTTCGCCTCCAGTAATGACCAGTTCAATATCTTTGCCCAGCTCCTTGCTGACATCCCTCACGACGCGGCGGAAGCGCGAGAAAGTGTCACCAATCTGTACCATGCGCAGTTGCAAGGCGTTGTCGCGGATTTCCTCTACGAGATTTTCGACACCAGCAACGACCTCGGTTGCCTCCTGAATATCGTATTTGTCGACCATCAGTTTTACAGCCGCGTTGGAGATAACCAATTCACCCACAAGGTTAATCAGCTGCCCTAACCGGTTTGCATCAACCGAATGTAGTGGGCTTCCTTACTGGCCTTTTCCCGTGTCACTTCCTGCTTTTTCAGCGCTTGGGACACCACAGGCTGGCTGACGACATTTCGCTCTACCAGTATTTCACCGAGGGGTTTTATCCCTTTTTCCGGGTTGCCGATCGCCTCATCAATCGCATTTTCCTGTTCATTCAGGGCACCTTGCAGTTCCTGTTCAGTAATCGCACCAACATGAACAAGGATCTCGCCCAGCTTTTGCACCGCCCCTTCGGGCAGTTCTTCCAGCAGTTTGAGATAGCTAACCTGTTTGGAATGCGGAGGAAGAATGCGGATTTCACAGTCATCGGCAGCGAACTCAAACACAGATTCGATATCTTCTTTCCCGGAGGAGGTTTGCAGCGCGATACGAAATGACAGGTAACAGCTTTCCGGGTCAAAGTTTTCGATAGGAGGCAGGCGATGGGTCAGCGTGGCGATATCAGTAATCGTCCCCATTCGCTGCAAATAGCGGATAAATGACAGCGGATCGATGCCATTTCGCAGGGCGTCACTCTGAAAATCCAGGGAAATTAGCCAGGTGTCATCACAGGTATCGCACTTAGGCTGGACATCGACGGTGGCTTTCTCCTCATGCACCTTTGTTATTTCATGCGCCAGTGGCACTTCATGAGTCAGTGTTACCGCATGCGTCAGTGCCTGAGCTTCGGTTTCTTGCTCCGGCTGTCCGGAAAGCCTCTGCAAGATATCTTCGCCCACATCCAATAGATCCTGAGGGATTGCGTTTTCATCACCCTCAGCGACTACCCTGACCAGATTTGAGGTGTGATCTTTGCACTGGAGCAAAAGCGCAATGGTGTCGGCATCGAGCCCCCGCTCACCGCTTCTCACATGGTCCATGACCGTTTCAACGGGATGGGTGAAAGCAACGATAAAATCAAAACCAAAAATGCCTGCTGCGCCTTTGATGGTGTGCATTGCGCGGAATACGCTGTTGAGATGCTCATCATCGTCAGGCGCTTCTTCCATGGCGAGCAGCGCATCCTCCATCTGCTCCAGTAGTTCTTCGGATTCCTGTACAAAGGTGAGCTTTACGTCATCCGTCATTGCGATTTACCCCCAGCAGGAAGAACAATTGGGTCACCAAAATGCGCCGCCAGATTCAGGGTTTCAAAAACATCGAGTACAGCGGCACTGTGTTTGACAAAGCGCATTTCTTTTTTGAGTTGAGCCGCTTCCTGCCGCAGTGCGATGAGAATTTGGACGCCCGCACTGTCTATCTCGCTGACATTTTCCAGAGAGATTTCCATTTCGTGGCAGTGGCACAATTTGTCTACCAGCTCATTTTTCATGGCTGTGGCCGTGTAAATAGTCATTTCGTCATTGATACTGAGATGACTGACGCCATCTTTGCTATTTACATCGATACTCATTCCATTCCCCTTGCTACGAAATTCCGATTGAATTTCACGCTTATGGCAATACAAGTTTCGCGACTGCATCTAACATTTGGGGTGGTTGAAATGGCTTAACCACCCATGCTTTCGCGCCTGCTGCACGACCCTCACTGATTTTATTTTGACCCGCTTCGGTTGTGAGCATAATGACCGGCGTGAATTTATAATTGGGATGCTTTTTCACCTCTTTCAGGAACGTAATACCATCCATGTTTGGCATATTGACATCGCTGATAATCAGGTGGATTTTTTGACCCGTCATTTTGCTTAATGCATCTCTCCCATCACACGCTTCAATAACGTCATAACCGCCTCCCCGCAAGGCAATACCAACAACTTTACGGATGGATAAGGAGTCATCCACAATCAAAATAGTCTTCGCCATTGTTTACTCTCTTTAAGCCAAGGGAATATATTCACGGATACCACTTAGAAAAAGCTGATGGAACCTCCCTCCGCCACACCACTTATTTGTTTGGTATCGCTGGGGGCGTGTTGCCGGTGCTCATCTTGCGTCGTGTAGGTCATTTTCATGGCTTCCAGAATTTCATCGACATCAATATTTATCTGACTGTCGGCATTTTGGAGAATGAGCTGATCCATACTGGACGTCACCTGCAGGAGAATTTGGCTGATACGATCCTGGAATTGGAGTTCTATCAGCATTTGTTCAATTTGACCTTGAATTTCCTGGTTGACGGAAAGCAATTGTTCTCCCTCCGCGACCAGACTTTTCGCGTAAGATTCCAGGTGTTCAATGACCTGCGAGATGTAAGCCTCGCTCTCTTCCAAGGTTCTGCCTTCCTGATCTTTTGTAGAAGAGGCCGAAGATAGGATGCGGGAAATAACTGCTTTTACTTCCTCAATTTTTTTCGCTATTTGCTCCCCTGTGCCGCCCGACTGTGAGGAAAGCTCCCTCACTTCCTGCGCGACAACCGCAAACCCACGCCCTGCCTCTCCCGCGCGCGCGGCTTCAATGGCAGCATTGAGTGCCAGTAAGTTGGTTTGATTCGCGATAGAGGCGACTGATGACGCCATATGGTCAAGGTCGCTGGTAAAGGCGTGTAGTTCTTCGATTTGGTGGAATAGCTGGTCGGTGGTGGCGTCGTACTCGTTAAGTTTAACGAAAATATTGTGCAGGTTGGACATGTCACTTTCGATAGTATTGTCGACCGCTAAGCTGCCTCCAGAAGCCATGTTTCTGGTTTCGACAATCAACTCCACCAAATTGCCAAACCGTTCCGTCAGTTCATTGACCGCTTTTTCTGACAGTTCCTGACAGGTGAATAAATGGCGTTGCCATAAAGGCACTACACGTTGCCAAAGTTGCTTTTGTGTTTCAGCATTCAGTTCATCACATGAAACACTTTGCTTGAGTTCTTTATTTGCCTTTTTGTACTGTTCAATTTTCAGGTTTAACTTGCTTGTATTTCGTGATTGAAGCAATGAAGTTATTGCAACAGACAGCAACCAAAGAATTGAAATTGTAGATTGGTGATTATCAATCACTAATATCCCAACAAAAAAAACGATGCCCAGCACAATTTGCAAGACCGAGTATTTGTCGAGATTATATTTCATTGAACCCCCAAGGCATTCCTGTCACCAAACCAATAACGTCGACATCCAATAAATACAGCTTATGGCGATATTATTTATCTCTTTTCGACTGAATATAGTTCAGCGGTGACACCTCGCCATTTGATGAATTTGCATTTATTCAATAAACGGCGTTGCCTTGATCTCGCTCAATTTTAATCCGGAATATTAACAACAGAATGAAGCACGCATATTTCACCGTTCAAATAAAAAATCCTATTTTCTGTAACGGCGTTCTTCACTTCTTTATTTTCGGTTTTACTGATTAGCCAGCTTCCTTGCTGGCTTATTTATTCCATTTCCCGCAAAGCTTTATTTTCTGGCATGGAGGCGTGGGTAATCATCAAGGCTACTGCCACCCAGAAACAGCCAATCACGGTATCGAAGAAGCGCCACTGCATGAGTTCTAAGTCGCCTTTCGGGAACAGAGCAAAGTTAATCGCCACCATTACCGTTACCGTGATCGCCAGACTGAACAACATATAGCTCTTACGCAGACTGAATGGGATCCAGAAGGCAAATACGGCCACCACAAGCGCCAATGCAGATTGGGGAATATATCTCACCGCAACGTAGGCAATGATGATACCAAGCAGCGTACCGACAATACGATCCCACAGGTGATGCCAGGAAAGCCTGTCGTTGATATGCATAACAAACAGAATAGTCAGGCCAACCCACCCCGGTTGAGATACATGGAGCCAGTTCGCGCTTAGGGTGGCGACCAGAATGGTCAGAGGTAAGGTAAAGCCATAAAGCGGGCCGTTGGTATCCCCTTTGATGATTTGGAAAAACTCATCATTGGGTGAATGGGCAGTCTCATGGGTTTTGTGAAGCCAACCCTGCAACACAATCAGTACGACTGCCAGCAATGCGCCGGAGAAATAGGCTTTGCCAACTTCCACTGTGGCAGGAAAACCGAGTTGTGCCAACAACAGCGCCGTCGCCAGATATTTCCCGAGCAAACCCCAGTAGGCATGTTCAGGTTTGGGTTGCCCAGCAAGGAAGCCGAATATCATCAAGGCGGCAATGGCAAGGTATTGGTGCCCAACCAGATTCAGCCCCAATGCGGCGGCAAGGATGACAGCCAGAACGCCAACAACGATTGCGGTCAGCTGCTTTAACGCCTGACTGCGCGGATCAAGTAACAGGGCCAGCAAAGCCCCTAAACACATAAACGCCGCTTGAAGATATTGATGCGCCAGTGCGCCATAAAGGATCGGCAAACCCATGCCGAGGGAAAATAATACGCCTCTGGTGCGTTCGTGGGGATACATCTTGAATACCACTGTGACAATTTGAGATTGTTGCGAAAGCCAAAGCTGAATCCTACTCCCAGGCTTTAATTATTCCACTCTTTTTTGATTTACGGATAGCCGATAACAGGCACGTAACAAGCAGCAATCAGTGTTTGCCAGAGGAAGAACCTCTGGCATAAAGTTGGACTGACAAGCTAAATGTTTCCTGTATGGGAGAAACGGAATATGCGTAGATTGAACCTTGTAGCCGGGGCTGCCTTTCTTTTGTCAGCCTGCTCGGTGACACAAGAATCACCGAAGGTTGGCGCAGATAAAGATGAGCATGGCTGTATTGGCTCGGCCGGGTATGCATGGTGCGAGACAACAAACCAATGCGACGCTCGTGGGAACTGGCGCAAGAGCAAGGCTTTGAGAACACTCCTGAGAGCTTCGCGCTTTTCTGCTCGCCATAAATCGCCCCTGCAAACCCTTAAATACGACGCCCTCGCTAACGTTTAAGTCTGGGCGTCGTGTGTTATCCCAACCTCAAAATTTCTATCCGCACGCTATTAATTCGCCCACCATCTTAACAGCAATTGTGTGCTTTTACTCATCAGAACAATCAAAACAGATCCCAACAAAACTGGCATCACTAAAAACGACCAACTTTGTCCGGCTAGCATAATCAGGATTGGATTTGCCCCCGCTGGCGGATGCGTTGTTTTGGTCAACAACATAGCGCTGATAGCCATTCCCGTGGCCAATGCCAGCGTCAGCGGCGTTACGCCACATACTGGGTGAATAACACGCCGATAAATGCGGTGATGAGATGCCCGACAATCACATTTTTCGGCTGGCTAACGGACTTTCCGGTACGCCAAAGACCAACACTGCGGTCGCACCAAAAGGAGCCATGAGCAATAGCCCCTCACCCAACGAAGCATCGAGAAGTGAAATCACACTCAGTGAGAGAAAAGCAGCCACCCCGCAACCACTGACAAAATAGTTTGGTTCATATCAATTCCTTTTAATGAGGTAGACCAATCTGTCTACTTTTTTAGAGTAGACAGATTGGTCTACCTTTGTCAATATGCCGTTATAAGGAGGGCCAACATGAGCCAGAAGCGTCAAGTTCTGATAGATACCGCCTTAGATCTTTTCTACAAAAATGGCATTAACTCCATTGGGATCAACGAGATACTCAATGTCTCTGGTGTCGCCAAACGAACCTTGTATTCGCAATTTCAAAGCAAAGAAGAGTTGGTTCTCGCGACACTTCAACAGCGACACACTGTATTTATGGCGTGGTTGGAGCAGAAACTTTCAGGTGCAGAAAACGATCGTGACGTCATCGACACCCTATTTTCAGCGTTGGGAAGTTGGTTTTGCAGTAAAGAGCCAATGCTAGGCGATTTTCGCGGCTGCTTGTTTATTAATACATCGGCCGAATTCAGTGAATCAAACACTGAAATTCTCCGGCTTTGCCGCAGCCACAAACGTGAAGTCAGGGAATTGATTGCACGTCACCTGAAAAGCGACGATCCGCTTCTGCTTGATATGGTTTGCATGCTCAAAGAAGGGGCCATTATCACCGCGGGCATGGGCGAAAACGGAAAAGTGGTGACGGAAAAATGTATTGCACTACTGGCTAAGTTTGCGGACTGACGCTGGGCGCAAACATAAAGCCCCTCTCCCCCCGCTTTGGAAATTTTTAACGGGATACAAAAATGGCAGACTTCATTGTCTGCCATCTCAAGAACCGTTACCGGGGGTTAGGCAACAGGTAAATCGCTTTCGATAAAGTCAAACGTGCCGCTGTGAATATAAACAAGGCGGCAATCCTTCACGTATTTCACACTGTGGATTTGGCCTTTATGGATGTAAGCCGTGTCACCCTCAACATAGATTTCTTCCGGGCCGTCTTTGACCAAAGTGCCGTCATCAAGGTTGTAAAACTGCACACGCATTTCACCTTCACAGATAATGGTCATATCATCGCCAGGATGTGAGTGTGGTGGTTCGGATGTACCTGCATTCCAAGCCTCCAACATGGTTTCAATACCGTCCGGGTCAGTCGGCAATGTGCCCCTGAAAGTAAAACCTTCTGGAAGATCATCCTCAGTTTTGAGGTGGTTCCATACATCACTGGTTTGCATCGTTGCCCGTATTGTTGTCATTTCACATCTCCAATTTTTGGCTTGTTCAACGCATTGAGTGTAGAGAATAGAAAGTGCGGGACTGGCTCATTTCTGATCAAAAACGCCTGATTTCTCACTGTAACCCTTCAGGAATCCAGCAAAATCTCAACCCGCTCTTTCCCTCTGCCAATGTTTTTGCGTTTGAGTTTGATGTTACCGACTTCCGCTGTTCGTTTGAGGTGTGTGCCACCACAGGGCACTTTGGCAAAGCCATCCACCTGCCAGTATCTTCGCCCCAATGCTTCATCCGAGAAGGCGCTTTCAATGGGCGAATCTGCATCAAGCAAAGCCTGCGCCTTTGATTCCATTTGTGCAAGGAGCGGCGTGATATTTTCTGGCCACTCGAAATCGACCCGGCTTTTGTCCTCACTGATATGAGCACCGATTTTGACTATCCCATCAAAGCGCTGGGTGAAAAGCTCAAGCACCACTTCCGCAGCGAAATGCAGCTTCATCAGGGCGTAACGTCGAGGCCAGTCAATCTTGCAGACAACCTCGTCACCGACAGCAAAACCCGGTGCCGACTCCAGGGTATAAATAATCCCATGGCCTGATTTGCGCGCGTTAATGACGGGAACGCCGCCGATCGTGCCGGTATCGCTCTCCTGCCCGCCAGATTCTGCGTAAAACACTGTGCGGGACAGTTCCACTTCGTTGCCATGAATGTGGGTCACGTTGGCGGTGATTTCCGTTAAATACGGATCAGCCAGAACACCTTTTCGGTCATTTACAATCCTTGTATGTCTTTATCCCTGTTAGCATCGAAGCTAGTCCGGATGGACACTTAGTCAAGTCGCAACTCAGATACAAAAAAGGCTGAACACTGTCAGCCTTTTTGTTCGGGAGTAACGAGTTAGGTTACATCACACACTCTTGCGCCGCTTTAGCCTTATCAATCGCTTTCTCAATCAGAGATTGCGATTCTTCATTGCCAATCACAGCCATAAACTTGTTCAGCATCTTTTCTGCTGTGCTTTCTGAGGTCGCATCCACCAGGCAAGCGTAAGAGTTGGCAATCTGGTCGCTGACTTCCTGCAACGCTGATGTATCGGTAAAATCAACATCAACCGCTTCTTTCAGAGATTCAGCCAGCTCCTGGCAGATTCCGTCGCACCTTGCAGCGATTCAATGTTCAACTCACTGAGATCAACAGATTCGATTTGTTCCTGCACACTGTCGACGGCCTTGGTTGCCGCTTCCTGTGCCTTATCAATCGCTTTGTTTGCTTCATCACAGCCTGTCAGTGCAGCAACAAGCATCAGTGCAGTGATCGATTTTTTCATTGTGGTTCCTAATTAACTTTCCGATACCGCGAACACTATACGCTATCGCCCAGCCCGATAGACAGAAATAACC
Organism: Enterovibrio sp. JCM 19048; assembly: GCA_001310415.1. GTDB lineage: Bacteria > Pseudomonadota > Gammaproteobacteria > Enterobacterales > Vibrionaceae > Enterovibrio > Enterovibrio paralichthyis. The sequence goes on along the minus strand of BAXE01000007.1, from coordinate 69,584 downwards.
GCGTCCTTATCAAACCGATGATCAATCAAGCGTTTTCTTAAACCGCTTTGAAGCGACCAACAATCCAAGCACAGTGAACCCTGCCAGCCATAACGTGTCGCGCCATAAATCCACTAAATCAGCGCCGCGCAACACAATACCGCGGATCATCCGCATGAAATGGGTGGCAGGCAGGGCTTCCGAAATCCATTGGGCTGCCACTGGCATGCCTTCATACGGGAACATAAACCCAGATAACAAAATGGAGGGCAACAGGATAAATACCGTCATCTGCATCGCTTGCAACTGGGTATTGGCGATGGTGGAAATGACCAGCCCCAGAGTCAGGCTTGCAGCGATAAACAGCAAGGTACCCAGCAATATCTGGCTAATTGCTCCGTTGATGGGCACGGCAAAGATGAAGTGCCCCAACCCTAAAATGATAAATACCTGGATCAGGCCGACGAAAATGTACGGGACGATCTTCGCCACCATCAACTCGATAGAATGAACCGGCGTGGTGATAAGCAGTTCCAGATTGCCCCGCTCTCGTTCGCGCACAATGGCAGCGCTGGTGAAAAGGATCATGGTCATAGTCAGGATCACCCCCAACAAGCCTGGAACAATATTGACTGCTGACCGCCTGCTGGGGTTGTAAAACAGCGCCACTTCGAAGGTCTTTGAAGGTGCCGGCCTGATATCGAAATCAAAATCCGTTAACGGCATATTGCGCAATGCCATGATCGCCGAACTGATCATGGTGTCCGAACCATCCACCAGCCACTGACCTATCTCACGACCATCGACAATACGTTGTGTCAGGTCGTCCGGCAGAATGAGGACAGCACGAACCCTCCCATCTTCAATCGCCTTCTGTGCTTCCTGAGGCGTTGCAAAGGTTTCTTTCACCGACACAACCTGGGTGACTTTGACCGACTCTGTCACCACGCGGCCAGCGGTGCTGCCGCTTTGATCCACCACACCCACAGGGATATTGCGAATATCTGTGTTAATCGCAAAGCCAAACAACAGCAACTGGATAAGCGGGATCATCACCACCATGCCGAAGGTAATGCGATCACGGGAGAGTTGCCGGAACTCTTTAACGATGATGGCTTTCATGCGTGCCAAGGATGGGATCATTGTCGTCCCTCCCCGGTGACACTGACAAACACATCTTCGAGGCTGGGTCTGGCAATGTTCATCTCTGCAGACGCTAGCTCAGGGAAAGTCTGTTTCAGCCATTCAATGGGCTGCTGCACGTTCTGATAAATCAGGATACGGAGGCGAACCCCCAACTGCGCCGCTGAGCGTACTTCATCCCGCGCCATCACTTTGTCTTTCAGTGCTCTCAGGTTGTCAGCTTTCACCTCGACGATGTTCACGCCCATTTGTGCCATCAGGTTTCCGGCTCACCGTCTGCACGGATTTCACCGGATTCCATAATCGCCAGACGGTGACAGCGTTCAGCTTCATCCATGTAATGGGTCGTCACCAGAATCGTGGTGCCTTGGTCGGAAAGGTCAAACAACTGCTCCCAAAACTCGCGGCGGTTTTCCGGGTCAACCGCAGAAGTCGGCTCATCCAGAAACAGGAGTTCAGGTTTATGCATGGTCGCTGCCGCAAGCGAAAGCCGTTGTTTCTGTCCACCACTCATGCCGCCTACGCGCTGTTTACGGCGCTGGTCGAGGCCGTAGGTTTTGAGCTGTTCGTTGATGCGGACTTTGAGTTCACTGCGCGGCATACCGAAGATCTGGCCGATAAATTCCAGGTTTTCCTCCACGCTCAAATCGTCGTAGAGGGAAAACTTTTGCGTCATGTAGCCAATTTTCAACCTCAGCAGTTCAGACTGGCGCGGTATCTCCAGCCCCAACACGTCCACCTTTCCGTCAGAAGGATGCAACAAGCCAGTCAGCACCCGGATAGTGGTCGATTTACCGCACCCGTTTGGGCCCAAAAAACCGTAGATACTCCCCTTGGGGACATTGAGGGTGATATTATTGATGGCAGCAAAATCGCCAAACCTTTTCACCACATTTTCAGCGCGGATAGCGTATTCAGTCATCAGCCTGCTCCACCAAATCCACCTGAGCAGGAATGCCGGAAGGCAAGGATGCAGCGTTATCGGTTAAATCGATTTCAGCCAGATACATCAGCCGGGAGCGGTCTTCTTCAGTCAGCGCATAATAAGGCGTAAAGGAAGGTTCGGTTGCCACCCAACGAACGGTGCCGTCAAAAGGCGCGTCTACACCATCAACATGCACAGTCACCGTTTTTCCCGGCACCATGTTGACGCGATGGGTGGAAGGGACATAAACGCGGGCGTAAGGAATCCGGCTGGCCTGGATCACTGCCACAATGCCGTTCAGCGGCACACGTTCCCCAAGGTTATAGGGCAAGGTATCCAACACTCCGTCGCGGGTTGCAACAACCGTCAGGTCTGACAGTTTTTGCTGTTGCAGTGCCACTTCTGCTTCTGCCGCCATCAAGCAGCTTTGGCCTGTTCGATATCTTCCGGACGGGACCCGGAAGTCAGCTTTAAAAACTCTTCTTTTGCCGAATCCAGTTCTGCGCGGGCTGAATCACGCCCCGCTAAGGCCGTATCTTCATCCGAGCGACTGATCAGCTGTTTTTCTGACCAGTTCAGATTTCCTTTCGTAGTTTTTCTGCGCTTCAACCAATTGTGCCTGAGCGCGGTCAACCCTCGCCTGCGCGGCAGCAATATCTTCCGGCCGTTCGCCGTTGGTGAGCTTCAATAGATAGGCTGACGCTTTCGTTTTTTCTGCCACAGCACGGGCAAGCACGGCTTCTTGGTTTTTGGTATCCAGCTCCACTAGCACATCGCCTTCCACCACCTCGGAGCCCTCTTTGATTGGCAAGGCACGGATGATTTCATTTTCGGTCGCAGATAATGTGACACGGTCACGCTCAAGCGTCCCCAAAGCCTGCTGGTTGCTTTCGCCTGAGCAGGCAGTAAGGAGTGTGAGCACAAGAGTGACAGGCATTAACAGTTTCATGATCCATTCCTTAGCGATAATGGCAGGAGGCAGGACAGGAACGAGAATTAATTCCTCATATGATGAATTAAGTGTAAGGCGTATTAGGTCATCTCTGCCAGAAAGACAATTCCACACAGAAACATATTGTTGAATAATTTCTGCTGACGAACAGAGATCGAATTCAATATCTCCAGCCTCGTACAAAGCCAAAGAAGCCGCAGGTGGCGAGCATTTTCCACCAGCGGCTTCAGTCTTTTTGGTATTCAGTATGCGTTGGGATGTTACTTCTTATTTAGCATCCATTCATGATCCGGGTCGTTTTTGAACTTCCAGACACGTTTTGGTCCCGCCATCACATTCAGGTAATACAGGTCGTAACCATACGGCGCTCCGACGGGGTGATAGCCTTCCGGAACCATCACCACGTTGCCATCTTCTACCGCCATGGTTTCATCTAAAGTGCGATCATCGTTGTAAACCCGCTGGAACGAAAAGCCTTGCTTGGGGTTGATGCGGTGGTAATAGGTTTCTTCGAGGATGGATTCTTCCGGCAGATTATCCACGCTGTGTTTATGTGGCGGATAGCTCGACCAATTACCCGATGGCGTAAACACTTCCACCACCAACAGGCTGTCGGCGTTTTCATCCCAGTCCGGCAAAATATCGTGAATATGACGGGTGTTGGCACCTTCCCCGCGTACAGACACTTTCCTCGGATCCGGCTCAATCAAACGCGCTTGATGGTTGCCAAATCCCGGTGCTTTACAGACCGCAAGTTCAACGTCAGTGTTGGCTTTGAGCGTCCACTCGCTGTCGTTAGGCACATACACCGCCCAAGGCGGGATTTGCTCGAAAATATCCATGCGTTCGCCAATGTCATGCCAAGTCTCCGCACCCACTGCGACATCGCCCTTGCCGCTGAGCAGAACCAGACACGCTTCCTGATCGCCAGTGCCTTGGGTCAGGGTTTCCCCGGCTTTAATGTTGAACACTTCAAAGCCCACAAATGACCAACCGGCCGATTCAGGGGTGATTTTAAGAATACGGCCGTCGCTGTCAGGTGCGCCCGGTTTAACCAGTAATTTTGACATTGTTTCCCTCCAAAAATTGTCCTGTGGCTGCCGTAAAACCGTGAACCCTGTTACTCAGCCAACCTACGTTCTATGTATTCAAATGACTTTCGCATTTGCGCTTCTAAATCCGGTGCATCCAGCAAAGCGACCTCTGTGGTTTCAAAGGAAACTGGCCCGTCAAAGCCCCTGCTGAACAGTGCTTTCAACTGCGCGATGTTTTCGCAGCGATCTTCCGCCTCAACATATACGCGGTGCCCATCCTGCGATTCGTCCAAAACCACTGTGGGGTCTGAAACACCGGAGATTTGCACCGTCGCAATGTGCTCCGCGAAGTAGTCATTGTCTCCGGAAATAAAGTGCTGGAACGTATCGTGTATGAGCTTGAAGGGATTATCTTTACCCAATGCAGTCATTAGCGGCACAACATCAGCCTGCGTGCGGATTGAAGAACTGTTAAAACCAATTGGCTCAATCAACCCGGTCACACCTGTCCCTTCGAGCATGTAGGCAATAGCATCCATTGCTGAAACTGTGGCGGCGGTAAGTTGTCTGGTATGGGTTTGCGCCAGATTCACTTCCGGGATCAGAATGATGGACTCCGCCCCAGATTCAATGGCCGCATCGAGCAACACCCTCACCTGCGTTTCACGCTCCCGGTTCCAGTTGTTGAATGGATAAATCTCACCAAGCGCCAATATTCGCAGCCCACGTTGCTTCGCCAACTCCGCTGCCACAGACGGCGCAATGCCGTCAAACAGTGGCCGTCCCAGATCATTGCGCGGCTCAACACCCACGCAATTCGTCGCAGCCGCTAAATCAAGGAACGCTTCAAACGGCAGGTGTTTTGCGCTTCGCTGGTTAATCGCCCTTTGCATCACCATCATCCATCAGTCAAAGGTGCGCTGGTTAGCAGCGTTGCTTTGGTAATGTTCTCGCGCTTTTTCCAGACGCTCAGGGCCACCCACTTCGGGTACGGCGACATCCCACCAGTGACCACCCGCGCCTGTGCCGGATACCGCTTCGGTATCAATCACAATCACGGAAGGAATATTGCGTGAGCGCGCTTCGATGATTTTCGCTTCCAGTTCGGCGATGTTTGCAGCTTTTTCGGCGTGCGCCCCCATGGATTTGGCATGGCCCACAAAGTCAATTTCCGGTTGCACTTCAACATTGCTGTCTTTGTACATATTGTTGAACTCTGCACCGCCACATTCAATTTGCAGGCGGTTGATACAGCCATAGCCACGGTTGTCTGTCAGCACAATGGTAAACGGCACGCGACGCATCACCGCCGTTGCCAGCTCGGAGTTCGCCATCATGTAAGAGCCGTCACCCACAAAGCAGATCACTTCTTTTTCCGGCCGCGCCAGTTTAATACCCATGGCGCCTGCCACTTCATAGCCCATACAGCTAAAGCCATATTCCATGTGGTAACCGCTTTGCGCCGCCTGCCACAATACCTGTAAGGCACCGGGCATGGTGCCAGCCGCACACATGCAACCGTGTTGTCCTGCGAAACCCGCTGAACCGCACCAATTACCTGCGCGTCGGAAGGCAATTTTTGCATATCTTCCGGTGACGCTGTCACACGCTTCACAGTATCCAGCCAATCCTGACGGGAACCCCCATCAAACGCTGGCGCTTTAAAGTCACCTAACACACCAGAAAGCGCTGCCAGCGTCACTTTGGCATCCCCCACACAAGGCACTGAGCCATGTTTGGTCGCGTCGTAGCCATGAAGATTGATAGAAATCAGTCGGCGGTCACCGTTTTTAAACAGCGCCCACGAGCCTGTGGTGAAATCCTGAAAGCGTGTGCCGACACCAATCACTAAATCCGCCGCTTCACACAAGGCGTTTGCGCATTGAGAGCCTGTCACACCTGGTGAGCCAAAGTTGAATTCATTCTCCCAACTGTTTCCGCCCTTGCCTGCCTGTGTTTCCACAAATGGAATGTTGTGACGCTCGGCAAAAGCCGCAAGATCTGCCTCTGCTTCTGAGTAAATCACACCGCCACCAGAGACAATCACAGGCTGCTTCGCCGCTTTGATCATGTCTGCAATGTCTGAGACTTCACGGGCGTCCGGAGACTGTCGGCGGATACGCCATGTTTTGGGCTGGAAGAAAGCTTCAGGATAGTCATAGGCTTCGGCCTGTACGTCCTGACAAAATGCCAGACATACGGGGCCGCAATTGACTGGGTCTGTCATCACTGCCAACGCTCGCGGGAGACAAGTCAGCAAATGTTCAGGGCGGGTGATGCGGTCGAAATAACGCACCACAGGGCGAAAGGCATCGTTGGCACTGACTGTGCCATCATCGAAATCTTCAATTTGCTGTAACACCGGATCAGGACGGCGGTTGGCAAACACATCGCCACACACCATCAACACTGGCAGTCGGTTAACATGCGCCAACGCGGCTGCCGTGACCATGTTGGTCGAGCCTGGCCCAATGGAAGACGTCACCGCGTGTGCACGTTTACGCTTTTTGGTTTTTGCATAGGCAATCGCCGCGTGGGCCATGGTTTGTTCATTCTGTCCGCGCCAGGTTGGAAACGACTCGCCCGCCCCGTGCAGCGCTTCACCCAGCCCTGCGACATTACCGTGACCGAAAATCGCCCACATTCCTTCGATAAAACGCTCACCCTCTTCGTTCATTTGAACGGACAACCATTTGATCATGGCCTGGGCTGCGGTTAGTCGTATCGTTTTCATTGCCATTTCCCTCGAGTGATGACCTGCCCGGATTCAATGCCAGTTCACCTGATGTTCAGGCAGATCCCACGGTTTCCTTGCTGAATAAAGATCAACGAATAATGCTGGCTTTCAGCGCATCAACGGACGATTGAATACCCTGCTCGGTTGACATGGTGAAGTCCTCCATTTCCAGCGATACCCAGCCGTTGTAGCCCATCATGCCGACCACAGAGAAGAACTCTTTCCACCATTGCAGATCGTGCCCTGCACCTACAGCAACATAGTTCCAGCTGCGGTTTTTCACATCAGTGACTTCACGCAGTTCCAGCAAGCCATTGATGTCCGCCAACCCGCGTTCAATGCGGGTGTCTTTGCCATGAACATGGTGAATCGCATCGCCCAAAGCACGGGCAGAAGCGATAGGATCTGCGCCTTTCCAGAACAGGTGACTTGGGTCAAGATTCATCCCCACCATAGGGCCGACTTCATCGCGCAGACGGAAAAGGGTTTCCGGGTTCCAGACCAACATGGCGGAGAAGTTTTCCAGCGCGTACTTTTCGACGCCGACTTCTTTGGCAAGTTTCACTAAATCGTGCCAGAGCGGAAATGCGCGGTCTTCCCACTGATAGCGGTCACGCTCCGGCATTTCATCCGGCCAGCTCTTGGTGTAAACCAGCCAATTCGGCACGCTGTCACCCGGTGCCGCTTCCGGCAGACCAGACATAGTGACAATTTTCTTCACGCCAATTTCACCGGCCAGACGAATGGTGTCTTCCATTTCCTGACGGTGGCGTTTGCCCATCGCACCCGGATCAAGCGGGTTAGCCGAACAGTTGAGCGCCGCAATTTCCAAACCGCGCGCGTCAATTTCAGCCAGCTTTTGTCTCAGCAGGCCTTTGTCTTTGAGAAGCTCATCCGCCCTGAAGTGTGGCGCTGGCGACCAACCACCGCCGGTCATTTCCAGACCTTCAACGCCGAGGCTGACGCATTTATCCAGCATTTCTGTAAACGACAGGTTGCCCATCACATCAGTACAAATCGACAATTTCATTTTGTTATCCTTCACACACGACGACACGCAAAAGAGTTACCCTCAACGTTTTCTAAACTCGATAAAGCGCTGGCATTTCAACCTTATGCAGCATTTCCCGTGATTGGCTGACAACGGCTCTAAGCGCCGCGTCTGCAGTCAGTGTCGACACATAACCATCCCAGACACTTGGACCCGCCGCGGTGCCATTACCCGCTGCGATAATCCACTCGCGGAATTCTTGGTCGTAGGCTTCGATAAAGCGTTCGCGCCAATCTTCCGGAATTGCCTGACGGATACCGTGCATGTCAGAAATCACAGTAGCTGGGCGGTTTGGCAATGCAGCGACACCGCGCTCACAGCTCACTTCGCCGCGGATGTCATAGCCGTACGCGATGTTCACTGAGATCTCGACATCAACAATCACGCCGCTGTCCATGTGCAGCATGACCAATGTCGGGTCACGCAGATCGCCACCTTGTGTCGAGCGGCGTGGCAGGCGAACTTCCACCGCTGAAATTTCATCGGAGAGCAGCCAGCGGGAAATGTCTGCGTCATGCACCAGAGTGTCATTCAACGGCATTTCAGAGGTATACAACCCTTCCGGTACGCTGGCGTTTCTGTGTACTGAGCGGTACATCAAAGGCGCGCCCAAGGTGCCGCCATCAATTACGGCTTTCAGGCGGCGGTAATCGCTGTCAAAACGGCGCATAAAGCCGACCTGAACCAGACGACGGCCATAGGCGACTTCGGCTTCCATGACACGAAGCGCAGCGGCTTCTGAGGTCACCAGCGGTTTTTCACAAAACACCGGTTTGCCCGCCTCAATACACGCCAGAAGCTGTTCTTCATGTGCGGCACCCCAAGAACAAATCACCACCGCTTCGACCGATTCCGAACCAATCAGATTGTGGGGTGAGTCAAACACCGCCGCGCCTTCCGGAGCCGCGCTGGCTGCCCGCGCCTGATCAATGTCTGTCACCGCAACCACATCGACACCGCTGAGCACTTGGGTCAGGCGTCGGATATGATCCTGACCTATCATGCCGGTACCGATAATTCCTACTTTCAGACCCATGCTGGCTCCTTACTTAAAGTACTTATCGACGTAGCGCTGCATTTCGCTGCGCATGAAGATGCCGCTTTCGTCCGCTTTTTCTTCCCATGCGAACACACAGGCCGTCATGATGCCGTCGAAGCCGATTTCACCCAGGGTGCGGTAGAAGTCGTCCCAAGGCACTTCGCCTTGGCCGATATTCAAATGCTGGTGCACGCGTGCCGCTGAGCCCGGTGGGTTGATGATGTAACGAAGGCCTGAACTTGCTTTGTGGTTGAAGGTATCGGCAATGTGAACATGAGCCAGCAAGTCTGCGCACTCTTTCAACATGGCAACCGTGTCGTCACCGAAGTAGAAGGTGTGTGGTGTGCAGTACAGGAACTTCACGTTTGGCGAGTTCACGGTGCGGATAAGATCCACCGACGGTTGCAGAGTCTCGACCCAGTCTTCCGGATGCGGTTCGATGTGCAGCTTGATGCCTTCTCGTTCAAGGATGGGCACCAACTCGTCCATTGACCGCCACCATGCGTCTTCACACGCTTCAATCATGGACCGGTGTGGCAGCAATAACAGGTGCCTTTATCAGGATGAGGACCACGGCCGAACTCAGAGTTCATGGTATCCACTTCCATCTCCACTGCGATTTCAATGGCGCGTTTCCAGTGCTTGATCGCCGCTTTACGTTCGTCTTCATCGTTGGACGCCCAACGGTACATAGGCAACAGTGAAGCAATGCCGACGTTGGAATCCCGCAGCGCTTTTTTGAATGACTTCATGCGGTCTGGGAAGACACGCGGCGCTTTGAACCATTCAAGGAAATCACCACGAGGCTTAACTCAATCCACTCGTAGCCAAGCTCAGCCACTTTTGACGGCAACTGTTCCAGACTCAAATGTCGGTGCATAAAGGGGTCGAGAGCGATCTTCATAAGCATTCTCCTAATCAATTAAATGTGTGGAAATTCAGTTGTTGTCAGTGAGCCGGTGGTGGCGGATGCCCTGCGTGCTCAGACATATAGCTTTCGATCTCGCCTTCCAGATCGGCCATGGCTTCACCGCCTGCCATCAGGTCAGTGATTTCCTCGCGGGTTTTCTCCCCTTTGCGGAAATCAGCGGCGAGTGCCCCGCGGATCAGCACCGCGAAATGGTCGCCAACTGTCATGGCATGCATGACCTGGTGGGTAATGAAGATCACCGCGAGGCCACGTTTACGCGCTTCGAAGATAATGCGCAGAACGTGAGTCGCTTCTTTTACACCCAAAGCGGCCGTGGCTCATCGAGGATCAATACACGGGCACCGAAGTGCACGGCACGGGCAATCGCCAACGACTGGCGTTCACCGCCGGACAAACCGCCAATCAAGCGATCGCCGTCATCAATACGGGTAATACCAAATTCACGCACTGCTTTTACCGCGGTTTCGTTGGCGGTTTTGCGGTCGAATACCGTGAACGGGCCAATTTTCTTGGTTGGCTCAACACCGACGAAGAAAGAGCGGCCAATCGTCATCAGCGGGAAAGTGCCGCCGAATTGGTGCACAGTCGAAATACCGCGGTCTGCCGCATCTTTCGGACGGGTAAACGTCACTTCTTCCCCATCCATCAGGATTTTTCCTGTGGTGGGTTCATGTACGCCGGCCAGGGTTTTGATCAGCGTGGACTTACCGGCACCGTTGTCACCCAGCAGGCAAAGCACTTCCCCAGCACGTACTTTGAGAGAGATATCGTGCAGTACATCAATCGGGCCAAAGGATTTGTTTACATTCCGTAATTCGAGAACTGGCGTGCTCATACTGTCGCCCCCTGTTTCTTAACCTGTTGTTTCTTTGACTTTGAAGAAAGTGCCATCTTGCGGAAGCTGTTGTTGAGAACAACGGCGGCAAGCAACATCACACCGATGATGAGACTCGACCAGTTACGTTCGATGTCTGTGAAATAAATACCTTGGGTCACGATGGCAAACGTCAGGGTGCCAAAGAAAATGCCCAGTATTGAGCCAAAGCCACCGGTCAGCAGCACACCGCCCACCACCACCGACACGATGGTGTTGAAGATGTAGTTCATGCCGCCGGATACTTGCGCTGAGTTGAACAAAATCGCACCACACATACCGACAAACGCGGCGCTGGTAGAAGAAAGCACAAACAGCCAGATAGTGAGTTTATTGGTTGGGATGCCTGCGTTGCGGGCGCTGTCCCTGTCGCCGCCCATGGCGAAAATCCAGTTGCCGTAACGGGTGTAGTGGACAACAAACTGGTAAACCAAGGTCAGCCCAATCCACCAAAGGATGATGATTTGATAGCTGCCGCCGATCAGCTGGCCGAAAATCGATTTTGCCCACTCCGGTGCGGAAAGCGCGACACTGGCGTTGCCAGTCAGCAGTACCGAAGCACTCAGCACCACACCTTGCATGGCTACTAGGGTGCCTAGGGTGACAATCAGTGAAGGCACGGACGTGCGCACAGTCAGGATGCCATTGACCAGACCAACCAATACACCGAGCCCTAAGGTTGCGATAATGCCGACAACAATAGGCAGTTCGTAGTAACCGGAGACAATGGCGACTGTCATGGATCCTGCCGGGATCATCGCGCCAATCGAGATATCCAGTTCACCGGAAATCATCAACAGGCCGACGGGCAATGCCACCACACCGAGGTTTGCTGCCAGATTGACCCAGCTCGCTGCGCCCATCATGTTGCCAAGCTGCGCGCCACCGAAGACAACAAAGAACAGGATGACTGCAATAAGACTCATGACCGAACCGGCTTGCGGACGCATGATGAGTCGTTGGATAAAGGAAGAATTCATGGTGCTTACCCCTTCTTCTTGCTGGAGTAACTGAGGGCCATACGTCTGAACATGTCATTGGTCAGTACAGCCACTAACAAAAGCGCACCGATGATGATGCTGCCGAGATTGGGATTGAAATCGGTGAAATAGATGCCCTGATTCACCATGGAGAATGTGATGGTGCCGACGACGATACCGACCACAGAACCAAACCCGCCGGTCAGCAGTACACCGCCGATAACCACACACATGATTGAGTTGAAGATAAACGCCTGACCACCGGCAACTTGCGCACTTTGGTACACCATGGCTTGTGAAACACCCACAAACGCTGCGCAAAAGCCGCTGGACATAAAGAGTGATTTGGTGAGCGTGGCAGTAGGAATACCTGCGTTACGCGCACTGTCCCTGTCGCCACCCAGTGCATAGATCCAGTTACCAAACGGGGAAACATGGAGGACATAGAAGAAGACAGCGATAAAGGCTATCCACCAAAAAATGGTGACCTGAAACATGCCGCCAACAAACTGGCCAAGTAAGAACTGCGCTGTGTCACCCGGGATGATTGCCGTGCTGGTTGAACCTGTCAGCAATACCGACACGCCCAGGGTCAACCCCATCACGCCAAACATCATACCTATGGTGACAATCAGCGATGGAACCTGGGTTTTCAGCACCAGCCAGCCATTGAGATAACCCACCAGCAAACCAAAACTGAGTGCAGCTATCACACCGACGATGTCCGGCAGGCCGAAGTGTCCGGAGACCACTGCCAGCGTCAATGAAGACGCAGGGATCACCGCCCCGATTGAAATGTCGAGTTCTCCCGCGATCATAAGAAAACCGATAGGCAATGCGACGATGCCAATTTCTGCCGCCACATTGAGCCAACCAGCGAAACCTGCAGGGGTAAGGAAAACACTCCCCGCTGCAATAATGAAGAAAATAAAAACCGTCAGCATTCCGATCACTGAGCCAAGCTCAGGACGGTTGGACAATCTTCCCAATGAAAGAAGCGGATTGGGATTATGCCCGGATGCGCTGGACGCTTTATGTTGAAAAGCCGAGGCCATAAGACCCTCCTGCATCGACTGCCTGTCGTAGTCGCAGGCCGGTAAAGCCACCGGCCTGCGTTCCCTTTGCGGTTTGTGTTAGCGGGTTCCCTTCGCTACACCTGCCAGTGTTGCTTCGACATTCGACTTATCGACGATGCCTGGGCCAGTCAGGATTTCACGGGTAGGAACGGTCAAACCGTAGTTCACATAGCCATTGAGAATGGCGACCGCCAGATAACCCTGCAGGTAACCTTGCTGGTCAATCGCAAACAGTTGTTTGCCTGATTTGATGTTGTTGAGGATGGTTTCATCCATGTTGAGGCCACCCACTTTCACGCGACCAACTTTGCCTGATTGCATGACGCCATTAATCGCAGCGTTGGCATCAACGTTACCGATGGTGTAGATGCCAGTGACCTTTGGATTCTTAAGCAAGTAGGCTTTAACGGCCTGTGCAACTGCGGTGGAGCTGCCAAAAGAAGTGGCTGGCAAAGGGAGTGTGTCAGCAGTACCACCGGCGGCAGTGATGCCGTCTGTTACCCCTTTACAGTTGGCTTCAATGTTGGCCGCGCCTGGCAGAGTGTTAATACACACCAGGTTCATGTCGCCGTTTTTCGCGAAGTATTCCGCCGCAGCCACACCCGCTTTGTAATCGTCACTGCCGATGTAGTTCATCGCGCCCAGTTTATCTGCCGCGCCAATACCACCCGCGTTGTAGATAATCAGTGGAATACCGGCGTCAACCACTGCTTTGAATGCAGGATCCATCGCTTCCGGCACCCAATCCGGGCCCACAATAGCGTCAGCGCCTTGGGAAATCGCCTGGCGGATCAGCTCTGCGGCATCCACACCCAGGTTGTTGTAGTTTTGTGGGCCAAGCCAAGTGACTGAACCACCCTGCGCTTCTACAACAATGCCTGCATCTTCAGCACCACGTTTAACAATTGACCAAAATGGATCGTCCGGTTTTCCACCAACAACAAAGATGTCAGCAGCCATAACAACAGTGGTTGCACAAGCAACCACTGCAGCCACAGCGGTTTTAGCGATTGTACGGGTAAGGCTTTTCATCGTTTATTTCCTCTTCACAATGACTGAGCTAAACCGCCTCGATTTAACCGAGACGTTACATCTAGTTAACTTGAGACTAGCAAGATCGTGAGATTATGAAATAATCAATTGAGGCAAATGACACGATTGTTTCATTTCGTATCATTCAGAATGAAACAATTTGAAAGGATGTAGGCGATGAAAAGACCCACGATTGCAGACGTTGCAGAAGAGGCAGGTGTTTCAATTTCCACAGTAAACCGCATACTGGGCGGTAAAGGAAATGTCCGAAATACCACGATACAAAAAGTGCAAAGTGCGGCAGAGAAGATTGGATATTATGGCGTAGGAGCTATCAATTATCGGCTCAAAGAAGCCACGCCAACCTACCGTTTTGGCTTTTTGATGCAACAATCCAACCGTCCGCTCTACCAAATGTTCAGCCAAAAAATTACCGAAGCTTGCCACCGCCGCGCGAATGAAATCGTCAATCCTCTGATAGATTTTGTCGATATGCTGACACCGGAAAATATCGCCACCCGTCTGAAGGCACTTGGGCAGCAGTGTGACGCTGTTGCGCTCATCGGTTCTGACCACCCGGTCATTGGCAATGCGATCCGGGAACTCAAGGAAATTGGAAAGCCGGTTGTGTGTTACATCACTGACCAATCTTCCACCGACCGCGCAGCCTATGTTGGGTTGATAACTGGAAGCTGGGAAGAACTGCCGGATACCTGATGTCTGGCATGATCCACGAACCGGGACGAATCGCCGTATTTATCGGTAACCACCGCTACCAATGCCAGGATATCGCCGATGCTGCATTCCGCTCTTATGTAAGGGAGAACGCACCGCAGTTGGTCATTGAAGAAAGCCGTCCGACCCATGAAATCCCGGAGCAAGCCTATTGGATGGTGAAAAACCTGCTTGAAACCAAAAAGGATCTGGTAGGGATTTTAATCGTCGGCGGTGGTATTTCCGGCGTTTTACGCGCATTGCGCGAGGTACCTGCAGAGCGTCGCGACAAGATTAAAGTGATTTGCCGTGATATCGGCCCTGCAACCTTAGGTGGTTTGGGCGAAGGCTTGGTCACTGCTACCTTGTGTCACCCGGTAGATGCCATGCCCGACCTGTTGGTTGATACGCTTATCGAAGTCATCAATAAAGATACCATTGACTCTCCTATTCAAAAAACGTTGCCGTTTGACATATTAACGCCGGCTAATTTTTAAATGTCGCTAGCATTGAATTTCCAACACGTTTGGCGGGCGTACCAATGAAAATGAAGGCAGGATAACCACACTGAACGCCTGCTCTAAAGACAAAACAGGCCGGCTTCGTACTAAGAGGCCGGTGTCAGGAAAACGCCGGAAAGAGCCAGATCCTTCAAAAACGCGATGACAGAGCTAATCCTAGGGATCCGCTGAGTGTTCTGGTGATAAACCAAAAAGAACTCCCTCTCCGCCTGCACTTCCGGCAATACCTTGATAAGCCCATATTCTTTATCCACCAGAAAGCCATGCAACATGCCAATACCCACCCCTGCACGCACTGCCTCAACCTGGCCTGTCGGGGAATAGATAGACACCTGCGACTGCCATTGCGGCCAGACGGAGCGGGCGATATTCAACCTGTCGGTAAACAGCAAATCTTCCACATATCCAATCAAACAATGGTCGGCAAGCTTTTCCAGTGAATCCGGCACACCGTGTCTGTCGAGGTAATCCTGTGAAGCAAATAGCCCAACGGTGTAAGTGCCGAGGCTGACAGACTTCAGGCTCTGCTCCATTGGCCTGCCAACCATCACTGCCAAATCTGCCTCCCGCCGTGAAAGGGAAAAACCGGGCGATTGGGGCACCACTTCTATTTTCAGTTGTGGATGTAATTCCAGAAGCTGGCGCAGACTCGGCGTGAGGATTTTGAGTGCAAAGCCTTCGGGCGCTGCAATACGCACCGTACCGCTAATGCTGTTGGTATCTGAACCGAACACCTCACCGGCAGCTTCAATTTCTGCTTCTGCCCTTTCCAAATACTCCACCAGTCTGTGCCCTTCATCCGTCAGGCTGAAACCTTTGTTGTGACGGATTAGCAGTTGGGATTTGGTACGCGACTGCAAATGGGATAAATGACGGGAAAGGGTAATGGCAGAAACCCCAAGGCTTTCAGCCGCTTTGCCAATCTGCCCTGCCCGCGCCACGGCCAGGAAGTAGCGCGCATCTTCCCAGTTAAATCGTGGAGTACTCATCACCGCTCCTTGTGATCTATCATATTTGATAGATCTTATAGTAAATATTTTCCATTGTTCATAAACAAGTTTAGGTCTTAAATGAGATTAACCCATCAAGGGAAATAACCAATCGAAGGAAATGACCATGACTACTCTGGGTAACTACATCAACGGCGAGCGTGTCGCTTCTGAATCGGGTCGCACCGCCCCTGTCTTCAACCCTGCTACTGGCGAGAAACGTCTCGACGTCGCCCTTTCATCGGCCGACGAAACCCGCGCCGCGATTGCCAACGCACAGGAAGCATTCAAAGATTGGAGCGCGACCCCCGCCGCTCAGCCGTGCCCGTGTGATGTTCAAGTTTAAAGAGTTGCTGGAACAGCATGCCGACGAAATCGCCGAACTTATTACCCTAGAACACGGCAAAGTCTTCTCCGATGCCAAAGGCGAACTGACCCGAGGCCTTGAAGTGGTGGAATTCGCTTGTGGTATTCCGCACCTTCAAAAAGGCGAGCACAGCCTGAATGTCGGCCGCGGCGTGGACAGCTACAGCCAGATGATGCCAATGGGCGTTGTGGCGGGGATTACACCATTTAACTTCCCGGCTATGGTGCCAATGTGGATGTTCCCGGTTGCCATCGCTTGCGGTAACACCTTTGTACTGAAGCTTCAGAGAAAGATCCTTCTGTTCCGCTGCGTCTGGCTGAACTGCTAACCGAAGCTGGCTTGCCAAACGGCGTGTTCAACGTGGTAAACGGCGACAAGGAGTCTGTCGATGTCCTGCTGACTGATGAACGCATTGAAGCGGTCAGCTTTGTTGGCTCAACCCCGATTGCGGAATACATCTACTCAACGGCATGTGCCCACGGCAAGCGTGTTCAGGCTTTGGGTGGCGCGAAAAACCATATGATCGTGATGCCAGATGCGGATCCAGAGCAGGTGATTAACTCGCTGATGGGCGCGGCTTATGGCTCTGCCGGTGAGCGCTGCATGGCAATTTCCGTTGCAGTGTGTGTGGGCGATGAAGTAGCGAACCACCTGGTGAAAGACCTGCAAGGCGCGATTGCAGAACTGAAAGTTGGCCCAGGTATTGGCGAGGCCATTGAATCCCACATGGGCCCATTGGTTAGCCGCCAACACGCTGACAAAGTGATCGGCTACATTGATGCCGGTGTGGAAGAAGGCGCTGAGCTGCTGGTTGATGGCCGCAACTTTGTGGTGACAGGTAACGAGAACGGCTATTTTGTCGGCCCCACCCTGTTCGACCAGGTCAAACCCGGCATGCGCATCTACAAAGAAGAGATCTTCGGCCCCGTGCTGGCGGTGGTTCGTGTCGACAGCTATGAAGAAGCGCTGGCGCTGATCAACGAACACGAGTACGGAAACGGCACGGCAATCTTCACCCGTGACGGCGACACTGCGCGTAACTTCGCGGCAAATGTTCAGGTTGGTATGATCGGCATCAACGTGCCAATCCCAGTGCCAATGGCCTTCCACAGCTTCGGCGGCTGGAAACGCTCACTGTTCGGTCCACTGCACATGCATGGCCCAGATGGTGTACGCTTCTACACCCGCATGAAAACCATCACCGCCCGCTGGCCAACCGGCCTGAGCGCAGGCCCAGAGTTTTCAATGCCGACAATGAAATAAGAAAAAAATAGATATAAGAAAGGGAGAGCAAATGCTCTCCCTTAGTCTTTGCCGCATTACTGATACGTCAGTCTGACGCACTGGCTCGCAGCGCTACCATCTGCCTTTCGCCGCCAAGCAATATCACCGAGTCGCCAACCGTCAAGGCTGTTCCATACGCAATACCTTCAGGCAACTGTCCCGCGGCTTCCCATTGCTTGCCATCAAACAGCCAAACCGTATCGTCATACCGCTTAGTCAGGCCTTTGTGGCTGTAGAGCTTCTGTTGGCTGAAGTTGTGCTGGCTGCCGACAAAGTAAGCGCCACCTGCCACCAAGTAATGATTTTCCAACCGCGCGCCAAAGTGCCCGGCGAGTCCTTCGTGAGCGTTGTTTGTCTCTGAAATCGCCGGTAACCGCATCGGATGAATGGTACCGTCACCCTGAAATTGGAAGGCTTTGCTTTCCAAACTGCGAAGACCGGGCTTTACCTCCCCTTCTACCAACACAACCTTGTTACCGTCTTTGATGAGCGCAGCACCGCAGTTGGCCGGATACGGGTTTTGCGCGGCGATATGCCATTGCTCGGTCTGGGTATCAAACTGCCAAATTTCTTTGTTCCAACCATAAGCCGGGATGGGGCGGGACATAAATTCGCAGAAGACAGCCTGATACTGTTCAGGCTCTCTAGCTGCATCCATTGCGCTGATTTGGCTTAAAAATGTATCGAAGGTTTCCTTGCAGTAACCACCCCAGAAATAGAGTTTGCCCTCAGACATCTCACACGCACTCGCCCCCAGAAAGCCGACAGGAGCCTGACTTGCCAGTTTTTCCCAACGGTTTTCGACCGGGTCGAACGCATAACCGTCCATCAACACGGCGGGAGCTCGCCATTTTGCTCGCTTCCCGCACCTGAAAAGACGTAGAGTTTGCCGTTACACACCGCCGAGACCGCGTCGTTGCGTTCGGTGCCGGGGAAATCCGGCGCGGATTGCCAACCGCGATCAGGCTTATCAAGTCGTAATAGAAAAGCTGCTTTCCGACACTCCCAAACCAACATAGAGCCGGTTGCCTAACTTACCGCCAACGCCATGTTTTATCCCAACCGGAAGCTGGGCAAACTCAGCAATTTGTAACGACATAACCACTACTCCCTGTTAGTCATGAATATCCACGCCCGAGCCATTCCATTCGAGCAAGTAAACCTTATTGCTGGCACTACGGTCGGCTTTTTCACCACCGGCAATCAGCACGCCATCATCCGTGGTAAACGATGCGCCATAAGCCAAGCCTTCTGGCAGGTTGTTTACGCGCGCCCAAAGCTCATTTTTCTGCACATAGATTTCTGGGTTGTAGCTTTGCTCAAGCCTTCATGAGCGAACATTTTGCCACTCTCAAAAGCCGCTTTTGCGCCATGGAAATTCGCGCCACCGGCCACAATCAGTGCACCATTGCTCTTACCCGCAAACGCTCCTGCTACCCCTTCCTGAACAGTTCCGGCTTCAGGGGCAGGAAGTTCATGCATGCTGCTCCATGGCTGTGCTCCGCCAAAACGATACTGTTTAACTTCTGCAGTGCGTAAACCGGGTTTGATCTCGCCGCTGACAAGCGTTGCACTCTCACCTTCCGCAACCAACGCAGTGCCACAGTTTGGAAGGTATGGTGATTGTCCAATCTCGTTCCAACTGCCGTTTTTCGGGTTGAAGCTCAGCACCTGGCGGTTCCACTTATAATCCAGTGGCTTCATGCCCATGTAGTTGTCGACGATTTCCTGCCAGCCTGTTGGGTTGGTTTTTCTGTCTGTGGTGTTGATATCAGAGAGGTACTGGTCAAAGTAGCTTTGTTGTAGCCGCCGAAGAAGAGGATTTGCTGATTGTCTGGAGAGAATGAAGCGGCGCCCAGCAAGCCTACTGGCGTTTTGGTTTTCACTTGTTCCCACTGGTTTGTTTTGGCATCAAAGCGGTAAACCGTGTCGAACAAAATTGGCGACTTATCGCTGGCATTGGCTTTGCCCGAACCACCGAAGATATAAATGCTGTCACCCAAGACGGCAGCCGTCGCACCACTTCTTGCCGGGCCGGAGAAATCAGCCTGCTGTTGCCAACCTTTATCCATTTGATCCAGATCCAGCATGTAAAAACGCTGTTCCATGGAGCCCAGACCTACATACAGTTTGTTACCCACTTGGGCGCTGACACCAGATTTCACCCCTTCCGGTAAGTCCGGCCAGTGTTGATTGGCGTAAGCGGTAGAGGA
This sequence comes from Enterovibrio sp. JCM 19048, assembly GCA_001310415.1. Classification (GTDB taxonomy): domain Bacteria; phylum Pseudomonadota; class Gammaproteobacteria; order Enterobacterales; family Vibrionaceae; genus Enterovibrio; species Enterovibrio paralichthyis. The sequence continues at coordinate 49,743 of BAXE01000007.1, read as the reverse complement.
AAGACCAGCAAGCAAAGGTAGAGCCAGGGATAAAGAAGTTATTAATTTCATCGTAATGGTTCCCTTATTAGTGAAGTTAACATTTCACTTCTGATTGACCTGCAGCCATACAACCTAATTGGCGCATATTTTTTATTTGATATCTATTCGATAAAAATATTTTTCATTGATTAGCCAAAATAAAGCCCACTAACGGTGGCTCATGTTTTTCTTGCTGTCAGCGCATCAAAGGCATAACCACTTCAGCGGTTTCGACAACAGATTTCGCATACTCAGGATGGTTTTCCAGCAAGGTGTTGACCAGCACATCCACCAGCAACAGAGCACCAACTTTTGACGAAAATGCACCGCCGGTGAGAGGCCCTTCAGGGCGTGCTGCTACCAGCATTTCCGAACAGATCGAAGTCAAAGGACTGTGGCTGATGTTCGTGAGTGCCACCACTGGCACATCACGATGGTGAGCCTGGGAAACTGCATGGATCACTTCGCGCGTTGAGCCGGAGCTGGACAATGCAAACCACAAATCTCCTTCCCGACTTCTTACTGCGTTTATGGCAGCAAGGTGTGTATCTTCATACATGGTCACCCGCTTGCCGATGCGCAGCAGGCGAAACGCGAGGTAATGCCCAACAATGCTTGAAGCACCAACACCCACACAACTGATGTATTCAGCGTTATGGACAAGGTCGCAGATACGGTTCAGTGCTTTACGATCCACCAGTTCAGCCGTATCCAGCAAGCTGGCAACCGCACTTTGCGCTGAAACAGTGCAAATATCCCCGGATGCATCGTTGGATACGCGCGGCTGGGACTGCGACAAATCTACCGCCAGCGCCATCCTGAAATCAGAGTAACCTTTGTAGCCCATGTCGCGGCACAGGCGTACGACAGTGGCTTCACTGGTTTCGGTATTTCTGGCAAGGTCAGTAATCGTTTGATACTGAACCTCGTTTGCGTTCTCGAGTATATAGTCCGCCACCACACGCAACTTTTTGCTGAGTGGCTCTATGTTGGAACGTAATCTGACGAGTAAATTTTTAGGCGAGTTCACAGATGCCTCTTTTACATACCAAGGGTCTGTTGACCTTTGGTGGTTAAATTTTGTTCTAGTCATAAGCGTTTTAGGCGCGGCGAGGTGTGTGCCGCCTAGCATTCTAAGCAAATACACCTCAACAAAGCATAAAACGCTTAGGGCAGAACCTTCGGGCAGCGTTTGTGGGGACTTTCTCCTGCGTTGTCGGCTTCTCATGTAGACCAGCTACACATCAAAGCCTCTGCCTTGTATAAAGCCCCCACAAACTGCTGCAAAAATCATCACCAAAGGCCAACAGACCCTAGAGGGTGGCTAAAAGTAACAAAGAGCCTGCCACTTTGACACGTAATCCATCAAATTAATGCTGCAAAAACGGTGAATACGCAGCATGTGGGTGAAATTTCCCTCATGCTGCGACCCTTTTACATATTGATAAAACCTGCGTCGCGCATTTTCGCCTCGACATCAGCCTTTTGAGCCTCTGTCAGCGGGCGGATTGGTGTGCGGGGGTTACCCGCATCAATACCATGCAACTTCATTGCCGCCTTGCCTGCTGCGACACCACCGTATTCCACCAGAACGCGGATAATGGCAATCACTTTGTCCATCAGTGCGGTGACTTCTGTTTGATCTCCGCGTTTAAAGGCTTCAATGATTTTCAGGTACAACGGCGCAGCATAGTTATAGGTACTGCCAACCGCACCAACTGCACCCACAGCCAAACCTGCAGGTAGGAACTCATCCACCCAAACGGGATATCAAACTTGCCACCGGATACGCGCAGCGCACGTTGGTACTCGTACAAATCGACGTGATTGAATTTGGCTCCGGAAAGGTTCGGAATACGCGCTTCCCCTTTAATAAGGAACTGTTCCAAATCCAGGTTCACGCCAGACATACCTGAATGGTAGTAATAGAAACCTTTTGACGGTGCCGCAGCAGCGATTTGTGCGCAGTATTCAACGAGATCATCCACGGATCCCGGTTTAAAGAAACACGGGCCAATGGCTGACGTTGCCGAGACATCCAGCGTCTCCGCGTGGCGGGTCAGGTTCAGGGCGTCTTCAATGCTCAGTGCCCTGTGTGGATGATAAGGTTCAGTTTGCCGTCCGATGCCTTCACCCAGCGTTCTGCAATCGCTTTGCGCTCTTCGACGCTACAGTGAATGCCTTCACCTGTGGTGCCACACACGTAGGCACCTTTCACACCCTGCTCAATCAGCAGCGCGGCAATGTCGTCAATGGCAGCAAAGTTCACCTTATTGTTGTGGTCAAACGGTGTATGGGGCGCAGCAATCAGACCCGTTAATTTTTCCATGAATACTTCCTTCTTAAATGCGTCTATCCGGTTGTCCAGCGTGTGTTATTGGCCGTAGCCAAGGAACAATCCAGGCAGGAACAAGGTAAATTGTGGGAAAACAGCGACCAGCGCCAGTACGATAAACAGTGGCACCAGCAGCGGGATAACACCGCGGGTCAGGGTGTGGAATGGAATATCACCCACACGGGAGACCACATAGAGCGCCATGCCCATCGGTGGCGTCAGGATGCCGATCATCAGGTTTAGAATCGCCATCACGCCAAAGTGAACCGGTCGATACCCACGGCCGCAGCAACCGGCACCAGGAATGGAACCAACAGCAGCAACAACGCGAGCGATTCGATAAAGGTGCCAAGGAACAGCAGCAACAGGTTGATAAGAAGCAACAATACCAGCGGGTTATCACTGATCGTCAGGAAGTAATCCGCCAGCATTTGCGGCAGTTGTTCACGCGCCACAATCCAGCCAAACACGGTCACACCCATCACCATCAATGCCACAACCGCGGTGGTATTCACGGTTTCTTTCAGTACTTCAATAAAGCCCGTGAACGTCAGTTGCTTGTAAACAACGGTACCGAGGAACAGCGCATACAGCGAAGAAACAACCGCCGCTTCCGTTGGAGTGAATTTGCCTGAGAAGATACCGCCAATGATGATCACCGGCGTCAGCAGCGACAGGAATGCCTCTTTGAAAGAGATAAGCTGTTCGCGGCGGCTTGCACGCGGCAGTGTCATGTAGCCACGTTTTTTACAGATGTAGTAACTCATGATCATCAGCGCGATACAGCAAAGGATGCCCGGCACCGCACCAGCCAGGAACAATGCGCCGATGGAGGTATTGGAGACCACACCGTAAATAACCAAAGGAACCGAAGGTGGCACCAGAGGCCGATAATGCACGATGCCGCCGTTAGGCACCGGCAAAGTCATCATCGTATTTGGCATCACGCATGGATTTGATTTCAAGCTGGCCAAGACCACCCGCATCTGCCAGCGCTGAACCGGACATGCCGGAAAACAGCAGGCTCGCCATGATGTTTACATGACCAAGGCTACCGGTAATGTGCCCCACCATGGATTTGGCAAAATTAAAAATACGCTCAGTGATCCCGGCACTGTTCATCAAATGCCCGGTCAGGACGAAAAAAGGTACTGCCAACAAGGTGAAATTATCGATACCTCCCAGCATCTGCTGGGCTGCGAAATTGATACCTGTGCTGTTGGTGACAATCAGGAACACCAGTGCGACAAATATCAGAGAAAAACCCACTGGCATGCCTGCAAATAACAAGGCCAGCCAGCCAAAAATTGAACCCGCCATACTGCCTCCTACCTCTGCGCTATTTGCGAATCAGCGCCAGCTTCGTGCGCATTGCCATTGAAAAATTGCTTTGAAATGCCAACCATTTTTTGCACTTGGCGAACCACCATAAACAAGCCGCCAAGCGGCAGGCTGTAGTTCATCCACTTGCTGGAGATACCCAGGGTGATCAGTTCGAAAAATGCCGTTCTTTGAACATGTTGGTAACCGAGATAAATGATGGCGAAGATAGAAACCAACACCGCAAATTCCAGCGACAACACCAGAACCAGCCGGATTTCTCAGGCAGTTTGTCAGAGAAAAAGTGATATTGACGTGCGTACCCGCTTGAGGCAATCGCGCAGCCAATCAGAGACATATACATGAACAGAACACGCGCCAGTTCTTCACTCCATAAAGAGGGATCGTTGAATAGCCAGCGGGTGACGATTTGCCAGGTGAGTACCAGCAAAAGAAGAACCATCAAAGGCACTGTGATGATTTCTTCAATATTATCAAAGAATTTTCGCAACATCTTGAGCTCCAATGGCTAGCCAAACGGCTAGCCTTCTATGGAATGGTCCTGCGACCGTAATGATTACATCGCTGCCAGTTTCTTAACGATTGGCTGTCCGATCTTCTCTTCAAACTCAGAGTAAAGTGGCTGCATCGCCTCGCGGAATGGGCCCAACTCTGGGTAAGTCACGTTCACGCCTTCACTTTCAAAGTAAGAGATCAGTTCCGCTTCCTGCTTCTTCACAGAGGCAGTGTGCGCAGCACCGGCTTTCTCAACCGCTTCTTCAAGGATCGCTTTTTCTTTGTCAGAGAGTTTTTGCCATGTCGGTTCTGAGATGATCACCATTTGGTCATTCACGATATGGTTCGTCATCGCGAGGTTTTCCTGTACCTCATAGAACTTCATGGTTTTGATGGTTGGAAGTGGGTTTTCCTGGCCGTCAACCGCATTGGTTTGCAGTGCCAGATACACTTCGGAGAACGCCATCGGCGTTGGAGAAGCACCAGACAGTTTTGCGTAGTTCAGGTTCGCTTTCGCATTCGGTACGCGAAGCTTAAGGCCTTTAAAGTCGTCGATGTTTTCCAGCGGACGGTTAGACGTGGTTTCACGGGTACCGTTGTACCAGGTGTCCAGTGCGCGCCAGTTGAAGTTGGTCAGCATTTCTTCGCGTACGCCTTGGCCGAACTCAGAATCATACACACGGCGCAGGTGTTCAAAGTCGCGGGTAACATAAGGGAGTGACACCACTTCAGCGCGCGGGATCCAAAGCCCGATACGGCCGAATTCTGCATACGTGATATCCAAGTCACCCATACTGAGTTGTTGCAGCATGGCGCGGTCATCACCCAGCTGTGCGCTTGGGTAAATGGCAATCTTCATTTCGCCTTTGCTGAGCTCTTCTACAGTGTCCGCCATCAGTTTGGCTGACGTGTATTCAACCGAACCCACAGACGCCTGCATGCCCATTTTCAGCGTGGTTGCTGCTTGCGCAGATACAGTACATCCCAGAGCCAGCATAGCGAGAGTAATCTTGTTTATAGCCTTCATATTCTTCCCTTTTTAGTTATCTGTACCTTGTTTCACGGTTCGCAAAAATATTTTTCATTTCATTTGAAAAAATCTTTACTGAGGATTATTATAGTCATGAAGATTATTTTCAAACCAACGTTTTTTGAAATGTGATCGTGAACAAAAAGTAGCCTAGGACAGGTTCTTCACCCGCGAGTCAGGCGAATGGAGGTGGCAGTGAATCGTCCTCACGCCCCTGAAAACCGTTTTTATACGAGGCCCAAAAGTGAAAGCAGAAAACTTAGATATCAACGCATTGCGAAAAAGTCTCCAAGGCCAGACGGTGGTTTCGATTCAACCCGTCGCTGGCAGCCCACTTGAAAACACAGCCTTCATTGCTGCGATGGCTCAAGCTGCCGAACAGGCTGGTGCAAAAGCGCTGCGAATCGAAGGCGTTGAAAACGTTGAGGCAGTCTCACAAGTGGTCAATGTACCAATTATTGGAATTGTTAAACGTGACTTAATTGACAGTCCTATCCGTATCACGCCTTTTGTGTGTGATGTTGATTCACTGGCGAATGCAGGGGCGACCATCATCGCTTTTGACGCGACAAACCGACCCCGTCCGGAGAGCCGAGAAATCATTGCCGATGCCATCAGACACTCAGGCTGTTTTTCAATGGCAGATTGCTCAAACTTTGAAGATGGCGAATGGGCACATTCACAAGGTATTGATATTATTGGCACTACCCTTTCAGGCTATGTGGGTGGGAGCATCCCGGACGAACCCGATTTGCCATTAGTTAAGCAGTTCTCTGATGCCGGTTTTTTACCATGGCAGAAGGCAGATACAACACGCCGGAGCTTGCAGCCAAAGCCATTGCTCACGGCGCAGTTGCGGTTACAGTGGGCTCCGCTCTTACCCGGCTGGAAGTGGTTACTCAATGGTTTAATAACGCAACACAGGCAGCGGGAGTGCGGTAATGTCTACCTTGGCTATCGATATTGGCGGCACAAAAATCGCCATAGGTTTTGTCAGCAATGGAAGCTTAATGAAGCGCCGCCAGTTCCCGACACCAAAGGTGCAAACCGCTGACGAATTTGCCAAACAGATTCTTGATAATTGCCGAGACTGGCTGCCGGATGTTGCCCGAATCGGCGTTTCGACCACAGGGTTGGTAAGCGAAGAAGGCATTAGCTCCATCAACCCGGATACCTCGCCTTTCCGTCGCCTTTCCCCCTCAAAGCCTCGCTGCAAAAACTCGCAGACCGGCCAGTGATGATGTTGAACGATGCGCAGGCTGCCGCTTGGTTTGAGTTTGTAAACCTGGATACGCCCATCAAAAACATGGCGTTTATCACCGTCTCTACCGGCGTTGGTGGGGGTTTGGTTATCGACGGGAAACTGCACAAAGGGACAACGGGACTTGCCGGACATATCGGACATATCGCCGTTGATCCTGATGGTCCCGAATGCGGCTGTGGGCAAAGGGGTTGCGTTGAAACACTGGCCTCCGGCACTGCCATCGAACGCATCAGCAAACAAATCTTCTTTCCCCCTGTTTCGAATGTCCATTTGTTCTCGATAGCGGATGAAGATGACATGGCAGAGCGCATCATCAGGCAGAGTGCAGGCGCCATTGCCACCTTGTGCACTAACCTCAAGGCAATCCTGGATTTGGATGTGGTTGTGATTGGTGGCGGTGTTGGTCTGGCAAGCGGCTATATATCCCGCGTACAGGAAGCGATCAATGAGAAACCCAATTTCTGCCAAGTGCCGGTCGTTGCGGCCAAAGGACACTATGACGCCTGCCTGTTGGGCGCCGCATTCCAGTTTAACGAACTGAACTGATACTCTTTTCCCTACCTTTTGCACTGGCTTGTCAACGTGACTCTGACACCAGTGCTTTTTTCGTTCCTCCCACACACCTGAAAACATCGCAGCAACAGACGATTAACAGCGCTAATCGTCACAACAAAATAGTCTCACTTTAAAATATTCCGATTATGCCTAATTATTCACCCGATCCTCATCTAAACGCTGAGGAGACAAACAATTAAGGGATAAAAAGGAACAAGTAACCACAATGAATAAAGGACTATTTTTCACTGCAATGCTGGTCTCTTCCGCTGCATTTGCCGACGCCGCCACATTGAATGTCTATGCATGGGGAAGCTACCTGCCGGAAGCGTCTTTGAAGGCGTTTGAAGAGCGCGAAGGCGTGACGGTGAATTACCTGACCTTTGAAAATAACGAGTCAATGTACACCAAGCTCAAGATCCTCAAGGGCACAGGTTATGACGTGGTGTTCGCCTCGGCCTACTTCATCGACAAAATGGGTCGTGAAGGTTTACTGGCGGAGCTGGATCACGCCAAGATCCCCAACATGAAAGACACTGTGCCAGCGCTGCTGGGTCAGGCTCACGATCCTAAAAACCGCTACTCCCTGCCCTACATCTGGGGTGTAACCGGTATCAGCTATAACAGCGGCGAGATTCTCGACCCGTTACCAGTTGGTCAGATCTCTGGAAGCCGGAATACGCGCAACAAGTCATGCTGATCGACGATATCCGTGATGTATTCGGCATGGCATTAAAGAAAAATGGCCACAGCATCAACACCAAAAATGAAGATGAAATCAAAGAAGCCTATGAGTCTTTGGTTGAGCTGAAGAAAAACGTGCTCCTGTATAACTCTGATGCACCACAGGTTCCTTACATTTCAGGCGAAGTGAGTGTGGGTATGCAATGGAACGGTAACGCATTCCAGGGCCAGCAAGAACTGCCAGAGCTGAAGTTTGTGATGCCTCAGGAAGGCGCTGTGTTGTGGATGGACAACTACACCATCCCGTCAGGCAGCAAAAATATCGACCTGGCACACAAGTTCATCAACTTCATGTTTGAACCAGAGCAACAGGCAGAAATCGTCAACAGCGTGGGTTACGCCTCTGCTACCAAAGGTGGCCGTGAACTGCTGTCAGACGAGCTGAAACATAACACCACCATCTTCCCATCTGAAGAAGATATGAAGAAAGGTGAGTTCATTAACGACGTTGGCCCAGAAACACTGGCGATTTACGATGGTACTGGCAAAAACTGCGCACCCAGTAAGAAGCATTGCATCTCGCTACTTTATATTCAAAGGGCTGATGCCCCTTTGTTGTTATACCCAAGCAACCTGAATCCTGCATCTTCAGGTCGTTTGGGTATAAACTTACCCGAATGATTGCTTGATCAGCACGGGAAACGCATGACACAACACACCGTTCTATTCGATATCAACGAAACGGTTCTCGACCTAAATAGTCTGAAGCCGTTGTTTGTTGAAGCCTTTGGTGATGAAAAGTTAATGTCGGTCTGGTTTGCGATGTTACTGCACACATCCACGGTGTGTGCATTGACCAAGACCAAGTCAGATTTTGCGACACTTGCCGGCACCATGCTGGACGCCGTTGCAGCGAGGTTTAAGTTGACGCTCAGTGATGATCAACGCGGAAAGATGCTCAGCGGATTTGCCTCTTTGCAACCACATGAGGATATGAAAGCGGCATTGACCCGGCTGAAGGAGGCTGGCTACCACACTGTCGCTTTCACCAACTCGTCTCTTCCTTTGGTTACCAGCCAGATCACCCAGGCAGGACTTTTGGATGACTTCGATGACATCATTTCCGTGGAAGAAACTGGCAGCTTTAAGCCTGACCCGATGGTCTACCAATTTGTCGCTGCAAAGCTCAATCTACCGCTCTCCGCGTTGCGTCTGGTTGCAACCCATGACTGGGATACCCATGGCGCGATGTCAGCTGGAATGAAAGCAGCTACATTGATCGCTCCGGTGCGCCCTATCACCCACTTTATTTAAAACCGGATGTATTTGAAAAAGACATGCGGGAGGTGGTTGAAAAAATCATCGCAGCGGACAAGGTATATACCTAAACAACCTGAAGATGCTCGCATTCAGAGGTCATCAATGCGTTCTATTTGAGGCAAAAAATAGGTCACCCCTACAGTGACCAAAAGCATGGAACGTTCTTCTTTGGTAGTTGCTTTTAACACATCAAGCCTGCACGACTTGAATTCATTTACACAGTGAGCCGTCGCCGTTATGAGGCGACAGCTCCCTTTGCATTGTTAACGCTGACGCCACATATCAATCAGCGCCTGATAGTTGGCTTTCACCGCCGTTTTAAAGGTGTCGTCATTCAGATCCCCACGCATCCACTGACGGCTTGGTTCACCGAAAATGGTGCGACCAACAGCAAAACCTTTCACGGTGGAAGATTGTGCCGATGCCTCAAACCCAGCTTTTAGGGAGTCTGCTGCCGCATCCAGCCCAAGTAGCACCACACCCCGGCAATGCGGATCACGGCTTTCAATTAAGGCATCAACCTGCGTCCAACCTGATGCAGTTAACGGCGGCAGTTTCCACCAATCCGGCTGAATACCGATGTTATAGAGGCGTTCCATCGCGCGATGATAAAGCCCATCCGCCACCTCTGGCGCAACCGGATTGTCAGTTTTTGGCAGGATAACTTCCAACAGGAGGTCGTTCCCCGTCTGACAACAGGCGCGATATACCTCTTGCAACAGTTCTTCCTGTTCAAGCTGCAGTGCCTGCGCGTCATCCGGATGGTAGAACACCAAACATTTCACGATCTGCTCTTTCGGCCAGCTGGCAAGTTGGGAACCGATATTGCCGTGTTCAAGACGCAAAGGACGGGAACCAGGTAGTTCAATCGGACGCCCAATCCACCAGCGTTCAGCAGCCGTGTTGCCATAACCGGTGGCCGCATTCAGTACGTCAGTGCCAAATGTGCCATCGCACAAAATGCCTGCCTTGCCGACCAGATCAGCTTCCTGCGCCACTTCCTGCGCTGCCTGCCAAATCAGGTTTTTCAGGTGCGGGATACTAGAGATATCAGCCCCTGCCTGCTGTGCCATTTCGACGAACTGCATGCGGTGGTCAAATGCCAGAACGCAAAGTTCAGGCCACGCTTTTTCCCGCGTGGTAACGCGGTGCAAATGGTTCAGGGCGTCATCCCTGTCCGGGCGTGGAATTTCATGTTCGTGAGCAAGGTAGTAATCCAGCTCTTCACGGGTAGGCATAGCCGGAGAGCAGCCGTGGCGGGATACCACCAGTGCACCACACGCATTGGCATAGCGACAGCATTGCTCCCAGGATTCGTCATTCAGGTAACCGCGAAGCAAGCCGGACATAAAGGCATCGCCCGCACCGAGGACATTCAGCACTTCCACGCGCACGCCTTTTACGGTGATGCCATCATCGAGGCTGTCACCGATGTCGCCGGTAAATACCGAACACCCCAGCGGCCCTCGTTTACACACCAAGGTCGCATCCGTCATCGAGCGAACCTCTCTGAGCGCGGTGACAGAATCAACGCTGCCACCAGCAATGTGGAATTCTTCTTCTGTACCGACGATAAGGTCAAACAGCTCTAATACTTCCTGCAATTGCGCTGTGACCTTGTCGGATTCAATAAAACGGGTTTCACCGTCACCCAGTGAGGTCAGCCCCCACAATACAGGGCGGTAGTCCACGTCCAGCGCTGTACGGACGCCGTGTTTGCGGGCATAACGTAAGGCAGTCAGCACGGCTTCTCGGGATTTGGGATTGGAAAGGTGGGTGCCGGTAATCGCCAGACACTTCGCTGAAGCGATATAGGATTCACTGATGTCTTCCGGCGTGATCGCCTGATCCGCACAATTGTCACGATAGAAAATCAGCGGGAAGGTGTCTTCATCTTTGATGCCAAGCACGACCAACGCGGTCAGCCGCTCTTTGTCTGTGATTAGATGACTGGTATCGACACCGACACGTTGCAGTTCTTCACGGACGAAACGCCCCATGTGTTCATCACCAACCCGCGCCAGCATGCCGGATTTCAGCCCTTGCCGCGCGGTGCCGTGTGCCACATTGCCCGACGAACCGCCAAGGTATTTGGCAAAGGTGCGCATATCTTCCAGTCGTGCACCAATCTGCTCTCCGTAGAGATCGACGGCGACGCGCCCAAGGCAGATAACATCCAGTGTTTTTTCCACAACAGTGCTCCCTGTTCCAATATTGGATCTGAAATTATCTACGCCTACTTCAATCTTAGTCCGGGTCTTGCCCTTCGCTCGCAATGAAATATACGTTTCATTTAATAGTAAACATGAAATAAAAAAGCTGCAATAGGTGAAACGTACATTTCATTTAATACCCATTCTTCGTTCAGTACTGAGACACGATATGGAAAGCAGACAGAAAAATGCCGCGGTCATCGCGGCATACTGTCGTCAAGGAAAACTGACGATTATTCGGAAACACCTACCGCTTTGTGGCTGTTAAGGGAGTCCAACGCCGCTTCTGCCAGCACCAACGCCATTTCGCCGTCAATGCCGCTGCACATAGGCTCTGCTTTTCCTTCCAGTACATCGACGAAATGTTGCCACTCCGAGATATAAGCTTCTTTGTACCGCTCCAGAAAGAAGTGCTGTGGTTTGGCAGCAGCACAGTTTTCTTCACCCCAATGCTCCACCAAATGCTCACGCACATTCCCGGCTTTTAGCATCCCTTTGCTGCCATGCAGTTCAATACGCTGGTCATAACCGTAGCCGGAGCGGCGGCTGTTGATAATTGTCGCCATCGCACCGGAAGGGAAATTGAGCACAATGACTGCGCTGTCGATATCACCGGCTTCACCAATCGCCGGATCCACCAGACAAGCACCATGAGCCGAAACGGAAACCGGGTCTTCACCCATGATGTAGCGCGCCATATCTAAATCGTGAATCGACATATCGCGGAAAATGCCTCCAGAGACTTTCACATAATCAGCCGGCGGTGGCGACGGGTCACGGGAGGTAATCACCAGGGTTTCAGCTTTACCAATCGCACCGCTTTCAAACAGCTCTTTGAGTGTTCTGAACTGGGGGTCGTAGCGGCGGTTAAAACCGACCAGCATTTTCACACCAGATCCCTCCACCACAGAGAGGCAGGCTTTGACCCGCGCAAGGCTCAAATCAATCGGTTTTTCACAAAAGATTGCCTTCCCGCTTTCGCCGCCTGCTCGATAAGATCGGCGTGGGTATCTGTGGCTGAGCAGATGCACACGGCGTGAATATCGGGGTCAGACATTGCCTGCTCAACACTCATTACCTCAGCGCCATACTGGCTCGCCAACTGTTGTGCCCCTTCGGTATAAGGGTCGATCACCGCTTTAATCTGTGTTTTTGGATGCGCGGCAATATTCACCGCATGTACCTTCCCTATCCGTCCGCAACCGAACAATGCGATATTGAACATAGCGTCTCCTTCCTGCTGATATTTAAATGCCCCGTCTTACCGTCTTACTAAGCCAGCCAATGAAGCTAAGCATAGTTGGGACAAAACTCCGTCGCTGAAAGCCAATAATAGAACACACTTTTCAATTCTCAATAAATTGAAATGTACATTTCACCATATTTGATATAGTCGATACACGTGTCGTGATCATTGAGGAATTCTGGCTATGGAAACGGGCTCTCAAAACACCACTAAATCGTTCTATTCGCCCCAAGAAGCAAGCGTTGATTCACTCACCAACATCTGCAGCCAAAGCACGTCATTGAAACACTACCCACTGGCTTCTGATGTGATGAACAATGTGTTGGTCTATGACGGTGATAGCTTGCGCCAATCTGATGACATCACTCCTTTTCTGAATGAAATTGCGTTCGCTTTTCGGCAGGGCCCTGGCGTTATTGCTATCAAACGCTTTTACGATGATCTGTCAGTTATCGATGAAATGAGCGAAGTGTTTGAACAGATACTGGCGGCAGAAAGTGGCTATGGCGCAGGCGATCATTTCGGCAAACAAGGCCCCCAGGCCAATGGGCGAATTTGGAATGTGTTCCAGAAAAGTGCCGATATTGCTCCCGGGGTGTTCGTCAATTACTACAAAAACCCTTTACTTGCAGCCGTCGCAACCGCTTGGTTGGGTCCCCATTATCAAATAACAGCGCAGGTAAATATTGTGCGTCCGGGTGGTGCTGCACAGGTTTGTCACCGGGACTACCACCTCGGTTTTCAGCAGCCGGAAGAAACAGCCCGCTATCCCCTTTATGCCCAGTTAATGTCTGCCATGCTCACGCTTCAGGGGGCGATTGCCCACACAGATATGCCGATGGAAAGTGGCCCAACAAAACTACTGCCGTTTTCGCAGCAGATGCCGCTGGGTTATATGGCTATCACCAACGTGAATGTCAGGCTTACTTTGAACAACACTGTGTACAAGTGCCGTTGGAAAAAGGCGATGCGGTGTTTTTCAGTCCGGCACTCTTCCACGCTGCCGGTGAAAACCGCACCACGGATTTCCACCGCTGCGCCAATTTGATGCAGATATCGTCAGTATTCGGCAAGCCTATGGAAAGCGTTGATCTCGCCCATATCAGCCGCCAAATCTACCCAGTTCTCGCTGCCAATTGGCAAAACGGGACTTTCTCTGAAAAAGAAAAAACTGCCATTCTCACTGCTGCCAGTGATGGGTATTCCTTCCCGACGAACCTTGATACTGACCCTCCAATTGGCGGCTTGGCGCCGGAGACGTCAGAAACACTCCTCAAACGCGCTCTGGAAGAAGGTATGGACACAGACACTTACGCCACCATGTTGGCGCAGCTGCTGGAAAAGCAGCGGCCAAGGTAGACCTGACATGGAATTCAACGCCCTGACACAGTCGCTGGTGACCGATCCCTGGTTTTATCTGCTGGGGATCCCCGCCATTTTGATTTATGGCGTTGGAAAAGGCGGATTGGGCGGCGCGCCTGGCATTTTGGCCGTACCTTTAATGGCACTGGCCATTTCGCCAACACAGGCAGCGGCAATTCTGTTGCCAATATTGATAGTGATGGATGTGGTGGCGGTGCGTTATCACTTTCGTAATGCAGATTACAGTGTGATCAAGCGGATGTTGCCAGGTTCGCTTTTTGGCATCGCTATCGCAGGCATCTACCTTTACGTGATTCCCATTGCCGGGCTCAAGCTCAGTATTGGCGTGCTGTCGTTGCTGTTTTGTTTGCAATATCTGTGGCAGCGGAGACAATCTTCGCCACCCTCCGATAAGCCAAACACGGTGAAAGCAACGTTTTGGGGATTCCTGACCGGCTTTTCCAGCACCGCTATCCATGCTGGAGGCGGCCCGGCGAGCATGTACCTGATCCCGTTACGGTTGGATAAGCTCAGTTTCGTCGCCACCATGGCCGTTTTTTTGCCATGTTGAATGTGGTCAAGCTGATCCCCTATGCGTCACTCGGCGAGTTCGATACGACCAACCTGATGACAGCGCTGGTGTTAATGCCCCTTGCACCAATAGGCGTCGCGTTGGGCGTCTATCTGCTCCACCGTGTCAGCCAGTCACTGGTTTATCAGATTTGCTATCTGTGCCTTTTCCTTTCCGGCATGAAGCTGACCATAGATGGCGTGACTATGCTTTCTGGCTGAAACGGAATGCCAGGGCAATGACCAGACTTTGTGCCAGACATAGCGTCGCGGTTTGAGAGCGGAAAGAATCCACTTCCGCTTCATTAATGATGAAATTCACATCCCCATGCGCTGCCAGCGGGCTGATTTGACTGTCGGTAAAGACGATTTGCTTCGCCCCCGCTTCGCTCGCCTTCTCGCACATGGCAACCGTTTCAGGTGAGTAAGGAGAAAAGCTAGCGCTGATAATCACATCATTCTCGCCGATACGCGCCATTTGCTCAGCCGCCATGGAGCCCAAGCCATCTACCAGTACCACCCGGCGTTCAAGATGACTGAGCGCATAAGTGAAATACATAGCAATACTGAATGCTCGACGCATGGCAACAATGTAGATGGTGTCAGCCTTTTCAAGCAGTGCAACAGCCGCATCCAGATCTTGTGGCGGTGTGGTTTCTGCCAGTTGCATCAGTGCAGACACATTGGCTTGGGACAATTCATGCAAGACTTGGGAAGGGGTTTCCAAAACGCCCTCGTCCCCTTTTTCCTGCTTCAACAGCTGAGCCCGCTTGGTGTAGCTGGTCGTCTCTTCCACCAGCTTCTTCCGGAACAGCTGTTTCATCTCATTGAAACCACTGAACTCGAACGCATTGGCAAAGCGGATCAATGTGGAAGGCGGGACTTCTGCGTGACTGGCAATCACGGCGACGGTATCAAAAGCGATGCTGTTGGGATTATCCAGCACATATTGGGCGACCTGCTGCAGGCGCTTGCTCAAAGACGTGTAACGCTCGCGGATTTGTTGTTGTAATTCAGAGAGATGATTTGCAGCTGCCATGATGTCCCTATCTTTTGTGGTATCAAAGCAAGTGTAATCGTACATCCCTATTTTGAAATAAACATTTTATACGGGTGATTCCGGAAACATTCAGCCCCCAAATTAATGCTGGATTTTGCGCGTAGAGCCCCGTTCAACCGGCTCACAGGCCAGGGTGATTGATCTTGGCGGTAAAGCGGGGTCTGCTATGTGTTCAAACAATGCATTGATGGTGGAATCAATCATCTCATCGTTTGGCTGGCGAATGGTGGAGAGATTGTAAGAGCGGCTTTTGGCTAAACGGATGTCATCAACGCCGACAACGCCTACTTCTTCCGGCACCCGCAGGCCTATCTCGTAACGCAGCGCATCCATACCGCCGCACGCCATGATGTCATCAGCAAAAAACATGGCGTCAGGTTTTTCAGAGTGTCTGAACAGGCGTTGGGTCGCATCATAGCCCGCATCGTAACTGAACTCGCCGCCTTCAACGACCTGCCATTCGTTGCAACCGCGCTCCATCAGGCGGCTGATAAACCCGCGCTGCCGATCCACGGTTGCCGAAGTGCCAATAGGCCCGGCCACAAAAGCTGGCTTCTTGTAGCCGGCGTCGAGCAGCATATCTGCGGCCATACGCCCGGCCAGCACGTTGTCACAACTGACTACAGTGACACTGTTTTCACTGGAATCGCGCCCGAATATCACCGCAGGTGTATCCTGGGATTTGCAGGCATCGACTAGGGGTTGCGGCAAGGATGCCGAGGTAATGATAAGCCCATCGACGTTATATTCCATCACCAGTTCTACCGCCTCTTGAATATCCATTTCGCTGTTCACATGGATAAGCAGAGTGTGGCAATTGCGCTTTTGGATTTCGGTGGTAAATCTCGCCAGAATGGGCAGATAGAACGGGTTATTGAAGTCAGTCATCAGGATGCCGATCAGACTGGAACGGGACTTTATTCCCCGGGCAAGGCGGTTGGGTTTGTAATTGAGCGATGCAGCAGCCTGAAAGACTTTTTCCCTCAAAGGTCGGGAAATACTGGCGTCCGGGTTAAACGCGCGGGAAACCGCGGAAACGGATACCCCCGCAGCCCTCAGCCACCTCTACTACCGTGACTTTTCGCTTTTTCTGTCCGGCTGGGTTTGCGCCGTTTGTTTTACTGTCCTTTGCCATAGAGTCTGCTTTCCTGCTTGCCGTATTACCATGGGTCATTCATTGGGTGACTCACGGTAATGAAATTGATTTCAGCTGATTTATCCTAGCCCAGCGGGTCATCATGCTCCACGAATTTTCCATTAGCAGTCGCTAAAAACTGATGCCACCAACAACTGCGCCCGTTTCAGCATTCAAAACGGGCGCGCATTGTTAGCTTTCTTGCTCAGTTAGCGGTACTCGCCAGCCAGCTTTTCTACCATCTCAAGATTGTCCTTGGTCACGAAGCCAGGGCCTGAGTTGATGTTATTGGCCGGAACAACACCATAGCGGTCATACATGGTCAGCACCATGACCGGGATATAGCCTTGCAGGAACGGTTGTTGGTCAATGCCCCACTGGATATTGCCATCTTTGATAGCCTGCGCAATTTCACCGCTCAGATCGAACGTACCGAAGTAGATTTTGCCGAGTTGACGGTTTTTCTCCAGAGCACGAAGGGTTGGGTGAGCAGATGTTGGCCCCAGCGTCAGCACGGCGCCTGTGTTTGGATTCGCACGCAGATACGCCAGCACTTTTTTCTCGATACCGGTAGGATCCTGACCCACGTCAATCATCTGATTGCCCAGTTCAACGCCCAGTGCATCGGCAAAACCCTGGCAACGCTCTACAGACGCCGGGTTAGTGATGTAATGGTTCACACACACAAAGCTTTCTACGCCGTCAGCTTTTGCACGTTTACCCGCGCCGAAACCCGCATCATACTCAGGCTGACCAACGTGTAGCAGCGCACCGACCGCTTCACTTTGCTCTGCGGTACCGGAGTTGATGGTGACCACGGGAATGCCTTTCTTGTTGGCTTTTTCCAATGGGCCTTTCAGTACTTCATAGTCAGCAATGGTGGTAATGATGCCGTCTGGGTTTGAGGCCACAGCCTGCTCAATAATACGAGCCATATCCGCCAAATCACCGGTTGTCGGGTTGCGGTACTCCACTTCGACATTCAGTTGCTCACCGGCAACATTAATCGCGTTTTTAATGGTGTTCCACCAGGAATCCGAATCCGGCGCGTGGCTGATCAAAACAAATCGTTCGCCATCCGCCATGGCAGTGTTTGGCACTAACGCCGCCATACTGGCTGCCATGGCCAGAACGAGGACGGACGCTCTTCTTGCTACAGATCTAAGTAGGGTATTCATCCGGTTGTCTCCAATTGCTGTCATTATTGTATCCATGCGGCGAATGCCAGAGGCTGCCACCCGGTTACGGCTCGAGTGGGTAGCACCGCTACCCTTTTCTTACACTTGTTCGTCTTTCAGGTTTCCTTTCTCGTTAACCCGCTGCAGCGGCATCAGAACGTTGGAATTCAGCAAGTTCTGCTTCAAGGGATTCCAGCTCCTGCCCGCCAGCCATCATTTCCAGGATCTCTTCGCGGGTAACATCTTTCTTCAGCCAGGTGCCCAGGCTCTTACCGCGGTTCAGCAAGGTGAAGCGGTCTGCAATGGGATAGGCGTGGTGTACGTTGTGGGTAATAAGAATGACTGCCAGCCCCTTGCCCCTGGCCCTTGCCACCACTTTCAACACATTGGCGGACTGCTTCACGCCGAGCGCCGCGGTGGGTTCATCAAGGATCAGAACCTTGGCACCGAAGTGGATGGCACGGGCAATCGCCAGACACTGGCGCTCACCGCCGGACATGGTGCCGATCGGGTGCTCGGGGTCGCGCACATCAATGCCCATTTCCGCCATACCGGCACGGGCAATTTCATTGGCGCGTTTGGTATCGAACAGATTGAATGGGCCAACACGCTTTTTCAGCTCACGTCCCATAAAGAAGTTGCGGGTTACGCTCATCAAAGGCACCAGCGCCAAATCCTGGTAAACGGTTGCGATACCCGCATCCAGCGCATCGCGTGGTGACTGGAAAATGGTGGGCTTGCCGTTCATCAGAAACTCACCTTCTGATGGTTTGTGAACGCCAGCCAGCGTTTTGATCAGGGTAGATTTACCGGCACCGTTATCCCCCAGCAGACAATGGACTTCGCCCATTTTCACCTGCATATCGATATCTTTCAGGGCAATAACAGAGCCGAAATAGCGGCTGACTTTTTTCAGTTCAAGGATAAATTCTGACATCTCGTTTCTCCTGAATAATGATTCCGTAACGTCCTATCAGCGCGCGCTGGTCACTTTCTTACGGATGAAGTTGTTAAACAGCACCGCAATCAGAAGCATCACGCCAAGGAATACGCGGAACCAGTCAGAATCCACGCCAGTAAAGAAGATACCCATCTGCACCACACCGAAAATCAGTGCGCCGAAGAAGGCTCCAATCACAGAGCCATAACCGCCGGTAAGCAATGCTCCACCGATAACCGCCGCAATAATCGCCTCGAATTCCTTCAACAACCCGCGGTCAGCCGCGGCAGAGCCAAACTCAAGCACCTGACAAGCCGCAAACACCGTGGCGCAGAAAGCAGTGAACATGAAAAGGATGATTTTGACGCGGTCAGTAGGCACACCCACGTTTTTCGCCGCGTTGGCGTCACCGCCGGAGGAGAAAATCCAGTTACCGAAAGCGGTACGCAGCAAGACAAAAGAACAGACTGCCGTCAGCAGGAACCACCAGACCACCACCATGGGAATACCGGTCACCACAGGCGTGCCATCTGAATAGGTTTCAATCCAGCCTGACTGCCCCAGCCAGGTGAATAAGCCAGTGCCAATTTCACCGCCAAACATCGCCGCCAGCCAGTCACCTTCTGCCAGGTTGCCGACACCGGAAATGATGGTTTTGTTTGTCAATGCGATAGAAAGGGCAATAGTCAGGCCACGCAGAATAAAGAGGAAAGCGAGGGAAACGATGAATGACGGCAAGCCAGTGCGGACAACGATATAACCGTTGAGAAAGCCCACCGCCATTGCCCCGGCAAACGCAAACAGGATCGCAGCCCACACCGGCCAATCCCAATACACGGCGGGAATGGCAATCATCATCCCAGCGAAGCCAATCATGGAACCGATGGAAAGGTCGAACTCACCGGCGATCATCAACAAACAGGCGCCAACTGCAATAATGCCGAGTTGCGCAGAAACCGTCGTCCAGTTAAGGATACCGTCGGCGTTAAACATGCCGGAGTCCCATGCCACCAGCGCAAAAAACACAAAGACCAGCACGGCACCGGATACAGACCCCAACTCGGGGCGCGACAACATTTTACTGACGAGGGAAACATTCCTGACGCGCTCGTCGCCCGGTGAACTGAACTTTTGCTCTGCCTCTGGTGTAGCTTCTTTTACCGACATACTTACCTCCAATCCATTTTCGTTTATGGCAGCGCAGGCAGGGAGTGCCACCTGCGCCCTTCCTTGCGTCAGGCAATCACTGTCTGTTCAATGAACATCCGGCTTTGCTCGGCGTCTGTCCTGGCATCACTTTTCGCTGCAGGATCGGTATCCTGCTCAACCGTGACCCAGCCTTTGAAACCAATCTCAATCAGCGTTTGGCGGACAGCATCAAAGTCCACACAACCCTGCCCCAACGGACAGAAAATGTTGTTTCCAATCGCGGTATAAAAATCGGTATCGGTTGCCACTGAGGCTTTCAGTACATCGGCATTGATATCTTTGAAATGTAAATACTTCACCCGGTCACTGTAGGTACGCAGCACCTCACAAGGATCCATTCCTGCATAGACGCAATGGCCGGTATCCACACACAACGACATTAGCGAAGGCGGCAAATCGCGCATGGCTTTATCCAATTCGTCGCGGTACTCAATGAAGGTGCCTGCATGGGCATGCAGCGTAGGCGTAATACCGTACTCGGCGCAGATTTCACCGACGCCGCGCAGGGTTTCCATCATGGCATCCCATTGTTCATCGGAAAGACGGGTGGCCGTTTCCACCTGTCCCGCCTGATCGGTGCGTGGTGAAGAGACATGGTCGATGACCACGAGAAACTGCGCGCCTGTTGACGAAGGATTCACAGGTGACGCGGGTCTTCTCCAAAATGGCGTCACGCTCCTCAGGGCGATGAAGATGCACAAACAAGGTGCCTGCAATCAATCCCAGTTCCCTTTCAGACAAAGCTTGCTTAAGGCTTTCCGCATCCGTTGGCAGGTAGCCCAGCGGCCCCAGCTCTGTCGCGCCATAGCCAGCGCCGGCAATCTCATCCAGCACCTGGTTCCATGGCGGGTTAGCCGGGTTGTCCGCAAATTCTATTCCCCATGAACACGGCGCGTTGGCGATTTTAAGTTCCAAGGCATTGCCTCCTGTCGTAGAAACACACTGACGTTGTTTTGTCCTGCGCCGGGCTTTACCAACCACCCTTAACGCAACCTCTCGTTAACACTTTTTAAACAATTATGGTAATGTTTTCATTTTGTCAACGAAATGAACGTCTCAAAACTGCGTCAATATGCACTTCCTGGCCTTTTTGCGCCTTTAACATGCCTTGGATCACACTTTTTCATTTTTACCATTTGAAAACATTTTCATTGCATGGCTAGTATTTGAACAAATAGTCAATGGAATTCAGGAGAAGCACGGATGGGTACCATCAGAATGACGACGGCTCAGGCGCTTGTTCGCTTCCTTGCCGCCCAGCAAATTGAGCATGAAGGTAAGGTCGAGCCGCTGTTTGGTTGTGCATTTGCCATTTTCGGCCACGGCAACGTGACCTGCCTTGGGCAACAGCTTTACGAGAACCAGTCGGTGTTTCCGACCTGGCGGGGGCAAAACGAACAATCCATGGCACTAGCTGCAGTGGCCTATGCCCGTGCCAACCAGCGTCGACGCATCGGCATTGCAACCTCATCTGTCGGCCCAGGTGCATCCAACATGATGACCGCAGCAGGCGTGGCACATACCAACCGCCTCCCCCTTTTGCTGTTGTGTGGCGATACGTTTCAGTCGCGGTTGCCAGATCCTGTGCTGCAGCAGACCGAGCATTTCTCCAACCCATCACTCACTGTGAACGATGCATTTAAAGCCGTAACCCGCTACTGGGATCGCATCACGACGCCTTCCCAGCTACTGGTTTCCTTGCCACAGGCTATCGCGACCATGCTGGATCCCGCAGACTGCGGCCCCGCCATGATTGGCCTGCCGCAGGATGTTCAGGGGCAGGCGTGGGATTTCCCTGAAGCCTTTTTCGCGCCGCGGGTGCACCGTATCCGCCGTCCACAACCAGAACTGACTGACATTGAAGCCGCCGCCGATGCCCTTCGCCGTGCTAAACGACCAATGATCATTGCTGGCGGCGGTGTGGTTTATTCGGGAGCACGGGATACCCTTATCGAATTTGCAGAGAAGCACCAAATCCCGGTTGTCAGCACCATCGCTGGCCGCACGCTTCTCAACGATGATCATCCGTTGCACGGCGGCCCTATCGGCACCACAGGTTCAGACAGCGCCAACCACATTGCCAATGAAGCCGATGTAGTACTGGCCGTTGGCACACGTTTGCAGGATTTCACCACCGGTTCTTGGACGGTATTCCGCAACCCGGATTTCAAACTCATCACCATTAACGTTGGCAGGCACGACGCCAGCAAACACTTGGCGCAAACGGTGATTGGCGATGCGCGGGACTCTCTGCTGCAGCTCGATAAACAGCTTGATGACTGGCAAACAGAATCTAACTGGATTGAATATTGCCAAAAAGAAAAGGCAGCCTGGGATGACATAGTTAACAGCCGGACAGCCGCAACGGATACCGCCCTGCCTTCCTATGCGCAGGTGGTTAATAAGGTGAATTACCTCACTAACGAGGGAGACCGTGTGATTACCGCAGCCGGTGGCCTGCCGGCGGAAATTGCCATGAACTGGCAGACCCGATTTCCTGATTCGCTGGATGTGGAATTCGGTTTTTCCTGCATGGGGTATGAAATCGCCGCGGGTTGGGGCAATAAAATCGCGCGGCCTGAGCATGAATCCATCGTCATGGTCGGTGATGGCTCTTACCTGATGATGAATTCCGACATCTACAGCTCGGTTCTCACCGGTCACAAGATGATTGTGGTGGTGTGTGATAACGGCGGCTTCGCGGTTATCCGCAAGCTGCAAACCAATACCGGCAACACTGCATTTAACAACCAACTGGAAGACTGCACCACGGAGCGCGACTACCCGCTCCCCCGTGTTGATTTTGTCAGCCATGCCAAAGGGCTTGGTGCGCTGGCCGAGAAAGTCACCCAGCTCAGTGATTTCGAAGAAGCCTTTGCCCGTGCCAAAGCCGCCGACCGCACTTACGTGCTGGTTGTTGATATTGACGATACCAAATGGTCGACCTGTGATGCCTGGTGGGAAGTGGGGTTGGCGCAGGAAACCGATAACCCAAGCATTATTGATGCGCGGGACAACTGGGAAAAAGGACGCAAACACCAGCGTCGTGGCGTTTGAGAACAACAAGGAGTAAAGGCATGTTTAATGAAGAGATGCATTTCGAAACGCCCATTCGCTGGGGAATGGTTGGCGGCGGCCGGGGCAGTGAAATCGGCTATTCACATCGCGCTGCCGCGCAGCGGGACAGACTGTTCCAGTTCATAGCTGGCGCGTTGGATATTGACCCAGACCGTTGCCGCGATTTTGGCGTCAACCTTGGTTTGGATCCTGAGCGCTGCTATCCCGATTACAAAACCATGTTCGCGGAAGAAGCGAAACGTGAAGACGGCATTCAGG
Organism: Enterovibrio sp. JCM 19048; assembly: GCA_001310415.1. Taxonomy (GTDB): domain Bacteria; phylum Pseudomonadota; class Gammaproteobacteria; order Enterobacterales; family Vibrionaceae; genus Enterovibrio; species Enterovibrio paralichthyis. The sequence continues at coordinate 26,449 of BAXE01000007.1, read as the reverse complement.
CAGTGTCCATCGCCACGCCCAATGCTACCCACCATGAAATTGCTAAAGCCGCACTGGAAGCGGGCTTGCACGTGGTGTGCGAAAAACCCGTGACCATTCATGTCGAAGATGCCATTGAACTGAAAGCACTGGCGCAACAGCAAAACAAAATGCTGGCAGTGATGTACGGTTACACCGGCTTTCCCATGGTACAACAGGCGCGTGAAATGGTTCAGCGCGGCGATATTGGTGCGGTGCGCGTGGTGCAGATGTCCTTCGCCCATGGATTTCACAACACTGAAATTGAAAAAAACAGCCCGGGTGCAAAATGGCGCATGAATCCGGAAGTCTCGGGGCCCAGCTTTATCATTGGTGATTGCGGTACACATCCTTTCTACATGGCAGGCATGATCACCGGGCTGAAAGTGAAATCCTTGATGTGTTCACGCCAGAGCTTTATTCCGTCCCGCGCACCGTTGGAAGACAACGCCCACATCGTCTTCCTGTTTGAAGGTGGAGCCGTCGGCACGCTATGGGCGAGCGCGATCAACAGCGGCTCCATGCACCAGCAGAAAATCCGTATCGTGGGTGAAAAAGCGAGCCTTGAGTGGTGGGACGAATATCCCAACCAGCTTCGCTACGAAATTCAGGGCGAGCCGGTACGGATTCTGGAACGTGGAATGGGCTATCTCTACAACGATGATCCGGGTGTCAGCGCGAACCGTCAGGGTGGCGGCCATGCTGAAGGCTTTTTCGAATCGTGGGCGAACCTTTATCACCGCTATGCACTGGCAATTGACGCCTTTGACCGTGGCGACCACGCCTTCCTGGAAACCCATTGGTATCCGGATATCGACGGCGGCATTGATGGCGTGAAAATGGTGAACGCCTGTGTCCGGTCAGCGGATAACGGCGCAGTGTGGGTGGATTATGACTGAGTCAATCCAACTTTCCGGCTGGGAAGCGAATAACGACCGCGACATCGACGTTATTTGTCTGGGTCGCGCTGGGGTTGATTTCTATGGCACCACAGACGGCGCAGATTTTAACGCTGAGCCAGGCTTTAAAAAGTGTGTCGGCGGTTCCCCGGCCAATGTGGCTATTGGATTAGCGACACTTGGAGCCAAGGCTGGTTTTATTTCCTGCCTGACCGACGACGCACAAGGCCGCTACGTGCGCGCTACATGGAAGGCAAAGGCATCAATCTCGGCGGTGTGGCGACACTCTCCGGTGAATACCGCACCAGCCTTGCCGTTGCAGAACTTCGCCCAGAGCCAGAGGTGGTGATCTACCGGAACAACGCCGCTGATCTCGCTTTGTCGGTGGAACACATTGACAGCCATTACATCAGTAACGCCCGCTGTCTGTTCGTTTCCGGCACCGCTCTTTCCACCAGCCCTTCACGGGAAGCGACCATCTGTGCCATGCAAATGGCACAGATGGCAGGCACTTTGGTTGTGCTGGATCTCGACTATCGTCCCTACTCATGGGCATCCGCGGAAGATCCCCCTCATTTGTATCGACTCGCGGCTTCGTTCAGCGATGTGGTGATCGGAAACCGCGAAGAATTTGCAGTCATGGGATTCCCTCATGACATTGAAGAAAGGCATGTCAGTGCGGCTTCGGAACTTCTAAGTGGCAACACAGAGCTTGTCATTGTCAAAGGTGGTGCAGAAGGATGCGAAGTGTTCGGGCTGGACGGTAACAACAACCTCACCGGCCTTTCTCAACCAATATTTCAAGTAGAAGCGCGAAAACCCTATGGTGCGGGCGATGCCTTCGCAGCTGCCCTTTTATTTGGTTTGCTGAATAGCTGCACATTGCAAGATGCCGTTGCATGGGCGCAGCCAACGCCGCTATTAATGTCACCGGCGATACCTGCGCCGATGCCATGTCGGATCTCGAATCCCTCAAAGCTTTCATGCTGAGTCGCAGCTACCAATTCTCAAGCCCCGTCTTAAATCAAGATGTGACAACGTCACATAAAGTCATCAAGGAGTGAATCATGGGTAAGCACATCCCCCTTTCGACAACCGCAACGAGCCAGTGATTGGCGTGAATGACGACACCACTCCTCTGTGCTACTTCAACCCGGTGAAACTCTCGCAAGGAGAAACTTATCAATACCAACTCGAAGGTTATGAATCAGCCGTTGTGCTGGCGGGCGGCACCTGCGACATAACAGTCGATGGCGAAACCTTTGCAAATATAGGAAAGCGCAAATCAGTTTGGGATGGTGACCTGCCGCGGTCTATGTGCCGGTTGGCAGCACCGCGCATATTACCTGCGTTTCTGAGACGGCGGACGTGTTGGTTGCGGGTGGGCGCTACGAACCGGAAGAAGGTCGCGAGTTTGCGCCTTTCGCCGTGCAACCGGAAGAGACTGACAAGGTGCAGTACGGCAGCGATGACACCAAAACCCACCGCAAAATCAAGCATGTTCTCGGTCAGAAAAATGCCGATAAACGTGGGCGATTGCTGGTGAGTGAACTCTTCACGGTCGGCGCGGGAGGCTGGTCTGGTTTTCCACCCCACAAACACGATGAAGAACGCCCACCGATGGAAACCCGTTATGAGGAGGTTTACCAGTTCCGTTTCAATCCGGATCATGGCTTTGGGGCGCAGTTCCTTTACGAACATGAGGACGATTTTGGGCCGGTCTACCATGTCCGCACTGGCAGCGTGATTGCGATTGATAAAGGCTATCACCCTTCTGTCGCCGCCCCGGGTTACGAGATGTACTACTTCACCATTATTGTCGGTGAGAAAAGCCCTTCTCTGGTGCAATACTTCGATCCCCACCACGAGTATCAGGTTCATACCATTCCGGGCATCAAAGACATGATTGCCAAATTCAAATAACGGGAGTCCATCATGCTGGTGAATTTAACCGATTTGCTCCCTGCCGCAGCCGCCTCTGACGGCGCTGTCGCCTGTTGCAACGTCTTTGGCATTGAAGAAGCGCAGGCAGTCATTGCCGCGGCAGAGACACTGGATCTTCCAGTGATCCTGGCCGTAAACAAAGACATGGTGGATTTGGCAGGTGTCGAAGCCATGGCGGGGTTGTTATTGCCGATGGCGAAAGCCAGCACGGCGAAGGTCTGTGTCCACCTCGACCACTGCTATGACGAGCAGATTGTTTACCGCGCTATCCACGCAGGGTTCAGCTCCGTGATGTTTGACGGCTCCCAGTTGCCATTGGCAGAAAATATACGCCGCACCCAACAGGTGGTACAGGTCGCCCATGCCGTGGGTGTATCCGTCGAAGGTGAATTGGGCTCCGTCCCCTATCAAGAAGGTCGGGATCACATTAAATCTGCCCTCACCCTGCCGGATGAAGCTGCCGTCTTTGCTGTGCAGAGCGGTGTGGATGCCATGGCCATTTCCATCGGCAACGTCCACCGCATGACCGAGGCGGGCAGCCCGATTGATTACACTCTGCTCGAAGAGATTGAAAAGCTGACACAGTTACCGCTGGTGATCCACGGCACTACCGGCATCGCTGAAAACGATTTACGCATCCTCAAAACACACAGAGTGGCTAAATTCAATGTAGGCACCACGCTTCGCATGGCGTTTGGCAATGCCATCCGCAGTGAAATGGAAATGTCACCGGATAAATTTGACCGTCAGTATTTCGCTTCCCGTGCTTTGCCAGCACTCAAGGAAGAGGCAATGCGGGTTTTGACACTGCTGGCACCTAGCCGCTAATTCATTATCAACAAGGAGAGAGCATGAGCAAGGCAACTAAAACGCTGGGACGCAGACTGAGACTGGGCGTGATTGGCGGAGGGCCAGATTCCTTTATCGGCGCAATTCACCGCTCGGCCGCCACCATGCATGAAGAGTTTGAAGTTGTTGCCGGTGTGTTCTCTTCTAACCCTGAACGCTCTGTTGAAGCAGGAAAAGCCATGGGCATTGCACGCCTTATGCCGACCCGGATGCACTGTTCGAAGGGGAAGCCGCTCAAGCTGAACCTATCGACGCCCTTGCTATCATGACGCCCAACAATAGTCACTATGCATTGGCATGCCAGGCGCTTGAAGCCGGGCTCCACGTTTTCTGCGAAAAGCCCCTGACGATGACAGAGCAGGAAGCAGTCGAACTGGTTGCACTGGTCAAACGCACCGGAAAACGCTTTTGCGTCGCCTACGGTTACAGCGGCTATGCCATGGTTAGACAAGCGCGGGATATGGTCGCGTCTGGTGATATTGGCGACATCACTATGGTGCAAAGCAATTATGTTCAGGGGCACCTTGCCGAACTTACAGAAGCTGAACGCAATGGCAACAACTGGCACATGGATCCTTCCATTGCAGGGCCATCGCTGATCCTCGGCGATATCGCCACCCACAGTTATCACCTGACATCCTATGTTATCGGCATGGAAGCGAACGAATTGGCAGCAGATGTGACCTCCGTCGTTGAAGGCCGTGCGGCTGACGATTACTGCGGCATTTTGCTTCGTTATCCCAACAAAGCACGTGGCGTATTCTGGGTGACGCAAGCCGCTGCAGGCGGTGTGCATGGGCTCAGCTTTACGGTTTACGGCACCAAAGGCGGACTTGAGTGGCATCAGGAACAGCCAAACGAGCTAATCGTCAGGCCAATCGACAAACCTGCCTATATCCTGACAAAGGGCGGCAACGGTTTATCCGCCGCAGGCCGTCACGGTGGTCATGTTGCTATCGGGCACCCTGAAGGTTATCGCGAAGCGTTTGCCAATCTGTATCTGGATTTTGCATCCAACATCATCGATGACATGACAGGCACACGGCCCGATCCGCTCACTTTGTGGAACCCGACTGTAGAGGATGGTGCAAATGGCATGGCCTTCGTTTATGCCGCCGTCCGTTCCCGGGACAACGAAGGTCTGTGGGAAACGCTAAAAACGGTATGACCCCAAATGCACTAAGATAAATACGCATCACTTTGTTCAAATTTGCGGCACGCGTGACGAATGTTTAGCCGCAAATGAATAATTTGAATTGAAAATATTGACCTTACCTTAGGGGTAAGGTTTACACTCTCACTCAGTTTGTTTAACCATTGTAGTCAGATGCGTATATCCAAAATCAGAACATACTGGATTTCAATCTTCAGCGTGATAGCCATGCTGATGTCCGGTATTGCGTCTGGCGCAACCATGACCATGATGGATATGCAGCCCCAGCAACATCAATCGATGAGCGGCTGCAGTATGGAAACAATGGCTGATAACCCGCACGCCAAGCACATGGCGAAGGTTGCCCAATCCGCACCTGAGTGCGGTTCAGAGTCCGGCATGAGCCACGACTGCTGCCCAGCCACCTGTTTCAGCGCATTCGCGTTTCTGACCACAGAATCCCAATCCCCACAGCATAAAACCAAGCTGGCACTGATCAACTCTGATCAGCGCATCGCTATAATCGAACGCCCCCAATCTCTCTACCGACCACCGATAGCCTAAATCCAACACATCCAGATTCGTTTGAAATCAACGCACGTAGCGCTGATGGTGAGTTATAGCATCGCTATATCCGCGCTTTCCTGACGCTACCTGAATTTCAAATCGATTGGATCACCTGCTGTTCTGCGCCACTACACGGCGTGGAGTGTGTTTTCGCGTCATCTTTCGGCGCGTAGAAAATGGATTTAGCTATGACATTCAAACCTTGTTTGCTGGCGCTTTCTGTCAGCACAATGGTCTTGGCGGCATCCCCCGCACAAGCCCATAACGCTTCAGTGCAAATGAGCCCGGTTGCCAGCCAGACTTCACTGACACAACTGATTGAGAAAGCGTTGGCTTATGACGCCAGCCGCAAGCAGTTTTATGCCCAATCCGAGGCCATGCGCGAATCTGGCATTGCCAGCGCAACCCTGATGGACCCTAAGCTCAAATTCGGCGTAGGAGGTCTGCCAACTGACAGCTTCCGCTTCGATCAAGACCCAATGACTAACATTTCCGTTGGCTGATGCAGCAATTCGAACGCGGCGATACCCTTTCGCTGCAGGAGAAAAAAGCCAACCAGCAGGCTGATGGAATGTCGCTGCAAATTGCTGCCCGTGAACGTGAAGTTGCCAATGCCATTACGCAACTTTGGCTGGAACTCGGTTATCAGCAACAGGCGGAATCAATTCTGAAAGAAAACCAGCGCCTGATGCGTGAACTGGCAAACTTCATTCAAACGAATTATTCGATTGGAAAGAATGAAGCGCAGGATCTGCTGAACGCCCAGCTTCAGGTCAGCAAGCTGGATGAAAAACTCCAGGCCAATGCCCAAATGCAGCGTCGCATTACCTCCCAACTTTCTGAATGGTTGGGTGCGGAGTGGCTGCAACATGCCGGAAAACTGCAAACCTCAAACCAGCTGCCATGGACAACTCTGGCTGAGCGTCTTGGCAATACAAACCAGACCAAACACTTCACCCTGCTGGCTGATCATCCCATGGTAAAAATGGCAGATACCGCCATCGCCGTGAGCAAAACCCAGGTCGATTTGGCCGAACAAGCCTACGCCCCTCAGTTCGGGGTGGAAGTGATGTATGCCTACCGCCAGGCAAATGGCATGAATGGTCAGCCAGCACCGGATTTGGTCAGCGCTTATGTGACGCTCGACATTCCTCTGTTCACCGAAAACCGTCAGGACAAAACCCTTGCTGCCGCCCAGTATCAAGTCGGTGCAAGCCAGTCCCAGAAAGATCTTCTCCTCGCCCAGATGAACGCCAAGGTCAATGCCTTGCTGGTTGACCGCGAGAACCTGGAACAGCGCCTCTCCCGCTACAACAACACCCTGATTTCGCAGGCCAAAGCCCGCACGCAGGCGGTTGAGCGCGGATACCAGAACAACACGGCGCAATTCAGTGATGTGATAGCAGCAACCAGTGACGAACTGGCGCTCGCGCTGGAAAAACAACGCCTTATCACCGATCTGAATCTGGTCAGCAGCAACCTCGCCGCTTTGTTGGGTGGCTTTGACTACCAAACCAGCACACCTGTCATCCAGACAATGAACCAGTGATCAGTTAACGAGGAAAAGAACAATGAAAACAATGCAAATTGCCACACTGGCGTTACTGATCGGTGGTGTTTTGGGATACAGCGCGAACCAATATATCGCGAGCCAAGGCCATGATATGTCAGCAATGGCAGAAACCACGGAAGAGAAAGGCTCAGGCGAGCCCCTGTACTGGGTAGCGCCAATGGACCCGAATTACAAACGCGACAAGCCGGGCAAATCGCCGATGGGCATGGATTTGATCCCGGTCTACGCCGAAGACCTAAACGGTGCAAACGACAAGCCGGGCACGGTCAAAATCGACCCATCAGTAGAAAACAACCTTGGAGTAAAAACCGCAGCCGTTGAAACTGCAAAGCTTTCACCACGCATTGAAACCGTTGGCTACATTGCCTTCGATGAAAGCCATTTGTGGCAGACTAACGTGCGTGTCGCGGGCTGGGTTGAAAAGCTCTACATCAACGCCGTTGGTGAAAAAGTCTCAAAAAATGACGTGCTCTTTACCCTCTACTCCCCTGAGCTGGTGAAAGCGCAGGAAGAGTTGCTCAACGCATACCGCACTGGACGCAATGGTCTGATGAAAGGCGCGACAGAGCGTCTGGTTTCGCTCGGTGTCGACCGTGACCAAATCCAACAAATCATCAAACGCGGCAAGGCGTCACAAACCATTGAGATCAAAGCCCCTGCTGATGGTGTCATTGCCAGCCTCAACATCCGTGAAGGCGGCTATTTGTCCCCTGCTCAGGCGGTGATAAGTGCTGGCCCGCTTGATAACGTTTGGGTAGATGCCGAAGTGTTCGAACGTCAGGGCCACTGGGTGACCGCTGGCAGCAACGCCACTATGACGCTGGACTCGCTGCCAGGGGAAACATGGCAAGGCACCGTCGATTACGTCTACCCGATCCTTGACCCGAAAACCCGTACCCTGCGTGTTCGCCTGAAATTCGCCAACCCGGAAGGTGAACTGAAACCCAATATGTTCGCCAATATTGCGCTGCAGCCGGTGACTGACGAAGCCGTGCTGACCATCCCTAAATCTTCAGTGATCCGCTCCGGCGGTATGACCCGTGTGGTGCTGGCGGAAGGCGAAGGCAAATACCGTTCTGCCCGCATCGAGGTAGGACGTGAAGCTGGTGATCGCATTGAAGTATTGCAAGGCCTGAACAACTCAGACCGCATTGTCACGTCTGCCCACTTCCTGCTCGACTCTGAATCCAGCCAGTCCGCCGACTTGGCAAGAATTAACGGCGTTGAGCTGCAGCTGAAACCCAATGGGCGAAAGGTGAAATCACCGACGTGATGATGGGTCACCGTATGCTCACCATCAACCACGAACCGGTTCCGGCGTGGAACTGGCCGGGCATGGTAATGAATTTCACCTTTGCGGAAGGCGTTGACATGGGCGAGCTAAGCGTTGGGCAAGCCATTGAGTTTGAAATGCAAAAAGGCGCTTCCGGTCAGTATGAAATCGTCGATTACAAGCTGAGCGAAGCCAGCACTCCGGCGGAAGTCTGGATCGACGGTGACATCTCCATGCTGATGGCGGATTTTGGCATGATCACCCTTACCCACCAGCCGGTATCCGAATGGAACTGGCCGGAAGGTGAAATGAATTTTTCTGTAGACGGCGGCGTTGAACTTGGCCGCTTTGCTGAAGGCCAGTCTGTGCGTTTTCTTGTTGCCAAAAATGGCAGCGATTACGTACTGAAAGCCCTTGAACAGAAAGGAGGCAATCAATGATTGGCGCCATTATTCGCTGGTCGATTGCCAACCGTTTTCTGGTTCTGGTAGCGACCTTGTTCCTGACATTGGGTGGTCTTTACAGCGTTAAAAACACGCCTGTTGATGCCATTCCCGATCTCTCCGATGTTCAGGTGATCATAAAAACCAGCTATCCGGGTCAAGCGCCACAGGTAGTAGAAGATCAGGTCACCTACCCGCTTACCACGGCGATGTTGGCGGTGCCGGGCGCAGAAACCGTTCGTGGTTATTCGTTCTTTGGCGACTCGTACGTTTATATCATTTTCAACGATGATACCGACATGTACTGGGCACGTTCACGCGTATTGGAATACCTAAGCCAGGTAGCACCCAAACTGCCACCGAATGCCAAACCTACCCTTGGACCCGATGCAACCGGCGTGGGCTGGGTGTACAGCTATGTATTGCAGGACAAGTCCGGCAACCATGACCTGGCAGAGCTTCGCAGCCTGCAGGACTGGTTCTTGAAGTATGAGCTGCAAACGGTGGCGGGCGTGTCAGAGGTGGCAACCGTCGGCGGCATGGTGAAGCAGTATCAGGTACAAATCGACCCAGCCAAACTGCGTGCCTACGACCTGACACTGCAGCAGGTCAACATGGCTATCCAAAATGGTAACCAGGAGGCCGGAGCATCCGTTATTGAAGTCGCAGAAGCCGAGCACATGGTGCGGACAACAGGCTATCTGACCAGCGTGGAAGATATCGAGTCCCTGCCCATCAAGGTGACGGACAAAGGTACGCCATTGCTGCTCGGCGACATTGCAGACATCAATATCGGCCCCCAAATGCGCCGTGGTATTTCCGAGTTTAACGGTGAAGGTGAAGCGGTTGGCGGCGTGATAGTGATGCGCTTTGGCGAAAACGCCAGCGAGGTGATCGCCAATGTGAAAACCAAACTGGAAGAGCTGAAGCGAAGCCTGCCGGAAGGCGTGGAAATTGTACCGACCTACGACCGTTCAACCCTGATTGACGCCGCGGTTGAGAACCTTTGGAAGAAACTGGCCGAAGAGTTCATCGTCGTGGCTGTGGTCTGTGCGCTGTTCCTGTTCCACATCCGCTCATCGCTGGTGATCGCGATCAGCTTGCCCATCGGTATCTTGTCTGCGTTTATCGTCATGCACTGGCAAGGCATCAATGCCAACATCATGTCGTTAGGCGGTATCGCCATTGCCATCGGCGCCATGGTGGACGGTGCTATCGTGATGATAGAAAACGTCCATAAGCACATTGAACGCACGCCACTGACGGACAAAAACCGCTGGCAAGTGATCAGCAAAGCGGCAGAAGAAGTGGGTGCACCGCTGTTCTTCTCGCTGCTGATCATCACCCTGAGTTTTGTGCCTGTGTTCGCGCTGGAAGGCCAGGAAGGCAAGATGTTCTCGCCGCTGGCCTTTACCAAAACCTATGCGATGGCCGCAGCTGCGGGTTTGGCGATCACCTTGGTCCCGGTTCTGATGGGCTATTTCATCCGTGGTAAGGTGCTGCCAGAGCATAAAAACCCGGTGAACAGAACGCTGATTGCCATGTACCGCCCGCTGCTCAACCTCAGCCTGCGTTTCCCGAAAACCATGATTGTGCTGGCGATTGCTTTGATGGCATCGGCTTACTACCCCACCAGCAAACTGGGCAGTGAATTCATCCCGCCGTTGGATGAAGGCGATCTGATGTACATGCCAACGACCTACCCCGGCATTTCCATCGGTAAAGCCCGTGAGTTGCTGCAGCAAACCAACAAGCTGATCAAAACCGTGCCTGAAGTGGAATCGGTCTGGGGCAAAATCGGCCGTGCGGAAACTGCGACTGACCCGGCACCGCTGACCATGATTGAAACCGTGATCCAGCTGAAACCGCGTGAAGAGTGGCGCGAAGGTGTCACCACGGAATCGCTGCGTAAAGAGTTCGACGATCTGGTTCAGTTCCCTGGTCTGACAAACGCCTGGGTAATGCCTATCAAAACCCGTATCGACATGCTGGCTACCGGTATTAAAACCCCGATTGGTATCAAGATCGCAGGGCCGGATCTGGCAGTGATCGAAACTATCGGTTCGCAGCTTGAGCCCATTCTCAACGGTGTTGAAGCACGGCTTCTGTATATGCAGAACGTGTGGCCGGTGGCCGCTATGTCACTATCGACATCCGACGCCGAGCCGCTGCCCGTTATGGCTGAGCATCAAAGATGTACAGCAGGTTATTTCTACCGCTGTGGGTGGGATGAATGTGGGCGAAACCATCGAAGGCTGGAACGCTACCCTATCAACGTACGCTACCCGCAGGACTACCGCGATTCTGTGGTGAAACTGCAGGAGTTGCCGCTGGTAACGCCAAACGGCGCCCGTATCGCATTGGCTGATGTTGCGGATATCCGTTACGAAGATGGCCCGCCGATGATCAAAACCGAGAACGCCCGTCCGAATGGCTGGGTATTCGTAGACATTGATGGTCGTGACCTTGGATCTTACGTCGTTGATGCGCAAAACGCAGTGGCTGCACAGCTGGAACTCCCGGCGGGTTATTCGCTGGCATGGTCTGGTCAGTACGAGTATATGGAGCGCGCCAAAGAGCGCTTGAGCGTGGTGGTACCTATTACCATCGCCATCATCATGCTGCTGTTGTACCTGAGCTTCCGCCGTGTTGGTGAAGTGATGATCATCATGGCGACCCTGCCGTTGGCGCTGGTCGGTGGCCTGTGGCTGATGCACTACCTCGGTTACAACTTCTCCGTTGCCGTCGGTGTCGGCTTTATCGCGCTAGCCGGTGTGGCGGTGGAGATTGGTGTCATCATGTTGGTTTACCTCAACCAGGCATGGCACTACCGCAAACTAAACGCACAGGAAGAAAACCAGCCACTCACCGCAACAGATCTCACCGATGCCATTCGCGAAGGTGCGGGCTTACGTGTGCGTCCGGTGATGATGACGGTACTGACGGTGATCATCGGCCTGATCCCAATTATGTATGGCGAAGGCACTGGCTCAGAAGTCATGCAGCGTATCGCAGCGCCAATGATTGGCGGTATGGCGTCAGCGCTCCTACTGACCCTGTTGGTACTGCCAGCCATTTTCAAGCTTTGGAAACACAAAGAAATCAAACAATAACCATGAACAAAATGGCTGGGCTTCGGCTCAGCCTCTCAATCTTCAATAAGGAAAACACAATGAAAAAATCACTGATTGCACTTTCTCTGGCTCTGGTCACTTCAACCGCATTTGCTGCAGGCATGGATCACAGCAAAATGGATCACAGCGCGATGGGACATGGTGACATGAAAACCATGGAAATGAACCACGGTGAAATGGACCATTCCCAAATGGATCATTCAAAGATGGACCACTCAAACATGATGAACATGGAAGGTATGTCTGCAGTGGGTATGCCTGCTAACGGCGCGAAGCCAGACAAAGTGGTTCACGTTATTCTGACCGACGACATGCGCATTAACTTCAAAAAAGAAGTCACTATCGAGCCGAACGACGTGGTGCAGTTCGTGGTCATGAACGTGGGTAAAATCGACCACGAGTTTTCTATCGGCTCTATGGAAGAGCAACTCAAGCACCGTGAGATGATGCGTACCATGACAGGCCACCACGAACATGACTCAGGCAGCACTGTCACAGTTAAACCGGGCAAAGCAAAACAACTGATTTGGCACTTCCACGGCGACAAAAATGTCGAGTTCGCGTGCAATATCCCAGGTCATGCGGAAGCAGGCATGGTGAAAAGTGTGACGCTGTAACCTATAATAGCGACGTTCACTCTAATCAGAACGCCGGGTCATTGACCCGGCGTTTTTTCGTCGGGTTATTGGCTCGGCGTTTTTTCATCGGGTTAAAGTTGCAACACTTTTTCACTACCTATTTTGCTAGCCTGAGTAGGTAGCGCTTTTTAGATTTTGTTTTGTCCCAATTAGTGAAGGAATTTCATGGGTACTCGTAGAAAAGTGGGATTGAAAGCCATCAAGACCGTTGAAAATATTGTACTGGCACTTATTGCCATGGCTTCTGTTATTGCTATCGGTCAGGAAATATTCCACATCATCAAAGTTGGCCGTGTTGAACTGGCTGACCTTCTGCTGCTGTTTATTTACCTTGAAGTTCTGGCAATGGTTTCAAACTATGTTGAATCCGGAAAGCTGCCGGTTCGTATGCCTATCTACATCGCGATCGTGGCGTTAGCGCGATACCTGATTCTGGATATGAAAAGCATGGATGACTGGCGGATTGTGGCGATTTCAGTCGCGTCTATCCTGCTCGCCGGTACCGTCATTGTGATCCGCTGGGGGCACATCAAACTGCCCTATCCGCCAACCAAAGACGAAGAATAATTATCCCTGTTAACGCAAAACACCCGCCACGGCGGGTGTTTTAGTATCACGGCTTTTCGTTTCCTCATTTGTGTGACGACTTGAACGCACTACACATCAAGATCAATCGGCGGCTTTTTGCGCATCTCTTCCAGCGAACTGCCCATACGAATGGGATCGCGCAGCGATTCACTCTCGTACACGCTAGCCGTAAACTCCAGCGCGTCATAAAACACCCAACCCTGCTGAGCAAGCTCAGAAGCAATTTCCAGCTTGTTCATTCCATGATTGTGCATATCGACAACAGCACCTTGCGTATCTTGTTCACTCATCCCCGCTCCCCCGTTTTAAGGAATGCCTGTCTATAAAAATAGAAAGCATATGCACCGGAGGCTGTATCAATTTTCTGACTCAGACACCGCAAATTGCTGTGCATTTTTACCGGCACTCAATATGAAAAACGCCGCTGAAAACGCGGCGTGTAAGGGATTGGGCAACAGAACATAAAAATGTCATTACACCTTAAAATACCTCAACCGTTCATACAGCTCCTGCGACGTTGTTGCCAAAGACTGGCTTTCCCGTGCCAGTAACTGTGACGATTCATTCACTTCATTGGCCGCAAGATGAATGGTGGTGACATTTTCATTCATTTCATTGGCAACAATGCCCTGCTCCTCTGAAGCAGCAGCGATCTGTGCCACCATATCATTGGCTTTGAGCAGTTCTTCCACCATCGCAAGGAGTTTCTCTTTGGTAGACATGGCAATCTCCACCCCTTTCTCTACTCGCTCATTACTACGTTGCATCGCCTGAACGGTCTGTGTTGTCTGGCGGATAAGGTTATCAATGGTGCTTTGTACTTCATCGGTGGATTGCTGGGTACGGCTGGCTAGGTTGCGGACTTCATCGGCAACCACTGCAAAACCGCGCCCCTGTTCCCCAGCCCGCGCCGCTTCAATGGCAGCGTTCAACGCCAGAAGGTTAGTCTGTTCCGACACATCGCGGATCACATTTACGACCTTACTGATTTCGTTGACACCTTCTTCCAACGCAGCAACCAAACGTGAGGCTTCTGCGATATCTTGCGAAACCGCAGAAATCTGATCGGCGGTCGCATCCATAGATTCAGCACTGCTTTCAGAGTGCTCGGTAACCAAAGACGTACTGTGGGAAGTATTTTCGGCATTACCCGCCACATCAGTAATCGTTGTCGACATTTCGGTCATTGCCGTCGACAGCTGTTCAAGCTGGGAGTATTGATTATTGACGTTGGTGGCTGCCTCTTCGCTGGCCTGGGCGATGTTTTCTGCCATGGCTGATGAGCGTTCTGCCGACTCATGGGCAGCATTCAGGTTGATTGCAGCTTTTCCAACACCCTGTCCATCTCGCTACTCATTTGGCCCAGCTCGTCTTTGCGTTTGGCATGAAGCCGCACACGCAGGTCACCATCAGCAATGAGTTTAAGCTTATCCATCAGGTGTTGCAGTGGATTGACGATGTCACGAGAAATCAAAAAGCCAAACACAGCCAAGATGACCGACATTATAAACGCGGTGATCCCCACTTTTATTGCCTGACCGTAGAACGCGGCATGGATATCTGCCACTAACAGACCCGAACCAACAACCCACTGCCAGTCATCAACAGCCAGCGAGACATATGAAATTTTCTCTTGAAGTTTACCGCCCGGGGTTTTGTAGACGTAATCAAGAAAACCACTCCCCGACGATGAGGCAATCGCTCCCATTTCACGCCAGTGGTACTTGCCATTGCCATCCTGGAAACTGCGGGAGTTATTGCCGTTGTATTCCGGCTTCATGGGATGGAGAACCACATCAAGATTCGGTTTCAGGATCCAAAAGTAGTTGTTGTCGTCATAGCGCAGCGAGGTGACTGCGCCAATAGCAGCTTGCTTTGCCACCGCCTCACCAAGCGTATCAACCTGGTTGTGGTAGTAACGAACCAGTGAAACCACGGTTTCAACCTGGGCGCTTAACTTCTGTTCGCGCTCATTGAGAGAGGCGAGCCTTTGTTCATTGAGATTGTAGATACTCGTTACGGTTAGAAGTACAAATGCCAGCACAATCAGTGACAGCAGCTTGTACTTTACTGATAGATTACTTAGTTTCATGTTCAGATCACCGGAGATAGCCAACTTTTTTCAAATTAGCAGAACCACACCAATCCCCCACGATTCACATCTCTTTTTTGTATGTATTTCTATGAAATATTTGACCTATTTTTTAGTCAGAATTCTGGGAAACCTCTGCTTAGTTTTGATGCCCGACGCGTCAGCTGTACCCCAAGCCGAATCTGGGTTTAAAGCCAAATCAAAACAAAAAAGGCTTATTTCAGCCCTTCTATTTCAAGCGATGAACGAAGTTAAATTCTTCACCGAAAACCCACGAAAACATTCACTACATCTATCAATAAAAAACCCGTTATCTCCGTCACAAATCGCCCAACGAAATTTTGCAGGTTCGACAAAGCAAACGTTTGCGTTCACTGCAAATGCCAGTATGATGCGCGCCAATTTAAGGGCAACCTGATGGATATGGTCTCCCCGACTTTGACTAGGATGCCTCACCGAATTCTGACTTCCACTTGGGTTAAACTCGTATGAAAAATGGCATCCCACTGAACATTGATGAAAAGATTTCCATCCCGAAATCGCTTTCTCTCGGCGCCCAACATGTGCTGGCAATGGATCTCTACATTGTTCCTATCATTCTTGCCGGTCTGCTTTCCTTGTCGGTGACGGATACCGCAGCGCTTATCCAGATGACTTTTATCGTCGCTGGTCTTTGCACCATTATCCAATCCGGCTTCCTGTTAAAACTGCCTGTCATGCAGGGGCCTTCTTACATCCCTATCGGTGCGATCGCCGCTATCGGTAAAACCTTGGGCATGGGTGCGGTATACGGCGCGATGATCTCGGTTGCGATAATGGTTGCCCTGCTAGGTAAACCCCTGAATCTGTTCAGCCGTCTGGTTAAACCTTTGTTCCCCCCATTGTTGGCGGCACCGTGATTATCGTTGTCGGCATTTCACTGCTTCCTGTTGCTTTCAACGGCATTTACAGCGCAGACCGCCCGGCCGAAAACATCATGATTGCCATGGCGAGCATGTTCTCCCTGTGTACCTTTATCCTGCTGGGATGTTTTGTGAAAAAACTGCACTGGTTGCGCTTGGCTTCCGTGCTGGGTGCCATTTTGGTGGGTACGGCAGTCGCCGCTTCTATGGGTATGGCTGATTTTTCCGCGGTTTCAGGCGCAGGTTGGCTTTCGCTTCCTACCCTGCTGCCATTTGGCGAACTGGTGTTTGATCCGCTTGCCATCCTGACCATGATGTTCGTTGCCATGATTGTATTGGTTGAAACCACGGGTACTTGGTGTGCAGTCACTGCGGTGACAGGCTCCGACCTCAGCGATGATCGCCTGAACCGCGGCGCAACAGGTGAAGCAGCTGGCCACTTTATTTGCTCCCTTCTGGGAGGCAGCCCTGTGACGGGTTATTCCACCAATGCCGGCATTATCGCGGTAACAGGTGTCGCGTCCCGCCGCGCCATTATTGCCGGTGGCGCTATTCTGCTGGTGCTGGGTTTGGTACCTAAACTCACCAGCCTGATTGCCTCCGTACCACATGCTGTTATCGCCGGTATTTTCGCTGTTATCTGCGTCGTTATTGCGATGAACGGTTTTCGAGTTATCCAAAGCATTCAACTGAGCGAGCGCAACATGTTGGTTGTTGGCTTGCCTATCATGCTGGCATTGGGGGCAGTATTAATACCACGTGAACTGATTTACGCACTGCCTGAACTGGTTGGCTATCTGGCTAACTCAGGCATTGCCATTGGCGCGCTTGCCGCCGTTGTTCTGAATTTTGTCCTTCCTGAAGAAGCACCCCAGGAGATTGAAGCGTGATTGATATCACCACTATTAAATTTGGCGTTCTGGCCGACACTTTCCACGCACCGAAAAAGGGCGAGATTGAATTTCTGGCAGATTGCCTGATCCTCATCGATGAATCTGGCGACATTGCAGCAAAGCTGACAGCGCAGGATGCTGGCTATGCGGAAAGCCTGAATACACTGCGTGAAAACCAGCGCCTGACCGTTGTCGAAAAAGGCCAGTTCCTGCTGCCTGGCATGGTCGACCTGCACTGCCATGCACCGCAATGGCCGCAGGCAGGTAAAGGTCTGGACTTGCCGCTGTATGATTGGCTGCAAAACTACACCTTCCCGCTCGAAAACCGCTTCGGGGATCTGGCTTTTGCTGAACCCGTTTACCGCGATGTAGCCCAAACCCTGTTGGCAAACGGTACCACCAGCGCCGTCTATTTTGCCTCTATCCACCGTGAAGCGTCAGAACTGCTGGCGAAAACCAGTTTGTCTTTGGGTCAGCGTGCTTTCGTCGGCAAGATCAACATGGATAACCCGGAGCAGTGTCCGGACTACTACCGCGAACCTTCTGTTGAAGATGCCATTGCAGATACCGAGCTGTTTATCCAGAACGTGCGTGCCTTAAAGGCAACTGTCACGGATTGGTGAAGCCCGTTATCACGCCACGCTTCGTACCAAGCTGTACCAAAACCCTGCTGGGTGAACTGGGCAAACTGGTTCAAGCCTACGACGTGCACATGCAAACCCATTGCTCTGAAAGTGACTGGGCGCGTGACTATGCCATTCAACACTTTGGCAAATCTGATATTGAGATTTACGCGGAATCCGGTCTTCTGAACAACAAGTCGGTATTGGCACACTCAATCTTCCTGACCGAACGTGATGTGGCGATGATGAAGGAATTCGACGCCGGTATCGGCCACTGCCCGCTTTCCAATATGTATTTCGCCAACGCAGCAATGCATACCCGTGAGCTGTTAGACAGCGGCGTGAACATTGGTCTGGGCAGCGATATCGCCGGTGCGCCATCGCCGTCTATTTTCCGTGCGGCTTTTGATGCTGTCAGCCACTCGCGCGTACGTGAAGAAGGTGTAGATACCGTCTGCCTGCGGGAGCGCGCGGTGTTACTGGCTCCCGGGTCAGCTTCTTGGAAGCATTCTGGATGGCAACCGCCGGTGGTGGTCGTGTTTTGAACGAAAAAATCGGCCTGTTTGAAAACGGCTACCATTTCGATGCGTTGGTGATTAAACCGAGCACCTTGGGTAACCTGCGCGTCTGGCCTGACATGGATACACCACGGGATATTCTGGAGAAGATCGTTTCGTTGGCACAAAGCTGCGATATCGACAGTGTATGGGTACAAGGTAAGAAAGTGCGCTAACAACCCACTTCATCAATCAAAGGGCGATGAATATCGCCCTTTGATTGCCAGATAAATCCTAAATGGTTTTCAAAGAATATCCACACGTCTGTTTTCACTTCTTCCCAACTTAGTTTTATTGGTTGATATAGGCTGTTTTTCACCGAAGGAGACGGCATGGAGCTTGGATGCATCGACCCCACTTCCAATCAGGTATTGGATGACAGACTTAGCGCGCCGCTGACCCAACCGGTAGTTGTAGGCATCAGTACCGCTGTTATCAGTATGGCCTTCGACAGTCCAAACACGGTTTTCTCCATTCAGGCGGTCAACAATCATTGTCATGATGGCCTTATCATCTTCCTGAAGGCTAAATTCATCGAACGCAAAGTTAATTCTTGCCAGAATTTTATCATTGTCCAAGAAAACAATATTCTGACCGGTGATATATGATGGACAAGGCACTACCTCACCTTTTTTCAGCAAAAAGGTGCAATATCGAGTTGGCCGGTGACATCCAAGACGTTCACATCCATTGCAACATTTTTGCGCAAAAGCTGCACTGACCGAGATTCTCCAACATTAACGGTATACAGCACCTCATCTGCCAACTGGATACAAACCGGTGTTGCAAAAGCGAGCGGACAAAAAATGGACGCCATGATCAATATAGATTTTAGAGTGTTCATATTCCCTCCTGGTTCGAAGGCTCTTTATATCCACTATGGAGATGGCCTATTTCCTCCACAATAAGCTCAAGGATTTGGTTGTAAATTTCGTCATAATTTTCAGCTTTGAATACGTTCTTCTCACCGACACAAGTTTTTAGACCTTTGTTCTCATTCATATCATAGTCAAAGCCAATAACAACCATCTTGAATTCGACATCACTGGAATTCAGTTGATTTCGAATCGGTTCGCAAATTCCCACACCAGTATTTACACCATATAGAAGTTCAGAATCATCTTTACGCCAGTCTTCGCCATCAGTCAAAATAACCATCAACTTCCTCTCATTGTCTGATGGTTCGTTTAAAATTCTTGCTGCAGATATAATTCCCTCGTATGAAGACGTACCATCACTTGGGTAAAATTTACTTATATCTTTTTTTAACTGTGAAAAATTAAAAGTAAATTCACGGTTGTAAAATATGGCTCCGTCATCCTGCTTTTCGTCTGTGGTCGTGTTTTCCGTAAATATATCACTTATGGTTCCCGTCACATTTGGTTCTTCTCGATCGTATTTGACACAGACTTGCTGAAGTTTTCCATCGATCCATTTCCATTTTTTCTTTACACACTTCTGGTTATATACCACTTGCTCTATGGAGTAGACACTGGAACCTCTTTTATCCTTCACGAAAAAATTATACCCAACAAAAGACGCCCTGTTCTTATCACCCTCTTTACCGGACAAACCATTGTATTTATTAAGTTCATCTAAAATATAACCAATGTTCTTTCTCACTCCTTTATATTTTGGTTCTCCATCCCAACTTTCTTTCATAGAACCCGAGTAGTCAGCGACAAATACAATATCCAGTGCTCTTTGCTGGTACCTACGGGCCATAGCCCCTGTGTTCATTGTCACTTTTTCGTCGAAGCCCAACATGTGTTCGGAGCCAGGAAACCAACTTGTATACTGAGTGGTGACATCGACCTTATACTGAATAAACCTCATTCCACTTCGATCATAGACTCCAGGTGTACCGCACTCTTTTTCAGCATCTTCACAAGAAATTTTTGTTATTGAAACGGCATCTATACTGGCAATTTCTTGGTTTAAATAATCAAGATATTCACTAACTAACTGCTTATTGTTATTGGTGTCATTTTCTGAATCTGACTGTTCTTTGTTGGCGGCAACCGCTAAAACTGCGGACTCAAGAGAATCCGATAATCTCGCCTTTTCCTGCAGATAACGTGAACCTTCTACGCCAAGAGTAAACAAACCCCAAAGACAAGGAATGATCAGTACAAAAAATATTGCTGCGACCCCTTTTTGATTATGTAAGCTTTTCATAGTCACCTCCCGACGACTACGGCGTAAGACTTATAATTGTACTTTCATTGTCAGAAAAAATTGATGTCCATCCAGTGACTTCATAGCAAAGTGTCACCTGATATAACGATGCTTTCCTATCAAATGATGTTATTGGAGATAGGTGCTTTAGCCCTTCAATGTTTTTTTTCTGCGTACAATTTAACCCTTTTGGTATTGACTCAACCTGGCCAGTGCTTCCAATGAACTGCTCATAGATCGCACCAAACTTTAACTCACTAAAATCACCCATCGTCCTGGTTAAAGACTGTTTTAGTATCCCATGCACTGTTTCAATATTGCTTTCATCAATATTTGGCTGTTCTGGATAGAGCTGCGTACGCTCCTTGATAACGTTTACCGCCGAGTGAGAAAGCCGATCCAGTTTTCCTTTTACTGACTGTTTTGAAACAACATCAAATGTAAACGCCAGAAGGAAAGACAGAGCAATAGCAACGATGGAAAATTCAACAGTAAATGTACCGTATTGTTTAGTTAACGAATTCATCGCGTTCATACTCCTGTATGACAATGATTTCCCGTTTTAATGCAACTGACTTTTCCGGGTAAAAAACCCCAAACATTGGTGAATATTCATAGCTGAGTTGATAGACCGCTATCGGAGATTGGTAAGCCTGTGAACCTGGATTCAAGTTACAATCTTCTGGCTTGAAACACTCAGCATTTAGATCTTTAATATTCTGATAGTGATAGTTTTTAAGAGTGATATTTTCCACATCCACAAATTTTGCCCAAACAGAATTACTTTCCCTTACTACATTTTTGAAAATAGTCTCGTAATTTACCTTCCCGGAATCCATTTTTGCCGCAACGGCTTTTGACTGCCTAGCGCCCTCAGAAATGGCGTAATCTACCAGCGAAGATACATATCCCAAGTAGCTAATTTCCACCCAGGCAAAAAACATTAACAGCAGAGGAAAGATTCCAATTGCCACTTCTATACTGACAACACCATGTTCCTTTCTTCTTTTCATGGCCTTTGTTCCTCAGTAAAAATTGACGCCTGTATAGCAGCATACAGTTTGTATCTGCTCTCTCGGTTTTTCTCATTTTTTACAATCATGGAAAAATAGTCAGAGCGCCCCGCCTTTACAGTAGCAATTGCTAAGTTGGCTTTTATTTTGTCATCAGCCAACCCAGTAGTGTACATTGGCATCAGGCGGTCGATTGCAGCGTTAAATTGGCCAGTCATTATATCTACCACGGCAAGATTGTTTTTCACTGATGAATCATCAAACATAAACTCTCTTGCCATTTCGAATGCACGTCTGGCTTTGTCAAACTCTCCCATCGACGCATGGTTTAATCCGCGAAGGTTGTATGCTTCGCCACCCGTTGAGCCTACAGGTGCAATGGTATTAACAAGCGACAGGGATTCGTGATAAGCCTGTAGTCTATAAAGCACCTTCGCCAATAATAAGGTACAGTCGATATTGCATTGCTGTTCCTCTTTTAGAAATTCAGCATGATACTTTGCCGACTCGTAATCTTTGGTGGAAAAATAGCTTTTAGCCAGCTTCAGGCGCGTATCAGGATTATCTGCTTTCAAAAGCCGGGATTTATATAGCGCAATCAAACCCTGATTGTTGCCAGCACTTTGCATCAGCATTTCTTCCCGCTCATCTATTGATTCTTTGACAACAGACTGAGGTGCGCTCTGGCAACCAAACAATAAAGCGCTGAGTAGAATCCATTTAAAGAATACCATTTGCCATCATCCTCATAATCCCAGGCGCCGTGATCAAAATAACAATTGGCATCATGATAAAAACAATGAGCGGAACTGACATTTTGGCAGACAACTTCCCTACCTTTTCTTCCAACGCCAATATTTGAATATCCCGGATATCCTTTGCCAGTGTTGAGAGCACATGAAAAATTGACGTACCGTACTGAAGGCTTTGATTCAAGGTATTTACAAAGCTTCGCATTTCATTGGTGGGTACCCGGTTCAGCAGTTCATTGAGCGCTTTTTCCAAACCCACCACTTTTGCCCTGTCATTGGTTTTCTTCAATAAGTAGGCAATATCCCGGTCAAAACTGGCCATTTCCGTTGCCAGATAATGGATGGATGCCTCTATACTCATACCGGTCTGAACGCAGACAGCCATGAGATCGAGTAAATAAGGCAACCGCTGGGAAATGGCGTGAGCCAGTGCCCTTTTCCGTATGTCCAGATAGATTTCAGGTCCAAACACCACAACCAAGGTCACACTGGCAATAGCCACAATCTTGATCCTGGTTTCTTCTAACCCCAGGCTGTCTCCGGCAAGCAGAATTGTTGCTGTTGCAATAGCGAACGTGCCCAGCTTTATGGGCATATAATAAGTACCAATGACGGAGTTATAGAAACCCGCTGATTGCAGTTTCTGGTTTATTTCCTCGCTATTGAACGTCATTTTGCTTTCAGACCACTCCAAAAATTTTTCTTTCCAGGTCTGATTTTTCCTGTTGTCTTTCGTCACGTAATGCTTAACGGTTATTTCACGCCTTAACCGGTTAAACAGCGCAGTCACTCCCCACGCCAATCCGCACGAAATCAAGGTTGCTACTATAATCGCGGGAGGAATATCGAATGTCAGCCATGTCATGATTTCACCTTCCGCATAAGAAAATAGATAATCCCCATACCAATGGCTTCGCTCGCCAACACGTAATACAAAAGCTGTCGTCCGGCAGAGTCATTAAAGATGTAAGAGAAGTTCTCAGGCTGATGTATTTCAGTAAAA
The DNA here is from genome assembly GCA_001310415.1 of Enterovibrio sp. JCM 19048. Lineage (GTDB taxonomy): Bacteria > Pseudomonadota > Gammaproteobacteria > Enterobacterales > Vibrionaceae > Enterovibrio > Enterovibrio paralichthyis. The sequence continues at coordinate 3,357 of BAXE01000007.1, read as the reverse complement.
ACAGGAATAGAAATGGTATTGCACATACGATTTTTGCTGACATTCTGGCTTCAGATGTCATCGCCAACTTCTTCTTGTCGATCGCTCTGGCGTCAAACATAAGACGGTTTAACCGGGTGATGACTTCTTTTAGCTGTCCGCCACGGCTTATGTTGGCTCTGAGCGTAATTGCAAAGAACACGAATTCAGGATACGGAAGCCGCAGGCAAGCTCGTCTCAACACTTCATCCGGTGATTCACCAATTTGCAGGCGTTCACCCATAAATTTGAATTCCCGACCTACGATAGTATCGAGTGACTTGCCGACAAAAATAATGGCGTGCATTAAACTCTCACCGGCCGTTACCGCACTGGCCAGCATATTGAGGGAGTCCGGAAAGCTTTCTTCAAATGCTTTTCTCGCCATACCATTGAGAATCTGAAGTCCGAACAGTGTGATTGCCGGTACGGCTAATAGGGTAATCAACTTCGCTTGTTCCGGTATAAATTGGAGAGCCGCGAAAGCCACGCCTGCTGTTCCAAGGAAGAGGAAAAGCACCATTTTCATCGGCGCTTTTTTTCCAAGGATCGAAGAAGCGTTGTAAAAATAGCTCCGAATTTTGCTGGCAAGCGATACGTTGCCTAACGACTTGAGGTCAACCGCACTGGTATCCACCACGCCAACTTTCTCCGACACCTCCACAAGCGCAGAAAGATGGTCAACCCGCTGCTTGCTGTCGCGGAACCGCGCCAACATCAGCACAACGCCTGCACCGATAAGAATCAACGCAATCAGAATTTTCATTCTTGCCTCCTGAAAATATTGGAGACTTCATTGCTGTAACCATAGAATCCTGCCTTTTCCACCAGCACAGAACGTTGCATCAACCCGGCAGTTTCATACACGCTTCTATTTTTCCCTCGCGGGCATGACCGGTAGAGCGGAAGCGGAAAATTTCCTCCATGACAACACTTGAACCTTCAAGGCCAATCACTTCGCTGATATTGGTGATCCTGCGGGAACCGTCGTGTAACCGGCTGACCTGAACCACCAAATCAATGGCACTGACTATTGAGCGGCGAATCGCTTCCAAGGGCAATGCGGCGGTTGCATCATCACCATGCTTTCGATGCGTGAGATGGCATCACGGGGCGAGTTGGCGTGAATGGTTGTCATCGACCCATCATGACCGGTATTCATTGCCTGGAGCATTTCAAAGGCTTCAGCGCCACGACATTCGCCAACAATGATTCTGTCCGGACGCATACGCAGGCTATTGATCACCAGTTCACGCTGACCGATAGCACCCGTGCCTTCAATGCTGGCTACGCGGGTTTCCAGCCGGACAACATGGGGTTGTTGAAGCTGAAGCTCCGCGGCATCTTCAATGGTGAGGATCCGTTCCCGGTCTGAAATATAGTTGGACAGCGCATTAAGCAATGTGGTTTTACCGGAGCCAGTTCCCCCTGATATCACGATATTCAGGCGGCAACGGGCAGCGATGCCCAGTAGTTTTGCCATCTCAGCTCATAGCCCCTTTGCTGGCTAAGTCTTCCAACCGCATTTTCTGCTTGCGAAATTTCCGGATTGAAATAGAGGTGCCATCTATTGCCAAAGGCGGGATAACAATATTGACGCGACTGCCATCGTCCAAACGCGCATCACAAAGTGGAACAGATTCATCTACACGACGGCCAACCCTTGCTGCAATGCGTTTTGCCGCCTCCATGAGCTGTTGTTCATCAATAAACTGGATATCGGATTTATCTACCAGGCCATTTCGCTCGATATAGATGCAATCGGGGCCGTTTACCATAATGTCAGATATAGTCTCATCTTCCATTAGCGGTTGTATCGGCCCAACCCAGTCAGTTCGTCACAGAGGTTTTTAACAATGTCTGCCCTGAACAGAGAAGGAACAGGTAAGCGTTCTTTGCTGATGATGACATCGACAGCGCTACTGATCTGTTCACTAAGTTGTTGCTTGGTCAGCTTATCCAACACCTCTGCATCGATCACATCGAAGATGCGTTGCCGCAGATTTCGGTAGATTTCTTTGCCGGTCAACATGGATTGCCTCCTTTCGTTTAAAGGCTCTTCGGGTTACTGACCAAACAACAGTTTTTTAACCCAGTGGCTTTCAACCTGGGTTGACTCACCTGTAATTAGACCCGCCAACCTAACCAGCTCTTGGTTTATACGCCCTTGCTTCTTGTACAGGTGCTCTCCCTGAAGAATGGTGCTATTGAGGCTGGCGAAATAGGGAAGCGTGACATCCGGCTTCCTGCCGAGGTATTTGGCGATTTCTTCCACTGAAACCGAAGCTGTTTTCTCTGGCCGTGTATTGTTCAGCACCACCAGCAAACGTAAGGCTTTATCCGGGTGTTCTCGGCGTATTTTTACTATTTCATTGACGTAAAAAGTCGCTTTTCTCAATGCTGAAATCGTGGCGTCCATTACCAGTACGATGCAGTCAAAGTTCCTGCATAGCCATTCCGGTGATCGACGAAATGCCACAGAGGCAGATAGGTCTTCTAAAATAAAGTGAGTCTCACGGGACAGCAGCTCAACCACGCTTTCCGTGAGATCTCTAATTTCAAGGTCATTCTCACCGTCACTTTCCAACGCAAGGTAGTCCAGCCTGTCCTCGACTTTGGTCAGCAAAGACCAAGCTGCCTCACTGTCGAGTGTCGCCATGATTGTCCCCGGTTGTAAGCGCCGGTTTTTAAGGTCACGCTTGCCCAACATGACATCGAGATTTCCTCCGTCATAGTTGTGGTTTACCAGCACGCATGAAGATTTCTTGTTATCGGCGAGCGCAAAAGAAACTTCCGCCGATACCATTGAATTCCCTACCCCGCCTTTGCACCCCACAATCGCGACATGTTTTGCCTTCCGTTTTTGACCAACACCGCGTTTTGACTCGCGGTTGTGGGTAACATTGGTCACGAATTCCATCAGTTCCTGTTTATTGAAAGGCCAATACATGTAGTAAAAGCCCAACTCACGTAGCTGGCGCAGGGTGGAAATAGCATCTTCAGCCCCAATCACAATCACCGAAGCCGAGCTTGGAAGCATGTGGTCAACCGCTTTGGCGTCTTTCACCACACTCGAACTCCCCGTCAACTCCAATAGAACGATGTCGGAATCCCGGTTCGCAAAGTATTTGCCTATCGACTCCACGTTGTATTCAGCAACGGCAGGATCATCGAAACCTTCGAAGCGGAATGCTTCAATCGCCAGGTTTGCAAAATCCTGCTTGTGGTAAAAAAGCACCGAGCTCAGTGACTGCTCTTTTTTGGCCGCGGGCTCTTCTTTTCGTAGAAGTTCAGATAAATCAAACATATTTCCTCCTACTGACCTGTTCGGCGTATTGG
>BAXE01000006.1 GCA_001310415.1 Enterovibrio sp. JCM 19048 | reverse complement strand
GGAGGGCATCAATGCGTCCACTTCTTCGTTAAATTCCACGGAAATAGAACGACTATTCCTCGTAAAATTTGCCTCGAATTGAACGCATTGATGACCTCTGAATGCAAGCATCTCCAGATTGTTTGGGTATATACCAAAGTAACCAACCGAGAGGTGAATCAGCGACGCGATTGCGACAATTCAATGATGGAATGCGTCAGGGGGATATTGAGACATTTATAAATTCTCACACTCTCGCCCCCTTTGTTGACGTTCAAACTGTGCTAATGTGGTTTTCACACTCCCCTACACCACGATAAAAAATGAAAATTTTCAGCAACTTCGAAAGCGGAAACATCAATGTGGTTTCTGCTGATTCACCGGACAATATCCAGCTGACGATCCCTGCCGATAACCAGACTGATATTGCACAATGGTTCCATTTCCGTTTGGAAAGCACCTCCACCGAACTGCACCAGTTCTCAATTCTGGATCTGGCTAAATCTGCCTATCCGGAAGGTTGGAAGGATTACGATGTTGTCGCTTCATATGACCGCAATGAGTGGTTCCGTATCCCGGCTGAATTTGATGGCGATACCCTACGCTTTTCGGTGATCCCGGAAGCCAGCTCCATGTATTTCGCTTACTTCGCGCCTTATTCCTACGAGCGTCATCAGGATCTGCTGCACAACGCCCAGACTCACTATGCCTGCAAACTGGAAACCCTGGGTGCAACGATTGATGGCAACGACATCAGCCTGCTGACCATTGGCGAGCCAGCGGAAGGCAAGAAAAATATCTGGATCATTGGTCGCCAACACCCAGGCGAACCATGGCGGAATGGTTTATCGAAGGCCTGTTGATGCGACTGCTGGATGAAACCGACACTGTGGGCAAAGCGCTGATTGAGAATACCGTTATCCGCGTGGTACCCAACATGAACCCGGACGGCAGCATTCGCGGTCACCTGCGCCACAATGCAATTGGTGTGAACCTGAACCGTGAATGGCAAACGCCTTCTGTAGAGCGCAGCCCGGAAGTGTTCTACGTACGAGAGCATATGCTGGAAACCGGCGTGGATATGTTCCTCGACATTCATGGCGATGAAGCGATTCCATACAACTTTGTCGCAGGCAGCGAAGGCGTCCCCTCTTACGACGAGAAAATGGCTGCGCAGGAAAACCACTTCAAGCAGGCGTTGTTGACCATCACCCCTGAGTTTCAGGACGAGCACGGCTACCCGAAAAGCGAGCCGGGCAAGGCAAACCTGACGGTAGGTTCAAAGTGGGTGGCAGAGGAATTTAAGTGTTTGTCTTACACGGTCGAAATGCCATTTAAAGATCACAACGACCAACCGGATGAAGTTTATGGTTGGTCTCCACAGCGCAGCGCCGCATTCGGCAGCGATATGCTGGCCGCGATTTGGGCGACATTGCCGAAGCTTTGATCAAAGAATGCCTTTGGCTAAAGAACCCAACGGTCTTGTGAGGTAGGCCAATCAAGACCGTTTGATCTCTATTTCACCGTGACACCACTATGAAGCTTGAGCCCACAGAGGTTGCCGTTCGAAACCTTGCCATTGACCCGGCTTTTAAAAGGCGGCCTCTTCCAGCCAAATATTAAATAGACATTTTGGCTAATCTTGCTGTTTCTCGGTGCCGAATTTGTATTCAAAGCCAATTGTGAAGGAATGAAGATCTCCCGAGTACCGCCTTAGCTCTGCCAAAAAGCTGCTTTTCTGATTTCCAAAGGGTCGTCCCTGCCGCCGCATAGATTTGTGTATCGTTACTTTGCTTCACCAATGGACTGGCAGATCTTACGTCAAAGTGGGATATCCCAAGTTTCGCGTACGGCGACCAATCATCAACTTCCAGCGTGTAGCCAGCACTCAATGTATAGACGTTGTAATCCAATGAAACTCTGCGTGGCCCAACAATACCGAAATTGTCGACTCTGGAGATACCGCCCTCTATCCTCCAGACTTCATTCAGTAAATAGCCCGCTCGAAGGAATAGAGCCAATCACTGTTTTTTCCCCTGGAGTAGCCAATGGCTGCAACGTCAGGTTTGACCCTGGCGTAGCCAATATCAGCGCCAACGTAGATATCATCTTTCTCGCTTGCAAAGCCTGAGAAGGGAATCACTACTGCCAGGGACGCCAAAGAAAGCAACCGCCGAGCGTTTCTATAAAAGGCAATCCCCCCAAGAAAAAATGCTGACCAAATGGGAAACGCACCACCTGACAACGACGTTCTGATCTCTCCGGCACCTTCTATGTCGACTGTAATGGAAAAAGGCGCAAGACTGACGGTACTCGAGCCGTCCGTCACTGAAATCACGATGTTTTCATACACGCCGCTTTCGATAGGGATACCGTAAAGCTCCCCCGTTGCCGTATCAAAGGTCATCCAATCCGGTTTATTCACAATAGAAAAGACCAGTGCGCTTTGTGCGGTGTCTACATCCACAACAACAGGAACAAAACGGTAATCAAGCCCAATATTCGTTGTTGAAGGTGTACCGGATATCTTAGGGGCCTGATCGATTGGTCCAGCGGAAGATGTTGGCGTTCCATTTGCAGAGTAAGCTTCAACTTCCGTGCACAAAGCCAGGGCGGTGTCAGGTGTGTAGGTCAGGCTGTCCCCCAAATTAAACCCGCTTTGATTCGCGAAAAACGTGCCGAAACTTCCGGGGTTAGACACATGAAGAAAGCCCTCATCTCCCAATCCGTAAATATCACCGCCGGGTTGAATCTCTCGGACAAAATTGCCATTTTGATCGCGGAGAACGATTCGGTAATCACATGTGCTTGGCGCCGGGTCAATATCTTCAACAGTGACATACTGGGTAGTGAGTATCGAATATTGAGTAGGGGTACTGTCATAGGGCAAAGCCATGTTTGAGACAGTGAATGACGAGTTTGCGACGGGAAAGGCGGGTGACCGTTGAACATCAAAAACTTGTGCAGAACCCCATTTACCGTCTTCCATAGCAGCATGACCCAAAGTCGAAAAAAACATACTCAAAAACCCCAAAGGGATGAGCTTATTCATAGATTTTCACCTCATTCCCACAGCGCAACTATCAGGCTATACGGAGAAATACACACTAAATCACGCACCGCAACTCGCTTGGAAAAGCAATTACCGTCACCACAGATTGTGTCGTTGAGGACATCAACTGCCCCTAAATGAATTAGAAACTCAAAATAGGGAATTGGTATCAATTTTGATATTAGTTCACATTTCAAAATGTTCAGTGTTTCGGAGGGTATTGAGAAGCGTCAAAACAAGCGTGTCAGCTCCTGTTCTGCTTCACACACAACAACCGATTTGGCTTCAACATTTAAGGGATTTAGATGAAATGGGAATAAAAGGACAGTCACCTTAAAGAACTACCGAATAAAGCTCAGCTCGCCTACCCCAATGTAAAGCGAATAACTTTTTTCAACGGCGCCGCGTATTAAGGCAAGAGCGATAGGCCCGCTACGTACCAATTTGACCCCTTAAAACAGGCAAATCGAAGGGTTTTAAAATATTTGATTTTATGGGATTTTATTTTAATGTCTTCGCATAAGCATAATGGTAGTCTTGCTTTCAGTTCAGCAAGGAGACCTCATGGAAACCTACAATCATACTTATCGGTACCACAACTTTTCACATAAAGACTTAAGTGCTCTCACGTTCACTGCTTGCACTTTTATTCGCTGCGACTTTCGACGTGCTAACTTGCGCGATGCGACATTCGTTAACTGCAAGTTCATTGAACAGGGGGATATCGAAGGCTGCCACTTTGATGTCGCAGATCTTCGCGATGCAAGTTTCCAACAATGCCAACTTGCGATGGCAAACTTCAGTAACGCCAATTGCTACGGTATTGAGTTACGTGAGTGTGATTTAAAAGGTGCCAACTTTTCCCGAGCAAACTTTGCCAATCAAGTGAGTAATCGTATGTACTTTTGCTCAGCCTTTATTACTGGATGTAACCTTTCCTATGCCAATATGGAGCGAGTTTGTTTAGAAAAATGTGAGCTGTTTGAGAATCGGTGGATAGGTACTCACCTAGCGGGTGCATCACTGAAAGAGTCAGACTTAAGTCGAGGTGTTTTTTCCGAAGATGTCTGGGGGCAATTTAGCCTACAGGGTGCCAATTTATGCCACGCTGAACTCGACGGTTTAGATCCCCGCAAAGTCGATACATCAGGCATCAAAATTGCGGCTTGGCAGCAAGAACAACTTCTCGAAGCACTGGGTATTATTGTTTTTCCTGACTAGATGCTTATGAATACCTGCTGAAGGCCGCAAACAAGATAGGCTATATGCGGCATCAATACATTTTCTAATCTAAATCACCCGAGCTAGAGCAATGCCTCTAGCTCACTTTTGTCCCTATTGAATCCACAATTTTTATAGCCCGTCTGTTGGCACCGAAGCAAAATATGCCCAACAAAATTGACACCAGTAATCCCACTTCCTATACAAGATTGGGCAGCGTCAAAATAAGCGTGTCAGCTCCTATTCTGCTTTACACACAACAACCGATTTGGCTTCAACATTTAAGGGATTTAGATGAAGACAATAACCTGCACTCTGTTCATGTCATCGCTGCTTTTTAGCCTTGCCACGTTTGCAGATGACCTTAAAGCAACGTCCCTCCCTCAACTTGGTGCAGACAGTGAAACCGTGACGGTTTCTGGCTTGTCTTCCGGTGGCGCAATGGCGGTGCAATACGGCGTCGCTTATTCTTCAGAAGTGAAAGGTGTTGGTGTGATTGCGGGCATTCCTTATGACTGCGTCAACGTGCTGAGCTTTGACCCGAAAGACCCTTTCGCCAGCCTGACCAGCATTTCCCGCGCATTCCACTGCATGGAAAAGGGCGCGGATGTCGACAGCCTGCTGGCGATAACCCGCAAGCGTGAGAAAGAAAGGCACATTGACGACATAAGCAACCTGGCCAATCAGAAAATATGGTTGTTCAGCGGCACCGAAGACCCAACGGTAAAGCCTGTCACCATGAAAGCGGTGAATGAATACTACAAACAGGTGAATTCCGGGGATAACATCACTTTTGTCGATACGATTCCCGCAGGACACGCCTTTGTAACCGACGAATTTGGCAACGGGTGTAACACAACGAAAAGCCCCTATATCAACAACTGTAACTACGACAGCGCAGGCGAAATGCTGTCTTGGATTGTCGGTCCATTGGACAAAGAAGCGCCCAGAAAACCCGGTAAACTTCTGCGGTTCGACCAACGCCCTTTTGTAGACAGCACCCTGGCCAGCATGGATGAACAAGGCTTTGTGTTTGTGCCCGACAGCTGCACCAAAGAAAAAGGCTGCAAAGTGCATGTTGCTTTCCATGGATGCCAGCAGAACAAAGACACATTGGGCGATGAATATGCGAAAGAGGTGGGGCTAAACGAGTGCTGATGCCAATAACATCATCGTGCTTTATCCCCAGGCGAAAACCCGACTGCTGTTGAACCCGAAAGGCTGTTGGGACTGGTGGGGTTACACCCGCCCCGACTACTCCTACAAATCCGGGCTGCAAATGAAGGCGGTCAATAATATGGTGAAGCACCTGCTGAAAAACCCGGATGCCTCTTAAGGTCTCGTTCGTTGCCTAAACGCCACCCCCATTCGGGTGGCGTTTTCATTCTAAGCCCCCCAGTAGAAGCGCCACTTTGGGCGGAACAAAACCGTGCTTTAAAAAGCTCTGCGGCCTCCATCTGTTAAATCCAAATATAGTCTGTATAATTCGCCGCCTGTTTGTTCGCGCAAGCTGGTCTGGCGCTCTGAACACCCTCTTTCATTCACCTAGGAATACGTCTTTGATTTCAACCGCTAACATCACCATGCAATTTGGCGCGGAGCCGTTGTTTGAAAACATCTCGGCAAAATTTGGCAACGGTAACCGTTATGGCCTGATTGGCGCTAATGGCTGTGGCAAATCGACCTTTATGAAAATCCTGAGCGGCGCACTGACGCCAAGCTCTGGCAACGTGTCGATCACCCCGGGGTTGAAGTTGGGCGTGTTGAGCCAGGATCAGTTCGCGTTTGAAAGCTTCAACGTAATTGACGTGGTCATCATGGGTGACAAAAAGCTGTGGGAAGTGAAGCAAGAGCGTGATCGCATCTATTCCCTGCCGGAAATGAGCGAAGAAGACGGCATGAAAGTGGCCGAGCTTGAAAGCGAATTCGCGGAAATGGACGGCTACACCGCAGAAAGCCGCGCGGGCGATATCCTTATCAAAGCGGGTATCGAAGAAAGCTTCCACTTCGGCTTGATGCAGCAAGTTGCCCCAGGTTGGAAACTGCGAGTGCTGCTGGCACAGGCGCTGTTTGCCAACCCAGATATCCTGCTGCTCGACGAACCGACGAACAACTTGGATATCCACACCATCGGCTGGCTGGCAGAAGAACTGAGCCAGCGTAAGTGCACCATGATCATCATCTCGCACGACCGTCACTTCCTGAATACCGTGTGTACCCACATGGCAGACATCGACTACGGCGAGCTACGCATTTACCCAGGTAACTACGATTACTTCCTTGAAGCGTCTGGTCTGCAACGTGAGCAACTGCTTGCTAGCAACGCCAAGAAAGCGGCTGAAATCAGCGAACTGCAAGAGTTCGTCAACCGCTTTGGTGCGAACGCATCGAAAGCGAAACTGGCAAGTTCACGTGCGAAACGCATGGAAAAGATCAAACTGGATGAAGTGAAAACCTCCAGCCGTATCAGCCTTCAATCGATTTTGGCGAAGGCAAGAAACTGCACCGTCAGGCGCTGGAACTGTTCGAACTGGGTCACGGTTATGACGGCGAAATGCTGTTTGAAAACGGTAACCTGCTGCTGGAAGCGGGCTCTCGCCTGGCGGTTATTGGTGAGAACGGTGTGGGTAAAACTACCCTGCTGCGCTGCCTGGTTAACGAACTGGAACAAACCAAGGGCGTGGTGAAATGGGCAGAGAATGCGTCTGTTGGCTACTGCCCGCAGGATTGCACCGCCGATTTCGACAACGACATGACTATCTACGAGTGGATTTCACAATGGCGTACCGCCAAGCACAACGACCTGATTGTGCGCGCGATTCTCGGCCGTTTGCTGTTCACCGAAGATGACGTAAACAAGAAAGCCAAGAACTGCTCGGGTGGTGAGAAAAACCGCCTGATCTTCGGCAAGCTGATGATGCAAGACATCAACGTGCTGGTGATGGACGAACCAACCAACCACATGGACATGGAGGCGATTGAAGCGCTGAACAGTGCGCTGAAAGTATATCCAGGCACCCTGATTTTCGTCAGCCACGACCGCGAGTTTGTGTCATCACTGGCGACCTCAATCATCGAGATCAAAGACAAGAAGCTGGATTATTTCCAGGGCACCTACGATGAGTACCTTGCCCACCAGCAAAAACTTCTGAATGTGGCATAAGCCGCCCCGCGCTTTTAGTTAGCTAGATAGAGACAAAAACGCCACCCCAATCGTAACTGATGGAGGTGGCGTTTTTTATTGCGCGTTTTCCTAAAGGTATACCTAACTCATTGAGCAGGTTTGGCTTCGGTGAAGTTCGCCGGTGCAGGATGGTATTCAATCTTATAGAACAACCGGTAAAGCACAGGCACAACAATCAGTTAGTACGGTAGCAAAACCCAGACCAAACATAATGGTCACCGCCATGGGTTTGAAGAACACATCGGGCAGCAACGGAACCATACCCAGCACAGTGGTAATGGCCGCCATACAAACAGGACGCACGCGGCTGACTGCGGCATCCACAATGGCATCGTACTGATCTTTTCCGCTCGCCATTTCAATGTTGATCTGGTCAATCAGAACGATACCGTTTTTAATCAACATCCCTGAAAGGCTCAGGAAGCCCAGCAACGCCATAAAGCCAAATGGCGTATCGAGCAGCAGCAAACCGGTTGTTACACCAATCACCGCCAGCGGTACAGTCAGCCACACAATCAGTGATTCTTTCACTGAGTTGAATAACAGCACCGTCACCAGGAACATAAACAGGTAACCCATTGGCATGGTGGTAAACAGCTTTCCTGCGCATCGCCAGAAGACTCATATTCCCCACCCCACTCGATGTAATACCTTTTGGCAGCTCAATATCTTCCACCATTGGCTGAATACGTTTTTGTAGCGTGGTGGCGGTCACTTCATCCTGCAGTGGATCAGGGTCAGCCATCACGGTGAGGGTACGTTTTCGGTTCTCTCGCATGATAAGCGGGTCTTCCCAAATCAGGTCATAACCCAGAATCACCTGTTGCAGTGGAATGTAATCTTTCAGCACGGGGCTCCAGATCTTCATGCCTTCCATGGTCTTCACGTCAACACGCTCTTGCTCTGGCAAGCGCGTCACGATGGGCATTAAGGTGGTGCCGTCGCGGTATACACCGACATTCAGCCCGAGAAGGTCATCATCAGCAGGTCATCGACATCCGTCTTAGTGATGCCGTAGCGGCGTGCCTGACTCTCGTTAAATTGGGGTTGCAGGATCTTGGTACGTTCACGCCAGTCGTGGCGAACGTTCACCGCATCCGGATCCGCATTTAAGATGTCCGTCACCTGGGCGGCAATGGTGCGAAGTACGGTAGGATCGGGGCCAATGATGCGGGCTTCGATTTTAGAACCGGCGGATGGCCCCAACTCAATGCGCTTGAGCTTGTACTGGACGTTCGGGTAGTCGTCATCAATGTGTTGACGAATCGCTGCCATGGTCGGCACCACAGATTCGTAATCCTTCACACGGATGATGAGTCTCCGAAGGCGGAATAAGTCTTCTCTGGCGCGTAGGTCAGCATAAAGCGTTGCACGCCTTTGCCGGCGCTGGTGTTAACGAACTCGACATTGGGCTGATCCAAAATCCAGGATTCCAGCTCAACCAGTTTGTCTTCTGTCGCTCGGATATCGGTGCCTTCCGGCAGCCAAATATCGACCATTAACATTGGCGTGGTGGAAGATGGGAAAAAAGACTGTTTCAGCAGCGTGAAGCCGTAGATTGCTGCCACCAGCGCCGCCACCAGCACGATCATGGTGAGGTAAGCACGCCTCATGCAGATATCCAGAAACTTCTTGTAAACCACAAACAACATGCCGTTGTAGGGATCTTCCGTTTCACTGCCTTCTTCGACCATCTCTTCCTTAAAGAACAGGCTGGCAAAGAAAGGGGTCAGGGTCATGGCGGTAAACCAGCTCAACATCAAGGAGATCAAGAGTACCGAGAACAAGGTGCCACAGTATTCACCTGTCGCGTCACTGGACAAACCGATTGGCGCAAAGGCGGTGACAGCAATGACGGTTGCACCGAGCAGCGGCCATTTTGTTTGCGTGACAATGTCAGACGCGGCTTCTGTCTTCGTTCGCCCTTTCTTGAGGCCGATAAGTATCCCTTCCACCACCACGATGGCGTTATCCACCAACATACCGAGTGCGATAACCAAAGCACCGAGTGAGATACGCTGTAGATCGATGGCAAAGTACTTCATGAAGATGAAGGTACCCAGCACAGTAAGCAGCAGAATCAAGCCAATAAGCAGACCCGAGCGCAAGCCCATAAAGAACAGCAAGACGATGATAACAATCGCCACGGCTTGTCCCAGCGACACCACAAAGCCCTGTACGGAGGTATCAACCTCCAATGGCTGCGCGTAAACCACACCGATATCGATACCAATTGGCTGGTTTTCTTTGAGTTCCGCTAGCCTCCGTTCAAGCCGCTTACCGACCTCAACCACGTTGACGCCATTGGCAAAGGAGACGCCAAGATGCAGCGCCTGGTCGCCGTTGTACATTAGGATATTGGTCGGCACTTCCTGATAACCGCGCTTGATGTCCGCGACATCTTTCAGGTAGATAAGCCTTGGGAGCCCGCTTCATTGATGATGAGGTTACCCAGCTCTTCAACGCTCTTGAACTCGCCCGTGGGGTGAATGCGAAGGTATTCGTCGCCGTGGCGCAATGCCCCCGCACTGGATACCAAATTCTGGGTCGCTAATAGCTTGTCGATGGTGTCCGGTGAAATCCCAAGATTGGAAAGCCGTCGCATTGAGATCTCAATGAACACTTGCTCTTGCTGGGTACCGGTGACCTGAACCTTGCCGACGCTTCAACCAGTTCCAAATCCCGGCGCAGAAAGTCCACATAATCGGAAAGTTCCTTATAGGAATACCCTTCCCCTGTGATGGCTAGCAGAACACCAAACACATCGCCGAAATCATCAATCACTTGTGGTTGCCCGACACCCGGCGGCAAACTGCCTTTGATGTCATTCACTTTACGGCGCAACTCATCCAGATTTGTGGCAGGTCATCCGGGCCATAATTGTTTTTCATGGAAACGGTGATCTGCGACAAACCGCGGCTGGAAATTGACCTCACTTCGTCAACATACACCAGCTGCTGAACTGCCTTTTCAAGCGGGTAAGTGACTTCTTCCTCCACCTGTTGCGGCGTTGCTCCAGGGTAGCTGGTAATAATCAGCGCATCTTTGAGGGTGAATGCGGGATCTTCAAGTCGTCCCAGTCCAAAGAAAGACGTGGTGCCGCCAATCAGGAATATCAGCGTCAGCATCCAACTGATGACTTTGTTATTGATAAAGTAGCTGGCTACGGTCTGTTTCATCAGTTGATTTCCTTCTTCGCAACGATATTGACTGACTGTCCAGCTCGCAGGCGATTCACACCTTCTGAGACAACTTTATCTCCACGCTTCAAGCCGCTGGTGACGAGCACGCCTTTCGGGGTGAGTTCACCGACGTTCACTTTGCGTTTTTCTACTGTGTTATCAGCACCCACCACCCACACAAATTTGTTTGGAGAGGCCAGCGCATCACCATCTTCGTTGAAGACGGTCTCGATGGGGATTTCGATTTGACTGGCGCGATCGTTGTAAAGCCTAACTCCTCGACCACCACTTCCACTGTCATGCCATCAAGAATGAATTTGTCCTCCGGCATGGGCATGGTCAGCGTCACCATAAACGACCCGGTTTCAGGGTCAGGTTGCGCGGTATATTCCTTCACAGAAGCCGGATAGCTTTGCCATCATCGGTGCGAACATGAGGCTGATGGTTGCGTTGTTTTCTTCCCGGGTTTTACCGCCGTGTTTGGAGAACAGCACATCAGGCACCTGAATACGGATATCTACCTGTGTTGCGTCATGAATATTAAGAATGGATTGCCCAATGCCCACCGTCTCGAACTGTTCAACGGGAACACGGCTGATGACACCGTTAACAGGCGCTTTCAACTCGGTGTAGGAGAGCTTGAGCTTTGCCAGCTCAAGTTCTGCTTTGGCGATGGCACGCTGGCACCGATTTCGTCAAATTGAGATTTGGCCAGCAGCCCTTATCCACCAAGGGTTTTGAACGCCGGTACTGGCTGTCTACCACGTCGAACTTGGCTTGCGCATTATCAACCTGAAGCTTGTACTCCGTCGGATCCAAAGTCGCCAGCACCGTATCTTTCTCGACGATGTCACCAGCGTTCACATTGATTTTGTTAATCTCACCCGCCACAAGGAACGAAAGCTCGGCACGGTCTGCTGCGGCAGCAATGGCTGGGAAGTGCAACTCACTACCCATTGAATCATCGCCAATCTCCACCACATCCACGTTCAATATCGCTTTCTCTTTTGTTGAAGGCGGTTTGTCGCAGCCGGATAGGGATAAAGCCAACGCTGTTATCGCGAAGGTAAGGCCAATTGGATTTTTCATACTAAAGCCCCCGCTCCTTCACCCATGGAAACACCACCATGCCTTCTTCCAGGCTGGAGACACCATTCACCACAATCACATCACCGTTGTTCAGCAGCTTCGAGCTTGTTGTCTTCACCCAGTTCAACCGGAACACGGGACACCACACCATTGGCCGCAACCCGCCAGACATGAGTACCTGAATCATCAGTTTCTACCGCGGTTTCTGGCAGTTCATTTTGGCTTGACGCTGAAATAGACGTAGAAACTTGCGCAGCCATACCCGGCAGCACATTGACGTTCTCCGGGCGCGGCAGGGAAACCGTTATGCGGTAGGAAGCGGTCGTCGTATCAGCTTCGGTGTCGACTTCCTTAAAGTCGGCTTCAAACTCCTGATCGGGGTAGGCATCAAACCTGAGAAGGGGTTTGGAATGCGTTGAATCGTTCTCCGTATCAATGAAGCTGATTAACCTTTCGGGCAATTGGAAACTCACGTTAATCACGTCCTTGGTCTGGATATTCATGACAGGTTCCATGGCGTTGGCAAACTCGTTTTTCTCTTTTAGCCGCAGAGAAATCGTGCCGCTGTAAGGCGCTTTTAAGGTGGTGTAATTAAAGTTTGATTGCGCCAGATCCAGACCTGCCTGCGCTTCATTCAGATGGGATTTTGCTTTATCAAAATCCTGCTCAGAAATGACGTTGGTTTTCTTAAGTTTGGCCGCTCGGTCGTATTGCACTTTGGCCAATTGATAGCTGGCCTTGGCCTTTTGAAGCAGCAAGCTGTATTCGTCTTTATCCAGCTCAGCGAGCACATCGCCCTTTGCGACGTCTTGTCCTGCAAATACCGGAATATCAATAATCTCCCCTGCAACACGAAAAGCCAGCACCGCTTTATCATCGGCTTCTACCGTGCCAGGAAACACGCGCACTGCGTCTTTGTCGCCTATTGCGACGGTCATGAGTTTTGCTGGACGGGCTTCTGGCTCAGGATGGGGGCTCTTCACTACAACCGCTTAGGTATAGGGAAACCAACGCTAAAGAAAGCGCTTTTTCATGGTCGCACTCCTTGCATTGCGCCGTGGTATATATTGACAACGCAAATGACATGACTGGAAATATGTACTTTTGCAAATAGTAGCAACTTCTAATTATTTGTGGGTCTTAGAGCGCGGAAAGACAACGAAATATTGTTTACTTTCTGAGGATTGAGATACGCAACAGAGATGTTAAGCGCGGGCGTTACAGCACAAACACCCCTCTGCAGGCAGCGAACGCGTTGAAGGTTGAGGAAACCGTATGTCGACGATTGCAGATAAAAAAACGCCACCCGGTAAAGGTGGCGTTTCATAGAGAGTGCTGGTTTAAGGCAAATTTAGTTTGTTGTCGCCGTCGTCGGCATCACACATTTCAGGATATCTGCCAGTGTGACAACACCAATCATCTGCTCGCCTTTGCTCACCACAGCAAGCTGCACACTCGCTTCACGCATACGCGCCAGCGCTTCGTATACCGGCGTGTTCGCTTCAAGCACATAGGCCTTACGGGCGATTTCACGCGCAGGGCGGTCAGCAGGTTCCAGCAAGGTATCACGCACGTGCACTACCAGTGGTTTCAGGCCACGGCTTCCGCACAGCAGAATACGCAGGTGCCCTGTTTCCATCGCCTTCACACGTACATCAGCAATAGAAGCACGTTTATCAACGTGAGCCATTACCTGCCCTTCTGTCACCAGGGTTTCCACCGCAATGGAACTGGAGTCGATAAGGCCAGAAAGCTGACGTTGGATATCCGGTTTCAGCTACCCACTTTACCGGAGTGCTCAACCAGCTGGCGGATAGTATTGATATCCTGCCCACCGACAGCGGCGCTTTCCACTGGCTCAACGCCTGACGCACGAACCAATCGGTTTGCAATGCGGTTGATCCAGTTCAGCAGCGGACGCAGCGGCCACACGTAAGCACGGGCAACAATACCGATAGCCAGCGCTGACTTTTCAGGGTGCGCGATAGACCAGGATTTCGGCGCCATCTCACCCACAACCAAGTGCAGGAAGGTGACCACGAACAGCGCAAAACCAAAGGCCGCTGCATCGGCTGCCCAGTAAGGCAGTCCCATCGCAAGGAACACAGGGCCAACCCAATGGTCAACCGCAGGCTTGGTTACCGCACCCAATGCAAATGTACAGAAGGTAATACCCAACTGGGCACCTGCCAGCATCAGCGTCAGATCGTTCATGCCGCGCAGTGCTGCACGTGCTGATGCGCTTTCCACTGCCATTTCTTCAAGGCGGTGGCGGCGTGCGCCCATCAAGCAAACTCGATGATAACGAAGAAGCCACTCAATATGATGAGAGCGGCAGTCACCAAAGTAACAATCAATGGATCCGTGCTCATTCTTCACCCTCCATGATTGGTTGCTCTACCAGCTTCACGCGAACCTCAGTCGGTACGTGGCGCTCAATGCGTAACACTTCCACCTCTAGATGGCGTTTGAACAGCTCACCGGATGCAAATTCCGACGGGTCGACAGGCAGGTCGATGTTAACCGTTTCACCTTCTTCCGGCAGTGCACCGCGCTCAGCAATCAACAGACCAGCGATGGTTTCCACATCGTCTTTTGGCAGGTCATAACCAATCGCACGTTCCACTTCGTCGATGTGAACATCACCTTCCATCAACCAGACGTTATCGCTTTGCGATACCACCGCTTCGCCAGCGTCGGCATCATGCTCGTCGGTGATTTCACCCACGATTTCCATCGCCAGGTCTTCAATCGTCAACACGCCTGCAAAACCGCCGTACTCGTCGATAACACAAGCCAGTTGATTGGTAGACGTGACAAGCTGATCCAGTGCGTTTGGAAGACGCATCAGCGTTGGCAACACAGTCGCAGGACGCATCACTGACGCTACCGTGTCGTCTGTGTTACCAGCGTCGATATGCGCGAGCACATCGGAAAGGTGAACCACACCCACAGGCGCGTCATCATCGTTGATAACCGGGTAACGCGTGTGTGCTTGCTTCATCAGCGACAGCAGCTCGGTCAGCGTGGTCTCCGGTTCAACCCAGTCCACCTGCGATCGCGGCACCATGGCGTGTTCTACATCGCGCTCTGGGAAATCCAGGATGCGGTCCATCATCAGTGACAGCTCAACAGGCAAGTCGCCGCTATCGCGTGAGTTTGCGATGATGTGGTGCAGATCTTCTTCCGACGCGCTCACATCCAGATCGTGAACCGGCTCAATACGCACCGCGCGCAGCAGCAGGTTAGCTGACTTGTCGAAGAAGCTGATGAACAGGCTAAACACCTTCATGTAGATCAGTGTCGATCGAGACATCATGCGGGACATCGGCTCTGCGTTCGCAATCGCCAGGTTTTTCGGGTAAAGCTCACCAAAGATCATTTGGACAACCATTGCCACACCAAGGGTGACAACCGTACCGATGGCGATACCGGCTTCCAGCGAAAATCCAAAGCTTTGCAGGATTTGGCCTAGAGATTTACCGACCAGCGGCTCTGCGACAAAACCAAGCACAAGGCCTGTCACGGTGATCCCAAGCTGGGCTCCGGAAAGCATAAAGCTAGTACGTTTGGTAACGGCCAGCGCGCGCTTGGCGGCTGCATCGCCGGTGGCTGCTAAGGTCGCGAGTTTTGCGCGGTCTACTGCCATATACGCGAATTCTTGAGCAACGAAGTAACCGTTTGCTGCAATAATCGCCAGGATAAGAAAAATGCCGAAAAGAAGGCTCAGAAGGGGCTCAATCATAGTTGTGTCCTCCCTTGGTAGTTTGAAACCAATACAAGATGACACAACAGACTAGAGTTGGGGTCCACAAATTATTCCTAATGTAAAAACAGGAAGCGCAGTATATGGCGGCTGGATCCATATCGTCTAGTCAATATTCGCATGACACCGCATCAACACTGGCGATAAGCGTTACTAACCACTCACGTGAAGACTCAACACCAACGCCACTTCCACGGAGAAAACTGCGGCAGTTCGCCAATACTGTGCATGTATTGAGGTTACGATTGGTTACAAATTGGCAGTACTTGAAGTGTGGTTTCTACACCCAATTTCGTGGAGTTCATCAGTACAAAGCGCCATTAGCAGCTCGGCTCCCCTGTTACCCACAACTTTAAAGCCCAACCTTTGGTAGAGACGTTTAGCCGGATTTGTGCTGATAACACTTAATTTTACTGTGGCTCCCGTCTCCCGCGCTTTTAAGATCACGTCGCCAATAAGACGACTTCCAATGCGTAAGCCTGGTAGTGGGGATCAATTTGGATCTGAATGATATGCCAATAGTTTTGCTTCGCATCGTATCTGGCCTTGAACAGCCCATAGGTGTGCCTTCAAACTCCATGATTTGCGCGCTTGAGAATTCGAATCTTATCCGCTTTTCGTATTCGTCTTGGCTAGTGGGCATTCCCGCATCCTGCAGGTACTGCCTCATGGTTTTGTCTCGAAGCGCCAGCAGGAAGTCTATGTCTGATTCTGTTGCGGGGCGAAGGTGTAATGTCATGAATTCTCATTGACCTTATATCGACAACACTTTTGCTTCGGGATGCTGACGAACATAGTGATGGAGGAGTTCAACAAGGTTGTCTTCATACTTGTAGAAGGCATTGTCGAGTGCATCGAGCGCGGCATGGTAGTGTTCATCATCCTCGAAAGGCGACAATTGCTTCCATCGTTCTGCCCGAATCGCTGAGGGACTGCCGTCTGGAAACCATATCATGGCCTGGGCCAACAATTCAGCAGATCGGCTTGCGCCGATGGCCTGCAGATTAGTGAGTATCTCCGCACAATGGTCGCCAAGGGAATTGAAGAACAACTGATCAAAACCACCGTTGTGAACCTCGCCATCGAAGCACCATAGCAGGTAAACAAACCTCGCTTCTGGGCTTAAACGTTCAAGGTGTTCGGTTGTGCCGTCATCCAGATCAAAAACCGTGTCCAGGCAGAGTTTGAAAACTTCCAGTGCGGGTTCTTCTGCTTCGGCATAGTCCTTAAATTTCATTGGCAAGCTGCAATCTCCCTTATACAAAAACGGGAAGGTATTATCCTTCCCGTTGGCACCACGTCATACAGTGTACTCGCTAAAACAACGCACTTGGAGTTACCACAGACGAGAAATTCCAACTATTTTTTATTTCAATGATTTAATATTAATGGATTTTTTTACAACCCGCAAAACACACTCTCAAAAAAATAGGAAAACGACACTCTCAAATATTCAATGTGAGATTTATTAGAGTTCCTTAAGTGCCAGTGTGGAGTTGGCGCTAAGTGCATTTTTACAATTTGATGTTTCAGCTATACTCGCGTCATTCTTACACTCTTCAACCTTAATCTTCAGTGCATCTGCATTACTCATATACCAAGCTTTATCGCGAGCAACCTCTTCCTCAACACATGCAGACACCCCAAATAACAACGCAATTAAAAGAGATATTCTTTTTACAACACACAACCATGAAAAAGTGTTCATACAACGCCCCTCAATTAATATCAGAGTTTTTAAATGTTTTATTTGCCCATCAGCTTGAGATATAACAACTCAGCCTTTGCTTTTTTAGCATTCTTACAATTAGAAGTAGCTTCCAGCTTCGCATCATTACTACACTCTTCAACCTTAGACTCTAATTCTTGTCTGTTTTCAAGATACCAAGCCACATCCCTCTCAACCTCACCTTCAGAACAAGCTGAAACGAGAAGTACGGAAAAAATCATTAATCTCTTTTTCATTATTAACCTACAGGATATCATTCAGAAAAAAGTGCCACATCAGACAACTGCTTAAACAGTGCGGCGATTATTGACTAGGTTGAGAGTCCAAGCCATCGTAAGAAAAAACTATTCGAGTGGGTGTTCAGATGATTGAAATTGATTACTTTACAATTTACCCGTTGTTACATTGAAGTGGTAATTCCACATAATTCTCAGCAAATACTCGCACAATGAAAAACAGCTTGGTCTGTTCTTATGTTTTAAATTAGAAAAAAAGGAAGAACATATGTTCTTCCTTTTTGGTCGATTACTTGATTGCAGACAATCAAAACAACCCGACAATCTCTCCGTTTTCGTCCAGCGAAATGCTGAGTGCTGCAGGTTTCTTCGGTAAGCCCGGCATGGTCATCACGTCACCGCACATAGCTACCACAAAACCCGCGCCCGCCATAAAACGCAGTTCGCGTACAGGCAGGATATGCCCGCTTGGTGCGCCAAGTTCAGTGGGCTCAGAGGTGAAGCTGTAAGGCGTTTTGGCAATGCAGACTGGCAGGTGCCCAAAACCCAGTTGATGGATTTCATCCAATTGCTTTTGTGCAGCAATGTTGAATTGCACGTCTTTCGCGCCGTAGAGCGACGTGGCGACTGCGCGGATTTTGTCATCGATCGGCATGTCGTCTTCGTAGAGGAAGTTTACCTCTGGCTTTTCACCTTCCAGCATGGCTTTCACGCCTTCTGCCACGCTTTCGCACCCGCGCCGCCTTCTGCCCAGTGTTGAGCCTCTTCCACGCGCGCACCATGGGAAAGACAGACTTCACGGATAGCCGTCAGCTCTTTCACATCGTCTGTTGGGAAGCGGTTGATAGCGACCAGCGGCGTTAAACCAAATTTCTGCATGTTCTCGATATGACGTGACAGGTTTGCCGCACCACGTATGACAGCATCAACATTCGGCTCATCAAGGTGGTCTTTTGCCACACCGCCCTGCATTTTCAGCGCACGGACCGTACACACCAGAACGGCTGCATCCGGGCGCAGGCCAGAGATGCGGCATTTGATATCGATAAATTTCTCCGCACCTAAATCTGCGCCAAAGCCTGCTTCGGTCACGACCACATCGGTCAGACCAAGCGCCGTGCGTGTTGCCATGACGGAATTACAGCCATGGGCGATATTCGCGAAAGGGCCACCGTGGATCAGCGCTGGGTTATGTTCCAACGTCTGAATAAGGTTTGGCTGGATGGCATCTTTCAGTAATACCGTCATTGCGCCTTGTGCACCCAGGTCAGCGGCTGTCACGGTTTTGTTGTCGCGGTCGCGGCCAATAATGATGTTGCCGAGACGGCGCTCCAGATCTTTGCGATCTTCCGCCAGACACAAGATCGCCATGATTTCAGAGGCGACGGTAATGTCGAACCCGGTTTCCCGTGGCTGACCATGTGCAGGGCCACCCAAGCCTACCAAAGTGTGGCGCAATGCGCGGTCGTTCATGTCCATCACTCTGCGCCAGCTGATGCGGCGTGGGTCGAGGTTCAGCTCATTACCCCAGTGAATATGGTTATCAATTAACGCAGCCAGCAAGTTGTGGGCAGACGTAATGGCATGGAAATCCCCGTTGAAATGCAGGTTGAGGTCTTCCATCGGGATCGCTTGCGAACGGCCACCGCCCGCAGCACCGCCTTTCACGCCAAAACATGGCCCAAGGGACGGTTCACGCAAACAGACACTGGCGCTGACACCAATCGCATTCAAAGCGTCAGTCAGGCCGATACTGGTGGTGGTTTTACCTTCACCGGCCGGCGTAGGCGTGATTGCGGTGACCAGCACCAGCTTGCCTGCTTTACGTTGTGGGATCTGTGCCAAATCGAGTTTGGCTTTGTAGTGGCCGTATGGGATCAACGCATGGTGTGCAACACCCAGTTTGCGTTGTGCCACTTCAAAAATCGGCCAGGGTTTTACGGCGCGCGCGATTTCAATATCGGGTGAACCCGGAGGAGGTAAAGCTGTCATCGTGTTATCCGCCAGTACTACGTTATTCTGTGTCTTCATAGACTTTCCCACATTTTATACCGTTTGTTGGTACAACAAGAAGCACAAGCACAGATGCCATGGGTAAATGTCTGCAAAACAGGCACTAATAACAGCCAGTGTGGCTTGGTCAGCGGGTTGGAAATGATTCAGAACCGTCCGGTAGAGTGGTATTTGCGTCAAACAGAGGAAAAGAATGGTATCACGGCGACAAAGTTGGGTCGTGAAATGCCCATGGGTGACGACACAGATTCAAACAGTGGGTAGGCTATACCTAACTACCCAATACACGTTGAAGAAAGGGACTGCTTTATGCCGAGAATTCTTTGTTTTGGCGATTCAAATACCTGGGGTTACAACCCTTCCGATGCAACGCGGTGGCCGGAAGGCGTTCGCTGGACATCTCGCTTAAACACACTTCTCAATCACGATTCCACCACACCCTGGTATCTGGCAGAAGAGGGGCTGAACGGACGCACGACGGTCTGGGATGACCCAACCAAGCCGCACCGAAATGGCAGTACTGCATTACCTATGGTTTTACTGACACACCGTCCGCTGGACTGGGTGGTGATCATGCTTGGCACCAACGATTTGAAATCCCTGTTTCCAGCTCAAACCGCCTGGATTGGCGAAGGGCTCAGAACCCTTATTGGTCAGGTCAAAGAGGCTGACAACGCCGGAGAGGCCACGCCGCGGATTTTGGTTGTCTCGCCGCCGCCCATGCAAGACGGCAATAACTGGGCTGCCGGATTTACCGTTGGCAGACAAAAATCCATCGAGCTTGCGGAAGTCTACCGTCAAGTTGCCAAGGAAGAAGGCTGCGTCTTTTTTGAAGCGGCGACAGTGTGTGAAGCATCACCCATTGATGGTCTGCATATGGATGAAGCGGGACACGCTGCCCTTGCACAGGCGATTGCCGACAAAATCAAAAGCCAGTGAACCGTACAGACATCCAGCTCGTAACTACATCCAGATCATAACTAACAGAAATACAACAAAAAGAAAGACATAAACATGTTTAGAAAATGGCTATTTTTACTCTCAGTTTTAACGCTGACCGGCTGTCAGTCTGTGCCTGAAGGCGTTACGCCAGTCACTGGTTTTGATGAACAGCGATATTTGGGGAAATGGTATGAAATCGCCCGGCTTGACCACTCATTCGAACGCGGCCTTTCTCAAGTAAGCGCAGAATATGAACTGCGGGAAGATGGCGGTATCAAGGTCATTAACCGTGGCTTTAATGCTGAGGAAAATGAATGGAGCGAAGCCATTGGCCGCGCTTACTTTGTGGATGGCAAAGAGACGGCACACCTGAAGGTGTCGTTTTTCGGGCCGTTTTATTCCTCTTATGTTGTTTTCGAGTTGGGCGAGAACTATGACTACGCTTTCGTCTCCGGTTACAACAAGGACTACCTCTGGTTACTTGCCCGGACGCCCACTGTGTCAAAAGAATTGGTGGAGAGATTCAGCCAAGTGGCCAAGGAAAAAGGCTTTGATACCAGCGAACTGATTTTTCCCCAACAGCAGTAAACACCCAAAGCCCGACATTCAGATCGGGCTTTTCTTTCGCCCCATAGGAATCATGTCCAGATTTCACAATTCAAAGACTGATAATTTGGTCAGCAACGCTAACTATCACTACACTCTATCAGGCAAAACCAACTTACTTCGCGAGGTTGTTCTGAGGTATCGCTTTCTGTTTTAATAGCCTAATAATAAAGTAATAAATAGATAATTATGCCAATCACAACAGACACAAAAGCAATGCGCGAGACGCTCAAACGCCTGAATGATGATGCCACCGCGTCGATGGACAATCAGGGGCAATGCACCGTCCAAGTTGCCGATCTCGCCACCTTGCTAGCAGCTTATAAAATTGAACTGAACAAGAACCGCAGTCTGTCAAAACCCCATAATCAGCTTTCAGATGCTTAAGGCTTTTGCGACAAACTGCGAGATGTAAACACCGCGCATGCCGGATCCGAAGGGCGCCGGCATGCCTATATGCAGGGTAATCATGACAATCTCGCTGGAAAAAGCCGCTAAGCCCGAAGACTGGGCGCTCATCGAAAACTTCCTCATCCAAGCCATCGTCCGGCTTGAAACCGCTGGCATTCCGCTTTGGGCAAGGGACGAAGTGACCACGGAGGTGCTTCTAGCCAGTTATGGTCACGATTCGCTCTATCTCGTGAAGGAAAACGGCCAAACCATTGGTGGCGTTTTTATTCTGGAAAGCGACCCGCTTTTCTGGCCGAAGATCACCGACAATGACAGCCTCTTTTTCCACAAACTGGTGATTGGTGATGCCTTTATTACCCGCGGCATTGGCCACCGGGTACTCCAAGCCATGGTGGAATTGACGAAACAACAGGGTCGGCACTGGCTACGATGTGATTGCCACGGCGATCGGCCAAGGCTCCGCAACTTCTACGAATCGTTTGGTTTCTACTTCATCGAACGGCGCGAGGTGGAAGGCTTTGACGCCGCGCTTTATGAATATCCCTGTCTCTAGCGACTCGGTGGAATAAACCCAGCCTGTGCCAGTTCATCCAGCAAGGCTTCGCATTTCTGTTTCAGAAACTCACGCAACAGCCTTGCGGCGGGGGTGATGGACTGGCGGCTTGGGAACACCAACCAAAGCTCTGTCATGATGGGCGGATAGTCACTTAACAAACTCACAATACGTCCAGACAGCAAGTCTGCCGCCATATCCAACGCCGATTTCGCGGCCACACCTTTTCCTGCCACACACCAACGACGCACCAAATCCGCATCGTTCGACGCCCGGTTTCCGCGCACACGCACTTTTAGTTTGTTGGTTCCATCATCAAAGTCCCACACGTCGTGCAACATATCGCTAAGCTGAAACAGCAAAGCATTATGCTGGGCGACTTCCTGCGGGTGTGTTGGCTCACCGTGCTTTGCGAGGTATTCAGGGGACGCGCAGAGCAGGCGCGGCACATCGCAGATTTTAAATCCGTACACATTGGCATCACCGGGCGAGCCATAGCGCAGCGCAATATCAATGGCATCGCGGTAAAAATCGACGTTGCTGTCGCTCACATTCGCTCTCAGGCTCACCGCCGGATGGGCGTCCATAAATTCGTCCAGCCAGGGCAACACCACATTGCGCCCCAAATCCGATGAAACCGCCAGCCGCAATTCACCATCAATCATATCGAGTTCGTCTTTGACTATCCGGTTGGCTTGGTCAAGCAACTGCAACGCCTGCTCGCACTGGGGAAGATAGCGCTCTCCCGCATTGGAAAGGCGCAGGCTGCGCGTTGTGCGCACAAACAGCTCAAGCCCCAACGCCTGCTCTACCCTTTTTACCGCTGCACTTGCTGTTGCGGTTTGCATGTCCAAGTGTGTCGCTGCTGCAGTGATACTGCGGAACTCTGCCACTTTCAACACCACACGTAAGTCGTTAATTTGCATGCTACTCCGCCCTGATTATCAATTATATTTTGACAATAATTCCAAGATTACGCCGTTTATCCTCAGGCTGCCACCGCCTATTCTCTCTCCATCAAAACAAAAACCTTGCGGGAGAAAGAAAAATGAAAGCGATTGGATACAGCAAAAGCCTGCCAATTACCGATGCAGAATCCTTGATAGATATTGAGCTGCCTATGCCGATTGCGGCTGACCGTGACTTGTTGGTGAAAATCAGCGCCATCGCTGTCAACCCGGTGGATTACAAAATCCGCCAGAATGTGGCTCCGGAAAACGACAGCTATAAAGTGATTGGCTGGGATGCCGTTGGGGAAGTGGTCGCAGTTGGTGAAGGCGTGAAAAACTTCACGGTTGGCGACAAGGTTTATTACGCCGGCGATCTGGGCCGTCAGGGCAGCAATGCCGAATACCAATTAGTGGATGAACGTATCGTTGGGTACAAACCGAAAAGCCTGTCCGATTCAGAAGCAGCCGCACTGCCACTGACATCTATCACTGCCTATGAACTTTTGTTTGATCATCTGCGGCTAGAACAGCTGACACCATCAGACGAAAAGAAATCAGATGATGTGCTTTTAGTTGTGGGTGCCGCGGGTGGTGTGGGTTCCATACTCGTTCAGCTTGCAAAGCAGCTAACCGGTGCCACCATCATCGGCACAGCCTCGCGTGAAGACTCCAAGGCCTGGGTGAAAAAACTCGGCGCGGATTATGTTGTCAATCACAGGGAAGCCCTTCAACCGCAAATTGAAGCCCTTGGCATTGGTCAGGTGACCCACATAGCAAGCCTTAATGCGACAGAAAGCTATTTTGATACTTACGCTGAGTTACTGGCACCGTTTGGACACATCGCCATGATTGATGACCCGGCACACATCAACGTCATGCAGCTGAAAAGCAAAAGCCTGACACTGCACCTTGAGTTCATGTTTGCCCGCTCTATGTTTGAAGCGAAAGATATGCAAAAACAAAGTGACCTGCTGAACCATGTGGCGCAATTGGTAGATCTTGGCCAAATCCAGACCACGGCGGGTAAGCATCTTGGTACTATCAACGCTGCAAACTTGCGCAAAGCACATGAAGAACTTGAGTCCGGTACTGCAATCGGGAAAATCGTTCTGGAAGGCTTCTAACTTTAAGAAAAATCAAGGATTAAAAATAGGGATTACGCGATGAGTAGATTGACAATTGTTGCCAATATTTTTGCAAAACAAGACAGTATTGAGCTGGTGAAATCAGAGTTGATGAAGCTGATTGATACCACTCGTGCGGAAGAAGGGTGTATTGATTACGATCTGCATCAGAACAACGAAAATCCCGCCCACTTCCTGTTCTATGAAAACTGGCAAAGCCGGGAATTATGGCAACAACACATGGGGAGCCAGCATCTGGCGGACTACCTTGCAGCGACTGAAGGCGCCGTAGAAAGCTTTACACTTCATGAAATGACGGTGATTGGCTAAATTCCTAACATAAACAAGGCCTGTTCTGACAACAGGCCTTTGTGCTTTCGGCGTGTATTTTCACAATTCAATATCTACCCGGTTGCGGATATAGGTCGGAACCAAGAACTGTTCATCAAGATGAGTAGGCGTGATTTTGGGCGGGGCATCGACAATTTCGCTGAGCGATTCGTAGCTCACACCGATAACCCGAGCCGCTGTCATCAGTCCATTGATAAAGCTTTTCTTATCCGCCACTTTACGATATTCGCCGATAGGAATAGCGCAAAACTCTTCATATTCTTGTTCTATAAGCGCCAGTAATTTTTTTGTTTTTCCATACACATTTCCAATGATTTCAGTAGCTTGAATAGTATCCATCAACTTAAAAACGTCAGCTAAGAGGTGGATCCAATTCCTGACCAAATTATCCAGAAACCCTTACTTTCTCTGAAATTTTTCCGGCACGTTTTCGGTAGGTTCAAACTCCACCACAACCCATTCCAGCTTTGGCAATAAATGCAAATGCTCCATTACCTCAGTAAGATTTACTTCATCTTCACCTAATGCGACGGATTGCCCGCGGGAGAATTCCCTGAGGAGTAAATAGGTAAATGATCTGACGGCGGAAGCGATATTTAACCGCTCCCTACCCGGCGTGATAAGCAAATCCACTCATCGGGTTGTAAGGTTTGGAGAACGCGCACATTCTGTGCAATCACTGCAGTGAGTTACTGTGTCCGGTATCGTTTTGGCGTCGTGCCCGTGTGTTTCTTGAACGTCAAGGTAAAGGCACGTTCAGACTCATAGCCCACCAGTTCAGCAATGTCATAGATGGGCAGAAGGGATTCGCGCAACAACTCCTGCGCCCGCTGCATGCGAAGGTTGGTCAGGTAGCCAAACATGGGCAGCCCCACCAGCGAAGTAAAACGGCTGGCAAACGCAGCCCGCGACATACCAATCTGGCTGGCGACGGACTCCAGTGTCCATGATTGCTGGGGATTATCGTGGAGCAGTTGTAAAGCGCGGGAGATACGCTTGTCGTTCAGCGCATCCAGAAACGGGCTTTTCTGCTCCCGGCCAAAGTTGATGCGGATAAGCTCGACAAGGATGATTTCCGTGAGTTTATTGACGATAAGCTCGGAGCCCGGCCCTTGCGACAGGTATTCCGCACTGAGCTGATCGAAGGTACTGCGCAACCAGGGAAGGGATTCGAAATCCTTATCCCGCACAATAGTGACGCGGGGAAAAACATCCAATAACGGGGTTGTGGCGGTTCGGGTGAAACTGAACGAGCCGCAGAGCAACATGGTGGATTCATCCAGATCTGGCTTGCCCTTTTCAGGGGACTGGCTGGAAAGAATATGGTCTTGTCCCGGGCCAAGAAAAATCAAATCCCCGGCATCTAAACGCTCCACACGCCCATCAATCTTTGCCCAACAGCTGCCCCGTCGGATCATGTGAAAGCTGGCGTAATCCAGATCAGTAAAGGTTTTTGTCCATGGCGCATCCACCTGGCTGCAAAAGTACACACTGCCCATCACTCGGATGGAACGCAGGATGTCACTCATCACTTCCATTTCTTATCCCCCAACTGGACGATCGATGTATTCAATCAAGATTATTGTGCATAGATGGTACGGGTCGCAACCTCTAAAGTAGTCTCATACCAAAACGAAACAGGGATATGACCATGACCAAGATTGAAATCTACACCAAGAGCTACTGCCCACACTGTAAAAACGCCAAGAAGGTATTGGGGCGGATGGGGTTAGCTTACCGTGAAATCGAAGTAGACGATGACCAAGTGTTGTTTATTGAAATGCTGGAGCGAAGCCAGCGCCGCACCGTGCCACAGATTTTCGTCGGCGATATTCATGTTGGCGGAAACGACGATTTACTCAAAGCAATCAGCACTGGAAAGTTTGAGAAGATCCTTGCCAGTCAAAGCCCTGCGGCTTAACAACCAAATACAAACGGATTCAGATTTAAAAGGAGATACACCATGACAACGCTTAATAAATACAACGCTCGCATTAACGAAGAAAGCGTCGGTTTCGCGCACTCACTTAACACCTTCGCTGACAATGCAGTCCGCTTTTCCATCGTGATTGTGCTGGCATGGATTGGCGCAATGAAATTTACCGGATACGAAGCCGGGGCAATTGAGGGCTTGGTTGCATCCAGCCCCCTGACAAGCTGGCTCTATTCGGTGTTCAGCCTGCAAGGTGCATCAAACCTGATTGGTATTGTGGAAGTGCTGACAGCTGTGGCCTTGGTGTTGGCACCGTTTAGCCGCTCCATTGCCATTTTGGGTGCAGCGAGTGCAACCGTGACCTTTGCTGTTACCACCAGCTTCCTGTTTACTGCGCCGGTGACAGAAGCAAGCCTTGGCGGTTTCCCGGCAATTTCCGTGGTGCCAGGTCAATTCTTGCTCAAAGATATTGTGCTCTTGTCTGCTGCGCTTTCTCTGCTGGCTAAAGCACTGGTTCGCGACGAGTAATCGCTAACTGAAAGCGAATCACGCCGGAAAACACTATGAACTATTAAGCTCCCTGAAGCCGGACATCATGCTTTCATGTCGTCCGGCTTTTTCTTTTAGAGAACCAAGCCTAAATACCCACCCACAAGTTTTACTAAAATATTTTATTCCTCACAGATGACTGATAGACTGGACAAATTCGACGGAACACCCTGTTCGCTGTAGGTTTAACGCCTCAAACCATCAGGGAATGTGAGACCCCAAGGACTATCAATCATGGCTACTTTAAAAGACATTGCGGAAGAGGCTGGCGTTTCCCTTGCCACCGTATCCCGCGTATTGAATGATGACCCCACCCTTAGCGTCAAAGAAGCCACCAAACGCCGTATCCTCGAAATTGCCGAACAACTGGAATACCGCACCAGCAGCTCTAAACGCGCCGTCAACCAACAACGCCAGAAACACCAATTCCTCGCGCTCTACAACTACAAACAGGAAGCCGAGGTTAACGACCCCTATTACCTCTCAATCCGCCACGGCATTGAAACCCAGTGCGAGAAACGTGGTGTTGGCCTGATCAACTGTTATGCCAGCGACAATGAGCTGGATTTCACCCACATCACCGGCATTTTACTGGTTGGGCGTTGCGACAGAGCGCAGCTGAAAAAACTGCCAAAGCATCTCAAGGAAAGTGTCTGCCACATCGACTACAGCCAGCCAGACAGCCCGAATGACTGCGTAGATATCGACCTGGGTAAAATCAGTAAACAGGTGGTCGATTTCTTCATTAAACAAGGTTATGACCGCATTGGCTTTATTGGTGGACAAGATGCACCGGGGAGCGCGGATATCCGTGAACTGGCGTTTACTGTGTATGGTCAGCTAAAAGCGGTGGTGTTTGATAAAGATATTTACCGCGGCGACTTTACCAGCCAAAGCGGATATCAACTGGCGAAAACCATGCTCGAATCCGGCGACTATCCTAAAGCGCTGTTTGTGGCTTCAGATTCCATCGCTATCGGGGTGCTACGTGCCATTCACGAGCAGGGCTTAACCATGCCTGACGATATCGCACTGATCAGCGTGAATGATATTCCGACCGCCCGTTTTACGTTTCCGCCGCTGTCGACGGTACGCATCCACTCGGAAATGATGGGTATCCAGGCGGTAAACCTGCTGATTGATAAAGCCCGCGATGGCCGCACCCTGCCTCTTCAGGTGTATGTACCAAGCCAACTGAAACTGCGCGGCACCACAAAACCGCTCTAACCGCGGAAAGACATTCGTTCAAAAAGCACTGATTATTCAGTGCTTTTTTGTTTCCCCGCCTTTTCTGCTTCTTCTGCCTTTCCTGCCCTTTCTGCTTTTCCTGCTTTCACCTAAAACCGTCCTCTCAATAACTCAAACCGCGATCACGATTTGTGCACGGACGGGAATGCAATTCGTGACATAGTTAAAGCAAAACGAAAACTGCATTTTGTTTTAGTAAAACTTTTACTTATATCTACACCCCAGAGACACCCAATATCTTTTTTGTCATAAGAACGTCGGCCCCCTGAATGCGGGAAAGCCGAGGGAGATACAAAGTGAACAACTGGGAAAACTTTTTACATCTACACGAAAACCGCATGGCTCCAAGAGCCTATTTCTTTTCCTACGATTCTGTTGAACGCGCCAAATCTTTCCAGCGCGAACTGAGCAACCATTTCCAGTTACTGAGCGGCCAGTGGCAGTTCCACTACTTCAGCAACCCTCTGCTGGTGCCTGAAGAGTTTTTCTCACAGAAAATGACCACATGGGGCGAAATTACCGTGCCTAACATGTGGCAAATGGAAGGCCATGGCGATCTGCAATACACAGACGAAGGCTTCCCTTTCCCAATTGATGTGCCTTTTGTCCCAAGCGACAACCCAACCGGCGCGTACCAACGCACTTTCACCCTCGGCGAAAGCTGGAACGACAAACAAACCATCATCAAATTCGATGGTGTTGAAACCTACTTCGAAGTGTATGTAAACGGCCAGTATGTGGGATTCAGCAAAGGCAGCCGCCTGACCGCAGAATTTGATATCTCTGCCTTCGTCAACCAGGGTGAGAACCTGCTTAGCGTGCGCGTGATGCAGTGGGCAGACTCTACCTACATCGAAGATCAGGACATGTGGTGGACAGCGGGTATCTTCCGCGATGTTTACCTGGTGGGCAAACACCAGACCCACATGCAGGATTTGACTATCCGCACTGACTTCGCCGATGACTACCAAAGCGCGACGCTGAGCGCCAACATCGCGCTGGAAAACCTGTCAGCTCAAGCTGCCAATGTGTCGGTTGAATACGCCCTTTACGATGGCGCCGCACTGGTCGCGTCCGGTGATTGTGGCACGCTGAACATCACTGACACCGCATCGGCACAATTTGCCATCGACATGCAAAATCCAAAGCAGTGGAACGCAGAAACGCCAAACCTGTACCAGCTGTTTATCACAGTAAAAGACAGCAACGGCAAGGTACTGGAAGTGATCCCGCAGCGCGTCGGTTTCCGCGATATCAAAGTGCGCGACGGCCTGTTCTATGTGAACAACCAATACGTGATGCTGCACGGCGTTAACCGCCACGACAACGACCATATCAAAGGCCGTGCGGTTGGCATGGATCGCGTTGAGAAAGATATCGTGCTGATGAAGCAGCACAACATTAACTCTGTGCGCACCGCTCACTACCCGAACGACCCACGTTTCTACGAGCTTTGCGACATATACGGCCTGTTTGTGATGGCAGAAACCGATGTGGAAACCCACGGCTTTGCCAACGTGGGCGATCTCAGCCGTATCACCAACGACCCAGAGTGGGAAACCGTGTTTGTTGACCGCGCGGTGCGTCAGGTTCAGGCACAGAAAAACCACCCATCCATCATCACGTGGTCGCTGGGTAACGAATCCGGCTACGGCTGCAATATCCATGCGATGTACGCGGCCACCAAAGCGCTGGATGACACCCGTCTGGTTCACTACGAAGAAGACCGTGATGCCGAAGTGGTTGATGTAATTTCTACGATGTATTCACGCGCGCAGCTGATGAACTACTTCGGTGAACATCCACACGCCAAGCCGCGCATTATCTGTGAATACGCCCACGCCATGGGTAACGGCCCTGGCGGCCTGACCGAATACCAGAACGTGTTCTACAAGCATGACAGCATTCAGGGTCACTTCGTCTGGGAATGGTGTGACCACGGTATTCTGGCACGCGACGAAAACGGCGAGCCTTTCTACAAATACGGCGGCGACTACGGCGACTACCCGAACAACTACAACTTCTGTATGGATGGCCTGATCTTCCCAGACCAGACACCAAGTGCCGGCCTGAAAGAGTACAAGCAGGTTATCGCACCGGTGAAAATCCGCGCCGTTGACGCCGCCGAAGGCCGCTTTGTGGTTGAGAACCGTTTCTGGTTCAGCAATATCGATGACATCACCATCACCGCTGATATCCGCGCCGAAGGCGAAACCGTTCACAGCCACACTTTCAAGGTGGAAGGGCTGGATGCCAACAGCGACCGCGAAATCACACTGGCACTGCCAGAGCTGGATTGCCGCGAGCACTTTATCAACTTCACCGTGCGCAAAGATAGCCGCACCCTATACAGCGGCGCAAACCACGATGTGGCGGTGTACCAATTCGAGCTGAAAGCCGATACCGCTGTGGCACCTTGTTATGCCAACAGCAACGCAACGGCGCTGCGCATCGACGACGAGCGCCTCGGCATTACCGTCCACGGCTTTAACTTCCGCCTGCACTTCTCGAAAGTGAACGGCAAGCTGGAATCCTGGCTGGTGAACGGCGAAGAGCTGATTGCCTCTGCGCCTAAACTCAACTTCTTCAAACCGATGATCGATAACCACAAGCAGGAATATGAAGGCCTGTGGCACCCGGCTCACCTGCAAATCATGCAGGAGCACTTCCGCACCCTGAACGTGGAAGAAACCGATGGCAAGGTGGCCATCACCACCACCAGCATCATTGCACCGCCAGTGTTTGATTTCGGTGTGCGCTGTACCTATCGCTACCTCATCAACGCCGAAGGCCAGCTGAACGTGGAACTGTCCGGTGAACACTACGGCGACTACCCGCACGTCATCCCAGTGATTGGTCTGGATTTGGGCATCAACCAAAGCTTCGATCAGGTGCAGTACTACGGCCGTGGTCCGGAAGAAAACTACCAGGACAGCCGCCAAGCCAACCTGATTGATGTTTACCAAAGCACAGTGTCGCAAATGTTTGTGAACTACCCGTTCCCACAAAACAACGGCAACCGCCAGCACGTGCGCTGGGCAGCATTGACCAACCGTCATGGCGCAGGCCTGTTGGTGAAACCGGAGCAGGAGATCAACTTCAGCGCCTGGTACTACACCAACCAGAACCTGCATGAAGCACAGCACACCAACGAGCTGGAAAAGAGCGGTTACATCACCCTGAACCTCGACCATCAGGTCATGGGTCTTGGCTCCAACTCCTGGGGCAGCGAAGTACTCGACTCTTACCGCGTCTACATGAACGACTTCCGTTACGGCCTGACCCTGATGCCAATTCAGGCAGGCGATTGCAGTGCGAAAACGCTGGCGAAGCACAACTTCAGCCAAGACTTTTTCACCACCACTTCCACCAACGAGGCGTAAACCATGATCGTGTTAGAGAGCTTAGAGCAATTCAAAGTGGTGTACCGCAACGGCCGCAAATGGAACCGCTGTGTGGAAGCCATCAACAACATCCAGAACATCCAGCCGGAAGTGATGTACTCCATCGGTGACTCGCTGGTGTACATGGTGACCGAAGGCGAAGCCGCGACTGAGCGCTTTGAAGGCAATCGCCGTTACTTCGATGTGCACTACTACCTGGCGGGCACGGAAGAGGTGGAGTTCGCGCCGAAATCCGCCTGATCGTTGAGCAAGCCTACCAGGATGAAACCGACCGCGAATACCTGAGCGGCAATGGCGAGCGCATCACCCTGCGCGAAGGCCAGGTGGCGATTTTCGAGAACGACAAAGCCTACCGCGTGGTGAGCAATAACGCGGTGCGCAAAGTGGTGCTGAAAGTGACCATCGAAGACGGCTACTTCCTGAATAAATAGAAACAACCCTCTGTACAAAACAAAAAAAAGGACGGCAGCTTTGGCTGCCAGTCCTTCAGATGAACGATAGCAATACCGCAAACACGAACAGTATCGACACCTACATATAACGTGACTCTTCGGAGATAGAACAATGTCTGACACTAAACGTAATACCATCGGTAAGTTTGGCCTACTCTCTCTTACCTTTGCCGCTGTATTTAGCTTTAACAACATCGTTAATAACAACATTGAAATCGGACTTTCATCGGCACCGATGTTCTTCCTGGCGACCCTTTTTTACTTCATCCCTTTCTGTCTGATCATTGCGGAATTCGTTTCCCTGAACAAAGACTCGGAAGCAGGCGTGTACGCCTGGGTGAAAAGCTCTCTCGGTGGACGCTGGGCCTTTATATCAGCTACACCTACTGGTTTGTGAACCTGTTTTTCTTCACCTCTTTGCTGCCAAGGGTTATCGCCTACGCGTCCTACGCATTCCTGGGTTATGAATACATCCTGACCCCATTTACCACCACTGTGCTGAGTATGATGCTGTTTGCGGTGGCAACGTATGTGTCGACCAACGGCGCGAAAATGCTGGGGCCTATCACGTCAGTGACCTCTTCACTGATGCTGCTGTTGACCCTTTCTTACATCATGCTGGCAGGCGCGGCGCTACTGGGCGGTATCCAACCGGCTGACCCAATTACCGTTGAAGCCATGGTGCCTGATTTCAGCTGGGCGTTCCTTGGCATTACTACCTGGATTTTCATGGCGGCAGGCGGCGCGGAATCGGTGGCGGTTTATGTCAACGACGTGAAAGGCGGCTCCAAGTCATTCGTTAAAGTCATTATCGTGGCCGGTATCTTTATCGGTGTGCTCTACTCCGTAGGCTCTTTGCTGATGAACGTCTTCGTGCCAAGCAGCGAGCTGAAATTCACCGGTGGTTCTGTACAGGTGTTTGAAGGCATGGCGGCTTACTTTGGTCTGCCGGAAGTGCTGGTCAACCGCTTCGTGGGTCTGGTTTCTTTCACCGCGATGTTTGGTTCGCTGCTGATGTGGACAGCGACTCCAGTAAAAATCTTCTTCTCTGAAATTCCTGAAGGCATTTTCGGTAAGAAAACCGTTGAGCTGAACGAAAACGGTGTACCGGCGCGCGCTGCGTGGATCCAGTACCTCATCGTGCTGCCACTGATGATTATCCCTACCCTAGGTTCAAACACCGCACAGGATCTGATGAACACAGTGATCAACATGACGGCTGCGGCTTCTATGCTGCCACCACTGTTCATCATGCTGCTTACCTGAACCTGCGCCTGAAGCTCGACCACCTGGAGCGTGACTTCAAGATGGGTTCACGCACAACCGGTATCGTCGCGGTATCTATCCTGATTGGTATTTTCACTGTCGCTTCCTGGCCTCTACCTTCCCGACAGGCGCTGACATCATGACCATCATCTTCTACAACGTGGGTGGCATCGTGACCTTCCTGGGCTTTGCCTGGTGGAAATACAGCCAGTACGAGAAATCGCTGGACGACGCTGAGCGCCAGAAAGAAGCACCACCTGCTTCGCTGATGGCAGATAACGCATAACACACCCGCGGCAGGGAAAGCATTTCCCTGCCGTTATATCCAAGCCTCCCGTAGGGATCTTCATTGGGGGCTTCGCTATAACCAACGACAAAAATAAGAAATGCTAGATATGGAGTACCAGAATGACTGATTCACTTCGCGGCACGATTGGTAAGTTCGCCTTGCTGTCGATGACCTTTGCTGCGGTGTTCAACGTGCGCAACATCGTTAACAACAACATTGAGCTTGGCCTTAGCTCCGCCCCGATCTTTTTGCTGGCCACCCTCGTTTACTTCGTCCCTTTTGTGTTCATCATTGCCGAGTTTGTGTCTGCCAACAAAAACTCAGAATCCGGCATGTATGACTGGCTGAAACAGCCACTGGGTACCAAGCCGCCTATCTGGCTCCTTCCTTTACTGGTTCGTGAACCTGTTCTGGTTCGTTTCCCTGCTGCCAAACGTGATTGCCTACGCCTCTTACGCCATGCTCGGTTACGAATACAGCTTCTCGCCAATGGTGACCTCCATCATTTCTATTGTGCTGTTTGCTGCAGCCACCCACATTTCCACCAAAGGCGCGAGCTGGCTGGGCAAAATTTCAGAAGTCGTGGCATACGGCGTGTTTGCCCTGTTCGGTATCTATGTACTAGGCGCACTGATGGCGCTGGGCGGCGACCATGTGCCTGTGCAGCCAATTACCATGGAAGCCATGACCCCGACCATTAACTGGGCGACACTGGGTATCATGTGCTGGATTTTCCAGGCGGCAGGCGGCGCGGAAACCGCAGCGGCATACCTGAACGATGTGAAAGGCGGTCAGAAATCTTTCATCAAGGTGATCATTGCAGCGGGCGTGGTGATTGGTGCCATGTACGCGGTGGGCTCACTGCTGGTGAACGTGTTCGTGGCGCGTGAAGATCTGACTTACGCCGGCGGCATGGTTGAAATCTTC
Source organism: Enterovibrio sp. JCM 19048 (assembly GCA_001310415.1). Classification (GTDB taxonomy): domain Bacteria; phylum Pseudomonadota; class Gammaproteobacteria; order Enterobacterales; family Vibrionaceae; genus Enterovibrio; species Enterovibrio paralichthyis. Next base: position 213,785 of record BAXE01000006.1, on the reverse strand, counting down.
ACCGGTATGGCGCAGTACTTCCAGATTTCTGAAACCCTGGTTGGCCGCTTCGTCGGTATCATCCTGTTTATCGCGATGTTTGGCTCCATGATGATGTGGACAGCGGCGCCGGTGAAAATCCACTTCTCTGAAATTCCAAAAGGCGTTTACGGCGAGAAAACCACAGAGCTTAACGAGCACGGTGTGCCAGTTCGCGCGGCCTGGTGGCAGTTTGCATTCGTGTTCGTGATGCTGGTGGTGAACGGCTTCGGCTCTGAATCTGTGCAGGAGATGATGAACACCGCCATCAACCTGACTGCAGGTACTGCAATGCTGCCACCTATCTTTATCATGGTCGCCTACTTCGTGTTCCGCCTGAAACACGACGACACACCACGCGATTTCCGCATGGGTTCGCGCAAGTTCGGTATGTCTGTGGTCTCTGTGCTTATCGCCATCTTCGTAGTCAGCATGTCAGCGTCTGCGTTCCCAACGGGTGTGGATCTTGTTCGCGCCTTCTTCATCAACGTGTTCATGACTGCCGTGTTCTCGGCACTGGCATGGTGGTGGATCAGCCGCTTTGAGAAAAAACAGCAAGGCGCTGAAATCAAAGCAACACCGGTTGAAGCCTGATACAAATAAGCATCCCATTTAAACAGCGCCTCCGGGCGCTGTTTTGTTATTGCCACACATGTGAATTCTCTTTGTCCTCACCCAATACTTTTCTTGTTGTGACACACTGAATACGTTTTAATCATTCTTCGCCAAGTAGTATTTCCATCACCCCGCGCAAGGACGTCGCATCATGTTTAAAAGGGCTATCCCCTTTATCTTTGTTTTACTGTGGAGCACAGGCTTTATCGGTGCCAAATTTGGCCTGCCTTATGCCGACGCCGCCACTTTCTTGTTTATCCGTATGGTGCTTAACGTGCTGGTGTTTGCGGTGATCCTCGCCGTGATGCGACCGGTGATGCCAAAAGGCAAGACCTTGCTCCATGTGTTGGCCTCGGTTGATGATCCACGGTTTCTACCTTGGCGGTGTATTTGCGGCGATAAGCTATGGTATGCCAGCGGGGCTCTCCTCCCTGTTGGTCGGCTTCCAGCCCATCCTGACTGCGCTGATTGTGATCAGCTTGTCCAGCGAACGCCTGAATATCACCCAATGGCTGGGTCTGGTGGCCGGTATTGTGGGTATTGGGCTTGTCGTGCAAGGCAAGATGAGCTGGAACGCCGACGCGCAACCGTTTTATGCGTACCTCTTTGTATTCTCGGCGCTTATCGGTATCACCCTTGGCACCCTTTACCAGAAGCACTTCTGTCAGGGTGTGGATTTGGTGGCCTGCGCCATGTGGCAATATGTCGCGGCGGGCATTTTCTTCCTGCCACTGGCCTGGTTGGTGGAAGGCTTCCATGTCACTTGGTCGCTGACTTTCATCCTCACCATGGCATGGTCGGTACTGGCGCTCTCTGTGGTGGCGGTGCTTTTGTATCTTTACATGGTAGGGCAAGGCGCGGCATCGAAAGTCACCTCGGTGATTTACCTGGTTCCGCCAGTCACCGCTATCCAGGGCTGGCTATTCTTTGATGAAGCCTTTTCAACCGCCACTATTCTCGGCTTCGCCGTGTGTGCCTTGGCCGTATTTTGGTGATGCGGGCGCCAAAGCTTGGGAAAGCCACTGATAAATGGATTCGTCAGGACGCAATCTGTCAGATTCCAATTTGAGAGTTTCTGATGCGTAAAAAACCCAAAGTGGGGTGTTTAAATACCCCACTTTTGGATCTAATAAATTGTTATATGAACTGAGAATCAAAGTATGAACACCATTTATCATCAGGAAGTGTTGGAAGCTTTAGGAATGCTCGCCTCCAAACAAACAATATGCAATAAATTGAGCAAAGCTTACGCCAAAACAGATGACCAATTGTTGCGAGATATGATTCCTTCTTTGTTATCAGAGATCAAATCCACAAGTGTTAACACTAGAGTAATGACCCCCAAAGATTGCAAACGAGGTATTCCTTCTGCGACTAAGGCGGTCAGCTATTGTGAAACGGTTTTGTTCAACTGACTTTTTACTTTGAGTTGATTGCGATTATTTATTGGTTCATATAGCAAGGCTATGAACGGGATGCTTTGTCAATGCGGCAAATTTTCAAAGTTTTGTGAATACAAGGGATTAAAGCAGTTTGGGCGGTTTGGACAGCGCCCGTTACTGCAAAGTTAGGTGAATGGAGATCAAAATGTCTTCTGTGCCAAGAAATAAGGATGAATTGGAGTTAGCTATAAACTCAATATTTCCGAAACTTATGGCTGACTATCGTTCAATTCCGGAAAACAACGCTCGTAAACCTGGAGTAGAGGGAAACGTCAAAGGTACAGCCATTAGCGTTAGTGATACAGTTGCTTACTTGATTGGTTGGGGAAGACTCGTTCTTAAATGGTATCACTTAAGATCTCAAAACCAACATGTTGATTTCCCGGAAACTGGTTACAAATGGAACCAATTAGGCTCACTCGCTGAAAGCTTCCACGAAGAGTATCGTGAGTGGAAATATGATGATTTACTCATTGAGCTTGAGTCTACGGTTAACGAGATACTTTTACTCATTTCAAGCTTAAGTGACCATGATTTGTATGGTGTTGCGTGGTATGAACAATGGACTTTGGGGCGCATGATTCAGTTTAATACATCATCACCTATGAAAAATATGCGTACAAAAGTTCGGCGTTCAATCGAGAATTCGCATAACAACTAAGAATAAGTTTCGCGCAGCCGACACTTTATTTGGGCGTTGAAAAGTCCATGGCATCAGAAACTATGACATCCACCTCAAAACGCTGGCCAAAGAGAATCGCTGGAAAGCAAATAACCCCGCTATTGTCCAACTTGGTTTAGGCACCAAGAATATGGCGAGACAAATACTCTCTGTTGGACTCGTGGTAGATATCATATTCTCCGTCGCAGTGAACGCAGTAGATACTATTTTGCGGGACGATAGAATGTTGAGTGACTTCATCGGAAGAACTGCCAGTGACGTGACAAAAAGCTTTCTTTCCACCGGATAGGCACTCTTGCAGCAGTAGGTATTACTGCATTATTCAGCGTTCCAATAGTAGTCGGTTGGACTACATTTGCAGTTGTGACATTCGCTGCTAACCAAATACTCTCTGCTTTAGATGACAACTATGGGATATCGGATGCGCTGGTGGAACAATTAAAGGCGAATTAACAGTGAATCATCGAACTATGCAACTACTCACTATCGCACTGTCGGCAGCAATTGGTGCGGCTTGCTTTGCGTTGGGCTTCCTTGACGCAATTATACAACCCTTCACTGCGCTGCCTGATAAGGTAAAGCTGTTGTCACTGATAAACCATGCAGTGCTGGTTACCACCCCCTTTTTGATGGCCAGGATCATCGCAACTGGCGTCCACCAAATGACTCACCCCAAAAGGAACCCCCAGAGCTACGGAAGGTGGTGGAAAACCATCGGATGCATAGTCGCCACCGCTTGTTTGTTTGCCGTTATAACACGCATCAACCTTGAGTACCGAATCAACAAAGCCGACTACGTACCTTGCCACAGTGAATCTTACCAATCCGCCAAAACCAGTTGGCGCGTGTTTGCTAGCGAAGAATCACTGTGCGACCGCAGTTTTAAGTGCCATATTTGGCACTTAAAAACACAATCAACCTTCACACACCTGTCATGTGTCATATTTGTCACTTTTGACGATTCTACTGTCCCAATACCTCTTAAAGTGCCTTATATTTAACATATAGAAAAAGCCTTGGGGCAAAACCAATTAATAGCCATATATGTCACTTAAAAGAAAAGGAAAAGCAGTAAAAGCGGAACCAAATGCCAAACCTGAATGTTGAATTCAACATGATCACGTTAGGCCTAGCGATCCGCGCCAAGCGCACTCAGTTGACTTGGCGCATAGAGGATCTCGCTGAAAAAGCCGACCTCTCACGGCGAACCATAATGCGAATGGAAAAAGGTGATGCTAACGTCACGCTTTCTAACCTGCTAACCGTCTTGGACTTGCTTGGATTGTCTTTAAAGATTGTCGACATTGCCGCGCTACTTGGCTCTTCAAACAAAAAACTGAAAACAAAGCTCACAGAGGAAGACGTTGGTATGAATAGAACTCAAACCTTGGATATTTATATAGGCAAAAACACCAAGGTCGGCACACTGTCCCTGCCTGTAGGCACCGAAACTGAATTTTCGTTTCGCTATGAAGAGAGATGGAAGCAGGTAGCTTCCCTATTTCCCCGCACATACCCTTTGATGACAGCGCGCCTTCTCGCAGCATTGAAAACTACCTCAGAAATCTATTGCCAGAAGGAGACTCTCTCCGGCAGCTATGCGAAAGCACGACAATTTCTAGAAACAATACGTTCGGCCTAGTGCGCGCGATGGGCGCAGAAACATCAGGAGCATTATCATTTCGCGACTCGGAAGCACAACCTATAGAGACAAGCTTTCGCCTTGTGCCCGAAGATGAGTTAGCCAGACGTCTTGAGCACAGCATGGATCCATTAGTTTTTTGGGACGGCAAAATCCGACTATCTGTCGCTGGCGTACAAAGCAAACTGAACTTGTTACGGAACAATGATGAATGGGGGTTTGGAGAAGGGGATCTTTGCTCTAACTACATCCTCAAGTTCGAAAACGGGAGAGCCCCCTGCATCGCTGTGAATGAGTTTTTTGCATGACATTAGCGGAACGCATTGGCATGGACGTCGCTAATGTGGAACTCTTGCGATTTGGCAACACACGAACCCTCGCGATTGAACGTTTTGACCGGGCTTTCTTTCAAGACCGCACCACAGTTGCCAGAAAACATGTGATAGATGGATGTCAGGCAACTAATCTCCCACCGAGTTATAAGTACGAACGCCAGAACGGCGATGATGGCGACGGGAAATACATGCGAGACGGCGTTTCATTCCCTCGCCTCGCTGCCATTGAAACCTCCAACCGGGTTGAAACGAACTTCCGTCTGACTCAGTGGATGCTCTTCAACCTTGCCACTCTTAATTACGACGCCCACGGGAAAAACATAAGCTACTTTGTGACAACAAGCGGACTGTCTCTTACACCATTCTACGATTTGGTCAACATTGAAGCTATCGCTCAGGAGGGAACTCGCCGCAATGAGCAGAGCACAAGATCGTCAAGCAGCGATGCCCGAGAAAACAGCCAACCTCAATACTTTGCAATGTCTATTGGAGATTGGGAAAGTGAAACGTTCCAAGACCCACCAATTGGAAATTTCCAGCATCCCATCACCAGCTATGATTTGGCGGAATACGGCGCTCTTATTGGGTACTCTCCGCAGAGAATGGCCAGCTACACTCGTGATACAGCCCAAGCTATCCTCAATTCATTAGAAGACGCATTGGCACATACGGTGAACCAAGGTATCGATAAGGACGAGATCCGTCACATCGAACTTTGCATAGAACTGACACGAGAACAGTGCGAGCGCCTAATTGAAATTGCCGAAGATATCCCAGAAATGAGCGAACTATTATAAGCCTCGCTAGTCATCCGGAGGCTAGGTAAAAAGTGGTGCTGACATTGAAGCGCCACGTAGCCAGACTCAGTTTAATGTTGTTTTAAACATGTCATAAAAGGCAACCTGAGCTGCAAGGCTAAAATGTGCTAGTTCAGACCAGAGCTGACACTTCGATTTGAAAAGAAGAGAGTTACCCACTTTGATTAAACTAGGATCGGTTTGAATCGCTAGTAAGTGCGGCGACAAGTCGCCGCAACTCATCTTTCAGCGATGGCGCTATTCGTAGGAGAATAGCGCTTGAAGACTTTCGTTTGCTGCCACCTTGTCAAATGCGGGTAGATCATCTTCAGGTAACAAGTTGGCCCACTCAAGTTTTTCCAAGTCCTCCTCATCGATTTCAGATTGTGTGCGGATCGCTAACAGATGATTCCATTCCTCTATGCCTCCGCAATCCTCTGCCGGGCAGCCACCATTGCCGGCTGAGACTTTCGGTACTTTATTGGCTTTGGTTGACACTTTTTCAAGCGTAATTTTGTGCTGCCAGTTGTCGCCAAAATCGTAGACGTAGTTGAGGCTATCTCCTGCCTCGGCTAACAGATGGCCGACACACAGCAACTCGCTTTGTTCTTCGTCAAACCATTGCCCATGCTGTTCAAACCCAGAGCTATGCTCAAAGTCCCATCCATTGCTGCCTGCAATATAGAATCCAACTCATGCAAGGTCACTTGATTGCTTACCTGAAGTCGCCGCCAAATCTTTGGACGTGCTCCTTCCAGTTCCACTTTTATCGTCAATCCCATCTTCGGCGGCAGTTGCTCGAGTAAACTGTCTGCCAGGTAATTCTGATAATCGTTAAAACTTTCAGTAGCAAGCCATTCAAATAAATCGAACGTCTTCCGTATCAGCCCTTTTCGTCTAATGCACAAGCCATATCTAGGTACTTGTCACGCGCTCGAAAATCGGGCTTCTTGCTCAATGCCGCCACGGCTGCACAATAAGTAAGGCGTGCCTGAAAGCGGACGGGTTCTTTGTAGTAATAGCCGCGAAGGAGATCCTTTGCCTCTTTAGCGATGGACACGACAGGCTCTGGTGCTATCCAGTTTCCTAGCATTGAGTCATAGGGTCCACCCCACTTGCGGTGCATTTCCTGTCGTTTCGCATCCGGTGCGAATGAAAGTGCTCCACACCAAAAATCCAATGAAAATGGTTGAGGTGCTATCCATTCAGGAGGCAACATTGATATCCAATAAAATGATGCAATGTCTACCGGTGTGCCCTGCTGCACGTTGACTGACAACACCCATGGCAGTATGGATGCCAATGCATCTGGGGAGAGCTGGGTGAAGCTAACTTCGTTGCTGACTTGCTTGATAAACTGACTAACTGAAAGTCTGGCGCAACATGTAAAAGGCTTTCCCGTACCCCAACATTGAAATCAAACATGAAACTCAAGGTGCAAGGTTCACCATTGAGGTTGATTGAAGCAATCATATTGACGCAATCTGCGCCATCCACCAGCGTCGAATAGAGCGCTTTTACTTTGACAGGCTTACTGGCTTTACCTGCTTTCATTACCTGTTTTTGCCATCGGGTAAAGAACTCTGAAATTGACGGGTGGCGATTAAATCGAGCACACAAGGTCAACAACGAAGGTTGGGTTAGCGCCTTCCATTTTTCGGGCTCCATAGCGTCTAACTGTTCTGCGCAAGCCAGAGAAACAGGTTCTTCAAAGTACTGTGTCATCAATAGCAGCGCATCGACACCCCATGAATACTGCAGCGCCGCACCGAACAGTGAAGGATAGGCTTCCGGCGGAAGAAGTGATGCGCCTTGTTCAAACAACTCAAAAAAGTCAAAGCCAGTCTCAATCGAGTCTGAGCTTAACAAGTCATGAAAATCTGGGGCTTCAGCAGCAAAAAGTGGCGCTACATTATCGCCGTAGTCTTTCGCCATTAATGCGGGCACATCCAACGAAAGGGAAATTTGATTGCGTTTCAAAGAAGTCAGGGTATGCATAAAGATACGCTCACAAAGCACACCCTCTTCGTCCAATTCTTCTATCACCTGCTCGAGAGCTGCGCAAATTTCCGTTTTTACTGGTGATGGCATCTTGCGCATCGTCGTCGCCAACTCATTGACTGCGGCATCCACCCACGGATAGATGCCTTCGCTCATTTCATTGGCAATATGATCAGGCACACTGAGCACGACTGAGAGCAACCCAAATACATTTTCAGGATCCCGAAACCATTCAAGTTGTTCTGAGGTCAGTTTTCGTGAGGACTCAGGTTGGGAGAGGTAGTTTAAAATAGCGCCAACCAGCACTTCCGGTGTCAACATAGTAGTGTCCGTCAAGAGGAAAGTAGGGATTGCCTTTAGGGGTGTTGGCTCCCATTTCGGCATCAAAATACGACGTTGACACAAATCGCGTCTATCTGCCAGAACCACAATTTAGACCAGCGAAAAAGGTGTGATGAAACACCACACCTTTATCTCGCTTAGGCAACGCTTTCCCACTACGCCTGTTTAACCGGCGTCAATTTCTTCGAATACAAGCTGCTTCCCGCCAAATCTTTCAGCGTGACTGTCATTTCCTCTGATTCTGCATCGATATCGACCTGACCAAAGAACTGCAAGCCGGCAGAAGGAGGCAGGTTTACCTTACCGCCTTCAGGGTGCTTGCTGTAGAGCACCTGTGGGCCGAAGGTGTTATCCATGTCGTTGGGGCCGAATGTGCCGGCATTCAGGGGGCCGGAGACAAACTCGTAGAATGGCGTGAAATCCTGGAACTGCGCTTTGTTTGGGTCGTAGTAATGGGCGGCGGTGTAGTGCACATCGGCTGTCAGCCAGACCACGTTTTCAATCCGGTTCTGTTTGATAAAGCGCAGCAACTCAACCATTTCCAGCTCACGCCCTTTCGGCGCTCCATCGCCGTTGGCAAGGTTTTCGAACGTGGATTTGTTCTTCCAGTCGTCATAAACAATCATGCCTATGGGCATATCAGATGCAATCACCTTCCAGGTGGCTTTGGAGGCCAGCAGTTGCTGCTTGAGCCAAAGAATCTGCTTGCTGCCAAGGAACGCTGTCTCAGCCGATGCCGTGGTCTGGTTGTTGGCACCGTTATCACCACGGTAGCTGCGCATGTCGATGGCAAACACATCCAGCAATGGGCCGTAATGGAATTTTCGTAGATGCGTTGAGGGTCGGTGGCCGAGCTGCGGATCGGGTTCATTTCAAAGAAGGCGCGGCGGGCGCGGGCAGAAAGCAGGGCGACACTTTGTTCGTTCTGGTAACGCGGGTCATTCAACACTTCTGCCGGATACCAGTTGTTAACGGTTTCATGGTCATCCCACTGCACAATCATCGGCACCTCCTGATTGAAGGCGCGCACGTTTTTATCCATCAGGTTGTACGCAAAGTTGCCACGGAACTCCTGCAAGGTTTCCGCCACTTTGGATTTCTCCGGCGTCACGACGTTTTTCCACACGTCGCCGTTGTCCAATTTTACTTCAGCCTGAATCGGGCCATCGGCGTAAATGGTGTCACCACAGTGAATGAAGAAATCCGGCTTGGTCTGGCGCATGGTTTCGTAGATGCGCATCCCGCCCCACTCCTCATTGATACCCCAGCCTTGCCCTGCCGTATCGCCTGACCAAAGAAAACGGATGTTGGATGCAATGGCGGGAGGCGTACTGAACGAGCCCACAACCGGCTCTCCCCACACCTGCCAATCCTTTAGCGACTGGTAACGCACGCGGTAATGCACTTCTGCCCCGGCGCGAGATCGGTAAGGGCAAGTTTGCTGGCAAAGCCGGTTTCAGCCAACGCATTCGGGCCTTGCAGCGAGATGAACTTGCGAAAATCTTCGTAGTAGGAAACGTCGACCCACATCTGCTGGGGAATCTGCCGATGACCAAATCATGGCTTGCCCCTGCGAAACATCACCACTGGCGACTCCATAAGGCATTGAAGGGCGGTTGGTATCGCCCCGCGCAAAGCTGGTGCAACACCGCCCAACAACAGGTGCCGGACGCGGCGGCTGTGCCCGCGATAAAATGGCGGCGATTGATCCCGCTTTTCGCTTTTTCAGACATTTCGATAATCCTTTTCGTTTGCTAACTGACCGTGGCTGAAACGCCAGGAGAAAAAGCTTAGAGAGCAAAAGCGACGAATTGGATAAAGGCGCATGTCGGCTTTGTGACAGCGAAAAGGCGAAATTGAAAAGTTATGCGGTGTCAACAGGTTACAAAATCGTCTCGATTTCTAGACTTAATGGCAAGTTTTCACGGCTTCTGTAAAGCGCCACGCAACCTGCCGCCCATTGTTCAAGATTCAAACAAAACTAAATTCTGTAAATTGAGCTGAAATAAATATTAACTGAATATATTGCTACCAATAACAATTTGAATTGACTTTTTATTCGGGTTTTAAGACATTTTATGCCTCCTTTTTTCTTGAGAATGATGGAATGTCTCAAACACATGTTGAAACACAGGAAGGTGTATCCCGCCCAAGTAAATGGCAGATGCCGGATACGCTTATCCTGATCTTTTTCGTGGGTCTGTTCGCTGCGGCGATGACTTACCTTATTCCGGTCGGCCAGTTCGACAGCCAGCAAGTGACCTTCATGGTCGACGGCGCAGAAAAACGCGCACGGTCATTAACCCTGAATCTTTCCGTCTGGTAACCGACGAGAACGGCGACACGGTTTACAACCCGGTTAAGTTTTTCGCGTCTGGCGGCGGCATCGGCTTGATGAACTTCCCGTTTGAAGGTCTGGTTTCAGGCTCGAAGTGGGGTTCAGCGATCGGCGTCATCATGTTTATGCTGATCATCGGCGGTGCATTCGGCATCGTGATGCGCACCGGCACCATTGATAACGGCATCCTGAAACTGATCGACAAAACCAAAGGCAGCGAAGCGCTGTTTATCCCGGTTCTGTTCTTGCTGTTCTCATTGGGTGGTGCCGTATTCGGCATGGGTGAAGAAGCCGTTGCGTTCGCAATCATCATCGCCCCGCTGATGGTACGTTTGGGCTACGACGGCATTACACTGTGATGGTCACCTACGTGGCAACTCAGGTCGGTTTCGCAACGTCATGGATGAACCATTCTCCGTGGCGATCGCCCAGGGCATCGCGGGCGTGCCTGTTCTGTCTGGCATGACATTCCGTATGGTAATGTGGGCAGGCTTCACGCTGGTGGGTATCGCATTCACCATGATGTACGCGGCAAAAATCAAAGCCAACCCGAAAGCCTCTTACAGCTTCCAGTCTGACGCGTACCTGAAGAACAAGTCACAGGAAGAAACTGAATCCCGTTGGGGTCTGGGCGATACTCTGGTGATCCTGACCGTTCTGGCTACCACTGTTTGGGTTGTTTGGGGCGTTGTCGCACACGCTTGGTACATTCCAGAAATCGCGTCCCAGTTCTTCACCATGGGCTTTGTGGTCGCAATTATCGCAGTCATCTTCAAGCTGAACGACATGACCATGAATGACGTGGCAAGCTCCTTCAAAGAAGGCGCAGGCATCATGCTGGCTCCGGCACTGCTGGTTGGCTGTGCAAAGGGCGTGTTGCTGATGCTGGGCGGTGGCTCTGAAGAAGCAAGCGTACTGAACACCATCCTGCACAACGCGGGCAGCACCATCAGTGCCCTGCCTTCTGCGGTAGCAGCGTGGCTGATGTATGTGTTCCAGTCTGTGTTCAACTTCTTTGTGACCTCTGGTTCAGGCCAGGCTGCACTGACCATGCCTCTGCTGGCACCGCTTTCTGATATCGCTGGCATCAGCCGTCAGGTTGCGGTTCTGGCATTCCAGCTGGGCGATGGCTTTACCAATATCATCGTACCGACTTCAGCATCGCTGATGGCAACACTGGGTGTGTGCCGTATCGACTGGGGTAACTGGGCGAAGTTTGTTTGGCGCTTCATGGTGTTGCTGTTCATTATTGCGAGTGTGGTCGTAGTAGGTGCACATCTCACCGGCTTCGCGTAAGCTTGTAGAGTAAAAGAAACAATGAAAGGCGGGATATTTATACCCAAACAACCTGAAGATGCTGTATTCAGCGAGATTGACTGGTGTTGTGATCGCGGCGTTCCTTTGTAGGTGTAGTCATCTCCATCAAAAAGGAACAACAAAGAGCACGGCATCAGTCAACTCGCCCGAAGGGAGGACATCAATGCGCCCACTTCTTCGTTAAATTCCACGGAAATAGAACGACTATTCCTCGTGAAATTTGCCTCGAATTGAACGCATTGATGACCTCTGAATGCGAGCATCGTCAGGTCGTTTGGGTATATCTCGCCTTTTTAAATTTTGTCGTACTGAACGGCTAAAAAAATAAGAAAGATGACAATGACGAAGTTTATCGACGGAAACAAAATCGACGGGTTGCCAGTGATTTGTGCACTGGATGTGAAAGAACTGGATGCCGGAGAGCACAAGTTCTGGTTCCGTGCAGCAACCGATGCGCTGGCGCAATGGCAACACCTGCCGGTTTGGGTATTTAAGGGTAAAGAAGCGGGCAAACACATTGTGGTAACCGCCGGTGTTCACGGTGATGAATACAATGGTGTGCTGGCTGCTCAGGCGATTGCACGCGGGCTGCGTGGCAAGGCGCTGAATGGCTCGATTACTATCGTTCCTACCATTAACCTGAGCGGCATGCTGCACCACAGCCGCGATTTCTTTTCGTCTGATCCAGATGTTTCCTGCGGTAACCTGAACCGTCATTTTCCGGGCAACGCCAACGGCAACGAGCCTCAGCGTTACCTGCACAGCATCTGGCACAACCTGCTGAAACCCAATGCAGAGCTGGCCATTGACCTGCACACCCAGACGTCTGGCACGGTTTACCCTCTGTATGTGTTTGCGGATTTCCGTATTGCTGACGCGGTGAACATGGCGCGCCTGATGAACCGGATGCGATTCTGGACGATCCAGGCGAAGCGGGTGTACTGGAGACGGTATGGAACCAGAACGGCATTCCAAGCATCACCGTTGAAGCCGGTGTTGGCCGTTACACGGACAGCGAAATGGTGGCACGTACAGTGGCAGGTGCATTCAACATTTTCACCCACTACGGCCTGATTGAAGGCGAAGTGGAAGCAGTCCGCCCAGCGATTGAAAGCAGCCAGGTGACCAGCCTGCGCGCGGAGCAAGGTGGCTTTGTCCTGCACAGGTGAGCCTGATGCAGACCGTAGAGAAAGATCAGTTGCTGGCGGTGCAATACGACAGCTTCGGTGTTGAAGAACACCAGTATCTGGCGCCTTGCGACGGTGTAGTATTGAGCCATAACGTCGAATCTATCCGTGCAGCGGGTTCGCTGGTTGTTCGTCTTATCCATCCGGAAAATAGCACCAAGCACTGATAGTCAGTCAGACGCCAGTGTGTCGAATTGACATGCAAAATCGGAAAATCGCGCTGTTGAAGCGCGATTTTTTATCTTCATTTTTCGCTTCCCCTCGTTTTCCCTGCGTTAAACCGAGCCTGAGCCTGATGGCACACTGCTTGCTGTGGTCACCGTTACAAGAACCCAGAGACGGAAGCATGCAGATCTTACACTGGCTCAATGAACAACGCCTGTTGATGCTCAAGCGCGTGAAAACACATTTCGTTCACGCCACCGCGTTGTTCGTGGGGCTGTCCTGCATGGTCTGGTATGTGATCCCCCATCCGGTGATACCGGTGGCGATAGGCATTGTCCCCCTCGCTATTCTGATCACCCTTTCCCAGCCTGTGCTGCTAGCTGATGTTTATTGCCTTCTCGTTTTTCCGCCTCCATGAAGCCTTTCCCCAGCTCTACTCGCTGAAAATCCCGCTGCTGCTTTCACTCGGCACCCTGACCACACTGGCTTGGCACATTGCTATCAGCGGCAAACTGAAAATGTATGCTTCTAAGGAATTAAACACCTTCTATGCCTTCTTTGCCCTGGTGGTGATTGGTATCCCGCTGGCGAGTAACATCGGCGAAGCATCGCCTACTTTAAAAACATCTACGTCAAAATCGGCATCATGACACCCGCTTTGGCGTGGCTACTTACCGACCTCAAGCACTACCGAAACACCTTAATCATGATCACCGTGTCCGGCTGCGCCGTCGCTTTTGTCACCCTGATGAACAAAATCAATGGTATCGGACTGGTGGAAGAAACCCGTGTTACCGTCGGCCGCGAGCTGGGTTCCGTGCTCGGTGACCCCAACGATCTGGCGCTGGTGCTGCTGTTTCCCTTCTCATTTACCATCAGCATTGTGATGACGCCCGGCCTGTCGAAAAAAGTCCGCTTTGTCGGCTTTCTCGCCGCTATCGCCATTTTTTCTGCCATTATCGCCACCCAAAGCCGTGGCGGATTACTCGGCATCATGTCTGCCGTGGGTGTGCTGGCCTGGCGGCGGGTGCAGTCAAAAGCCTTGCTGTTTATTGGCGGCGGCATTGTGATGGCAATACTGTTTGTCGCCGCCGGGATCAGCGGGCGCAAGTCTGGCGGCGCGGCAGAAGAAGGGTTGGATGCCTCAGCCCAAGGCAGGCTTTATGCGTGGGAAGCGGCGTTTTTAATGGCGGTCGATAACCCGATATCCGGTGTCGGCATCAACAACTTTTACTTCAACTATTTCTTCTATTCCCCCATTGGGATGGCCTGAACCATGCCGTGCACAGCACCTGGTTTGGGGTGCTGGGAGAAACCGGCTTCCTTGGCCTGATTGCGTTTATGGTGATGACGCTAACCATTTTCTTCTCCGCCAAAAGAACCACCGATGTGGTGATGCAGAAAAGAGAAATCTACCACCGGTTATACGCTGTATCTCTGAAGGGCTCTACTCCGGTGTGATTGCCTTCTGTATCTCCGGCACCTTCCTGACCCAAGGCTTTACCTGCCTATCTACATACTGACGGCACTCACGGCCTCGGTTGCACGCTATGTTGCTTTACAGGAAGCTGACAACACGCAAAAACGCAACCAATCCAATCACGATGCAGGAAATGAGGGTGATGAAAACACACAGGAAAATGTGAAGCGGGTACCCCCTTACGGGTCACGGCGACGATAGCGCTCAAACTCCCACAAAAATCCTTTCAACATTGCCCTTCCAGCCTCACGCAAGTGAGTTTTCCCCTCTATCTTATAAATAAGAATGCGAACGGAAATATGTACACGCACAGGTCTCTCTGTCCGGAATTATTTCGCCAAACCGATTTCTCATTTCTACTGTCAGAATGAGAAAAGCATGAGTCCAGCGAGCGACACTTAGTTTTATCCCTATGTATTTAAACAAAAATAAATAGTGGCATGAAACTCGCTTTATCCCTCATACCCAAACTGATGAGGAAACAAAAAATGCAGATTGAACGCATCCACCAGCCTGATAACACTCTGCTTCTCGTTGTTCGCGGAGACATGGACGCCCACGGTTGCAGCAAAGTCCAGACCGAACTGGATGATCTGGTGACCACGGAGCTGAAAAGCGACATCACCATGAACCTTGGTGAAGTTGATTTCCTCGACAGTTCCGGCATTGGTGCCATCGTTTTTCTCTTCAAGCGCCTGAAAGCCAAGGGGCATACCCTTTCGCTGTCCGACGTTCATGGCCAACCAATGGAAATTATCAAGTTGCTGCGCATTAACAGCGCAATCGCGGTGGAAGCAGCAGAAACCACCCAATAATCTAAAGCCACCAACAGGGATACGGTATGAGAAAGTTCCTCACTCTCGCCATCTCGATAGCGGTAACATCGGGTTGTTCAATGTTTCCTGACCAAGGTCAGGGGGGCATGGCTGAATCACACTATTCATCCCTGTCCCCTGTTATGGCCGGTGAACCGCTCGGCCCCGAGCACGGGTTGCGGTTTGAGTGGGAACTGGCTGCGCGCCACCTCGATGTACTGGTATTGGAAGGTGCGGAGCTTTGCTTTCCCGCTACCGTCCTTCAGGCGCGGCGCATGCAAGATCGCATCGTGCGTGAATTGCATGGTGGGTTGGAGTTTGATGCGGCGAACGACATCATCATCCAACGCGCTGCGCTAGAGCGCCTTGAAAAGCAGTTGGACGCCGTCAAACGCAGCGGCGCCTGCACCCCAAGCAATGCAATGGGTTACAACAATGTTGCAGACCTCGCTGCGGAAATTTACGCCCTGCTCAACGTCGACAACCAGTTTGCATTCAACTCGCCGGAAGTGAACCCCAAATACATGGGCCACTTGGCAGAAGCGGCACACCTGCTCCGTGACCTGCCGCAATACAGCCTGCACGTCACAGGCCACGCCGATGCCATCGGCAATGAAAGTGCCAACCAGAAACTCTCCCTCGCCCGTGCCAATCAGGTAAAACGTTATCTGCAAATATTTGGACTGGCTCCTTCACGTATCACAGTCGCTGCGGTCGGTGCGGCAGATCCGCTGTTTGAAGGGAAAGCGCCGCAAGACCGGTTGGTTAACCGCCGGGTATCTATCGAACTGGTGGAAACCGCCACGGGAAGTGATGCAGGAGGTGCACAATGATACGGATTTTACTGCTTTTCATGACATTGACCGCCGCCTTCTTTGTCAACGCAAACGGCTACAAAGTGCAGGTTGGCGACCAGATTGCCATAATGCTGCCGGGCGAAGTGAGCCTGAACCAGGAGTTCCAGATTGACCGCCAGGACGCCTCACCCTGCCAGAAGTGGGCATGATCAACGCGGAAGGCATGACAGAAACAGAGCTTGGCAACGCCGTGCGTGAAACGCTTGGCTCCGTCATCCGCGACCTTTCCTCCTGCAGGTGTTTGTCAGCAAACGCCAGTTGCTGGTCACTATTCAGGGCTATGTGATGGAGCCGGTGAGTTCACCCTTGGCCAGAATGCCTCTATCCAAATGGCGCTTTATGCCGCCGGTGGCCTGCGCCCCGGCGCACAGCTCGACAGGTTCCAGCTGCGCCGCGGCGAGAAAGTCACTACCTTTGACTACAAAAAATTCCTCGATACCGGGGACGCCAGCCTGCTGCCCGCCCTGAAATCCCTCGACACCCTGTTTATTCCGGCCTCCCCCATGATTGGCAATGTCGAGCAAAGCTTTGACCCGTCCAAGCTGCCGGACGCTGGCGATGCTGCTGAAGACAGAAAAGCGATTAAGGTGTTTGGCGAAGTACTGCGACCCGGCAGTTTCTCGTCGAAAGATGAAAACAACCTGGTGGATTTGCTGATGCGGGCAGGGGGTGTCACCCGTTACGCCGCCGTCGAGCAAATCCGTGTCATCTCAGACAACGAGCCGAAAATATTCGACCTTAAACTCTACCTCGACTCCGGTGACGAAACCTTGCTGCCCAACATTGTGGAAGGGGCTACTATCTTCGTGCCAAAACAGGAAGAAGAGATCAAAGCCGGATCCAATACCGTTTATGTCATGGGGGAAGTCGCCAAACCCGGCGCGTATGAGGGTAAAGACAACGCCAACCTGATTGATATTCTTGCCAACGCCGGTGGCCCCAACCGCTTTGCCGACAGCCGCCAAATACGCCTTATCCGCCGCGACGGCAGCACGGTACCGTTCGATTTATCCCTGTTCTCTGAAGGCAAAATGCGCGGCCCACTGCCACCCATCAAACCCGGTGACGCCATTTTTGTTCCGGAAAAACTCGACCTGAATGAGAAGTCCTGGCTCAAAGTCGCACCGGATCGCGCCGTACGAGTCCTCGGGGAAGTGGTGCGCCCAAGCCGAGTGGAATGGTCTGATGAAATGTCACTGCTGGATCTGCTCGCTCATGTCGGCGGCCCCACATCCCGCGCAGATACCAGCAAAATCGAGGTGGTGACACCGCTTGGTGGCGACCGCACCAAGGCCACCGTGTTCAACCTCGATACCTTTATCAAAGAAGGCCGTCCGGATTCCGAACTGCCAATGATCCGCGCTGGCTCCACCATTCGGGTGCATGATTTGCCCGATGACCCGTCAGACAACAAATCCAAATGGGTTCGCCAAAGCTCGGACAGCTCCATTTATGTGTTCGGTCAGGTGGGTGCGCCGGGGCGCTACCGCTTCACCGAGCAAATGCATTTTCTCGATATCCTTTCCGCCGCTGATGGCCCTACCCAGAATGCCGACCTGCATAACATCCGCATTACTCATCTGGACGGCAAAACGGCGCGGGTCAGCCGCCTGAACCTCGCCCTGTTCTTTGAAACCGGCGATTCAAACCTGCTGCCCGATGTGAACATTGGCGACACCATCTATGTACCGGAAAAAGATCGTAACTGGCTCGACAAACCGAAAGAAGAAACCGTGCGCGTGCTTGGCGCGGTCAACCGCCCCGGCCGCTACAGCTTTGACGATCACATGACGATTCTCGACTTGCTGGCGGAAGCCGGAGGCCCATCCAACAACGCCTACATCGAGAAAATCACCGTGGTGAACCTTTCTTGCTGCCGTGACCAGGCACGCACGTTCAACCTGTCTGAATTCAGCCGTACTGCCCGCTTCCAGGATCTTCCCGTCTTACGGGTTGGCGACACGGTATACGTGCCCAACAAGGAAGAAAGCACCGCCGAAAAAATCCGCCAGGGCATTACTGATTTGTTCCAAATGGCCGGTATCGCAGCCCTGATAGGAGTGTTGTAATGATTATTTCGCCGTTAAACCTCGAAATTGAACGCATCTATTTTCAGGTTGTACGTAACGACTACAAAACACTGGCGATCACGGCCACAGAAGCGGGTGAAGGTGTCACGTCACTGGCAGCGGCTATTGCCCACCGCTCTTTGCTGGCTGGCCAGTCGACACTGGTTGTCGACCTTAACCTTTATCATCCAAGCCTTGTCAGCCAGGGCATGACAGTCACTACCTACGACAACCATTTCCTGCCCAACCCTGAGCTGGTCGGGATCAAAGATGAAAATGCCTTTTTCACCGGCATTATTGCCCCTTCAAAGCGGGAAACCATTATGGAGCTGCGTCGTCCCGGCTCGCTGGAAACCTACGTCGAGCAATGGCGCAAGGACTACGACCTGATCATTTTCGACACCTCTCCGGTATCACGCCTTAACGCCAACAATATTCCGCCCGAGCGGGTAGCAGCCGCGGCAGACGGCACCATTCTGGTGGTGATGTCCGGGCAGACGACCGAAGCGCAGGCGTCAGAATCAGTGAAAAAGCTCCATGACTCCGGTGCACACCTGCTCGGCTGCGTGATGAATGACATGAACAACCCGTCGCTCAGATCGGAAATCCTGCGGGAAGTGGACAGGCTGGCGAAGCGGTTCCCAAGGCTGACGCAGCGTCTTCGTAAAGCCATTTTTAACAGCCATCTGCTGCCGCTGGAGATTTAAGCCATGGTCTCTGTTGTTCACGAAACCTGTCGCCCAGCCACGTTGGAACGCGTCAGCCAGACGCGGAAAATGATCGCGCAGACCCTGAAAGCGCGAGGGGTCAGCGACCAACTTTCTAATAAGATCCAGCTTTGCTATTCCGAAGCCACCGCCAACCTGCTGGAGCACACAGACCCCATGCCAACCTTTATCGATGTCTGTCTGGAATGCAGCGACGGTAAATGGCTTTTGCACCTCAATGATGATGGGCAATCTTGGGATCCGACCTTGCCGGAAAGGGTACAGTCCCTGGATACCTTTGAAGAAAAAGAAGGGGGCGCGGTCTGGCACTGATCCAGAGCATGACCGACGAAGTGGAATACACTCACCGTACCACGTTCACTGAAAACCGCCTGACCCTGAAATGGAAGATCCAACAGGTGGCCGCAACCAAGCCCAGCATTCTGATTGTGGAAGATGACGACAGCCAGCGACGCCTGATCACCGCTTATCTCTCCAGCGCGTTCCATGTCGTGGAAGCTGAAAATGGCGAGACAGCACTTAACTATCTCACCACCCACAGTGTGGATTTGGTGATTTCAGATATCCGTATGCCTGGCATGGATGGCATCAGCCTGAAAAAAGCCCTGCACAACCACACCAATACCTTGCTGACTCCGTTTATTTTCCTCACGTATGCAGACAGCCCGGATATCCGCGATAATGCCCTCGGACTGGGCATCGACGACTATCTGGTGAAACCGGTCAGCAAATCCGCCTTACTGCAAAGTGCGCGCCGCGTGCTTCACCGCTCAGAGCAGATATACCGCCAGCTCACCGACAAGGTGAACCAGCGCATCACGCAGGGGCTCACACCTTCCCTGCCCTCCCTGTCCCATAACTGGAAAACAGCACTTGCCACGCGCAATACCGGAATTGGCGGCGGCGATGTCGTATTGCACCGCGACACCCCCAATTACTTGATGGTGAATCTGGTAGACATCATGGGGCACGATGTCGCGGCCAAATTCTTCTCCTATGCCTATGGCGGCTACCTGCGCGGTTTGATGTTCCACCTTGAAGACAACGACTCCCCATCTGCCAACCTGCTCAACCGCTTGTCAGATTGCGCGATGGAAGACAACTTATTGTCTCAGGTTATTCTGACCTGCTGCTCTGTAACCATGTTCGATAACGGCGCCATCAGCCTTGCATCTGCCGGTCACCCAGCCCAATCCTCATCACTCCCACGGGAAGCCGGTTTCTCGATGTGGGGGCATTCTGCCGGGCGTACTCTACGGCGCAGAATACATTCCGTTGTCACTTCAGCTTCAACCGGGCGAGCGGATCGCGCTCTACACCGACGGTTTATTTGAAGCGGCGGAAACGCAGGAAGACCGCCAGAAGCTCGAACATGATGTGGTTGAAATGCTGCAAATCACCTCGTCACTCCCTCTGGATGAATCCGTCGAGCGTGTGATGCAAGTTTTTGATACAAAAGGGGATTGGCACAGAGATGACGCAACTATCATTTTGCTCGAATGGCAAGGGGAATATGCCGTAACTGGACTAGACTGAAACTAGACGCCTCAAAAGTGAGACACCCATTTTCAGCACAGGATTGCGAGGTTCGGTTTGAAAATCAGAATTAAAACCGTTTTCATCACTGCCTTTTTATTCGTCGTGATCCTTCTGACCACTATGATGGTGTCCACCTCATTCCTTCAGCGAGAACACCAGTCAGATCTCTATCGTCTTGAAGATCACATATCCCAGTTGGTGACAATGGCAAGTAAGCCTATCTGGAGAGAAAGGATTTCGATGGTCTTCAGTTGCTGGCCGAAGACATTATCGACAGGGCAGGCATTGTCTACCTGACGATTGAGCATGGAAAAGACATTCTGGCTCATGCACACGTACCGGCAAACCCCAATCACAATGTGATTACTGTGCCACTGTATCTCGAAAACAGCGCTCTGGAAGATGTCAATGCCACCGTTGGGTTTCAGTCAGGCTCCTTCCACTCGCTCACTGGCACACTGGGGCAACTTGCCGTGGTCAGTACAATTGGCATCGCCTTGCTGGCAGTGCTAGTCATTCTCGCCATGATTATTCTTGCCCTGCGCCCATTGCAACGCCTGAAGAAACTCACCACGCCACAAGGCCAGACCACCGCAAATACCAATCTGGGTTTTTTCGAAGACATCGACCAGACGGTTTGCCAGGTTGCCGACTTACAAAACCGGTTGGAGAAGAGTTACAGTCAGCTCTACAACTCATTGCGGGAACAACAATACTCCTACAGCGAAGCGCGTCTTATTGAGGAGCAAAGTGAAGCCATTTATAAAGCCTCACACGATGCCATTATTGTTGCCAGCGATGACGATACCATTGTGGAATTCAGCCCGGTGGCAGAGCAGATATTTGGCTGGAAACGCAAAGACATTGTCGGAAAGACCATGGCTGAAACCATTATCCCACCTGCCATGCGTGAGATGCACAAAAATGGCATGAAGCGGTTTCTGGAAACCGGCAAGAGTGTGGTACTCAACAAACGGATTGAGCTCACCGCCATGCGCCGCAATGGCACTGAATTTCCCATCGAGATTTCCATTTCCGCCGCCAAAACAGTAAAGGGGCATCTCTTCGTTTCCTATATCCGGGATATATCAAAACAGCTGCAAAACCAGACAGAAATGAAAATTGCTGCCCGTGCGTTTGAAACTGCGCAGCCCGTTTTTATTGCCGATAACCTTGGCCGTATCATTCGCAGCAACCCGGCTTTTTCAAACATCACGGGGTACAGTGCCAGAGAGGTTATTGGTGAAAAACCCCGCTCCCTGATGACCAATGCCAAAGACAGCCGTTTTCACAAACAGGTATGGCGGATGTTGCACAAGAAAGGGAGCTGGGAAGGGGAAATGCCTTTCCGCCACAAAGAGGGATACGAGATCCCGGTACATCTCTCGATTGTTTCCGTGACCGATGAGAAAGATGTGCTCAGCCACTACGTCGCACATTTCTATGATTTAACCGACCAAAAACGCTACGAAGCCAACCTGCTTGAAGCGCAACAGTCAGCAGAAAACGCTAACCGTGCTAAAAGCCGCTTTCTTGCCGCCATGAGCCACGAAATCCGCACACCAATGAACGGTGTACTTGGGGTATTGGGCTTGCTAAAGGAGACGGAGCTAAATGAGTTACAACGCAAGCTGGTTAATACAGCACGTGGCTCCGGTGAACTGCTTCTCGGCATCATTAACGACATTCTCGACTTTTCCAAAATGGAAGCCGAAAGCTTTCCCTCGAAAACACCATATTCGACATGTATGAACTGTTCGGACAGACCGTCGATATCGTCTACCCACAGGCAGAAAAAAAGAACCTGAGCCTGACATCACGCATCGCCGATGACGTGCCGCGATACCTAGAAGGTGATGGAGACCGTATCCGCCAGATTTTGCTGAACCTGCTTTCCAACGCCGTGAAATACACCAGCGCAGGCAGTGTGCAGGTCAAGATAAGCTGTATCCACCGTCACCCCTTGTCAGCCAAGCTGAAAATCGATGTGGTCGACACAGGGATCGGTATCGATGCCAAACACATCCCAACCCTGTTTGAAGAGTTCACCATGGCAGAGTCCAGCTACAACCGCAGCCACGAAGGCAGCGGGCTGGGACTGGCTATTTGCCAGCAACTGGTCAATCTGATGGATGGTGAAATTTCCGTGGTCAGCGAGCTGGGTGAAGGTTCAATTTTCACCGCGACCATGACTCTTAATGTCGCCGATGAAGCTGACTATCAGCCCCGTCACCAACAGATACGGACACGACGGAGATCGCGAAGGATCTGCGTATCCTGATGCGGAAGACAATCCTGCCAATCAGATGGTGCTTCGTACTATGCTCGAATTATCCGCTGTCGGTCGATATTGTCAGCAATGGGAAAGAAGCGGTCGAAGCGGTATCCAGCATTCCCTACGACATTGTGCTGATGGACATTTCCATGCCAGGCATGGACGGCATGGAAGCAACCAAGCATATCCGGGCGCTACCGACGTCAGCAAAAGACGTTATCATTATCGCCCTGACCGCCCACGCACTGCGGGGAGACAGAGAACACTTTATCAATCTGGGTATGGATGACTTTGTCTCCAAACCCTTTACCCGCCAGTCCATCATGGAGTGCTTATCCCGCTGGCAACCCCGTCCGCCCAGTAAATCTGAGCCGGTCACCACTACTCTGACAAACGACGACCCCGCCTTAGGAAGTTCAGCAAACAGAGACAGTATCCAAACGGTGGACGACAATGCTGGGATTATGCCGCAAGAAGAAGAGCCAATAGTGAACGAAGCGATCCTTATGCGGTTGGCAGCCGACACCTCGCCTGACGTGGTGCCACAGTTGCTGGAATTCTACATCCGCGACGCCAAAGTGCGGATTGACAAGATCGCACAGGCCGCTGAAGACAAAGACTATTATGCGATCGAATTCGAAGCCCATACCCTTGGTAGCAGTGCTGGCGCACACGGTAATAGTCACCTGTGCAGCTATTGCCGGGAAATTGAAAAAAGCTGCCTGCAGCAACGTTATGACGACGCTGTCAGCCAGGCCGGTGATATCAGGCAAGTGGCCGATGCCTCTTTCGCAGCGCTGGAAGCGCGTTCAGTTCAAGGCTTTACCACAAGCACAAACTGATATCGCATACTGTTCTAACGTCCACAATTCCCGCCGATTTAGATGGTAAGGGAAAAAATCTGACTTACAATTTATACCTAAACACAACAACTTACGTCGCCTATTACTGTAGTGGCAGTCGGTATCAAGGCAAACGCATTTGGGGAAATGACGCATGACATCCACCTACCGCGTGTTGATCATTGAAGACTCGCTTCCGCTGACCAACATTTACCGTCAGTATCTGGCCAAAGAGCCGATTGAACTTGTCTGTCTGGAAACCGGACAGGCCGCGTTGGACTATCTCGAAAAGGCCACGCCTCATCTGATATTGCTCGATCTGAAACTGCCCGACATGTCCGGAGAGAAGGTACTAAAACAGATCAAGGATAAAGGCTCCCCAGCGCAGTGATCGTCGTCACCAGTCACGGTTCCGTCGATACCGCCGTAGAGCTGATGCGTCTGGGTGCCATCGATTTTCTGGAAAAACCGGTCAGCGCCGAGCGTTTAAAAACCACCGTCCGGAACCAGCTGGAGCACAGCCGTCTGCAGGGTTTGGTGGAAGACATACAAAGCAGTTTTGAACGCAACACCTACCAGGGGTTTATTGGCGCCAGCTGCCCATGCAGAACGTCTACCGCATTATTGATGCCGCCGCCCCCAGTAAAGCCACCGTCTTTATCACTGGCGAAAGCGGCACCGGGAAAGAGGTCTGCGCCGAAGCCATTCACCGCCAAAGTCCACGTTCCAGTGAACCTTTTGTAGCAATAAACTGTGGCGCAATTCCCCATGATTTAATGGAAAGCGAGATTTTCGGCCACGTAAAAGGGGCGTTTACCGGCGCGAGCAATGATCGCAAGGGCGCAGCGGCTCAGGCCAATGGCGGCACCCTGTTTCTGGACGAAATCTGCGAAATGGATTTGGAGCTACAGAAAAAGTTGCTGCGTTTTATCCAGACCGGACGTTACCAGAAAGTCGGCGCCAGCAAAGAAGAGAGCGTGGATATCCGATTCTTGTGTGCCACGAACAAAGACCCGCTGACAGAAGTGGCTGAGGGGCGTTTCCGTGAAGATCTCTATTACCGCTTACATGTGGTGCCACTGGCGATGCCGCCTCTGCGCGAGCGGGGAGATGACATTCTGGCAATCGCCACCAAGTTTCTGATCAGTTATGCCGCCGAAGAAGGAAAGCGTTTCACCAGCTTCTCTCCTGAAGCAGAAGTGGTGCTGCGGCACTATCCTTGGCCTGGCAATGTCCGCCAGCTACAGAACGTGATCCGTAATATAGTGGTATTGCATGACGGTGACTCGGTCACAATAAAGCAACTGCCCCCGCCGCTGAATGAAACCTTGAGCGATCAGGAAATCCGCTCGATTGCACAAACCCGAGTGTCAGAGCCCGTTACACCGCCCCAGGACATTGCTGCGGCGCAGAGTGTTCAGGAGCCGGACAGTGAGATCCGCCCGTTATGTGATATTGAGCGGGAAGCTATCCAGAAAACCATTGCCTATTGCGATGGGAATGTCCTGAAGGCGGCTGTATTGCTACAAATCAGCCTTCGACCCTGT
Source organism: Enterovibrio sp. JCM 19048 (assembly GCA_001310415.1). Taxonomy (GTDB): domain Bacteria; phylum Pseudomonadota; class Gammaproteobacteria; order Enterobacterales; family Vibrionaceae; genus Enterovibrio; species Enterovibrio paralichthyis. Next base: position 188,752 of record BAXE01000006.1, on the reverse strand, counting down.
ATCGCAAAAAGCAGGCGTGGGAAACCGACGAAGCCTGATCGACACCTTTTCACGTAAGAACGCCGCATTTAGCGGCGTTTTTGTTTCTTGTACCAGGCACGTTTCCCTGACTACCCCACTGAGCGTGACTCGCCGGTTTTCACCACATAATGCACCAGCTCGCGTAGCCCCTGGGTTACCGACGTCTTAGCGACAATCCCCAGCTCCCTTGCTGCTTGTGCCGGGCTGCCGATAGAAGAGCGGATATCACCGCGGCGTGCAGGTAAGTAGCGACACCCACCTGCGTACCGGTCAGTGACATCAGGGTAGTCGCCAGCTGGTTGACCGAGAGGGCTTCCCCGCGACAGACATTGAACACTTCCGGGGTTGTACTTGTCTTTTGCATGGCGGCACGCAGGTGTCTTACCACATCCCCGACATAAATAAAGTCGCGGGTCTGCTCACCGTCGCCGAATATGGTCAAAGGTTCTGAATCCATGATCTTATCAACGAAAATGGAAATGACGCCTGAGTAAGGCGATTTAGGATCCTGGCGCGGGCCAAATACATTGAAAAAACGCATTCCCGTTGTAGGCACACCATGCACCATGGAGGCCACTCTGGCATGCAACTCAGACCCTAGCTTATCCGCCCCGTAGGCGGTTAAAGGACGCAAGACAGAGCGCTCGCACAGGGGCATCTCTGCATTGTCGCCGTAGACTGCTGCAGATGATGCGTAGACCACCGGCGTTTTGGCTTTGCGCGCAGCATCGAAAACACGGATGCTGCCTGTCAGGTTCACATCGTGGTATCTACCCAGGCTTCATTGGAGCGTTCTACCGATGCAATGGCCGCAAGGTGAAAGCAGCCATCCATATCTTCCATTGCATCTTCAAGCACACCGTCATTGCAGATATCCGCCACTCGGACTTCGCAGTGGGGCGGCACATTGCTGCGGTAACCGGTTGATAAATTGTCTACAACCCGTACATGGTGGCCATCCGCTAACAGCGATTCAACCAGATGAGAACCAATAAAACCACAACCGCCTGTCACTAAGAAACTTGCCATCTCTGCCTCACTGTTTTTTCAACGTTCTGGCAGTCACTTTGCAAAGGGTTTGCCATGTTTACAGATTTGAAGGGTATTCGCAGGCTCTGCTCACTCCCACGTACCGGTACTCATCGCCCTGAGCCGCAGTGTTAATGCATTTTCTTCCTTATTGCCGCCACATGTTAACCGACCGGAAAGTGCCTTTGTTTTCCCAGTTGCAGCAATCTGTTGCTATCACTTTCCTTCCTTTCCCCTCCTTTTCGTCAAATTGACATGCGCTTTGACGAATCCCAGCACCAGGTTTGTCATTTTGAATCAGCGCTCGGCGGAAATTCCATCGCTAACCATTAAATTTCAGATAGATAGCTAAGTGGCACTAACTTTGCGTTGCTCTGGCTACGACAAGTCTTTTTCATGAATTCAGGTGAAACCAAAATGAAGAAAACCAAGATATGGTTAATGTTGGACAGTCGCGGGTTTGGTGGAATTGAATCCCACGTTGAGCAGCTGGCACTTGGCCTTAGCAGTGTCCGGACTGAAGTCACCGTCGTTTTTATCAGTAACTATGGCAGTCATCCTGTGCAACGCCGCTTGCTGTATGCAGGGCTCAACTGCGAATCTCTCGATGGACGCTTTGGATCGCTATGGCGCGCCATTAAAAATGGCCGTCCGGACGTTATCCATACCCACGGCTACAAAGCCGGGATTTTGGTGCGCCCCCTTTGCCGCCTGCTAAATATTACCTGTGTCAGCACTTTCCACAGCGGCGAAGACAAAGAAGGCTTAATTAAGCTCTATGACTGGTTTGATCGCCGTACCGCCTTTCTTGCCCACAAGGTATTCGCCGTCAGCCCCCCTATCCTGTCAACCCTCCCCTGCAAGGCAGAGTTGGCAGACAACTTCGTGAACATGCGGGAAATCTCGCTTTCAAAAGGTGACCAAATTGCCTTTGTCGGCCGCCTGAGCAAAGAAAAAGGCACCGAGCGTTTTGTCTCTCTGGCAAAACGCTTCCCGCAGCTGGATTTCCACGTATACGGTGATGGCCCGCTACGAAAACCACTGGAAAAAATCGCCCCTCCAAATGTCACCTTCCATGGCGCACAGGCTGATATGCATAAAATTTGGCCGCGCGTGGGGCTGTTGATTATCCCTTCCCGCGCCGAAGGCCTGCCTATGGCGTCACTGGAAGCCATGGCTCGGGGCATTCCCGTCGCCGCCTTCAATGTGGGCGCGCTGGACCAACTTATCCAACACGATAAAAACGGCTGGCTCCTGCCCCAGAACGATGTGAGCGGCATGGTGGATGTTATCCATCGTTGGCGAAACAGCGACTCACAACACCGCGCCCGGATACGAGCCAACGCTGTGCGCACTATCCGTCAACGCTACTCGGCAGAAGCTGTCGTGCCAAAACTGTTGAAAGCCTATTCACAGTAAACAGACGGCCCAAGAGACCGGAGGACATATCATGATGTACACGGCAAAAAACAAACCCACACGCAAGCCGTTGCTATTTGTTCACTACGGCGATAACTGGATTCGTGGCAGTGAGCGCTGCCTGATCGACCTGCTCAACCACATCGACAAAGATGCCTTTGAGCCCGTGCTGTGGTGCAACAATGAAGCACTGGCGCATGAAGCCCAAAAGATCGGCATTCCGGTGTATGTCAGCAACTTTACCCTGCTGTTCGGTGAACGCACGCCTAAGTGGGATGTTGTCGGCTACAGCAAACTGATCAAAGAAGGGTTGCGCATCATTGATAAACACAAGATCTCCCTGGTTCACGCCAACAGTGGCGCGCCGCTCCAGTGGCTCAACCTGGTCTCCCGCGCCCGGAAGCTGCCTCTGGTATTGCACCTTCACGCCCGTTATCCCCTGCGCGAACGCATTACGCTCGGCTTGCATCACGCCAGCATGGCTGTCGGTGTCAGCCAACCGGTGGTAGATCAACTGCTGAACGATGGTGTGCGCGCCCAGCGCTGTCAGGTTATTCCCAATGGCATTGATGTAGACAGGCTGCTGAGCCAACCGGTTCAGGACATCAGGCACACCTATGGACTGCCCAGTGGTGCGTTTGTTGCGGTAAGTGTTTGCTCACTTATCCATCGTAAGGGCGTCGACCTGTTGATCGAAGCAACCCGGCAGTTACATGAACTGAAACTGCCTTTCCACCTGGTGGTTATTGGCGAAGGGCCGGATCGTGGCATCCTTGAGCAACAAATTGCCGAGAGTGGTCTGCAGGAATTTGTCCACTTAGTGGGTGAAAGTGATGACGTGGTTGGCCTGATGCGCGGCGGTGCCGATCTCTACATGTCTGGCGCACGCGAAGAAGTGTTCGGGCTGACACTGGCGGAAGCCGGTCTTGCCAGACTTCCGGTTATCGCCCCTTGTGTCGGTGGCATTCCAAGTGTGATTAAACATCAGAATGGCGGCCTGCTGGTCTCACCAAACAATGCCCATGCGCTCGCCAATGCCGCCTTCCACCTGTGTGTTAATCCGGAGCGCCGGATAGAGTTGGGGCAGCAAGGATATAAACATGTCACGGAGAATTTCGGCATCACCACCTATACCCACCGCTTCGAACAGCTCTATACCACGCTGCTCAACGACCCTGACATGATGACCCGCTGGATGAGCACTGGCAGATATCTGCACCGGTCAAAGCCTCGATCAAGTTTATGAAGAACTATGCGGTGGCTGATTCTGCGGGGGCGACGCAATGAGCAGCAGAAAACATATCCTGATCCTTGACCCGATCCCATTTGCGGGAGGATCCAAGGTGGCAACCAAGCACATCCTCCAACAGTTAGAAGGAGAGGCAACTCGCATTTCCATCCTGACGGCGGATCCACAAAGCTGGGCAAAATCAGATGCCAGGATCACCCGCCTTCGCATGCCAAAGAAACTGGAACGCACTGAACAGGGGATCGCCTATTTTCTTCGTCATGGACTGATTGCACTGCAAGTGCTGTGGCTACGCCTTTTTATCGGCAAGGTAGACGTCGCGCTTGCTGCATCCGGCCCCGGTGTTGACCTTGGGCTATACCTCGCCCGCTTATTGGCCGGGTTTGATATCGTCCAGATGATTCACGGGCCTGTTGCCTGCTCACGCACGATTGGGCGGTGTTTGCTGGATGCTGACAAGGTGTTCTATCTCGACTCAACGCGTGATTCACTCAACCGTGCTTTGGAGGCCGCCAGTTCAGCGCTGGATGCTGATGAGTTTTCCCATTTCAAAACTTTTCGCAATGGGCTGCCACGCGAAACATGGCCGACCCAGTGCCAGTATGAGTCCGCCGCCGTTTTCTGGGCTGCCTCCTTGCTGAAATGGAAAGGGCTTGATGTCCTGACCAAAGCGCTGGGACGGCTTACGCCGTCAGAAAGGCCTGAAACCCATGTCTGCTATATCCGTCCCAAGCAAACCAACCTTGCGGTCAGTGATGCGCCTCAGCCTATCAATAAAGTCTTCTGGCACCAGGAGCCGGACAACCTCGATGCTATCCGCTCGGGATGCAATATTTTTGTCTCCACCAGCACCAAAGAGCCCTTTGGCCTTTCCATTCTGGAAGCCATGGCAGCAGGCATGTGCGTGTTGATCCCGGCCGATGGCGCTTATTGGGATAACCAACTGACTGACGGCGAAAACTGTTTCAAATACCAGGCTGATAACGCAGATGACCTGAGGCGTGTACTCAAGCTGGCGCAAAGTGACATGAGAAAGATGAAACAGCTGGGCACCGCAGCCAGTGTTCTGGCGCAGCAATACCGCGCGGAACACTGCTTCTCTGCCATTTGCGATGCCTTAACCCAAACCGCAAGCGGAACACTGCGGTCACTAACCAGTGATGAGGTGCAAGGATGAAAGCACTGTCCCCGGTTTTGAAGCAGACCCTGCTGTATGGCAGCAGTATGGCGCTGATGAAAGGCATCTCACTTCTGATGCTGCCTTTTATCACCCACCAGTTGCCACAGGCTGAGTTCGGTAAACTCGAAATTATCAGCAGTATCGCCGCGCTCGGTAGCATTCTGGTCGGGCTGGGACTGGAAGATGCGCTATACCGCTTCGTCGGCCGCTGCCGTGAAGAAAAAGAGCGCCTGACCATGGCCGCGCGGATATTCACTCTGACCTTGATGGTTTGCTCGCTGGTCATGCCTGTCGCCTGGTTTGCGACAGATTTAATCGGCTCAGATTTGCCAGGTGGCCTCACCGCTTATCAACTGAAACTGGTGCTGATCATGCTGGCACTGGAGGCTGTATTGCGGTTCCGCTCGGCTGGATCCGGATGCAAAACCGCGCCATGACGTTTTTCTGTGTGGCCGTCGGCCGCGCCGGATTTCATGCCGCACTGACCATAGCAATGCTACTGGCTGGGCGCGGGGTGGATGGTGTGCTTGAGGCTGGCGTGATTGCCGCCGTTGTTCAGGCAGCGATCCTGAGTGTTATCCAAATCCGCGAGACTGGCATTGCCTTTTCGTCGCCTGTTGCCAAACAGTCATTGGTCTACAGCCTGCCTATTATGGCTAGCGGGCTGATGGCCTTTACCCTCAACGGCCTTGACCGCTGGGTGCTGGCAGAAGTCAGCACACTAGAAGATGTGGCGCAATTTGGAGTAGCCGCGAAATTCGGCCTCGCGGTGGTGCTCTTGCTGCAACCTTTCGGTATGTGGTGGATGCCCAAACGCTTTGACGTGCTGTATGACGTGAACGGCCGAGAACGCGCCGCCCGCTTTACCTGCTACGGTATTGTCGCCGTGATGCTGATAGCCGTTTTTGTCGCCTTCGCTGCCCCCATCATTATTGGCCTGATGCTGCCGGGAACGTACCAGTGGCGGCGGCCTTTACGGTGTTTTTGATCATCGCCGCCCTGTTTAAGGAAATGGCAGAGCTGGTCAACCTTGGCAGCTTTGCCAGCGACACCACGTACGCCCAAATGGGTATCAACGCCGTCTCAGCCATTCTTGCTGTCAGCACGCTGTGGTGGTGGGGTAACAGCTACGGGGTTTACGGTGTATTGCTGGCATTGGTTTTCACCCAAGGCGTGCGTTTCCTGCTGTTTTACCTTGTCAGTCAGTACCTTTACCGCCTGCCTACCCGGTCGGCGACCTCACCCTTTGCGCCGTTTTCTGCCTGTTCTGGTTGTATGTGGCCAACCATGACTGGTCGATGCTGGAAGGCATCGGGTTGATGCTGCTCGCGCTGGTGTCCACCTCCTACGCGGCTCAAAAGCAGGGGCTGTTGCCTGAGATCGCTTTGCTGCGATTTTCGAGACAGACTACTAATTGATGTCAACTAGACCACTTGTCGCATTTCCTACTTTCAAACAGCAAGCATAAGAATGTTATTACATTCAATGTGTTAAAATCTGGATAGCTACTTTGCTCAAAAATAGGGCTGACTAGCAAATTCCAAGTGCTTGTGAAGGAAGAGAAAATGTCCAAGTGGTATCACGACAAAGAAAAGCTAAAAGATGTATTTGATGGAATAACAAATTATGCCCTTTGCGGGGTTGTTTGCTACATCGGCTTTCACGCAATTTTCTATGAGACTGAAATACTTATATTCGAATATGCGTACAAAATTTCCGGTTTCACTTTTGTATTGGCATCCGTCTATTTGTTCTTTGCAAATACAAGCTACCTTAAACACAAGGTCGTTAAGTTGTATGAACTTGATGGTTGGAGATTCCACGTTGCAAACACGCTCTTCTCGTTCGTCATGATGTTTGGTTTTGCGATTTTGTTTAACGAAGCACTGCAAATCAAAGTGGATAATACTTCGTTGGGAGAAATTCAACTTATTGAGTTTTTCCGAAACTAACTCTAGTCCCAGTACAGCCAACCAATAGTTCTTCACAATCCCTTTCGTATTGACTGTCAAAATGACAAAACGCCATGTTACCGCATGGCGTTTTTATCTAACACTCTGATTTTAAACACCTAAAAAACTGGCTCACTTCCTGCTATCTCCTTGAAAAAGCGCGTTACGGCGCGCCATTACACTAAGGAGAAATGTTATGTGTGGGATCTTTGCAGCCGTATCAGAAACGTCTGTCACCGCGACGCTGGTGAACGCCAAACATCCCCTGTTCTTCGCCCGTGGCGTCGCGTTCCAGCTGGCGCAGGAAGGGGCACGCAACCTCGCAAAATCGGTAACCGTGGAGTAATTGCCATGACCATGCAAGCGACCCGACACTGGATTAAAAACAGCCCAAGCCCCGTTGCACGCGGGCTGTTCAAAGTCATCAAAGGCGTATTGCAGTTCAGCTGCCTGCGCCAAAGCTCATCGTGATGCCGCTTTATCGCCTGACGGTGTTAGTACAAAGCGCGTGGGCAAACCTGACCCGCACCCTGTGGTGGACGCCGGTGTTCAAGGGTCGTGTGCATCAGGTCGGCCGCGGATTTTACCTCTACGGCGGTATGCCTTATGTCAGCGGCCCTGTTGCCCTTTCTTTCGGCGATAACTGCCGCGTCTCCGGCCACACCACATTTTCTGGCCGCACCTGCAGCCCAACCACCCCCCAGCTGATTGTCGGCAGCAACATCGATATCGGCTGGCAGACCACCATTGCCGTCGGCACCAAAGTGGTGATTGGCGACAACGTGCGTATCGCTGGTCGCGCATTTCTGGCGGGTTACCCCGGTCATCCGGTCAATGCCGCTGACCGCGCAGCCGGATTGCCGGAGCTTGATGAGCAGGTCGGCGATATTGTGCTAGAAAACGATGTCTGGCTTGCCACCGGCGTGTCTGTCATGGCCGGCGTCACCATCGGCGAAGGCACCATTGTTGCAGCTGGTAGCGTCGTCACCCACGACTTGCCGCCCTTTGTGGTCGCAGGCGGCGTACCCGCCAAAGTCATCCGCCCCTTGAGCGACAAGGAGAAAGGACAATGAGCCGTGACCTGATTGTATTTGGCGAAGACTGGGGCGGTTTGCCTTCCAGCACACAGCACCTGATCCGTTGTATCTCGCAGCAGCGAAAAATTGTGTGGGTCAATTCCATTGGCCTGCGCCGTCCCACATTTACCCTGCGCGATGCCAAGCGCGTATGGCACAAGCTTACCGCCAAGTCCGAGCCAAAGGCGGAAAACACAACGCAGTCTGTTCCTGAAAACCTGACGCTGGTGAATCCCTCTACCCTGCCTGCACCGCGCACCCAACTTGGCCGCAATATGGCTTCCGGCATGTTGGCCAAACAACTCCAGCCCATCCTGAAAAAAGCCGGGCTCCATGACCCTATTCTCTGGACGTCGCTTCCCACAGCCGTGGATATGTCAGAGAAGCTCGATGCTTCGACGCTGGTTTATTACTGCGGCGATGACTTTTCCAAACTGGCGGGAGTCGACCACGCCACCGTTGCCCAGCGTGAAAGCGAGCTGGTCAGCAAAGCAGACCTTATCCTTGCCGCCAGCGAAACCTTGTTCAGCCGCTTCCCGTCATGCCGCACCCGATTGCTGCCTCACGGCGTGGACTTCAACCTGTTTTCCACCCCCGCAAAGATGGCTGCGGATTTACCGCAAAACGGCAAACCCACAGCGGGATTCTACGGCTCACTTTCCGATTGGCTGGATTACGCCCTGCTCCATGAAACCATCGCCAAGATGCCGCACTGGAATTTCGTATTTATTGGCAATACCTGTTCCGCAGCAAAAACACTTAGCCAGCACAGCAACGTCTGTCTGCTTGGCCCCAAAAACCACCACGAATTGCCGAGCTATAGCCAGCATTGGACAGCAAGCCTGCTGCCTTTTACCGACAACGGGCAAATCCGTGCCTGTAACCCACTCAAGCTGCGCGAATACCTGGCAACCGGGCGACCGGTTATCAGCACGCCGTTTCCTGCACTGAACGAATACATGCGTTTTGTTTCTGTAGTACGCACCTCTGCCGAAATGGAAGAAGCACTCGAACTGGCTGCGCAAAAAACGTCGAACCATCAACAACAGAAAGCGGTCAGCCCCCACACCTGGGATGCCCGCGCGCAAGAATTATCAACTTGGCTGGATGCACTATGAATTCCCTGACCTACAAATTCCTGATCCTGCTTGATGGCGCATGGCGTCGCCGTTATGTCATCGTCATGCCGATTTTATCTTCCCGTTGATGGGAGTTGTGATTGGTCTGTTAAGCCCGAAGCAATACGTATCGCATACCAGCATGCTGGTGCAGGAAACCTCCAAGATGAACCCCTTCCTGGAAGATCTGGCCGTTTCATCCCAGATGAAGGAGCGTTTCAGCGGGCTGCAAACCCTGCTGCATAGCCGCCATATCCTCGGCAAGGTAGCGTTGGAACAGGGGTTAGTGAATGAAAACGATCCGCCGGAGAAAATGGATGCGGAGATTGTGCGTCTTTCCAACAGCCTGACCATGCTCACCATCGGTAAGGATGTTATCCGCATCGACTACCGCGCCAGCAATCCCCATGGCATGAAAGAGATCCTGGAGACCGTCAGCGACCATGTGGTCGAGGAGCTGCTCGCCCCGGAGCGCTCATCCATGAAAGATTCCAGCTATTTTCTGGCTGAACATATCGAATTTCGTCGCGAGGAATTGGATAAAGCGGAAGCCGCACTGTCAGATTTTCGCAGCAAGCACGCCGACGGCCTGCCGGAACTTCAGGTTGCCAACTACGCCCGCATTGAACAGCTGAAACAACGCCTGTCAGAAAAAGAGGCGGAAATGGCGGGGGCGCAAAGAAGCCTTGGCGGACTTGACCAGCAACTGTCCAGCACCAACCCTGTGATTGGCAGTATTGAAGATCAAATCGTCAAACTGCGTAGCGAACTAGCCTTGCTTAAAGCCCGCTATACCGACCAACACAGCCTAGTTCAGGGTGCCTTGCGTAACCTGCGCCGCCTTGAAGAGCAGCGCGCGCAACTGGTCGCCACCACCCAACAAACCATCGACACCAACCAGCTTTGGGACATTGCCAGCAGTGCACGCATGAATGCCGATGGGGAATCCCAGCCCTTGCTGATCTCCCAGCTCGAAAACCTGCAGTCTGCCCGCAGCAAAGTGGAAACGCTGGAAGAAGAGACAGCCAGTTTGCGCAAGATGATTGATGAGCTGCAACAGAAAACCAATATGTCCGGTGAGAAAGAACAGAAGATCCGCAAGTTGGAGCGGGATCTGGAAGTCAAACGCGCCCTGTTCCAGGAGCTGTTGACCCGCCATGAAAAAGCCCGTTTAACCAGTTCACTTGGTGTCTTTGAGCAGGACAAGCGCATCAAGATCATTGACCGCCCCTACTCGCCCAGCGCCCCGAGTAACCTGCCGCTGGCTGTGTTTGCGATTGCCGGTTTGGTAGGTGGTCTATTCCTTGGCTGTGGGCTGGCCATTTTGATGGAGCTTACTGACACCACGATTCGCCGCATTGCCACGCTGGAAGCGATTGCCGGTGCCCCCGTACTTACCCGCATTCCCAATATCAAGCATGAATTCCCTGCGCTGGGTTCCCAAATGGAACCGAAAGCCATTGATGTGAACTGAAGGAGCATTCGATGAAAAACTGGCTGCTGGCACTGCTTCTCATCCCCATGTTTGCCAATGCGGAACTCCGCCTTGAAAAAGCCGCGCTCGCGGATGCGCTGGACACCACCATGCTGGTGATTTCCGGAAACAACCCTGCTTCAAGCGATGCCATTGTGGTGATCCGCGCCGATGACAGCCGCAATCCCGGATATGCCGATCGCGCGAACATTGAGCGGGTGATCCCGCCCGGTGAGTTTCACCTCGACGTACTTTTTGCCAGCTTCCGCACCCCCGCAGGAAGACAGCTAGACCTGTCCGCGCTGGAGCAAATCATTGTCTTTGCTGGCAGGGAAACGGAAGGTTTGTGATTCAGGACGTGTCGGTCAACAACCCGCCACCGCTCGGGAAAGGTATTTTTGCCTGGGATCTGGGCCCGGTGGGCAGTGCCATCTGGCCAGGGTTTAAACCCCTGACGCCGGACTCCCCGTTACTGGCCGGTCACTATCTGCAGGGCATAGACAGAAGCGCTCGGATGCAGGCGGCCGATGCTCTGACATTTGACGGCATACGCGGTATTGAAACTGTGGCGCTCCCCCTGCCTGCCGGTAAATGGAACATCACATTGTGGCTGCGCGACCCCGGTGAATGGGAATACCTTCCCCACCCGCTGGAGCGCGAAATCCGAGTGGATGGAAGAACCGTGTTCCAGCAGCGCCGCAACCCACAGGTGTGGATTGATGAAGTTTACCTTGGACGCCAGAACGAGAAAGTGTCGCCCCGCAGCAGCAGTTGGGATCATTTCGGCGAACGAAGAAGTGACCGTGTCACTTTTAATGTCAGCAGCTCAGGAAAACCTGTCCTGCTTTCCCTACTTGGCGATACATCAGATGCGCAATTTGTCAGCGCTATTCTGGCCGTGCCAGCATATAACCCACAAGTGCTGGAGATGTTGACCCGTCAGCGAAAACTTTGGTGGGACAGAAACTGGCCGGTGGCGGACTGGACAAAATGGCCAACCGGCCAGCCTCGCCTCAGCGCCCGCCAGTCAAACTGGGTCGCCGCACCAGATACCTCTGTGCTAGTCACGTTTGACTTTGAGCAAGGCAACCTGCCCGGCGCCCCCTTAGTTGTCGTTAACCAGCCTCAACACCTTGGAAAACGGCTTCATACCGACTGGCACTGGAGCCAGTGGCAACTCACCCGCACCCACTTATCATCCACCCTGCTTGCGCCGAATGATGACTATTTCCGCCACGCATGATGCCGGAAAATGACGGTGTCGCCCTGCCCAGACGTTTGGTCGTCCGGGTCGGGATCCCTGCCAATGCGCAGCCTGGCGATTATGAAGGTCAGCTTCAGGTGAAAATGCAGGGGACGACCTTGAGTGCGCCTTTCTCGGTATCCGTGGTGAATGCCACCATTCCTGCGCTGAATAAACCTGTCGGGATCTATCTTGAAAAGCCGGTACATTTTGGCTGGTTTCCCGAGACCAACAATCTGGGTATGGATGCCATGCAGTGCGATTTGCGTTATCTGCATAAATTGGGACTGACCGGCATATCGCCGCCCTACAGCACGCCCAGCGACGAGAAATCACGCGCCGAATTCAACCGCCTATCCGATGCACTGGCTACCCGTGGTTTTTTCTCACCCCTCGCGTATGCCCCGGCAAAACGCCTGACCCAGGCGTTGGGGGTAGGCAATGCCGCCATGGCGGTGCAGGAAATCGAAACCGAATACAAAAAACGCCTGCAACCGACACCTTATTGGTCGATTGCCGATGAACCGAGCAACCCCGGCAACAAGGATCTTTTCCTCGACATGCACAAAAGCTTTTCCATGCTGGCGCCGGAAGCCAAGTTAGCCGGACACCTGAACAGCCGCGAAGACAGGGCATACCTTTCGATGTTCGATTTGGTTCTTATCAACGATGGTTTTGGCATTGATGTGGAAGACGTCCAGGAAACTCAAAAGGACGAACGGGAAGTCTGGCTCTATAACCTGCCACACCCCCGCGCAGCCGCCGGTTTTTACCTTTGGCGCTCCGGCGCGGATGGCTTTTTGAAATGGCACGGCAGGATGCCGACTGCCGATCCGTTCGATCCTACCGATGGCCGCGAATTTGATGTGCAGCTTCTTTACCCTTCGGCGCAGCCCTGCCCGGATGCCCCGGACATCCATGCAGATCTCTATGAGATCGCCCAGGGCATTGTTGATCACCGCTGGCTTCAATGGCTGGAAGCAGCGGCCGAAACCAACCCAAACGCAAAGTCGCTGTTATTGCAGATGACCAAACAGGTACCGATACCTGGGAAGGGATGCTGGCAATTGATACCGCGATGCTCGACACGTGGCGCGCCCAGATCATTGACCTCGCCCGCTGACTCTCAGGGAGATTCTCAGAATGAGAAATCTCCCCAGAATTCGCGGAGAAAACCAGCACAGCCGATATATTTCAATGAGTTAAACGGCAATCAGAAAGTGGCACATCCTGTGCAGATACACGGATAACGACAAACGCACTGTTTGAGGTATCCATGAAAACCATTGTTCAGGTTGTACAGCATTTACGCCCCGGCGGGCTGGAAGTCATGGCGCTTGAGTTCATGAATTTTTCCCGCCACCGCCACAATATGAAAATCGTCAGCCTTGAAGGTGACCTGGAATCTGCCATCAAGGCATGGCCGCGCCTGGACAGCTACAAAGACCAGCTGATATTTATGAACAAACCGGCGGGCTTTTCCCTCTCCCTGATCCGCGATTTGAAAAAAACGCTGAAAAGTCTGCGGGCCGATGTCGTCCATACCCACCATATCGGCCCCTATTTCTATGGCGGCATCGCATCCCGCTTGTGTGGCATTCCTCACATGCATACAGAGCATGATGCATGGCACTACAACAACCGTCGCCACCGTCAGCTTCACCGTCTGGTTTCGCTAGTCGCCTCACCGGTTAAGGTTGCGGATGCAGACATCGTGGCCGACAACATGCGTAACTTGCCGGGAAACCGCGATTTACGGGTGATTAAAAACGGTGTTGATGTCAGCCGCTTTGTTCCTGGTGTCAAACACCACGCCCGTCGTGCATTCGGATTGCCACAAAACGCAAAACTGCTGGGTGCCAGTGGTCGGCTGGAAGAAGTAAAAGGTCACGGCGTATTGATTGCTGCACTGGCCGCACTGCCGCAAAATTTTCATCTGGCCATTGCCGGTTCCGGCTCTTTGGCTGAGCAACTGAAAAACCAGGCCCGCAACCTGGCGGTTGAAAAACGGGTGCACTTTCTCGGTCACGTTGAGGATATGCCCCGCTTTTATCAGGCATTGGATCTCTTTTGTCTCCCCTCTTTTAACGAAGGTTTTCCCCTCGCCCCGCTTGAAGCACAGGCTTGCGGTATTCCAGCTGCAGTCACCGATGTCGGCGGCGCAACGGAAACCCTGTGCCCAGATAGCGGCTTGGTGTTGAAAGCCGGAGAGCCCGCTGAGATGGCAAACAGGATCTTTTCCTACATTGCCCATCCACCTTCAGGTTGTCCGCGGGAGTTTGTGAAATCTAATGCGGATGTGCGTGGCATGGCACGAGCCTACGACTCACTGGCAGAGGGGATGTGTTATGGCGCATGAACTGATTTTCTGGATGACGGCCACCAGCATTGTGTTGGTGATATATCACCACGTCGCTACCCGCTGTTGCTGAAAATGCTGGTGCGCCTTTCCCGCACATCACAGGAAGAAACCAGCAATGAACAAAACATGGCTGAGCTACCTTCCATCACTGTGCTGATGCCTGCCTATAACGAAGCGCAATGGGTCGCGGAGAAACTACGCAACCTTGCCGCCCTCGACTACCCACAAGACAAACTGGAAGTGGTGCTGGCCTGTGATGGTTGCACTGATAACACCGCAGACATCGCCAGAGCCACAGCGCAAGAACCCTGTGTGCTGGCCTGAACCTTCGCGTGATTGAGTATGTGGAGAACCACGGCAAGGCCATAGTGATCAACAAAGCGATGGCGACAATCAAAAGTGATGTGGTTGCCTTAAGCGATATTTCGGCGCTCATTTCCTTTGATGCAATGATGCTCGCTGCCGCCCACTTCAGCGCGCCGGATGTTGGGGTGGTCAACAGTCGCTACTGCCTGCTCAAACCCGGCGAAGGTGAGCAGCAATACTGGGATTACCAGAACAAAATCCGCAGCAACGAAGCCGTGATTGGCTCATCACTCGGTGCCCACGGCGCGCTTTACTTCATTCGCCGCGAACTGTTCTCCCCCTTTGAATTCGACACCATCAATGACGATTTCATCCTGCCGATGAAAATCGTGGAAAAAGGCTACCGCGCCGTGGTTCAAGAAGAAATCCGTGCGGTTGAACTGGAGCCAACCAACACCCAACAGGATTTCCGCCGCCGACTGAGAATTGGTGCCGGAAACTGCCAGCAATTGTTCCGCTTATCGGGCTGCCTGAATCCCAGGCTTGGGGGCGTGGCCTTCACCTTTGCTTCCAGCAAAGGGCTCAGGGTAGTGATGCCCTTCCTGATGATGACTGCACTGATCGGCAGTGCCCTGCTGGCGCCGGAAAATCTCTTTTTTGCCGTCGCTGCAGGCGGACAGGCGACAGTCTATGGCTTGGTCATGCTCTGGAGCCTCACAGGTTACCAGCCCAAATCCAAACTGTGCCGGGCACTGGCTTATCTGGTTGCCGGGCACACAGCCAATGCTATTGGCACATTGCGATATATCACCGGATTGGAAAAAGGCCGCTGGCAACGCGTCTAGCCCTTTTCATTGCGTTTTTAGAGGATGATGAAATGAACGTGAATATGAACACTCACATGGACATTAACCCCATCACAGCAAAAGCCAAACGCGCGATGGATATTGTGTTGTCAATGATTGGCCTGACTCTGACACTGCCACTTTTTCCACTGATTGCGCTGGCGATCAAACTCGACAGCCCCGGACCGGTTTTTTACCGACAGTTGCGCATCGGCCGCGCCACGCCTGAATGCAGCCTTCTGTTTTTTATGATTAAATTCCGCACCATGCGCACAGATGCAGAAGCAGCGAGCGGTGCAACTTGGGCGGCGAAATCAGACCCGCGCATCACCCGCGTCGGCCAGTTCCTGCGTAAAACCCGGTTGGATGAACTGCCTCAATTTATCAATGTACTGACCGGCGAAATGTCGCTGATTGGCCCACGTCCGGAGCGTCCCGGTTTCTACCAGAAACTGGAGAACGAAATTCCCTACTTTGTCGAACGTACTTATGGCGTCACCCCGGGAATTACTGGTCTGGCACAGGTCAACCAAGGTTATGACACCTGCATTGAGGACGTTCGCTCAAAAGTCGGATTTGACCATTCCTACGCCCTGTCTCTCTCGTCGCCGCTGTCATGGCTGAAAATGGACATTTACATCATTTTCCGCACCTTAGTTGTTATGGTGTGCGGGCGCGGACAATAAGGCAAACTGCCAGAAGGGCGCGGTGTTGAAGAACACCGCGCCTTTTTATTTTCACCCTCTCGTAGTATCACGCTCTAACGCACATTAATGGTGATCTTTTCTGACAGCACGGGATGGGTGTGGGGTATGTGTTCGCCGTCTGCCATCAACACCTGCAGGGTGTGTCTGCCCCGTGGCAGCGTAAGCCGTAGCCTGTCTTCGCCCCTGTCCAGATGCAGGATATTGGCGTTTTTAGGCAGTGGTAACGAGAAGTTTTCCAGTGAATCGACATCAATTAAGAGGTGGTGGTGTCCGGTATTGGGGAGCGTCGGCCCAGCGGGAAGCAGGCGCATTCCCCGCATACCAACGACGACAGTGAAAGTCTCAGGTACCGTTTCACCATCTTTTGGCTGGATAAAATAGACGTGCGCCCCCGAAGGTGCCGGTGTGGTTGCCCCCACCACCGCCGAAAACGGTACAACAATAAGCAGGGTAGCCAGCACCAAACAGCGGTGGATGACCTTGTTCATGCATACGCCTTAACCATGGATTCCAGTGATTAGCATGAATCAAACACACGGTGTAAAAGTGTCAGGAAATGGGACACAGCCGAAATTTCACATTCCATCGCGATCTGTTCATCCGGAACAGTCAGCCAGAAACGAAAAATGCAGCCCAAAGGCTGCATTTTAACGACAGATTACTGAAATTTACTGGTTTGATGCGCACCAGGTACGGTAACCACCCACCAGATTTCGAGCGTTGAAACCGTTATTTGCCAACTGGCGATAAGCGACGTTACCACGCAGGCCAACCTGACAAGCCACAACGATTTCTTTGTCTTTTGGCAGCTCATTCATACGGTCACGCAGTTGGTCAACCGGGATATTGATTGCGCCGGGAAGGTGCCGACATTTTGCAGTTCAACCGGATTGCGAACGTCCAGCAGAACCTGATCATCGCCCAGATTCGCTATTTGGTCGTAATGAATGGCTTTGACATCACCTTTCATGATGTTGGTTGCCACAAATGCGGCCTGGTTGATCACGTCTTTCGCGCTGCCATAAGGCGGTGCATAGGTCAGCTCCACATGCTGAAGTTGCTCAACGGTCATGCCCGCACGTTGTGCTACAGCCAGAATGTCGATACGTTTATCAACGCCATCTTTACCGACTGCCTGAGCACCGAGGATCTTGCCGCTGTCCGGTGCATACATGAGTTTCAGTGAAACCACTTCTGCGCCCGGGTAGTAGCTTGCATGGCTGGCGGTGTGTACGTAAACCTTGTCGTAAGCGATTTCTTCGCGCTTCAGTTGTTTCTCGTTTTTACCGGTAGAAGCTACTGCCAGATCGAACACCTTACAGATTGCCGTACCCTGTGTGCCACGGTAGGTTTCGTTTGCGCCCAACATGTTGTCAGCAGCCATACGACCCTGGCGGTTAGCAGGGCCAGCCAGTGGTACCACGGTTTGTTTACCGGTCACAAAGTCTTTTTCTTCAATCGCATCGCCTACTGCATAGATAGACGGGTCACTGGTTTGCAGCGCGTCGTTAACCCAGATACCGCCTAACTCACCGATTTGCAGGCCAGCAGCACGCGCCAGTGACACTTCTGGGCGCACACCAATCGCCATGATCAGCATGTCTGTTGTCAGGGTGTCGCCAGTGCTCAGGGAAAGCTGCAACTGGCCATGAATGTGCTGGTTGATGCTGTCTTCGCCCGCTTCTTCGCTGGCAATGTGGGTCTCAGGAATATACTCAACGCCTGTCAGTGCAGTACCCAAACGCAAATCGATACCTTTGGCACGGATTTCCTGATGAACAAAGCCCGCCATTTCAGGGTCAACCGGGGTCATCACCTGATCGGCCAGCTCCAGCAGGGTCGTTTTAATACCCAGTTGATGGAAGGCTTCCATCATCTCAAGGCCAATGAAGCCGCCACCGACCACAGTCGCATGCTGCACATTATTCATCTGGATGCTGTTGATAATGCTGTCCATATCCGGAATGTTGCGCAGTGAGAAAGTCAGCGGGTTTTCAATACCAGGGATTGGCGGAACGATTGGCGCAGCACCTGGGCTCAGTAGCAGGAAGTCATAGCTTTCCGTGTATTCCGAGCCATCCAGCAGGTTTTTCACCGTTACGGTTTTATCTTCACGCTGGATAGACACTACTTCGTTCATCACGCGCACATCCACATTGAATCGCGCAAGGAAGCTCTCAGGGGTTTGCAACAACAGTTTGCTGCGGTCCTGAATGTCACCACCAATGTGGTATGGCAGGCCACAGTTGGCGAATGAGACATAGTTGCCACGCTCGAACATGATGATTTCGGCATCTTCACTCAAACGACGGGCACGTGCTGCTGCTGATGCGCCACCGGCAACACCACCAATGATGAGGATCTTAGGCATGGTAAAGCTCCTGTATATCTATGAGGCCGAAAGCATTGAAAGATTTGCGGGCCTTGGAGAGTTTTAAACTTACTCGATTTTCATTGCTGTGACGAGTTGATGGGAGAATCATATATTAGATAGATCTGATTCACAATCATCTAAATTAGAATTGACTTATATTAGTGACGCGATATCATTCCCTCACTTCTTGGCGTTTCCGCCACAGTTTTCACAGCTTTTATTCTGGGGAGAGACAATGACATTCCAAATCCCGTGGGATGCCCTATTCGGTGGAATGCTTCTTGGCGTTTCAGGTCTGGTGTTGCTGGCATTGAACGGCAGAATTGCCGGTATCAGCGGCATCATCGGTGGCTTACTCAAACCAAGCAAAGGCGAGTTTTCGTGGCGCCTGTTGTTCCTGGCAGGCATGGTTGCGGCAGGTTTTACCGCCACAGCAATGGGTTTCGCATTTCCGGACTTTGCGGCACTGAATCCAGCAGTAACGCCGCTTTCAGCCGTCGCTGCAGGCTTGTTGGTGGGCATGGGTACCAAGCTGGCTAACGGCTGTACCAGTGGTCACGGCATTTGCGGTATGGGCCGACTTTCAAAACGTTCAATTGCAGCGACAATGACTTTCATGGCCGCAGCAGTTGTTACTGTCTTCATTCGCTTTCACGTTTAAGGAGTCATCATGTTATTTCGCGTTGTTTCGCTCATCGCTGGCTTTTTATTCGGCTTGGCATGATGATCTCCGGCATGGTAGATCCGGCAAAAGTCATTGGCTTCCTCAATATTTTTGGTCATTGGGATCCGAGCCTTGCATTCGTTATGGGCGGTGCATTGATGGTATTCGCACCCGGCTATTTCCTGCTGGTGAAAAAACAGCCAAAGCCTGTGCTGGCTGAAACTTTTTGCCTGAGCAACAACACCCAGTTGGATAAGAAACTGATTGGTGGTTCAGCGCTGTTTGGTATCGGCTGGGGTATCGCGGGTATTTGTCCCGGCCCTGCTATCACGGCTCTGGGTTCAGGTGCGCCGGTTGTTGGGTTGTTTGTACTGAGCATGGTCGCGGGTATGTTTATCGTGAATGTGCTTACAGAGAAAAAAGCTGCGTTTGCTCTTCGCTCACAAAGCTAAACTCCTACCCACCATTGAAAAGGCAAGGTTAAATACCTTGCTTTTTTCTATCCAAATAATGTATTCCCAAACAACCTGAAGATGGAAAACTAAATTCCTTACACATACTCCATAAATATCCAACTTCTTATTCACTGACTATTATTTCACCACCACCTAATGAAACAATGAATCACGCTATACACCCAAGCGACCTGGAGATGCAGAGTTCGGGTTGTTTAGGTATTTTCCATTGTGATTATCTTCAAAGAATGAGAAATATAATTCAGTGTCTCATTTTGTTTAAAATTGAGACGTAAAAACCCGTTTCATATTAAATTTCGTGAGCAAAAGCCAATTCATTACTTCATCTTATTCAACTTGTTAGCTATCAATATATCCCTTCACTTTCAAGTCGTGACTCATAAAAAAGACATCGCATGTATAGTGTAAAAAAATAAACTAGAACAAATTTGTAGATACTCTAAATTATTCTTCCAGACAAAATGAAAATACCACTTAACCTTATTATCCGGCTGATTGCTAATACAGGGATAGCTTTTGCAGTTGTTGCATGCTTTTAATTTTTAAACATGGCATGGAGGCGTAACCATGAAGTTTGTATTCGGTTCACTGGTAGGCAGCACAATCCTTTTAGCCCTTTCCGGCTGCAATACCACATCTGCCAATTCCACTGCTTACCAGGAAGCCAAAACCTCAGGCTTTCCCGTCCACTATCAGTACAGCGTTGCTGTAAACGATAACGGGGTTATCCGCGCAAGGGACGAGCTGGATGCCTACCTATTGCTGAACCGCAACGCGCTGGCTGTGTATGGCGCAGAAATATTCTGGCATGGTGAGGTGGGAGAGAAACTGGCGCAGAAAAGCTATCGCTGGCTGATACGCCAGGGGACGCCTCAAAACAAGCTATCGATGGTATATGTTGACGAGCAACCAGAAGACACTGTGACCGTTTCAACCACCATTTATCAAGCGCATCAACCCGATTGCGCGCCGTCATCACAAACCTTGGCGATGGCTGATACCGATGGCTGCGTCGTGCAGACGCTACGCTGGGAAAACGATGTCTACCCGGAAACCGAGCTGGCGGGAGATCCGGGCAAAAACCAATTTGAAGGCGTTGCCTTTTAAACGAATAAGTGACGTTGTCGCATATAATAACAATGAAACATCCCTTTTGCTTTCCTCGGGTGCCTATGGCACCCTTTTTTCTGCTTAACTGATAAGCAATAGCCAATGACTTAGGAACTTACATGATCAGTTGCTCTGATTACGACTACGTCGAAATTGTCTGTCTGTTTCACTACCCCGTCAGGCTGACGATGAAAAATGGTGACGTCGAGGAAGGCACAGCCAAAGACACCGTCAGAAATGCCGATAAAGCCGAATGCATCGCCATAGAAACACCAAGTGGCGACAAACTGGTTGTGCTGGACACCGTTTCTGTTCTCGAAGTCACCGTCGATAATCCCCATTTCTCCCGCGTCCGGTTTGATTAACCTGAATCTCGATGGATAAAAACAACAAAGCCCGCAGTTGATGCGGGCTTTGGGTTTGTAACTGGGAGCGACTATCGCTTAGCCCTTCGTATTTGAACAAAGCTCATCATTGCCAATAGGCCGAAGAAGCCAATGGAACCGCTGCCGCCACTGCCACCAGCAGTCGGTGGTTCAGTGCCTGATTCCCCTGAGCCATCGGTTTCTGTTGCTGTATAGCTTAGAGCTACACTTGCATCGTTGCTATCACCAATGAACAAGGTTGCATTGGCAGGCTGTGCTGCGCCCTTTATCGTGACGGTTGCTTCGCATGATTGAAGTGGTTCCAGTGTCGTGTCACAGCCTGATACTTCAAATACGTTGCCGCCGCCCGTGACGTATAGATTCACGGTTTCGTTGAAGGCAGTCAGGTTCTGAATAGCGAACTTTTGGGTAGAGGTTTCGCTTTTCCCTTCTGTGAATTCAAACTCCATGCTTGACGGAGCTACGACCTTGTTGATGTGCTGCGCCATTGATTCTAAATACCAGCTATAGTGCGTGAACTGAACCCATTCTGGCGCGTTTGAAAGGTGTTCTGCTTTTGCTAAAGCATAAACTTGGTTCGGCGCGATTTCGATTGGTGTTCCGGAATCTCCTGTGGAGGGAGTTCCGCCCACTGTAGTTGGGAATAGTAGATTGAAGTCGATTTGCCCGTATACGCATGTTTCCAAAGGTGCTCCAGTGCAAGCCTGATTGTTGCTAGTGGTTCTTGGCATGTTTGGAATGTAGGCGGCAAAACCGATCCATGTTGGGTGGACAGATGTGTACACCAGCTCTGTTTGTTGCATGTTTGCAGGTGTTTGGCCTGTTTCATCTTTGCCCCACCCTCGAAAGATAAATGTATCTTCGCCCTGCACGTTCCAGTTGCCAGTTGCCGCGTCATACGATGGCAACATTGCAGCGTGGCTGGTTTGGCTGATTTTTTTGCCAAGCTTGATTAGTGCTATGTCGTAGTGGAATGCCCCATGTGACCAAGTTGCGCCTCGGCGGTTGTTGTCAAAGTTCCAGTCAACCGCAGGTTTTGACGCTTGAACCGCATACGCTTCATTGTTAGCGGCCGTTTCAGTTTCATCTAGATCAAGAAAATTGACTACTTGGTAGGTGGTGTCGGTTTTCTTGTCAGCGTTGAAATTAACACCCTGATAAATAGAAATAGAATTGTCAGCACCGTTATCTGTCCACCATTGATACTCTGCGTTTGTGCCATTGTGGCTGTAGTCAGCAACACAGTGAGCTGCCGTGACAATGTATTCTCCGGCCACCAGCAAACCGCCACAAGTTGACGTGTTGCCTGTTGTGTCAGCCGCTTCAAAACGCACGATGTAATCACGATAGTCGGACTCTGCTACGTCTGACCCAGAGCGCACAGCATGTGCTTGTGATGATGCCAGAGCAGCTAGAATGCTGACCGTTAGAAGTTTTTTCATGGTTATTTCCCTATATATCAAAAAGATAACGCCATATTGGTATGGATGTAGAAAATCCAGCGCTACCTAATCCATGTTTGTTTTTCTGAGTACCTCAGTACCTCACGCTTTACGGAGACTTTTCTTCACACAAACTGCTGGCTATAAAATTGCTTTTTTTGGCGTTACTTTGGGTTTGATTACAATGAGTTAACCGCAAAAAACATACACATGTAAGTAAACCATCTCACAGCTTAAAAGAGCTAACTCTGGGCATTGATAAGAATGCCATCCAACTCATTGATAAAAGCAACAGTAACGAGAAGATAGGACGAAATATTTACCATTGGAAGTGGCACTTTCAAATGTTGCAACCTACATCTAATGCATTGTTAAGTAATGGTTAATTACGTAAAACCACCATTCCTTGCAGAGCTGATTTAGAAGTCAAAAATATAAATTTTGAATCTTTAATTGAGCTTCAGAATCAAGGGAACTTAATTCAATTAAAAGAGAATTGAGGTAGCAGAACCTAACCATCGACCCCCATTTCTCCCGCGTCCGGTTTGATTAACCTGAATCTCGATGGATAAAAACAACAAAGCCCGCAAGTGATGCGGGCTTTGGGTTTGTTTCAATACAGATTAACAGTCGAGCGCCAATCCGTATTCTTCAGCCGATTGCTGAATCCACAGCGCGGTGTAATCGGCAAAACTGCGGCGCACAATCAGGTCATAACAGTTCTCACTGTGGTGACGGAGAAACACCTGGGTTTTGCCGAACGTCGTCCCAACACATTTGCCCATCGGGAAATGGCGGCCGTCCACATCGTAAGAGGTCGATTTCTTTAGCACATCTTTGGCGTGGGAGCCTGTCAGCGTCAAAAGCGTCTGTCCGCCGCTGACGTCTGTCACCGAATAATGCCGCTCAGCGCTGCTCTGAGCTTTTCTTCCAGCGCTGCTGCGCTGTCGTCAAAGCCGAGGATCAGCCATTCATCCGGTGAAAGCCACCACACCTCAATACGTCCTTTCGCTTCAGAAGTGCAAGGAGAGGTAGGTAAGGGCACTCCTAACGCCGATTCCACACCCGCAGCAAATTCTGCCGTTGCCTCACCGCGCAACACCAACTGGCTCACTTCCTTACGCTCATGGAGGTGAACACCCGGCGAGTTGTCAGGGTGGGTCTGCCCCAAATGTTGCAGGGCGCGACGCACAACAGGCACGAATGAGTCACTCAGCGGCGCCACCTCTTCGTCATGGGTTTGTGTCGGTTTTTCGTTTTTCACATCGTAAAAGACGGAGCTGACGATCTGCGCTTTCAGGGTGGTACCATCTGCCAGCGGGAAATATACATAATCCCCTTCGCGGTTAAGGCCGTTTTTAATCAGGCCCATCGCAATTGAGTAACCCAGCGATGCGCTGTGATAAGACGAAGTCACATGGCCAACCATAGGCATCGGGATTGGGTGATTGGGATTGTCCACCGCCTGAGCCTTCGGGGATCACCTTGCTCGGCTCGGTGCATCTCAGCCCAACCAGCTGTTTGCGATCACTGCGTGAGGTATCTTCCCGCGCCCAGGAGCGCCGCCCGATAAAGCTGTAGGTTTTCTGCTTGCCGGTGATCCAGCCCATGTTGAGATCCTGCGGCGTCACTGAACCGTCGGTATCCTGCCCGACGATAATGAAGCCTTTCTCTGCACGCAGGATGTGCATGGTTTCCGTGCCATACGGGGTGATGTTGTAAGGTTTCCCCGCCGCCATCACCTGCTCCCACACGTAGAGGCCAAAGTCAGCGTTAACGTTGATCTCGAATGACAGTTCACCGGTGAAACTGATGCGGAAAACCCGCGCAGGTACGCCTGCAACCATCATAGGTTTCCAGCTCATAAACGGCATGGCTTCTTCGGAAACATCTTCGCCGCCCACCAGCTGTTTGAGCACATTGCGGCTGTTGGGGCCGGAGATTGTCATGGTCGCCCAGTGGTCGGTCACACTGGTGAAATAGACTTCCAGCTCCGGCCATTCCGTCTGGTGCCACACTTCCAGCCAGCGCAGCACGCCCGCAGCGCCGCCAGAGGTCGTCGTCATCAGGAAATGATCATCGGCAATGCAGGAGGTCACGCCGTCATCGAACACCATGCCGTCTTCATGACACATCACGCCGTAGCGACAGCGTCCCGGTGCGAGTTTGTCCCAGCCATTGGTGTAAATGCGGTTGAGGAAATCCCGGGCATCTTTGCCCTGGATATCAATTTTGCCGAGCGTGGATGCATCCAGAATGCCGACGCTGTCGCGGGTGGCTTTACACTCCCGCGCCAACGCGTCTTCCATGGACTCGCCCTCTTTCGGGAAATACCACGGGCGCTTCCACTGGCCGACATCCTCAAACTTGGCACCGTGCTTAATGTGCCACTGGTGCATGGCGGTGTAGCGTTCTGGGTCGAACAGCTTACCGACGTGTTGCCCGGCCAGCGCACCAAAGGTCACCGGCGTGTACATAGGGCGGAAAATGGTGGTGCCGGTTTCTGCAATGGTTTTGCCCATCGCCCTTGCCGCAATGGCCATACCGTTGATGTTGCCGGTTTTCCCCTGATCAGTACCAAAACCCATGGCGGTATAGCGTTTGATATGTTCAATCGACTCATACCCTTCACGCACAGCCAGCTCTATGCCAGCCGCTGTCACATCGTTCTGGAAGTCGACAAATTGTTTAGGTGCCCGGCTGACGGGCAAACGGTAAGGCACCAGATACATGGCCATTGCTGGATCGGTCTGGAAAGTTTCTACCACAGGCAACGCACTTTCCAGCGGCACCACATCCAGAGCAGAAGCTATGCGTGAAGCCGCGTCTGCCCCGCTTTGCATCACATCCAGCAGGGTGCCTTCTCCCGCGACAGACCCTGCGTAATCCATCCCTTCCACATTGCCCGCTGGGACGAAAGCGGCGATATCATCACGCCAGACAGGACGACCACCGGTGTGGCAGCTCAAATGCAGCGCCGGACTCCAGCCGCCACTGCTGGCAACCAGATCGCAGTTGATCACTTTGATCGGGCCCGCGACCGAGCGGCCGTCTTTTTCTAACGGGACGATCTCTGCGCCGGTCACGCATTTACTGCCCTGTAGATTGGTGACCGCATGACCAAACAGCACCTCAATGCCCAACTCCCTGGCTTGCCTGACACGCTCTCCATCCGAAAAGCTGCGGGTATCGACAATCGCCGCGACCGTTTTGCCGCTTTGATGCCAGCTGATCGCCGCGTCATAGGCTTCGTCATTGGTGGTCATGAGTACCAGGGTTTCACCCGGCGCGACCGCATAACGGTTGAGATAGACAGAAATGGCCGACGCCAGCATGCTGCCCGGCAAATCGTTATTGCCAAACACCAGCGGGCGCTCAATGGCACCGGTCGCAAGCAAGACCTGCGCCGCACGGATATGGTGGATACGCTGGCGAATGCCCCGCACGTCATCACCAAGGTGGTCGGTTTTGCGCTCTACCACACCGACAAAGTTATGATCGTAGTAGCCAAATGCGGTCGCTTTCGGCAACAGGGTGACCTTGCTATCTGCCTCCAGCAGCGCCAGCGTTTCATCACGCCAGGCAATTGCTGCTTGGGCGTCTATCTGCTCCCGGCAATGCAGTAAGCTGCCGCCCATTTCGGATTGCTCATCCACCACAATAATGCGAAGGCCAATGCCCGCAAGTTGTCTTGCCGCCATCAGACCCGCTGGGCCTGCGCCGATGATCAACACTTCGCAATGCTGGTGCATGTGATCGTACAAATCCGGATCCCGCGCTTTGGGGATCTCACCCAGCCCCGCCGCGTTACGGATATGTTTTTCATAGGTCGGCCACAGCGATGGCGGGTTCATAAAGGTTTTGTAGTAGAAACCTGCCGGCATCATGGCTCCGCCGACTTTGCCCAACAGTGCCATGGCATCGCGGTCAAGGCTCGGCCATGCATTCACTGTGGTGGCATCCAGCCCGTCGTAGAGTTCAGTCTGGGTTGCACGTTGGTTCGGTAAGGTGGTAGCGTCATCCAAACCCACCTGCAGGATGGCATTGGGCTCTTCCGCGCCCGAGCCTAAAATGCCGCGTGGACGGTGATACTTAAAACTGCGGCCAATCACTTTCACCCCGTTTGCCAGCAACGCCGACGCCAGGGTGTCCCCGTTGTGCCCCTGATAAATCTCACCGTTAAAGGTAAACGTGAAAGAAGATTGGCGGTCAATGCGCCCACCCTGGTCCAGTCGGTTAATCTGACTCATGCCTTCGCCTCCCCAGCATTCCCTGATGTTGTCGTCTCTGGGGCGGCTTCACCCATTTTGTAAACCGCTTCTATCTTGTAAGTCACCGTATTGCGCTGGACGTTGAAAAACTTGCGGCATCCTGTCGCGTGGTACCACATTTCGCGGTGACTGCCTTTGATGTTTTGGCGGTGGAACAGGTAGTGTCCCCATTCTTCATCGCTGACCGCATCCGGGTCTTTGGGGCGTACAATGTGCGCCTCGCCACCATAGCTGAATTCGTCTTCTTCTCTGTGCTCTTCACAGTAGGGGCAGTAAATCCGTAGCATTTTTCTTCCTCAATCCCGCAACGTTTTCAGACAGTTAACTCAATGTGCAACGCCCGCAGCGCCGTGTTCATCAATCAGGTAGCCAGTCACAAACCGGTTGAGATTGAACGGTGCGGCCAGCGGATGCGGCGAGCCATTGGCAAGGGTGTGGGCAAACACATGGCCGGATCCGGGCGTGGCTTTAAATCCGCCGGTGCCCCAGCCACAGTTGAAAAAGAGCCCTTTGATGTCGGTTTTGCTGATGATGGGACAAGCATCTGGCAGGTATCCACGATTCCACCCCAATGGCGGTTCATTCGCACGCGGCTGAGGAAAGGGAACATTTCGATAATGGCGGAGATGGTGTGTTCAATCACCGGGAACGAACCGCGCTGGCCAAAGCCGTTGTAACTGTCGATCCCAGCACCAATCACCAGATCCCCTTTATCGGACTGGCTGATATACCCGTGCACCTGATTCGACATGATCACGGTATCAATGCAGGGTTTGAGGGGCTCTGAAACCATGGCCTGCAAAGGGTGGGATTCAACCGGCAGTGTCATGCCCGCCATGCGCGCCAGCTCGCCGGAATTACCGGCCACCACGCAGCCCACTTTGTCTGCACCAATAAAGCCTCTTGCTGTCTCAACGCCTTTGATGCGGCCATCTTCAATGCGAAGGCCGGTCACTTCGGTTTGCTGGATAAGTCAACGCCCAGACTGTCTGCCGCGCGGGCAAAGCCCCAGGCAACAGCATCATGGCGCGCGACACCACCGCGGGGTTGCCAGCTGGCACCGAGTACCGGATAGCGGGCATTTTCTGAACAATCGAGCAGCGGCACTAAATCCCGCACCGCTTTGGTATCCAGCACTTCACTGTCGATGCCGTTCAGGCGGTTGGCACTGACCCGGCGCTCAATATCACGCATATCCTGCAGGGTATGGCCGAGATTCAGCACGCCGCGCTGGCTGAACATCAGGTTGAAGTTCAGCTCCTGCGACAGCCCTTCCCACAGTTTCATGGAGTGTTCGTAAAGGTGTGCGGCTTCGTCCCAAAGATAGTTGGAGCGCACAATGGTGGTATTCCGCGCGGTGTTACCGCCACCCAGCCAGCCTTTTTCCAATACGGCGACATTTTTGACCCCGCACTCTTTGGCAAGGTAGTAGGCCGTTGCCAATCCGTGGCCGCCACCGCCGACGATGATCACATCGTAATGGGGCTTCGGTGTCGGATTGCGCCAAGCCCGTTGCCAGTTTTCATGAAACGTCAGCGCATGCTTGAATAACCCAAATCCTGAGTAATGTGTCATTCCTTTGTCCTGATTAGCCGGTTTGAGGATAACTGCAATGATGATCTCTGCACCGAAAGTGTAGCCATTTCACCGCGTGTAGGCGGAAATCCGCCACCATAATGTGCTCATGGTAGAGTGCTGCGTTAAGGTGGAAATATGAGATTGCGCCTGACGGCATTGCGTTTGCGACAAAGCGTCATGTCACCGTTTTGGCATCCGTTTCAGCACAGTAGACTGTTAACTTTGATAGTGAACTATGATTAGGGTCTGAGCGGCTGAAAAGGTTTCCCATGACAAATCGAAAACGGATAGACGAGTCTGACACCCCGAATGCAGAATTGCCCCCACACTCGCTACACCACTATCTCGACAACGCCAATCAGTCCACTTGCTTTGCCACTTTGCCAAGCGAGACACCGCTGGCTATCAGTTATAACGGTGTCAGCCATGCGGTGATGATGACCACACCGCAGGATGTCGAAGATTTTATCTATGGGTTTTCTTTCACTGAGCGCATCATCCGTGACTGTACCGAAGTGCACGACATCATCATTGAGCCGCAGGATGACGCGCTGATTGTGGATGTCAAACTCGCCAACCGCGCCCAAGCCAGACTTTCCCTGACCAAGCGACACCTGGCCGGACGCACGGGCTGTGGCATTTGCGGGGCGGAATCCCTCGAACAGGCTATTCCGGGTTTTGAGCCCCAGCCTTTTGTTGAGCCTTTAAGCGATGCCGCCATCTTGAAATTGCGCGACTCGCTGCGCCAATGGCAGTCCCTCGGTCATATCAGTGGTGCCATTCACGCTGCATTATTGGTCGATGACAAGGGCGAGATCTTGCTTTGCCGGGAAGACATTGGCAGGCACAACGCCTTGGACAAGGCGATTGGAACCGCGCTTCGCGGCAAAGCGTTAATGTCTTCACAAGCGATTCTGGTGACCAGCCGGTGCAGCATCGAGTTGGTGCAAAAAACACTGATGGCCGGGGTCGGCACCCTGATCACCCTTGCACCCCAACCTCGCTGGCGGTCAGCACAGCCATCAAAACCAACCTGAACCTGGTGCACCTGCCTCGCACAGATTCACCGCGCTTCTACAACCGTGCTTCTCACGACACTCTTGAACCCTGATCGCACAATGCGCATAAGTTGAACCGAATTTGTAAAAATTCGTTATCCTCAGAGCCAATCCTTCATTGGTTGAAATGCCACCACATTCTGGGTTTGCCGGCCTGTTTGCACCTAAACAATCAGCTTTGATGACTGACTGTCAGATTGGAGAGAAATTATGCTTGAAATTCTGGACATAGATCACCTGGTTCTCAGAACTGACAAACGCAATGAAATGGTCACGTTTTATACTGAGGTGCTCGGTTGTATCGTAGAGCGGGAAACCGCTCCCGATGTTGGTCTTATCCAACTTCGTGCCGGAAATGCCCTGATTGACATTGTCAGCATTAATAGTCAATTGGGTGCACTGGGAGGCGATGCACCGGGTGAAACGGGAAACAATATGGACCATTTTTGCCTGCGTATCGCCGCTCAGGACGAGACTGCAATTTTGGAACACCTCGCTTCCCATGGTGTGAAAACAGAAGGATTCAAAAAGCGATATGGTGCACAAGGATTCGGCAATTCAATTTACATCCAAGACCCACAGGTAATACCGTCGAGTTGCGCTGCACCTTGGCTTAGTGAGCAACCCCAACCTGCTGCGAGCCTCACCGGACGTGGCCCAAGCACGAACCTAAAATTCTATGGCAGTAACAGAACCTTTCCGCAATACGTCAACGCGCAGAAAAGCTGCGTTATCGAAAACCGACCATGCCAGCGATACTATGAATTTCGCTGAAATTTCACCCTTACAAATCCCGCCCAGCCTGTTGCTGGAAGCAGACCCTTCGGCCGCCAATATCGCGACTTATCTGCTCGATTCCTGGTGTTTTGGGGTATTGGATAAGGAAAACGTGGTCGGTGCCTGTGTGGTAACGCCGGAAAAAAGCCATGTCGCGGAGCTTTCCAACCTGGCTATCTCTCCGGATCTGCAGGGGAAAAACTGGGGCACCCGACTGATGCGCTATGTGCTTACCTCGCTCAAAGCCCGTGACATAAAGCGGATTGAGCTAGGAACCGGTACATTCGGCTACCAGTTGGCGTTTTATCAGCGTTTGGGTTTTCGGGTGGAGAGCGTAGTGAAAAACCATTTTCTGGATAACTACGAAGAGCCGGTGTGGGAAAACGGAATCCAGCACAAAGACATGCTGCGTTTATATCTCGATCTGTAAGTGTGATGGAAGGTTATTCCCCTGTGGGTGAACAGCTTTCCTCCATCCATCCCAGATAGGCCCCCAAACCTGCCCCAACGGGAATTTGCAGTATTTCCGGAACATCGTAGTCATGCAGGCGGCAGATTTCCGCTTCAACCTGCGCGTACAGTGATGTCAGGGTTTTGATGAAAACCAGCTTTTCGCTGTCTTTTTCCACTTTGCCCTGCCAATGGTAGTAGCTATGGATTGGCATCACCTGCACACAGGCGGCGAGCTTTTTCTCCAGCAAAGCATTGATGATACGTTTGCCGACATCCTCATCGGCAAACGTGGTCATTACAATGCAGGCTTCAATGTTGTCAGCCATACGTTGCCTCAACAACGGCCTTTCTTGGCTTGACCAGGAGGGCAGAATTTTCCTTTGCCTTCGTAATCGCCATCATAATCACCATCCCCTTTCGAATTCACCTTGATTTCCACATCATCGGTTTCACCCTCAATGCTGGTGATCCGGCAGCCTGTGGCAACAAACAAAGTTAGAAGGAAGATAACCAGTACTCTCATAGTGCCTCACTGTCTTTGGTCTTTGGTCTTTGGTCTTTGGTCTTTGGTCTTTGGTCTTTGGTCTTTGGTCTTTGGTCTTTTAATAGCATAGTCAAATGACCATTCAGGTTTGTTAAATGGCACAAGGATGAAGGTCAAATGAAAGTAAATCCTTTCCATTTAGGTCTCCTTTTTGTACCTGAATTCGCTGAAGTCGCTGTCTTCAGTCCAGATTAGGAGCCTTATCATGCAATATCCCCTTGCGCTCAGTGTTGCCCTCACCGCGCTGTTTTCAGCATCGGCCAGTGCCAGATCTGGGAAAATCACGGTTCACCGGCAACCGTTGTTGAGCTTTTTACATCAGAAGGGTGCAGCAGTTGCCCACCGGCGGATGCCGCCCTGAACCGGTTGGCTGCGCAAGAGGGGTTATGGACAGAGGTGATCCCACTGGCTTTTCATGTCGACTACTGGAATTACATTGGCTGGCCGGACCGTTTTGCCAAACCGGAGTTTTCCCAGCGCCAACGGCAGAAAGTCACACAAGCCAATGCCAGCGGCGTTTATACACCGGGATGGTTTATCAATGATCAGGAGTGGCGCGGCTTTTTCTCCCGCCAGCCTGTGCCTTTCGTAACAGGCCCGAAAGCCGCATCACTGACCGCCAACCTTGAAGGTTCAACCCTGAATCTGCACTACGGAAACGGGCAATCGCTTAAAGCCCATTACGCTTTGCTGGCGATGAACCAACGCACCGATGTGAAACGGGGTGAAAACCGGGGTAAAACGCTGGAGCATAATTTTGTGGTGGTCGCGTTTGGCGAAAAAGCAGGACAAGGCGAATGGCGTTTTACCGTGCCTGACACTACCGCCGACGCAATTGCCGTTTGGCTGACCCCCACTCAAGGCGGCGATCCTGTGCAGACCGTGGCGGGATGGCTGGGTGAGCCTCGTTGAACCACCCAGCATTCCCTCTCAACCTTCCTTAGAATGTTGATGAAGTCAGTAAGATGTTTTCCTCAATCAACGTATTGATGATTTCCTGACCGCTCGAAGAGCCTGTCATTTGCAGGCCTTCTGCGATGTCGGATACAGACAGGTTGGCCAGGGTGATCTGCTGATCAACCTCCTCACCCGTGGTCGCAACAGAAAGCACCGCTTCTCCCGCCCCGTTGTTTTCCAGCGACACCAGATAACTGTCGAGGGATTCACTGGCGACATCAGCGAGAATGTCGCTGAGATCAACGCTGTCGTTGCTAAGGGAGAAATCGTGGATTGTATCCACCGTGCCCAATGCCGCATCAGATTGTAGGAATACAAACGTATCAGAACCCTCACCACCATACATATCGTCTGAGCCTTGCCCACCGGTGATAAGGTCATTGCCCAGCCCCGCATCAATAAAATCGTCACCCGCGAAGCCCATCAGCACATTGTCCTGGCTGTCCCCCAACAACAGATCATTGTCTGAGAAGCCTGAAAGGCATTGTCGTCGACCAAATCGCCGAGGTCTGTTATCTCAACACCAGTCTGGATAGACAACTCAGCCGACATCTCATCGCCAACTTCATTGGCAAAGCCCAGTTCGAAAGTGTCCAGCGCCTCATCCAAAGCGGCTTCGGAGGTTACGTGATAAACATAGTCACCCGCCTCATGAACATCATCACCGTAGCCATAAACCGTCAGTTCTCCACGCTCGGTTTCAATCACAGCAACGCCAACACCCAGCTCATAAACCGCGCCATTGAGGGTGATGGTTGAAACATGCCATCCGCCGACCAAGTCCTCGTTGTCGAGCAAATTTCCCGACGCAAGGAAATTGCCCTGACTGGCATTCACCACAGCGGTCTGGTCTAGAGAGATTTCAACCTGTGAGGTGTACGCCGCAAAGGCATCATCACTGGCGAAAATAAAATGGTCATCAGTCAGTTTGTCGAGAGAAACATTGCTCAGCGTTAACGTGTTACCGCCAATGGTCAGTACCGTATCCGCACCCACCTGCAGCAGTGCCAGACTGACCAGAGAAGTGAATCCCAGCGAACGGGGAACGACAATTTTGTCATCGCGGGTGCTGAAATCTGTCACCCTGTCGTTTCCGGCACCATCGTACACAACGATATTATCGCCACTGCCGAGTGTCAGTGTGTTGTTGCCCGAACCACCATACACAATATCGCTGCCGCTACTGCCCAGAAGCAGATCATCCCCATCGCCGCCAAGCAAGGTATCGTCACCACTACCACCATTCAGATGATCATCTCCCTGACCGCCATCCAGCAGGTCATCGCCGTCCCCGCCATAGAGTTTGTCAGCGCCTGTGTTGCCGAATACCTGATCGTTACCGTCACTGCCGTAGAGGGTGTCATCACCACTGTCGCCTTTGACCAAGTCATTACCGACGCCGCCATATATCAGATCGTTATCATCACCCCCGGCCAGTATCATTGCCCTTATCACCCCAAAGGCGGTCCTCACCGGCGCCGCCAAGCATAGAGTCATTACCTTTGCCGCCATACAGGCGGTCATCCCCGTCGTCACCCTTTAAAGTATCGTTGCCTACATCGCCATAGAGGGTATCGTTATCCGCACCGCCCGACAGAAAATCCACGCCTTTTCCACCATAGAGAAGATCGTCGCCGCTTCCGCCATTGAGTATGTCTTTGGCATTGCCGCCATAGAGAAGGTCATCCCCCGCATCACCTTGCAGGTCGTCAGTACCTTCACTGCCATACAAAGTATCATCACCTTCTCCACCACTGAGCAGGTCGTCTCCCTGGCTGCCGTAAAGACGGTCATCGCCCGCCAAGCCATAGACGATATCGTTGCTTTGCCGTGCGAAAACCACGTCGTCAGCATCGGTGCCTGAGATCTCCTCATCCTGAGATGTGCCAACAATGACGTTTTCATT
The DNA here is from genome assembly GCA_001310415.1 of Enterovibrio sp. JCM 19048. GTDB lineage: Bacteria > Pseudomonadota > Gammaproteobacteria > Enterobacterales > Vibrionaceae > Enterovibrio > Enterovibrio paralichthyis. The sequence goes on along the minus strand of BAXE01000006.1, from coordinate 154,775 downwards.
CAGGCGGTCTTCAATCTCGTCAGCGAGTTGCTCTAGAACATAGGTGCCATAACGGACAGAGAGTAATGAGGTAAATGCAGAGGAAGATAGGGAGACATCAGGGTTCAACGCACTGGTGGCCTCATACAATGAATCTAACAAAGAGCCGTCTTTGTTTTCCATCAGAGAGAAATCAACGGGCGACCCAACCTCCACCAGTTCAATTTGGTTGCTGACGATTTCTACGGTCAGTGCAGGTGTCGATGACGGCCAAACCAGGGGCGTGTCTTCATCACTACCCATCACCACTGACGAGTTGAGAAGCTCAATCAGCTGTCCATCGACAGTGACTGATGCATCTTCCTGATATTCCGTTGCCACAATGTCACCGGCCTTTAGCGATTCACCCTCAACCAGTTGCGTTATTTTTCCCGCATTACTGATCACTGAAACGCTGCCTGTTACCGCTTCGACTGCAAGATCTCGTTTAGCCATCACATCCTCCAATCACTTCAAACTGAGTGACCATGGTTCAATCAATAGCTGAGGCGTAAAAAGGTTTCAAATATGAAATTTGAGTCTCAAAATGAGAACAAAAATGAGCAAGAAAAACGCTGCGTAATTGAAGTTATCCCTATGTTTTATATTAACTTTCATATTAAAGACTGAGGTTATCCGAACGGAGTTCGCTTACTTTTCCCTTAAAGGAATTTTTGACGTCACCGAGAGTGCTCAACGAACTGTGCAAACTCAGAAATATCTGGGCAGAAAAAAGCGAACGCTAGGTTCGCTTTTTGGAGTGCCATCTTCTGGCTCAGGATTTTTCAATCTCACAATTTTCGGCCGCTTGCTGAGTAACGTCGCTGACCCCGATAAATTCCCTGAACTTGTCTATCTCCAACGGGCGGCTGAGGTAAAAGCCTGCGCCAAGTCACACCCTTTGGATTTGAGCATTTCCAGTTGCTCGGCGGTTTCCACCCCCTCAGCGACCGTTTTCAGGTTCAGTCCCTGTGCCATGGAAATCACCGCGGTTGCCAGTGCTTCATTCAGCTCGACATCCGTGATGCCATCGACAAACTCCCGGTCGATTTTCAGGGCATCAAACGGGAACTGGAGCAGGTAGCTGAGAGAGGAATAACCGGTACCGAAGTCATCCATCGACAACGCAGCACCGATATTGTGCAGTTTGCCGATGATCTCTTTGACGTTGGGTTGATTGCTGAGCAGCAAGCCTTCCGTCACCTCGACTTCAAGACGCTCAGGGGCAAACCCGTTGGTTTCAAGAATGCTTTCCAAATCTCTTACAAATTCCGGCTGGCGGATCTGCTGCGGGGAGATATTCACTGCTACGTGGATTAACTCGCCCGCTTCATTGGTCAATGTCAGGAAATCACGGGTAGCAGTATCCAGAACAAACTTGCCGATTTCATGGATCAGGTTGGACTGTTCTGCGATGGGAATAAACTCGACGGGAGACACATGCCCCAGCTCTTCGTTGTGCCAGCGCAACAAGGCTTCCGCTCCCACCACCTGATTGTTTTTAGATCAATCAACGGTTGGTAAGCCACTTTAAACTCGCCGCGTGACAACGCCCACACCAGGTGATATTCGATACGCATACGGCGCTGTATGTTGTCATTCATATCTGACGTGTAAAGACGGTAGCTGTCCCTTCCACCTTGTTTGGCCTGATGTTTGGCCAAATCGGCGCTGGCAAACAATCGCTTGAAGTCATCCGAATCCAACGGTGAAAGGGCAATCCCCATGCTGGCCGTGACATGTACTTCCCCACCACCACTTAGCTGCACCGGCTTACCAATCTCTTTTCTGAGTTTACTGGCGATCTGAGAGGCATTTTCGGTCTGGTGCAAGCCCGGCAACACGATCAAGAACTCGTCCCCACTGACGCGACCTACGGTGTCGACTTCCCGCACCGTTTTTCCAATGCGACGGGACAGTTCCACCAACACTTGATCCCCCACGTCGTGGCTCAGGGTGTCGTTGATAATTTTGAAATTGTCGATATCCACCAGCATGACACCGGTCAGCAAACCGCGGCGTAAATCATGGGCAATGGCATAACGAAGCCTGTCGAGGGTGAGGTTGCGGTTGGCAAGCCCGGTGAGGGAGTCATAGAGTGCGCGCTGGACAATCAGCTCTTCATTACGGCGGATTCGGAGTTGGTTATAAATGCGCAGTTTCACTTCCGCGGGGGATACCGGCTTGGCGATGTAATCCGAACATCCGATACGAAAACCCATTTCCCGCTCTTCGTCTTCCTTGTGCTCTGTAATGAGGATGATGGGAATATCTTTTGTCGCAGTACCGGTTTTAAACGACTGGCAAAGCTCAAAGCCATCCATGTCTGGCAAATCGATGTCCATCAGGATGAGTTTCGGGTTTTCCGATTTCGCCAGCACTTTGGCGGTGGCACCTGTTGTCGAAAAAACCACGCGGTACTCTTCGCCCAAAATGGCATTGAGAATGCGAATGCTGTTGGGCGATGCATCGATGATCAGCAGGGTGTCTTTTTCAGGCATATTCTGTTTAACCAGCATTGGACATCCCCTTCTCTTCAATGGCTTCGTCAAGCTCGTTGTCAGTCATAAAGATGTTAAGCGCCGTCAGGGCCTGGGTGTATTCCAGTTCAATCAGTTTGTCGCCCACAGGTTTGAGCGCACTCGCCACATCGCAATAATCCATCAGCAACTGGTAGTAGGTATCAATCGCGATCAGTTCCTGCGATTTAATCTGGTTACGGAAGGCACTCAGCCGCTGCAGGAAAGCGCCATCAGAAAATGACGAAGGCTTGTTTTTCTCACTGTTGCTGGCGGGATCCGGCAGGGGTTTCAGCAAGTGTTCCGGCAAGGCCGTGTTGCTGCGGTTAAGGAGGATTTCGCCAATTTCACGGATCGCATTATTCATGTCCCTTTTAAAGCGGGCCAGGGCATTTTTATAGTCATCCAGTGACATCAACGTGTTTTGTAACTGCTTGGCTGATTTCCTGAGCGCATTAATCGACAGGTTCCCGGCACTGCCCGCGATGGTGTGAGCCTGCTCGGCGGCTTCTGTCTGTCGACCGGCATCAAGCAGACGGTAGATCTGGTTTTCCTGACTGCGGGCCTGATGGACAAAATCGCTCAGCAGCTTGAAGTAGAGCGTTTCGTTGCCGATAACACGCTTCACGCCATCTTTGATATCGACATACTCATAGTCGTCTGCATTTTCAGTAGCTTTACTGTCACTCGGTACCACTGAGGTCACCACCAAGCCCAGATATGCCGCCAGTTTTTGCAACAGGGCATCAGCATCCAACGGTTTGGAAATGTGGTCGTTCATACCCGCCTCCATGCAGCGTTGGCGGTCGCGCTCCATGGTATGGGCAGTAACAGCGAAGATGGGAAGCGCTTCCATGTCTGCCGTTTCACGGATGATGCGGGTCGCTTCCAGTCCGTTCATTTCCGGCATTTCGAGATCCATCAATACCGCGTCATACAGTTCCGGAGCCGGACAGACTTTTGCCAACGCTTCTTTACCTGACCCGGCAAAGTCGACCTGAAAGTCGTTGCTGATCAACACCTCTTTGGCGATTTGCTGGTTGATGGGCATATCGTCAACAACCAGCACACGGCGGCCGCCACCACTCACAGAAACGCCGGACATGCCGGCTTTGGCATCCAGGATACGGCGGTGGGTCTTGGGCAGGTTATGTCCCATCACATCCATGATGGTGTCGAACATGACTGAGGCAGAAATGGGTTTGTGCAGGTAGCCGGCAATCTTTCCACGGCCACGTTCGCTGTCAATCTTCGCTTTGTCGAAGGCGCTGATCACAATCACCAACGGGTGCTTCTCCGGTGCCAGTTCACCCTGCAGTTTTTCAAGCAGGTGGAACCCTTTTTTGCCCGGCATATGCCAGTCAAGCAACACCAGATCATAGGGCTCCAGTTCCATGTCCATGTGCCCTTCAACGATAGCGGTATAAGCGGCATCGACACTTTTGGCGGAATCAACCTTAAAGCCCAGCGACTCGATGATCGCTTGGTGAACAGCGATGGAAGATGGGTTGTCATCGACAATCAGTACCCGCAATTCCCGCAGGTCAACCGGTACGGCAAAACTCTTGTCCGAGGTGGTTTTGGCCAATTGCAGTTCCACATTGAAATACACACCTGCGTCTTTGTCGTATTGCTCCTGTAATACCTCACCGCCCATCTGCTCAATCAGGCAGCTGGCAATCAGCAGGTTAACCGACTCATCCACTTCTGACTTCGCGATAGCGACACGCTCTGCCAGCTCCTCGAGTTCATCAAACGTGGCATCGTCATCGGTGACCTTCTGATTGATGGCAACCTCAAGCGTCACCGCATGGTCGGTCAGCTGTTTGGTGGAAATACTCAGGATAATCGGCTGGCCCTCGCCGATGATAATGGCTTCACTGATAATATTGAGCAGGATACGGCGAAAGCGATCCGGGTCACCGACCAGCGAGCGCGGAACATCCAGCGGGACGTTGAACAGAAGCTCAACAGACCGGCTTTCAGCTTCACCGATGAGGTAGTCACGCAAACTTCCCAGCAACTGGTCAAGGTCAAACGGCGTAGTCTCCAGAGCCAGCAAATCATTCGACAGCTCTTCAAAGTCACGCAGGTTGTCGGCAATAACCGCTGCCCGTTTCAAGCTTTTGTTCAACGTATCAACATACATAGCCTGTTTGTTGCTGAGCGAAGTCTGGCGCAGCATCTGGGTACAACTTCTTGCTGTCGCCATCAGGGGATACAGCGCCATGTTGGCTTCAGACAGAGTGTTGAAGCTGCGGCTTAACGCGCCGGCCACGCTTTTGCGCGCCCCGGCGGTCAGATGCGTTCCCATTTTGAGGAACAACTCTTCCGGCGCAATCGGGTAAATAGTGTAGTCACAGGCTCCTGCGCGGTAAGCTTCCTGTTTCTGCTCGCTGGAATATTCTTGGGAAGTCACGACAATGCGCGTGTCCTGGCAGGTTGGCAGCAGGCGAATTTTTCGCAGCTCTTTTGCAAGCGAGCCACCGGTAGTGAAGGGAAAATTGATATCCACAACGAGAATATTGACCGGATGCTGTTCCAGAATGGTCATCAGTTTTTCCGGAGTCGCTACGGAGCGGAGCCAGTAACCACTTTCGCCCAGCACCTGCTGGAAAAAATCGATATGAGAAAGATCTTCGTCTGCAAGCACGACGATTGGCTCGTTCTTAACCAAACCTTTCATTGGGCCTTCCTTATGACACTGTTGGTTACATCCAACTGTCGGTTTATTTGACAGTAATTGGTGCCGCAACGTCTCGCATTTGAAACGCAACTTCGTCTCTTAAAACTAGTGGCAATTTAAACCGACTGCCAATTCCACATGATATAAATCACATTTAGGCACTTAAACAGCAAAGACTTTTTTCCCGGCAAGTCGCTTTCTCCCCTCCTCCTGCAGCGCACATAAAACCCTGCCCGTCTCAACAATGAAACACTTTACTATCAAAAGTTTGTCTTTCCGCCATGACGGTTTATCAGCCGAGAATTTTCTGTACTACGTTTAACAAGCTGAGCGAATAGTAAACAAATGACTCCATTTTGAGTCATTAAAACCGGGAGATGATTATGGCTATCAACTTGGTTCTGAGTCAGGTAGTTGGACAGGCATTTATAGTGAAACCAGACGGCGAAGTCGTGCCGGCGCTGCCAAACACCGTTATTGAATCTGGCGATGTGGTGTCTGTACCCAATGGAAAAAATGCCTGGCTGGTGACAGAAGAACAAGAACAGGTTGATGTGCTGGATGAAGCATTGATATTGACGGAAGAGGGTTTTTCCGGCCTGGATCTTCCTTCCGATGTTGCCGATATCATCGCTGCCATTGAAGAGGGTGATGACCCTACCCAGCAGGAAGGGACAGAAACGGCCGCCGGCGAAGCTGCCTCAGGCTCGGCTCTCACTTCCCAGGTGATCATTGAAGGTAACACCTACGAGGGGCAGCAGATCACCGTCGGATTCGATACCACAGGCCTGACTGATTCCGGGGTAACCTCAGCACAAATCGAATCTCTGGGCAGCGCCCGATATGGCAGCCTGTTCAGCACCGCCCAGGATGACCCCTACACTCCCCCACCTTTAGTGGCCTTGATATCCGTGCAGAAGAAGATGGGGAAATTATTCTTTCCCGCGAAGATATCCTTGGCGCGATCACCGGTGGCGATAGCGACAATATCCGCATCACCGGCGTTCGCTCAGACGTTGACGGTGTTTCAATAAAAGACAATGGCGACGGCTCGTTTACCCTTGTCCCGCCACCCAATTACAACGGGGACATTTCCTTCACCGTCGACATTACCGATGGCACCACCTCTTTCTCCGGCAACGTGAACGTAGACGTTGCTGCCGTGGAAGACCTTCCCGAGGTAACACTGACGCCGGTAGCCCTGACCGAGGATGAAAATGTCTCCGAAGGCAGCCCAGTCGCTACCATTTCAGCCAGTGACGGGGATGGCGATACTCTGACGGTATCTGTCACCAATGACCCAAATGGTTATTTCCGCATTGAAGGCGATCAGGTCGTGCTGACAGAAGCAGGTGCTGCTGCTATCGACGATGACATTCTCAACCTAAGTGAAATCACCGTGACCGTCAGTGTGTCGGATGGCAAAAACACGGTCGAGGAAAGTATCACTCTGCCCATTACCCGCACCGATGATGACGCCACGCTGGAGGGCGATTTAACCGGTACTGTCACCGACGGCACCGGCACGGTTCCCGCTTCCGCTTCCGGTTCAATTAACGTTATCGACCCGGATTCGAACAACGAAACCACCCTCAATGACGGCACGTACAAAGGGGAATACGGCACCCTGGTCGTCAAAGATGGCAACTGGACCTACACCGTCGATAAAGAAGCGGTAGCGCCACTGGCTGAAGGCGAGCAAGCCACGGATGTGATCACCATTACCGCATCAGATGGCAGCACTCATGACATAGTGCTGAATATCGAAGGCACCAACGACCCAGCGCTGATATCCGGCGACATTTCCGCCACCATCGTCGATAACAGCGGCGCGTTGCAAGCTTCCGGGCAACTGAACTCCGCGGACGTCGACGGAGAAGACAACACCTTTGTCGCAGAGACGATTCCAACCCTGCGCGGAGAACTGACCATCAACGAAGATGGCAGTTGGAGCTACGTTTCCAACGACCCGACTGGCGCAATCAAGGCGCTGGGCGAAGGCGAGACCCTGACCGAATATGTGACAGTTCGCGCTGCAGACGGTACTGAGCAGCAGATTGAAATCACCTTTCAGGGTGTCAACGACGACGCGGTATTTTCGGCCATCAGCACCGGGGAGCTCACCGAAAGCTATGGCGTCATGTCAACCAATGGCACCATCAATGTGGTCGACGCCGACAATGGTGAATCCTTCATGCAAGCAGGAACGTTTGAAGGCAGCTGGGGTTCAGTGGTGATTGATGCAGCCGGGAACTGGAGCTATACCGCCAGCGACAGCAGCCGCGATGCCATTCAATCCCTTACTGATGGTGAGAAGCTGACGGACACCATCACTGTGTACTCCGTCGACGGCTCGGAAACCCAAATAACCATCAATATCAACGGCACCAACGATGATGCGGTTATTGGTGGGGACATCACTGCGACCATCACAGACAACGGTGGCACCATGTCGACATCAGGTACCCTAACCTCGACCGATGTGGACGGCAGCGACAACAAGTTCATCGCTGAAACCATTACCACACCGCGTGGCGAAGTAACTATTGATGAAGACGGTCACTGGACATATACCACCACCGACCCCACGGGCGCTATCCAGCGCCTGCCGGAAGGGGAAACCCTGACTGAAGTGGTCACCGTGCGCGCGGAAGACGGCACGGAGCAGCAAATCGTCCTGACGATAGAGGGTGTTAACGATGCCCCTGTGTTCTCAGCCATTTCCAGCCGTGACGTCTACGAAACCAACGATGTGATCAGCGTGTCCGGCTCAATCAATGTCGTCGATCCGGACGCTGGCGAATCTTTCATGCTGGCCGGTACCTACATGGGTGACTACGGTTCGGTCACCATAGATCGCGCCGGTAACTGGACTTTCACTTCCGATCCAGCGCAAAGCGCAGCGCTCGACACCCTGAGCGAAGGCGAAAAAATCACTGACACCATTACTGTGCGCTCCGTTGACGGCACCGAAACCGAACTGACGGTGACCATCATTGGCACCAATGATCCGGCGCAAATTGCCGGGGATATCATCGGCACCATTGTGGAAGCCGATGGCACTATGAGCACGTCCGGTCAGTTGACATCTACTGATGTGGATGGCAATGACAATACTTTCACTCCGCAAACCATCACTGGCCGTTGGGGTGAGCTGACCATTGATGCCGATGGCAGCTGGACATACAGCTCTGACGACGCCAAAGGCGCAATAAACCGTTTAGGTGAAGGGGATCAACTGACCGATACCCTCTCCGTGCGCGCTGAAGATGGCACAGTGCAAACCATTACCATCACGATTGATGCACCAATGATGCCGCCGTATTTGGCGGTAAAACCGCCGTCACCATCAACGAAACTGACAGCGTGCTGACCACCAGCGGCCGTGCTACAGTGAGTGATGCTGACTACGGTGAGTATTTCTTCCAGCCCGGCACTTACAATGGCAGCTATGGCGAAATTGTAATCGATCGTGCCGGTAACTGGACCTACACCTCAGACCCTGCCAACACTGCAACCTTTGATGCGCTGGATGCAGGGGATTCACTGCCCGAAACCATTACAGTGCTGGCACAGGACGGCACACCGCTGGATATCCAAATCACCATTCAGGGCACCGACGATCTGCCGTGGTGAGCGGCGAATTTGGCGGCAGCCTGACAGACACCACCGATGGCGTCGCCCAGACTGTTTCCGGCACCCTGTCTATCTCGGATGTCGATGACGATGACACCCCGGCGTTTGACAACACCCGCATTGAAGGCAAATACGGCGTACTGGAACTAACCGACGGGGAATGGACTTACACCCTCGACAAAGATGCTGCCGCCACACTCAATCCGGGGGAGTTGGACACAGATGTCATTACCCTTACCGCATCAGACGGCACCCAGCAAAGCATTGTGATCAGCGTGACCGGCACCAACGACGAGCCGGTGCTGCGCGGTGACACTATAGGTTCAGTCTCAGACGGCGGTAACTTAACCACGTCAGGCACCATTGACCTGTTTGACCCTGACACCAATGACACACCGACACTTCCCAACGACACCATCGACGGGCAATACGGCACCCTGGTGTTGGATGACGGCGAGTGGACTTACACGCTGGATCCGGATTCTGTGGTCTCACTGCCGGATGGGGAAACCACCACGGACGTGATTACCGTGACGGCGTCCGACAGCTCGAAACATGACATTACCATCACCATCACTGGCACCGATCAGGAACCAGTTCTGACCGGCACTACCACAGGAAATATCACTGAGGGTTCGGGCGTACTCACCACATCTGGAACTGTGGGTTTAACCGATGCCGATGAAGGGGAAAACCCCACCCTGCCAAGCGGCACATACGAGGCCAATACGGTTCGCTGGAACTGGTAAACGGCAACTGGACTTACACCCTCGACCCTGAACTCGCCCAATATCTGGATGAAGGCCAATCCACCACAGACACCATCAGCATTACCGCGTCTGATGGAACAGTGCATGACATCGTTATTACTATTACCGGCAGCGAAGATGCGCCGAACTGAGCGGTGATACGTCAGGCAGCGTCACTGACGAAGCCGGATCACTGACCACCGGCGGATCGCTTACCATCAGCGATCCGGATGCCAACGACAACCCTACGCTGCCCGATACCGATCAGGATGGCCAGTACGGCACCTTCTCCATGGCCAATGGCCAATGGACGTACACCCTCGACCCGGAGCTGGCGGAATCGCTGGATGCGGGGGTGACGGTTACCGACACCATTACGCTCACCGACTCCATGGGTGGCAAACATGAGCTGGTGATCAGTGTGACCGGTACCGAAGATGCCGCGACACTCACAGGCGACACCACCGGCAATCTGGTTGAAGGCGTTGATAGCAGCGTTTCAGGCTCCGTCTCATTGGTTGATCCGGACAGCGGCGACGTCACCACAATCGACAACACAGAACTGGATGGTCAATACGGCAAGCTGACCCTGACAGACGGCGAGTGGACATACACATTAACTCCGGGGGCGGCTCAGTCGTTCGGTGCCGGTGAAAGCACCACCGAAACCTTCACCCTGACGGACTCTGAGGGCACTGATCACCAAATCGTTATCACCATTGAAGGGTCGGATGATGCACCGGTTGTTACCGGCGACTTTGCCGGTGCCGTGAGCACGACAACCGGCCCAATTGTGACAGTTCCCAACCTCTACATACTGGGTGACGATGCAGACAGCGATGGCGAGGCGTTTGGTAACAGCAGCCAGCCTGACTCTCTTCACTTTAACAACGCCGGATTTACCGCCACCATCACCGACAGCGATGGCGCTCTGACCAACGCCGCGCAAGGCGATACCACCCAGAATCTCAAACTTGACGGGGTCGAATACCCAGTCACGGTAACGGCTACCGTTGATTACACAGATGCCTACGGCAACACCTACACCATGGGTGTACTGAGTATTGGTGAAAGCCAAAACAACGGTTATTACGATGGCGGAAGCGAACCCACGACAGTGTTGGTACAAATTGATGGGCCAGCCATTGTCCCCGGCACCGAGCTGACCCTGGTCGACGGCTCCTACACTGAAACCAGCGCTATCAGCTACCTGAATATCGCCGAAGATGTCACAACAACCGGCTCCATCGGAATCACGGATGCCGACGCCAACGACACCCCATCGTTTGCCGATACCACGATTGAAGGCACGTATGGCACCTTCACGCTCGACAGCGGCGAGTGGACCTACACCCTGGATCCCGACAAAGCAGCACCACTCAAAGATGGCGAAGTGGTGCAGGATGTCTTCACCCTGACTGCAACGGACAACACAGAGCAGCAAATTACCATCTCGGTCACTGGCAGCGATGATGCCGCCTATGTCTCCGGCGATCTCACCGCATGATCACAGATGATGGCACTTCGGGTTCAGTCTCCGGCAGTATCACCATTACCGATCCGGATGCTGCAACGCCGCCAACCCTGGTAGACAGCAGTCAGGAAGGGGAATATGCTCATTCAGCCTGGTTAACGGCCAGTGGACTTACACCGTTGATCCGGACAAGGCCGCCACCATTCCCGGCGATCAGTCAGAGACGGAAACCTTTACTGTCTCAGGCTCTGACGGTTCCCAGCATACGGTGACGGTTTCTGTCACCGGTATTGATAACGCGGCGGTGGTTAGCGGCGTGACAACCGGCAGCGTCAATGCTTCCGGGTTCACCATCAATCCCGATTTGGGCGGCAGCCTCTCGGTGAATGGTGACGTGGTAGACAACGGCAGCAATAACACTTGGACAACCACAACAACCACCATTGACGGTGTGCCCTATGTGGTTTCAACCCATTTTGGTTACAGCGGCGTCACTGTCATTTCCCGTGTCGAAAATGACGGCACACTGACAGAAACAGACCGCCTCACCTACGACTCCAGCGCGGGAACCGTCATAAGCACATCCAGCGGAGACATCACGGCCGCCCTTATTGCAGCCGGCATTTCCCCTGCCGCGCTGGGTAATGGTCTCACCCAGTCAAATATCGCTGACATTGATGGTGAAACCACCCTGTTCCTCACCTCACAGAACAGCGGCTCCATCACCACCTGGGGCATTGGCAGCGATGGCAGCCTTTCTTTAATCGGCGGCTTGTCAGAGTTTGGCAACTCCCAGTCCCAAACCCGTGGTGGTATCGTGCGTGAAAACGTGGTGTTTGAAGCGGATGACGGCACTGAGTATGTCATTGCCACCCGCTCTCAGACAGATCGGGTTGACATACTTCGCTATGATGCCGAGACCGGAGCCCTGACTGAAACAGGGATGACATTCGCCAGCAACGATGTGGTATCCGGTGTCGACATCATCAAAGTCGGCACGGTGACTTACCTTGCGACGGCGGGCTCTGATGGCGTCACCCTGTATGTTGTGGACAACAATACTGCCGCCCTCACCACGGTTGACAGCAGTGCTGTTCAAATTGGCGGTGGGGCTTCCGTTAATTTCTACCAAACCGGAGACGGCCGTACCTATGCCATTGCCTCCGGAAACACAGAAGCAATGCCACCGTATTTGAACTGACCCAGAGCGGCGAACTGGTGCAGACAGATGCGATGACCGGCTCAGGTGCCTACATGTCTACCGCCGGGTATATCGATGGCGAACCCGTGTTTGCGACCCCGAATCCGGACGGCGGTGTTGATTTGTACACTCTTTCACAAGATGGAAAACTGGTACTGCAAACCAATATTGCGGGAATCGAAAACGACAAAACACCGCCGGTTATCGTGCAGACCGCTGATGGCAGTTACTTCCTGGTGGATGCAGACGGCAATGCCACTTCCGTGAAACTGGACGTAGGCACACCGTCCGACCTGACGGTATCTGGTACCTTGAATATCAGCGACGTTGATACCGATGACTCGCCCTATTTTGAAAACACCTCCGTCGAAAGCACTTACGGTACCCTGACACTGACGGATGGCGTATGGACCTATGTATTGGACGAAACCAAATCCGCCAGCCTCGCAGAAGGCGAAATCGCACAGGATGTGATCACCCTGACGGCAAGCGATGGCACCGAACAGCAAATTACCATCTCGGTCACCGGCAGTGATGACAAGCCTGTCGTCACCGGGGATGTTTCCGCACAGATCAGTGAAGACAGCGCCAGCCAATCTGTCACAGGCACGCTGGCGATCACCGACCCTGACGCGGAAACACCACCCGCTTTCAACAACGTCACCCTTGGCGGAAGCTATGGCACCCTGGTACTGGTTGATGGTGTCTGGACTTATACCCTGAATGCCAACGCCCAAACACTCACAGACGGTGAACAGCAACAAGAGGTGTTTACCCTCACCGCAACCGACGGCACAGTGCAGGAAATCGTCATTACCGTCACCGGTGAAAATGACGCTTCTGTCATTACCGGCACATTCAGCGGCAGCGTGACAGAGGCCAATGCCGGCGCTGCGGTCTCAACAAGTGGTTCGCTTTCCGTATCAGACGCCGATGGCGACGTGGTCTCTTTCGAGGAAGGCACCAGGTTGGCAACTATGGCACCTTCGCCCTGATGAATGGCGAATGGACTTACACGCTGGACCACAATAAGGCGGACAGCCTCAACGAAGGCCAGCAGGTAACGGACACATTCACGGTAAAAGCTACGGACGGCACGACCCAGGATATTGTCGTAAACATCACGGGCAGTGACGATGCGGCAGTGTTGTCCGGTACCACCACGGGTACCATCAACAACCTGACGCCTTCTACCCAAAACGTTTCCATCAGCCGTGATTCGGATGGCACCTGGGATGTGAGCGAAGGGAACAATCTCTACCTCAATATTTCCAACGTCGGTTCGGATGCAGCCTATAACAACAGCGTGGGTTACTACGTGCTGGACGCCAATGGCAATGTTCTGCGTGCCGCAATTCTGTTCGACAATGCCCACAATACCAGTGGCACCAGCGTCAACATCAACACCTCTGGTGGTGAAAAAGTGGGGCTGTTTATGATCCCGGACGGTGATACCAAAGGTTTCAACACCGGCAGTGTCAGCCTGAGCTTTAGCAGTGGCGGAGTAACTGCCTACCAAGGCGGAGCATCCGGGACAGCGTTCGTGTCAGAGTCGTCAAAAATGGCGGCTTCGATTATGAACACAACTCTGGCACCTACTCAGCCTGGGAAGATATTGCCGGCGGCGGTGATCGCGACTTTAACGATGCAACGTTTTATGTCACTGCATCGCAATACCAAGCCCAGCCAATCACGGCGAGCGGTAATATTTCTGTGTCGGACGTAGATAGCGGTGACAACCCTACCCTGCCAAATACGACCATAGAAGGCGAGTACGGCACACTGGTGCTGACCAATGGCCGCTGGGAATACACCTTTGACCCAGACAACGCCCAGCTCATCGACGACGAAACGCTGGAAACCATTGTGATCACCGATTCTGAAGGCGGTGAATATGAAATCGTCATCGCGCTGCACGGCACCGATGATGCGCCGATCGTTACAGGGGTCTTCACCGGTGCTGTTACTGAAGGGGATTTTGGCGACGAGATCAAAGTCAGTGGCACCATTAGCATTTCAGACCCTGACGCCGAAGACACGCCGGAATTCCTTAACACCGAAATCAACGGCACCTACGGCACCCTGACACTGGAAAACGGCGTGTGGACCTACGAGCTTGATTCGGTCAAAGCGGAAGTCCTTTCCAGCAACGACTACGTTCAGGATGTGTTCACACTGACCGCCACCGACGGCACAACGCAGAATGTGAACATCTCGATTTCGGGCACCAACGACGACCCATTTATTGTTGGCACCAATAGCGCCACGATTGTCGCACCGGATTCGGCCACGCAGGATTATGTCGATATTGCCAATGTGTTCTGGCTCGGAGACGGCTACTCGTTCACCAGCGGTGACATGCAATATATTGGCAACCATCCACCTGAGCTGGATTTCCACAAATCGGCAACTGTCGCCCGCATTTACGACACCGACAGCATCTTGGACGGTGACGGCACCGATGCCATGGGCACCAACGAGTACGTTTACGATACGACCCAGAAAGTCGAAGTGAACGGCGTGCTTTACAATGTAAACTTCGACTACACCATTGATTACAAAGACGCATCAGGCAATATCTACACCTTTGCAGTGGTGGATATTGATTATGACAATGACCGTTGGCACAACACTGATCACAACGAGCAGGGTAATTTCCTGATCCAAATGTCAGGTCCAACGATCACGGCAGGCACCAAACTGGCCTTTGTCGATGGCTCCTTGGTCCGTGACGGCAGCCTCAACTATCAGGATATAGCGGCGGAAACCGCGACATTCCAGGCGCATGGTGCGCTTTCAATCGTGGATTTGGATGCCAACGATAGCCCATCCTTCGCCAACACCACGGTCAATGGCCAGTACGGCACACTCGTGCTGGATAACGGCAACTGGACTTACACACTGGATCCGCGCTCAACGCCAACCTTGGGCGATAACGACACGGTGAGCGAAGTAATCACCCTGACAGCGGACAACGGTTACCAGACCCAGGTGAACGTCACCATTGGCGGCTCTGACACTGCCATTGCCGAAGCATCACTCAGTGGCGTCAGCAGTGTGCTGAGCGACGTAATATCGCTGGAAGATGTAACCTTTGCCGGTACAGACAACAACGACCGAATTGGAGGCAGTATCAGCGATGATGTGCTGGTTGGCGGTGGTGGTAACGACATCATTCACGGTCATCTCGGCAACGACATCATCGACGGCGGCCTGGGTGATGACCTTATCATTGGTGGCGAGGGCAATGACTTGCTCGCCGGTGGTTCGGGTTCAGACACCTTTGCCTTCCTGCGCGGGGATGAAGGTACCGTTGAAGACCCAGCGGTCGACCATATCGTTGATTTCGATACCAATCAGGACACGATTAACCTGTCAGATTTGATGGGTTCCGATCCGACGGAAACACTGGAGAGCTATCTGTCACTGATCGACGATGGAAACGGTAATGCGGTTCTGAACATCTCCACCCAGGGTGATGGCAATGTCGACCAACAGGTGGTGTTCGACAACATGAGCTTGATGACATGGCAAGCGCTTATGCCGTCGATACCTCCGGCATGACAACAGAACAGATCAGCACGTCCGTGATTGATGCCATGATCCTGCAAAACCGGATGATCGTCGATTAAGAAAACCAGACAGCTCAAGCCCAAGAGCCTGATTGCCGGTCAGTTCGCTGACTGGCATTTTTTTATCTTTACGAATCTTTACCTACGTCGCTGACGTGCCTCAGCGGCTAAATGGTATATAATCGGGCACCTTTTCTTTTCCACTGTGATGGCGAAAAACCATCGAAACCGGGTAACGTTAACGCATGACACTCAAACGCCTTTTCCTGCCAGCAATCACTGTTTTTGCAGCACTGACATTGACCGCCTGTAGCGACGAAGCACCTCAGGTACAAACCTACACCACGCTGGAAAAACCGGTATCGGTAGAAAATCTGGCGCCATTGACCGAGTTTTTCAGCCTTGCCTGTGACCACTGCCGCTCGATGGAATCGGTGATCCCTGTGATTGAAGAGCAAACGGGTCAGAAAGTGGATAAGGTGCATGTCACTTTCAATGAAAGCTCTACTTTCGCCGCGCTGATCTACTACTCGGCGGTTATCCAGACTGAAGCAACCCGCCAAAAGCACTAACTGATGCGCTGTTCAAATACGTGCAGGAAGAACAGAGCGAATCACAGGAAGAAAACCAGAAGCGCCTGACCCAAATCTTTAACGATGCAGGCCTGACCAGCCCTTATGAGCTGAATGAAGCGCAGCAGACTGACCTGTTTGCTATGCTGGAACGTGCGGATTTGATCACCCAGGAATCTGGCATTACCTCCGTACCGACATTTATGGTGGACGGCAAATACATCGTCAATACCTCCGCGCACAAGAGCGTAGAAGAGATGGTGGCGACCATCAAAACACTGCTCAACCAATAACGATTCGACAGGGAAAGGGAATGATTCTGGAAGTCGCGATTTTGAATGTGATACCCGGTCAGGAAAAGGAATTCGAGGCAGCGTTTAACCAGGCGCAGGCCATTATCCGTTCACAGCGTGGGTACCTCTCACACGAAGTACGCCGCTGCATGGAAAATGAAAGCCGCTACCTGCTTTTGGTCAATTGGGAAACGCTGGAAGATCATACGGAAGGTTTCCGGCAATCTGACGGCTACCAGTCATGGAAAACGCTGCTGCATCATTTCTATCAGCCCTTCCCTACGGTTGAACATTATGAGGCTGTTGCTGGCCTGAACTGAAAAATGGCGCCGAGGCGCCATTTTTGTTTTCTGCAATTGCGGGCACTTTCCCGCGGGCCTCACTTGGCCAACCGGGAAAAACCAGCGTCCAAATCCGCAATAAGATCGTCCACATCTTCAAGGCCAATGTGCACCCGCACCAGTGTGCCTTCAAAATCCACCGGGCCTGCAGGACGGATAGCGTTCAGCTCCTCCGGTTGGTTGGCAAGGATCAGCGATTCAAACCCACCCCAGGAATAAGCCATGCTGAAATGGCTGAAATTATCGAGATAGTCTGCCACTTGCTCATCGGTCAGTCTGGCTTTGAGCACAAAGGAAAACAGGCCGCAACTGCCGGAAAAATCACGCTGGTAGAATTCATGCCCCACCGAGCCTTCCAGCGCCGGATGGTTAACACGCGCCACCTCAGGTCGTTGCGCCAGCCAGTTGGCAATGGCAATGCTGCTTTCATGATGCTGTTTCAGACGTACACCCAAAGTGCGCAGGCCGCGGGACGCGACATAAGCGGTATCGGCATCAACCATTTGCCCCATCAGATAGGAGCGCTCGCGAAGCCTTTCCCAGCAACGGGCATTGGCGACGGCCGTGCCAATCATGGCATCCGAGTGACCGACAATATATTTGGTCCCCGCCTGAATGGAAATGTCGATGTCATGGTCAAGCGCCTTAAGCAGAATTCCCGCCGCCCAGGTGTTGTCGATCATCACCACCACATCCGGATTGACGGCACGCACCGATTTAACCATGGCGGGAATGTCCGGCACTTCCATGGTGATTGAACTTGGGGACTCCAGAAACACCACCTGGGTGTCCGGCGTCATCAGGCTGCCAAGCCCGGCACCTATCATCGGGTCGTAATAAGTGGTGGTAATGCCCATATCATGCAAGATGGTGTTGCAAAACGCCTGGGTTGGCTCATACGCGCCACCGGACATCAGCACATGACCGCCAGTTTTCACAAAAGAGAGAATGCTGTTGGCGATAGCGGCAGCACCACATGGATAAAGTACACAGCCTGCACCGCCTTCCAGCTCAGTCATCGCATCCTGAAACGCGAAATGGGTCAGCGTGCCACGGCGGCCGTAAAAAAGCTCACGCTCACCGCGGTGTTTGGTGGCATGTTTCTTCTGTTCAACCGATTCAAAAACGATGGAAGAGGCGCGCTGGATAACCGTGTTCACGCTGCCGTTACAGTATTTCTTTTTTCTTCCGGCGGTCACCAGCGTGGTGTTCAATTTTTCTGACGACATGAAAGCTCCTTTTTCTTTAGCGCGGGTTCGTCTGTGCCTGGCATTTGCCGAATTCGATAATTCATTCCCGGTGCCCAAGAGTAACGCACTTCCCCCTAAATTACAGCGCTGTTGCTGCCTGTTTTCCCTTCACTATTTTCATTCCGGCCAATATCCGCAAACCACAAAATACTGTGCGCCATCTTTTGGCTGACGATGAAATCAGGCGCAAAAGAGCAACGCTGTACTATAGTTAAGAAAATGTTTCACATCAGGAAATATTTGCAATGAGATCAATAGTTAAACGCCACATTGTTACCTCTTTCCGGCATCTGTTGCTTACTGCTGCGTTTGGCGCAGCCATTGCCGTCTCCAACGCCTTTGCCCATGCCGGTAACCATGATGATGAAACACAGCCACTGGTATTCGGTGTCGTACCCCAACAGTCGTCTGCCAAACTCATCCGGGACTGGAGCCCTGTGCTGAAAAAAGTCAGTGAGATTTCTGGCCTTAAAATCCGCTTTGCCACAGCGCCCAACATCCCTGAATTTGAAAAGCGCCTGGCTGCCGGGGAGTATGATGTGGCTTACATGAACCCTTACCACTTCACCGTGTACAACCAGTCTCCCGGCTATAAGGCATTCGCTCATGCCAAAGGCAAACGCATCAAAGGGATCCTTGTCGTTAACAAAAGTTCTGACATCAAATCAGTCAGCGATCTCCAGGGCAAAAATCTCGCTTTCCCGGCTCCGGCTGCATTCGCGGCAACCTTGCTCACTCAAGCCACGCTGAAAAACCAGGGGATCTTATTTACGCCGCACTATGTTGGCTCCCACGATTCTTCCTACCTTGCCGTTGCAGACGGGCTGTTTGACGGAGGCGGCGGCATTGTCCGAACCCTTGGTGCTGCCCCACCTGATGCCAAAAGCAAACTGCGGGTATTGTTTACCACCGAGGGGTTCACCCCGCACGCCATAGCGACCCATCCTTCCGTCTCCGAGGATGCCCGTATACGTCTGCAGAATGCGTTTGTCACGTTATCCGACAGCAATGAGGGAGAAAATGCACTGAAAGCGCTCAACATAAAGGCATTCGAGCAAGCGGAAGACAAGGACTGGGACGACGTACGGGCGCTGCAAATTTCGGTGCTTAACGTGGACTAGCCCACCCGGATAAACTGCCTATGTCATTTCGCCTCAAAACCATACTGGGGATTGCATTTATCGAGTTGATATTGCTCGCGATCCTCATTGCATCCGGGATTGGATGGCTTCGGGATTCCAACGAACAGCAAATCATCAATAACGGCGAGCGCCTTTCCCGCACATTTGCGATTGCAGTGCGTGATGCGTGATCTCCACCGACCTCGCCAACCTGCGCGCCTTCACCCGCGAGGCCGTCCAGCACAGCGACATTGCCTATATCCGCATTAGAAGTGATCAGGGTAAAACGCTGGCAGAAGAGTCCCTGTTGCCGGAAGATTCTCCACCACCCAACTACGACGAAACCCCTTCCCTGTCGTCAGATGGCATTTACGATATCCGCAGCGATGTGATGATTGATGACTTCAACATCGGACAAATTGAGATAGGGCTTGATGTCAGTGCATTCAGCCAGCTAATCAACAATGCGCAGAAATATGCGGTGTCCCTGGCAATGCTGGAAATGGGGCTTGTCGCCCTGTTTTCTCTCCTTTTCGGCTCCCTGCTCACCAAGCAACTTTTACAGCTCCGGCAAAGCGCCCTGAGCATTCAGGAAAACGGCCCGGGCGAGACGGTGCCGATCAAAGGAAAAGATGAAGTCGCACAGGTAGCGGAAGCGTTCAACAGCATGTCTGTCGCGCTGTCACACAGCTACAAGGAAATCTCCTGGGAAAAAGATCGCTTTAAGCAACTGGCAAAGCAAAACAAGCTGCTGGCTGAGATTGTTGAGCAATCCCACGAAGCATATCTGGTGACCGACC
Source organism: Enterovibrio sp. JCM 19048 (assembly GCA_001310415.1). Classification (GTDB taxonomy): domain Bacteria; phylum Pseudomonadota; class Gammaproteobacteria; order Enterobacterales; family Vibrionaceae; genus Enterovibrio; species Enterovibrio paralichthyis. The sequence goes on along the minus strand of BAXE01000006.1, from coordinate 134,543 downwards.
TTTCAGGTGTGGTTTCCAATGCCAACCAGGCGTTGTTCGAGCTTACCGGTTACGACGAGAGAAATGCCACCGGGATTCACTTCCAGACCCTGCTGTTCGGCGAACACACCGCAGAGGAAGCCGCTTACCGGTTGAGTGATGCAATGGCACAGGGGCAAAGCATCACAGTACGCACAACCTGCCTGACGCGCAGCAATGCCAGCCTGCGCACTGAAATTACGGTTTTTCCCATCCATGGCAGCAGTGGCAATGTCGAACGGTTTGCATTGATCGTGCGGGATGTCCGTGAGCACTACGCACTGGAATTGAAACTTCGTGAAGCGGCCGATATCGCCCAGCAGGCCACCAAGGCCAAGTCAGTTTCCTTGCCAACATGAGCCATGCTATCCGCACGCCCATGAACGGCATTATCGGATTGTCTGATTTGTTGAAAGATTCTCCCTTGAGCAAGGAGCAGGCGGATTTCGCCACGATCATCAACAACTCGGCCAATGAATTGCTGCAACTGATGAATGACCTGCTCGACTTTTCCAAGCTGGAAGCCAACCAGTTGACGCTGGAGCAGGTTGTTTTCTCTATTCAGGATGTGGTGGAGGAAACCGCAACGCTCGCTTCGGTGACCGCTGCAGAGAAAGAGTTGCTGGTAGTGATTGATATTCCGCCTGAACTCAATACCTGGGTGTTGGGGGATGAAACCCGGTTGCGCCAGGTACTTTATAACCTTCTCAGCAATGCCGTGAAATTTACGCCTCACGGTTACATCAAGGTAGTGGTTCGCGGCGCCCTCAGCGATGACCCAACAACATCCGCTTTCTCGGTTTCCGTCGAAGACACCGGTGTCGGTATCAGCACCGATAAAATTGACGAACTTACCCATTCTTTCGACAGCAACGACGCCTTTAATAGCCGCAGGTACAGCGGAACAGGTCTCGGGCTCTCCATTACCCGCAGCCTTCTGGAGCTGTTCGACAGCCAGTTGGAATTGGAGTCCGAACCTGGCAAAGGCAGCAAATTCTCTTTTTCCCTCTGCCTGCCGCACTGCCAGCCTGAGCACGACTACCTCGGCGTGTTGAAAGGACGTAACATTGCCGTGGTCAATGCCGACCCGCTCCACCGCCCTTTGCTGGATCGATACCTGAACCACTGGCAGGCAGAAACTACCTATCTGAACAGCCTCGAGCACCCTTCGCTGGCATCCCAGGAATTTGATGTTGCCATTGTGATGGCGGGGCAAATCGAAGATCTCAACCCAACGCCTCATTGCCCTTGGGTTGGCGTCGTGGCCAAAATGCGCCAGCTTAATCTTGAAGCTACAGACCGCGACCGCCGATTGATAGCTAAGCCCCTTCGCATGAACCAGTTACTGCAGGAGTTGCAGCTGGCCATGCAAAGCGAGCCCCAGCCTTTACGCGTTGCCCAAAAAAGTGAAGCTGCAGAGCTTTCCACACTGAATAACTTCGCTGTCGCTATCGTCGATGATATGGAATATGACCGCGAGATAATCCGCCTCTACATCGAAGGAATGACGGAAAACATCACCTTCTTTTCCAGCGGCGCTGAAGCCATTGCCCACTATCGGCGTAACCTTTTCGACATATTGATCACCGATGTGACCATGCCGGAAATGGACGGCTATGAGCTGACTCAGAAAATACGAAAGTTTGAGGGGGAACACCAGTTACCCTCGGTGTTCGTCATCGGCCTGTCAGCCCATGCCGGTCAAGAAGATTACGCACGCGCTTTTGCCGCTGGCATGAACAGCTACCTTACCAAACCGGTTAGCAGGTCAAGACTGCAGAAAACGTTACAGGAAGCGGCGAAAACACGCCTGGCCATGCTAACCAGTGAATAAAAAATCGCCCCAGCGGAGCGATTTTTATTGTTCAGCTATTGATAACCCATTCAGTTCTGAATAAAACGCTCAAGGCTTTCCAAATCCGGCAGTGCTGTCATCGCCCCTTTTTGGGTGGTCGATAGCGCCCCGCAGGCATTCGCCCAAACCACTGCCTGCTTCGCTACGTCTTGCTGCTGCCAGTCATCAACCCGTGACAAATAAGCCAGTAACCCGCCAACAAAAGCGTCACCCGCGCCTGTAGTATCAACTGGCGAGACTGATTTTCCGGTGACCAACGCTTTATTGTCTCCCATGACCAACCATGCACCCTGTGCGCCCTGGGTAATGAGGATCATAGGAATGTTGAGCAGTTTGACCACTTCAAGGGCAGCGTCCAAGTCATTGGTACCTGTCAGGAACAGCAATTCATCGTCAGAAAATTTCACCACATCCGCCAACGCCACGGCACGCATCACGGTTGCACGTATTTCGTCCGGGTTTTGCCACACTTCTTCCCGCAGGTTGGGATCAAAACTGATGAAGCCACCCGCGGCTTTGATCGCCTCCATTGCGCCAAAGGTGCTGCTGCGGCTCGGTTCGTTCGCCAGCGAAATTGAGCAGGTATGAAGCCATTCGCCGGCTGAGAAGGCGGGAATATCCTGTGGTTGCAGGAACTGATCGGCGCTGGGTTTCACCATAAAGGTAAAACTGCGCTCGCCATGGGCATCCAACTCCACAACCACGGTGGAGGTGCGGTGGTCAGCATCCAGCACCAGATGCCCGGTGCCAACGTTTTCCTTGTTCAGGGTTTCTTTCAAAAAACGGCCAAACGGATCGCCACCCACGCGGCCAAAGAAGCCAACGTTCCCGCCTAGACGTGCCACGCCTACCGCCACATTGGCAGGCGCACCGCCCGGGCATTTCAGATAGGTCATTTCCGTATCGGGGATCAGGTCTACAACCGCATCACCTGTCAGCCACACTTTCTTCATTAAACGTATTCCTTTTTTAGGCTTGCAGGCCGTCATTCGACGGCCTGCAGGTTGCTATCAGTTTGCGCTGTTTACCACTGGATTATAGATCCGGGTAAGGATAAAGGAGGTTGAAAACGCCGCCGCTATCACTGCCACATACATGGCTAAATCAAACAGTGAGCTGGTATAAAGCAACAGGCCAGGGATAAAGGTAATGCCCATGCCAGAGGCGCTGACATTGAATATATAGGCAACCATGCCGCCAACCGCACCGCCACTCATACCAATCAGGAAGGCTTTGCCGTATTGCAGGTTTACGCCAAACAGCAGTGGCTCTGTGATACCGAACAGGGTCGACATAGAGGCGCTGTAGGCATTGGCTTTCTTCACTTTGTCTTTCAGCAGGGTCGCAATCGCAATAGCTGCGCCAAACTGACCGGCCATGGATGCTGTGATGAGCGGGTTAAGCGGGTTACTGCCACGCTCATTGATCAGGCCGATTTCAATGACGCCGAGCGCATGGTGCAGGCCAGAGATGGTGATCAATTGCTGCAACGCACCAACCAATACGTAACCGATGCCAAACGGCAGTTCCAGACCCAGCACCACCAGCTGGGTGATTTGATGTTCAATCACCTGGAGGATCGGGCCGACGACCAGCAGGATAACCGCAATGGAAAACAGGATGGTCAGAAACGGGGTTACCACCAGATCCATGACCGCAGGAACAAAGGTTCTCAAACGTTTTTCAACCAGTGACAGGAACCAGCCTGCGAAAATTGCCGGTAGGACTGTCCCCTGATAACCCACCAGCGGGATAGTGATACCCAGCAATGAGATGGTCATCGGGTCGGCATTTCCACCCGCGACCACCCATGCATTGGGCAGTTGCGGGGCAACCATCATCAAACCCACTACGATGCCGAAAACCGGGTTACCGCCAAAACGTTTGACCGCAGAATAGGTGATAAGAACAGGCAAGAAAGCAAACGCGGTATCTGTCAGCATGCTGAACAGCGCCAGCCCGTTCTCACTGAAAGGCACGCCCAGCTGCAACATCAGCCCACGAAGACCCATCAACAGACCCGTGGTAACCAGAACAGGGATCAGGGGGATCAGAATGTCGGCAAAGGTACGCACCACTTTTTGGCCTGCGGTCATATTGGCATACGCATCTTGTTTGAAGTTGGCTCCTGACGCGGTTTCCTCGCCGCCATTGCCCATCAGTTTCTTCACTTCTTCAAACACATGGGTGACCTTGCCCGTACCAATAATAAACTGGTGCTGTCCGGACTGGGCGAAATAGCCACTGATTTCAGAAATGCCTTTAGCGGCTTCCACGTCCACCTGCCCGGCATCAGCCAGCACCAGTCGCAAACGTGTCGCACAATGTTCCGCATTTTTTATGTTTTGTAAGCCCCCTACAGAGGCAACGATTTTCTTAGCAATAGCTGGATAGTCCATACATGAATCCTGATCGTTTTATTTTGATAAGACGTCTGCCGAGATTGGTGCAGTGTTCACGGAAGATTTCAAAAGGTGCATCACGCATTGATATTGCGCCGATGCCGAGCCGAGCAGCCGGATATCGCCTGTTGCGCCTGTTGGGAAAACCCTCGCAGTCATCGCAGCACGTCCACCATCAAGGAAGATTTCAACGATGCTGCCGTCCACCAGAACATCAACCTGAACGGTGTTGCCGAGCGGGTAATCCAGGTCTCGTTGCTCGCCCCAGGCAGTGGCAAAGCGGTGCTGCATTTTGCTGCGGTCAAAGGTGACGCGGCCGTTTACCCTATCGAGAAGCAGATTGAGCGATTCTCTGCCGTCAGCGAGCAGCTGTAGTTCCAGCGTTTCATCAGACAGGTTGGAGAGTGTCAGGGTAAGGCGATAACAGTGGGGATATTGTCCGCCAGCACCTCAATGCCCTTGACCTCTCCGCTGCCGGACTGGCTGCTGAGGTAGAGCTTTTCAATGGCAGGTACCGGACGTTGGCAGAGCTGGTTTTCCTGAATGTAAAGTTCACGTGGGAACGTCAGGCAGTTTGACCAGCCTTCTACATCGCTCGGAAATTCAGGGTCACCACAACCGGCCCACGCAGAAAGCACCCGTTTTCCGTCCGGGTTGTTTTCCATTGTCTGCGGCGCATAAAAATCAAAGCCGCGGTCAAACTCCTCAACCGTGTCGACACGGAAAGTCAGTGCATTCCAGTCCGCTTTGCCAAGGCAATACACTACGTTGAACTGGTTTTGGAAACGGGCGCCTTGCGATTCAATTCCCTGTGGTGAGAAGACCAGCACATCGTGACCATCGAGTACGAAGTAATCCGGACACTCCCACATGTAGCCTGCAATCTCCTGACCAGCCGGAAAAGCCACTTCAAGCTGTCCCAACAGTGTCCAGTTGAATGCATCATCGCTGCGATACACCAGAACACAGCCCTTGTCGCCAAGTGTTTGCGCACCAAGCAACATGCGATAACCGTCTTCTACAACAATTACTTTCGGGTCACGGACATGACCACTTAAGCCCTCAGGTACATGAGGAATAAGCGGGTTGTTGGCATTTTTGGTGACCTTGCCATCTGCAAACAGGGTTGCCACGCACTGGGTCGCATCCCGTTTGTCACCCTCATATTTCAGGTTACCGGTGAAATAGAGCAGCATTTGGTTATCAACAGGATGAAGGAACGCTGCGCCGGAATAGACGCCTCGTGGGTCATAATCTGAATCTGGCGTCATCGCCAGTGAAGGGGCTGACCAGTTAACCAAATCGTTGGAGCGCACGTGCGCCCAGTGTTTCATGCCATGGGCAATGCCAAACGGAAACCACTGGTAGAACAGGTGGTACTCACCGGCGAAATAGCAAAAGCCGTTCGGATCATTCAAAAGACCCGCCACCGGAGACACGTGAAATGCCGGGCGCCAATGGCTTTCCTTCACCTGATGCTGGTAGGCGTCATAGCGGGGCCAGGTTTGCGCATTCAAGGCGACATATTTCGGATCAGACAGGAGTTTCAACGTCATTCTCTCTGGAACAAAAGGTTGTTGGTGTGCGATGGCGACAGAATAATCCATCGTCTTGTCCTTGCTCAGGGGGTAGCGCATGGGTGAAGGCAATTCGCCCTCATTTTTCCCTGTCTTCAAATTGAACTGTGATGTAACAAATGAATTTTGTTACATTGATATCCTTCATTTTCTTTTGGGCTTCACCATGAGTAACGTTCGGGACATTGCAAAGCTGGCGGGAGTTTCGATCGCCACAGTATCCAGGGTGGTAAATACACCGGAAAAGGTGTCGCCGGAAGCAAGGGCACGGGTGGAAGCTGTGATGAATGAGATCGGTTACCAGCCCCATCAACGCAAACGCGCTAAACCTACAGAGCTTTTCGGCGTTATCGTGCCCGACATCACCAACCCTTTCTTCAGCCAATTTCTGGATGTGCTTGAAAAGCAGGCTTACCTGCACGGCCGCAGTATCCTGTTTTTCAACAGTCGCCATGACAGACATAAAGAGCGGTTGTATCTGGAAGAGTGTGCAAGGCACAAAGTTGACGGAGTTTTTTTGCTGCCACTGAATTGCGCACCGGCCTACTTAAAACAGCTGCAAAACTGCCTTATCCGGTCGTTGTGCTGACCCGCACCTCACCACTGATTACCAGTTTCGGTGTCGACCATGCCATGGGCGGAATGCTCGCAGCTAAGCACCTGATTGACAGCGGGCACACCCGAATCGGTTTTATCGGCGTTACCAGCAGTTCGGAAAACAAGTTTATCGGGTTCCGGCAGCATTTGGCTGAACGCGGTTTCCCACTGAAGGAGTCCAATTGCTTTGATGTGAAAAAAGAGCCTGATCTTGTGGCCTTTCTAAAGCAATGTTTTGAGCAGCCAAAACCGCCAACCGCTTTTTTCTGCATGAACGATGTGACGGCTGACAAACTGCTCAGGGAACTGCAAAAGCAAGGCATCAGCGGAATTGATGTGGTGGGTTTCGACGACAGTATGACAGCGCGTTTAATGGCTTTTTCCAGTATCGCCCAACCTATCAATGAGATGGCCTACCGTGGGTTTGAAGAAATGCTGTTACTCGTGAATGCAAAAGGCGGAAAACATGGCTGTTTTACCAGCATACGTTTTCCGCCTCGATTGGTAGTGCGTTGACCTTTATTGGGACAAATTAGGCTCTGGTGTGGGCTCGACCGTGAATCTACCCACATCCACTGCCACCACTTTAACCATTGACCCTGCCGGTAGAATCGCATCACGGTGGGGCGCTGCCAACACCAATTTCCAGCTCACACCGGAGTATTTTACGGTCGCCGGGTGGGTGGCATCCATATCAGCGTCAAGCTGGAACTCCAGCCCTATTAAATCGCTGTGGATGTTGAACTCACGACGCGGTGATTTCTGGGATTTTTTCAGCGGCTTCCACAATACTGCGGTAAGGACACCCGCCCCGATCCCAGACGTAGCAATCAGCGCAGTGAGGGTTTCAGGCACCACACCAATCAGCGCCAGAACACCAGTGATAACAGCGGCAACACCCAGCGCCAGCAGAACAATTGTCGACAGCCCAAGCAACCACACTTCAATGATCAGCAAAATCAGGCCAATAATGATGGTGGTTTGCGCCATGTTGTTTTGCAGGTACAGGGTTACATCCATATTTACTTCCTCGCGTTCAACGAGTTAATGATACTCATCGATTCTGCAACAATTGATGCGGCGCTGGACTGGCTGTCTGGCAGCAGTACAACCGAAGACTCTTTGGCAATTGCCTTTTTCGCCTCGATGGCTTTGTCTGCCAGATCCAGTTGGATTGCTTTCTGGCCTTCTTCCGTCGCCGCCGTGCGACCAACGATTTCTAACGCTTCCGCCTGCGCCTGTGCAACCGCCAGAATCGCCTGCGCTTCACCTTCTGCTTTCAGGATTTGCTCAGACTTTTCTGCCTCGGCGGCCAAAACACGTGCCTGTTTCTGACCTTCAGCCACGTTGATATCTGCTTGACGTGCACCTTCTGATTCAAGAACAACCGCACGCTTTTCACGCTCTGCCTTCATTTGACGCTCCATGGCATCCAGTACAGAACGTGGCGGATCAATGTCTTTAATTTCGTAACGCAACACCTGCACACCCCAAGGCTGCGCGGCTTCGTTGATTGCCGACACAATAGCGGTGTTGAGGCTTTCACGCTCTTCGAAGGTTTTGTCCAGTTCCATACGACCGATCTCAGAACGCATCGACGTCTGCGCCAATTGGGTCACAGAGAAAATATAATCGTCAACGCCGTAACACGCCTTAACCGGATCCAATACCTTGATATACAACACACCGTCGACCACCAGCGAAATGTTGTCGCGGGTAATGGCTGACTGAGAAGGCACATCGAAAGCTTGCTCTTTCAAGGTGCGCACATAGGCGACCCTGTCGATAAAGGGAACCAGAACATTCAGGCCTGCTTCCATGGTTTTGTTGTACTTACCAAAGCGCTCAATGACATATGCCGTATTCTGCGGCACAAATTTCACTGCTGATCTCAGTACGATAACCACCAGGATAGCGAGAATGACCCAGATATTTACGATTGAAGGGAGTATTGACAGAAAGTCCATTTTGTTAGTCCTAACCTTTTGAAATTCTGCTCATCATAGCGAAAGCTGATTCTGGCTACTGGATCAATTGATGGAATTTGGGAGAAGGAGGGAATTAATTCAGGCTGTCCGCCAGATAGAAAAACAGGCACTTGCGCACCCTGCTTCACTTTTGTTGCCGAAAGGCTCTCTTACCAAAGCCGCGCCGCACCGCGCACGCCGCTGGAATCGCCGTACTTTGCTTTCACAATAGGGGTAGCACATTCGCCGCCCATCACCCACTGGCGCATCAGCACTGGAACGTTGGTATATAAGCGTTCGACATTCGACATACCGCCGCCCAGCACAATCACGTCCGGATCCACCATATTCACTACTGATGCCAGCGCACGCGCCAGACGATCTTCGTAACGTGCAATGCACTTCTGCTTCCGCATCGCCCTTCGCCACTCGAGCCATAATGTCAGGGCCACGAAGCGTCTCACCATTCACCAGTTCAAAGTCTTTCCACAAACCAGTACCTGAAATAAACACTTCCTGACAGCTTGGCTTGCCACAGTAGCAATGGATTTTTTCGGCGTGGCGTCTGTCCTGCTCATTTTGCCATGGCAATGGATTGTGTCCCCATTCTCCGGCAACACCGTTGCGCCGACATGGACTTTGCCATCGATAGCAATGCCACCGCCACAGCCTGTGCCGATGATAACGCCAAACACCATGTGCTTTCCGGCCGCCGCACCGTCTACGGCTTCAGAAACCGCCAGACAGTTGGCATCGTTGGCAATGCGAACTTCACGACCGAGCATACGTTCCAGGTCTTTATCCAGTGGCTGACCATTGAGCCAGACAGAATTGGCGTTTTTGACTTTTCCTGTCACCGGCGACAACGTTCCCGGAATCCCCAAACCGACTGTACAGGTGTGGTTAACCGCTGCTTCAGCTCTGTCCACCAGCTTTCAGGCGTCTAACGTCCCTTGATAGTCATGCTGCGGCGTAGGAATGCGTTCTACATGAATTTGCTCGCCTTCAGCATTTAAAACCACGGCCTCGATCTTCGTGCCGCCAAGGTCAATTCCAATTTTCACCCAATGTCCTCCAGACTCTTACTGCATCACTGCGCCTCAACAAACCATGAATGGCTCGCCTCTCCGCATTTTTTTAAATTTTTATTTTTTTATCGGTATGGCGTCAGTGACGGGGGCAGTACAACCGCATTTTCCTCGCTTTAACGGACAAATTTGCTGCTTACCGTTTTGACACACCCGTAGCATGTTTGTGGCAAATCACCCGCTAACTTGATGATTATTAGAATAAATACACCGTTTCTTGCGAAAATCGAGAGATGTCTCACTTTCTTTTCCATCAAATCAGACTATTTTTAAGAGGTGTTCATTGTTGCATCAATTCTCGGCTTGGTTTCGTGAAGAAGGCGACAAAAACACACGGTCAAACAGAGTTGTCATAATTTAACTATACAATTGGAAACTCTGTGGTACTATCGTTCGGCCTGGTTAATAGAGCTCTTTATGCTGCAATTGAAAACTTCGTTACACTACCTTCGCAAAAAGAAAGTTGTCCTGAAGCTATTCGCTACATTTGCCACCATAAGTGATTCATTAATAGGTCTTAATGCGTACGCGCAATGTTACAAATAGAAATACTTTCAGGAGACAACATGTCTAAATCTACCGGTACCGTGAAGTGGTTTAACGAAGAAAAAGGTTTTGGTTTCATTCAACAAGAAAATGGCCCAGACGTTTTTGTTCACTTCCGTGCTATCACTGGCGAAGGTTTCAAAACTCTGGCTGAAGGCCAAAAAGTAGTTTTCGAAATCGAACAAGGCCAAAAAGGTCCACAAGCTGCAAACGTAGAAAAAGCATAATTTTTCTATTCGCAGAGAATTGTAAAGGATGCCCAAAAGGCATCCTTTTTCTTTTGTTGCGGTAATATCTCCACATCGCAATTTTGTACAAAATTCCAACGCGCAGGTATCGTATACTTAGTTCGAATGAACAACAGGGTATGCAATGGAACGCGCCACGTTTGAATCCTCCCCCCTCCTGGCGGGTTAGAACTTCTCCAAGCCAGTTACGAAAAGCAAACTTTTTCGCGCCACACGCACGAAGGTTATACCGTGGGTGTTATCCGTCAGGGTGCGCAGCGCTTCTGGCGTCACGGCGGTTATCACATTGCACCTCAAAACAGCATTATTCTGGTGAATGCCGACCAGATTCATGATGGCCATTCCGCCACTGAAGGTGGCTGGACCTATGAAGCTATGTATCCCACAGAGTTACAGTTTAAAGCCGTCACCCAAGAACTTGGTCTGACATCAGAGGTTCCTTACTTTCCTGAAGCGGTAGAGCAGAATCCGCAACTTGCCCACCAACTGCTGACACTATTTTCCCTGTTGCGCGAAAACCAGGATCCCCTGCTGACAGAAACCTACACCCACCACACCCTGTTATCCCTGCTTGTCGGTTTAACAAACGGCCCCAAGCGCCTGTTGAGCAAGCCAAAAGCGGCAAGGAGATAGAATGGGTGCGGGGACTATTTGCATCAGCATGCCACTGAAACCGTCTCCCTCGATACCCTGAGCCAGCTCAGTGGCATCAGCCCTATCATCTGGTGCGGCAATTCAAAGCGCGTTTTGGTTTACCGCCTCACGCCTATCAAATCCAGCTACGCGTCCGTCTTGCCCAAGCCAAAATGAAACACGGGATGACTCTCGCTGACTGTGCGATCAGCAGCGGTTTTCACGATCAAAGCCACCTCCACCGCCACTTCCGCCGCATTATGGGCGTAACCCCAAGACAGTATCAAAAAGCAATTTCGTGCAATCTCTCTACCCCCTGCCAGCTGATACTTCAGGCATCTTGTACTAATCCGGATGAAAAAGATGGAAAAGGAACTTATTCAGTGCGCACCCAAGCGTGGAAGCTGGGTCACCCCTTGTTTGGATATGTTGCCGTTAAGCGTTGCGGTTTTGCCCTGGGGGATATTGTGTGGATCGTTAGGCGTGCAGGCAGGTTTAACTCCCTTACAGGCTCAAGCCATGTCATTGCTGGTTTTCGCAGGCGCCGCTCAACTCTCCGGTGTCACTATGATGGGCGTAGGTATTCCGGGCAGTACCCTGTTTGGCACCACCTTTGTGATCAGTGCCCGTCACCTGCTCTACTCGGTAAACTTCCACCAATACATACGGCCTTTGCCGCTGCGATGGCGACTGGCGCTGGGCTTTTTGTTGACCGATGAAATGTATGTGGTCAGTGCCGCCCATACGGAGAAAACCGGTTCTTTTTGTCGCTACTATGCCTTAATCAGCGGCTTTTTCTTCTACGTTTGCTGGAACCTTGCCACCTTACTGGGGGTGATTGGGGGGGCGCAGCTCGACAATATTGAAACGCTGGGATTGGAATTTGCTATCGCCGCAACCTTTATCGCGCTGGTTATTCCAACGATAAAAGACAAGCCGATACTGATCAGTGTGATCATCACTGCCATCGCATCAGTCTTGCTGACAATGGCAAATTTCAGCAACGCCCTCATTGTCTCAGCCTGATCGGCATGGTTGCCGGTTTTGTCAGTGAAAGCCTCTTTCCACCCAAAGATAAAACGGCTGCCAAGGAGAACGCGAAATGAATACATGGATTCTAATTCTGGGTATGGCGGCAATCACCTTCTCCGTGCGCTATTTCTTCCTGGCTAAAAGTGTCCCGTTCCGTGTCACGCCTGTAATGCAACGCGTGTTGAAATACAGCACACCGGCAGTGCTTACCGCTCTCACCGTCCCTATTTTGGTCTTCCCCAGCGGCGAAATGATGCTGGATGTCGATAACCCATTTTTAATCGCCGGCATTTTTGCTTGTGTTCTCAGTCTGTTGCGTCTCCATACGCTTTTGATTGTGATCGCTTCCATGTTGTTCTTTTTGTGGATCAGGTAATCACTCTGAATTTCCTATTCAATCACCTTAAGATCTCGAATAGGAAACAGGTGTTTCTTTTATTGAAAAATCAGCAATCTAGGCTATTTCTTAATTAGAGGAGTTGCGCGCAGCTGGAGACCTAGATGCTGGAAAAATGCCTGGTAGTTGATGACCATGAAATGATCCGCGAGACAATTGCCATCATGGCCAAGTCACTCGGCTTTAAAGAGGCCGTCATGGCGATAGATGCGCGGATGCCATCTCAAAGCTCTATCACGAACGGCCTCCATGATTATCACAGATTTACAGATGGAACCCATTGATGGGCTGGAAATGCTGCGGCTGGTCCGCAGCGGCCGTTACGGATTGCCACACGATATTCCCATCATCATCCTCACGGCCAATGCTGCCGAGCAGGTTATCGCTCAGTGCATTGCGTTTGATGTTGATGCTTTTCTCGTAAAGCCGGTTAACCGTCACTCACTGGAAAGCCGCATCAATCAGCTAACCCAGCAAGCCAAGCCTAAAAAAACCGTCGAGCACTACTTTTCCATTTACCAGCAAGACCCAGCGAAATCGACGGCGTTCCAGGTTAATGGCACCGTGGCTTTCTCCGAGGAAGATCTGAAAGAAATCGATGCCCTGCTGCACGACCACCAGGCCGCTCAGGCCAAGCCGGATTTCACCGAATCAGCACCCGTCGTTGAAGAGGCCGCTGAGCCAGATAAGCATCACAACCGCAAAGAATTTATCAAATGGCAGGACAGGTTCACGGTCGGGAATGACGAGCTTGATGCCAGCAACCGCGAACTGCTCAACATCATCAACGACACCTATGATCTTATCGTCAATCATCATGAAGCCATGAGTTCGATGATGTATCCAAACGCTTCCAGCATTACGTCAAGCAGCATTTCTTTACCGAAGAGAACCTGCTGGCTGAACGTCAGTACCCGCGCCTGAAAGTGCACAAAGACATTCATGACCGCCTTAGAAAACAGGCCGACTTTGTGATCCTGAAATGTCAGGCAGACCCGAGTTTCTATAAAACGGATTTTTTCCGTTTACTCCGCTTTTGGTGGGTAAAACACGTGGTTCAGGAAGATACCAAGTACAAATCCGTGTTTGATTAAAGGATCGCTGATTTCGAATGTTTACACATCTGTTCCGAGCCAATGCTGAATCACGCCATACCATTCGCCAGTTGTTTTTCAGCGGCGGAATAGTCGTGGCGATCCTGCTGATCGCCTTTCTCTGGTATTACCGCTCTATCCATCAAGATACAGAAACCAAGCTTTCCTACTTCTTGCCGCAGAAATGGACAACCTCTCAGGTGCAGTCACTGACTGGTATACCCATCTGGAAAGGGATCTGAATATCATCGCCAACGACCGGATGCTGAAACAGTCACTCGTGCGCGGTGGAGCCTTTGACACCCCTACCCTGGGTAATCCTGATGTTATCAGGGAGAAACTACTGACCTACCGCGACTCATTTTCCTTGTCAGACATGCAGCTGTACGCCCCGACCGGTGAAGTGCTGGTCAGCCTTGGTTCGACCAACAGCAGTTTTCTGGACGACGTATTTGCGCGCCTGCGCACCACAGCCCTTGAGCGGCGTATCTATATTGGGTTACCCGAAGTTGTAAATCAGGACAGTGGACGCACACTTATCCCCATGGCGGTCGCATACGTGGTCTGGAGGCAAGAGAAAACACCCCAGTTCTTATCGCTACCATGGATGCAAATCTGTTCGATCAGCTTTTTATCAGCCACGATAAAAATGCTACCCGACTGGCATTCGCTATCGATAAAAATGGCGAATTGATAGCGCCTCAAGAAAGCCATACCGCCAGTCAGCTTCCCGCTATCCTCAATGCCCAGGAGAGTGAAACACCCACCCCTTCAGATCTGCTGTTGTCAGAGAGTACAAAAGTCACCATCAATATCGATGGCTTCACTGGCCACCTGCCTGAAGATGCCATCGGCGTTTGGCGCTGGCATCCGCAATATCCCATTGGCCTTGTTATAGAATTTGATGCCGGGCGAGCGCTGAACGCGGTAACCTACACCCGCCAATATCTGGCCGCCGCGTTTCTGATCGTGACCATTGCCTTCATTATCTTCTTGTTTAAACACGCCAATTCCGTCGTAAAAATCGGTTTTAGTAAACGCTATCTGGAGTCGATCCTCAGAAACTATGGGGACGGTGTGATTGTGGTCGACGGTGATGGATTCACAGCCACGGTGAATGACCGCGCCATTGAGTTGCTGGCTCTGGCAAAAGCCCCGGACGAGAAGACATCGTTGGCGCAGTTGATGACCGGACAGAATGATGAGCTATGTCATACGCTGCAGCAGACCTATGCCACCGCCCTTGAGCAGGGAGAGGGCAGCAAAGTGTTCCAGTGGGAGATGACGATGCCCGGCAAATTATCAACATCAAAGCCAAGCGGCAGCAGATCGATGAGACAGACTATGTGGTGATTAACTTGCGGGATATCACCAGCGTTCCCTGGTTGAAGGCAAACTGAGCCGGAGTAACGCCCTCTATTCGGTGTTTAACACCGTTCAGGACATGTACATGACCACGGGCAACTCCGAGCGCTCATTCAAAAAAGCACTGGTGGTGCTCGCCACCTTCACGGAAAGCAAACTTGCCGCCATGCTGATGATCAATGGCGGCACCCAACAACTGCTGTTTAAACACCAAACCAGCAACCTTGAGCACCCTTTCGAAGCGCTCCCGACCCACTTATTACCCCACGCCAAATCAGCCATTGAGCTGAAACGGACCGAATACTCTTCCCTCCACCGCGAGATTGAAGCCTCCGGCGGTGAACGGGAATTCTTCAAGCACTATGTCTTCATTCCTCTCATCAACAAGGGAGAGGCAGTCGGTATCATCGTACTCGCTGGACGGGACAAACCGTATTCGGAAGAGCAGGTAAACTGGATAGCACCCGTCGTCAAAAGCATCTGCAGCATGATGTATTCCGACAAACAGACCCAATTGAACCTTGAGGTGAACGAAGCACTTCGCCGCGCCAAGGAAGACGCCGAGCAGGCCAATGAAGCAAAATCCAACTTCCTTGCCATGATGAGCCATGAAATCCGCACGCCTATCAACGGTATTATTGGCATGTCAGAAGTACTCAATAACACCGAGCTTTCTTACGAGCAGCGCCACTACAACGAAACCATCTCGGTATCTGCCAACGCCTTGCTCGACATCATCAACGATGTGCTCGACCTGTCCAAGATCGAAGCCGGTAAAATGTCAGTGCGGGAAGAAACCTTCGCCCTTGATGAACTGATGGAAAACGTCACCAACATCGTCGCCCCGCGGGTTAAAGATAACGTCAGCTTCACCACCTATACTGACCCCAGACTGCCTCGCCAAATCACGTCAGATTTTTCCAAACTTCGGCAGATCCTGGTAAACATTGCCGGGAACGCAGCCAAATTCACAGACAGCGGGTATGTCGATGTGTCGATTACCCAAATCAGTGCGACTAACGCCCTGAGTGAGATTGAACTGAAAGTCACGGATACCGGGATCGGCATTGAACAGTCACAGCTCGATAAGGTCTTTGAGAATTTCTCCCAGATTGATAATTCCAGTAAGCGCCGCTATCAGGGGACAGGGCTTGGCCTTCCAATCTGCCGTAAGTTTGTCGAACTGCTCGGTGGCAGTATTGAGGCGAAAAGTGAGCCCGGTAATGGCTCTGTCTTCACCACCCGTCTGCCCATCAAAATCCCGGAGGGGGTGGAAAAACAAGACAGCGGCCTGGGCGATTTAAGCCCGTACAAAGCGCTGTTGATTTCGCGCAATGTCAGCCAAATCTCCAATTTGCAGAAGTACCTGAACCATCTGAACATTGGCAGTACCGTTGCGCGGGATGAAAATACCGCCGCCATGTTGTTGCAGAGCGCATCCCCATTCACGGTTACCCTGCTCGACCACACCATATCGCTTGAGGGTCTGCAACCTAGCCTGGCACCCAGCGAAAATACGCGTAGCGTCATTTACCTTGCCGATATTAAAGGGATCCTGACCCAGAACAGCTTTGCCATCTCTGCAGCCTTGACGGTGCCGTTTAACATCGAATCTCTCGGTAAAACCCTGGAGTCCGTCATCCATCTTGACGAGCAGGGCATGAGCCGGGAGAACGTATTTGCAAGAGTCATGCAGCAGGAACAGGTTGAAAAGCAACCGTCGGATGCTTTGATCAAGCAAGGGCTTTCCGTTTTGGTGGCGGAAGACCATCCTGTCAATCAGGAGCTTATCAATACCGTATTAAACAAACTGGGTTGTCGCACCACCCTTGCAGACAACGGAGCGATTGCCTTTGAGCGCTATATGTCTAGCCGCTTTGACCTGATTTTAATGGATTGCCAGATGCCGGTGATGGACGGTTATGAAGCCACACGCAAGATCCGTCAGCTCGAAGAGGAAAACCATCTGCCGCCTATCCCTATTGTTGCCATGACTGCAAATGCGTTATCCGGTGATCGTGAGCGTTGCCTTGAAGAAGGTATGTCTGACTACATTGCCAAACCTTTCCGGCAGCAGGAATTGGTCAGCCTGATCAACCGTTTCTTCCCAGAGCAAAACGAAGACGCCGTAAACCCTGGTCACTCGCCCCTGACTGCGCAACCTGCTCCCCAGCATGCAGCCAGTTATTCTGGCACGCCGTCGTCATACCAAGAGGAGGCGACAAACCCGGAAAATGAGGTCGCCACAGCATGTATAGAGCCATTTGACTTCTCGTCATTGAAAGAGACAGCGGGTGACGACCCCGAGCTTATCGGCATGCTGGTAGAGCGCTACCTCAGCTCACAGGCGAATGATATGGCAGAACTCGCTACCGCGTGGGATGAAGCACGATACATCGATATCAAAAAGGTCGCGCACAAAATGAAAGGGGCAGCGCTAATGGTTGGAGCAGTAGACTTTGCCTCAGACTGTAAAATGCTGGAGCAGCATGATTTCAGCGTCGACCCCAGTCCCGATTTGCTTTATGAAAAAGTGGTGCATGGGTCTGAGATTTTATGCGAAAGAATGGCCGCTTCTAAGCCCTGACTTTAGCCTGATTAACTGCCATTTTATCGATTTATTGAACAGATCGTTTAAAAATAGACCTGTTAGTACACAAATCATGATCGCGCAAGTATAAAATAGTCGCTTTTTGCTCCCTTTATATTAAGAATGCAAACCGAGCTGCACTATCTTAAGGCACAGCTAGGCAAGTCAGCCAAATTTATCTAACTTATTAATCAAACAACAAAAAATACCTGTGTCAAAGACACCTACATATTTTAAGAGAAACGCTATGCCGACAGTGATCCCATTCCCAACAGTAGGTACTGCGCCACCAGCGCCAGATACTTGCCACATTACAGAAATGATTCGGGAAGAACTCAGCCAGCTGAGTTCTAGTGAGTATATGGTTGAGTGTATCCTCGAACGAATGAAGCCCTTTATTGCAACGCTAGATTTTGACCTCGGACTCGACATTGAAGTGACCCCTGAAAATGAAGAAGCCATGATGCAGCTCATCCCTTCCATTCAGGCAATGCAGTCCCGGTTTGACGACATCATCTCTGAGATTATCTCCGAACGCATCCTGCATGAAATCCACCTGTTCCACATGCAGCGTCACTCCAAACCGTAATATAAGCCACCTGCAAAAAGGCGCATTAGCGCCTTTTTTGTAGGTTATACCTACAAAGGAACGCCTCGCATACAACGCCAGTCAATTTCGCTGAATCCTGCATCTTCAGATACCAATATGATTCCTATTTTGCGAACCTGACACCCTATTCGTCACTGCAGATATGCCCATCCCCCTTACTGCTCGTCACTGACAAACGTCGCCCAACGTTCCACTAGTGCCTTTCCCTTGAACATCAATTGCACATTTATCAATAAAATCAGCAATAAAGACGAACTTAGAGATAAATACTAATATTGTTATCAATAAATATATCTCTCAACAAAGAGAAAAAAGTCTCGTTGGCGCAACTTTTGCAGATTCCCTAAATAACTGACCGTTTTAGGGGGCGTTATGGGAGAAGCAGCTATCAGTACAGGTTCGATTCATACGTTCCAGTCACGTTCCGGGGCGCGTAAATTTCCGCGGGTAGAATTCCCTGCGCAGATCGAGATCGACGGCGTCCTGTACCCAACCAAAGAGTGGAGTGTTGGCGGGTTCTCGCTCGACGATGCCAAACTACCCGGAAAAAAGGTGACAAGTACAACGGCCACCTCTGTTTTGAATTGCCCGTTGGGCGATTTTCCACCCCGGTGCAGTTTGAAGTGATGCGTGCCAGCGAAAACGGATATGCCCTTGGCTGCCAGTTTTATTCGCTCAATTCCGGTCACCGTAAAACCTTGCAATCCATTGTCGACACCTACCTGACCGGCGAAACCATTTCACTGGAAAGCGTGACCTCCTATGGTGTGAAAGCGCAGCTGCATGAAGAGGAAGTGAAACGCATGCAGCAAAACTGGTGGCGGTTTGCAGTCGTCGCCTTGGTGTCACTGTCACTCATCGTCGTGGCCGGTTTGATGGTGCAGGCGCGTATTTTGTCCATCACTTCCGAACACGCAGCCGTCAGCCAGCCAGTGTTGACCCAACGCAGTTACAACAACGGGATATTGCGCCTAGGGGATTACAAACCGGGACAAAAAGTGGCTAAAGGTGAGTTGCTGTTTACTGTCTTCACGGAAGAAGGCACGGATCTGATGGCGAAGAACCAGTTCGAGCTGAGCAATATCAACAGCGAAATTAACTACTACCAAACCTTGCTGCGCCAAAGCAAGGAAGCCGTTGCCCGTTACAACACCCGGCTTTTCAATGAATTAAAAATCCTGACTGAACGCAAGAAGCTGACAGAAGAGGAGCTTCAAACCCATGAAAGGATCCTTAGCCTCTACAACACAGGCGTGAAGAAAGGCTCCGTGGACGTTGTTTCCCGTGAGCTGGAACAGGTTGAAATTTTGAACATCAAACGTGACCTGTTGCAGATGGATGCCCAGAGCGAGTTTATCGAGAACCAACTCGACCAGATCCTTCTGGGCGTGCCGCCCCGTGAGGCTCAGGGTGACATGAAATCGCCTTTTGAAGTGCAAAGTAAACTCAGCATTCTGATTGCCAAAAAAGACAAAGTGCTGGAAGAAATTGAGAGGCAGAAAAGCCGCGGGCTCGCCTATGCGCCCTGTAATTGCTACATCGTAGCGATCAATGCCTCTGATGGTCAGGTTGTCCATACCGGCACTTCCATTTTCGAGCTTTCCCCTGTGGCTAAAGCAGACCGTACAGCACGTTCAATTCTGGCGCTGATGCCTCTTGAAGGCGCAGAACTCCTGAAAATTGGTATGCCGGTCGAGTATCGTCTCGCCAGTCACGACGCAAAGCTGCAAGGCACCATTGAGCAAATCCAGTTTTACAGCGCTGCCAACAGTGAAATTTTTAATGATGAAGGGGAATCTTTGAGTGGCTTGCCAAAAACTCTGCCACGGCTTCAGCAATACACGCTGGTGAAAATCACCCCAAACGACGAGAACATCGACATGGTGGTCAATGAACCTGCTACTGTCATCGCCACTGTCGGCTGGAAAGATGTCTTTAAGAACTGGTTCAACCTATGAATGTTGATCGCCTGTTCATCAAAAATTTCCACCGGCAGGATCCTGTCCACATCACTATCTTGTGGTGGTTATCCCTGGTGGCGCTGCTTCTGTTGCTGTGGTTGCTTTACACCTTATTGCCCGAGACCGACATTCAGCAGGAGGTGTTATTTACCATCGGCGTCATTGGCCTTTGGCGATACGGCTGGAAAACCATTCACCTGTTTCGTGGGCTGTATTACCAGTATGTGCGTTACCCGGTACTGGCAAGCCTTGCCGACATGACACAAAAGCCCAGTGAAATCCTGCTGGTGATCCCCTGCTACCGTACTACGCCAGAGATCAGCGCGCCGGTCTTCAAAGCACTGGTCGACGAAATCGGTAATTTTGGTGTCGCGTGCCGGGCGGTCGCCTGTGTGACTGACGAAGCCGACCTCAGTATCATCGAATCGCAATTCGAAAAGCTTAACCAGAAAGTGCCCGCCACCCTGTTTATCATCGATCAGGATGGCTCCGGCAAACGCAACACCATGGCCGATGCGCTGACCCTGCTCGCTGAAGATAAACCGGTATCCCGCGACAGCATTTTGATATTGATGGATGGCGACACTGTACTGCCGGAAGGTATATTGGCAAAAGTCTCGGGCTTTTTGATGCGTTATCATGACCTTGGCGCATTGACCGTTCATAACAAACCTATCGTGAAAGGAAGCTCACTGACCCGCCAATGGTATCGCCAGCGCATGGCACAGCGTCACTTTTACATGAGTTCGTTAAGCCTCACCTATCGCGTTCTGGTATTAACCGGCCGCTTCTCCGCCTATCGCGCTTCTATGGCTCTCTCACCCGATTTCATCGAAAGCCTGCGTTATGATCATGTCACTCATTGGCGGTATGGGCGTATCCGTATGCTCACCGGTGACGACAAAAGTACCTGGTTCTATGTGCTGAAAGAGCGCTGGAAAATGCTCTACATCCCTGACATGGCGGTAACATGTCTGGAAGATGCTCCTTCAGGAAGCTTCGTGACCACCAGCATTTCACTCATGACCCGCTGGTATGGCAATATGCTTCGCAGTAATATCCGGGCGCTGAAACTGGGCCCGAAAAGAGCAGGTTGGTTCCTCTGGCTCTGTCTGCTTGATCAACGTATCAGCATGTGGACGACCCTGATTGGCCCTTCTCTGGCATTGGTAGTGGCTACCTACATGGGGCTGAAAGTGGTCATCGCTTACCTGTTTTGGGTTGTTTTGACACGCAGCATCAACGTGCTTTTGATTTCCGTACAATCCGGCCAGTTCCACCCTACCTTTGTCGCCCTGCTTTGGTATGAGCAATTAGTCGGTTCACTGGTGAAGGTTTACCTCTTTTTTCACCCCAACCTGCAGCGCTGGACACGGCAGGGAATTGGCCAAGGCGTGGAAGATCATTCTTGGTCCCATGAAATCAAGCGCTGGCTGCCCCATCTGGAAACCACGGCAGCATTCAGTGCCCTGCTTATCTTTGTCATGTGGTTGTACGGTTAAGCAACGATTAGCGTAAACCCACTTGCCCTGACCCCGATCTCCCCCTAAAATAATACTGTACATTTATACAGTATTATTTCTTATGCTAGATAACCTGCTCGCTCTACATTCCGGGATCTGGACAGCCAACCGTCTCTACCAGCCCCGCACCCATAGCCGCCCCAGCGGACACGCTGTGCTGGACGAAAAACTCGACGGCGGCTGGCCGGAATCCGGCGTGGTCGAACTGCGATTGCCTTGTTTCGGCATTGGCGAATTACGCCTTATCCTGCCTGCCGTTGCCCGCGGGCTGAAAGAGAGTGAGCTCACCGTCTTTGCCGCACCGCCGGGAGATCTCAACCCATTGGCACTGTGTCAGGCCGGGCTGGATCTGGAAAAAGTGATCGTGCTGGATACCCCGGTTTCCTCAAGCCTCTGGTGTGTTGAACAAGCCATGAAAAGCGGCTGTTGCCGCACCGCCGTGTTGTGGGGAGATGCCCTGTCAGTCACCCAGGCCAGAAGCTTCAACTCGCCGCCACTGAAAACGACTGCCTGCTGTTTATGCTGACCCATCAAAAAGCGTGCAGGGACTGCCTGTAAGTTGTCGTTTATCGCTGACCCCAACTGGCGAAGGCATTGCTGTGAATGTGGTCAAGCGTCGCGGATTGCCTGTGTTGCCCTTTACCGTGTCTTTGGCTTCCGTGGCACCTGCGTTTACCCTCAAAAGCAGAGTCAGTGGCAGTGATATTGCGCACCTCGCCGCAGCATCTTCTGATCCGGCGCTGCCAGACATAACACCTTCGAATGTGGTGCCATTGTTCCGATGATGCTGTGGCTCTATCTTCATTTTCCGGCGCTGCTGCTGGATACACTCGTCCGCGATAATGCGGTGCAAACGCCGCTGGTGGTACTTTCCCACGCCTCCGGCCAGGTCTGTCAGGCCAATACGCTAGCCCGTGAATTTGGTATTCAGACAGGTAATGATCTAGCACCGCCAGTGCTTTGTGTCATGGGCTTCAGGTGGCTGATTATGACGAACAGGCCGAAACAGCGCGTCTGCATCAACTGGCGACGCTTCTGTATCAGGTCAGTGCCGATATTTTCCCCTACCCGCCTGATGGCCTGCTGATCAAAGTCAGCCCTATGCTCAAACTTTATGGTTCCCTCGATAACTACTGGCATCATCTGTTGCCAGTATTGGCGGCGGAGTCGGTCGATTACCATTTTGCGTTGAGCCCGTTTCCTGAAGCCGCCAGGCAACTTGCACGCGCCGGTGCCGATCGCGGTTTCCTGACCGCGGAAACCACCAAAGAAGCGCTTTCGGCGCTAGGCGTTCACGGGCTGGGATTAACCCCAAAGCAGGTTTTGCAACTGGAGCGCATGGGGATCCGTCAGGCCAGTCAGTTATTTGCGCTGCCGCTAGATTCGCTCGGCCAGCGTTTCGGCAAGCCAATGACCGCGCACCTGCGCGGGCTGACCGAAAGCATTACCGCGCAACAAACCAGCTTCAGGCCACCAGAGCATTTTCACCAGTCGCTGGAGTTAATGCATGAGATCGCCAACAGCCAGACCCTCTGTTTCCCGCTGCAGCGTATGCTCAAGGAAATGGAAAAGTTTCTGCATGTCCGCGAAGCGGTCACCCCCAGCATTGTGGTCGTACTGACCCAACGCGAGCAGGAAGACAAGGTGTTGGAAATCAGCGCTGCGGCTCCGGAATCTGCCGCCAGCCGCTGGATGCCGCTGCTGCAATTGCATCTGGAAAAACTCAAACTGGATGCCCCGGTCACCCACCTTCGCCTTGACGCCAACACCTTGTTGCCCCGTCAGTCACCAACGCAGGATTTGTTCGCCGGAAAGCGGGGACAGTTAACCCCAGGGGAGCTGGTCAGCCTGATGCAGGCCAAAGCGGGAAAAGAAGGGGTGTACAGCCTGACGCTGGAAAATGATCACCGTCCGGAGCGTGCCTTTCGCCGCCAGTTGCCGTTTGCACCTTGTCAGCAAACGCTCCCGACGCATCTGCGCCCGCCCTGCGGTTTTGCATACTGCGCCGCGCCCGCTGTTTTTCCGGCCGGAGTTGCTGACCCCGCCGGAGCGTATCAGCGGTGGCTGGTGGGATAAATCCCCCGTCCAGCGTGACTACTTTGTCGCCCGCAACAAACGGGGACAACTCTGCTGGGTGTTCCGTACCGCCACCGGCGAATGGTTCGAACACGGCCTGTTTTGTTGATGTTGGGGGAACAGACCATGACAACCTCATCCCTTTGGTTTGCCGAACTGCACTGCAAAACCAATTACAGTTTCCTGACCGGCGCTTCCCACCCGGAGGAGCTGGTCGTACGCGCCGCCTCCCTGGGATATCAGGCGCTTGCCATTACCGATGAGTGCTCTTTAGCAGGCGTCGTGCGCGCGTACACTGCAAACCGCGACCAACAGCTTGGCCTGAAGCTGATCATTGGCTCAGAAATTACCTTTCAGGGTGAAAAGCTGGTGCTCTTGTGTCCGGATCGCGCTGCCTATGGCGAGTTGTCACGGCTGATTACCCAAGCCAGAATGCGCAGCGAAAAAGGCACTATCAGGTATTCAGAGATGATTTCAGCCATATCTCCCGTTGCCTTTGCCTCTGGCTGCCGTCACTCCCACAAAGTGATAAACCGGTGAATGACGCTTTTCCCCACTGGCTCAAATCCACCTTTGAAGGGCGGCTCTGGATAGCCGCAGAACGCCTGCTGCTGCCCAACGAGGCTGCCTATCTTGAACATATCGACACCCTGGCAGAAATCCACAATCTTCCGTAGTGTGCAGCAATGATGTGCTGATGCACCACACCCGGCGCCAGCCCTTGCTGGATGTAGTCACCGCTATCCGGCTCGGCAAACCACTGCAAGAATGTGGGCTTGAGCTGCCACGCAACGGCGAGCAGACCTTAAAACCGCTCGATAAACTGGAAAAGCTCTACCCTGCTGAGTGGTTGGCTGAAACCCAACGTATTGCCGAACGCTGCACGTTTTGCCTGAGTGAGTTGCGTTACGAGTACCCCGCAGAGTTGGTACCGGACGGTTTCACCGCCAGCGGTTATCTTCGCCACTTGGTAGAAGAAGGTATCAAACTGCGTTTCCCTGACGGCATTCAGCCTTCTATCCGTGCCACCATTGAAAAAGAATTGGTACTGATCGCTGAGCAAAAATACGAATACTTTTTCCTCACTATTTATGACATCGTGCAGTTCGCCAAATCGCAGGGGATCCTCTATCAGGGGCGAGGCTCAGCGGCGAACTCCGTCGTCTGTTATTGCCTTGAGATCACCGCCGTTAATCCTGAAAAAATCAACGTGCTGTTCGAGCGCTTTATCTCCAAAGAGCGGGATGAGCCGCCGGATATTGATGTGGACTTCGAGCACGAACGGCGCGAAGAAGTGTTCCGATACATTTACCAAAAATATGGCCGCCAGCGTGCGGCGATTGCCGCTACCGTTATCACCTACCGCTTTAAAAGCGCATTCCGTGACGTCGGTAAGGCGCTTGGCATCAAGGAATCCCAGCTCGATTTCTACATCAAAAACCTCAATCACCGCGATAAAGGGCTAGATAAAGGCGAGCAACTGAAAGCGCTCGGGCTGGATATCGACTCTCACCTCGGCCGCTGGTTGCTGGAGTTGGTGGAGGAAATCCGAGGTTTCCACGCCACCTCAGCCAGCATGTGGGTGGCTTCATTATTTCCGCAGGGCCACTGTACGAACTGGTGCCGGTGGAAATGCCGCCATGGCAGAGCGCAGCGTGATCCAATGGGATAAAGACGATCTGGAATCTCTCGGCTTGCTTAAAGTCGACATCCTCGCCCTTGGCATGCTGAGCGCAATACGCAAGGCGTTTGCCATTATCCGCGAACAGCACCAGCGCCCGCTGTCGATTGCGGACATCACCGCCATGGGTGACGATCCGGTTATCTATGGTCAACTTCAGAAAGGCGACTCTGTCGGTGTATTTCAGGTGGAATCCCGCGCCCAAATGAGCATGTTGCCACGCCTGCGTCCGGCGAGTTATTACGATCTGGTGATCCAGATTGCCATTGTGCGCCCTGGCCCCATTCAGGGAGATATGGTGCACCCGTACCTCAAACGCCGTTGGGGAGAAGAGCAGGTTTCCTATCCATCAAAGGAGGTAGAATCTGTGCTTTCACGCACCCTGGGCGTACCGATATTTCAGGAACAGGTGATCCAGCTGGCCATGGTGGCTGCCGGTTTTACCGGTGGGGAAGCCGATCAACTCCGCCGCGCCATGGCAGCCTGGAAACGCAACGGCAAACTGGCACCGTTCCGGGAAAAACTCATCAACGGCATGCAAGAGCGTGGCTATGACATTGCCTTTGCTGAGCAGATTTTCCGCCAGATCCAGGGCTTTGGCGAATACGGGTTTCCAGAATCCCACAGTGCATCGTTTGCGGTACTGGCTTACACCTCTTCATGGCTCAAGCATTACTATCCGGTCGCGTTTTACTGCGCCCTGCTCAACAGCCAGCCGATGGGGTTTTACAGCCCATCCCAGTTGCTGCAAGATGCATCCCGCCACGGTGTGCGTATTCTGCCTATCTGCGTTAACCACAGCGATTGGGATCACCGACAGATCGTGCTCAGCGGAAAGCCAGCATTGCAACTGGGATTGCGTCTGGTAAAAGGCCTGTCAGAGCAGGGAGCAAAGCTGATGCTATCGCGCCGTCCACGGGAAGGTTTTTCCCATCTCAATACCCTGCGCCAATGCGGACTCAGCCGCGGTGACATGGAAGCGCTCGCCAGTGCCAATGCGACAAAGGTGCTGGCAGACAACCGTTTCGCCGCCCGCTGGCAAATGATGGACGACAGTCATAGCCTGCCATTGTTTGCCCAGAGCCTGCCGGAGAGTTCAGACGCCAAAGCGATTTCCGCCCCCTCTGCGGTAGAAGATTTGATTGAGGATTATGCCGCGACCGGTATCACTCTCGGAAAGCATCCCATTGCCTTGTTAGATGAAACAGGCAGCCTGGGACGCCATCGTTTGGCAAACGAACTGAACACCATCCAATCTGGCACTGCGGTCACTGTCGTCGGTGTTGTTACCGGCCGTCAACGCCCCGGCACCGCCAGTGGCGTAACCTTTGTCACCTTGGAAGATCAGACAGGAAACATCAACGTAGTCGTCTGGCTGGCAACCGCACGGGCGCAAAACACACCGTTTGTCTCAGCCAAAATTTTAAAAGTGAAAGGGATTTTGGAGCGGGATGGCGATGTGGTGCATATCATTGCAGGACGTTTGATAGATATGACCCATACCCTGGATCAGCTACTTGTCCATTCGCGGGATTTTCATTGAAGAAGTCATGTGGGCATTGGCAAAGGGAAAAGACACTCTCCCAATTAGAGTGTCTGTCCCTGTAATTACCGAGCTATTAAATAGCTTTGTCAGCTTTAATGTCCTGACACATATCCCATACTTGCACGCCATAGATGTCTGACTGTGGGATTTTTTTGCTGCCTTCGCCCGTCTTTTCGTAGATATTTATCTCGTCATAGTCGCGGTTTTTCCTGCTTTCGAAAGCAACTTTGTATCTCTTACCTTCTTCAAACTCATAGGCGATATCAGCAAAGATAATCGGCTCTCCAAAGCTCTCCATTTTCAGGCGAACAACTTGTAGGCCGCTTGGGATCAGGTACTCCTCAGATTCTTCTTCGCCGCTAAAAGCAAACCTAACCACTCTAGCCTTTTCAATATCAACCGAGTCTGTCAGCAGCCCAGAGATTTCGTCACACCCTTCTCGGTAAAGTTGTTCATAGCTGAAAACTGAAACGACCATGTCCTTGAAATAGTGATCATCTACTCCATACTGAGCTGTCAGGTAAGCGCCATTCTGTATATTCTTATAACCCTTGGTGTAACCAGTGCCAGCGCACCCAGAAACCAAAAAACCAACAAAAAGCGCCAAAAAGAGCGGCTTGTATTTATTCATCATTCGCATTTGTAGGCTCCTGCGTAAATTTTCAGAGTTCTGATCCCGTCATACTCAATGATTTCCTGCTTTTCGATAACGATGGCGTTAGCCTGATGATCTCTCGCTGCAATATGCCGGAGGTAGTTCGCCAGAATTTCCTCACTTTCTTGTGTATAGCCAAGACCAGCATCTATGCCCCCAAGATCGGTACAAGATTCATAGGGTTCGGCGAGTAAAGTAACGGCTTTAGCCTGAGGGGAAAGCTGTTCTCCGTTTTCAAGTACGTCCTTATAATACGCAAGCGAACAGCCAGATATCGATGTAAACAGCAAGAATATTGAGTATGTTTTACTTAAATTAATAATGTATTTATTCACGTTAACTTCCCTGTTTTGTATTAACTTTAATTTCCATACCTATTCGCAGCGATATACTCCGGTATACAAAGCCAGGGTGGGATTAGCCGCGCCATAAGTATCATAAATAATGATGACCTCTTTCTTTTCAACAACTAATGCATTCGCATTCAAGTCTCTTGCAGCAATATGACGAAGATAATTTGTGAGATAGTCCTCCGCACCTTCAAAATTCTTCAATGTTTCTTTTTGCGTACCAACTTCTTTACATCCTTCATACGGACTCTCAAGTATGGTCACTGTCTCTGCTAGTGGCGTTAATTTCTCTCCATATTCCAAAATATCCGAAAATTTTGAAAAAACACATCCAGAAACCACTGCCGACAGTAGAATCACAATAGCCATTCTTAACTCATTATTGATTTCTGTATTTTTATTCTCCAAAAATATCATATTCACTCTTACTCCATACTTTAAGTTTATTGAATCAGTTAACAACACTGAGTCGACCGTTCAATTGATATTGAAAATCTCATTCAACATTACAATAAATACTTTCAACCCCACCTTGAACTGAAGGCTATATCGACACCGTTTACGAGACATAAATTAAGGTAGCCTTGCCTTTTCTTAAGCGTAGAAGAGCATCAGATGTCCGTTTACCCGATAGCTAATTCGCTCATTTCTCAATATTTTCTTGTTATCAGGCCATTGCCTGATACTTGTGTTGCTCGAAACTCAAATACCGCTTCGGTTTCTTTAGAGCATTCGAAGATTGGACGCCAAACGTTCAATATTTCCCCTGGGTTAGACGTTTAGCAAAGCAGAAAAGACACTCTTCTTCTTAGAGTGTCTGTCCCTGTTATTCCTGTTATTACTATTTTTTCTTTTATTTGAACCATTCAATCAGTCATCGATTTCCACATATTCGATTTCACACTCTGTAGGGTATTTTGAAAACACTTCTTTCATTACTTCGAGACTTTCTCCGGACTCTAAGGAATAAAAAATGATAAACTTACCATCTTTCCTCCCAAGTGTTATATCTTGATAATCCCCTGACATTTGTAGTTCTTTAAACGCAGTGTTAATAAAGTCGATACCTTTTTCTCTGAGTTTACTATCCGGTGAGGCCTCATAGACTTTATCATCAATGTACTCATCTATGTTCTCAAGTTCAGAGTCGAAATAGACCTCAACAACTTCTGGCGCTCTCTTCCTGAGTGCTTTGACTTGTTTTTTCTTCGCTTTCAATTCATCAACTTCATCTTCGCTGAACGCCTCTTTATAGGCATATAATCAACGATAAAGGCTTCAAATGTGGCGTCATTTTTAGCAATGAATTCGGGCTCTGCATCTCCTGTTATCTCGACAGCAAAAGGTTCCCATTCTGGCAGCCAACCACTCCACGAGTTCGGGGAAATTTTTGCTTTCGCTTTCTTTGCACTTTCAAAAACCTGCCACCCCAGAATTGGATGGCTCGGCCTCTGCAAAGATTGAATAGGATCGTATTTCTAGTAACCATTAGACCTCTGTCCTTGGGTGTTAGATGGAAGTTTGAAATCTCCATCATGAGCGTCCAAATGATCCTGACGATTCAACGGTTGTATATCCCTTGGATCCGTTGATTTGCCAGGATAATTTTGAACCTCATAGTCATGGTGGCCCTGATTGAAAAAATGGGACAGACACTTTAAGAAATCAATTTGCCACCGAAGTACCCCATGACCTTATAAAATTCTCTACAATGTTAGGGAACTCGAAACCTTCATCAGCCCATTTACCCCAGCGATATTCAACATCTTGCATTTCTTCAGTAATTAGTACTTGGAGCTGATCTTTCATAATTTCCCTAACTAGTTTTATTGAGGTTGATTATCTTCCGGAAGAAATACGGAGACAAAATACGAACACAGACACTTAAAGAAAAATCGATGAAAAATCGTTGGGAGCTGCCATGGCGTACGTAGACCTCAATCCTATCAGGGCAGGCAGAGTCATCTGGCTACACTTCTGTGAAATCGCGAATTGACGCCCTTCGGAACAATCAAATCCTCTGGGCCTTTATGTCTTTGCTGGGTATCCGAGGGATAACATGCCGGAAGGTATCCCTTTTCGATTGGTCGATTATTTGGAGTTAGTGGATTGGACGGGCCGACAGACCCGTGATGATAAACGTGGACAGATTTCTTCCACGCTACCGCCATTGCTCGAACGCCTTGGCGTTGAACCACTCCTTTGGTTGAAAACCATATCGAACATCGAAGCCGGTAACGTTGTCGGTACTGAAACCTCGATTAAGGCTGCCTTGCCTTTTCTTAAGCGTAGAAGAGCATCAGGCGTCCGTTTACCCGATAGCTAATCTACTAATTTCTTTATATTTTCTTGTTATCAGGCCATTACCTGATGCTTGTGCTGCGTGAAACTCAAATACCGCTTCGGTTTCTTCGAACAATTCGAAGATAAAGCGCCCAACATCCTATGTTTCCTGTTGGCTAGACGTTTAGAAAGCGGAAAAGACACTCTCCTTCTTAAAGTGTCTGTCCCTGTTATTTGTTTATTTCTTAAGCGTAGAAGAGCATCAGGCATCCCTTTACCCGATAGCTAATCTACTCATTTCTTACTATTTTCTTGTTATCAGGCCATTACCTGATGCTTGTGCTGCTTGAAACTAAAATTCAGCTTCGATTTCTTCGGACAATTCGAAAACTCACCGATAAACACCAAACATTTAATTAGATCGGAAATTTAGCCAAACAAAATAGACACTCTCCTTATTAGAGTGTCTGTCCCTGTTATTTTTCTGTTATTTTTAGTTTACCCGATAGCTAATCTACTCATTTCTTTATATTTCTTGTTATCAGGCCATTACCTGATGCTTGTGCTGCATAAAACTCAAAAGCAGTTTCTTTTTCTTTAGAGCATTCGAATATTTGACGCCAAGCGACCAATGTTTCTTCTTGGTTAGACATTTATCAAAGAGGAAAAGACATTCTTCTTAGAACGTCCGTCCCTGTTAATTTTTGCATTCATCTACAAAGTAGGCAGAACACCTAGCATCAAGTTAGAATCAGAAACAAAAATAAAAAATCCTGTCCCTTCTTTATCTTTAACCTGTAAAACATTCACTTCTTTAACTGTGCCCTTTACTGCCAATGCTTGTTCAAGAATTATTCGAAATGCATCTAAGTATGTAATATCACTGTTTTTCATCACATCTCTTTGAATATGAAGCCGAGTCGAATAAATAGATTCAAACTTATCTATGGGTAATGCCGCTACACTTTTTAGTTCACTATCATCCTGATTCAACAGAGTGATTAGCCTACGGGCGTACTCCCGGTGAACCAACACGGCATCAGAAATTTCATCAATCAATGCACTTTTATCTACTGTCATTTTGATACTCATCAGTATGCACTGGGAGAACCAGGTCCCAGAGGCTCTTCCACTCTCGCTCCAGTAACGACTCCGGGAACAAGCACTTCTAGCTCCGCAAAATTATCGGGGGATGGCACCGTCTCGCCGGGAGCAAACTCTCTGGATAAGACTACACCTCCAGAGCCATCTTTACTCGCATGATAGTCCGCAACGGCTCGTGACATCGTCCAACTGGTAAAAATACTATCGTTATCACCCGCATTGTGACGATCAGGATCATCATGTCCACCTTCAAGTCCAGAGGGAACCGCCATGCCATTTACCGCATTTGGGTAATCAGGGTGGCCGGCTGAAACGCCTCGATAAAGCGTCATTCCATTCGTCGACTCCGTGGTTGTAGCTGTTGCGGTTGCACGATCTTGAGTCGTTGACTGCTCAGTAGTATCACTCCGCATCCAGATTGCAACACCAGCAATGGAGCCAGCTACCGCATATGCAGCCCATTTAGGCCAAGCGACATCACTTGGGTCTGGTATGGCAGTATCCGTAGCGATCCATGCCAGTGTCGCTTCGGCGACAGCTCTCCGTTCGGGTCGATAAATACAGTTGGACGATTATGCGTATAGGTATAGAGCGCTAGGTTTTGCGGTGTATACACACCTCCCATTCCTGGTAGCATTTCCGGATCAACACCCAGATATGCACCTAATATCGGATCTGGGCTCTGCCACACACTCGTCCGTGGGTCGTAGTAGCGCGCACCGAAGTAGTAAAGCCCTGTGGCCTCATCCAGCTCTTTACCCGTGAAGTAGTATGGCGTTAGCTGGGTATTGCTCTTCTCGTGAACCCAGGCTTCACCGAATGGGAAGTACTCAAGGTGCTCGTACACTTCACCATCGATGTCCGTGATGTAGCTGGAGCTACCCAGGTGATCGCCATGGTAGTAGAACTGTTTGGCTTCAAAGTTGATGGAGCCATTACCGCCACCGCCGGAGCCGCCACCTGAACCACCGCCGTTACCACCCGGATCAAGGCCAGCATCGACCATAGCCTGATAAAGCGCGGCTTCTGCAGCTTCCAGATTGCTTTGGGCAACTTTCAGTGCGTCGTGTGCAGCTTTCTTATCCCGGCCTTTTGCTGCCTTGAACGCATCAAGTGATTGGTCATAAGCCGCTTGTGCCGCTTCTACCGCCGCCTGCGCATCCAACACCTCCTGTGGCAGCTCTTCCGTTGTGGTATCGGTTGTGGTGCCATCCGTTGTAGTGTCTGTGGTGGTCTCCGTGGTGCTTGTTTCTGTCGAAGTATTGGACGTACTGTCTGTGCCCGTTACCAAGGTAGAGCTTTCGTTTTCCATCACTCGGGTGTGAATACGCTGGCTACCGGCGTAGTAGTGTTTGGTCGCTACCTTACCGTCACGTACCACCAGGTAGGCGTTGATGTAGCGCGTTTCACCCTGACTGGTGGATTTGATGACCCGCTCACCACCGGCATCATAGATATAGGTGCTGGTGTGGCCGTTATCCGAAATGGTGCGAATACGGTTCTCTTCATCCCAAACGATGTCACGGCGTGTGCCATTGTCATCGTTTGTCCAGCCTGTTTGGTTACCGTTGGCGTCATAGCTGAAGGTACGATTACCAATATTGCTGGCCGCGTGTGGCTGCGCAGAGCTGCGTAGTCGTATTGCCAGTCGTAACTGGTGCCTTGCAGGGCATTCCAGCCCGTACCATCGAGCGGCAAGCGTTCATGCAGCTGGTTCTTCGCCGTGATGTTATGGATGCTGTCATAGCTCATCGAGAGGCTGTAACGCTCCTGATGACCCTGACGGGATGTCCAGTCACCACTTGCACTGATGAGCTGATGCAGGTTGTCATACGCA
The DNA here is from genome assembly GCA_001310415.1 of Enterovibrio sp. JCM 19048. Classification (GTDB taxonomy): domain Bacteria; phylum Pseudomonadota; class Gammaproteobacteria; order Enterobacterales; family Vibrionaceae; genus Enterovibrio; species Enterovibrio paralichthyis. The sequence goes on along the minus strand of BAXE01000006.1, from coordinate 101,508 downwards.
AAGCTCTGGCTGGTTTCCCCGCCGAAGAGATTGCTGTCCAACGGTACGCTCGCTGCATTGCTGACGCTCAGGATGTTGCTCATGGCGTCATACTGGTAGCTGTTGTCCTGGAAGGTACGGTTGCTGTTGGTCGCGGTTAATGCATCCAGTCTGCGACGTTCTGCTTCATAGCTGTACGTCATGACGGTGTCATTGCCGAACTGCATGTAGACACGTTGACCAAACTTGTCATACGTCAGCGCTTTGAGTGGCTCGTAGGTGTATTCACCTTTTTGTACTGCTCATGGCATTCAGCTGCCGCCACTGTCGTATTCATGTACCAGCAGCTCGCCATCCGGATAGGTCAGCTCACGCAGACGGTTCCAGCTGTCATAACGGTAACTGGTCTGGTAGGTCTTCGGTGCGCTACCTGTCAGCGTCGTCACCGTGCGTTTGGTGTGAATGATTTCACCCAGCGCGCCGTATTTGTAGTACTCGGTGCCGGACGCATCACTGACCCGTGCCAGACGGCCTGCGGTGTTATCTGCAGCACCTGGTTCACCGTAGTAGTAATTGACATTGTTGACGGCGTTGATTGGGTAAGTGATGCCTGCAAGACGCTCAAAGTCGTAGGCGTAGTTAATCGCCATGCCCTGTGCGCGCAGGTTAGCCGTGACTTTCTGCACCACGTTACTGGCGTTGTCGTACACGCTTTCGGTCAAACCCATATCAGGGCTGTCGATGTGAGTGCGGCGGCCTGCCAAGTCGTAAATCACACGGGTGACATTGTTCAGATCGTCCGTCACGCTCAGCAATTCATTCACCGCGCTGTATTGGTAGCTGGTGAGAATGTTGGCGTGTCCACCAATCGGGTTGTGTTGTGCGACCGTTGTGATACGTCCACGCACATCTTTGTAGGTTTCAGACTCGTTGCCGTTAGCATCAATGCTCTGGTGCTCAAACTGCATCACGCCGCTGCGGTCACTGCCAAAGCCGTAGGCGTTGGTCAGGGTGTTGCCATCCGGCAGGCTCGTCACCAACACACGGTTCAACACGTCGTAGGACTTACGGGTCGGGTTAACCGAGTCGTACAGGCTATTGAAGGTGCCAGGTGTACCAACCGCTTCTTCAACCGGATACCACTGCGCAATATCTCGGCCAAAGGCATCGAAATGCACGCGGCCGGACGCCACCATCATCGGCGTGCCTTGTCCGGTCTGGCCGCTGTCGATTTCTATGTCCTTCTTGGTCTGGATAACGCGCATCAGACCATCGACGAAGGTCACGGTATCGATGGTGTCAGACTTGCCTTCATCGAAGTGCGCAGTGGTCGCATACGGCACCGTGGCATCCGGGAAGTAGGCAAAATCAATGGTCGTTACACCGTTTTCAATCTCATACGGGGCAGCGACGGTCTCGATACGGCCTTTGGCATCAAGGGTGAAATGGATTTGCTGGCCATTAGTGTCGGTGTTGCTCAGTGCCGCACCAAAGCGGTAGTCGTAGGTGCTGGATGAGGTATAACCGAAGCTGTCGGTCACGCTTGCCACATAGGTTTGCACCGCATCGTCCATCACGTAGCTCAGGACATAGCGCTCACCTTTGTAGTTTTCAGGGCGGGTGACAGTTTCAAGGTTACCGTAGATGTCGTAACTGATATCGGTCGTCAGCGCGGTGGTTGCATCGGCGTAAACCCGCACCTGCTCCACACTGCCCTGCGCATTGATATCGGCTTCACGCTGACGAAGCACATTGCCTGCCGCATCGCGCAGCACAATCGATCTCGGCGCAGACACAATCCAGTCACTGACCATCTCGTGGTAAACCACTGTGGCTGTCCAGTCGTCAGATGTCCCGACATCACCGTGATCGGTTTGCACCACCACGTTGCCGTAGTCATCGTACTGGTAGTCGATGCGGGTTTGTTTCTCAGCAGTGTCAGTCCCTTCATAGAAGAAGGTTTGCGTGGTCACCAGTTGCGGGAAGGCAGAAGTAAAGTCGTTCTCTTTGCCTGCCGCATCCAGAACCGCGCCACTGAATACGTCTTCGGTCTGGTAGCTGTTAACGGTTTCGGTGTAAGTGTTACCGCTGCCGTCTTTCATCACGCTGTAGCGTGCCAGCCCTTTTTCGTAGTAGTTGTCGCTGATGTAATCCGTCGACACATAACGGTAGATAGCATCACCGTTGGTGGTATCCAGTTCCAGTGTGGTGACGTTGGCAAAGCCATAGAAATCACGCTCACGACGGTCGTGATAACCGTTCGAATACACGAAGCGCTGTTTCATGGTATCCGCACCGTCGCCGGCAAAGCCATCGTGGGTAACCACATTACTCAGCACCCAGCGGTTTGCGGCATATCGAAGGTGTTACCTTCACGGTGATAATCGACAGTGAAGCTCGCCCCCAACGGACGCTGAACCGATTTCAGCAGGTTGGTGCGGCCAATGGTGCTCTTCTTCACGCGCAGATCGGTTTCTGCGGTGGATTGCAGTACGTCTGGGTAGCCGTCGCCGTTAACGTCGTTAAGCGAGTAGTTTTCCTGCGATTCACCATCTGATGCGAACGCGCCCGCATTCATACAGATTTTCATCACAATAAACGGTGGCACCAGAGGGATACAGACAGTGAACGAGCCGTTGATAGACGTGGACTCACTGCTGCTGACCTGAATTTCATTCGCGCCGGTCCAGTTTGTCCAGCCCGCGAAACTGCCGCCTTTGTTGATACGGACTTGGATGTCTGAGCCAGTAAATTTGACCTCATCCAGCAAGCCATCGCCGTTTACATCGTAAAGCGTGTGCAGTTGGTGGGTTTCATTGGCGTTTTTACTGATACCGACCTTGATACTGGTCGCGCCGATATTGATACCCAAACCGCCGCCCTGGGCTTCACTTTCCCCTTCTTTGACCTGGGCGAATCCCCAGTTTTCGGGGTCTGCAAATGTGTAGCCCAGGTTGATTTGCGCGGTACCGTTGTCGTAAACGCGGTCAGGCAATCCATCTGCATTGATATCACGCCAACTGACATTGGCATGGTCGGTAGACTTACCGCTGGTGCCAGAAATGCCCGCACCAGGCATGGTCGTGTTGGCTTCAATAAATGCTTCTTTGAAGGTCTTGGTGGTCTGGTTGTTGGCAGCACCGCTACTACCAAAGCTGAAGTTGCCGCCTAAGGTGACGCCTTTGTTTTCAGACTGGGACGTACTTGGGTGACCCAAGCCGTTATTTTTAACGCCAGACTCAAGCGCACCCAGCATATCGGTGTACTGCACCTGCGATTGGCCAACGATGTCTGGATAGCGGTCGCCGTTCATGTCGCTGAAATCTGTCAGGATACGGATATCCTGATCGGTTTCGCTGTAGCTGCCACTGGCACCAAAACCGCCCAGCGGTACACCGCCACCAATGGAGTAGCCACTGAAGGACACTTCCGTCAGTTTGTTAATTGCGCGGATAGCCTGACTGCCATCAGTGCCCGCTGGAATAGCGCTCGATGGGCATATTCATCCTCACCAAAGCGTGAGCTCGACATATTGGCGGCGTTAAGCAGCGAAAGTTCGTCGTAGCCACGCCAGGCATCAACCTGCGCGATAGGCAGCATCATGATGAAAATGCTGTTGGTTGGGTCGTAGGCGTTGGCAGCCAGATTGTTCTGGTCAATATTGGTCAGATCTGGCGGCGAGTTGAGCGCGTCTGTCAGTGCATCATCCAGCTTAAGCTCAGATTCAATAATTGGCTGCTCAGCGCGAGTGCCATTACCGTTGTAGACGAACTGCCCCCACCCTCGATATTCAGGCCCGAAAATAAAGGTGTATGAGTAGGTGTAAATGCCGGCATTCCACGCCGTGACAACGCCTTGGTCATCAATTTCCACGCCCGCATCCAGCGCAAGCAAATCGGCAATCGCCGGCGTATCAGTGTGGTATTCGATAAACAGCACATCACCCGTCAGCACATCGAGTGAAATATCAGTCGGTGCAGCGCTTAAGTTGCCATTTGTCACCTCAAACGTCTGTTTCGCCAGAAGCACATTTTCTTTTTTCACCGTAAAGGTGACAGTGCCGGATTCTGTGCCCAAAGGCGCAGTGATCATCGGCGTGATCAGCACGGTGCCATCTGCATCGGCAATCCAGCGCTGCGTAACCCGGCTTGTTTCGTTAAAGATGTTGAGTGAAGCGACAGTCTTAAATGCCAGAGCGGCAGAGCCATCCTGGATTTGGTCATTGGTGGTGGGGTCGTCAGCGGCGGTGTACGTCACGACTGGCTGCCAATCAAACGCCGCCCAATCCACGTTGGTATCAGCATCGATTTCAAATCGGTAAGTGTCACCGGCGCTGACATCCAGGGTTAAGCCAATACTCTGCTGCGCCGCAGCCAAACCATAATTGGTCTGCCACACGATTGTCTCAGTTGTATTGGTACCATCGAAGGTGACCTTAACCACTTTGGCGGTGACATTGTCGCTGGTGAGCGGTTTGGTCAACACGCCACTGATTTGCACTGTGCCATCAATTGGCATGCCCAGCTCACCACCCACCAGCACGTAATCATCAGCAACCGATGCGCTATAAACAGGAAGCCCGTTAGCATCGGATTCTGCTGCTCTATCGGTGTAGGTAATAACCGGTGCCCAGGCAACTTCGTCGTAATTACCATCGAAAATGGACTGAACCCGGAAGTAGAGGCGGTCGCCTTTGCTGACACTCACCGCGTTGACACCCGTCGGTGTTTTCACGCCGTAGTCGTCGGCATCAATTGTGGTCGCCCAAAGCTCTGAAGCTGCATGCTGAATGGCAACGCGAACACCATCGGCCTGGGTATAAGCCTGACGGTCTGCACTGGAATCCTCCACCAGATTGACTGGCGCATTGATGCTAACCACACCGTCATAAGGTGCTTTCCACGTGCGCACGGTATCGTGCAGTGGGTTCTCTGCTTCAAAGGTCGCCAGCTCGTTCGGGTCGGTTTCAAACCAACCGTCAGTGACAAGAGTGCCAGATTCATTGATGGGGTTTGGTGTGTTTGCACTCGACAAGACAAAGTGCGGTACCGTGGCGTTTGTGCGTTGGTTATAAAGCACACGGCCATTGGCCACGATATCCGTCAGGCCATCGCCGTTCACATCACTGAAGTAAATGTCGTTGACTGTGGTGCCGCCACCGCTGGTGATCCCCAGATCGCCACTGAGCTACACGCTCCGATAACCGCCTGGAATCCGGTGTTCTTGTTGCGCCTTTGTCGTGGTAAAACGCATCAGCTGAACCTGTAAAGGCCTGGAATGCCGCAAAGCTTTCCCCTTCACCCGGCCCCGACAGGTTTTTCTGGTAGCCCATCACACCGCCGCTGATCAGCACTTTGTCTGCAAGGCCATCGCCATCGATGTCCGACATAGCCAGAATACCGTCGCTCTCTGATTTGCTGGAGCCACGCTGGAAGCCGATGGTCATGGATTTACAGGCAAGATTTCCATCAAAGATACCGAAGCTAACACCAAAGTGATTCCCGCTGCCGTCTGTCACCGTGCCGCTCAACGAGCTTGCACCATTGCCAGCAAAAGAATCCGCCGCTGCGGTGGCAGCCAAGCGCTCAACCGTAGCTTCCGGAGAGAGATCCTGACTCGCAAGCTGTGATTCGCTGCTTTGTGCAGACATGGCCGCATTCGCTAGCTGCGCATTCAGTGCATCGATATCCCCTGATGAGGTTTGGGTTGAACCGTCTGCTGAAGCGATTGGCAGGAGGAATCCACATCCGCCACAGGCGTAAAGCCTGAATTTGCCAGCGTGTTGTTTGCCGCAGGTTTAGTGCGGACGCATCAATCGGTTCGCCCGGCAGGCTTGTGAGCTGTCGTAGAGGAAGTTACCCCACTGGCGGTAAAGCTGCTTGTTGGCATCATCACTGTTGATATGCAGACCTGCGGTTGCATCTACGCCTAGCTCCACGACAGAAACATTGGGTGTCCAGGCGCTCACTACTGTCTGGTCAATGTCCTGAGGAAGGTGGTATTCAAAGTAGACAGGTTCTCCGGCCGTCACATCCAGTGCCACCGTGTTAAAGGCACTGCCGGTGGAAAGATCCAGCGTTTCTTTCACCAGCGTCTGATTGCCGCCTTTGGCGGTAAAGGTCACGGTACCTGAAGCAGGCAGACCGGCTGGCAAGTTAGGTTGGAGCGTGACTGTGCCACTTTCATTAGCCACCACGCTGCTTTGAACCGCGTAACCATACAGCCCCATTTCAGGGTTTAAGGTGTACTCAAAGCGAGGCGTGCCGTCGCTGAGATAGAGCATGTCTGCGGTGATATCGTCATCATTGGCGGAGACATAATTGACGTTCAGCTCACCCGACAGCCCTGCCCAATCCACGTTGGTGTCACTGATGACCACCAAACGTAGATTATCGTTCGCCGAGACAGCGATATTGCCTACCGCAATCGCGCTTGCCGCCAAACCGTCACCCGCTGCATAGCTTTGCTGCCACACCACAGACTCACTGCCGTCAGCCGCAGTTTTCACCACAGTCGCAGTGAGATTGTCTGAGGTGGCAGGCTTAGTCAGCGTGCCGCTCACCGCGACTGTGCCGCTGAACGGCGCGACTAATTGCGTGCTGTTTGACGAGACAAAGTCAGAAGAAGATTGATAAACGTTGAGCCGCAACGCGTTGGCATCCAACTCGTCAGAAGCACGGTCGGTGTAGCGAACTTTCGGATCCCACATCACCTGATCGTTCGCGCCATCTTCCAGTGAGTTCACGCGGAACATCACCAGATCACCTTCATTCACCGCAACGGAATCAAGCGCGGTTGGGGATTTGGCGGTGTAATCATTTGCTGCGATTTGTGTGGCCCAAAGCTCACTGTTTTGGTGCTGCACCGAGACGCGGACACCATCGCTGCCGCTGTAATCACCTGAGCCTGCGACCAGTGACACCGGCGCATCCACTTTCACTGTGCCCGTGAAAGGCGCTTTCCAGATACGCACGCTGTCGAGATTGGCAAAAGCATTCGCCACATTGCTGCTGTCGGTGAACACAAAGCCATTTTGCGCATCGCCAGAGCCGAGGAAAATCTTGTCGAGGTAGACCAGATCGGCAATGCCATCACCGTTAACGTCAGTCACCGCTAAACGTGCTTTCTGTCCGGCAATCATCTCCGGCGAGGCTTTACAGTCGCCGCTCGCCGTGTAGAAGGCCTCTTGTGCCGATACCATCAACTGTGCCGCGCCATAGCTGACCGAACCATCTGAACTGACTGAGGCTGCACGGTAGCTGACGCCATCTGAATCGACGCTGAGCTTATCGACAAGGCCGTCACCATTGATGTCAGCCATCGCCAGCAGGTGGGCGCGGTATTCACATAACATGCCTGTGTACCATCTGCATTGAGCGTGGTAGGCGATGAGGACGTTTCGGTGATACTGACTTCGCTTTCCTGAACAGTCGTTGATTCAACGGAGCGGGTGCCCAGGCTGTCTGCCATGCTGTAGGCATCGCTCATGCTCCACGCTTGTGTGGCGGTAAATGGCTGGTAGTTGCCATTGGCATCGCGCACATCGTCGTAGTAGCTCAGGGAGTGGGTGTTGAAGAGTTGACCATCGGCGTCAAATTGTTGGATAGACGCCAGCAGGGTTTTGTGGAATACACCCTCGGTGTAGTTGAATTCGTAGGAGCGGACAGCCTGCCCCTGGAAGCTGATATCAATCTTGCGCAACAGATCAGCAGTGACCCGCTTGAAGCCGGTACGCGCATCGATCATCACGTCCTGACGGCGGGATTCATTGAGATCGCGGTCGCGGGTAAAGTCGACAGAGTATGCCCCGGCTGCGCTGTTAAACCCGGTGTAGTTGATGGATTGGATATAAAGCTGCTGACCCTGAACGCCACCAGCACCATTGCCAATACCGGCATCGGACACTTTTTCGTAGTTGTAGGTAACAGTGTTGCCATAGGTGTCGATGGTTTTCACCAGCGCCCAATCGGAGATATTGCCGTCGCTGTCGCCAGTGTGGCAGCAGGCAACATGCTCACGCCATCACCACCAAAGAAATGGCGTGTACCGTTCTTGTTGGTCACTTCCCACCAGTAATTGGTCGCTGGTGCCATGACGGACAATGCGGTTAAAGCTGCCTTCCACACGCGGATAAAAGCGCTTTCGCTGGTACGGGAAACAGGCGTCGCACGGTGGGCAACCGGTGCCAGTTGCTCACCGGCAAACAGATACGTTTCAGTTTCTGTCGCACCATCGTAGCGCGGCACACCCCAGCGGGTATCAAGAGAAACCGTCGGCAGACTGAGATTCCAGCCCATGCCCATCCAGCCATTACCCGCGGATGAGCTATAGCTCACCTGCAGTTGTGGCGCCATGCCCTGACGGCCACCCGGCAGTTCGATGGGGTAGCTGGTGCGGGCATCACCCATGGCATTGGCTTTGGGTGCCTGGATCAGATTGACTGACGCGCCCGGATTGGCCGCTTTCATGTCTTTGAGTAGGGTAGTGCCGAACGCCTGTGTTTCCGGTGAATCCGGCGTCTGGATAACGGCGTTGATCATGTCGGTGAAGTGATCGGTCTTAGAGACGATTACGCCGTCTTTGGTGACCACTTCATTGCGTGCCAACTGCACCCAGCGGTTGGTTTCGTCGTCATAGAAAAAGGTGTGAACGTCTTTCTCGGAATAGCCTTCCGGGATCTTGTTCTTGTCGTAGCCGAGCGTGAGTTCGTTTTCCTGGTTGAACTTGATGCCGTGAGGCAGGAAACGGTAAGCCGCCGCATCACCGCGTGTCACGTTGACCATGCCTTGATCGAGCGCGGGAATATCTCGCTCATCCAAGGTGAAGACTTCGATATCTCGCTCCACTGACAGTGAAGTTTTCAGCACATTGAGTGACGCATCGTCGACACCGACAAGAGTGTCATTTTCTGTGGTCGCAAGGTGTCGGGCATAGCCACGCTCTGGCAAGACATTGTCACCTTGCATCGCTTTCACACCGGCAGCAGTGATCAATACACCTTGGTCACTGACGTTCTCTTTTGGCGCGAAAGTGAGTGTTTGGCTCAGCGTTTTACCGCTTTCAAGCACCGCCTCAACCTGAACGGTATCGCCTTGCACGGGCACCAGCGTTTCAAAGCTGCCATTGACGGTTTGAACGACGTTGTCGCCAATCTGGAAGGTAACCGAGTCGTTACCCTCGCCCTGCACAAAGCCGCGCAGATAAGCGTGTCCTTGATAGCGGATATCAGGTTGTGGCTCAAACACGTGCAGAGAAGGCTCTTCGCTGTTCGCATCATTCAATTCGAAAGAAAGGCGCAGGTTTTCAACCTGATATTTAAGGTGGGAGTCCGAATCTGCAAACGGGGTAAAGCGCACGAGGTTTTTACCCGCTTTCAGGGCGTCGATATCAACCGGTTCGCTGACCGATGCCAAGCCTGCCTGATCCGCCTGAATCAGTAAGCCCCCTTGCGAGAACTCATCGTTGACCATACGGATGGTACTGGCCGCGCCCGACAGGCCTTTCACGTCATAACTCAGCGTCGCAGATTTCAGCTGCTCAGGGCGGTAAGGCAGGTAAACATCGAACTGGTTGTCATACTTGGCATCGCGGTACTTACCGGGCGCTGCACCAAGCAAGGCTTTTTGGTTATCCGACACCGCGACGTTTTGGGAAAATGCCAGTTCAACAGGTGGATGAATCAAATGGGAGGTCAGAACGGCATTTTGATCATTCAGGAAGCGAATTTCACTGACGGCTTTCGGGTTAGCGTTCAGAGCGATAAGCTGGATACGCACAGCACCGGTAACCATGCCTTCGTTTACAGGCAAGGTATTCCATTGTCCATCCGGCAAAGAGGCCAGATCAACACCCGTCAATGCGGGAACTTCTGTCCAAAGGTTATTAATTTTCTGTTCTACGGAATTGGTAGTCCGCACTGCCGTATATCTGAATGGCAGTGAGCGGCGAAATGTTTTCAAAGTAGCGTTCAACAAGGAGGGATGAGGGATTATTGAAACCGGAGGCAACCGATTTATCGAAGAGCCTTTCCTGCTGGGGGTAGGCCGTTTTAATTGCTCTTTCTAATTCATGATTTTTCAACGATGAAATATCAAAATAATTTGTCGATATTTCATTGGTATTTCCAGATGAAGACAAGAGTGCGATGTTGTGTATTGCCAGCGCACTGTTAGAGAAAATCATGGAACCAATAACAACGGACGTAACAACCGGTGAAACACGGTAAATAGAAAGGTCCATAGCCAACCCATCCCTTTGGTTTATAGGTTTTTAATCTTATTGTGGTGCGCAAATAGCACATAAAAAGACAGAACAGCAGCGCAATATACCCAGCAACCTGACGATGCAGGTCGTTTGGGTAGACTTATATTCCATCAATTTCACTACTCGTTATTGCGCAATCGAATTAATTTTCTTCAATTAATTCCACTCTGCATAAAAAATAGAAAATCAAAAAGATTAATTCGGAATGAATTGGGTACTAATAGAAGATGATTCTTAGTTGAATACCACACTGTTTCTGACTTGAAACACCGTTAGTAAAATAATTAAAATCTAGAATGCAAAAGATATATCAACCACACTTTCTTAATGATTGGCTGAAAATCCAAGCTAAAGATTAATGCTTTTTCTTCACTTTTTTATGAATGGGGAGAGCGGTAAGAGGAGTGCGGAAAGATACCCAGTCAGCCTTGCCTTTGAGACTGTCTGGGTATGTATACAATGGTTTCGGGCTTACACCGCGAATCAGAAGAGCGATGTGGCGAGGACGATAAGGTGACACTAGACCATCCTTAAAATCATAAACTTAAAAATTATCAGGAACCATATGCTGACATTTCTGGATACCATAAGATGACATTTTCATAAATCTCCGAGATTTCTTGAAAAGCAGATGTAAGTAATTTTCTTTCATCTTGCATCTAAAGTTCTAGCTCAAAAAGGGACAGGAATCAGTTAGACTAATTGCTCTAAAGCGTTAATTTCGGATAACTGCAGGTTGGGAAAAACGAAGTAGACGGCTTTGTTGTTCGAGAGCATTGGCTGCTGGCGCAGCCAAAAGAAGCTATTGCCTATTGACCGGAGAAGGGCTCATTTGTGTTATGTACGATGATGGTTAGTTCTTTCTTCAACTACAGTTTTTTCTATGTATTGGATTGAACAACCATCCATGCTTAATGAAATATCCCCATATCCGGCGCCACTCAGTTCGTTTTGCCAGAGTATTTCACCATTGCTTTCATTAAGACCATATAGATGTCCGTTGCAGCCAGCGAGGATGAAACCTTGATGATTAAGGACTGATACATTAGCTCCATTAGCAGATGAAAACAGCCCTTTGCTTAGCTTTGTTCGCCAGATTTCGGTTCCACTCTCAGGGCATATAGCGACAACGTGACCGTTCATACCAATGATTAAGCAATTGTTCACATTACCTCCAAAATCTACAAAACGAAAAAGCTATGAACTATTCGCAGTGCAAGTACATAACAGCTTATTAGCGGGCAACTTGCCCGTTTAGTACAAACCCAGGACGCTCGATTAGTCCGCGTACACTTGTGCCAGCTTACCATATAGCAGCTTAAAATCAGTGAGTTGAGTTTTATGGTTGCAACTTGAATGGGAGAAAACGGGCGTCCCGTACTAAAAACCAGCTCATTTTTACTATATTCACCTCACTGTGTATTTATACAAATGAAATGCATGAGAAAAATTTAGACCTTGTGGGATGATTCGAGCAGTCGGATGGTCGAAGCGCTAACTCACTTTGTGGCATCATTAACGTGCCAGAACAAATCGGCATGGCACGTTAGATAGAACGTTTATTTAGCTGTCTTTGAAGCCTGGTAAGCCTTCTGAGGCTCTCCATTCCTTCACAATACGAACGATATTCTCAGGTGTGGCGTTTTCTTCTACTTCTGGGTAGTAGATGAGATCAGAGCGTCAGGGTGCTCACTGATTTCTTCAAAGTGCTCGATAAGTTCATCAAGGAGATCGTCAGTTTCTGCGACGTTTTCTACGAATATTTGCTCTAGCAGGGCTAAAAACTCTTCTTCGGTGTATTCTGTTATCTTCTTCGTCTTTCGCATTTAACTCTCTTTGAAACAGGTTAACCCTTGTTCTGAATACCAACGTTTGAGTTCGGAGATAACACCGTTTGGAGAGTCTTCTTGCGAATCGTCGGGCCAGAAAACCAAATCTGAACCTTTTGGGTGTTTAACGATTTTTTTGAAGTGGTCAATCAATCTGTCCTCTTCTTCCTCTGATAGCTCAGCACCATAAATTTTTTCAACGTACGATAGAAACTCAGTTTCAGTGTAATCGGATAAGTTATCTTTCAACGCGATCATTAGTTTTTCCCATAGTGAATGTGCTTATGGTTTTTAGGCGTTACTACCCTCATATTATCCGTGTCGTAGACTTCTCCGCCATGTTGGATTTCTTCAATATGATGTATTTCATACCTACTCTGTTCGCCGTAGTGCTCAGCTTGAGGTGAGATTGGCGCTCTTCCGGCACGAATTTTCCTTTTGTTTGAGTTGTTGAATTGTGCCATTAACTCATTGTCTTTAGACACTTCAATCCAAAATGCTTCTCTGAATTTATCAAAGCTGGAGAATTCGCGCCCCCGCATTTTGTCTGCAATTTGTGAAGGGATGGGAGAGCCGAGCTCTTTACCCGCATTTTCTAACCAGATGCCTGTAATGTCTTCGCCCTGTCCCGTCACGCCGCCTGGCTTATTCCTCGGTGAACTAAACACCAGGTAAAGCGGCGGTATGCCGCTGTCTGCAGGAAAGGTAACGATCAGTCTATGTGTTCGGCTTCTGGGTTGGTGTAGACAAGGGTAGTCAGCTCCTGCCCGTCGTCTTCTATCGGGCGTACCTGAATGTTGCTGATTTCCAGCCCGCTGGTATCAGGGAAAGAGGTGCCAGCGGTGAGCACCTTGTCACTGTTGTCTGGGTACCAAGTCAGCGTGATCTCTTCATCGACTTTTGCTTCGAATCTATCTTCGACTGCTTCTGCAGAGATTCGTTTTACGGTATCGCCGTAAGGCTACCTTCGCCGGTGTGTATGCCTATCGCTTGCGGGTTGCCGTACTCGTCTTGATAGAGTCGGAAACGGACACGAGTGGTGGCTTCCGGCAGTTGTGCAAGCTCTTCGTCTGTGTAGAGAGTGCCGTCTCCCAGTTGTGCAGGCCAAAACGCTAGGGCGAGAAAGTTTGCACGTTTGGCTGTGCTTTTGGCTATTTCGCCTGCGAGTGACCAGTTCAGCGGCATACGTGATGTGGTGCCAGTGATCTTTGTCAGGGGCAATCGCCCGCTGGCGTCTAATGACGGAGCCGGTACCATAGCCGCCATCACGCCAAAGTTAGGGGCTTTCAGATTTTCTTCACACGCTTGTGTATCGCCATAGGGACGCGTGCAGGATTTGGCGAAGACTTTGCTGGCTTGGGCTGGCTTTGAAAAATTGTCTGAAATGACTGTTGGTTGTATCGGTTTCGGTGGCGGTTCTTTTACCACGGGCTCTGGTGAATAATTTGCCTCTGAGAACGAGACAAAATCATCGGTTTTCGTTGGTTTAGATGCACCAAAGCTAGTCTTTTTAGACAAGAACCGTTGCTTTACCTCGGATAATGCTTGGTCAGTGATAGAAATTTGATTGCTGGTATTGGCGACTAACTTTCCATTTGAAGACGTGAAAAGAGAAACCGCTGGTGTATCACAAAGTACAACGAGTTCACCACGCGCTAGGGATGATTTGAGCGATATTCCGCTTGCGCCTGGCGGCAACATTCCTTCCAGCTCTGAATCGCTAAAGCGCGAAATATTTCCTTCAATCCGGATGGCCTCCCCGCTGGATAAGCTATCCAATCTGACAATCTTTCCCATTCCTTGGCAAATCCAATATTAAAACACCAAGGTGTACAGCAAAATCGTACCTCATATATCGCCTGATTTTTACTTGGCTTGCCCACTATCCCAAAGAAAACAAGCAATTTCCTGCTCTATCTTGAGCAAAATCTCGCCCAAAAGGGCAATAAATTGCCCGAAGAACTTAGTCGGAGTATCTCGCTACCAGACAATCGGAGGCATCGGGAGAATGCATGCTATATCTTCTGTTTGTGTGTATTTTTCGGATTAAAAATTGTAGGGCTAACTGGCAAAGTGATAATAAAGAACCATGATTTTTCTGTGAAGGAATTGGGGGCATAAACCAGTCATCTTGATGTCACTAAAAAGAAGCCAAAACAAAAAAACCACCAAAACGGTGGTCTTATTGTTTCTCTGCCTTTTCGGCGGTTCAATTCATCTACTTCCATAACTTTGGATCGATTGACATTCCTAGCTGCCTACACGGCGGTTCACCATACCAATTCTCCCATTGCTCATTCGGCCAATTTCTTAGCTGCCTACACGGCGGTTCACATCACATAAGTACTTGGCAGTGGGAATGTTCTTTTCTTAGCTGCCTACACGGCGGTTCACCGTTAACTATAGGCCCAGACACAGCGTCTTTTCTGGCATTAGGCCGATTTTCCTTGAAAAACCCTTTTTTGAGACTCCATTTTAACCTACTGTTTTTATTTGACTGCAGTTTATCCTCAAAGAAAAAGGTCACACCTCAATTAGCGGCACGGTACCTCGCCACATTTTGTTAGTGGCGAGGCCATACATGTTGTAGCCACCATCACATGGCTCCTCCTCATCTTCAACCTGAACCTGAAGGGCAAAGTCTTTTCCTGATGATTTGCTTCCCATGGGGATGCTGTGAAACGGTAGGAACGTTCTTTCTTCTTCAGAGACGGGGGTGAAATCTCGGCCTGCTTCTATTGCGCGTTTTTCAGCGCGTCTTAAACGACGTCTTTTTGAGTCCGGAAAGCTCTTGTCGATAGTTTGGTTTCTGACAAACCTGACCTCTGGCGCTGCTTCGGGAACCGTTTTTACTGGCGAGATCTCGAACAATCCTTCTGAACGCATCAACGTAAAGTAGGTTGATAGGAGAGTCCTGTTAGCGTCGTTTCACCGTGGCAGACGAACCCGATTGCACTCCCGATGTTTCTGTCATTCCACTTGGGGAAACAGATACCAACTTTGTTTGCCGCAGCTTCATTGACTGCCATAAAGCCGTGCAGAGTCTTAATGCATCGCCCAGCAAGGAGAGCGCAGTCTGCTTGAGCAGGAAGAAACTTTATAGTGAAGAAATATCGGTTGTTCATGGTACTACCCCTTTTTCTTTGGCTGGCCGTTACTAAACAAGCCACCTTTGGCCATGACCGCTAACAGGTAGTGAACTTCATCGGGAATATTGTCGGTATCAGACATCTTCTCCAGCCACAGGTCTGCATCTTTAAGTAGTGCGTAGAAATCCTGTTTAGTGCTCGGGTGGCGACGGGATGTTCCGTATTCACGATGCGCACCATATTCGTTTATGCGTATGGCAACATCCGCATCAGGTGCCCACCAGTCATCAATGCTCTGTATAGCAGCACCGACTTTTTGAGCATGGAAAGAAGCAGTTTGCTGCCCCTCTGAAAGAAGGGTTTTAGCTAGTTGTTTGCTAGGCTTGCCATCAACTTTTTCATCCAAAAACTCTTGGCTGGGGTAAAGTTCGTCACCCCATCCCACAGAAATTATTGCTTTTACATCCATATAGTAACTGTCTGACTTATCGCTTAAGCCGTTACTGATATATTTGGTCAGTGTTTTCAAAGCACTTTGTGCCTCTTTGGGCCACTTGCCAGACCATGAAAGACGTTGAGCTCGATCGACACGAATTACCGAACCGTCACCGCATTTCACTTCAATTTCAACGTTGCGAAAGTCGCGGTTTCGCCAAAGCCAAGTCCCCATTAGAAGGTTCTTTGCATACCTTTCAGCAAGCTCTTTAAATCCACCTGATTTGCCGTACTGCTTGGAAAGCGCTTCAAGTACATTGCGAGCTGACTCGTTAGAACAGGTATTTGGCTTCAAGGTATTGGCTTGTACGCGCAAAGAAAATCCACAGTAGATTTCATCTGCACCAACGGGGACATAGCAGGCTTCGATAAACTGGGGGTTGCCGTGTCCGAAATCTCTGGCTGTCGTCGGTTTTGGGGAATAATCAGGCTTATATCCTTTTGAGAAATCGGAATTTTGTCCAAGAATACGTGTTTGATCCACGTCGATGGGTAACATTTCTCCTTTTTCGCCCAGTCTATAGAAATAGGCTTTTCCTGGTGAAAGTGAGCGCGTATAAGATAAATTTTCACACCGTTCCATAGTTAGTCCTCCTTTACACTTTCAATCAGAATAGCTGCATCGTTTTCTGTAAGTGTCCAGAAGGCAAGACGAAAGAAGTTATCCTGCTTGCCCCAACGAACCTCAACGGGGTTTAAGCGTTTCCCTAAACCAATCACATTCTCCGCATAGCAATGAAGCTTTGTCAGGCTATTGAAACGCGCTTTGGGGTGATCCAAAAACGCATATCCGCAATGTAAAGGAAGTTGGGTTGGGTCGGCGCTTAGGCAAGCATCCAGTTCAGGCAGTGTCTGTGGCCTTTCCTTGGCGGGTATAAGCCAACAACCGCTGCTCGGTAAACGGCTAACACGGTGAAAAAGCGATGTTCTATCCGGATATGTAGAAAGCCAATTCCGAGAAATATTAAGCTCTGGAGGGAACAAGCCCCCACCTGCAAAGTTGATGGGCAGAGCGGCTTTGAGTGCCTTAATATAATCTGAAACCCGAGCTTCAGATTTCACCTTGATCACCATATCAAACTCGAGATCAGCCACATGCTCAGAGCGAAGGGTTGTTCGCTTGATGGGGGAAACGTTTCTTTTATGGAGGGGTTTAGAAAGCTCAGTGAGTTTGGCGGTGTAATGTCGGGATTCACTACGAAAGAAAATCGCAAAGCTCTCAAACAGGCAATCCTGGTCGGCATCGAGTAACTCTATAAACTGACGCTGATAAGAATGCATAAATCCCCAAATGGCAGTCAGGATGGCGATCCGGCGAGATAAGGTGAGCCCATCATTGAGGCATCAAACACCCGCATTCTCGAAAGGTAAATGTACTGCTCATCGTGAGTTGCTTCAGTTTCATCCTGTGATTGAATAAGCCTTCTGAGTATCCACCGTAACTGTCTTTTTATTAGCGGCATCAGCTTTTGATGGTAAGCATATCTCCAGCCAAACTTGCTCTCCTGCAATGTCAGTTGAAGCTGCTGGTTTAACCCAGACGCCAGTGTTTCTAATTCAGAGAGGTCATTGAAAACGAATGCCCGCACCAATGCATCTTCTGTGTCGAACGACTCGCCACTTTCCTCGATGTGGTCTCTCAACTCGACTAACGCATCAGCCAAACACCAATCTGACGCCGAAGAGCCCGAATTTGATATCGCCTTACCTGCATTTGCTTTTTTGGCGTAGCAAGAGGCAACTCTCCGGATAACCGACGAAGCAAGTCACCAGTTTTTTTGTTCACCATGGCGAAGTCGTCAAAGAAACGATGTGTTTTTTCTCGGCTCGACGATAACGTTCTTTTTGAATGAGGACGAACACTCAAGGGATAGTTGAGCAACCACATATGTCCACCCAACGCACCGGCAAGACCGCCTATTGATGGAGAGTTAGGAAGCAACAATGTTGTGGTGTTAAATCTGCACTCTGGTGAGCGAACATAGCGCTCTAACGCCATTTGGAAACCATGATTCACAACCGGCGTGATAGTGAGTTCTTCGCCTTTCCAAGGGAAACGCAACCTTTTTGAAAACGGATGAACGGACTCGGGAAAGGACGATTGAGATAGTGCTTTCTCCAATGTTTTTTGAACAAAGACGCCTTCTTTTTGGTGAGTCCAAGTTTGGCCAGCAACGGCATCCAGGTAGGGTCGTTTTCTCTAATCAAATTGAGCAAGGAGGTGACTTCGCCCTGCCAGACAAAGCTCGATAACAGCCAAAGGCAATGTTTGTACTCCTTGCTATCATGCGCCCACCCGAACTCAATGGTAGACGTGTAATTACTCACCAAGTTTGCGTATTGGCTAGGCAGTAAACTCAGCACTTTTTGGTCTTTCACTCTGCAATCTGGATACTTGAGGTTATGGGTATGAAACCAAGAAATCTCGTTAAGTGAACGACAAATATTGTCTTCATGCTTCAGGTATTGCTTTGCGGTTTCTGGGTCTAAATAGTCCTCACACTTCGCGTTCAACAAAGCGAGATTGAGCAGTACCACAGCAGTTTGCTCTTCATAGCTATCAACGCATATCGGCGCGGTATAAGGCATAAAAGCTTTTTTGATATGCGCATTTCTCGCCTTGAGGTTTTCTTCAGATAACAGAGATTGCAGCGTTTCCATGCTCACCACTCCGGCAAAAAAACATTGAGACCATCGGTTGAAGATTGCATATGCGTGAGCCTGAGCGTCAGCACATCACGCAAATGGTAAATGGGTTTATAAGATTCGACTTTCTGATGCAGCTTCAGTCGGAAAGCAGTTTGGAGGTAACCATGCTCGTTTAGGCGGTTCACTTCATCTGTTGTGCAGCCTAAAAGCGTCGATGCCTCTAACGAACTGACCAGCATATTGGAGGGGGTATCTGCTTGTTGACCAGCATGCTCATTCACGAGCGTTGAAAGGTAAGCAACAATGGCTTTAAGAATGGGGTTCCGGCTGACATCGCGACTCGGCAGGTTCCGAGCATCTTTTACGAGATTGCCAAACACCACTGACAGTGGCGTTTTATACCAAGGTTGAATTCGCACCGCTTCAGCTCTTTGCAAAGCCTGATCCAGCTCCGTATAAAGTGGTTCAGGCCAGGCTTTGAAATAGGTAAAGCACTCGGCTAAGTCAACGTGTTCCTCGTCTCCATAGCGATGCGTATACCAAAGCAGTACCCCGTATCGCTCAGAAATACCCAGCGGGAAAGCAAGTATCCCTTCGTCGGCAATGTGCTCACCCAGTAGCCATTGGCTCAGCGTTACCAAACCATCCTCAGCTTTGGTAGTTTTGGCCGTTGTAAGGTCAAAACCGCATTCGCAACAGGTTATGGACTCAGAGGATTGATAATCGAGCAGGGCGTGACAGGAAGGACAATGGGTGATTAACCGCACTTGGTGTCGGTGACATACCTGATGCGTCAGGAACTGCCAGTGCTGTCGAATATAAGGCTTTCAGCTAAACACTTGGCGCAGACTGGTGTGTGATCTTTTCGAAGCAGCGTAAACGGGTAATCGACCCCGTCTCGGAATACCGCTTTGTAGTTGGGGGAGAATTCGGTTTTGGAATGCATCAACGCCAGTTTAAGTAACTCTGATTCCTCGACGCCTCTTTGCCTTCCAATGAACAATAAACTCTGCGCCCGCAGCTTGCTGGCGACCTTTGCGTGGTAGATGTTAGCTTGCTGGAGAGATAGCGGGTAGCTACCGAAAGCATCAGGTGTACTTTCAACAAGTAGTGCCCAAATTTCTTCTGCGAAGTCAGCATACTCTGGAAAACCAAGATGATGGCTCAATCGCAGTAGATAGCTTTCAAGTGATTCATCTGGGTAAGGGGGCGGTGTGTTTATCCAGTCCATTGAATACTCATAAACTTAGAATATCTAAGTTTATGAGTGTGGTACAGAATGATGTATTGTCAAATGAGCTAGGCATAGTCATCAACTGTATCGAGCTCCCAAGATGCTAGGCACCCATTTCCCGGGATGTAAGGAGCATACTCCAACTTACTTTTAGCATCCTGAATTTCCATTTCAATCTCGTAAATCTCCTTCTCACTATGTTGATACGGCAATAGATTCATCAGTGTCTCCAGTGCATCAAAAAACTCTTTCACTTGAGAATGAGAAAGTGTTGCCCTTAATCGATTACCATTGCCCGTAAACACTTTGAAGAACTGCCCTTCGACAACCACCTTCCCTCTTATATTCAATTCATTACGGAAGTGAAGAGTTTGATTAATCCCCTCAATACTTCTGTATAAAACAACTGGATGCTTAGCTAACTGCATAATCTCGAATGTAGTAACAAGTTTTTCTTTGGTAGGTGGGGCGAAACACATTTGTAATCTTCTACCTTTAATTGACTTTTCAGACTAGTTTTGATGGTCTTTACGGAGATTCTTATCACTATTTTGTCAACTCAACAACATGTGCGAAGCAAATAGAAAACACTCGCGAAACCATCGATGGAATATTTTTAACAATAGAATTCAAGCCTACTGAGAAAAATTGAATCAAGCTTTAGTGAGGCTATCAATTTTTCTTCCTAGTGGCTATTAAAGGAGCTCAAATTGGTTGTAAAAATTTAATTCCACTTTCCTTTATAGGCATGAGCATGATCTACCTTGAGTGGCATTGCATCAGCATGGCCAAAACTATGCTCAAAGGCTTGTATTTTGCATACGGTGCACAACAAAACTGGCCCGTAGTTACTCTCAGAGTATCGTGTTAGAGGGGCTTGGGATGTAAGGCACTGACTACAGCAACTCCTTTCTTTGATTACTTTCCCTCGGCGCACCAACAAGGTCAACTTGCCCTTCTTCCCATCAACACGAACAACCCGTTGTTGCTCAAGCGCAGATTTTACCAATAAAGAATCACTCTTACCGCTAGATGCTTTTCTTTCAACACCTGCTAGGTTCAGCGCCTTATTGACTCTAGACATACGAGAAGCTTTCTTTCGCGTGACGTCTGGCCTATATACTTGTATGTTCGACTTTCCATAAGTCGGCCAACTGTCGTTACTATCTTCTTGCAAAGCTGGTCGATTCCCTACAAGCTGTTTCTGCTGTTTCTGCTGTTTCTGCTGTTTCTGCTGTTTCTGCTGTTTCTGCTGTTTCTTGGCTTGATTTTTGTCTACGTTTTTATTTTCTCTTTTAAGTTCTGGCTGACTCTCTCGTGTCTCCAGACGTTTATCGTGGGGAGCTGGTAGATTCTTTAGATAAGCGGCTTGAAGAGCTCTCAAGTTTTCTATTTGATTTTGATTGAGTTGTGATGCTAGTGAGGTGTTAAGTTTATTTTTTCGCATGTGGAATATTAAAATCCATGTAGATGCATTGTTCTCTGTGAATACTCTCGTGTTTATGCTTCCACTATAACCGCAATATATAGGGGTAACTGTTGCGCTAAAACATGTTTTTTCGGTCTAGAGATGAAAGTAAACTTCCACTCATTTTGTCTTTTGAAGCCAATCCCTGGCTTCCCGCCCTAACACCGAGGGAAATTACATTGAAAAATTTTCGGCCTATTTCAATTTATTTCCCAAATAATCGGGTGGCATTATTCTGCAAGTAATAATGGATGGTGATGACGACCAATATCTTCTTTTTTACAAGTAGAATAGGCACAGGAGGGGCGGGTAAACATGCCTGCTATCACTATGTATACGTTATAAGATAGGTAAGTGCTTTGCTAGTTCGTATGTATAATCCACGCGAGTATTTTCCGTGTCCATCATTTCAGTGAACAGTTCGAATGGAATATTGCCAACATATCCTTCATAGTCATCATTGCACTCAACGGTATCTGAGAATGCCGGGTCATTTGAATATGGTTCACAGTACAGATATATGTATGTTGGAGTTTGAATATGTATACTATTTTGAGCCAAGCTAGAGCGAGTCAGGATATTCATACCCAATGAATCTTCACGATGACGCGTTATTGTGCGAATAGTTGAACTGTATAGAGAGCGGAACGATACCCATTCACTCTCTATACCGTTGTATAGAGTCACAGTATCTTTACCAATCATTTGTTTCTTGTATGTCGCATTATCAAATGTAATTGGTTCATGAAGTGTAGCTGCCCCTCCCATACATGAGAGACCATCAATACTCTTACAATACATACCTACCTCAGTAGCAGAAATCCAAGTAGGATTCGTAACAGATGGTTCTGATGGCCCACCACCACCTGAACCTCCACACGCTGTTAATGTGACCGCAAGGGCGATTGTCGGGATAATTTTAAACATGGTTTGAGTGTCCGTTTGAGTTCAAAGGCTCTAATTGGGCCATATAGGGTAGTTGCCACATTGAACATTCTGTGAATATCGAGTCTGCTCTTTGAGTACTACAGTTACTTGCCGCTAGGTGATTGGTCCAAAAGTAGTGCCACAATGTAAAATCTATTTGTGGAACAACAAGCACCTAACTTCAAAAATCGGCTGACATTATTTCAGCAAGTAAAACTAGACTTTGATGATGATCAATATCTGCTTCTGTAAGAGTGCAATGTGTTCAATATCATGGAAGAAATAATTTCTAATAGGAGAAATAAAATAGGGCAATTGAAAACGTTAGAGTTGAACTCATAAAGTGGCTCAAAGTATCGACCCTATAAAACACTTAATATTTTAGCGTTAACTAATTGATTATAAAATATATTTATCTATCGATCTGACTGGTATTTTTTTAAGATTTGTCAGGCGTTGAGGTTTTTGAGGTTGAACTGCTAGACAGCATATATGAGATTTGCTTTGGGCCATTAATCGTAGAGTCTGCTACATATCCAGCTTAGAATAAGAAAAAGGTGCGATTAAACGCACCTTTATTATTAACATAAACTCAATGAGTTACCCAAGATTCAGAGCCAATACTGTTACACAGGAGATTCACAACTCGGGCATTTGATATTAATGGATGACATTGGCATCAAGGACAAGTAGGTCCAATACTCGCCATTTTTTATCAGTCTCGTGTTGCATGTGCCACAGTGGTTATACACGGTAAACTGAGTACACTCATTGCACCGATACCAACGCTTTTGATGATTTGATCTCATTGAGTTAGTTACATCAGCCACTTTTTCAGAACCGCAAGACACGCAGAAATTTATGGCGAGAGTATCATCAGACTCACCACGAGATGGCGTATTATCTTCAATGCCGTACTGTAAAAACATGCCAAGCATACGCTGAATTTCATCAAGATAGCGTTGCGACTTCATTGGGTTGGCACATACTGCACCATAGCTTGTGGCTTTGCGTTTTCGATAAGCAGGTTCCCAATCAAACATGGATAGTTCGCCTAAATAACTGTCTTTCGCCCACTCCTGTGGAGAGACCACATTCTCCACCGCTTCTAACACGGGATGAAGAACAAACACACTGTTCTCTTGGTCTTCGCTGTAGTCCTTGCCGCTGTAAAGTTCCTGGATAACCCGACCAATCCCACCTCTATGCTTGAGGTACGCAGCAGAATAGTACTTTGCATCGACGACTAACCGTTTTGAAATCTGGTAATCACTTTTGGTAGTCGCTTCTAAATCCAAAACAAAATCGGGGCGCTTACCATTAGCTAAGAACGGCTCGTATTGCAGAGTGATGGTTCTTGAAACACTTGGGTTGAAAAACTGAATGCTTATTTGTTCTTCATTGCCTTGAATATTCGCAATCAATTTTCGTTTCCAGTTGTCCTCTGGCTGATATCGGAATGCTTGAGTCAGCACTTTGATGATTTGCAGCAAACACCAACGTTCATAAAGTAGTGGCATGTTGACTAGTCCAATCGCTCGATTTTCTCCAGCGAAAGCAAAATGTCCTCATCGGCCAAGCCAATCTGCTCTTTTAACTTTTTAAAACCCGAGTGAACCGCTTGATAGGCAGGGTTTTGCACAAAGGTCATCGAGTTGGGAAAGGTGCTTTTGCTTTTAACTTTGTATTGCCGCCATTCCTTCTCAACGTGTTGGAAGGGCTTTATTTTTGGTGCCAGTACCTGATGCACCAATCCTACTTTTTCACGCTCAGTAGCAAAGTAACTAAGGCGCTTTCGAATTGTCGCGCGTTCCTTTTCCTGTTCAGAGAGTTCTTCCTGTGTCAGCTTCGTTTTCCAGCCATTTTTCATTTAGAGCGATGCCTTGATCGCGCAATTTTGCAAAATTGTCTCTATCTCTCAGGAGTGACGGCGAATCTGAAAGAAGAGTTAGGCGGAATACGTGCTCTGGACACAAAATCGAGGCTGTTCCTCTCCTCGACGGAGGAGGCATAATCGCCTCCATCTCATAATCGCTATATGGCTTAAACAAGCTCGCGTAATGCTCACCAGGACTAAAAATGGTATATCCATTAAGTTCAAACTGTTGCCAATTATCATGTAGGATGGCTTGATTTTCGCCCACCACTCATTTTCAGAACCTGTTGCTTTTTCTAGTCTGAGGTAGCCTTTTGGCAGCATGATTCGGTGAAAAATACTTATTGGCATTAATTTCACCTAACTGACTCGCCAACTCGGCATTGATTACTTCTGTATCAAAGCGCTTTTTAAGTCGTTCTAAGTCTTTAACTACTAGGTCACGGTTAATCGTGCGATAGTCTTTTAGGCCTTCTAAACGCTCATTGAGCTTTTCAACAGCCCCAGAGAAGCGATTTGTTTTACTCTCCGCCACCCGAACTAACTGCTTCACGATGTTTAGCGTGCTAGAAACCACATACAATACATACTGGTTTTCGGGTACGTTGTAGCTCGGCTCAGATGATCGGCTTGTTAGATGCTTACGCGAACCTTTGGTGCAAATCTCCATAAAGGTGCGCGGAACGGGGCGCACTTCTTTGGCAGGCTTTAATGCTTGGACTTCTTTCAGCTCCACTTTGGGCTTTTTGAGGATGGTTTGCGCATTAGTCAGAATTGATGCAACCAGAGACAGAGCTTCTTGGTCGATGGCTGCAACCTGAGAATTTTTAGCGTCGCCCGTGATATGGCTATTCTCATCGAGAATCAGCTCCCACAAATCCGCTTTAAAATCTGATAGGTAGCGTGAAAGGTCCGATGTGGTCTGTTCGGAGATATCAATATCAAGCTTCAGTGTTGAGCTACCAATGACAAACCTGATTTGGCCAGCTGTCCTTCGCGCTTCACTGCGCCAAACCCGCTGTTTTGCATCCCAATGGGCAGGCTCAACCCACCACACCTCATTAGAAGCGGGATCGGTAATCGACTCTAACTGCCTTCTCTCACCATTGGGCATGGCAATGTAGGGCGGTGACTGATCACCCTGCTTAGTTTTTATCGCAAGTTGAGCAAAACGTAGCTCATCGACCTTAGGGTAGATGGTGGTGTGTGCGGAAAAGGCGTTTTTCCCTGTATGCTCAAGCTTTAGCGAGTACTCCGACTCGCTAACACTGACTAAGGTTTGCTTATCATGCCATTTGGTCTCGATAAACTTGATAATGAATGGAGCTTCCATGATTACGCCCAGTAGTTCACAACGCCATCATTCGATTCAGCTGTTTTAACCAAACGCTCTACCGACTTGGTGCATGAAAACTCCGCCGCTATCTCTGCTTGGTTATCCAATAGCGATTCAAGGCGAGGTAAGAATACACGGCTAACAAGCTCAGCTTTACTGTAATCGCCTACTTGCTTATCACCGTCAAAAGTGAACTTAGGTAGCACTTTATGAACAATAAAGTTATTGATTGCCAGAGGCTTATTGTCGTTTACATCGCTAAAAAGACTTACGTAGTTCAGCCCTTGTCGAATAGTACGCATACCAAACTCCACACCAAGCGGGTCAAAGACATCTCGGTTTAAGGTCGTAAACAACTCACAGAACTCATTTGAACGTTCAAATTTCGGATAAGGGATACGCTCACCAAGCTCTGCAATATCAAACACTAACGGCAAAGTAACGTCGTCGAGTCCGTAAGAGTCAATCTCATCAAAAATTGCATCCCAGTCGGTCAGCAAAGGGCTCTTAAACTTCATCACATGCGCACGGTCAAGAATTTTTGGTGAAAGGTAATGGGTCGTTTCGTCGATGTTGATAGCACCAATGATTCTTACGTTCGCTGGAATCATGATCGACGAAGGTGTGCCGAGAACACCAGCCAACATGCGTCTGATGTCACCGTGGTATTTGATCAGTGAATCTTTATCGCTAAAGCCAAATGCGCGTTTCATTTCAGCGTTAATCTCTTCATCTTGCATAAGCGCAACGAAGTCCACGATGCCATTTTTGCTGAATTTTTCTTGCGCGTTGGAAATGATCGAAACAACCCCTTTTAGCTCGGCAAGAACATGTGCGGCTTCATCATCCGAGTAAAGTTGAATCGTCGGTTGCTCGTTACGTTCCTCTAGCTTAGAGAGAAAATCGGCAAAGTAATATTCCACTCGGGCAAGGTTCATTTCGTCTAAGCAGATGAAATACGGGATATCTGGGTTTTGCTTTGCTTCGATCAGTGCCTCAAGAAATGGTGTTGCCAAGTATTTCTTCTCTAGCGGGTTGTAATAGCCCAGCAAGTCTTCTGAACTGGTCCAGTTAGGCTTAACCGGAATGATTTTCGATACCCCACCAATTGCCTTGGCAAACGACTGAACCAAGTTTGTTTTGCCAGAGCCAGAGTCACCCGCCAGAATGATGAGGTCATTCGTGCGAATAAGCGTCAGGAAGTTCTCGATGATGTGGCGAGGGTACAGGATGTCTCGTTCTTTTAGGTGCGCTTGAATGTATGAAACGGCATCGCTGTAGTTCGAGCCAAGGGCTTGTGCAAAAGAGATATGTTCTCCTTGCCGCTCTGAAGCTGAAGGATTGCCAACAAAAAAGTCGAAATCTTCATCATCCAAAAATTCAAAGCTTTTTAGGAATCCTGCCTTACTTTCGACATAGGCTTTTTAAGCGTTCAATTTTTTTAGACATTGTTTCTTCCGCCTTTTTTTGCAATGCAATTTTGTGTTGCCATTCAGAGAGTTCAACTTCCAGCTTTTGGGCTTTCGCAATCGCTTGAGAGAGAACGTTATTTTTTTGATTTAGGTCGTCTTGGGTTTGCTGAAGCTGATCTTGATATGACGATATCTGAGCCTTCAATGAGGATTCTTCGCGCTCAAATTCTGCGTTTAGCGCACTGACTTCGCTGTCAATTCTTGATTGAACGTTCTGTAAATGCAGCTTATAAACAGCATCATCAAGGAAGATACTTTCATCACCTTTGATGATGTCATTCGCCGTATATTCAGGAAGTTTGACAAGTCGACGGACTGAACCCACTACCACATTGCATTCGAATGGGTTTTCATGTTTTTCGCGTTCGGATTGAGGCGCTAAAGCGAGCTCGCATGAGACAAAACTCCCATCTTCCAAGCCAAATAACTCTTCGACACTTTTGAAAGAAACAAAAACACCTTTGTCCATCGTCAAACGAACATTAATCGGATATTCAGTGTCTATTCCTGTTTGGAGGGATTTAATGTCTAAAAGGCGGGTCGGGAGCTTTCTGCTATCGGAGTCTGGGCCACTTTGAATCCTGCCCCAAACTGCCAGTTTTCCATTCGTAATACCCCAACTCTCACAAAGGCGTTGATAAAGCTCTTCATCAGAGAGCCCTTTGACTTCTTCGAGGTCATAGATAACTGGTTCTAAAATCATGACTTTAATTCAAATAATAAAGGGGGAAAATGGCAGCGTAAAGGCTGCCATTTGTGTGTAGTAAGCCCGAAAACCGTGCCTACTACAACACCTGCTCAACAATCGCGTCAGTCAGTTGCAGTTGGGTTTGTTGGCTGTCGCGTAAGCGTTGTTTTAGTTGATCACAAAATGAGAGAAGCTCTTTGGTTTTTGCCATCAATCGCGCCTGTTCTCTAACTGGTGGCACTGATACGAGCATGCTCTTCATTAGCGTACCGTTTACATTTGCTTGCCCACATTGTTGCTTGATGTGCGGTTCTATCTGAGTTTTTCTGAATAACGGTGTATTCATACTCAAATTCAAATATTCAGGCATCAAGTTATTAAAGCTGCAACGGATTCGAATTAGGTAAGATGCAAATGTATAAACATCATCTTCCCCTTCAAACATACCTGTTTTGCCTACTAGTTCAGCGCTGTTCGTACGGTTATATAGAACGTCACCAAGCTTGAGGTATAGATTTGGTAAATCCTCGATTTGTGAAGATACTACTTGGTGCTCTCCCAGAATTACTTTACCAGCTTGGATATCACCCATCTTTAAAACAGGGACACCGTCAGGTAACTCTGTGACAGTTTTTTCTGAACTTCCGTATTCGCTGAACAAAGAAACATCGAAAATTCTCGCCCATTCCCACCCACTCGGCAGTTCAAACGGTTTTTCATCTTCAGTAATCGGCGGCAGGGCTTTTTGCTTTTTGATTTTCTTCTCTTTCACCAACTGCGCTTTTTCTTCTGCGATGCGCTCAAGCAGTTTTGCAGCAGGCTCGTCATTAGGGTCTTGTGGTACCAGCTTACCCATTACCGCCAGTTGCAGAATAGTTTGTTTTAGCTGATCGATGCTTTGCTCTGTGGTGAACAGGGTGCCGAAGTGCTCGCTGATGCGTGCCCAGTTCGCCATCAGTTCGGTGGCGTCTTGGCTGTTGGTGAGCGTTGCTAGCAGGGTTTCTACCAATACCTGATGGGCATCAAGGCTGGCTTCGGTTTGCTGCTCTAGTTGGTTGCATAGCGCCATCAGTTCGTCGACTTTGGCGACGATGCGATGTTGTTCGTTTAGAGGAGGGAGAAGGATTTCTATTGACGCAAGATGTCCTTGATTAATTGTTTTTTGTCCTGCTGTGCTTACGAATAAATCACCAATAACATTTCTAACCATACCGCTTGAACCTAGAATCGATAGAAATGCAGGATCAAAGCACTCAATGGGAAATCTCATTCTTATAAAGTGGTCACAATATATTGCGTCCAATGATTCTTTACAGACAATAAAACGACCCACAATATCCGCACTACCGTTTACGCGGATAATCAGGGTATCGCCTTTTTCGATAGAATATCTATCAACTGATGATTGTGCGATTTCCAGTTCTCGCGTGTCCTTAAGAGATACTTTCCAGTTATCAATATCTGCAAGACGCAGAACCGTTGTTAGTTTTCCATCTTTATCGCCACGACTAGATGCCCCATTTTGAAATTGAGGTAATAGTTCGCCTAACAGGCATTTTGTCCAACCTGCCGGTAATGCTGACTCACTTAGGCTTTCAGTAGTGACCGTAGCGAGCTTTGGTTGCTTTATGCTTTTGGTTTTTAATAGCTGCGCTTTTTCAGCCGCAATACGCTCTAGCAACACAGAAGCAGGTTCATCACTAGGATCTTGCGGCACCAACTTACCACGCACAGCCAGTTCTAAAATCAGCTCTCGCAGTTTTTTGATGCCGTAAAGCTCGCGTTTTTTGCTGCTACCGCGACCAGACGCAGACTTTGCCTGAACTGCCGATGTCCAAATATTGATATGATCGGTGATCAGTTTTTCCGCAGACATTACTTCACCTCATCCGCAGCTTGTGTTGATGCTGTCTGTGACGAAGACAAAGCATTCCCCAGAATCTCTTTCAGTTGATTGCGCAGCTCGGTGATTTCCTGCTGTTGAGTCTGGTAGCTTTGCAGCAGTTCATCCGGGTCATGGCTGACGACTTCACCTTGATACGGGTTTTTAATGTCCAGGTTGAAGTTGCGGGCGATGATCTCATCAATCGAGACTTTCCACGCGTGGTTGTTTTCTACACGGCTGGCAAAGCCGTCTGCCTCAACGCCCCACCAGTCGATTTCAGCCTGAAACTCTTCGAACTTCATCGGTTTGGTTTTGCTGTAGTTCTTCACGCCCTCTGGGTATGGGTGCTCGTAGAACCATACTTCTTTCGTTGGTTTGCCTTTGGTGAAGAACAGAATGTTGGTCTTAATGCCCGTGTAAGGGTTAAACACGCCGTTTGGCAGGCGCACAATGGTGTGCAGGTTACATTCTTCGGTCAGCAGCTTTTTGATTTTGGTTTTGACGCCTTCGCCAAACAAGGTGCCATCCGGCAATACCACACCCGCACGGCCATTTGCAGGGTCCAGCACTTCAATAATCAGTTGTAGGAACAAATCCGCCGTTTCACGGGTTTGCATTTCGGCTGGGAAGTTCTTTTCAATCCCGTCTTCTTCGGTACCGCCAAACGGTGGGTTGGTCGCAATCACGTTAATATTGCTATCCCAGTTAGAAAGCGGCTTGTTCAGCGTGTTGTCGTGTTTGATTTGCGACGGCACTTCAATGCCATGCAGCATCATGTTGGTAATACATAGCAGGTGCGGCAGTTGCTTCTTCTCAACGCCATGGAATTGCTTCTGGAATGTCGCGTACTGCTCGCTGGTTTCCGGCTTGTCGTGCTCTCGAATATGGTTGATGGAGCAGGTCAAGAAGCCGCCCGTACCGCATGATGGGTCAAATACGTTCTCGCCCAATTTCGGGTCAAGACGGTCGACGATAAAACGGGTCACCGCACGTGGGGTATAGAACTCGCCCGCATTACCTGCGCTTTGTAGGTCACGCAAGATTTGCTCGTAGATATCACCAAACAGGTGGCGTTCCTGCGTGTCAGTAAAGTCGATTTCATTGAGCTTGTTGATGACCTGACGCAGCAGGGTGCCGTTTTTCATGTAGTTGTAGGCATCGCTGAACGCTTCTCTCACCACATAGCCACGTGGGTTAGTGTCTACCGGCGCTGCCATGTTTTTCAGGTTGTGGAACAGGTCGTCGTTCACAAACTCCAGCAGTTTGTCACCGGTAATGCCTTGTGCATCTGCCGCCCAGTTGCGCCACAGGTATTTTTCATTGATTGGCGCTTTGTAATCGTCCAACTCCAGCTCTAATTCTTCTTCCTGCGCATCGAAGACTTTGAGGAACAATAACCAGGAAAGTTGCCCAAGGCGCTGTGCATCGCCGTCGACACCGGCATCTTTACGCATGATGTCTTGAATGGATTTGATTACAGAACTGATAGACATGATTTAACTGCTTTTGAAGTGCGAAAAATTGCGAGAATTATAGCGGAAGTTAGTTCTTAATGAGAGGGCAATCAAAGGAATTGTGTGTTCCATTCTGCCGGTGTCGCCAAACGCTGTAACATGCGTAACAACTTGGTATTGTTATTATTTTTGGCTGCATAAATAATGAATATTGAATGTCCACATTGCTCGACATCGAACAGTATCGAATTCGCAGAGCACATAATTTGCTGTAAATGCAGTAAAAGCTTCAAAGGCCAGTCTTTCCGAAAGTTGAAAAAGCCCATGATTTCAGCTGGTTCAGCAATGATTATTGGATTGATAGGTGGATATAAAATTGATCATTTGCTGGATGCCAACAGATATCCGGTGGGTGTCGAGTACGCCATTGTTGATAGCTGCGTAAATAGCTCTGCACAGTCATTATCTATTAGCCGGTATCAAGACAAACGAGCCGTATGTTTGTGTGCGACAGAAGCTACGATCTCTCAAGTGCCCTACAGTGACTTTAAAGAATCCCAAATGTCATTTTCTGAGCCGTTCAAAATCGCAATCGCTGCATGTAATAGAGGCTCCTGAGAGCCTCTGCTGAACGATATTTATTTTTTGGGGATGTTACCGCGCCCTTTTCCAGACGGCATTCCCGGATTTTTACTAGGGTAGTTCGGATTCTGGTTGGGCTGAGGCGCTGATCTCGGCATGGTTATCTCCTCATTAGGTGGGCGGTAGTTACTTGTTGTTTTGGCTTCGAGTTTTGTCCGCCGCTCGCTGCATACGCGCAACAAAACCACCTTTTTCAACTTTGCCACCATTCTGTTTGGCTTCTGCAGATTGAACACGAGCAGCGGCTTCGGTTGTAACAGGGTTTTTAGGTTTGTTCATTTTTTGGTTCCTTGTTTAGTCAAATGATGTCTTCGCTAAGACAGGAACAGAATACGAAAAGGCATGGGGACAGATGGGGACACGGGGAAAAACAGGCTCAAATACGTTCGCTGCTCAGAGCAATGAGCTGGAGCTTTTCAGACTTGGCCGAGGCAGTTATTGAGTTTGACAATGATGACTTTATAGAAGATGAAGCGAAGAAGATTGCCGCTTTATCGGAGGCAATTAAAAAACAGTTATCACGGCGTTCAACGTCTGATGAGAAACTAGATAAGTACCTTAGGGTTATTGAAGATCACGAGACATATAAAGCCTTAAAGCTTGGCTTCTTGCGCCCGCAATTTGTCAACCACAGCGTTCTGGATGACGCACTTACCGAGGCAATCAAATGTGTTTCAATGGAGCTTGATGATGGACAACAAGATTTTGGCTAGGTTGATAAAAACTCCCGAAGTCACGATCAATGTTGCTTACGATTTAATGCCGAGAGGCTTTCGTGTTCAGGCTCAGTTAAAGTCAGGCGTCATGATCGGCTATGCAAACATCGTTTTGGATGGTGAGAAAGCAGATCTTTGCGATCTCTTCATCCGCAACGATTATCAACTGTGGTGGCCCAGACGTTGGCCGATATTTAGGCGCAAACACGATTTT
This sequence comes from Enterovibrio sp. JCM 19048, assembly GCA_001310415.1. Taxonomy (GTDB): domain Bacteria; phylum Pseudomonadota; class Gammaproteobacteria; order Enterobacterales; family Vibrionaceae; genus Enterovibrio; species Enterovibrio paralichthyis. The sequence goes on along the minus strand of BAXE01000006.1, from coordinate 69,292 downwards.
AGGAGCAACGGGCTGGGAACTCAGCTGCTGGCAACGGCTATCAGGTGCTGTCAGGAACTCGGTTGTACCGAATTGATGGGTGGCTTCATGGCGATTTTAAGCGATTGACAGTGTTTTATCGTCGATTCGGGTTCGAGGTATCAAAAGGCCAAATAACTTTGATTCTTAAAGAGTCTGACAGCGTTGGCGTTTATCAACCACCAACGCTTCTCAAGCAACTAAGGAACTTACTTGAGGATTAGAGTTACGCCGTTTGGTAAATCTCAGATTCAAGTTCGTTAACGGCTTTCAGATAGGCTTCTTTGTCGCCAAAACCTTTCTTGATTATCTCAAGCGGACGGCCAATTTCATTGAACGGCGCAACTTTCAGTACCGTCATGTTTTCAATTTCACTGACGCCCGCATCAGCGTACTTATCGAGGAGATTGCTCAAAACTTCCTGCGCCACATCGCCATATTTTGTGAAGTAGTTACGCTTCTTCACATTGTCAGCACGTTCTTTACGGGTCAAAGGTGGCTGGTCATACACCACATGGCAGATCATATCGAAGGGGTCCATGTCTTTGCCCACTTCCTGTTCCAGTGCTTCCCAGATAATGCCAATCTCTGCGAGTTCATCAATGATGGCCTGTTTGCGGTCAGCATCGTTCCACTTGCGGGTGAAGTCATCCATAGAGGTAAACTGCGTCGCCATGGCTTTGCGGGTGTAGTCTTTGAACGATTCGGTCACCAGTTTGCCGTCACTGTCGTAGTACTGCACACGCTCGGCAATCTTTTTCACTTCTACACCAGAAACATGGAATTTCCGGACTTCTTCCTGAATAGGCTCATCTGGCCAGGGCCGAACGTATCACTGCCTGAAGTTGTATAGGGTGGCGATGGCCCTAGAATCGTATCTGGGTCGATGTCATCACCAAACGGTGACTCACCATCAATAGCCGCTTCGCCGTTCTCGTCTTCCGGCATGCCATCGACGATATCATCAAGGTCTTCTGGGTTTTCAAAGTCTTCCGGCTTGGTGATTTTTACCCGCTCTGGGGTGCCATCAAAACGTTCGTCAACAAAAAGCTCAGTGGCTTTTTTAAAGTCGAGGATAGAGAACCAGAGTTTGCCGAACTTGTCATCGATACGGGTGCCGCGACCGATGATCTGCTTGAACTTGGTCATGGACTTGATGGTGGAATCCAGCACCACCAATTTGCAGGTTTTGGCATCCACGCCCGTGGTCATCAGATCCGATGTGGTGGCAATAACCGGATAGGCTTTTTTCGGGTTGATGAAGTTATCTAGCTGAGCTTTGCCAATGTCATCATCACCAGTGATTTTCATTACGTACTTTTCATTCTTATCCATTTGCTCTCGGTTACAATTGGCAATGGCTCTGCGCATACGTTCTGCGTGGTCAACGTCGTCACAAAATACGATGGTTTTCGCCATCGGGTCAGTCCGTTTCAGGTAGTTGGTGATGGTATGTGCAACAAGCATGGTGCGATCATCAATCACCATGCTGCGGTCAAAGTCGCTCTGGTTATAGATGCGATCTGTAATGACTTCGCCATGCTTGTCTGTCTGGCCTTTGGTCGGTCGCCAGCCTTGAAGATCAATGTCGATGTCGACACGCACCACTTTGTAGGGAGCGAGGAAACCGTCCTCAATTCCTTGTTTTAGCGAGTAGGTGTAAACAGGTTCGCCAAAGTACTCGATGTTAGAGACCTCATCGGTTTCTTTCGGCGTTGCAGTCAAACCGACTTGCGTCGCAGAGCTGAAGTATTCCAGAACTTCGCGCCAAGCACTCTCTTTTGATGCACTCCCACGGTGACACTCATCAACGATTATCAAATCGAAGAAATCAGGGCTCACCTTTTTAAAAATCTTCTTTGGCTCCTCCTTTCCAGTAACAGCTTGATACAGACCTAAGTGAACTTCATAGGCAGGGTCGATGCTTCTATCACCAATTTTGGTCATCGCAGTGCCGAAAGGCTGGAAGTCGTTGTTTTTGGTTTGGTCGACAAGGATATTGCGATCTGCTAAGAACAGGATGCGCTTCTTGGCACCTGATTTCCACAACCGCCAGATGATTTGAAAAGCGGTGTAGGTTTTACCTGTGCCTGTCGCCATCACAAGCAGCACACGATCTTGCCCTTTGGAGACCGCTTCAATGGTTTTGTTAATGGCGTTGAGCTGGTAGTAACGCGGTGATTTACCGCTACCATCATCGTAGTAATCTTGGGTGATCAGCGGCAGTTGGTCGTCGCTATAGCCTTTCCACTCGCAATATTTTTCCCACAGCATTGCTGGGATGGGAAATCCTCAAGGCGGATTTCAGTCTCGAGCTGATTTGGGTTTGTTTTGTCGTGGAAGATATAACCATCACCATTGGTGGCAAACACAAATGGCACATCAAGCAAGGAAGCATAATCCAGCCCTTGCTGCATTCCTTTGCCCACTTCGTGCTTGTTAGCTTTTGCCTCTACCACAGCCAGTGGCATGCTGGGTTTGTGGTAAAGCACGATGTCTGCCGATTTCACTTTTTTACGCGCCGCAATTTGTCCACGCACGACGACTTTACCGTCTCGGAGTTTGACCTCCTGAAGGATTTGAGTCATGCGGTCCCAACCAGCATCTTCGATACTAGGGAGGACAAATTTGCTAATGATATCGGCTTCTGTGAGCTTAGATTTGTTGATGGTGGAGGTCATAGTGCCAACTGTACAACTAACTGGATGTTGGCATTATAACTGAGTTTAAATTTCTGGGGAGAGGCATGTTCCCCATTGTATTGACTAACTCACTAATACCTCTAAACAAAATGAGAGAGAACCCGCTGTTTGAAGTTACCTAAAACCAGCAACTCCCGAGACTGGTAGCCGTGCCAGCCAATATCATCTGCATGTACCTCATCAAATACGACTTCACTGCAATGAGTCGTCTCACTGTGGTTTCGCGTATCTGTAGCCTCAAGCCTTGAAAGAGTCTGAGTCTCGTCAATGCTTCGTTTAGGAGTATCAATGACCAGCGTGCTCTCTGGCACGTCGAGAGTTAACTGCTCAGCGAAACTCACCAAGTTGGGCTCTGCAAGGGTGTAGAGCCAAGCATCTGCATCCTGCTGTCCCCGCTTGCGCAGAATTCTCCCGAGTACCTGTCGGAAATGCAGTTCTGTTTTGACACGGCTTAGGTGGCAACAAACCTGAAGTCTTGGGATATCCGTCCCTTCACTGATCATGCCGACGCTGACTATCCATGGTTGTTTGGCCGTTTTGAATGATTCAATTATCCCGTTTGCGTTGTCATGTCTATAGGTGACAACCACGGACGCTTGCTGAAAATTCGCTCTGAGCATCGACGCAATTTGTTCGGCGTGCTGAACGGTTGATGCTACAACCAGCCCTGCAGCATCTGGGACGCTGAGCCGAACTTCATTGAGCTTCTGGCAAGCCAGTCTGAGTATATACAGGAGAACACTCTCGCTATTCAGCAGAGAACCATAGGGCTCGCCAGAGCCTGAAAGGTATTCAGAGACGGATGGATAGGTATCCTTTGAGCCATCATAGTTTGAAGCGACCAATTCTTCGTTATCTATCAGCACCACATTGGGCTTTCGACAAACTTGATCGGAGACAGCCTCAGCAAGGCCATAGCTGTAATCACAATGAATATTGCCTTCCACCGAATAGGCCGCGAAAGCAATCTGCGTCGCGTTAGATCGCCAAGGTGTCCCTGTTAGGCTAGTGTGAATGCTGCCAGTGTCTGGATTCTAGATATAAGTAACTACCCCCAAGCATTGGGCTTTTCTCCTCCGGCGCAATGATGGATTTCATCGAACACGACGAGGAGCCGAAGTGTATGTAGCGACGCCCAAAATTCGTCACTGAGGCTTGATAGACTCTGGTAAGTCAGAGATATACCTTTGTCGCCCATTCCTCCTTTAAAGGGGCATTTCAATCTGCGCGAAAACGTCCTTTTAATACCGCCTGCAATCGTAATTGAAGGGGAAAAGCAAAGCACACCGTCAATCATCCTTTGTCAAAAAGGGTAGCGGCTAATTCGGCCGCCATGATGGTTTTCCCAGCCCCAGGGGTAGCAAGGCAAAGAAAATGGGGCTGACCTGAATGTAGTGTTCGATTGCCAAATCTACGCATTCGCTTTGCCATTTCCTCAGCATTGCAAGGACTCCAACTTACTCAGGGCGTTAATTCTTCCCAGTAACTCTGCAGAGTACTCTTTAGATTTGTCATATAGCGGCTGGATAAGCGCTGATTGCTTGGGAAAGTGAGCGAGTACACGCTTATATTCTTCCACTTCGCCTAGTACAATCCGGAGCTCAGCTTCCGATTGAGCCTTCTCTCGGGAGATGTGGCTAAGAAATGGCTGTTCATTGCTTTCCCGCCTGTGCTTTTTTAATGACGGAAGTACTGTGCGTTTTGCCGGAATAAACGCCACACTGCCAAATCTGTCCGATTTGAAGTAGCAGGGTTCATTGTCTGCTTCTCCGCTTCGTTTTTCCAGATAACCCCGATCAACCAGTTTATAAATCTGGCGATAAAGCATTTTGCGAAGTTCGTGCTTGTCAAGTTGACCTGCGGTTTCTTCCAGCAGGCTATTCCTTATTTCCAACACCGAGAATCCATCCATTTCTTTCTCTATCAATGCTTTATACAGCCATTGGTTAAGGGGAACTTTTCGGTTCATTTCACTTTTTTCTTTCACCAAAAACTTAGGATTGCTAAGTATACAGAATTCAGTAAAACTTAGACAATCTAAGTCGACATAGGTCTACCAGATATGGCTCAGTGCAAAAAGACAACCCAATCCCAACGAGGCTCAAAGAAGCCCGTAAAAAAGCCGGTCTCACCCAGAAAGATCTGGGTATAAAAATTGGTATGGAACCAAGCTCAGCGAGTGGGCGAATGAACCACTATGAGAAAGGCCGCCACACACCGGATATCGGCACGCTCCGGCGCATGGCCGATGAGCTTGGTGTACCTTTGAATTACTTTTTCTGTGAGAGTGAGTTGAGTGCGGAGTTAGCCTGCCTGGTGGACAAGCTAAGCGATGAAGACAAGGCGGCGCTGATTGCGAAGCTATGTGGGGGTGGTGAGAGCTAGCGTTTACTGAGTAGATTCCTCATCGGTATTGGCTTTAAAGCAGTAAAGGCACGATCAAACCTCTCTCTTCTTCCTGTCCTGTCATCCAATTCAAAGCGTGTGTACTGCTGAATCGTTTGAACTTCAATGACGTTTGCTTTGTCATCAAAAGGATTGTTTTTTGGGGTGGTAAGCTCGGCAGCTTCTTTTAAATGGTTTCTAGTCAGAGTTTCTGCACCTTCAAGCAATGCAAGCTCTAGAGCATCAGCCAACAAATCTTTCAGCGCTCTCATTTCTCCCCTAGAGTAAGCCAAAAGTGGAAAACTCAACTTGGGCAGTTCTAATTCAGGGCGCTTCGAAAAGGGCATCAAATTGGAGATTGCTTTCAAACTCAGAGCAAACCGCTTCATTTCCTCTTTGTTGTTACTGCCATCATCGTTGATCACTTTGAAATAAGGGATCTCCCTTACGATGCGAATTCTAGACTCCCACTGACTATCTCTAGCAATTTCCTTTGACCAAGCATACCGACAAACACCATTGAGACGGAAGCTTCTTCACTGATCATTTTTAATCGATTACTGATGTCTTTTTTGTCGTCGCCTGAACGAATTTCCACAAACTCCTGACACTCATCAATAATCACCATACCTATATTCGACTGTTTCAACTCTCGGATTACCATATCTGTTAAGCCGATTTCAGAAGCCTTTTTTATAAATCGATCGTTTTTTCGGTGTGGGTTCAAATCGTGAAGAGTCCAGGTAAGTGTTTCTTGCAGTGATGGCCGGACTCTCGTCCTTAGTACCTTTGGGCCCGTTTTTGTCTGGCTTGATTTGGTGAAATGCTCAAGCAATGCTGATTTACCCGCACCTGTGTCACCGAAAACCAACATTGAGGATTTAAAGCCAGCTCTCGCACTTTTAATACGTAACTTTTCAAGGTCGCCAAGAATCGCGTCAAAGGGCGGAAACAATGCAAAAGACTGATTGAAATTAGAGACGAGCAGCTCTACCTCATTCATGCTGCTATTCGTCATCTAACTCTCCAAGTATCTCTTCCCATTCGTCCAAAAATTCAGCCGCTTTCTTCAATTCTTCATCTTTGCTGTTTTTCGGTGCTTTTTCCTTTTGAGTCGGAGGCTTAGACTCAATTTCTGCACTGCTAATGCCTGAAAATTCTGCTATCTTTTTCATATTTTTAGGTGGCTTACGCTTCCTTTTAAAAGTGCGTAGATCTTCGGTTTCTTCTTCCATTCGAGCCGCCAATGCCAGCCGAGCTTTGGCCAGCGAAAGCGTGTCTACATGTCCTTTTATGTATAATTTATGAGCACGTTTGATAATGAGATGTTCATGAAGCGAAAGGTGCTTGGTGTAGCCGACGGGATCATCACAGGGCACTTCAATATAGCCATCAAGTTCCTCTAGAAAAACGAAAATTCTCGACATGTCATCTGGGTCGACTTTGATGGTTTTCATCGCAGATTCTTTCGTCTGTGGAAACCTTGCGCGGTAATCAGCGAGTGCTTGGCTGCGATAGAATAAGTCTTCATATTGAAAGCCTTTCTCTGTCAGTTTCCGCTTATCTAAAAGCCCCATGATAATAGAAAGTTGCTTGCTGTCCTTCACAGGGAGGCGGGGAGCGGAAGCGTTTTCACGCTTTGACGCCAATATAAATTGGGCAAGCGATTGTTTCTAGAATCGGCCTTCGCGTTGTGAACATCGATAATCCATCGATGCAGTTCTTCAACAAACGTGGAAAACTTCATAACCGCCTTGTTGGCAGCGTCATAGTCACCTTTTTCCAGGACATTTGAAAACGTCTTTCCCGGAATGGTGTCGAGTAAAGTTTGATTCAGAATACCGAATGACCTTTCTATGAAAGGTTTTAACCAAGGCTTTTTTACAGGATTGTATTGGACTGCAATGTTGAGTTCTTTACAGGCATCATCGATACTTTTTGACCAAAATTCAGCCCCATTGTCCATCACCAACCTTTCGATTTTTCCCTCGCAAAGCCACTGGTTGTTAAGCTCAATCGGTAAGTCTTTAACGTAATCTTTAGGCTTCATGGCATTAAGTAACGCCTTAGCAACTGTTGCATATCCGGGGGCATGAAAACCGAGATGGAAACCAATGATGCAGCCACTAAAGACATCGATAAGCATGGTTAAACAAGGGCGCCCAATAGGGACAAGGTACTCATCATGGAGCAGCATCAAATCGAGCTGTGTATGATCGATTTCAACGCGTTCTAACACTCGCGTCGGCGGTTTATGTTTAGCATTATGGCGATACCAGAGATCTGCGAAGTACTTGCCATGCCTTTGCAGGGCAACAGCATAAGGTGGGAGCTGTTTGAGCCGTCTTGAGAACGTTTTATAGCTGACGCAGGGTATTTTCCCGGCAACAATGTTTTCATTGGCGACATCAATAGAGTCTGAGTAGCGTTCATAGGCTTTAGAAATTTTTGGCCTTTCCGCCTCAAGCCAACTTTGGACGGCTAAATCGAAGTAATACTCATCTCCCACGACCTTGGGTTTTCGGTTGCCCTTAGCATGATTTCTAACGATTAGAGACTTCAAATCGCCGTCGCTTCTCTCGTAACGTTCCCTCCAGCGCAACACTGTTCTTGGACTAGGAGTAGAAATCGTGATGTCATCTTTATGCTTTTCGATTAACGCTTTTACTTGGTCTAACGGCCAAGGCCCGTTGAGTTCCTTTCCAATAAGTGACAAGAGCTTAAATCTTTCTAAGGCCTCATTTTTTCGTTCTTCTGGGAAACTGTCTAAATCTCGTTCATAAACCGTTACTGTATTTAGAGGGCGGTAACAAAGCTCTGAGTCTTCCTTAGAAACATCATCAGGGTGACTCTCGTTGTTACTTACCAGTTCACGTCTAGATTCGTCATCGAATGGGCCGATATCGCTCATTCTTTCACCCATAGTTCCGTGTCTTCATTAAACAGAGAGTTTTCCAGATGGGCCTTAACTAAACCAAGGCTCATGAGCTCCAATAACTCTCGGTTCATAAAACCAATGGACTTGCCGAAAACGCAGACAAGCTTGCCAGGTGTCGACAGCCCCTGATTCTGAATAACTTCAATCACTGACTTTTTAAAATCACAAATATGTTTTGAGCCTGCATATCGATGAATCAATTTAAGGTTGTCTAAGATGAATCCTTTACGAATTTGTTGCTCCGTGACTAGGTGCAAAGGAAATCCGATAGCCTCGCTACCTTTTTGCATGGCTTCGAAAATATGGAGGTATTCAGGTGTTAGACAGAACTTTGAATCTTTGGTTTCTTGCAGTGACTTATGACCGCTTTTGAGTGTGACGAGGAAATCTGGCGTGTAGCTGTGAGAGCCGTCCTCTAACTGGTAGTTAAAGCAGAAGGGTTGGCTTTCGAATGAAACGACGTTGGGGTGGTATTCGAGATGAAAACAGGCATCAAACTCGAGCGATGATTCGCACATGATGATGGCGCTATTTTTAACGCTAATGAATTTGAAGATATTTTTCTTAGCGTGCGGCTTTTTGATGGTATTTGGATACATGGCCTACCCCAAGTTGTAAATTTACAACCTAAAAGTAGACCATGACAACTTAGCTGTCCAAAATGACACTTACTATGTCCCAAATGTCATCTTATGGTTCCAGCCACAAGCGATTCTATCTGACGTCTGAGAAAACGACAGACGTTATGAGAACACCTCTTCGACGTCGATCACCTTGGAGCGGTTTACTGTTATTTTCCAACGCTGGACAGTAAAGCTGCCATCCTGGTTTTTCTGCTTGGATACCAGATTGAACTGGTGACGTTTGTCGATAGACTCGTGGGAGACCTGACCGTCATTCAAGGCGTAAAAACGTTGCTTACCACGTGCCATCAAGCGGGAAAACGGTCTGAAATCAACACGCCATACTTCCCGGGTCATGTCATAACCACTGAGGAATTTGGTGGTCGACATATTGGTAACCATCTTGATGCGGACAACCGATTCTTCCCGCTGACGCAACTTGCCTTTGCGGATTTTCTTTACGTCTTCCGGGATCTTGTCAAACGGGATGTAATCCAGCCATTCAAGCTGGTTACCTATGGTTTGCCCTGAAGTTGGATCCGTAAAGACCTTGCGCCATTTCGGACGGCCTTTACGTAGCCAGCGCCACAGCACTTCACGTAAATCGTCTTTGAATATCTCGCGCATGGCATACAGGCCTGCCATCGCCATGACAAACGAAAGGGTAATTTCACCAAGGAAACTGCGCATACGGATAATGGCGAAGGTAACGAAAATCATCACCAGACCGGCGGCGGCACCCTTTACGATTTTGTTGAGGTTTTGCCCAAGCAACACATCTTTCTGACGAATGGTAACCGGATATTCAATCAGGCGACGGGCAAGGCGCATCTTGTTGACCATTCGCGTCGGGTCACGCTGCGCTTTGACAGAGTTGTAGTTTTGCTCAATCCGGTAGGCAGCTTCAGACTCACAGAACGCTATCAATTGCTCGCGGATCGGTTTGAATGCCGCACTTCTTGGCATGTGAGCCACCAGCGAAAGGAATCGCTGCTCGGTTAACCATGACAGGTAGTTATCGACGTTGTTGTAGTATTTGATCAAGCCTTCGTCTTTCGGCACGTAACGACGCAAACGACGGAGGATCTCCACCGCCATATCGGTGATGACTTCAAGCTGCTCTACCGCCTCTTCCTCTTCAACATCGGCAACGGTATCAAAGAATCTGTGGGTGGTTTTTTCCAGTGAGAGTGCATATTGATAGGCGTACAAACTCAAGCTGACGCGGTATTTGTCAGACGGCAGTTTGTCCCGGCTCGCCAGACGCGAATGTACCAGCGGCAAGTGATATTGCGACGAAAAGTAAGTGCGGGTATTGGAAAGAACCTGATTATAAAACCCGTCTTCACTAAGCACATTGTTAGAGAAGTTAAGTTCACCGGGAACAAACAGGTAGAATTCGACATCCTGTCGTTTTATCTCTTCGTTTATCAGCGCGATCCGTGCGGTTAATCCCTCATATTTTTCAACAGAGATCAATTATGTACTCCAAACCATGACGAGCCATTTCATATACCCAAGCAATCTGTTCCAGTAGAAATCTTGGGTATATGCCGGGCTAGTTTATAACGAATTTTTTTATCATGCAGTCATCTTCCACACCCCGCCCACACCGAGTGGACACTTTTTGACCAGTAAATTCGGTTTTGGGGATCCCCGCAGTAAAATGGGGCAAACGGGGATTTTCTTACCGGGTGATTAACCGGGTTATCCACAGAAAAAGTGCATAACTCTAATTTTTCTTCAAGCGCTTAGGGTAATCCAGCCACATCACTTGTTTGCTGCCTTCACGCCAATCGCGCCAGCTTCTGCTATCCAGCCTGATCACCACCACGCCACAGGTTGGCAGGTTATCAAGCTCAAAAGGCACCTGTGCCAGAAAGTGGTTCAAGGCAGGGTTATGCCCTACCAACATGGCACTCTGGTATTCCTCATCCAAATCTTCAATCACTGCGGCAATGTCTTCCCAATCTTCGGTATACAGGCTTGGAAACACCAATAAACGGGGCGAATGGGTAAACTGTTCTGCGACAAGGCCAGCGGTGTCTTGCGCCCTCGTCGCACTGCTGCTCACAATCACTTCTGGCATCCCCTGCCATGCCGCCAACCTTTTTCCCATTTGGGGCGCATCTTTCTTCCCACGTTTATTGAGTGGTCTGTCGTGGTCGTTCAGTGTCGGGTCGTCCCAACAGGATTTCGCATGGCGCGTCAGAAAGAGAAATTTCACAGCAATTCCCAGGGTCTGTTGACCTTTGGTGGTTGTCTTCACCTGCATGAAGCGACGTCATTGTCAGGTGTGGACGGTAAGCCCACGGTGTACGGAAAAGTGATGGGGAAGATGGTGAGGTTGGGCATGAATTTCTCTGCCCAACCTGCTGCAGACCTATTTTTCCAGTCGTTCGCGCATGTGGGTTTGAACAACATCAACCAGCAAATCTGGCTGGAATTTGGAGACAAAGCGGTTACAGCCCACTTTTTCCACCATGGCTTCGTTAAAACTGCCACTGAGCGAAGTATTCAGTGCAATGTAAAGGTTGCTCATACGGCTGTCTGCACGGATTTCAGAGGTCAGCTTATAGCCGTCCATTTCCGGCATTTCCGCATCGGTGATCATCAACAGGATTTCATCAGTGACCGTTTTTCCTTCGTCACACCAGCCTTTAAGCAATCTCAGTGCCTGCGCACCGTTTTTCATCTCGATACATTCGATGCCAAGCTGGCCAAGGGTCTCTGAAACCTGCTTGCGCGCCGTTGATGAATCGTCCACCACCAGCACTTTTTGTCCCACCAGGTGATTGGTTAATTGGTCATCCAGTACACCTTCTGAAATATCGATATCGTAAGAAACAATCTCTGCCAGTACTTTTTCAACGTCGATGATTTCTACCAGCTTGTTCTCGTTTTCATGCTCAAGCTTTGTAATCGCAGTAAGGTAGTTAGAGCGACCGGTGCTTGGCGGCTCCATGATTTCATCCCAACCCATGTTTTTGATGTACACCACTTTACCGACCAAAAATGCCTGTACGGTGCGGTTGTACTCCGTCACGATGAGGTTGGTTTCCTGATCTTTCTCAAGCGGGCGCATGCCAATAGACTGGCGCATATCAATCACAGGGATAGAGTGGCCGCGGATGGTCGCAACACCACAGATTTTGGGGTGCGAACCCGGCATTTGGTTAAGGTGCGGGACTTTGAGCACTTCCCGTACCTTGAATACGTTGATAGCAAACAGTTGGCGGGTCCCAAGCTGGAATATAAGCAGCTCAAGCCGGTTTTCCCCCACCAGGCGGGTACGTGAGTCTACTGAATCTAAAATACTTGTCATGAGGTCTTTAACCGCCCTGTGATCACATCACTCTGTGATTTCTCATTTTTTCTTATGCAGAACCCAGTAAACCACATACAAAACCACGTCGGTATACGGTGTACTGATTTAGCGCGTAGTTTATCAATTCTTATTAATAGTAGAAAAAGTCCTTGAAGAAAGCGAAATTCAACAAAAACCCTTTTCGATTTTGCTCTTTGGACAGAACAAGATATTCACCATTTCGCTGAAATATCAAAGGCCATTCACACTGCAAATGGAAAGTAACCTTTCACTCGCCTTGTGCCATGCCTCGCAGAGAAAGTTACACTTCTAAACGCAGAAAAACCAAAGAACAGAGGTGTTATCCCCGATATGAAACGCTACACTTACCTGAAAAAGCATTATACCCGCGGTACCTGAATTGGCTGAAATTAAAGGTACTTGGGGTGTAAAAGGCACACCAGACACCACAGGCGCGATATGAAAAGCAAAGCCAATGAATCTCAGGGAATGCTGCTGTTTAGATTGTCTGCAACGCAGATGTTTGCGATCGGCACGCTTAAGGTTCGTGAAATCGTCCCTTTTCGCCATCTCACTGCGCTGCCCGGCTCTCACCACACTGTGATCGGCACCGCCAATATCCGCGGAATCACCACCCCGGTGATTGATATGGCAAAAGCATCGGGTATTCGCCCGTCAGCAAAGAAGAGTACGAAAACTGCTTCATTATCATCACCGACTGCCAGCGCAAGGTTGTCGGTTTTTGGTGCGTGGGATAGAAAAGATCAGTGAATGTGACTGGCGCAACATCACTCCGCCACCGGAAACGCTAGGTACACGCGCATTCCTCACCGGCGTGATGAACGTCGACAACAAACTGGTTCAATTGCTCGACGTAGAATTGGTTATGTCGAAAATCTTCCCGATGCCGCAAGACAAACTGCATCCTATCCTTGCCGACGTCGACAGGGAAAAGCTCAAACCGATGCATATCCTGCTGGTTGATGACAGTAGCCTTGCACGGCGACAATTGTCAGAGGCACTCGACAGTATCAACATACCCTATGTCGTCAGTTCAAATGGTCTCGACGCATTGGAAAAGATGAAAACATCTGCCCGTGAAAGACGTCCATTCGATATTGTCGTGAGCGATATTGAAATGCCTGGCATCGATGGTTACGAATTGGCTTTCGAAATCCGCAGCAATGAACCTCTTTCTGAGGCTTACCTTATCCTGCATACCTCATTGTCGAGCGCCATCAGCGTTGACCGTGCCAAGCAGGTCGGTGCCCACGAAGCCCTGACCAAGTTCGATGCAACTGAGTTGGTTAACGCCATGCTCCGCGGAGCGAACCTGAAGCTGGAAGGAGAGCATGTCCGGCTTGAAGGCGCAGTCGAGTAACTTACTTTCATTTTTGCTAAAACGCGCGGTTTATTGTCGCGCCGTTTTTACTTTTCCCAGCCTAATAGCCCGCCATTTACCCCGCCGTCACTGCCACATTTTTCGCCAACCGTCGCCTTATTAGTGGCCGGTGATTGGTCATTAAACCTTCTTTGAAAATAGTCACTTTTCCTTGATCAAAAGACTGTTTCCGCAGCTATCAATGTGGTTTAATTTCGTCAGGATCACACAAAGAAGGTTATAAACCTATGAACAATGTATTCGAGATCGTTAAGTTCTCTCGTCGCAAAAACAAACTGAAGCGGGAAATTCAGGACAACGAAAAGAAAATCCGCGACAACCAAAAGCGCGTTACCCTGCTTGAGAACCTGCTTGACTACATTCAGCCAGAAATGACTCACGAAGAAATCGTTGAGATCGTCAAGAACATGAAAGCAGACTACGAAGACCGTGTAGATGACCACATCATCAAGAGCGCGGAAATTTCGAAGGAGCGTCGCGAAATTTCACGTCAAATCAAAGAATTGACTCGCCTGGATAAAGAAGGCAAGAAGTAATTCTTCCCTCTCCTGCAGCTGAGTTTTCAACTTCGGCTGCAATGTTATGGCCTACTTCAAGTTGAAAATGTACAACTTAGGGTAGGCCATTATTTTATCCAAAGCACTCCCACTGCCTCCCTCTGGAATCCCCAAACCCGTAGCACTGTGTCGGAACTGAAACGAGCATTGTAATGCGCCTTGGATTCTCTGCTTCTTACGACTGAGAAGGTACTAATATAGGCTTTTGGAAAATACCGAAAAAATTCATTGGCTGCGTCACCTCCCCTTTGTCCTTTCGTTTCTTATGTGAGGATTTCACCACTTCTCTGACATCCAATCTGGCCATCTGAATGGCTTCAGCCCGTCCCTTCCGACCGCTTGATGTATCAAGCAAGTGTTGGCGATTTCGAACCTCTGTGTTTGGTACTTTTCTACTGCGATCCATCGTTTTCCTGATCTCCCGTCCCCGTCGTTTCATCAGTGAGACCTAAAGTAGCCTTAACCCATCTAGGATTTTCTGGGCGGCGGGTTTTCACGCAGCACGGCCAAATAACAATGACATATCAGGACAGAGGACAAGAGCATGGCATATGTAATTGGTACCAATGACAGCGAAACATTGGAAGGTACAGCTTCAAACGACTGTATATACGCCTATGACGGTGATGATCTCATTCGGACCGGTGACGGGCTGAATTATGTCTATGCCGGCGGTGGTCACGATACCGTTTTTGGTGGTGCAAACTGTGATGTCGTTTACGGTGGTTGGGGCAATGACCAAATCTATGGTTACGGCGGTAACGACTGGCTCTACGGACAAGATGGCAACGACCGTATTGATGGTGGTGACGGTAATGACGTAATTTACGGCGGCTGCGGCGATGATTTGCTGATCGGCGGGAACGGATGCGATTACCTTGATGGTGGCTATGGCAATGACCGTCTGTTTGGCGGCGCAGATAACGACACCCTGCTGGGTGGGTGTGGCGATGACATCATCCATGGTGAAGGCGGTGATGATTACATCGATGGCGGTGCCGGGGCTGACTACATCTGGGGTTGGGATGGCAAAGACACCATTCTGGGTGGTTCCGGCGATGATACGGCATTCGGTCATGGCGGTGATGACTGCATCTGGGGCGGCGATGGCAACGACATGCTATTTGGTCAGGAAGGCAATGACACCTTAGTGGGCGGTTGCGGCAACGATAAACTGGAAGGTGGTGAAGGCTGCGACAAACTCTGGGGCGAATATGGCGATGATGACATCTGGGCCGGTGCCGGTGATGACTGGCTGATTGGCGGTTGTGGTAACGATGTTTTGGCGGCCTCTGCCGGTAACGACCTCCTCTGGGGCGGTTCTGGTTGTGACCTGTTCTACTTTGACCACACCGATGGCAGCAATGTGATCAAGGATTTTTGTTGGTACCAGGACACTATCCAGATCCACCAAAGCCTCGCAACTTCGGCTGCGGATATCAATGTCACCATCGATTCCTATGGCACCACGCTCGGATTTGCCGATGGCACAGAAGTGACATTGGAGTGCTGGTACTACGGCCTGAACTATGTCGATGTGGACTTTGTGACCAGTTTGATGGTTTAAACCCTTCTCCAAAGCAAAGAAAAGGGAGCCCATTTTCGGCTCCCTTTGTCTTCAGTAACAGCCCTTAGCTGTTGTAGGTAGTCGACACAGTGTCGCCGCCTTTACCGGTCCAGTTGGTGTGGAAGAACTCACCACGTGGACGGTCAATGCGCTCGTAAGTGTGCGCACCGAAGTAGTCGCGCTGTGCTTGCAGCATGTTCGCAGGCAGACGTGCGGTGGTGTAACCGTCAAGGAAGGTCAGTGCTGAAGACAGACCTGGCGATGGCAGACCGATTTCAAATGTCTTCGCCACCACCTTACGCCATGAACCCATGCAATCTTCCAGAATGTTCTTGAAGTACTCGTCTGAACCCAGGAATTTCAGATCTGGATTTGCTTCGTATGCATCGCGGATGTTGCCAAGGAATGCACTGCGGATGATACAACCGCCACGCCACAGCAGCGCCACGTTGCCGTAGTTCAGTTCCCAGTTATATTGCTCTGATGCTTCACGCAGCAGCATAAAGCCTTGTGCGTAAGAGATGATCTTCGCTGCCAGCAGCGCTTTACGCAGTGCTTCCAGCCACACTTCGCGGTCTCCTTCTACTGCACCAATCTTGTGTTGGAACAGTGCCGCCGCTTCTTCACGCTCTTCTTTGCGTGCAGACAGTGCGCGTGCAAAAACAGATTCAGTGATCAGGGTCAGTGGAATACCGAAGTCCAGTGCATTGATGCCTGTCCATTTACCGGTGCCTTTCTGGCCTGCAGTATCCAGGATTTTCTCCAGCACGATTTCGCCGTTTTCATCGCGGTAACCCACGATCTCAGCACTGATTTCCATCAGGTAGCTGTCGAGTTCGGTTTTGTTCCATGCAGTCATCGTCGCCTGCATTTCATCGTGGTTCATGCCCAGACCTTCTTTCATGAAGTGGTAAGCTTCACTGATCAGCTGCATGTCGCCGTATTCAATACCGTTGTGAACCATCTTCACGAAGTGGCCAGCACCTTCACGGCCAACCCAGTCACAGCATGCTTCGCCGCTGTCAGTCTTGGCAGAAATCGCCTGGAAGATAGGCTTAACGGCTGGCCAGCCTGCTGGGTTACCACCTGGCATGATTGATGGTCCGAAGCGCGCGCCTTCTTCACCACCGGAAACACCGGCACCGATGAAGATCAGGCCTTTCTCTTCCAGAGATTTCATGCGGCGTGTGCTGTCTGGGTAGTTAGAGTTACCACCGTCAATGATGATATCGCCTTCATCCAGCAGCGGCGTCAGTGCGTCGATGAACTGATCAACAACATCACCTGCGCGCACCATCAGCATCACTTTGCGTGGTTTTTCGAGCTTCTCTACCAGATCTTCCAGTGAGTATGCACCGATGATGTTAGTGCCTTTCGCTGCGCCTTCCAGGAACTCGTCAACTTTTGACGTAGTGCGGTTGTAAGCAACCACTTTGAAGCCGTTGTCGTTCATGTTCAGGATAAGGTTCTGGCCCATTACTGCCAGACCAATTACACCGATATCGCCTTTCATTTTTAACTCCTTATTTCCTGATGACTGGCGTATTCCCTATCTGGCAATCATCAGGATATTTAATCGCGGCAAGTTCGTGACGAAAAATGCCCTAAAAAGTCGCTTATGCCAATGCCTTTGCGGCAGCAGCGTCCAAATACCATTCCGTTATGCCGTGCGCAGAAGCAATGTGCGCGGCGGGATACGGCAAATCCGCCTTCGCGTTTTTACCGTGGATCGCTTCAATCATTTCCGCTTTGCCCGCGCCCAGCACCAAATAGCTGATGCGGTCGGCATTATTCAGCAGGCGTGCACTTTTCGACACGCGAAGCTGACCAGATTGTGGATGCGCTGCAACCAGGGTAAGCGCAGGCTCATCGTAGTCAGTCTGACCCGGGAACAGCGACGCTGTGTGGCCGTCATCGCCCATGCCAAGCAAAATCCAGTCAAAAGCTGGTAGGCCATTTTTCTCCGGCACTTCTGCCTTGATTTCGTCGGCCAGACGTTTTGCCTCTTGCTGTGAATCATCTTCACCGCGGATACGGTGAATGTTCTCAGCCGGAATCGCAATTTGACTGAACAGCAGGGCATTCGCTTCGCCGTAATTGCTTTCGGCATCGTCCGGTGCCACGCAGCGCTCGTCACCCCACCAGAAGTGCAGGTTTTGCCACTGGATGCTGTTCGCCCATTCCGGTTGCGCCAGCAGTTTGAACAGCAGTTTCGGTGTGCTGCCGCCAGAAAGAGAGATGTGAACCGGGCGTCCTTGCTCACTCAGGCTTTTCATTGACGCCGCCAGTTCAAGAACGACAGCGTCAGCGTTGTCTAGAATACGAAATTCCTTCATATCACAGCTCGCAGTATTCGGTGTTGGTTAGGTTTTTACACGGATAACGCCATTCGCGTCCATCACGTTTCAACAGTTCATCCGCTTTTTCCGGGCCCAGGTGCCTGCGGCATAACCAAACAGGGAATCTGGGTCTTCTTTGTAGCGCAGAATTGGCTCAACAAATTCCCAGCATGCTTTCACCGCATCGGAACGCGCAAACAAGGTGGAATCGCCTTTGATGGCATCCAGCAGCAGGCGCTCGTAAGCGGTCAGCAGTTGCGCTTCTTCCAGGTTCTGGTAGTGGAACTGCATCGCCACTTCTTTGGCTTCAAATCCTGCACCAGGCTTTTTCAAGCCAAAGCTCATCAGGATACCTTCATCAGGCTGAATACGGATAACCAGTTTGTTTTCCGGCGCATTGGCACCAAACACAGGATGCGGCGTTTTCTTGAAGTGAATGACCACTTCCGTCACTCGTGTTGGCAAACGTTTACCTGTGCGGACGTAGAAAGGCACGCCATTCCAGCGCCAGGTATCCACGAACATTTTCAGGCCAACGTAAGTTCGGTGCGCGAGTCTTCCGCAACGCCCGGCTCTTCACGGTAACCCGGCAGGTTTCACCGCGCACTGTCGAGCCTGTGTATTGTCCCAGAACCAGATTGTTCTTCAGATCGTCATCGCTGATTGGGCGGAAGCTTTGCATCACTTTGGTGACTTCATCACGGATGGAGTCAGAGCGGATTGCCGCCGGTGGCTCCATCGCCACCATGCCCAGCACTTGAAGCAGGTGATTCTGGAACATGTCGCGCACAGCGCCTGATCCGTCGTAGTAGCCACCACGGCCTTCTACACCAAGGAATTCAGCGCCGGTGATCTCGACGTAATCAATGAAGTTGCGGTTCCAGAGCGGCTCAAACATACCGTTGGAGAAGCGGAATACCAGCAGGTTTTGTACCGTCTCTTTACCCAGATAATGGTCGATACGGTAAAGCTGGTTTTCATCAAATTGATCGTGCAGTTTTTTATCCAGCGCTTCGGCTGATGCGGTGTCATAGCCAAACGGCTTCTCGACAATCAGGCGTTTCCAGCCGCTTGATTGGTCGTGGAGGTTATGGTTGGCAAGGCATTCTGGGATCACGCCGTAAAGGCTTGGCGGTGTCGCCAGATAGTAAAGGTTATTGTGCCGGTGTTGTGCTTTTCACTGAGCGCATCCAGACGAACAGCCAATTGGTCGTAATTTGCCGAATCAGCCGGATCGAGCGGGAGGTAGTAGAGATGCTGGCAGAAACGCTCCAGCGTCTCTTCATTTACTTTTTCATTCGCTTTCAGGAACGCTGACAGCTTTTCGCGGAAAGCGTCATCGGAATATTCGGTGCGGCTAACGCCAAGAATCGAGAAATTCTCTGGCATCATGCCGTTTGCATACAGGTGATAAAAGGCCGGGATCAGCTTACGTTTTGTAAGATCGCCGGATGCACCAAAAATCACGATATTGTTGTTTTCTTTCGCCATGTGGATTTCCCTGAGATGGGCGATAAACCGGATTTATATCGACAAAAGTGTCCAAGGTCGATGACCTTTATAAGATCGCTATAAAGTAACAGCATTTTACATTGCGTTTAATTGGTTCTACCTATCTTTCTGATAGGTAAGACCACCATTTGGCGATATTTCGTCCGGATTGCAGCCCATTCATTGTGTGCCTTTCTAAGCCTTGTTTAGTTACTGTACAAAACCTGCGGCCGCATAGGTGAGCCGGAAGGGAGAATCGCAGGGTGTATGTTGAAAAGGGATAATTTTAGAGGCTGGAGGCTGGAGACCAGAGATTAGAGATTAGAGATTAGAGGCTGGAGATTGGAAGAAGCAGAAAGAGAAAGCAAGAACAACAAAGCCCAGCGCTTGGCTGGACTTTAATGACAGTGTGAAGTTTAAGCGTGTTAGGTGGTGTGATTACCAGTAAACACGTGCACCGATAGCGTATTTCGCTTCGCTGTCGACTGCGCTTGGCGCAACCGCAAAACCTTCATTTTTGTTGTTTGAGTAACCGGCAGTGACACCGTCCGAGTAGCCCATTTCAGCCCACAGACGGAAGTACTGGTTAAACTTGTGTACCGCACCGACGTACAGGTTAGTGAAGTCATCCTGGACAACAACATTCAGCGGTTTGGCATCAATTTCAAATTCGGAATATTCGTAGCCACCGTAAACCGTTGACTTGTCAGACAAGCCGTAAGACAGCGCCAGTGTGTAACCGTCGCGGTCGACGTCTACTGCCAGTGCGTCACTTTCAATGTTGCTCGATGCATACTGAACGCCCACAGTCAGGTCGCCAAATGAACGCTCAGCCCAAACGGTGTAGTAAAGGTCGTCAAATGAGCCCGCTTTCACATCTACGGTGTCGATCTTGAATGCTTTGTGGTCTTGGGAAGCGTGTGAAACACCCGCCGTCACAGAAAAGCCCGCAATCTCTTTGCTCAGGAACAGTTCAAACACTTCGGCCGCAGAGCCATCTTCCGGCAAGCCGTAGCTCGCATCGATGTTGACGAAGTCGGTGGAAACCATGTAGCGGATTGCGTTTTCGTGTTTCGCACCAGAAACGGTGCCTTCAACGATGTGGCTGCCGCCAAACCAGTAGGAGTTATCAACGCCCCACAGGTCGTCAGCGGTCAGATATTGTTTACCAATCTGAACCTGGCCGAAATCACCGGAAAAACCGAAAAAGCCCAGGCGGTTTTCCATTGCATCAGCGTCCCAGTCCAGGCTGTATTCAAGCGTAGCCAGCACGTTGATGTTATCTGTCAGAGAGTAAAGTGCGTTAACACCGGTGCGGGAACCTACATCATCAAGCACCAGGTCTTGATTAGGGCTTTTCATCAGGTTGGCGCGAAGTTGACCATAAACTTCAACTGAACCGGCATCACCACTGTATGCCTCGAATGCGTTGGCGTTGCCTGCTAAAAGTACTGCCGGAATAGCGACTGCTAAAAATTTCTTATTCATAGAATACGTTCCTGTATTTCTTATACATTCCATTTGCAATGTTGTTGCACTACAAAAATTAACATCCAAGAAACACAGGAAACAACGATATATTTTTTAACAAAAATAACAATTGACAGCGCAATTGACTGATTATTGACCACGGAGTGGGAGGCGTGAAAAATGGGGGATTTACGCAGAAATTGTCACTAAATAGTTACGAATGACTCATTTTAGTGACATACCATTCACCATACTGTATCCGTCATCAGCGGAATTACCCTGTTTACCACGTGCACTCATTAACCAGTACAGACAGAAAACTGGAGGGCATTTTTGCGAGTCATTTCAATTATATGAAAATATTTTTATAGCAATTATGATCCATTTGAACTAGTGAAGCACAGTTAATTCGCATAACAGCGCGCTAACATTTAAAACAATGTGTTCAATTATCAAGGCAATTTAAGTGGGTTATTTCAATCCAAGGGATCTCAGCCGTTTGTAGACGGTGTTGCGACTCACACCTGAAATCTCCGCGATTCGGGTGATATTTCCATCTGTAGAGGAATAAAGGGATGGCAGGCTTTCCCGCCAGTGTGATTGATCATTCGAGGGGGTGTGATCTCTCTTTTCTTTCACTGGTAACACCGCGTTCTGATCCAGATCGAGAAAAAAGTCATCCGGCAGGTGTTGTTTATAGACGGTACGCTGTGCAGACAGTGCCAGCGCTACCCTAAGCACATTCTGCAACTGGCGTATGTTGCCTGGCCAGGTATGGCGGCCAAACAACGCTTGAACATCACTGCTTATCGCAACCGATGTATCTGATGCCAATTCAGAGAGCAACGTCTGCACCAGAGACGGAATATCCTTACGTTCACGCAGTGCGGGTAAAAACAGCGTCAGCCCATTGATGCGGTAATAAAGGTCATCCCTGAACCGTTTTTCTGCCACTGCCTGCCGCAGTTGGTGCGTCGCGCAAATAACACGAAAATCAACCGGATAGCTTTCTGTGCTGCCAAGGGGTGTCACGGTTTTTTCCTGCAATACCCGCAACAGCCTGGCCTGCACGCGCAAGGCATATCGCCAATTTCATCCAGAAGCAAGGTGCCGCCATCTGCCTGACGGATATACCCCATGCTTCCTTTATTGCTCGCACCGGTAAATGCGCCTTTCACATAACCAAACAGCTCAGACTCCACCAGCTCTGACGGAATGGCAGCGCAGTTTACCGCCACAAATTTGGCACCCGCCTGTCAGAAGAGGTGTGAACCGCCTTGGCGAACACTTCCTTTCCCACACCGGTTTCGCCCTGTATCACCAGTGGAATATCGCTGTTTACCACACTCAACGCCTGCTTGATGGCTTTCTGCATTTTCGGGTCGCCTAAATCAAGCTGGTGTAACCCTTTTTTCTGGGGTGAAACCGGCTGCACTTTGGGAGATGCAGGGGCACGCGGGGCGACAGGCGCGCGGATCACCGTTTCCATCGGCCGTTTGATGGTGCCAAACAGGCGGTAATTGGACAGGCCGACAAAAGAGAGGGTCTGGTTTTCCGGGTGTGCGGAAAGCTGCAACATGGCAATGCCTGTCACCGCTTCAATATCCAGGCCAACCAGGGTATGGCCGACAAGAAGATCAGCACGGCGGTTGGCTGCTACCACCTGACCCGCAGCATCAAACACCACCAGTCCTGCCCATTGGCTGGTGTGGTTGTCCATGCCGGTGTTGAACACCAGCATGTAGTGTTGGTGGCGGTAAGTCGCCATGATGAGCTGGTTTTCGACCGACTGGGTCATCACCTTGACCATCCCATCGACATGGGAGGTCGGCAGATAGGCATCGGACGAGATATTTAACACCCCGACCAGTTCACGTTCACAGTTGTAAATGGGGGCGGCAGAAGCCGCCATGTAACGGTTGGCAATCAGGTAATGTTCGTCTCGCCCCACCACCACAGATTGCCCCGTTTGCAGCGCCGTTCCTACCGCATTGGTGCCGTTGAAGCGTTCCTGCCAGCTGGTACCGGGTTCAAACAAATGGTTTTCCATCTGGTTAACGAATCCCGGCCTGCCCCAGCGGCTTAACAGGTTGCCGTCCCGGTCTGCAAGCAGCACCAGACTGTTGCTGTTCACCAGAATATTTTCGTAGAAAGGCAGCACCTGCTCCTGGGTGGTCACGATCAGCTCTTTGGACTTGTCCTGGGCATCCTGCCAGTCCCCCCTGTTTAGCTGGACTATAGACGGCGCACTTTTCGGATTCAGACCAAACGATCGGCACCGCTGCCAAGAAGCCTCAATAACTGCTTTATGAGTGTGAGCTGGATCGCTCATTTTGCTGCCCTTCCATGCGCGTTCGACCGCCAGTATGAGCGTTAAGCATTGTTCACATTCTGTTAACAGTCAACAATCCGGTTGACACTTTTTACACAGCTGAACAGTGCACACTTTCTGACAGTCCATTTAAATCAATGCATTAACATTTATTTAACCTTTGGCACGGTTCTCGCGTATGTCATCCAGATTGTGACGAAGATGCGCATTCGCGCGCTCGGTCAAGTGTCCTAGTGAAGGATGACACCTATTACCGAACAGGGAGTATTCATGTCGCTCGAATTAGAGAAGGTCACACGAATAAGCAATAACGAAGTCTGGCTGGACGACATTAACCTGCGGATTGAGCCCGGCTCTTTTAACGTCTTGCTCGGCAGGACGCTGGCAGGAAAAACCAGCCTGATGCGCCTGATGGCAGGGTTAGACAAACCCACATCAGGACGGGTGCTGTTTAACGGACAGGACGTTACCGGCATTCCGGTGCGCAAACGTAACGTTTCCATGGTCTACCAGCAGTTTATTAACTACCCCAACCTCACCGTTTTCGAAAATATCGCCTCACCGCTGCGCCTTGAAAAGCAGCCGGAGGATCTGATCCGCGAAAAAGTGCAGGAAACCGCCAAGATGCTTCACATCGAGCAGTACCTCAACCGCCTGCCACTGGAGCTTTCCGGTGGTCAGCAACAGCGCACCGCCATGGCGCGGGCACTGGTCAAAAACGCTGACCTTATCCTGTTCGATGAACCTCTGGTTAACCTCGACTACAAACTGCGTGAAGAATTGCGCCTGGAAATGCGCGAGCTGTTCGCCGAGCGCAATACCATCGCGGTTTACGCCACGACCGAACCCAATGAAGCACTGGCGCTGGGCGGTAACGTGGTGTTGATGCACGAAGGCAAGGTGATCCAGTCCGGTGCGACACCTGAGGTGTATCACCACCCTGCGTCAGTCACCAGCGCGGAACTGTTCGGCGAACCGCCCATCAACCTTATCCGCGGCAGTGTCGGTGGCGGGAATGTCTCGTTTGACACCCACATTCACTTTCCTCTCAACACCGATCTGGCGAGTTAAAAGACGGTGATTACCAGTTCGGTATCCGCCCTAACCACCTGAGTCTGGTACCGCATAACGACGACGATTTAGAGCTTTCTGTGGATGTGGAGCTTGCCGAGATCAGCGGCAGTGAAACCTTCCTGCACGTGCGCAACCGCGACATCGCCATGGTGCTGCATCTGCCTGGCGTTCACGACTACGACGTGGACGAAAAAATCAGCATCTATGTGCCGACCCACAAACTCTATGTGTTCGACCATTCACAAAAGCTGATCCAGTCAGCACGACGGATCAGGGGGTAAGACCATGGCTGAAATTGTTCTCGAATCCCTGGCTCATTCCTACTCGGCCTCGCCCCAGCATCGCCATGATTACGCTATCCGTAAGATGACGCATACCTGGCGTAACGGCGGCGCTATGCCCTGCTTGGCCCGTCGGGATGTGGCAAAAGCACCATGCTCAATATCATTTCCGGCCTGCTTATCCCGTCTGAGGCAAAGTCATTTTCGACAAGCAGGACGTCAGCCAGCTGGCACCGCAGGAGCGCAACATCGCGCAGGTGTTCCAGTTCCCCGTGGTGTACGACACCATGACGGTGTACGACAACCTCGCCTTTCCGCTGCGTAACATGAAAACACCGGAAGCCAAGGTGCGATCCCGCGTCAGCGAAGTGGCAGAACTTTTGGAACTCAACACGGTACTCGATAAACGTGCCAGCAACCTCACCGCTGATGAAAAGCAGAAAGTCTCTATGGGGCGCGGTCTGGTGCGTGAAGATGTCTCCGCCATTCTGTTCGATGAACCGCTCACGGTGATCGACCCGCACCTCAAGTGGAAACTGCGTCGTAAGCTGCGCCAAATCCACGAGCAATTCCATATCACCATGATTTACGTCACCCATGACCAGTTGGAAGCGGCCACGTTCGCCGAGGAAATCGCGGTGATGTACGACGGCGCGATTGTGCAGTTCGGTTCACCGCGCGAACTGTTTGAACGCCCCAACCATACCTTTGTCGGCTTCTTTATCGGCAGCCCAGGCATGAACCTGCTTCCGGTGTCCCGCACAAGTGATGGCAATGTGCAGTTTGAAGATACCGCCATCACGTTGACCCAAAGCCAACGTGACGCATTGGCAGCAACGCAAAGTCAGAATGTGAAAGTCGGCATCCGGCCGGAGTTTATTCATGTGTGGCAGGAAGCGCGCCCGATTCATGGAAAGTGCCGGTGCAGTATGTGGAAGATCTCGGCACCTACAAAATCGTCACGGTGCAATTTGGCTCTGAGCCCATCAAGCTGCGCATTGCCGAAGAAGCGCCGGTGCCCAAGGAGTTCGCCCATATCAGCTTCCCCGCACAGTGCTGAAACTTTATATCGACGAATACCTGATTGGCGAGCCGCAGGACGCTGAAGCGACAGGAGGTCAGGATGCAGACTAAAACCGAAAACAACCGTGCATGGCTTCTGGTGCTGCCGGTTTTCCTCCTGGTTGCTTTCTCCGCCATCATTCCGCTGATGACGGTGGTGAACTATTCCATTCAGGATATTTTCGACCAGAACACCCGCTATTTTGTCGGCACCGAATGGTACCGCGAAATCCTTAACGACCCCCGCCTGCACGATTCGCTGGTACGCCAGTTTATCTACTCCTTCTGCGTGCTGGCGATTGAAATCCCGCTCGGTATTGCTGTGGCACTTTGCATGCCAGCCCGTGGCCTGAAAGCCTCGCTGGTGTTGATTGTCCTGGCCATTCCGCTGCTGATCCCATGGAACGTGGTCGGCACAATCTGGCAGATCTTCGGTCGAGCTGATATCGGCCTGCTGGGTGGTTTTTAAACAGTATTGGCGTTGAATACAACTACGCCGCCGATCCGATTGATGCTTGGATCACCGTGCTGGTAATGGACGTGTGGCATTGGACATCGCTGGTCGCCCTGCTCTGTTACTCCGGCCTTCGTGCCATTCCGGATGTTTACTATCAGGCAGCGAAAATCGACCGCGCCTCTAACTGGGCGGTGTTCCGCTACATCCAGTTGCCGAAGCTCAAAAGCGTTTTGCTGCTCGGTGTCCTGCTGCGGTTTATGGACAGCTTTATGATTTACACCGAGCCGTTTGTGCTCACAGGCGGTGGCCCCGGCAACGCCACGACATTCCTGTCGCAGGCACTGACCAAAATGGCGGTCGGCCAGTTTGACCTTGGCCCGGCGGCGGCATTCTCCATCATTTACTTTCTAATCATTCTTTTAGTGTGTTGGGTGTTCTATACCGCGATGACCAACATGGACAAGGGGAAATAAGTCATGAACCGTAAGACGATTGGCCTTCTCGCCTACATCCTGTTCCTGATGCTGCCGATTTACTGGCTGCTGATGATGTCGTTCAAAACCAATGAGGAGATCCTGGGTGGCCTCACCTTCTGGCCGCAGAGCTTCACGTTAGATAACTACATCGTGATCTTCTCTGACCCCAGTTGGTACTCGGGCTACCTCAACTCACTGACTTACGTGACCATCAACACCCTGATGTCACTGGCGGTTGCCCTGCCTGCGGCGTATGCGTTCTCGCGCTACCGCTTTATCGGCGATAAGCACCTCTTTTTCTGGCTGCTGACCAACCGTATGGCGCCACCTGCGGTGTTCCTGCTGCCCTTTTTCCAGCTCTACAGCTCGGTCGGCCTGTTCGATACCCATATCGCCGTGGCACTGGCGCACTGTCTGTTCAACGTGCCACTGGCAGTGTGGATTCTGGAAGGCTTTATGAGCGGCGTGCCAAAGGAAATCGACGAAACCGCCTATATCGATGGCTACAGTTTCCCCCGCTTTTTCGTGCGGATCTTTATTCCCATGATCCGCTCCGGTATCGGCGTGACGGCTTTCTTCTGCTTTATGTTCAGTTGGGTAGAGCTGCTGCTCGCCCGCACGCTCACCTCGGTCAACGCGAAACCCATCGTGGCGACCATGACCCGTACCGTGAGCGCCTCGGGTATTGACTGGGGCGTACTGGCGGCAGCGGGTGTTCTGACAATCGTACCGGGATTACTGGTGATCTGGTTTGTTCGCAACCACGTCGCCAAAGGCTTTGCACTGGGAAGGGTATAAGGAGAAACGTTATGGGATGGATGGCTTGGACACTCCCCAGCGCCCTGTTTTTTATCACCATTGCCTGCATGTTGCTGGTGATGACCGTCTTCGAAGTACTTCGGCCATGTGTGGAAAGGAAGGGATTTTTGCTATCCGCACTACCCGGGGTGATCGACTCTTTATAGGCCTGCTTGGCAGCGCCTATATCCACCTGTTCTTCATCGGCATGACGGACTTGCCTATTTGGTATCTTCGGGATTTCCATTGTCTGGCTTATTTCCGTTCTGCGTTGGGGTTAACGACAAAGGAGCAAAACTATGAAGCAAACGCCTGCTGTAAAGAAATGGACCCTCTTGGGCTCATGATAAGCATGCTATTGGCACCGGCGGCTTTCGCCGACCAGTACAGCGACGCGGCGAAGAAGTGGGTATCAGGTGAATTTACCCCTTCCACGCTCAGTCAGGAAGAGCAGCTAAAAGAAATGGCATGGTTTACGGAAGCTGCTAAACCCTTCCGCGGGATGGAGATCAAGGTGGTCTCAGAGACCATCACCACCCATGAGTACGAGTCTAAAGTGCTGGCGAAAGCCTTCGAAGAAATCACGGGGATCAAACTGACCCATGATTTGATTCAGGAAGGTGACGTGGTGGAAAAACTGCAAACTGAAATGCAGTCGAACCGCAGCATTTACGATGCGTACATTAACGATTCAGACCTGATTGGTACCCACTTCCGCTACGGCAAAGCGTACCCTATCAGTGACTATATCGAGAGCGAAGGTAAGGACGTGACTCTGCCAACGCTGGATCTGGATGACTTTATCGGCATCAGCTTTACCACTGGCCCGGACGGAAAAATCTACCAACTGCCTGATCAGCAGTTTGCCAACCTTTACTGGTTCCGTGCTGACTGGTTTGCCCGTGACGATCTGAAGAAACAGTTCCGTGATATTTACGGCTATGAGCTGGGTGTACCGGTTAACTGGTCAGCGTATGAAGACATTGCGGAATTCTTCTCGGTTCACGTGAAGGAAATCGATGGTCAGCGCGTTTACGGTCACATGGATTACGGTAAGAAAGACCCATCCTTAGGCTGGCGCTTCACCGATGCCTGGTTCTCCATGGCAGGCGCAGGTGACAAAGGCATTCCAAACGGTATTCCGGTTGATGAATGGGGTATCCGCGTAGATGGTTGTTCGCCTGTCGGTTCAAGCGTTGCACGCGGCGGCGCAACCAATGGCCCGGCGGCTGTGTACGCCACCACCAAATACGTGGATTGGCTGCGCGAGTATGCGCCACCGGAAGCACAAGGCATGACCTTCTCTGAAGCGGCCCTGTGCCGGCGCAAGGCTCTATCGCCCAGCAAATCTTCTGGTACACCGCGTTTACCGCTGACATGACCAAACCAGGTCTGCCTGTTGTGAACGAAGACGGTACACCGAAGTGGCGTATGGCACCGTCTCCACGCGGCCATACTGAAGATGGCATGAAACTGGGTTATCAGGACGCAGCTCATGGACACTGATGCAAGCTACCGAGCCAAAACGCCGCATGGCAGCGTGGCTTTATGCGCAGTTCACTGTGTCGAAAACCGTATCACTCAAGAAAACCCTGGTAGGTCTGACGCCAATCCGCGAGTCTGATATCAACTCGCAGGCAATGACCGACGTGGCACCAAAACTGGGTGGTCTGGTAGAGTTCTACCGCAGCCCGGCGCGTGTTCAGTGGACGCCAACCGGTACCAACGTGCCTGACTATCCAAAACTGGCGCAGCTGTGGTGGCAATTTATCGCAGAAGCGGCCAACGGTGAGAAATCACCACAGGAAGCACTGGATGGATTGGCACAAGCGCAGGATCGCGTCATGCAACGTCTGGAGCGTGCCAACGTTCAAGGCGCGTGTGGTCCAAAACTTAACGAGCCACGCGACCCAGAATACTGGCTGAAACTGCCGGGTGCGCCGAAAGCCAAACTCTCTAACGAGAAGCCAAAAGGCCAAACCATTGCTTATGAAGAACTGCTTCAGCAATGGAAATCAGCGATGTAATCTGCTGATAGTTAGCGAAAAAAAACGCCTGCGCAAGCAGCGTTTTTGATCCCGGATATTCAGGCTTACACCCACCCCGCCCGTTCTATTTCAGCCCCCGGCATGTGCAGTTTTATCATCTTTTCCAAATCCGCTTTGCTCACCGGCTTGGCGATGTAATCATCCATTCCCGCTTTCAGGCACTCTTCCCTGTCCTGTGAGGTCGCGTTGGCGGTCAGGGCAACAATCGGTGTTTGCGACGCATACCCATATTCACGCAGCAGCCTTGCTGCCTGGTAGCCATCCATTACCGGCATCTGGCAATCCATAAAAATCAGATCGAACGAATCCGTTTTGCAAAGCTCCAGCGCAATCTTGCCGTTTTCAGCCAGCACCACATCCACACCAAGTCTGAGCAGCATGGCCTGCGTGACACGCTGGTTGACCAATGTGTCCTCCACTACCAGAACCCTGCCGTGATAGGAGGAGGACTCCTGGGGTCGGGCGACGGTTTTGGGTTTCTCTTTCTTAACGCCGGAAAGTGAAATGACTCCCAGACTGGCCTGCTGGTTGCGCAGGATACGGGTCAGAGTACTGCGAAGATCGTTGAATTTGTAAGGGCGCGACAGGTATCCCTCGATATTGAAGCTTTCCAGTTTAACGTTGTCGTGCACTTCCGGCGCTGCCGTGATCATCACCAAGCTCGGGCAGCGTTTGCCGAAGCGTTTACGCAATGTCGACGCGATAGAAAAACCGTCTGACTGGGGCATCAGTTTATCCAGAATAACAATCTTGAACGGCTTGGACGTTTCCATGCGCTCGGCAATCATATCCGCCGCGTCTTCCGGTTGGACACAGCAGGTAACCTGACAACCCAGGTTGCTGAGCTGCGCACTGGTAATGCGCATATTCAGGCGGCTGTCGTCCACCAGCAACATGGCAGCATCAGAAAACATCAGGGCATCAATCGGGGTACTCTCTGGTACAGCAGCGCGGTCAAAGGTCGCAGTAAAGAAG
This sequence comes from Enterovibrio sp. JCM 19048, assembly GCA_001310415.1. GTDB lineage: Bacteria > Pseudomonadota > Gammaproteobacteria > Enterobacterales > Vibrionaceae > Enterovibrio > Enterovibrio paralichthyis. The sequence goes on along the minus strand of BAXE01000006.1, from coordinate 38,969 downwards.
AAGCGGCTGCCCACGCCTTCCTCACTTTCCAGTTCAAGCTTGCCACCCATCAGCTCGACAATCTGGCTGGAAATCGCAAGGCCAAGGCCAGTACCGCCAAAATTGCGGCTCATACTGCCGTCCGCCTGTTCGAACTTCTCGAAAATGGCCTGCTGTTTGTCTTCCGGAATACCGATGCCGGTATCTTCCACCTCAAACTGCACCGTCAGGGTGTCACCCGTTTCTTTTAGGAGCCGGATATGCACAGCGATTTTGCCCTCCTGGGTAAACTTCACCGCATTCCCAACCAGGTTAATCATTACCTGGCGTAAGCGCGGCGCATCGCCCATTAATAAGGGGGAAAGCTGTTCGTCTACGTTGCACTCAAGGGTCAAACCCTTCTCTTTGGTGCGCAGACGGAAGAGGTGCTCGATATCTTTGTTGAGTTCAAACAGGTTCAGTTCAACAAAATCCAGCTCCAGCTTGCCCGCCTCGATTTTCGAGAAGTCCAGAATATCGTTGATGATGTCGAGTAGAGAAAGCGACGAGGTTTCCAGCATTTCAATAAATTCACGCTGCTCATCATCAAGTTTGGTGCCCTTTAAAAGGGAAGCCATGCCGATGATTCCGTTCATTGGGGTGCGGATTTCATGGCTCATATTGCGAGGAACTCGCTCTTTTTCTGGTTCGCGAGTTCAGCCTGCAAGGTGGTGTCTTTCAGCTCGGCATAGTATTGGCGCATTTTGCCGATGGTGTTGTTGTAATGGCTGTAGAGGGTGACCAGTTCTTCACCCATGGGGCGTTCCGGCACAACAATCGGCACGGGCATATTATCCGCGTCAAACTGGCTCACCCTTTTTGATATCCAGGACAAAGGGCGCACAACATCGACATACACAATGGCGAACACCACTCCACCCAGAATCAGGGTTACGCCGCCCAGAAACAGCAACAACATAATGAACTGGCGGGACAGATCGTTATAAATGCCTTCCAGGCTCACATCGACCTGCAAATATCCCAGAGAATAGGTTTGCCCAAATTCGTCATGTACCAAAGGCCACCGGTAAGAGAATTTCGGATCTGGGGGCGGTGTACCGAATTCCGCCAGCACCCGGTTTTCATCAAACACCTTAATGAAGGAAATCTCCGGGTCGCTGTACACCCCTTTTGCAATCACGTTGACCTGCTCAATGTCTTCCTGCCATACGCTGTGAGTGATGCTGTCCAGATCTGTTTGCTGAATCAAAAGCGCATTTTCCCGCAGCTGTTCAGTGCGCGATTGGTAGTCGAGGTAGAGGGCAAAGGCAGCGACCATAAAAGCCAGCAAAGTACAAACGAGCAGAACACGGCCAACCAATCTGGCTGCCATGCTGGAAGATGGAGTGAAATTCTCTTTTTGATTCAACATAGTCTAGGCTTATTAATGTCTTATTTATAAAACATCCATCTCTAAGAATAGTCACGATTCGTAAAATTGGATGCTCAACTATGTCGAGAAATGAGTTCAATGTGGGCAGAACCGCAAAAGCTGCCCTCGCCACGCTGTTCGCCCTGCTTTCACCCTTGCCGTCGCAGGCGTGGACGCTGAATTATTATGTGGTGCAGGATCAGGCAGAACCCCTGCAAATCCAGGAAAATGGTCAGAATCACCGCGGCATCGTTACCGAGATCGTGCAAAAGGCGCTGGCAGGCTCTGATCATCAGTTGAATATTCATACCTACCCGTTTAACCGTGTGATTGCTGAACTTGGGCAGAACAAAGACAAGAACTGGGTGACATACGGCAGCCCACTTTGGGGACAATGGCAAGCGGCCAACCTATCGGCCGAGCCCATTCTGGAAGTTGAGCACAGTTTACTTACCCGCAGGGATAACCCTTTTGACTATAAAAAGCCCGACGATCTGGATGGAAAAATAGCCGTGCTGTTATTTGGTTTTAACTATCCTGGTCTGGATAACAAAATTGCCAAAGGAAGCGTCAGTGAAGTTCGGGTGAAAAACTACGATGCGGCCTTCCGTGTGGTCGACAGGCTGAAGAACGCCGGAGGATTTGTAGAGATGGATCTTCGTCTGAAATACAACCTTCGCCGACTCGGCTTATCAGACAAAGACTACGCTTTGCAGAAAGTGAATAGCTTGATCCCCAGATACAACATCCACCTCGCTTATTCTCCGGGCTTGGATAGTGACATTCAGCAGTTTATGGAAAAACGGCTGGGCGAAATGAAGGCCAATGGTGAATTGGACACTATTATCAATCATTACCGATAACCACTTTTCGTCACGCTTTAGCGCCAGGAAAACACAGGAGCCATTCCCGCCATGAAAACCATCAAGACAGAATCGTCCGACAGTTTTTACCGGTTACTTTCCGTTGGCGCGAGGCTGAATCTGGAGTTGGCTGACGACCCTAAAAAAATGCAGGTCAACTCGCGTTTGGTGGGTTACCGCAAAGATCAGTTCTTGCTGATTGACTGCCCCTCAGGGAACACGCCAAATCTTGAGCGCTTCTTCATACCCAATAACGAACTTATTATCCGTGCCATTACCGACAGTGAATTCAGGGATGTCATCGCCTTTCGGTCTTTGGTGATGGGTGTCATTCAAAAACCTATCCGCCTGCTGATTGTCTCCATCCCTGAAAATGTGGCACACCGCCAGATCCGTCAAGAACCACGTCTGGATACCAAGCTGTCAATGCAAATCGAAAGTGACACCGGCAACTTTACCGGCGTGATGATTGATTATTCCGTTTCCGGCTGCTGTCTGGAAGCCAAGGCGGACGACCACCTGTTTTTTGAAGATGAAACCCTGACCCTGAACCTTGAATACGGCAGCGATCTGACCGGGAAGCTGACGGGTAAAGTGGTGGGGGTGAACAATGACGCCTCTATTCCCAAAGCCGGGATCCGGTTCGACAGCAGCGAACTGACCCTGCGAAAAGAGTTGTTTTACCAGTTCCTGTTTGATTTGCGCGCCAACGACAAATCCCTTGAGGTATAAACACAATCAGCCGCGAGCGGCCTGATTGGTTTTTAGTGACTTTCGGATTATCCCGCGTCCAGTACACCACGGCGGATCTGATCCAGCTCGATGGACTCAAACAGCGCCTGGAAATTCCCCTCGCCAAAGCCTGATTGCCTTTACGCTGGATGATTTCAAAGAACACAGGGCCAATCACGGTATCGGTAAAGATCTGCAGCAGGATGCCACTGCTGACGTTACCGTCGATAAGAATACGCATGTTACGCAGCTTCGCGACATCCTCACCGTGGCCTTCTACACGCGCATCCACTTTCTCATAGTAAGTATCCGGTGTATCCATAAAGCCCATTCCGCGTTTTTTCAGCGTTTCTACCGTCTGGTAAATGTCATCCGTACTAAGGGCAATATGCTGGATACCCTCGCCGTTGTACTCTTTGAGGTATTCGGCGATTTGGGATTTATCATCACTGGACTCGTTGATTGGAATACGGATTTTTCCACAAGGTGCCGTCAGCGCGCGGGATTTCAGCCCGGTCAGCTTGCCTTCAATGTCGAAAAAGCGGATTTCCTTGAAATTGGCAATGCGGTCATAGAAGTCTGCCCACACGTCCATGTTGCCCTTTTCCACATTGTGGGTAAGGTGGTCAATCACCTTAAGGCCAGCGTCTGAATCTGCCAAACGCGCCTGCCAGTCAGGATAGAAGTCAAAATCAATGCCGTAGATATCGCTGTCGCCATAACGGTCAACCAAGTAGAGATAGGAATCCCCAATACCATGAATGGCGGGAATGTTCAGCTCCATGGGACCAATACGTGGCTCGCACGCCGTTGCGCCCTGCTTGACGGCATAAGCCACAGCGTGTTGTGCGTCTTTCACCCGGAACGCCATAGCGTTTACGCTCGCACCGTGCACACGGGCGAAACCTTCCGCCTGCGAATCCAGTTCGCCATTGACGATAAAGTTGATATCCCCCTGGCGGTACAGCATACCGCTTTGTGTTTGTGCTTGGCAATTTCTGCAAAACCCATCAGCGAAAACAGGGCTTTTAACTGTGCAATCCCTTTTGCATCCGGCGCGGTGTACTCAACAAACTCAAAGCCGTCAGTTCCCATCGGATTGATTGTTGTCTGTGCCATGTTGGTTTCCTCCTACCAAGCCTATTCATCACGGCCATCACTCGCTGTGACAGCATGAATAACGAATAGCAGTCGGTAAGAAAGATCGGCAAAGCAACCCCTCGTGCTACAGCCTTGTGAGGTGTAAAGGTGATTTTGTACAGCTGGATTGACAGTGAGCGGTTCAGAGCATCCGCTCAGGCGCTGATGGTCAGATATTTATCTGCAATATCAGCCGCTTCAACCTCTTCCCCGCTTAAATCCATTCCCCAGTCGGGGCCAAGCATCACGCCATCATCCGCGAGATCCACCAGCCACTGGTCAATAAACGTTTCAAGGGGGATGGCGACAGGTTCAAAATCTGACCATTCATCAACACAATGGATAGCGGCGGCTTCCCGCGATGACCAGAACGGCATCACGTCGGTTTCTTCGTAAATGGCAGAATCACAAATCACCCAGCCATCGTCACAATACAGGCCCCATATCGCGCCGCTTTCGCATGAGACCATGACAAACAGGTCTACGGGCGTGGGATTTTGAGATGTCATGAATACTCTCCTGTTGCGCGCAAAAACGGATACCATGCCAGCCACTTTTTTCATTCAGAAACAGGGGTTAGCGAGGTGTCGCTAACTCTTCAATCTATGCGTCGGCGCGACCATTTTGTGTATCAAAATTGAGTATTCAGGCAGGTTGATGGCTTAAAAAGGCATGGTTGGGGAGTTCAGCGCTTGCCCTGTTCACGGCGGTAGGCAGCGGGTGACACGCCAACCCTTTGTTTGAATTGCATTGTCAGGTGTTGTTGGGAAGAAAAGCCACTGGCGTCAGCGATATCAGTCAGGGTGAGGATATTTTCTTCAAGCAGGGCTTTTGCTTCGCAATCCGGCGGGCGAGAACATATTGGTGCGGCGTGCAGTCAAAACTGGCTTTAAACATACGCGCAAAGTGAAATTCACTGAGCTGAACCAAGTTCGCCAGCTCCCCCAGTGAAAGGGTTTGCGGCAGGTGCGCTTCAATATAATCGGCAACCCGGCGCTGGTTTTGCGGAGATAAACCGCCTTTAACCGGCGGGAAAAACAGCGGTTGTTGACAGTAACGCCGAACAAGGTGCAACAACAGCATTTGTTGGGCATGGGACATCATCAGCTTGTCGGTATCGCTTCGCCAGTCCAGTTGCATCATGGTTTGGCGGATAAGCTGGATAACAAAGGGATCATCCACAAAGGTGCACTCTTTGAGTTCGATGTGGCGGCCTTCTTTGTCAAATACCTGCTCAGCAAAATCCTGAAGGTGTTTTTGTTCAAAATAGAAATGGAAAAAACTGAATGGGTCTGCAAATGCCCACGACGAACGGTGATCCTGGGGCATTAAACACAGCTTGTTTTCACCGCCGTACATGTCCCCGCCGGAGATACAACGTTTGGTATTCTGCCCGCCGCTGAGATAAAAGCTGAGGGTATGGTGTCCGGGCTTTTCATAGCTGGCACTGCCGTGGCTGTTTGTCCACACAGCGGCGCCCAAGCCATTGTCCAGCCAGACTTCATTGTTCAGTTGTGCCGTATTGTTTTTCAACACGGTGTAAACGCCTTGTTTATCCCTTTCCTGCATCGCTGTTGTATTCAATCCCTCTTGATGGCTTCTGACAATATATCGGCACCCGCAGGCTTTTAACACGCGCTCAACAAAAAAAGCGCAAGAATCTATAAAAATCGCAGGAAGATGAAAGCCACCCTTCGCTGTTTCCCGTTATGTTGTGGTCAGGGATGTTTTATTGGAGATGTAGCATGAACGCCTTCTTGTATGTGATAACCGTATTTATTTGGGGCTCAACCTGGCTCGCGATTGCCTACCAGATGGGGGATACGCCGGTGGTGGTATCGGTCGGATGGCGTTTTGCCCTCGCGTCTGTTTTCCTGCTGGCATGGCTCGCGCTACGCGGCAAACTGCCAACCCTTTCCCGTGAAAACCACAAAATGGCGATACTGCTCGCCCTTTGCCTGTTTTCCAACAACTTCCTCTGCTTCTATGCCGCAACCCAGTATCTGCCCAGCGGCCTGAATGCGGTGGTTTTTTCGCTCGCCCCCATTTTTAATGCATTGAACCTCTGGTGGCTGGAAAAGCGCCGTCCCAGCAGTACCTTTATCCAGGGAGCCTGATGGGCTTTGCCGGTGTCGTCACCCTGTTCGGTGCCCAGTTCCTCAATGCGGCCATGGACACAACCGTGCTGCTTGGCCTTGGGCTCACCTTTGTCGGCACCTATTTCTTTTCCATGGGTAATCTGGTCTCTGCCCGCGCCCAGCAAAAAGGGATGCCTTTACTGCCAACCACGGCTTGGGCTATGGCTATGGCGCCTGTATGTGTTCGCCATTGCACTGGCGATGGGGCATTCACTGGCGTTCAGCACCACGCCGCTATATCTGTCTGCGTTGATCTATCTCGCTATCATCGGCTCTGTGGTTGGGTTCAATACCTATCTGGCGCTTGTCGGCCGTATCGGCGCAGCCAAAGCCGCTTACTGCACCGTCTTGTTTCCGCTGGTAGCGCTTTCCCTGTCTACCCTGTTTGAAGGGTATGTCTGGACATGGCAGTCTGCGCTCGGCGTTCTGTTAGTGCTTGCCGGTAACCTGCGTGTTTTCGGTATTCCTGAACCCCTCAAACGCTGGCGACGCACTACGCCGACGCAAGCTGAATAACCCACACCATGCTTATAAGCACCGGCCACAGCCAGGTTGGGATACCGAAAGAAAAGCGGGTTGGGTGTTGGAATTGCGTGTTTCGCATTGTCTCGTCCTCTATAGGTTTCTATAGGAACGATTAAAGCGAAACAAACTTGCAAACCGGCGGGTGAAAAATGGCAATGTCACGGAATATAGTGGCGAAAAAAGGGCACGGATTGCCGTGCCCTTTTCGTTGAAAACTGTGTTTTATCGGGTTATTGCTGTCAGACCTTAAAATCGTAACTGCGGTCGCCGTTTGGCTGTATGGTATTTTCCACCGCTTTCAGAAGCTGCTGCTGACCCTGGGTATAGGCCGAAAACTTGGCCATTTTGGCTTCACGCTCTGCCACGCGGTCAATCAGGCCACGATAGTCACCTCGCTGTGCCGCTTCTTCCTGCATTTTGTCGGTTTCCATCGCTTCTTCGCGGCGGTTATCGACACGCTCATTACGCTCTTCTGCTGGCGAGGAGGCACCGGTTCTCATCATGTCATCCTTGCGCATTTCATTCTGCGCATCCTCTTTCTCGCGCTGGCGCGCGTTGAGGTACATGTTGGTCGAATAACTGGTGTTGATGAGGTTTGCCATTTGCGGATCCTGTTATCGTCAGCCTGTCTAACAGTAGAATCTTAAATTTAGTACAACTCTTGTTTACTGGCTGATTATTTGCCGTATAAAAAACAAGCAAGCGCCGTACCAACAGCGCTTGCTTGTTTCGATAACAGATTGATATTTTTTCAGTTATTGCTTAAAGGTGCGTTGACGGGTCTTCTCAAGGTTTTCGAGAATTTTGTCAATGCGGTCAGGGTGCACCATGTATTGCTGGAAGCCCTTCATGCCTTCTTTCGCCATGGCCGGATCGGTATCGCGGTCATAAAACTGCGCAGTACCCGCCGCTTCACCCAACATCACCACACCGGCATTCAGGAACTCATCTTCTTTCGGTTTTGCCTGGTTGTTGGTCGGGATTTGCAGCATCGCCTCGTTGATCATGGTCTGGATTTCAGGACGGGCAACAAATTCCAGGAACTTACGTGCGTCTTCCTTGTTTTTTGCTTTGGCCGGAATGTGAATCGTATCCATGGGCGCATCTTCCGCCATTGGCACGCTCGGGTCGATCACAGGGAATTGGAAGAAACCCATGCTTGGACGCACTTCATCGGTAAAGTTAGCGGCAAGGAAATTCCCCATCAGGTACATGGCTGCGTCGCCGTTGTAGAGGAATGGCTGCGCTTCCTGCCAGGAGTAAGAAGCGTGGTTGTCGAGGTAGTAACCCGGCTCAACCAGTTCATTCCATTTCTCAAACACGGCTTTTACGCGCGGGTCGGTATACGGGATTTTGCCGTCCATCAGGTCGATATGAAAATCCAGACCGTTGATGCGCATGTTGAGGTAGTCAAACCAGCCTGCGGCCGTCCAGAGGTATTTGGTACCGATAGTGAAAGGCGTGACGCCGTTTTCTTTCAGGGTTTTCGACGCAGCAACCAGATCTTCCCAGGTTTTCGGCACAGGAATGCCGTATTTGTCGAACAAGTCCTTACGGTAGTAAATACCCCACTGGTAATAGGTATAGGGCACGCCGTATTGTTTGCCTTTTACCGTCATTGCCGGCATGGCACTGGCAAAGCTTTTATTCATGCCATTGGCCTGCCAGATATCGCTCACGTCTTCGAACAGGCCACGGTCAACAAAGGTTTTCATGCGGTTACCGGCATACCAGAACACCACATCCGGTGGCGAAGTCACCAGCCAGTTACGGATGGTGGTTTTGTAGCTTCGTGATCGTAGAGGTTGTACTTCACCTCAATATCCGGATAGGTTTCCTCGAACTTCTCAATCACCTCTGCCCACGCTTTTTTCGGTGCCGGATCTGACGCATCCGAGTTGATCACCAAGGTACCCGCCAACGCAGAGCCACTGAGCATCAGTAGCAGACTGCCCAAAATACCTATGCCTTTTTTCGCAAGCGTTCTCATAGTATTCATCCTTTTTCGTCGTTATCAGACAGACCCTGTGTGTCTTGCTTTTTGTCCTAACTCGCTGTGTTTTAACCTTTGGTCGCGCCAAGCGTCAGCCCGGCGATAAAGTGGCGCTGCATGGTGAAAAACAGTGCCACCGGCGGCAGTGCGGCGACCACCGCCCCTGCCGACATGTATTGCCATGACGCCAGCCACTGCCCTTGCAACGCATTCAGCCCCGCCGTCACAGGACGGACTTCATCGCTTTGCACCAGCACCAGCGCCCAGAAGAAATCGTTCCAGATAAAGGTAAAGACCAATACCGACAGCGCTGCCAGTGCGGGCCTTACCAATGGCAACACCACAAACCAGAAAATGCGCCATTCGCTGACCCCTTCAACCCGCGCCGCTTCAATCAAGGCATCTGGAATGCCGACAATAAAGTTGCGCATAAACAGGGTGCAGAACCCTGCCTGGAAGGCGATATGGAAAAAGATCAGTGCCCAGTGGGTGTCGTAAAGCCCGAAGCTGATGGTCAGGTCACGCACCGGGATCATCAGGATTTGGAAAGGCACAAAGTTTCCACCGATAAAAAGGGCAAACAGCCAGATGTTGGCGCGAAAACGGTATTTCGCCAGCGCATAGCCAGCCAGTGTGGAAAGGGCGACAGCCCTGCAACGGCAGGAAGACAAATCAGCAGGCTGTTGAGCAGGTAACGCCCCATGGGTGTCGCGACAAACACCTGGTATAGTTTTCCACCAGCTGCAATTCATCCGGCATCCCCCAGTAATTACCGGCATTGATATCGGCAATAGAGCGCACAGAGGTCATGATCACCGCCGCGAGCGGTATCAGCCAAAGTGCAACAGCAATATAGAGCGCGAAGCGGTAGGTGACATTGGCAACCGGGCCACGCTGTTCAATAGGACGGGGAAACATCAGCGTTCTCCTCTCAGCATGCGCCACAGGAACCAGGCGATATAGATATCCATGATAAGGAACAGCACCACGGCAACCGCTGCGCCGTAGCCCATGCGGTAATTAAAGATGGACTCTTCATACATCAGGTAGGCCAGCACGGTTGAGCTGCCCCAAGGGCCGCCCGCCGTCATGGTCGCCACCAAATCAAACGAACGCAGTGCGCCAATTACAGTGACCACCACCGCAATAAAGGTGGCGGGTTTGAGTTGCGGCACCACCACATACCAAAGCATGCGCCAGCCTTTTGCACCGTCAAGACGCGCCGCTTCCAGTTGCTCTGGGTCGAGGTATTCAAGCCGGTGAGATACAAAATCATGCAGTAGGCGATCTGCGGCCAGAGACCGGCGGCGATAATGCCGTAGGTCACCAGCTTTTCATCCGCGAGAATAGAAACCGGTTCAAAACCCAGTGCGGTCATAAATTCAGTCAGAAGGCCAAACGAGGGGTCATAAAACCACGCGAACACCAGACCGACGACCACCTGGGAAATCACGAACGGGAAGAAAAACAGCGCTTTGATTAACCGGATCCCCGCCACCTGCTGGTTCAGGAACAAGGCGATTAACAGGCCAATCGGCGGAGCCAGCATGAAAAGAACCAGCCACAGCAGGTTGTTTTTCAGCGAGGTAAAGAAGGCGTCAGAATCAAACAGCTCGGCATAGTTATCCAACCCGACCCAGGTTTCTCTCCCAGCCCATCCCAGGAAAAGAAACTCAGCCAAACACTCTGGCCAATCGGGTACAGCACATACACGCTGAAAATGATGATAGCGGGCGCCAGAAACAACCACGGGGCAACATAGAGTTGGCTCCGTTTTCTCGGCGGCGCTGAAGAAGTGATTGAGGCAGTTCCGGCCATAATACACCCTTTTGTCGATGGAAAAGGCTGCACCGTTTTCCTGATATGCAACCCAGACTAAAAGTTATAAAAATGTAACGAATAATTATCTTGGAATTAAAACTAGTTCACAATTCATGCAATGTAAACGTTTCCATAGCGCAAAAAAGGGACTATTTTGATAAAAGGGTGACGCACGCAACGATTTGCGAAAACGTCATAGAAACGGATTGCATATATTCAGATGACCAGAGAACCAAGGATTCAGGTCACAGGGAAAACAAGGAGTAGACATGGCAGATATTACGCTCAACAAAGTGGTGAAGCGCTTTGGCAAAGTGGAAACCATTCACGGTATTGACTTGGACATTTCGAGCGGCGAGTTTGTGGTTTTCGTCGGGCCATCCGGTTGCGGGAAGTCGACACTGCTCCGTTTGATCGCCGGGTTGGAAACCCTGACAGAAGGCACGGTGCACATTGATGGGAATAACGTCACCGATGTCGACCCTGCCGATCGCGGTGTTGCCATGGTATTCCAGTCTTACGCCCTTTACCCGCACATGACAGTGCGCGAAAACATGGGTTTTGGGCTGAAGATGACCGGCGTCGCCAAGGACGTTATTGACGCACAGGTCAGCCGCGCTGCGAAAACGCTGCAACTTGATGCCCTGCTGGACAGAAAGCCCAAAGCGTTGTCGGGCGGCCAGCGCCAACGTGTGGCAATCGGCCGCGCGATTGTGCGCGATCCAAAGGTGTTTTTGTTCGACGAACCGCTCTCCAACCTCGACGCAGAGCTTCGTGTTGAGATGCGCCTGCAAATTGCCAAGCTCCACCAGGAGCTAAAGAACACCATGATTTATGTCACCCATGATCAGGTCGAAGCCATGACGTTGGCGGACAAGATCGTGGTACTCCGTGACGGGAACGTTGAACAGGTCGGTTCACCGCTGGCGCTTTACCATAACCCCGCCAATCTCTTCGTTGCTGGCTTTATCGCTCGCCGAAGATGAACTTTGTCCCTGCGCGGGTAGCTGCCTGCAATGGCAACGATGCCCAACTTGAGATGCCGGACGGCCAAACGCTGACCGTTTCCCTGATCCGCCCGGTCAACGAAGGCGAATCCGTCACTGTGGGGATCCGTCCTGAGCACATTGCATTGGCGAAGGTGCCGGGTTCAACTTTTCCTTCCACAGTGAAGTGGTTGAACGCCTGGCAACAGTACCTACCTGTTCGGCCAATATGCCGGTGTAGACGGTTTCAAGGTGCACATTCCCGGTGACAACGCGGTTAAAGCCTTCCAGCACGTTGCCCTCTACTGCTCACCGGATGATGTGCACGTCTTCGACAGTAACGAGCAGGCACTGACAGCGCGCGAGCTGACGGACGCTGAGGTCGCTTAATATGGCAACCATCAAGGATGTTGCGCGTGTTGCCGGGGTATCGGTAGCCACTGTCTCGCGGGTGATCAACGGGTCGCCACAGACCCGTCCCGATACCGTGGCGCTGGTGAAGAAAACCATGCAACAGCTCGGTTACCGCCCCAACGCCGCCGCTCGCACCTTGGTCACCAAAAAGAACCGCGCCATTGGCGTGGTGGTCGCTGACGTTGCCGACCCCTTTTTCGGCACTCTGGTTAAGCATGTCGATACCATTGCCCACGCTCAGGCTATCACGTCTTGATTGGCAATGGTTATCACAACGCCGAGCGGGAAAAACAGACCATCGAATCCCTGATCCAGAATCAGGTGGGGTCGCTCATCATCCACAGCAAAGCACTGGATGATGACACCCTGAAAAAGTACGCGGAAGAACACAGCGCCGTGGTGTTTATCAACCGCCATATTCCCGGTCTGGCAGGTCGCTGCATTTATCTTGATAACTACCACGCGCGTATCTCGCTACCGAACACCTGATTGGCAAAGGGCATAAACACATAGGATATCTGGGTTCCAACCACGGCATTGAAGATACCGAGCAGCGATATCATGCTTTCATGATGCCCTGAAAGCCCACGGTCTGCTGTGCGAATCAGGTACGGACGAAACGCGCTGCGCGGCGCAAGGCATTCCGGATGAAACCGGCGGTGAGCTGGCTATGGCTTCGCTGCTGGAAAAGATGCCGTCTGTCACCGCCGTGTTTTGCTACAACGATGTAATGGCAGCCGGCGCAGTTTCCCTGCTCACTGAGCGCAAAATCCATGTGCCGCAGGAGATCTCTGTGGTCGGGTTCGATAACAGTGCCATTGCCCGCTACATGTACCCCAAACTGACGACGGTTCGTTACCCGATTGAAGAGATGGCTGCCAAAGCCGCTACTCTCGCGATATCGCTGGCTGACAACCAACCCGCCCCCGCCTTGGACAGCAACTACAAGCCCAGTCTGGTGTTGCGCGACTCCGTTTCTTCTCCGGCCACAGACAACTGATTTTTCTCTTTGAAACAAATGAATGCCTGCGTCAAAGAATCACTCTTCACCGAAAGCGCCGCTTTGTAGAAAACCAATTTGATCTAAACTTTCCAGTATCACACCCCGGCAACGGCATACCCTTTCAAGGGCACCGTGTGTTTCGGGTAAACCATAAAACGCCATGTTGTTGTCTTTGTACCTGACTTGCTATTTCGCTGTTTTCTAATAGCCAGATCCACCTAGTCATGGCCCGGCTCACACACCAGAAGAGACAAGCAACATGACACGATACGCAGCACTGATCCGTCAACGTCATTGGGAAGACCCTTCGGTCACGCAGTTAAACCGACTTCCTGCCCATTGCCCGCTTGCCTCTTATCCCAGCGTTGAAGCCGCGTTGGATGATGCCGACAACGCCATTCCTGTTTCACGCAACCGAATTTTCCTGAACGGGTTGTGGAAATTCGCCCTGTACCAAAAACCGGAGGAAGTGCCTTCCGAGGTGGTGTGCAAAGAGTTCAACGATGACAGCTGGCAAAACATCGCTGTGCCATCCAACTGGCAACTGCAAGATACCGACGACAACCTATCTACACCAATATCCAGTACCCCTTTGAACCGACACCGCCCAAGGTGCCTTCACACAATCCGACTGGGTATACCGGACGACTTTCAATATTTCTGACGTGTGGCAACGCGGCTACACACGCATCTGTTTTGACGGGGTCAGCGCTGCGTTTTACCTGTGGTGCAACGGCCATTTTGTCGGCTACAGCCAGGACAGCCGCCTGCCCGCAGAGTTTGACCTTTCTTCGTTTATCTCGCTGGGTGAAAACCAGCTCACCGCTGTGGTACTGCGCTGGAGTGACGGCAGTTATCTCGAAGATCAGGATATGTGGTGGCTCAGCGGGATCTTCCGCGATGTCACCCTGTGCCACAAACCCCACAGTGCGATTGAAGATTTCAGCGTCCGCGCCAGTCTCGACTCCCACCATCAGCTGGGTATTCTTACGGTCACAACCCGCACCAGTGGCGAAGACGGCACCCAACTTGTCGCCCAACTTTTTGAAAACGGTCAGGACATCAGCGGCGAAATGTTCGCCCAATCCAATACCCGGCCGGTGGACGAGCGTGGCAGCTGGAAAACCGGCACACGCACACCATCAAAATCCTGAACCCGACGATTTGGAGTGACGAAAAACCGCACCTTTACCGTCTGGTGCTTACCCTGCTCGACGACAACGGTGAAATACTGGACATCGAAGCGTGTAACACCGGCTTCCGTCAGGTTTCTATTCAGGATGGCATACTGCGCATCAACGAAAAGCCCGCCTTGATCCGCGGTGTGAACCGCCATGAGTTCGACCCCCGTCATGGCTATGCCCAATCTGTCAGCGCCATAGAGCATGATTTGAAACTGATTAAGCAATTCAATTTCAATGCCGTGAGAACCGCGCACTACCCGAATCATCCGGCGTTTTACAACCTGTGCGACCGCCTTGGCCTGTATGTGGTGGACGAAGCCAACATTGAAACCCATGGGCTGGTACCTATGTGCCAACTCTCGGACGATAACCAGTGGCTCACCGCCTATATGGAGCGCGTCACCGGCATGTACGAGCGGGATAAAAATCACCCCTGCGTGATCATCTGGTCGCTCGGCAATGAATCCGGCATTGGCAGTAACCATCACGCCATGTACCAATGGCTCAAGCTGCGCGACCCTTCACGTCCGGTGCAATACGAAGGGGGTGGTGCAGACACTGCCGCCACCGACATTATTTGCCCGATGTACGCCCGCGTTGAGCAGGATCAGGAGGACCTGGCGCTGCCCAAATGGGCATTGTCAAAATGGATTGGTCTGCCCAATGAAAACCGCCCTTTGATCCTGTGCGAATACGCCCATGCGATGGGTAACAGCCTTGGCAGTTTCGACAAATACTGGCAGGCGTTCCGCCGCTATCCCAGATTGCAAGGCGGCTTCATCTGGGACTGGGTCGATCAGGGGCTGCTCTACGACAGCGACGCAGGCAAAGTCTGGGGGTATGGCGGTGATTTCGGCGATACCCCCAACGATCGCCAGTTCTGCATCAATGGCCTGATGTTTCCGGACAGAACGCCGCACCCTGCAGCCTTTGAAGCCAAATACCACCAACAGCGCTTCCACTACACGCTGGATGGCACGTACCCGCTGATGGTCACCGTAAGACACGAATTCCTGTTCCATCCACCGCAGCACCTCACCCTTCGCTGGTCAGTGCAGGGCAACGGTAAACAGGAAGCCAGTGGCGAGGAGCCGCTGCCATTGCACCTTGGCCGTGAAACCCAGTGCAAACTGATGAGCGCCATGCCCTACCCCAAACACAACGCGGAGTACTTCCTCAACCTTGAAGTGGTGCTCGCCAAGGACGAAGACTGGCACCGGCAGGCACAGTGATTGGCTGGTCGCAACTGACGCTACCAGTGTACCGAGCGCTTACCGCGCCGGCTGTAGCACCGGACAGGCTACCGGAGGTGCTGGAAGAGCCGGATTTATGGACTATCCGCGGTGACACCTTTGAGCTGGGATTTGATAAACAGAGCGGCCATCTGGTGCATTGGTTGATCAACGGCGAAGAGCAACTGCTGTGTGCTCCGACCGATAATTTTGTCCGCCCGCCCATCGACAACGATATCGGTGCCAGCGAAGCAGACAAGCCCGACCCCAATGCCTGGTTCACCAAATGGCAAAATGCCGGACTGTACGAGCTGCGCCATGAAAACTTGTTCAACACCGTCGACGTGCTTTCAGATACGGTGCAGATCCGCTCGCACCATGGCTATTTCATTGGCGGCACCATGGTGATCAGCACCCTCTGGCGCTACGAAGTGGACTTGGATGGCACCATCGACTTGACTGTAAATGTGCACGTAGCGCAGGACATGCCTGCATTGCCGCGCATTGGGTTGGAACTGGTGATCCCTGATACCGACTGTATCTGCTGGTTTGGCCGCGGCCCCATGAAAACTACCCGGATCGCAAAGCCTCAGCCATGGTCAGCCGCTACATTGCCAGCATCGACGATATGCACACGCCGTATATTTTCCCGACCGAAAATGGCCTGCGCTGCGATGTGCGCCAGCTGGATATCGACAACCTGCGCATTGAAGGCCTGTTCCATTTTTCTGTCAGCCGCTATAGCCAGGATTCACTCAAAAATGCCCGTCACCAACATGAGTTGGAGGCTGACGATTACCTGTATTTGCGTATCGACGGCTACCACATGGGCGTGGGCGGCGATGATTCATGGAGCCCCAGCGTGCACCCGGAATATCTGCTGGACGATTCGTTTTACCGCTATTCGCTCACGCTATCGATGAAACAGGATTAACGGCCGTACACTTTCTGGTAACATTCCGGCGCCCTATCCAGACCCTCAATTGCGGTGGAGTGGGTATCTATTTCATTTGATGTTGAAAGGAATATGCCATGCCACCACTAAGTGCACACAGCCTGTACCAAAGCCCATACTGCCCGTTTTGCGTGAAGGTACGCTCAGCGCTGCAAGCCATGCAGCTTGAAATTGAAATGGTCGATACCGTTAGGGATCCGGAAGCACGACAGGCACTGATCAACGGTGGCGGCCGCAGCATGGTGCCTTGCCTGCGCATTGACCATGAAGATGGTTCGGTGGAATGGATGTATGAGTCGGACGATATCATCGACTACTTCCGCGACAACTTTGCGCAGTAATTCGCGCACCTGCCCACGCATAAACCCGCGCAGGGACTGAAAACAAAAGCGCTGCACGAGGCAGCGCTTTTTTGTGCACAACGCTCTCAAGGCTATACCTCGTCGAGTTCTGCACCCATTTTCTTCGCCCAGTTGTGGAAGCTTTTTTCCAGGCTGTCAAACATGCTTTGTGTGGCTGTCAGGTTGAACTTTTTCGCTTCCGGCGTCGACAAGAAGGCAATGTACTTATCCATTTCCTCCGGCGTGAAATCCTTATAGCATACGCCAGCGACACTTTCATCATCTGCTCCACATTGGCTTCAGACTGTTTGCGCACCGCATCTAGCTCTTTTTGCATCATCTCCAGCCCTACCGGCGCTTGCGGCTCCATCACTGACATCAAACCGGCAAACACTGCGAGCTGTACTTTCTCGAAGAAGTCTACCGTCAGGGTGGTCAAATCCATCAAGTTTCAATCTGTCCAACCTGATCCATCAGCGCTTTCCGCTTTAACAATGCCGGGGCTTCCTGAGACATGGCCGCGAAGGCTTCTTCCGTGCTGCTTTTGGATTCCGCTTCGGTAAAAGCGCGGCCAAGGGGTGAGCGATACCACGTCAGCAGACTTGAAACCTCAGCGTCGCTAAGCTTTGTAGACAAGGATTGCTTGATTTCAGCAATAATTTGCTCCGGCACGATGGTTTCATCCATCGCACGGATCATGTCATCCACTTCTTTTTGGGACGTATCCGGCTGCTGTTTAAATGCTTCCACCAGCCCAGTTTTACGGTTTGCGGAAACTCGTTCACCATCTGCTCGACACCTGAGGCAGAGAGCAATTCATTCAGGGATTTATCAGAAACCGCCGCCTGGCTTGACGCTGCAAACATCAGCGCAAAGCACCACAATATCCATCGTTTACCTTGTGTCACCATCATCGTTTTCCTTATCGGGGAGCGTTTTATCAATACTCGTCGAATCTGATGCTGATGCGCGCTCCAAGGTCAGGAAAATAAGTGAAATAGTACTTAATTGAGAGAAAAGCAGCAGACAGCGGTCAGGCATAAAAATGAAGCGTTCGGAGGCAGGTTCAAATTCGCCCCACTGGCAGGTAGTCAATAGACTGAAAAAACAACCAGTCACAACGGAGAAAGTCTCCCTAAAACATAGAAATTTATGACGTTAAGCCTCACAATATGCGACCTGATTAATCAATGACACCGGCGAGAACAAGAACATGAAACCCAATGCCACTGCTGAAACGCATCGTGGATGCAACCGGCTATTCCTTTCAAGGGCTTAAAGCTGCATGGCGCAATGAAGCCGCTTTCCGTCAGGAAGCTGTACTGCTGGTGGTAATGACAACCATCTCTTTCTTTTTGCCAGTGACACACCTTGAACAACTGCTGATGATTGCAACCCTGTTTGTGGTGGTGATTGTGGAGCTTGTTAACTCGGCGATTGAAGCGTGGTCGACCGTATTGGCCCTGAACGCATGAACTGAGTGGCCGCGCAAAAGACATCGGCTCTGCTGCCGTATTTATGGCTTTAATGCTGGTCGTTGTTACCTGGGGCAGCATTCTGCTGTTTTAATCCCGGCAGCGAAAACCTGCAGGTTGAAACGCAAAAAGGGCGCCAAGCGGCGCCCTTCGGTTATCTGTTATTCGCTGTTTTCACTGGTTTTTCAGTGCTGCGGCATCACTCGACTTTGCGATATCCGCAATGCGCTGGAACTGCTCAGGTGTCCACACGTTCATAGTTTTCATCGCAGCCGGCAACGCGCAAACGCGCCATCCAGGCTTGTTTTACGCAATTCAAACTGCGCCCAATCCGACACCGTTCCGCCATCATGCAGATCCTCAGACAACTGCAGCGTCGTGCCATCTGCAACGCCATTCGGTGACAGCGACAGGGACAAATCGTAATCACGTTTACGCAGCACCCATTTATCCGGCAGGCGCTTGCTGCTGTCCCACCATTTGCCATCAAGCGCATCAATGCGTTTTGTGGTTTCACTGGCTGACACCGCCCCCAAGGCTTTCAGTGCGCGCTGGGTTACCCTGTCCATTTCACGGCCAAAGGCTTTCACATCCATATCCGGTTGCAGGCGCAAGACTTCCATCGCCAGTGTCGCGCCCAGCATATTCGAATAGAGATCTTCCGGCGAAAACGCCGAGGCGAACTCTTTAAATCCGGGCACCGATTCCATGCCAAACCACTGCGCTATTTCATGCCACTGCGCCAATCGGAATGCCATCACACCCGCGATATCGAGCGCCAGTAAATCCGCTTGCACGACATTTTTCGGCTTGGTTTTTTGCTTCAACACAATGGCGCGCTGGCGAAGTTCGTTTGGCAGGGTGATAACCGCGTCCGTACCCAGCTTTTGGCGGATTTCGCCAAACAGGTAATAGGTGAAGTCTGCCGTATCCCGCACATGCGCGGTATCAATAAAGCCGCCCTGGGTGGTGAAGATAAGCCCGTTATGCTCATCACCCAGCCCCAGCAAACTGCGGGAAACCCCTTGGGAGCCATCGTTATAGATATGGTTGCCAATCTCATCAGCAGCCAATACGTTTCCGACTGAAAAGAACGGCACAGGGACATTCCCGACCTGCGCTTTCAAATCCTTGCCAAAGGCACAACAAGGACGCACACCTACCGGCGCGTCGGCCAATGCAAGATGGCTGACAGCAGGAGGGCGCTGCCTAACACCGCGTGACAGACGCGGCTGTATCTGATCACTCTTTTGCTCATGGGGTTTTAAAATGCTTCGTTAATGTGGAAATAGAATCCGCTGCTGTCTTTCCCGATACCGAAATCAAAGCGGACGTTAATACGCGGCTTGAACGCAAACCGATAACCGATGCCGGCGGTGGGCAACCAACTGCGGTCAAACAGACCATCCACGTCGGAGGCCACATTGCCTGCGCCGACCCAGGTCACCATCCCATGCCGGGCATTGAACTGATGTCGCCATTCAACCTGCGCTGAAAGCTGGTAGTTATCGCGGTACTGGCCGATATAATAGCCACGCATGCGCTTATCGCTACCCAATTCGGAATAGGCATACCAAGGCACATCGCCGGTCACGCCCTGACCATAAACATCCCATGCCAGAATGCTGTCCGGCGACAGGCGTTGGTACTCGCGGTAATTCAGGGTGACGCGGTCGTAATTGTTGTCCGAACCAAATGCCTCACGGTACGACGCCCATTCCATACTCAGCAGGCGACCCGATTCCGGATTAGGTTCAAAATCACGGCTGTCATATTCCAGCGCGAGCACAGCAGCACTGCTGATTGAATCCTCAAGCGCTGCGCCCATCAGCAGTGGACCGTCCGATTCCTGATCCGTATAGCGCTGGAAATCCCAACCGATCGTGGCATAGGTTTCCGGCAGGAACTGGTAGGAGACTTTTGGCGTAACGCGCAAAATCTGCGCCTGTTGCTTGGTTTTGTTGTTGCTGCTTTCAGCCGCATCCCTACCCACACCCCAGTAATAACCGGGGCATGGCTGATCCAGCCATCGGCAAGGAAACGCAGGGTATCGCCTTTCAGGTAGGTACGGTTTTCAACGCCAAGGCCATAAGAGCCTGACGTCGACACATAGGATTTCACCGCCACCGTGGAATAGGGCGTTGTTTCCACCCAATCTGACGGCGCATAAAGACCCACCGCCGCCACACCAAAGCCAAACCCCTGCTCTGGGTTCACAAACGGCCCCGGCAATACGCCCCAGTCAATACCGTCTTCGACATTGATGGTTTCGCTTGAGCCAAGCTCGGTCAGCAGGTTGTCAATCCAATCCTGCTCTTGTTCCTGCGCAAACACAGCGGTCGGCAACATCACCAGCAGTGGCAATGAAGTTATGGCTTTCATCGAACCCCTCAGTAGCGCATATCAACGGTTAAGAACAGGCTCTGGCGATCGCCCAAGCCCACTTCGCCAAGCAGATAAAGGTTCGGTGAAATTTGGTACTGCATGCCGACGATAGGGTTCCAAGGCGTGGTTAAACGTTGTTCAACGTTGAAACGGCCTTCGTTGTCTTTGTTCACGCTACCAAGCAGCCCCGACAGGCCCGCAGGCAAATCCAGCGATGACAGGCTGCCAGAGAGCGATTGCTCAACATCCTGATACATCGCGCCAGCCCACAGGCGAAGTGGCAGACCCTTCTTGGTAAAGTCGTAACCGACACGGGGAGACACCACAATGGCGTCGATCGCACCGTCAACCACGGTCAGTTCAGTTTGGGTGTAGCTCGCATCGACCAGACCAAACCAGTTGCCGTAGCCGCCTGCCAGCACAAAACCACCTCCATAGAGGTTGCCATTCAGGTCCAGACGGAACGGGATCGCTTCAGGGTTTGGATTTTTCAGGTAAATTTTGTCTGAGATACGGATACCGTCGATGGTGACATCTGTTTCTGAATACCCGGTCAGCTTACCCACATGCCGTAAACGTTCAGGAACGGGAAAATCCACACATCTGCGCGCAGTGAAAGCACTTCACTTTTCTGACGACCCGGTGCAGCGCTGATATCAATCATTTCAGGTCCAATTGGTACTTCAAACCCGGGAATCGTTACACCAGGGAATACCGGAATCGGGTCTTGTTTGTACGCTAGCCCTTCAAATCCAATGGAATCTACTGCAATACCCTGCTCCATGCTCATATAACTGAGGTTCAAACCGATTGGTTTCGGCAGCACATAGCCACGGGATTCCGCCTCCTCTTTCCAGATAGGCAGCGAAAATGAGCTCGCCCAGCTTGATGTTGAGCACAGCAAAAGGCCAGTTGCGAGAAGACGGGTTGCTAAAGACATATACCAAAAGTGTCCTGATCGGAGCTTCGCAAACGTGTTGGCTTGAAGTAACACATGCGTAGGCTGTTATTGCATTTTGTTACCGAAACGGGTCAAAAAATGCAGCGCATTATAATGTGATGCATATCATACTTATCTATCAACCAAAGTAAACTCAAAAGTGTACTTTTAGAAAGCTACTGTTCAGCTTGTCATTGAACTGCAGTACAAAAATGGAACGAAAGCCCTCTTTCAGAACATGTTATAAAAGCCTTCAGGTGAAGCTGTCGAAACAAGATGTTTGGGGGATAGAAGACTAGAGACTAGAGACTAGAGACTAGAGACTAGAGACTAGAGACTAGAGACTAGAGACTAGAGACTAGAGACTAGAGACTAGAAAAGTTAGCGGACTGGCTCTTTGTCCTTCCCCCTTTTCAAGGGGGAAGTTAGATGGGGGTTTTGGCTTTTTGTGCTTTGGTGGCGTGAATTGGAAAGGGACAAAAACGAGTTAGGGTCAGTATTCTAGTTCGCTAACTTCGGATAACTTTAATTTGGGGAAAATGGAGTAGACGACTTTGTTGTTCGATAGCATTGGCTGCTATCGCAGCCAAAAGAAGGCTATTGCCTGTTGACCGGAGTTGGGCTCATATGTGTTAGGATTAGAAATTGCCGTGGCGTTCTTTTGAAATGAGTTTAGGGTTTGACAGGTGATAAGTTTTAGAGTCGTTATAGAAGTAAGCTCTGAAATAAACACCTCCTACAGACCTAATAGCCCAACCATTATAGTATTTTCTCGATCCACTAATTTCAAAGGTACCAACACCTGCGTGATTAGCTAGGTGAAGCATTCCTCTCCACTCCATTTCATCATTTTCAGCACCTGTTGGGACATATTTTAGTAATAACTCCCTTTCATGCTCGAACGACAGATTTGAGAACAAAACACAATAAGCAGGAGTATAGCGCTCTCCAGTCTCAGCTTTAAACTCTGAGTGTTTATACGAAACTGTCTGCCAAATAGCACGACTAGCTTTTTTAGTGAACTTCTTTGTCACATCAAAATACTTAACCTCAACCCCGATAGGTTCTTTGATAAAACCCTCTTCGATAAGGTGTTTTCTTGGTACAAGCATAAAGTCAATCTTGACTTTGCTATCTCCATAGACACCCTCAACTTCAGTTCTTATACGAAAATCAGCTTCAAGATGTTGTTTGAACCACTTTTTTAGCTCGCTTTCACTATTAAATAACTTATGTTTTTTCGAAATTTCGACGCTCTTCGACTTTCTTATCTCTGCTAATTTTTTGCACAAGATCTTTTCAATGTTGACCTGATGATTGCCATCAACGAAATCGTCGATGGTTTTAAATAATCTTTGTTCATCCATGATAGCCTCTGAACCCAAGGTATGAAAAGCGGGCGTTTACCAACCAAACTGTTTGAAGATTCCATATTACTGTTTTTTTTGGAGGAAAGAATACGCGACAAGAAAACATCCCTTGTTAATTCTCTTGTTAGGCGACTGCTACTGATGGCAAAGCCTTCAATACAAAAGCAATACCAAACAATCCAATAAGAAGGATCATAGAACAAGTTACGAGTAATATACGAAAGCCTCGCTCCCCTTTCTTTACTCTTTCCCATTCCAATTTTAAAATCTCACTAGAGGTGCAAACTATTTTGTCTGTGATATCTTGAGAGATCTTTACTTGATGCTCATTCAAAGCATCTTCTGCAACACTCAGATAGGCGATTAATTTTGTATTTTCGTCTTTGAGCTTTTTATCTGAGTCTTTGAGGTTGACCCTTAAGCGAATCTGAGCTTTGTGACGAAGCAAAGAGCTATAATAGTCATAAAACTGTTCGTCTAGTTTATTCCTTGCTTTTTCTTCTTCCTGATTCCTTAACCGGTCTCTTTTTTTCTGGATTAGCTGACATCTATTAAAGTCACGAACAAAGCCTGAGATTTCATCTCTCAATTTATTTATCCAATCTTGTCTAAACTCAGACACCTTTGAATGCTTTGATGATAGCAATGTGAAGAATGCGAATGCTGCGGTTAACCATGCTGCTATCAAAGCTGCTGATGCTGCATAAATACTACTCATACCCCCTCTCTTAGCATGAAAATCATTAGGTCCCAAAGTGGTGTAATTCAACACTCCCCTTTGGAATTTCCAAGAATGTAACTAATATCAAAATCCACCGTAAATGCATGTTTTCATCAGGATATCACGGACTGTATCAAAAGCGATAACGAGGAAATACGACAGAATGAGTATACCCACGCACCTCATGACTGGCATTAGGGGTTTCATGGAAGTTCTCGATGGGAAATTTATTCCATTAGCTTTAGCCAGCACGAAAAGGGGCAAAAATGATGGAGACTCAGAAGGGCTATGTACTGAAGTTGCTGGGCTTTGAAGTTTGTTATTTGCCAATCATCGTTCATGACTGGCAAGCAGAATAATATTATTCCTGAACAGAATGGGCTTTCTGGATAGTTTTGTTTTGAGACTCTGTCGCTGCGACAATGACGCGCTTATAAACCTTGCTTTTATCACCCGCAGACGTGTTACGCACAAATCTCGCAAGCGGTGAGGCAGCATTGTTGGCTTTAGAATCAATCATCACGCTTCTCCTGGTGCATACTAGCACCTACGATTTCTCTTACAACGTCCAAAGTATACGCTGGATCCAAATACGGTTGCAAACTGCTCACATCGCTGTGATGGCTGTGGGTCGTTCCATCGTTATCTTTAAGAAGCAAATCCACCTGAATTTGAGAGCCATATTTTTCTTTAAGTTGTTCGATAACTTGCTGAGAACCAAAGAACTGTTCAACAAAATGCTCTGGTAAGATTTTTCTCCCTTCGACCTTCTCTCTTGCCTTTACAAAGTTCCACGCCAGCTCAGGTCGTTGATAGACAAAAACCACTAATACCATCCTGTCCTTTCTTAGCGAGCGGCGAATGTTTTTATCCGCCACATGAAAGCTAGCCAACGTTCCATCCAGAAGAAAACTCTGGTTATTCTTAAAAATCATATCCATGGCACGTTCAACAAGAGTAATCACCGCCGCTTGGAATAAGTATGAATTGTTACCATTGTAATCTTCAAACTCCTCCCTTAAATCATCGGGATCTAGGCGCAAAACATGCCCGCCATCCTCAGTTAAAGCTGCGACCAACTCCTTAGAAGACTCTGTTTTCCCTGCGCCTGGAGATCCGCTCATAAACACAGAAACTGGCTGGTGCTCTGGAATGTAGATACTGGTGTCGGTCAGTCTGCGACAAATCCTAGTACGATTTTTCTTAGCATATTCCAAGGCCTTTTTCTGAATAGCCAACTCGCTGGGTGAAAGTTCCATTTCATCTTCTCCAGTGGAAAGAAATCGCCTGCATCCCAAAGAGGTACAGGCAATTTTCACGTTGTATCGTTTATACAGCTTTTAGCTAATCAATTTATTCAAAACGGATTTTATCAACCACATCTCTATATATCTGTATCTTCGGAAATATTGAGCACATCTTCGATCTCGACACCGAGATAGCGAATGGTGTTATCAAGTTTCACATGCCCTAAAAGTAGCTGTACCACCCTAACCTTCCCCTTGAAAAGGGGAAGGGACTAAAAGCCAGTGGCGCAATTAGGTTTGGGCGACGACTTCACATTTGAAGCTTTGCCCGCAACAAAACCAATCAAATAGGAAAAAACGTCATCGACGCGACGCCATGTACCACCTGGTTTATTGCGCGGTTGGTGCGGTCGGCGACCATTTTGGCCATCATGTCCTGAATGACGATCATCTTGCTTAGCAAGCGTTCGTAGCTGTAATTGGGGGTGCCATCGTCGGCGATGCCGTTGCTGAGGAGCATCAGTTCACCCTGCAGGTCTTTTCGGGTGTTGAGCAGCCAGGCGAGGATTTCGAGGTTGCGGGCGCTGTTATAGAGTTTTTGCTGGTCGATATCATCGAGAAGGTAGAATTCGAGCTGATGATTGTAGCTTTCGCTGATCATGCCGCTGATGCCAACCATCAGGGCGAATACTCTGTCACCGGTGTAGGTTTCGTCAAAGGCCAGATAAAGCGCGGCAACCCCGTCCCGCCCGCCTAACTCGGCATAGCCGCCAACAGGGCGGTCGACGGTCATCAAGGCATCCAAACGCCCATTCACCGTGGCTTCCGGTACTTTTGCCAGCTCGCGGGGGTTACGCTTGTATAGCTTGATGGTCAATTCACGCACCAGCTCCCTTATCTCCGCAATATGAATGTCGGTGATAAGATCCATGTCGGTTTTAGCAAGGTTTTTAAATTCGAAGGGGCGGCTACCACTGCTGCAGGCGACAAGGGTAAAAGCCAGCACCATGATCACTCCGGCACGCAAAAGCATCTGACATTCTTTGGTTGCATAAGGAAACAAAAGTGTAGGTGCTCTCTGCCCCGGCTGGAAAGTGCTTCACCCCGGCGTTGGGCGCTGTATCGTAAAATCCCGTTGTTTGATGGTTGTTTGCATGGCAGGGTTTTCATTAAAATCTGGCCACTTCCTTGGACATACATTGAGTAAATTCATGAACAAGAGCTTTTTAACCAACCTTATTGCTGCGCTGATCACGGCTGCCGGTTACTACTTTTCACAACCTGTCGCCCTGTATGGCGGTCTGTTCGCCCTGTCCGGCTCGTTAACCAACCTGCTGGCAGTTCACATGCTGTTTGAAAAGGTACCGGGGCTTTATGGCTCGGGCGTCATTCAGGCGCGCTTTGAAGCGTTCAAGCTTGGTATCAAGTCGTTGATGATGGATCAGTTCTTCACCGCAGAAAATATGGACCGCTTCCTGAAAAAAGAGATGTCCAACGGTGCAACCCTGAACCTTGACCCTGTGATTGAGCAAATCGACTTCAACCCAACCTTTGATGGTCTGGTTGAGGTGATCAACAACAGCTCTTTCGGCGGCATGCTGGCAATGTTTGGCGGCGCTGAAGCGCTGGCACCGCTGCGCCAGCCGTTTGTGGAGAAGATGAAGACATCGGTGGTGGAAATTACGCAGCAGGACAATTTCCGCGATGCGCTGAAAGGCCAGTTGGAGCAGCCGGAAATGGTAGGCGATATTAAAGCCAATATTGAGTCAGTGATTGAGCAACGTCTGGATGAACTGACGCCTGAGCTGGTGAAAGAGATCGTACAGAAGATGATCCGCGAGCACCTAGGCTGGCTGGTTGTCTGGGGCGGCGTGTTCGGCGGTATTATCGGTGTAGTATCTGCGCTGATCACGGGTTAACTGCCTGCAAACTGGATTCACAATGTGGCACCCTTGCGGTGCCATTTTTTATCACCCGGTTTTCTTTCCGCCCCGCCTCCGGTCACAAATTGCTGATCTATTGACAAAAAACTGTTCAGTTTTCATCCCACCTGCCGATTCATTTCTAAACTGAGCCAGAGTGTGCCGAATAACTGTACAAAGCGGGTATACCCAACAGTCGGCGATAATTTGAATTTTTCACAAGGGGTGAACTTTATGGCTACTTCACGGAAACTGCTCACTTTGACGGCGCTGGGCGCCACATTGTTCGCAACATCAGCGTCTGCATTGATTCTTCCACTAACTCTGGGTGTCGATGGTGGTGTGACAGATGTGAAATACAAAGGCCGCAGCGCAACCGGCTACTTTTGGGCAGTGAACGGCAACCTCAAACTGAACACCTTCTCCAGCATTTATTCTGGTTACGGCGAGACGACGGCAGACATCCCTGATGCCAACGGTGTCGATCAGAATTTCACCTCTACATCGATTCCTCTGGCGCTGCAGATCACCCTGCCTATCGTCCTTGGTGATGTCTACGTGCGTGGTGGCGGTAACTATTACGACAATACCTATGCCAATGAATCGGAAGATGGCTGGGGCCTGTTGGGTGCGGTCGGTATTAGCCTTGCACCGGCTATCGGCCTGGTATGGCGCTGGAAGTGGGTTATCAGGATCGCGGCAACGCAGAAACCAGCACCATTTCTGTCGGTGCCAGACTTAACTTCTAATACGAAGACTGATCAGAAAAAGCGCCAGAACGGCGCTTTTTCTGTTTTTGGCGCGGTTATTTCACGCCGTGGTGGGCAAGGTAGTTTTCCGCCTGCTCTTTGCCCATATAGCGTCCAAGCGTTTTGGCGGTCACATTGCGAAGATCCACCACAATCAAACCATCTAGCGCGTCGTTAAACGCCGGGTCAACGTTGAAACACACCAGTTTGCCATTCAACCCAAGGTATTGGCGCAGCAGCACGGGCACGCCAAGACCGTGGGTCATCCGTCCCAATACCCTTGAAAGCATCTGCATGTCGCCAAGGGCGGATAACATAGAGGTATGCCAGGGCACGGGCTCTGAGCTTTCCAGCGGCGTTGTTGGCTTCACCAGTGCGGCAATCTGCGTATCGTAGTGATGGACACTCAGGCTTTCTGCCAGCAGGCGACGCGCCTTTTGTGGGTAGTCGTTGCTGATACTCACAGGACCAAACAGAGTAGTGATTTCCGGGTTGATGCGCACGTATTCGGCGATGCCTTTCCAAAGCAGTAGCAGAGCAGAAAGGCTGCGCTGGTATTTTTCATCAATCACCGAGCGTCCCATTTCCAGCGACGCCCCCATGCTGTCAACAAACCGCTGGTCGTACTGGAACAGGCTGCGTGAATAGAGCCAGAAATGCCGTGCTGACCGACGATATCCTTCACCCTGCCAAGGCGGTACGCACCGACCATCTGGCGCTGTTCACGATCCCAGATAAACAGGTGAAGGTAGTACTCATCGTACTGATCCAAGTCGCATTCCAGCCCCGTGCCTTCGCCGACTGCGCGGAAGTTCATTTCGCGCATGCGTCCGATTTCTTCAATGATGACGGGAATGTCTGACTTCCCGCAGCAATAAACATCAAACTCACCGCTGCTGAGCAGTTTGGCTTGCTCGGGAAGTGTGTCGAGTTCTGCTTCGATAGCCTCTGGCGATTTGGCCGCGATCAGCGCTGCGCCGGGGTGTGCCATCACTGGCGTTGCCTGCGATTTATCTTCATTGAGTAAATAGGTATTGAGGCGCAGGTAATTGACCAGCGCTTCGTCATTATCAAAGCCGCGGTACTCCTTCCAGGCAATAGGATCGCCAATGGAAAGCGGTATCGAGCGGCCTTTTTTGTTCAGCAATTCCCTGCCAAGCAATGCTGTGCGCAGCAAGGGGTGAATGCGTCCGGCGCGGTAGAATTTACGGCTGTTTTGCCCGCCGATAAACACAGGTACCACGGTCGCTTTGTGCTTTTTCACCAATACGGCAGCAGAGCGACTCCAAGCCTTGTCACTGAGCATTCCATTATGATCGAAGGTTGATACCTCACCAGCCGGAAAAATCAGTAACAGGCCACCTTCACTGACATGTTGGTGGGCTTCCCGCAATGCGCGCATGTTGGCACGTTGGGCACTCTCCCTTCAAACACGTCCACGCCGATAAAAAGATCGCTCAATTCCGGAATGCGTTTGAGGTAGTAGTTGGCCAGCACTTTCACATCCGGCCGGATTTGCCGAAGCACCTTGGCAAGAATCACCCCTTCCACACCACCAAGGGGATGGTTTGCTACTACCACAGTGCCGCCGGTCTTGGGAACATTGGCAAGTTGCTCTTCAGGCACCGTATAAGCGATACCCAACACATCCAGTGTGTATTTGAGAAAGTCGTCGGTATCAATGCCTTCCGGGCGACGACGGTAATAGGTATCCAGCGCCCTAAGGCCAGTGACTGACTCTAGTGCTTTTTCAACCACACCAAAGAGGGTTTTACGTGGGATCTGAAACGGACTAACGGCCATTTATTCTCCTCGTTCGGGCTTTGTCGCGCTTAGCGCTTCGCCCAGTTTTTGTCGCCGGTTTCGATAAAACCGGGAATATCTTTTTCCCATTTTTTCTGCACGGAATTGTCGTAATTCAGGTAGAGCTTGTTATCAACAATCGTCCAGAATTCAGGGTCGCCCGGTGCTAAATCATCTTTTTCTGCAATAGCCCATGCGCAATAGCCGCCATACTGCGGCGCGTATTTTTCAGGGTCGGCCAGGAATTTGTCCAAATTCGCCTGACTGATAAACAACCAGTCCGCCCCTTTGTATTCAGTTTTGAAGGACGAACTGCCCTTGGCTGGCGTTCCTTCGAAAAACGAGACAGTATCATAGCCACTGACCGCTTTATTGCTGAAAATCCGGTGTAGATCTCGTCCGCGGAAAAAGCCACGGAAGAGAAAAACAAGCTGAGCAAAACCAGTAAACGGGCCATACCAAAACTCCTGTCTATTTGTCATAAGGTTCACTGATTAAGAACCGGAGATATGGTGAAAAATTTCAATTTAAGGGCTGTCACTTGCCACTAGTTTAAAAGGCCCGCGGTTCTTGCCAGAACGGTAGACGTTTGCTCTCCGCCTTCGCAGGGTGAGCCATCAACATAGACCATTTCCATCACATCCGTGGTCACTTTAAGGTGGGTGAAACTGACGGTATTGGCATCATCACGGTGCATACAAACGGAGAGGTAGCCTGCCTGCGGCACATGGCTGCGGTGAAACGCCCAGGCTTTATCAACGGTTTTGGGTTCGGTCATGATGGTGCGGTACGCTTCACGGCGAGCCACCATCACTTCCTCAAACCGGACGGAGGAAGAAATCATCGGTTCGACACTTGGTCGCTGAGTGAGTACGTGGCCATCCCATTGAAACGCAATCACATGACCATGCCGGTTGCTCAGATCCGGCGCGAAAACCAACAGAGTAAACGGAGCGTATGACCCCATGTGCAGCGAATTCAAACGGTTAACCACGCCCGACACCGACATCTCCGGTGCCAGCATCTTGACCAGCAAGCCACGACTTATCAGGGCAAATCGGGAATGTCCCCCTGATAATAATTGAGCAAGCAAAGTGACAGGCCATGCTGGTTCATGGCTATCCAGGTGCCGCCGCCATCGGGGTCGACAGGCATCATGTAGCGGGTTCCTTCACGATCAAACACAGCAGGCGGATTGGCGATGGCGCGGCCTTTTTGCTCATCACGGTTGAAAAATACTTCATACCCTGCATCGTGCAGCAACCAGCTAACGGTACACATTTATTTCTCTCCCCGTTGATGACTCAAGGTGGCGGGTGCCAACCCAAAGTGTTCATCAGTCTCTATCCCCTGCGCACAAAGGCTGACTCGGATAAGCGCCAGGTGGTGCACAGCATGGCTGGAGACAAACGCCAGTTCACGCCCCAGCGTCGATGGCATTTGTGCACACGCCTGGTGGGACAGACAGACTTCGCTTTTCACCGACACCGGGCTCACCATATCGGCCTCGTCCAGCGTTTCCAGCCAGTCCACAATATGACGCCACTCCTGCAAAGCAATATCGCGCTCTGTTTCTACCGGGTGCGCCCTGCGGCGAACGTCATAGTCGACCAGCGCGTTCACTGGCCAGCCAGTCACCGCATGATTGACATCCAGAATGTGGCGCATATGACCACCAATCGCACTTTGCAGATACGGTAGCGCAATGTGGGTGTACTGTTCATCACTCAACCCTGTAATCAGAGTTTGCGCTTGTGCGGCGACATCAAGACACCCCTGTACTTCATCCGGCCGCCTTATCCTGTCGGCATCCTGATCTGGTTTGTTTGCTAACATGCATTCCCCTTCAAACATCTTCTGGCTTCTTTTAATCGGTAGACGGATAGTCTTTTACCAAGGCTTTTTCTTTACGCCAGGCACGAAACAGTTCACGCAGCGATGGCACCCTGTGCCCTGCCTTTCGTTGCAGGTTTCCAATCTCAAACAGCATCCGGTACTGGGCAAACAAGGTGGTAAAAGCATCCTTGATGGATGCGCCCCGATCCCAGATGTGTGCGGCTTCACTGCTGGCACCGTTGACTTCCAGCAACACAAAATCCTCTCCCTGCATCAGGCTGTCGATGTCCTTAAATTTCAGGTCAATGCGCCATAGTGATAGCCGGGGAAATCATCAAAAATCTCGTCCAGACGTCGCGTCAGGGCGTCAGTAATGTACGCGCTGCCATCGCGGAAGATAGCGCCGCGACAGTGACTGCCGGCAAAGGCCAACCTGAACACTTCCCCTTCGGCCGGTACCCAATCGAGCTTTTCCCCATGCCTTGCAAAATAAAGGTGCGCCAGTTTCCCGGCACGAGGGTCATCTTCAATCAGCTTAGACAGGGGACGAACGCCATCGCCAATCACAAAGGGGTTATATTTCAGCGTCATGGAAAATATGCGCCCGCGCGACTCGCCGGGATAGCGCACATAAAAAACCCCCGCCTCTGCGTTGTAAGGCGCTTTTTTCTGCAACAGCAGCTTGGCACCTTGAGGAAACAGGCGCAGGTATTCTTCAAGCTCGGCTTTGTTTTCAATCAGGCGCACCCCTGCGCCGCGACACCCTAAGTCTGGTTTTGCGACCACAGGGAACCCTAAACCTGCGTTATGCAGGGCAGTCAGCGCCTGATGGGACTGGGTTTCCGGCGGCATGGCTGATTTTTCCCACGTCAGGTAAGGCAATATCCAATCTTTGGCTTTTTCGCCCGCCAGCGACAAAATGGCATCTTTCGATTCCCCCACCATGCCACTGAGTTCAATGCCCGGATTGGCAATCAACGGCAGGGCGAAGTTACGGTATTTGAAGCCGTAACCAATCCACTGCAAGGTGACCGGCGCATAAAACACCCAACCCGGCCAGAATTCAAAAAACGATACCGGCTTGCCGCTCATGTCCAGAGGTGGCATGCCGTAATTGACCGGCAGTGCCGGTGAGGATTTTTCATCCACGATTTTTAGTCTGTGCAAACCGCTTTCTCCTTAAGCTTGCGCCCCGCAACACGGTTCACGATAACCAGCAGGATCACCACCAGGGGATCAATCCCCAGTTGAGGTTATGTTTGATCCAGCTGTTTTCTCCCAGCTGATACACCAGCGTAAACACGGCAACCGTCCAGATTGCGGTCGCCACCATGACCGACAGTAAAAATGTTTTGATATCCACCCGGAAAAAGCCGCTCAGACAAAAGCCGACAAAGCGCAGCCCCGGCACAAACCGGATCAAAAACAAGTTACCAAACGCATGGGCGCGCAATTTACGCCGCACCGCCCGCACGCCGGATTTGGTGAGCAAATAGCCACGAAGGCCACGCCACCTCCTCGCTAACATACCTAGCCAATAGAGCCCAACGTCGCCACTGGCAATGCCGATAAATATGGCCAACAAAGCACCCCACAAAGGCATGACACCCTGCGATGCGGCGACGGCGGCGGTCACGATGGCGATATCTTCAAACAGGTAGGAGAGCAGGATCACCGCGAAAAAAAGGTCATCGGAGAGTAGGTCAGTAAGGTTGCGGTAATGTCACTCACGGTCGACGCCTGTATTCGGATGTTCTTGTTAGAATAGACAGTTTTGGATGCAAAATTCTTTCAACGCGGGTGTAAATAACTGGGATTCACAAAAACAGGACAGGCGATATGGGGAAATTATGTCAGGCATCCGGGGAGCAGAGCGGAAAAAACACGCGGGAATACGCGACACGGGGGTAGTGAGTACGTCGCCACAAGCCGAAAATAAAAACAGGCGAAAATACAACCAAATCACATCAGCAAACACTGCACCATTGAGACATATACTACACTTCTGATACAGCCTTTTATTCAGGAGGATGGATAGCATTTGGCGTATGTCCCAGCCTCTCCGACACCCAGCAAACAGGAATAAAACTCAACTTATGGATCCTGTAGCAGAGACCCAGACAGCCCCGGTTCAATCCAGAGACGTATTTCCGGTCGATGCACTGTTGATCCGTGTCATGCTGGTGTTTCTTGGCACCCTGATGCTTGCCCTGAGCGCGATTTATCTGCTGCGTCAGCCCGGCAGTGAGGCATTTATCTGGTACGCCAATGGCCTGTGTATCGCCATGATTGCCATTGCACCTCAAAAGCAGCGTCTGGCGCTGGTCGGTACCGCGTTTGTCGCGATTTTGCTGGCAAACCTCATCTTTGGCGATGACCCAGTCCAGAGTGTCCATCTCAGTCTTGCCAACGTGATGACCATTGCCTGTGGCGTCTATTCCCTTGTCTACATCTCACGAGACGGCGATCCCTTTCTGCAATTGCGGCCCTTTGTCGCCTTTGTCGCATTAACTGCGTTTGCCAGCCCTATCGTAGGGGCGGTGTTTGGTGGTCTGGCGCTTCAATACGCCGTCAATGTCCCCTTTTCTGCCGTCGCCCCTGCCTGGTATCTGGGAGATGTCATCGGCATCATCTCCACAACCCCTCTGGTTTATGGCTTGCTGCAAAGCCAGCGCGACATTCCTTCGTCCGTCTACAAACCGGTTACGGTCGCCTTGATGATCGCTATCGCCAGTTTCAGCGGCTGGATGATGATCCATGCGGCACACCCCTATATCGCTATCGCTATCGCACTGACCATGGCGAGCGCAGTGCTGGATCGCTTATCCGCCTTTGCTACTGCTTTTCTGGTTTGTGTCACGCTGGATTTGTTGTTGCTTAATCCGGCAGAAAACCTTGGCGCTTCTTCCGAGATTTTTGAGCACGCCGGACGCCTGCTGCCTATCGCCGGCGCCATGTTGCTGGGCGCACTGCTGGCCGTGAAATCCGCACAACTCACTTATCTGAAAAAGCAAAGTGATGAGCGCTCCAGCCTGTTTGCCAATGCGATGCAGTCATCCGTGATTGGTACCGTGGTTGTTCAACCTGACGCTTTATGCACAACGCCAATCATGCATTTATCGACCTGACCGGTTTCAGCGTGAAAGAGCTGAAACAGAAAACCTTTAACCAATTGGTTTTTCACCGCGACAAATGCGCACTCTCGGAACAACTCGCCACCTTTTCCGACCCCAAAACCGAAAGTTGCCATGTTGAGTTGCGCCTGACGCGGAAGAACAAACAGGTAATATGGACGCGGTTAGGAGTGACTGCAGTGCGTGACCAGTGGAGTGGCGCCATCACCCAATATGTTTTTCAAATCCAGAATATCGACCGTGAACGCCGTTTTGATGATGAACGCAAGCTTTGGTCGAAGAAGTTCGAATTTGCCCTCAGCATCAACCGCACCGCTCTGTATGAAATGGAGTGTCATACCAAGTACATTCACCTTTCTGACAATGCGTTTCAGGCCATTGGTGTGCGTTCCAGCGATATACGCCGTCTCTATGAGTGGATGGCGCGCATTCACCCTGAAGACTTACGCGAATACCAGCACGCCGTGACCCGCATTGGCTCGGAAACGATCACGATTGAGTACCGTCTGATGGACGATGAGAAGTGTTTCCGTTGGGTGCGGGACCATTGCCAGCCCATTGAGCACGACAATAACGGCATCACGACCAAAGTTATCGGAACCATTTCCGACATTCAGGAAGAAAAAGTGAAGTCTGAACAGGAGATCATGGCGACCAAATATTCAGAGGTGGTCGATTTGGTCTGCGATCTGGGGGTGTGGGAGTTCACACCAAAGTCCGGCACCCTGTACTGGAACCCCAGAATGTATTCGCTTTATGGCATCAGCGAGGGCGAGCTGATGACCATTGATATGTGGCGTGACCATTTGCTGAGCAGCGACCGGGCGATACTCGACAGTGTTTTCAGCATGGCACGGCTGAACGACGGTCAAATCGAGGTGAATGTTCAACGCCTGACACCGGAAGGCTCCACCATCAGCCACAACATTCTGGCGAAAGTCATTCACGACAACCAAGGCACCCGTTTGGTTGGGCTGTGCAAAGAGTCAACTTCGCTGCAAAAACGCAATATGGTGCTGAGCCAGAACAATGCCCAACTCACTGCCGCGATTGATGTGGTGTCTGATGGCGTGATTATCCTCGACTCTTTGTTCCACATTACCTCGGTAAACGATAAGGCGTTGCGGCTAACCAAAGAAGAAAGATCTGTGCTGCTCGGCGAGCACATCGACCAACACTTTAATATTTTCAACCGTGAAACCCAGTTTACGTTCGCCCATTTGTTCTCAGCCTATCAGAAAGAGTTCAAGCTCAACGGTACGTTTATCCTGCAAACACGGCGGGGGTTTGAGGTGAAGGTGTATCTGGAGGCCACGCCCGTAATTGCTGCTGGTGATGCGCCGAATGGCTGGGTGCTTTCATTCCATGCTGTTCAGCAGGATATTGCAAAACAAACCGCAACAGACAGTGAATTGGAAAGTGGACTCAAAGACGTACTGACAGGCCTGCTTAACCGGCGCGGCTTGAACATGTATTGCAAAACCACATCGATAACCTGCACAAACAGGCCAACGCCCATTGTTTTGCGGTGATTGAGTTTCGCGGGCTGACCGCCATGTCAAATGCGCTGGGGGCACCGGTCAGTGATCAGGTCATCAAATCCGCCGCCTTGATCCTAAAATCCCACCTCAATGCAAAAGGCACGCTGGCACGGATAAGCAACGACCAGTTTGGCGCTTTACTTGAAGGCAGTACGATTGCGGAAGGGAGAACCAAGATCGCGGCCATTATCGAAAAACTGGGAGCGATTGATTACCCACAAAGTGGCAATTTCCCGTTGCAATACACAGCAGGGATCACCGGCGCTGAGTCTGCCATCAACACCCCGTTCCAGATGATCTACCAGTCTCAAATCGCGCTGGATTCTGTCACCGAGGGGATCAATCCTGCCATTGCTGTGTTTGATAAAGCGACGTTGTCGGAAGGCATCACTTCGAAACGCAACAACCTGTTGCAACATATTGACTCAGCCATCGCCAATAGTTCCTTCAGTTTGCTTTCCATGCCTATGATTCCAACCGATGACAAACAGGCAACCTGGCATGAGGTACTGATCCGCCTGCTCACAGAGGATGGAAACTTGCTGATGCCTGACGAGTTCCTGGCTGCTGCAGAGCCGACAGGAAGGCTTTCAACCATTGAAAACTGGGTATTCAATGAGGTGTTGATTGAAAACGGTACAGCCCTTCGCGATGCCAACCTGCATATTGCGGTCAATATTTCGACCGGCACCTTTTACAACGAGCGTTTCATTAAACAGTGCCTGAATATGATTGAACGCAGCACCCTTCCCGCTTCGCAGCTCTGTATCGAAGTGAAAGAGAGTACCCTGCTGATTGATGTGCTCCGCGCCAAAGAGATTGTCACCGCTTTCCGTAAATTGGGTTGTGAAGTGGCCGTCGATAACTTTGGCGCTGAACTGACGTCTTTTAACTACCTGCGCAAGTTCAATATCAGCTTGATCAAAATTGATGGTGCCATCATTTCGCTGATGAAATCTAGCCAGGTTGACCGCCGTATAGTCGAATCCATCAAGCAGATATGTGAATCACTCCATGTGAAAACAGCGGCACAGAAAATCAACGATGAAACAGACCTAAAGGTGGTCAGAGAGATTGGTCTCGACTTTTCTCAAGGTTATGTTTTCGGTGAGCCAACCCCTCTCTCACGCCTGATATCCGTCACCCAAGTAGGGCTGAACGATCAGGCCGCCAATCTCAAGTAGCTGCCTCGCACGCCGTAACGCTTCATCGCCCGAGACCGCCTTTCTGCCCACATCTGGTTGTTTGGCCTTTCAACGGGCTAAAAAGCCTTCGCAGGTGCGGAAGCATGATCATGGATTGCACTTCTTCCTTTTTCCCTGATTACCCGGCATATCCTTGACCAACTCGTGCACGAATAGACACCATTGCTCCAATTGGGCGATGAATCTCTTTCTTTTTCTTGAGGTTGGGCATAGCATCGTCGCCTCTCTGTTTCAGAAACCGTATTCAGTGATGCCGGGCGGTGTAAACCCATCTCCCTGCTTCCACCCGATCAGAAAAAGTAAAAGCACGATAATGAAAAAAGCTCTTCTTATGCTCTCGGCAGCCTTGCTGTCTGGTTGTTCGTCCACACCGCCAGAGTGTGATTGCACCAACGTCCCCCCGCCAGTCACCAGTGAACCGGTTTCCGATGCCAACAAAAAGGCGGTGGAAGCCCTGTTTGCCTACCTTGCCAATCAGGCCA
Source organism: Enterovibrio sp. JCM 19048 (assembly GCA_001310415.1). GTDB lineage: Bacteria > Pseudomonadota > Gammaproteobacteria > Enterobacterales > Vibrionaceae > Enterovibrio > Enterovibrio paralichthyis. The sequence goes on along the minus strand of BAXE01000006.1, from coordinate 1,442 downwards.
AAAAGCAGTGGGGAGATGACGAGTACCTGGAATCAGGCAAACACCGTTATGTGAAATACCTCGATGGCTTCCAGACCCGCGCCCACATCGACTTCGAAGCAGGCAAGATCTATGTCTCGACCGTGGCGCAGCGCGAGCCGATGGAAAAACTGCAAAAAGCCATCGTCCAGACTGTACTGATGCCTGCTGATCCTGAGCATGTAGAGCAGTTCACCGACAAGGATATCCAGCTGACAGGTAAGCCTTTCTTCCTCGGCCAGATTGTCGATCAGGAAGGAAAATCCATTGAGTGGGAATGGCGCGCCAACCGCTTTGCCGAATACCTGATTGCCAACAAGCTGAAAAGTAAGACCATCAAGCGCGGAAAAGCTTATTACGTGCAAATCGACATGGTGAAAGACCACCTAGAGCAGCGCGAATACCAGTACGCCCATTTTGTCCGCGATGCGTCAAAACGCTACGACATTCCTGAAGATCTGATTTATGCAGTGATCAAAACCGAAAGCAGTTTTAACCCTTACGCGGTAAGCCATGCTGGTGCATACGGTTTGATGCAGGTGATCCCGAAAACTGCCGGTGCCGATGTGTTCAATCTGGTGAAGAAAAAGCCGGGGATGCCGACCAAAGAGTACCTGTTCGATCCGGCCAACAATATCGATACCGGTACCGCCTACCTGCACATTCTGAAAACCCGCTATCTGCGCGACGTGACCAATCCGTCGTCTCGCCATTTCAGTATGATTTCCGCGTATAACGGTGGCACTGGCGGCGTGCTGGCAACCTTTCACAAAGACAGAAAAACTGCCATGTCGAAGCTGAACCAGCATTCACCAAGACAGGTTTACGATGCGCTGACCACCAAACACCCGAAAGACGAAGCGCGCCGTTACCTGCAAAAAGTGCTCTATTTCCAGAAAGGGTTTAACGAAGGAAAAATTTAGGTTTTTGCCTTCACCTTCACGCCAATAAAAAACGCCCCGGACTCAAATCCGGGGCGTTTCTTTTGAATTCTGCGTTTTTATTGGGTCGCTTTGACAGCCTGCTCCAGCTCGGCCAGTCCACCCGCGTTGTGAAGCTTGGTAAAGCCTTGCGATTGCAGAAACTGGATAGCCCGCTCAACTCTGGCGCCACTGCGGCAGTAGAGGACAATCATGTCGTCTTTGTTGAGTTTGGCGACATGCTGATCCAGCTCCTGCACAGGATAGTTCAAGGCATGCTCCAGATGCCCCTGGGCGAATTCAGCCGGTGTGCGAACGTCAACAATCACTGCGCCTTCCTCAATAAGCTTCCAGCCTTGCATGGCACGCTCTGAGGCCATTGCCGGTTGAATGGAAAACAGGGCAGCAAAAAAGCTGACGACCAACGCGATGATTTTTTTCATGGAACAAGGCACCTCTCGGACAAAACGTTAGCATATACCAAGGGATCAACGCTGGGATATG
>BAXE01000005.1 GCA_001310415.1 Enterovibrio sp. JCM 19048 | reverse complement strand
CCGTATTTGGCTGCCGCATTGGGATGAGTCATGCTTTTCCAGCGCATTTCTTCCACTTCGCAACCAAGTTGAGTCACGGGGTTAAAACCTGCGATGGCGATACCCCGCTTGGCACAAGGCATGGCGTCCACCTGATACGTTTGGGTTTCAATGACCAATACCGAGTCATACTTAGCACCTTTTTTCAACGTGACCTGCTGGCTGTCAGCACCAAGTTTCAACATATGTGTACGCGCTTTTTGTGCCAGGCTTTTACCCTTTGAGGTATCCCAGGAAATCACAACCGGATAGGTGAGTAGCGTGGCTTTTTCACTTTCCAGCAAACTATATATGTGGCTGCGGTTGCCTGCTCTGATGTCACCAACCATTGTTGTTTTACTTCGGTCACAGTCAGTTCCGGGCCATAAAACTGATGGGAGCAGCCAGCCATCAAAGAAATAGCGATGATCAATGTGAGCGGTTTCATTCTTTGAACCCTCCTTCAGCCAGAATATTTTCAGCCTGTTTGCGCGTGTCAGGTTCAGTCTCAGGAGGCAGAGCAAACCAGCGGTTTAATATGGATGTGCGTTGCATGCTGGGCAGGCGAACATCACTGGTAGCAATGGGCTCGACCAGATTGACGGTGGCTACAATCAGCAGCTCTGTATTTCTGCGTTCGGACTGGGTATGTCTGAACAAACTGCCGAGAATCGGTACATCGCCAATAAACGGAATTTTGGCAAGGGCTTCTTTTTCTTCTGAGCTTAACAAGCCACCCAGAATAAAACTCTCTCCGTCACCTAACTCAACAGTGGTGCGGGCTCGGCGGGTTTTAAAAGCAGGAATTTCCAACAGTTCCGAACGGTACTGCTCATCAAGGGAGGAGACTTCCGGCATCAGGCTAAACGAATCTTGTCATCGCTAAGCACTTTTGCAGCCACTTCCAGACTGACACCAAACTCTTTGTATGTAATCTGGTACGCATTGTCATAGAAGGTAACAATGGGGAGTTCACCACCGACCAGAAAACTGGCAGTTTCACCGGAGATGACGGAAAGATTCGGTTCAGCCAACACCTGGCCGACGTTGTCGTCATTGATGGCAGAAATAAAGGCGGCAATGTCACTGGCACTGATATCACGGACGTAGTCGAAGAACTGGCCGTTTCCGCTGAACTGACCATCCCCCGGCATGGAGCCCCATTTTACACCCAGCTGTTCCATATAGGCGGTAGAGACCTCGGCAACCGATAACTTGACGTTGACCTGCTTGGTGACGGCGATTTCCAGATTATCTGCAATGCCTTCATATTCGCGGCGCGCCAAAAAATGTATGTCTGTATCTTCTGCATCGCTATTGCTGCCTTTTAGAGTAAAGGTGATTTCCTTCGCCGGTTTACCGAGAAGATTACCCACCAAATCGTAGATACCATCCTTCACTTCTTCAGAAGGTACGGAACCGGACAGCAACACTTGATCACCAAGGTTACTCACAGAAACCGACACATCCGGATAGCGCAGGGCAATATGCTGCTGGACATGGGTCAAACTCTTGTTGATCACAAGCTTGTGATTCGCCAGGGGTTGGCCTTCCTGGTCGTACACAATCAACGATGTTGTGCCCACTTTTTTGCCGAATACAACAATCTTGTTTTCACTGATGACTTGGTAATCTGCAATGTCCGGGTTACTGACAAAAACAGTGGTGACCGGCTGACTAAATGAAAGCGGACGAGCCTCATCCGTCCCAATGTTTAACAACGCGGCATAGGCACTTGATGCAAATAGAAATGCCAGTGGAAGTAGGAGTGATGTAATACGGGACCTGTCCATGAGCGACTCTCCAAAATGTCAGATATCCCGAGGGCGGTTGGCACCACGGAGTTCATTGACCGTGTGATAACCGGAAAGCACATCGCGGGTCACCGCCCTGCTTTCGCTCGCTTGCTTCAAGCCAGAAGACTTGAACACCTCAATCTCGCCCACTCGCTTGGCAATCAACATACGGGCTACATCTTCCCGGGACAGCTCAACGAAGAGCGTGGCTGAATTCACCTCGTCTGAGTTTTCCCCAACAGCCGACTGCTTGATTGAAAGAAGCCGTTTATAAGAAAGGAGCGGGGCAACTTCAAGGCTCTTGAAGGCATGGTTGACCCCCTCTTCCACCACGTTCTGGTGAGATGACGTTAAAATAACAAGGTCGATATAGTCACCCGGCGAAAGATTGGAAAGCATGGCAACCGGGTCTTTGATTTCGAGGGGATAGGCCACTTGTTCTGGCTGGATAATGGTATCGATATAGCCGGGGTCCTCCTGGGTCAGAAAATCCTGCGGAAAAACTGCCTTACCGGCATCAATATTTGCTGCGGCAATGGCATCTAACGCCAAAGAAAAATCAATATTCTCAGTAACACCCAGTTCAGCAGCCTTTGATGCCGGGAGAGTAATGCGTTTAATATCCTGCCGTTTAACAAAACCGGCCTTTTCCATTGGGCGGGCCGCCACCCAAAAGGTGACGGTAGGTTCTACCGGTGGTGCCTCCACCGTGGTCTGCGGGGTCTCACTCTCGGAGGTTAAAATCAGCACACCGGAGAAAATCACCGCAAAGGCAAAGAGAAAAACTATTTTCGAGTTCATGGTTCACCCCTACATAGAGAGGAAGATAAATATTGGCGCTGGCAGGGAAATGGCAGGAATCAGCGGTATGCCTCTCTCTCTGTATGCGCACTTTCGCTCTTTTGTGCAAATTAAATACCCTAACAACCAAAACATCAGCGTTATCAATACAGAAATAAAAACTGACACACCGTACAGCAGCCAATACTCTTGATGTATCACAAGCATCAATATAGCGAGAATTTTGCTGTCTGCGCCGCCCACCACATTTATTCCTGACAGAAAAATACCCGCTATTAACACAAGAATAAAAGCAGTGAGGTTTATAAAAGCTTGGGATTGGAAAAAAATATAAAAACCAATCCCTACACTTAAAAAAACAAAACTTTTGGCTAACCTTGCGACTTGCAATATCCTGCCAAGAGATTGCCAGCAAGCAGAACACACCAAGAGTGGTTAATAATTCAAATAAGCTCAATTAAAGTACATTCTTAAGGCTTTGAGGTTGGGTTTAATGTGTTAATAACTTTATCCATCGCGCCGTTCAATGCTTCACCTAACCCACTATCAACTGTTCCAGTACCAAATACAGCAACAACAATTGTTGTAATGGCAACCGCTATCACCGCGTACTCGATAGCTGTTACACCACGGTTATCTGAAGCGTAGTTTTTAAGTGCCAGACGGGTTTTGATCCAAGCTTTCAACAGTAAATCAGACATAGTGAATCCCTCACGTTATAAATTTTTCTATTTGGCCGGGCAACCCCGTGCCGCATTAGAATAGTTGCTCCAATTTTCACAAAAGAAAAGGTGGATTAAATGATATCGTCAAAAAACCGCATCACCATCATAAGCCGTTGTTTATGCTAAATATTAAATATGAATAGTTCACTTTGTTATTTGGATTTCACTTAATTTTCACTTGTAGCATTCGGTTTTATTTGCCCACATAATAAATGAGGCGTATTATTTTTTTGCATCACATAAAGATAACAATTCAAGTTCATTAAGAGGCCTATTATGGGAAGCGAATCTGATTTTCCATCGCATCTCGAAGGAAAAATAAAGCTTGGTGATGTTGAATTCAATTATCATTCACTACACCTATATCGACAAGGTGGAGTTTTTAACCTTCGAAAAAGAGAAGCAGACTTTTTATGTTGCTTAATACATAAACATCCGGATGTATTGACAAGAAAAGAACTGGAGCAACAAATATGGGGTGGCACTTATGTCAGCGACCCGACTATTAACCAGACTGTCAAAAACACCAGGCAGGTATTGGGGGACTTAGATAAGACAATAATAAAAACCATCTCTAAAGTTGGATACCAACTTACCGTCACTCCTCAATTTTTATCACTTGAATCCATGGCTACGGTGGATACAGAGACAGATTTTAACGTCCACACATATCCTATTTCTAACACAAACATCCAAGACGATATTAAACAAAGACAAGAGAGTGAAAGGCAAAGGAAACGAAAAATACGTGATTGGGGTGGCATTCTGTCACTGACAGTTTCTCTGATAGCGCTGTCTTATATTGTGTACAAGGAGTTTTTCACTGACGAAGCTCCTTTTAACTACGGCGATAATATCATTGAACTAATGCAGCAACCGTACGCTTTAGGAAATGAGGTAGTCATCTACCGCACACATGAAAATGCCGTACTCATCTGTGTAAGGCATCAAACAAAAGAGCGGGTGTTAGAGTGTCACGAAGCAGCCTTATAAGAACCTTCGATGTACACATCATCAGTTTGAATGTCGCCAATTAGCTGACAAACGGCGCTTCCTTTTCCATCCCGTTGTCAGTCACTCTGAAGACAGCGCAACATATTCCCCGCTAAATCGTTGCGGCTGCAGCGCAGAATCTTACCGATAATCCTTGTTCCAACAGGTTCGTTTTGGAACAAAATCCACGTCACAACTTAACGCCTTTTTAACAGACATCATTCACAGGCATTCTAAATTGTAAAAACCCCACCAAACACCAGATTTAAATCTTATATTTCATGAACTTAAAATCATGACATCCCAACTAATTCACCTAGTTATCCACAGATTCTGTTGATAGGTTCACCATAGGCAATTAGCTATAATATTCATGTATTTCATGTGGTTAGGTGTGATTTTAAGAAAAAATAAATTTTCCTTGACCTGTAGATGAATTCTGAAGTCAGAGTTTTTAGTCAGATGATGTGCCGAAACACTGCTTTGAGGACGTACAAACTGCCGCTACATCACCGTGTTACAGAGATGGTGTTATTTTGAAATTAGTTGGGAATGCCTGTTGACAACATGCACTTTTGTATATTTATCGAGCAGGCAAGATCCACTGATGGAAAGGGAATTGGATGGCTAACAGCCAGAATAACGGCAGCCTGATTTTTGTCTTAGACGAACCAACGCCCTGCCGCTTCGAACAGCAGACGATCCTCGCCCGGATGCGCTAAAAGGGAAACGCCCATTAACGCTCCCTGAATCGATATCGCGGGAACAGTAAGCTGTGCCAAACCAGCCACTTCAGCAATGGCGTAGAGCTTGCGTTGGTTAATAAGATAGACTTCGCTGACATCATCGCACGAAGGAGCTGGCCCTGGTGATGTTGGTAGCATCAGCACCTCTCCACTGGAGAAAAACCCTTGCAGGCTGTCGCTGAAAAACTCCCTTTTCTTCTTCGACTCGACATACTCTTTAAAGCCCTTGTCCCGAATCGTTTTCAGAAATGTACCCGTTTCGTCAGAGAATCTAGGGTTATGCGCATCCAGCCACTGTCCATATTGCATGTCGATTTCCCGGCCGAGGATAGCGGTGTGGATATTATGGGCCTGAGTAAGGGTAAGTTTGCTCAGGTTGGGCACATCGTTTCGCATGAAATTCAGGCTGGATAGCTTCATTTCCCATTCAAGCAAAGCATCAATATCCAGCAACTCCTGAAACAGCGAAGAGGCATATTTGACAGCATTCAGGCGAACCGGCCTTGCGGGTTTGGTCCAACACTTCTCCGCGATTTGCTGCAGTGTCGCAAGCTACGCGCCATAAAGCCTACTGCGTCAAATGAGGGGAAAGTGACGCCATGCCACGCAAGTCGACCATTCCCAGAGATGGGCGATAACCGAACAATCCACAGTACGCTGCCGGAATTAATATGCCTCCACAAACGGCGTTACCCACCGCGATGGTCGCTTTTCCATTTACGATGGCAAGCGCTGCGCCTGAACTGGAACCGCCGACCCGCGCCCCGGGAGACATGGAATTGGTCAACCTGGCGAGAAACGGGTTTTGCCCACTGATGCTGGTTCCAAAATCATCGACCTGGGCTTTTCCCACAAGGCGACAGCCTGATTGCAAAAGCGTCGACACCACGAGCGCATCGTTTTTCGCTTCCTCATGGGATACACACCAATCCGGGACACCAATACCTGTTACCGCCCCTTTCACGTTAATACTGTCACTGACGACAAGGCGCTGCTTAGACAGCACGCCACTAGCAACCTCAACGCGCTCAGGCTTGAAAGCATGCAACAGGTAATTGGTTTCCGGTAATGACATAGATAACCTCGGTTTCCTTATCTATTCATTAGGTTATATCCAGATCTTGGATTTTGCCTCCTTTCAGGAAGCAAAATTCAGGCACCGCTGCAACAGCGCTTCACGGCTGACATTGAACGATTCACTGGTAAAGAATTCATCGTTAATTTTCAGCTTGCGGCTCTGTAACCAGCTCTCTGCAGAGGAACCTTGTCCGTAAGGAATTTTGTAAACATGGAAATGCTGGTTCTGGTGCATATAAATCAGGTTGGCCGCCACGCGCAGTGGCTTTAACGGCTCGTTCAGATACAGGGTGAAATCGCCGCTACAGTCATTCACCACGTAAGAACCGTTGGTGCTTCGGATAGAAATATATGGCTTTTCATTTTCGGTGTAGGAAGCCAAAGACCAGACGCCGGAGATATCTGTCAGCTGCAAAAACGGCTTCTGAGCCGCTTTGGTTGATTGCTGGTTAGCCTGTGGTTTAGGAGGCGCGATAAATGCCGTCGTCTTACTTTCAGGCGTAGCATGCACAACCCTTAAGGGTGCAGGTGTTGGCTCAGGAGGGGGGGCTGAAACCATGCAGTCACAAACGTCCAGTCAACCATAGTTGCGCCCATAAATACAACGGCAAACAGCGCTGACATACTCATCGCGGGCAGCCAGAAACGGTTAAACCATTTGAACAGCACTGGCGTTGAGAAACCTCCTTCCTGCGCCAGTTCGGTTTCCAGCACCTCATTCTCTGATAAAGCCCGGCGAAGCTCACCGGCCATTTTGTTTTGCTCTGCGACCGCGGCTTCTTTTTGTGAAAGAAGGCGATTCCGTTCTTCTTTCACTAACACCAATTCGCCTTCAAGTTGGGCGATTTTCCGCGCGTAATCTGCGTTGGTGTTTGAGCCGGAAGATGCTGATGATTTCTGCGCTTGTGCAAGTTGCGTCTTTAAAAGTGAGTTAAGCGCACGCAGTTCTTCCCTGTCTTTTTTTACCTTAGCCAGCTCGCGCTCAAGCTCAGGATTACCACCCGCTGCTGAAGGCAAATTGACGGGTAAATCGCCTTTTCCTTTGGAGATATGATCATAAGAGTGGCGCACAAGGTGCATCAACGCCTTGGAACCGCCTTTGTCAGGATGAACGCGCAAGGAAAGCAGCTTGTAGCGCTGTTTCGTCACTTCAGCAGAGTCGCTGGATGTTGTGCCAAGGATGTCGTTAAACGTAGTCATCAAGAATTAAAAAATGGTTAGGATTCAACTATATCGGCAGAAGTTAAGATTTCTTGAGATGTAAACAGCGGTTTGAATCATCAAATTTCCGCTGTTTCAAAAATAAGATAGTCCATTCACGCCACCCTGCCTGCCAGATTTTGCAGGCTATGAACACCATCACCATTTAACATTTAAAGAGCATATCTATTTACATACATGCCACATTTTAACGCTTTGGCATTAGAAAATGCCTCAACATCACATTTTTCGTTGCATTCATGTTTTTGTGATCTATGATGCCATTGAAAATTTGAAGACCCGATGAAGCTGCTGGAGAGAGATGGCATTGCCATCCGCCGAAGAAGTAAATCTTTCAGGCACTCATTAACACCGTTTTGGTGTTTGAGTATGGACAGTAGTTGGAGGGGACTCTGGAGAGATCCGTTAAATCGGACGCCGAAGGAGCAAGCTCGCCCAGCCAGAAAAGGTTGGATTCGAGTGAAACTCTCAGGCAAAAGGACAGAGGAGATAACCGCATTAATTTGCGTCATATACTGCTATTTATTGCGGCTACTCTCCTCCTTTTAATTTAAGTCCAGGCTTTCAGCACTTTTCTACAAAGCTTGGCGTTAAAGGGGGATTTATGAACCACTCGCTATACAACTTTCTACAAACTATCGACAACCTCGTCTGGGGTCCACCACTGCTGTTGCTGCTGGTTGGCACAGGTGTGTATTTCACTTTCCGTCTCGGCGCAATCCAACTTTCCAAGCTACCTTTGGCGCTTTCGTACGTCTTTAAAAAAGAAGAAGGCGTGAAAGGCAATGGTGACGTTTCCAGTTTCGCTGCGCTTTGTACTGCTCTTTCAGCCACCATTGGTACCGGTAATATCGTCGGTGTTGCTACCGCATTGAAACTCGGTGGTCCAGGTGCGCTGTTCTGGATGTGGATGGCAGCCCTGTTCGGCATGGCAACCAAATACGCGGAATGTCTTCTGGCGGTGAAATACCGTGAAAAAGATGCCAAAGGCAACATGCTTGGCGGCCCAATGCTGTACCTGGAAAAAGGTGCCGGTAAGAAATGGCTCGCCCGTCTGTTTGCGTTTTTCACCATTGGTGTGGCTTGCTTTGGTATCGGTACCTTCCCGCAGGTGAACGCGATTGTGGATGCCAGCTACATCGCCTTCCACATTCCGCATGAAATCACCGCGATCGTGCTGACGATTCTGGTAGCAGCAGTCACCATTGGCGGTATCAAATCTATCGCTGGTCTGGCAAGCAAGGTTATCCCAACCATGACGGTGGTTTATGTCACTGCGTGTGTCGGCATTTTGATCAACAACGCCGGCGCGATCCCTTCTGCGATCAGCCTGATTGTGGAATCAGCGTTCACAGGACAAGCTGCGAGCGGTGGTTTTGTCGGTGCAACCATTATGATGCAATTCAGGCCGGTGTTGCGCGTGGCGTATTCTCTAATGAATCTGGCTCGGCAGTGCGCCAATGGCTGCGGCTTCTGCGCAAACTAACTCTTGTGTGCGTCAGGGTCTGATCTCTATGGTCGGCACTTTCCTCGATACCATCGTGATCTGTTCGATGACAGGCCTTGCACTGGTGCTGACTGGTGTATGGTCAATGGACATTGAAGGCGCGAAGATGACTACAGAGGCGTTTTCTCTGGGTCTGAATGAAGGTTTTGGCCCTATCATTGTGGCCATTGGCTGATGTTCTTTGCCTTTACCACTATCCTTGGCTGGAACTACTATGGCGAACGCTGTGTGGTATACCTGTTCGGTGAACGTGCAGTGCTGGTATACAAGTTGGTGTTTGTACTGTTGGTATTGTCCGGCGCCTTTATCAAGCTGGATATGATTTGGTTGATTGCTGATATCGTGAACGGTTTGATGGCTGTGCCTAACCTGATTGGTCTTATCCTTCTGCGCCATGTTGTGGCAGAGGAAACACGCCTCTATTTTGCTGCGCTGAAAGAGCGCGTGACCGGCAGTGAAGAAAGCACCCAGGTTAAGGCCTGAAGACGAAAACAGCGCTCAATGAGCGCTGTTTTTCTTTGTATGCTTGGATTATGCCGTTTTGGCACTTAGCATATCACTGAGCCCAAGTTTGCCGAAGATGGCATCATAGTGAGCAAAGTTTGGAATACGGGTATGGTGTTGCACCTTGTTCCCCACGGCAACAAATTCATACCCCAGTGTGCTGGTTGCCATCTTGTCCCACTCCCCGTCGCCAAAATAGACGCGACGGCTGAATGTGGCGCCTGTGTCCTGTTTGGCACGGAAAGCAGCCAGCGCCATGATCTCGCTGCGGGTCATTGCATCGGAGCAGGAGGCAAAGCTGACACCGCTGATATCAAAACCTGCGGCACGTAATTTCATTCTTGCAGATTCTTCCCAGCCACCAGTCGCAATGGCCAGCACCACATTTGGGTGCGCTTTCATGTCATTCACAAAAGCGATGGCACCGGGGCTTGCCACCAAATCGTTGCTGTTTGAAGCGATGTATTCACGCAATTTACTCAAAAACAGCGCTTTGACTTCGCGCAGAATACGCATTCTCTCGTGACGTAAACCTTGTTGCTCTATCAGCTCTTCCAAAATGCCCACATCGGTCACATTGGTAAAAGCACCCCAATCATCTGTCAGCTCAACACCAACCACTTCTTCCACGGCTGTCCGGAAACAAACGGAGTCAAAATCATAACTGTCGATGAGCGTTCCATCGACATCCAACATAAACAGGTTCATTAGCGCCAGTCCTCAAATCTTTGAATCACAACTTTCTCTCAAGGCCGATTTGAAATTTGCGCTCGGCGGTTCCCTTGCACGCAAACCAAACATTGTATTTACAAATGCAACGTCTGGGCAACACTCTTAAGCGGTATTTAGAGATAGTAGACGCACATCATGACTGACGCACAGGATGAGAGAGAAATGTGATGTACCAAAAATTTGTCATCTGTCAGAAATTTAAGTTACAGACAGTTTGTGAGCGACGATAAATAAACCGATATATCAGTAGGATAAATAACGAGAGTAAAGTCGTTGGGTTTGGCTTATGTGAATAACTTATTGGGAATACTGGGAAGTTGTTTGACGTAGCTTAGGGGGAGAATGGAGGCGCGTCCCGGAGTCGAACCGAGGTCCACGGATTTGCAATCCGCTGCATAGCCACTCTGCCAACGCGCCTTCGTGATTTCAGAGAGTATCTCTGGCTACGGGTCGGCATTATAGGGAGAAGAACCGACAACGCAACGATTTTTTCACCTAAATCACTGATTGATTCTGATTTACTCAACTTGCACAAAATGACGCCTTTACCCCCCTCTTACCGGTGTCAATAATCTCAGTTTAAGAGGCTTCGGACGCGCAACACGCTATCCTGTATAGAGAAGTGAAATTTCTGCCGAAAAGAGTGTTTGTCAAGACTTGAAGATCACAGCATATAGTGGTTTGATCTGCGCCCTGCCAATCCCAGCCACTAGATATACCCTATTCGCCAGTCATCGGCTTATTGGGTTTATAGGCTTTCGCTCAACATGACGGCATTACTTTCGAGGTGCAAATAATAATGGCTAAAACCAAGTCAGCTTCTGATATCGAATCCACAGGCGTTCTCGCAATCCCTTACCAGGATACGTCTATGGAAATTTGGGACAGCAAATACCGCCTGAAAAGCAAACACGGTGACGCTATCGACGTGACACTGGATGATACTTTCAAGCGTGTTGCCCGTGCACTTGCCGATCTCGAAGAAAAATCAGTTCGTGAAAAATGGTACAACGAATTCCTGTGGGCACTGCGTCACGGTGCTATTCCAGCTGGCCGTATTACGTCTAACGCTGGCGCTTTCGAGCACAAGCCTGCAACCTCTACCATCAACTGTACCGTAAGCGGCACCATTGAAGATTCAATGGATGACATCCTGGGTAAAGTTCACGAAGCAGGTCTGACCCTGAAAGCTGGCTGTGGTATCGGTTACGATTTCTCTACCTTCGTCCACGCGGTGCATTCGTGTCTGGTGCAGGTGCCTACACCTCGGGCCCTCTGTCATTCATGGATATCTACGACAAGATGTGTTTCACCGTGTCTTCTGCCGGTGGTCGTCGTGGCGCGCAAATGGGCACCATGGATATCCGCCACCCAGACGTGATGGAGTTTATCCGCGCGAAACGTGAAGACGGTCGTCTGCGTCAGTTCAACCTGTCTCTGCTGATCACCGAAGAATTCATCGAAGCCGTGAAAAATGACGGCGAATGGCAGCTGATTTTCCCTGTTACTGCAAAAGAAGCGCGTCAGGATGGCACTGATCTGAACAATGACGAAAGCATTGTTTGGGCTGACTGGCCAAGCAAAGAAGGTCTGGTTGAAGATGACAAAGGCCGTGTAGCGTGCAAAATCTACCGCACCATGCCTGCACGTAACCTGTGGAACCTGATCATGTCGTCGACTTACGACTACGCAGAACCAGGCTTCATCCTGATCGACAAAGTTAACCAGATGAACAACAACTGGTTCTGTGAAGATATCCGTGCAACCAACCCATGTGGTGAGCAGCCTCTGCCTCCATACGGCGCTTGTCTGCTGGGTTCAGTTAACCTGACCAAGTTCGTACGTGACCCATTCACCGAAAAGGCATACTTCGACTGGGATATGTACCGTAAGGTTGTGGCTATCTTCACCCGTATGCTGGACAACGTTGTTGAAATCAACCAACTGCCGCTTGAAAAGCAACGCGAAGAGATCCAAACCAAACGCCGTCACGGCATGGGCTTCCTGGGTCTGGGTTCTACCCTGACTATGCTGCGTCACAAGTACGGCAGCGCCGCGTCTATCGCGTTCACTGAGCAGGTTTCTCAGGAAATGGCGATCACCGGTTGGGAACAGGCGATTGCGCTGGCTGAAGAAAAAGGCGCGGCTCCTGTGATGGACAAAGAATTCGACGTCACCCCTAAAATGATGCGTCTGCGCCCAGAAATGGCGAAAGACGGCATCAAGGTTGGCGACAAAGTGAAAGGTAAAGTCCTGCACGCAAAATACAGCCGCTACATGCAACAAATTGGCGAAGTGCGTCCAGACCTGATTGAGAAACTGGTTCAAACCGGTGGCCGCTTTACGCACCACAGCTCAATCGCGCCGACGGGTACTATCTCCCTGTCGCTGGCGAACAACGCAAGTAACGGTATCGAGCCAAGCTTTGCGCACCACTACACCCGTAACGTGATCAAGCCTGGTAAGAAATCGAAAGAAAGCGTTGACGTATTCAGCTTTGAACTGCTGGCTTACCGCGAGCTAATCAACCAAAAAGCGATGCCTTACAGCACGAAAGAAGATGAGCAACTGCCAGAGTACTTCATTACTGCAGATGACATCACGCCAAGCCAGCACGTAGAAGTGCAGGCAGCTGCGCAGCGCTGGATTGACTCCTCAATCTCGAAGACAGCCAACGTACCGACTGACTTCCCGTTTGAGAACTTTAAAGACATCTACATGGATGCGTACGACAAGGGTCTGAAAGGTTGTACTACCTTCCGCTTCAACCCAGAAGTGTTCCAGGGCGTTCTGGTTAAAGAAGAAGACCTTGAAAACACCACGTACGTATTTACGCTGGAAGACGGTACTACCTTCGAAGCGAAGGGTAACGAGAAGATTGAGTACGACGGTGAAGAACACACCGCTGCCAACCTTTACGATGCCCTGAAAGAAGGCTACTACGGTAAGTTCTAACCGCGTTGGATTTGATTTGGGAGCGATTCACAGCCTCCCGCTTATAAGAAGTAATTCGTATGACACGTAAAATTGAAAGCAAAATTGTTGCGTACAAAGTAAAAAGCAAAGACGCGGTTCAGGAAGCACCTGTAGCACCGGTTGAAGAAGCACCGCAACTGGAAACCATGCACGAAGAAATGCCGCGTCCTGAGATGCTGCTGGGTACGACCTACAAGCTGAAAACCCCAGAACACGTTTCTGAGCATTCGCTGTTTATCACCATCAATGATGTGGTACTGAACGAAGGTACTGACCACGAAGTGCGTCGTCCTTTTGAAATCTTCATCAACAGCAAAAGCCTGGAACACTACCAGTGGATCGTGGCGCTGACCCGAATCATCTCTGCGGTATTCCGCAAAGGCGGCGACTGCACCTTCCTGGTTGAAGAACTGCGTTCCGTGTTCGACCCGAAAGGCGGTTACTGGAATAAAGGCAAATACGTGCCTTCCCTGATTGCTGAAATCGGCAATGTGATTGAACAGCACCTGATGAAAATCGGCATGCTGAACAACCCAGAAATGGACGAGCACCAAAAAGCATTCCTTGAAGCAAAGCGTGCAGAAAACGCGGTAAAAGAAGAAGTGAAGGAAGAAGAACCGGTTAACACTGGCTTCCCACCAAGCGCTACCCTTTGCTACAAGTGCCACAACAAAGCAGTGATCGTGAAAGATGGCTGTCAGACTTGTCTGAACTGCGGCGACTCTAAGTGCGGTTAATCTCTGATTAACATGAATAAAAGGCTTCCTTCGGGAGGCCTTTTTTGTAAACGCCTCTCATATTCGAATTTTTCGAACATCCAATCCAGATTTTTCCGCTTTTTAAGATTTTGTCTTATCCCTATAGTTGATTTCAACAAGACGAATTTTGGTTCTTAAACTTTAAAGGAATGAAATCATGGCAAATGTACTGGTTCTGAAATCAAGCATCCTGGGTGAATACTCTTCTTCAACCAAACTGATTGACCAAATGGTCGCGAAATTTGGCTCTGAAATGTCTGTCATCGAACGTGATCTGGCGGCTTACCCTGTTCCTGTACTGGATGGAGAGTTGGCAATGGGTCTGCGTGGCGGTGACAACCTGAGCGAGCGCCAGCAAGAGGCCCTGGCACTGTCAGATCGCCTGATTGAAGAAATCAAAGCCAGCGACACCTTGGTAATTGCCGCGCCAATGTACAACTTCAACATTCCAACCCAGCTGAAAAACTGGATTGATTTTATCGCCCGCGCCGGTGTGACCTTTACCTACACCGAACAAGGCCCACAGGGTCTTCTGACTGGCAAAAAAGCCATTGTTGTGACAACCCGCGGTGGTATGCACAAAGACATGCCTAGCGAACATATTACCGGTTACCTGCAAACTGTTTTGGGCTTTGTAGGCATCACTGATGTGCAGTTTGTTTACGCTGAAGCGCTGGCAATGGGTGATGAGCCAGCAAAAGCCTCTATGGAACACGCATCAGAAGCATTGCTTGCACTGGTATAACCCGGTTCTCTCATCTGTCCAAATGGCTTCTTCGGAAGCCATTTTTCATCGCAATTTAGACCTGCCTCCCAGCCAACGTCTCCAATCGTTTTCATTTACCGGATAATCACGTTTTATGTGCCCTTCTCTTCTAAAACCCGGAGCCTAATGTGATTAAAAACAACCCTTTTTCAGAAACTGACACCGATCGCGCAGAGATTTGGGACATGTTGGTCGCAAAAGATATCCGCGCCTACACCCAGGCTGACTGGTCTATGGTTGAGGATGATTTTCTTGAAGAGGAGTTTTTCGCAGTTAATGCTGATTTTGACACTGACCCGGGCAATTGGAATCTCGCCTTTTCCCGTTTCGAACATTACCGTGATTCTTGGCTGGAAGCGGCGCGGGCCAGTCTTGATACTGAATATGCAGAACCACTCGAAGAAGCGATTCATACGCTGACGACCTTAGAACAAATCGAAATCAAAGATGGCAAAGCCATCGCCAGAAAACAATTTAACGGCACCATTCAAGTCGTAGGCAAAGAGCCTGAAATCCTGAAATGGCAAACCCTCTATTACCTTAAACAAACATCATCCGGCTGGAAGATTGTCGGGTTTACCGGGTATCTCCCCTACACCGCATAAAACACAAGAGGCAGGTCAACAACCTGCCTCTTTGGTGTTCTGCACCCTTTGCCTCCCAACTGCGCTTTAATGCACCTTCGCCGTCAACACGAACAGATCCATATGACCGTGCTCAGCCGGGTTCAGCGGCCGGATTGGGTTAGCGTTATGCCACACCGCATGGTCGTCCAACAAAGCCACTTCACCTTTGTCCATCGCCAGTGAGAAGAATGGCCGCTCGCATTTATCACGGTAAACCAGTATTTCCCCACCCTGCACGTTTTTCCTGTCTATCGCCGCAATGGCAATATGGTCAAAACCATCCTGATGGATGCCTTCCGGGGAAACCGGCGTAATGTCATTGAGGGTGATCACCCGCATTTGGTGGATTTCAATATCCTGTTGCGCGTCCAGTTCATTGTTATCCCTGAACAGTCTGCAAAGTTCAAACAGACCTTCAGAGTGGAGCACAGAGGGCGACAGCTCTTCAAAGTTGCGTATCACGCCACCCTGATGCTGGTTGATTGCTTCGGATTGAACGAAGGTATGGTGCGCCATTTGCCGTAGTGCGCCGTCATGGCAATGGACAATGGAATAGCGTCTTAACCGGTATTGACCGTCTGCATAAGGGGTAGTTGGCAGATCGTCAAACATAGGTTCGAGTTCTTTGACAGCCTGGTCGCTGATTTGACTTAGCTGCACAAGGTAATCTGGATGGTACATGGTAAGTCCTCCACATTGGTCCTTAACCGGTGGGTTCTGGGTAAGAATCACCGATCACAGTCATCACATTTAGTTAACGCCAGCGCATCTTGTTTGACAAACTTTAACAGCCGATAAATACACCACGAAGCACAAATATAAACATATATTCGTCAATGAAACCAAAGGGCAGAATTTTATAATGCGAAATTTGATCTGTGTCCGTTCCCCAAAATGACTTTGAGAGGTTGACCCCGAACCTTCACACTTCGTTCAGCTAACATTCAATCGCCACCGTTATTCTGGGGCTGTAAATACCTACAAGGACAACCAAGAGGTACTAAATGGGAAGAATGTTCAAGGCGCTGATAATCGTTCCAATCCTGGTTATTCGCGTTCCGGCCTATGCCAGTCAGCCCGAATTTAAAGCACTTCCAGAACAATCAAGCTTTGCTTATGAACACTCTCAGCCCAACCGGCACTGACAGATCTTCTCTCCATTCCGTCATTCCGCGCATCCAGCGTAAAACAGCCTTTCAATCAACTGGATGCACTCTACGAAGCCGCTCCCCAGGCGCAAAATGAACTGGAGCAGTTAGCCAGTAAACTTGCCAAACAAGTCAACGGCAACGTACTGACTGCAGGCGTTAAAGGAAAGCAGCGCGCTGAAGAAAAAGTAGAAAAGGAGTTGGGTGGTGATGCTTCACTATTAACCGACATTGTGCGCGTAACGGTAGAAACAGATTCCATTGATGCATTGAACCAAGCCTATGAAACATTGGCTGCCAACACCCAGACGTCAGAGGTTATCAACCGGTTCCACTCTCCCCGCCCTTCAGGCTACCGAGACCTGAAAGTGTTGGTAACCTTGCCGGAAAGCAAATTGATCGCTGAGGTTCAACTGCACCTTAAGGCCATTGCAGATATTAAAAATGGCCCCGAGCACCAGATGTATGAACAAATCCAGCAGATAGAACGCGATGCTGCCAGCGAAGCCCGTGCGCTGAATGACATTGAACTGGCGAAAGTCGAGAAGCTGCGCCGTGAATCACGCCAGCTATATCAAGATGCATGGTCGCAATACCAACCCCTGAGTATGGTGGTATAAAAAGACAGGGCGGGATTACCGCTCTTTTTACTGGATGCTAAATGGGGTGATATTTACGGATTCGCCATCAAGCACTACAAAGCTTTGCTCAGGCACACTCACCCATTCACTGCGGTCTGTTTCGTAAGGCTCAGACGCCAGCACCACCCCAGCATCAAGATGCTTGTAAAACATGGTTGGCGGCGCGCCGCTGGATGCATAGCGTAATCCCCAGAACTGATTGCCATTGCTGATACAAAGTGATGCCTTAAACGGCGAATCTACCTCTTTGACCCGCATTTCCGCTTCCACCAGCGAAATGACCTTCCTCAGTGCATTCTCCGGTGATTCCACCAATCCACACTGGAGCAGCAGCAAGAAAATCAGTTCACTGTCCGTTCCCCCTCTGCGGCGCAAATAGTAAGGTTCATCCAGCATTCGCTCTAAGGCAAAACGGGTCTGCTCAAACTCCGGGATCTGGCCGTTATGCATAAACAGCCAGTTTTCCACATTGAACGGATGACAATTCTCACGGGAAGTATTGGTGCCGGTCGATGCCCTTACATGCGCCATAAAACGGTGGGATTGGGTGTGTTTTGCCAAGGATTTCAGGTTCGCATCTGACCACGCTGGCAACACTTCCCGGTAAAGCGCGGGGGTTGTTTTCTCGCCATACCACGCCACACCAAATCCATCCGCATTTACCGCGGTCACTGCCTTGGTTGCGTCCATACTTTGCATCACCAGCGAATGATCCGGCTGGTGCAACAACTCGTCCAAATAGCAAGGTCTTCCCTGATATGCTAACCACCTACACACTGTATCTACCTCATTAGAAACATGTTTCCAGTATGGCGCAGAACAATGAATTTTCCTTGTGACAATACAAACTTGTTTTTCCGGGACTAGCCGGGATGACCATCCGGCCTTGCTTTACAAAGCATGGGGCCAAACACCACCACATAGGCGCCAAAGGAAATCCCCCAACCGACTGCTGCGATGACAACCCAGGTACCAAGTAGCTGCGGCCAGAAAATAGGACCGACAACACGCACTATCGTAGCCAGCGCCAGCAACAAAAAGGCATACCAAAACCGCGGCCCCTGATAAATCGCCCGGCCAGTGTGTCCCATTGTTACCCGGGAAATCATTGCGAGGATAACCCCAGCCAACGCTCCCATCGCAAACAAGTGGATCAGGGTGTGGGACGCCCAGACGCTGTCGATGGACAAGGCTTTGGCGAGCATGCCTACAGGCAACGCCAGATAGAAGAGGTGCAACGACCAGACAAGAGGCTCAGATGCAGACTTGTAACCTTGCCACCTGATTAAACGAATCAATTGGGCAACACCGCCTACCCATAACAGCACCAATGAAATCTGTTTATCCAACAGAGGGAAAAAACTGAGCACGGCAAGCAGCACCAATGGCAGGTTGGCAGCAATATCGAGCCACAGCAGTGACTTTTTGACATCGAGTTGGAAGCGCTTGGCGGTGAAAAACGGAATGACACGGCCACCCATAATCGAAATGAGCAACATGAACCACCACAACATCGCCTGCCATAACGCATTAGCGCTGAACGGCGGCATGCCCTTCACTGTTGCGTAACTTGCGAAATTGGCAATCAATGCAACGGCTAACATGAGAATAAAGAAGAGGTTACGCCAGCGTTTAGCTTTGACCACACGAAAACCTACTTCCCAGCCCACCGCCAGCAAAAACGCGCCGTCTATCAAAGCAATGACCGACAGCGGTGTGTCAGTCCAGAACAGGATTCTCGGCAATAGCCAGAGTGCGGCAATCAATGCCAGCCAGATCCTGACGTGCCTTTAACCCCTGTCCAGGTCTGCACGGCCGTCAGCAGAAATCCTGCTACCACCGCAATAGCAAAACCGAACAGCATTTCATGGGCATGCCACCACAGCGGCGGTACGTTCAAGCTGGTTGAAGCGCCGGTCGTGAATATCCATACCCACATGCTGACCGCAAAGACGGCATAGCTTGAAGCCAGCAGGAAAAACGGCCTGAAACCAAGACGAAATATAGGGGGAATCCGCTCTTCCCGCGCTTTATCAACAATATTCAGCATCATGATGCTCACCCGATCACTTTAAGATGTATTAATTATACATGTTAAAGGGGAGCTTGATAGTCATCCAAAGTACCCGCCTTGGTGCCAATTTAGTTACAACGTCATATCTGTCAGATACATCGCTTGAAAAACGGCAACTTAGACATCACCCACGCTGCTGCCAACGAAAGGACATAAATAAGAAGGGTAAATACGGGAATCGACACAATAGCGGGAAATGCGGTCGCCCCAATCCCGAGGAAGTTAAACAGCTCCAGAAACATCGGGTGGATGAGGTATACCCCAAGCGTCAGTGCCGCCAACGTTTTGGTCATACCCATACTCCCGATGGGCTGTTTATTGGCTTTAAACAGCCAAAACACGGCGACGGACATGGGGATAACCGTCACGCTGAGGTAGTCATAAAAGTAGAGCCCTACACTTCTCCCCGCTACTACTGCCAACATGTAAAAACCGGCAGCGGTCAGGGCAATTGAAACCATCTGAGTGAAAAGAACACTTTTTCTGGACGGATAGGTTTCGCTGTGACGCAGCAAATACCCGAGGAAAAAGTAAGGCACATAGAGCAAAAACCAATTGATAAACAGACCGTCACCAACACCACTGATTTTGCTGTAAAGCGAGTTAACCGCCGCCATCACCATTCCCGCCGCTACCAGCACCCAAAGGGAAGAAGTAGAAGCCTGAGCGACCACCATTCGCATAAACGGCGTAAAGAGGTAGAGGCCAACTATCATGTAAAGAAACCAGAGGTGGTAATACGGCGTCCCATCAAGCACTGAGCCAAGCAGACTCGAAACACTCTCGGGATTACCGGTTACCACACCTTTGGCAACGCGCCAGGTCAGGTAGACCAGCGTCCAGAACAAAAGCGGGACCAGAAGACGGGATACACGTTTGGAATAGAAGGTTTTCAGGGGTTCATTTTTGGACGGATCAAGCAATAGCGCGCCACTGATCATGACAAACAAAGGCACACACCAACGCACTGCACTGTCGTAAACGTTACCAACCCACCAGGCGACATCACCTACCGGATAATCAAATACAAAATCTGCCGCAACGTGCAGCATTACTACTGCCAGAATTGCAATAATCCTGGCATTGTCTAACCAAACCATTCGCTTGTCCTATCAGCGGAAAAGTACTTCCTGTTATTATTTTTTCGTGTGCGGTTTGGCAGAAACCAAACGCCAGTTGTACTACCCAAACAACCTAGAGATGCAGGATTTCAGGCGGTTCGTATAACTATAGTGCAGTATTTATCATCTAATCATCATAGCTTGGGGCGCCGTGCCTTTCACCACTACACGGTGCAGTCGCCTCGCTTCGTCTCCATAATCTGTTACTGCAAAATGCTGGGTGCAGCGGTTATCCCAAATCACCACACTCCCCGGCTCCCAGCTAAAACGTACCTGAAATTCCTCTTTACGGCTGTTTAAAAATAGCGACGTTAACGTGATTCCTTCGCTCTCAAGCGATTTATCATTAATGTTCCGCGTAAATTGTTCGTTGATATAGAGAGTTGGCTGGCCTGTTTCTGGATGTTTTACAACCAAAGGATGATTCACAGACTGTAAATTTTGGCTGACTTTTTCTACCGACTTGTGCCATCGGCTTCCAGATGGTCAAAACGGCTTCCCGCAAAACCATGTACCGCATGGGTCGCTGATAATCCCTGCAGTCGCTTTTTCATTGCGCTGGGTAATGATGCATAAACCGCCTCCATCGAGACCCAAATCGTATCACCGCCCTGACGTGGAAGATGCTGAGCGCACAAAACGGCACATTTCGGAGGGGCAGCCTGCCAGGTCATATCTGTGTGCCAGTAGCTTTTTCCTGGCGGATTTCCGGGTGTCGTTTCAATGACACTGACCTGAGGGAAATTATCTACATGGGGAAAAAATGGATGCGGGGACTCCAATTCGCCAAATTGTTCAGCCAGGGACAATTGAGTCTCAGGTGTCAGTGTTTGCTGCCTGAAAAACAAGACTTTGTGCTGTAAAAACGCCCGGTAGAGTTCATCAAATTCGGAGGCGGTAACACACGACAAATCGATGCCTTCAACCAAAGCGCCCAGCGATTTTCCGCAACGGATGATTTCCATACCAAGTTTTTCCTCTCTGAACGCAAACCCAGCAACTTATGAGTTTTGTAAGGCGCGGTTTACCTCACATGACGGTTAAAAAAGAAAAAGTTACGCATAATTTTCTCTTTATCTGAGAGGGCAAAGCCGCTTTGCACAAGAAACCGCCGCAATGAATAAATAATTTCACTAGTGATGATTAAAAATCCTCGTTGCATAAATTAAGGAAAGACTTAAACTCGCGCAAAAAATACAACTTAGATCACACTTACAGTTAGCCAAACCCAAAAATGCAGACATCTTTGGTCTCCAAAATCACGCTCAGACTCAACAAAGTGCAGCCGCTCACCTTTATAAAAGTATTTATCTTCACCCTCGGTGGAGTGGCTTCGTGCTATCAAATTTATAACATGGCGCTGATTGATGCCCTGAAATCTGAGATAGAAGAAAACTATATCCAAATCTACAGCTCCATCCGCCGGTTTGGTTCGTTTTACAATAACTCGTCTTCTCAGCCACACCAGCAAGGCGTTTATGACCATGACGGCATCAGCGTCCTCGTACGTCAAAACAACGTTGAAGTGAAAGAACTTTCAGAAGGCATCCTGAACCTGTCGGAGCACCTTGATCAGTTCGCCTTAGGCAATATCTGGACAGTAGCAGTGCTGGAAAATCCAAGCCGCTATGCCTACTTCCACCCTCTGCGCCAAGAATATCAAGAGTCTTTCGAAGACTATTCGATTGACAGCGTCAGCACGCGCATTATCGGCCGAGAAGGTTTGGCAGAAACCTATCGCTCTTTTTACGGGTGTAACCTGCGTATTTCCGAACCCTATATAGAAGACGCGAGTGGCGAGCTTATCCGCTCAATCTTCTACCCAATTCACAACGATAAAAAACTCGATGCGGTGTTGATTGTCGACTTAAAAGAAAGTCACCTCAGCGATATCGTTGCCAGGTTTAACGCCACTCACATGACCGTGATGAAAGTGAATGAACGTTACAGCAGCTTTTCAAAAGCCGCGCCGCTGCGTTGTTCCAACGATGAAGACTACCGTATTGGCATCGTTTTTATGGATGTGCTGAAAAGTGCGCTTCTGCCATCACTTTTGTTAAGCGTGATGGCTATGCTCATTCTCAACCTGGCATCAAAACGCGGACGTTCAATTCACACCGATGAAATGACGGGTCTGGGTCGTCGTGACTTTTTTGAACCGAAATTTAAGCGCATGCAGGAATTTTCACTGCTGCTTATCGATATTGATCATTTCAAACAGATCAATGACACCTATGGCCATACCAAAGGTGACGAAGTGCTGAAAGAGTGTGCACGTATTATTCGTTCACAAATCCGTCAGGAAGATGTCGCGGTGCGTTGGGGGGGCGAAGAGTTTGTCATTCAATTCAAGGGAATGTATCAGCACTCGCTATACGACAAAGCCGAACAAATCCGCACTGCCGTTGCTAATGCGCCTGTATCGGGTTTGCCTGTCACAGTTTCAATTGGTGGTATTTCGTTGAAAGAAACTGATTTTGCGACTGCTTACAAAGCTGCAGATACAGCGCTGTACCAGTCGAAAAATCGTGGTCGGAATAAGGTAACTATTTCGTGAATTATTTCCTAAGCATTCCCCAGCACTCCAAATACGACAACATACTTTACGCTGTGTTGTCATTTTTGCTCGTATTGCTGAGTACTGAATTATCCTGGTTCTCGAAAGCAGATGTCTCCACGCTGAAGTACCTGTCTCTCACTGCAGGTACCATGGTTGCAGTGGCACACTTGTACGGTAAAAGTGGCGTGATCGGCACCTTCTTTGCGCTGATGTTCTACTACACCTTTGTACGCTCAGAGCCTACCGGCGCTGGTTACCTCTACACACTGGCTGTCACGATCAGTCTCTTCATCGTGATTTCAGTCTTCGACAAGGTAAAAAAGAACCCGCTACTGACACGGCTGGCATTCTGCGTATACATTTTCTTGGTTCCAGGCTTGGCTGCGCTGTTTCTGGCCTTGTTTACACCAAGCTACTTTCCGACGGAAGCAGCACTAAACCTATACCTTTCTGACTCCATTGGCATCTTGATCACTGCGCCTTTGATTGTGATGGTCATCAAAATGATGAACCGCACACCGAGTCTGAAGGCCTATTTTGAGAGCATTAAAAATCAAACCAAAGCGCAGTGGATCCTGAAAAGCCTGCTGGTCAGCGCTATTTTTTGGTTCTGTTTGCAGATGCAACTATACCGGGTAACAACTACTACACCTTTATGTTACTTGCACCATTGATGCTGTTGGCTGTTTTCAATTTTTCCGAGTTGACGCAGGTAGTATTGATGATGCTCGGATATTTCCTGCTGTTTGAGTCTACTGATATCCATGATTTACAGTTGCTGAACACCAAGATGGCATTGTTTGCCATGTTCTCACTCTGTATTTACATGATGCTGGATTACAAGTGGTCACTTAAGCAACAAATACAGAAGAATATTAATAACTTATATCTCGACTCCCAGAGTGATTTCGGTACATTCCAGAAACTGGATGCCACCACCCTTAACATGACGGACTTTGTGGTTGCTGCTATCGACCTGCGCCCGATTTTCAAGTACCCACTGGAAAAGCGCGACCGCATCCTGCGTCAGATTGCATTGTTTTTTAAACACCACACAGCGCTTCATGACAAAAGCTACATGCTTTATGACATTTCGTCCTTGGTGATCCTGGCTGAAAACACAGAAGTGGCGATCAAGACCTTGGGTGCATTACCTGAGAAGCTGAGCATTTATCTGAAAGAGCGCAATATCAACTTCGCACCTGACCGTATCTACTACTGCCGCTGCCAGAAAGGTATTCGCATCAAGCAGACGGTTAACCGCCTGTATGCAAACATCCGGTTGGCCGAGCGCCATTCGGATGTCGTCACGGTGAACTGTGATGACAACGAACTGGATGACTACATCGCTTTCCTGGAAAACGTGAACAGTGGGAACACCGAACTGCTTCGCCAAAACTACCTGAACATTGCTTCGCCAGAAAAGGTGAGCTTTGAACTGTTGAGCCGTTTTTCTATAGAAGGTAAACCTTTAAACACGGCGTTAGTTTTCCAGTGCGCGCAAAAATTGGGTTACCTTGAGCACCTTGAAGATCACGTCATGCAAAAGCAGCTGAAGTACATGGCGGCGCTTGACCCGATGACCTATGACAAAGGCTCAATCAACCTAACGCCGGAATTTTTAAGCAGCATTCGCACCGTCAAAGCCTTGATTGAACAAACGGTTGAACTGGGTTTACCCCCCGAGAAACTGACACTTGAGATTGTGGAATCGGGCAACATTGAAAACACGCAAACCCTGTTGGAAGCGCTGAACCTGCTTAAGCTTCACGGTTTCAAACTGGCACTTGATGACTTCGGCGCAGGACACGCAACCTACAACCAATTGCTGACCATGCCAGTGGATTCGGTAAAAATTGATGGTTCACTGGTACGTCATTGCCCGGAAGATCCGATCAAGCAGAAGATCATTGAAAACCTGAAATCGGTGGCGGATACGCTCTCACTGGAAGTGGTCGCGGAATGTGTTGAAACCCAGGAAGAGGCGGATTACCTCAAATCCATGGGCATTGACTATATTCAGGGCTATTTCTTCCATAAACCGGCAGCGGCGCTCTAATAACAAAAAGGCGGGTATCAAAACCCGCCTTATTCATGTCTGCTCACACCCTCACCACAACTCGCCTGAACAATAACATCCCTTTCTCGCGCCACACCAAATGTCTCGTATCCCATACAGAAAATAAAAATAGCCAGACATATTATGCCCCTTTGCAACAAACAAAGGAGGTCACATGCAAAAACAATTCGCGCTCGCAGCCGGAGCAATGCTTCTGATTTCATCCGTTCAGGCATCTGAATGGGGTTATGAAGGCAATCAGGCCCAGAACATTGGGGGGATATTGCACCCGAGTGCAGTTTGGGGAAAAACCAAAGCCCTATCGACATTACCCGCAGTGTTGAAGCTGACCTTTCACCACTGACCGTCAATTACACGGGCAACCTTGTTTCACTCACCAACAACGGGCACACCCTTGAAGCACACGTTGAAGGTGACAACAGCTTCACCATCAACGACAACACGTTTACGCTGAAACAGTTCCACTTCCACACGCCCTCAGAAAACCTGATCCATGGAAAGCAATTCCCATTGGAAGCGCACTTTGTTCACGCTGACAGCAAGAACAATCTGGCAGTTATCGCTCTGATGTTTGATGTGGGGGAAGCCAATCCACAGATTGCCAGTCTGATCTCAACACTGCCAGCCAAAGGTGACACGATTACTTTCGATCAGTCATTCCCAGTCAGCGCCTGGTTACCAAGAATAGGCGAAGATTACTACCGCTTTAGTGGCTCGTTGACAACACCGCCCTGCAGCGAAGGCGTAAGGTGGTTTGTGCTGCAGAACAACAAAGACCTCTCCCAAGCGCAGGTCGATGCATTGCACAAAGCGATGGGCGACAATAACCGCCCAATCCAACCCTTAAATGCCCGCCTGGTATTGGATGCAGATTAACGATTAACTTTAAGCCAGATACCCATTCGGGAGCTGGCTTTGCTCCCCGACCCATCCGGCCTGCAGCAATGGTAAAGCCACAACCCGCAAGATTTTCCGGCGATTTTGCGGTAACATCCCGAGGTCTTTCAGATCCTTGGATAGCAATGTGACAAACACCAGCGAACCGACCTTTTACTTTTTTGATTATGAAACTTTTGGTACCAGTCCAGCACTGGATCGCCCCTGTCAGTTTGCCGGTGTAAGAACCGACAAAGATTTCAACGTCATTGGTGAACCACTGGTCATTTACTGCCAGCCGCCGAACGACTACCTGCCACAGCCGGAAGCTTGTCTAATCACGGGAATCACCCCGCAAACAGCAATGTCCCGCGGCCTGCCAGAACCCGAGTTTATCGCCAAAATTCACGAGCAGTTGTCCATCCCGGGCACCTGTGCTGTCGGTTACAACAACATCCGTTTCGATGATGAAGTCACCCGCTACACCCTTTACCGTAACTTCTTCGACCCGTACGGCTGGAGCTGGCAAAACGGAAACTCTCGCTGGGATCTTCTCGACACCATGCGTGCAGCCTATGCACTGCGCCCAGAAGGTATCGAATGGCCGACAAATGATGACGGCAATATCAGTTTTAAACTGGAGCACCTTTCAGTTAAAAATGGCATTGAACACAGCAATGCCCACGATGCGATGGCTGACGTGCACGCCACGATTGAAATGGCGAAAAAGCTGAAAACCGCCCAGCCTCGCCTGTTCGACTATCTCTATACCCATCGTAACAAGAACAAACTGACTGGCTTGATTGATGTCGTGTCGATGAAACCACTGGTGCATGTTTCTGGTATGTTCGGTACTGAGCGTGGGAATACAAGCTGGATTGTCCCGGTAGCCTGGCACCCTGAAAACAAAAATGCTGTCATAGCGATAGATTTAGCGCGTGACCCAGCACCACTGTTTGATTTGGACACTGACGCGCTGCGTGAACGTTTGTACACCCGCCATGCCGATCTGGCACCGGATGAACTTCCTGCGCCGATTAAGCTCATCCACATCAATAAATGTCCAGTGCTTGCCGAAGCGAAAACCTTGCGACCGGAAGATGCCGAGCGACTGGGTATTGATCGCCAGCAGTGCCTGGAGAACCTGAAAACCTTGCAATCCCATCCGGAAATCAGAGAGAAACTGGTCGCCCTGTACGCTGAGAAACCGGCCTATGACGGTTCCGGCAATGTCGATGCGGCGCTGTATGACGGCTTCTTCTCGCCAGCAGACCGTTCAACGATGGATATCATCCGTCAAACCAAGCCAGAGAATCTCGCAGCACTGGATATTCAGGTATCAGACAGCCGCATCAAGCCCTTGTTGTTTCGCTACCGTGCACGCAATTTCTCCTGGACACTGACAGAAAGCGAGCAAAAGAAGTGGCACATGCACCGCCGCGATTATTTTGAAGCTGAACTTCCTGCCTACATGGCGAATCTTGAGTCTTTGGCTGAAACCCATCAAAGCGATGCAAAAAAGTTCGCCATTCTAAAATCGGTTTACCATTACGTCGAATCGCTCGTCGGCTAAGACAAGACGGCAAGTCGCCTAAAATTACCGTGTGATATGCGCTATAGACGCCTGAGAAATCAGGCGTGTTACATTTGATATTTTGTGATTTATGTCCACACTTTCCTATATGGCATAGGTAGTGTGGAAGATGAGATGGTCACTAAGGTAAATAGTCGTTGTTACCGCTTTTCAAATGTAGATTTTGAACCAGAGAGCCGTTCGTTGTACTGGAGTGACAGCAGCGTCACCACCCTGACTTACGAAGAATGTCGACTGCTGGAAATGCTTTGCTATCACGCTGGCGAAGTATTGTCTGCACGTGTTTTGTACACCTCAACATCTTTGCCTGACTCCTCGTTCAATCAACACCAGAACAGCATTTGTTCTTTGCTGGCGAAAACGTACCGGCAGGGCGAAAAAGTATTGCCGCTGGATGTCGTCGGCGATCATGGCTATCGCGTTGCACTGCCACAGAAAACCTACCAACGCCGTGAAGAACTGGCACCAAACCCATCAGTTCCTGACGAGCTTGACGTCCACGTTGAAGATCAAGAGATTGCGTTGACAGAAAGCAACCACCACCTCCCACTGTTTGTTGGAGTGGTGACGGTTATCGCTGCGATTGCCAGCAGTATCGCCATGTTTATCTAACGCGCAACGAACGCGAAGACACGCCAAAATCCCATCCCAAAAACTCAGGTGGTATCGCAATAGTGCGATCCACCTCGATTTGGACAAGATTTCGATCTAGATCACGT
This sequence comes from Enterovibrio sp. JCM 19048, assembly GCA_001310415.1. GTDB lineage: Bacteria > Pseudomonadota > Gammaproteobacteria > Enterobacterales > Vibrionaceae > Enterovibrio > Enterovibrio paralichthyis. Next base: position 270,501 of record BAXE01000005.1, on the reverse strand, counting down.
ACTAGAATAGTCATATTTCGGGTTCTCGGACTATTCACGTGAAGTATATACTCGGATTCGCACTGATCTCGCTGTACTACGCGGTCGGCACTGCGATCACCAAGCTTTTGGGGCTTCCCATTCCCAGCAGTATCATCAGCATGTTGCTCTTATTTGTCAGCCTGACTACCGGTATCGTCCCGGGACGCTGGGTAAAAGATGCCTGTACCTTGCTGATCATGGTCATGCCATTGTTCTTTATCCCTGCCAGCATGGGTTTGATGGATCATTTCCATCTGCTTATCAGCGACTCGCTGCCTTTGCTGGGTGCCACATTCGTCAGCTCGCTGGTTGTGCTTGTGGTCATGTCGAAGATCCTCGACCGCTTTAATGGAGATGAATAGAGCATGTGGCTGATTGCTACCCTTGTGGTGTATTTCATTGCGCGTCATATCGCCATCAAACTTCGTCATCCTATTTTCAACCCGCTGCTGATAAGCCTTATCGTGCTTATGCCGCTGGTGATATATACGGGTGACACTTACAAACACTACTTTGACCAAAACAAAATCATCAACTTTATGCTGGGCCCCGCGGTCATTGCACTGGCATACCCGCTGTACGAGCAAATGCACGTGATCAAAAACACTGGAAAGTGATATTGATTGCCTGTGCGACAGCAAGTATTTCGTCGATGTTAGTTGGTGGCTTGTTTGCGCTTTCAACCGGTGGCAGCCTCAAAATTGTGGCATCTGTACTGCCGAAATCGATTTCTACGCCCTTTGCCTTGAGTGCTTCTGAACATATTGGCGGGATCCCATCGATCACCGCAGCATTGGTCGTGGTCGCCGGGCTTTTTGGTGGATTGGTGGGTTATCCCATCCTGAATATGCTGAAGGTGAAATCGCCGTTAGCGCGCGGTCTGTCAATCGGGCTGTTTCACATGCCATTGGTACAGCTAAAGCGGCGGAAACCCACTACCAGGAAGGTGCAATGAGCTCTCTGGCTCTGGTGGTTTGCGGGATCATGACGACGATTCTGGCACCATTTGTGTTCAAACTCGTGGAGTTGCTGGCGCATTACATTTGAGCTTGATCGCCGTCAAATGAAATCGAAAACATGTGACATCACTTTAAAATGTGCAATTGAATTTTCTATTGCACATTTTAGGTGATCATCATCACATTAAGTGAGCAATGCTTAGCGATAAAATGTCTCTCCATACAAAGACATTCGGAGCGACCATGCGAGCGAGCGTTAAAGAAGCCATTGCTGCCCTACCTACGCCCTTGAAAGAGGCGATGACTGAAATCTGTGAATCACCAGATTTCGATGCGACTATCAGCAAAGAGCAATTTGCCAACCTGCTTGAGATCAGCCAACTTTCCGATGCCGACCTACGTGTCGCCTTGCTGCCTGTTGCAGCCGCTTATTCCGTTGCCCCAATTTCCAAATTCTATGTCGGTGCTATCGCCCGCGGCGAATCAGGCCGTCTATATTTCGGCGCCAACATGGAATTCGAAGGTGTTCAACTGAGTCAGTCAATCCACGCTGAGCAATCAGCGATCAGCCACGCATGGCTGAAAGGTGAAACCTCGCTGACCAACATCACCATCAACTACAGCCCATGTGGCACTGCCGACAGTTTATGAATGAACTGAATGGCGCAGAGAAGCTGGAAATCCAGTTGCCAGCACGTGATGCCAAGTCGCTGCATAGCTATCTGCCAGAGCCATTTGGCCCGTCAGACCTCGGTATCGACGAGCCACTGATGTGTCCGGTTCACCATGGCCTGACAGCAGAAGAAGAAAATGATCTGCTCAACGCTGCGGTTGCTGCGACTAACCGCAGCCATGCACCATACTCGCGTAACCTCAGTGGCGTCGCAATCCGCGATACTAAAGGTCGTTTATTTGCTGGCATGTATGCAGAAAACGCGGCATTCAACCCAAGCCTGCCACCGCTTCAGGTTGCACTGGTAAATATGAATATGGCTGAAGTGCCGTTGGATGAGATCCAGGAAGTGGTGTTGGTGGAAAAAGCAGACGCGACTATCAGCCACCTGCAGGACACCCAAGCATTGCTGGAAGCGCTAAACCCGGATATTCCGTTGGGGTATTTGGCACTTTAAGCCCTGATCCCTACGCGATTATGTAAAAACGTCGGTTTTTCTCCGGCGTTTTTTCATTTTTGCCTTTCAAAGACAGAATTTTACGTTAGTATCTTTGCACTTTTTTCTCCCGATTTCTGATTCATGAGCCAACAACACAACCCCATTCAGGTGCAAGCTGGATGCTGACAGCCGGGCTTTGCTTCGCCATGGTGAACAGCCTCGCGCAATACGTCAGCTTCAAGATGCAATTGCCTTCGACCACTGTGGCGTTTATTCAGTATTTTATTGCCTTGCTGGCGATGATCCCCTGGCTAAGAACCATGGGCATCAGACAGGCGTTGAGAACAGAACACCTGGGTATGCACTGCTTGCGCGTTTTCTTCTCCGTCATTGGTATCCAGCTCTGGCTCTGGGCGCTTGCCTATCCCGTACCCATCTGGCAAGGCATCGCGCTGCTGATGACGTCACCACTGTTTGCGACCATCGGCTCAGGCATTTTTCTGAAAGACTCGTTGGCCCTGCGCGCTGGTTTGCCACCATCGCAGGCTTTATCGGTGCCATGATCATCCTTGAACCCTGGTCAGATGATTTTAACTGGGCAACCATGCTGCCAGTGGGCGCAGCACTGTTCTGGGCAAGCTATTCACTGATGGTGAAAAAGCTCTCGCATCACGATTCACCAACCACCATGGTGGTTTATCTGCTGCTGCTTATCACCCCGTTCAATATTTTGCTGGCGATTCCAGACTGGTCGATGCCTTCGGGCTCCACAGTTTGGCTCATGTTGCTTGGCGCTGGACTGCTTACCGCGCTGGCACAGTGGGCGATTGCCAAAGCCTATGCCGTCGCTGATGCGTCATTTGTTCAACCTTTCGATCATGCCAAGCTGCCGTTGAACGTTCTATTCGGTTTTCTGGTTTTCGGCTGGGTGCCACCGGGGCGTTTGTGGCTGGGGGCAAGTATCATTGTCGCCGCAGTGTTTTTCATTACCCATTGGGAAACACGCAGGCCAAGCAAGTAATACCTCTCAAAGCCGCCAGCCATGGCGGCTTTTTCATTTCTGCACCCTACTCCACGATGTCTATTTTCCCTACTGGGAGAATCACTTTCCCCCAGACCAAAAACACCAAAGCAAACGCTTGCGCAAACGTTTGCTTAAGGTAAAATCACCACAATTCAACTGATGCAATGGAAGAAAATCATGATTGGAACTGCTACCCGCCCCGCTGCTACCCGTGTTTTATTGTTAGGTTCCGGCGAGTTAGGTAAAGAAGTGGCGATTGAATGCCAACGATTAGGCTGGAAGTGATTGCCTGTGACCGTTACGCCGACGCGCCAGCAATGCAAGTCGCACACCGCAGCCATGTTATCGACATGCTTGATGGCGACGCATTGGCTGCCGTCATCGCTGAGGAAAATCCTGATTTCGTTGTTCCGGAGATTGAAGCCATTGCCACAGACAAGCTGGTCGAGCTGGAACAGCAAGGGCTCAATGTGGTACCTACTGCCCGCGCAACCCAACTGACCATGAACCGTGAAGGCATCCGTCGTCTGGCCGCAGAAACCTTGAATGTTCCGACTTCTCCTTATGCGTTTGCTGACACTGTAGAAGCGTTTCACGATGCCATTGAGAAGGTAGGCATGCCTTGCGTGGTGAAACCTGTGATGAGTTCTTCCGGCAAAGGCCAAAGCGTGGTGAAAACTGCAGCGGATATTGACGCGGCTTGGAACTATGCGCAGGAAGGTGGCCGTGCGGGACGTGGCAAAGTTATCGTCGAAGGCTTCGTTGAGTTTGATTATGAAATAACGTTGCTGACCATCAGCGCTATCGATGGCATTCATTTTTGTGCGCCAATTGGACACCGTCAGGAAGACGGCGACTACCGCGAATCCTGGCAACCACAGGCAATGAGCGACAAAGCGCTTCAGGCAGCACAGGATGTTGCCCGCAAGGTCGTTAACGCACTGGGCGGCTATGGCTTGTTTGGCGTGGAGTTGTTCGTTAAGGGTGATGAAGTGATGTTCAGTGAGGTTTCCCCTCGCCCGCACGATACTGGTATGGTCACCATGATCTCCCAGGATCTATCTGAATTTGCCCTGCACGTTCGCGCCTTCCTCGGCCTCCCTGTCGGCGCCATTCGTCAGTATGGCCCCTCGGCATCCGCCGTCGTGCTGGCCGAAGGTGTATCCCAAAACATCAGCTTCCAAGGCATTGCCGATGCGCTGCGTAACCCTGACTCGCAATTGCGTCTGTTTGGTAAGCCAGACATTAATGGACGCCGTCGACTGGGTGTCGCGCTTTCACGCGCAGATGATGTAGAGACGGCAGTCGCTAACGCGATGGCGGCTGCGGGCACAGTAAAAGTGATCATGTAACTAAAACATTATTGCCCGAAACAAAAACGCCTCCGTCATTGGAGGCGTTCTTCTCTCTACATACATATCTATCTGCATATATCTCTACATGCAGATATCAGGATTCAATCAGCCACACTTCTTCGGCGAAATAAGGCAGGTCTCTTGCTTTTGGCGTTCGGTCTGCGGATTCATTCCTGTTCAGGTGAGTTACCCTCATCCCATCAAACAAAGCACGGACTTCCGATTCATGGACTGAAAATGGTGGACCATCCAGTTGCTCTTGTGGGTAATCCAATGTGATAAGAAGAATACGGCCACCGGGTGCCAGCAAACTTCGCAACCTCTCGACATAGCGGGTTCTCATGCTCTCTGGCATAGCAATCAAAGCGGCACGGTCATACACCAGCGGGTACGTCTCAAGTGGCGCTGTAAAATAATCACCACTGTATATCGACACCTCATCGAACTGATACAGCTTCATCGCTGAACTCATGGTCGATACCGTAGGTGTATAGAGGTTCTCGGCAAAGAATGCGCGGACGGCAATTTCACTTAGCTCTACCCCAACGACATTGTCGTGCTTCGCTGCCAACCAATTGAGATCCAAGGACTTCCCGCACATTGGAACAAACACCGTTTCCTCGCGCTTTGGCGACAGCTTATTCCAGTACTTAACCAATACAGGGTTCACATCGCCAAGGTGAAACCCGATGCGGTTCTCAGCCCAACGGTTGTGCCAAAATTCATGTTCCATCTTTTATCTCTTATTAGCGCCACAGTGCTTTCTTAAGGCAACGGCTTATTCGCATTCCACATTGAGCGACATATTAACAAGACCGGTATTCATGGCAAGAGGGTGTTTTGGACATCAAACACCAAATTTTCGTGATCTGATTCTCGTTGTTTTTCACTTTTCTATTGTCAGAACTAAAAATTACAACTACTGTATACGCATACAGTATTGGATATTCGTACAGGGCATAGATATGAAACAGTCGTTTGCGAGCAACCCATTCAACACAGGATCACAAACAAGCGTTACGGCGCTTCGCGAATGTTATGCGCGTATTGCAGCGGGAGCGCGTAGCTTCCACCAGTACAGCTACCAACGCCCGCACACCCAAAGCAGCGTGAACCTTATTCCTGTAAATATCTATCAAAACAACCAGAGCGAGCTGCTTACTTGCTACGCCTGTTGAAGTCCCTGACAGAAACCAATAAATGGATCACCCTGATTGCACCGCCATCCAACTTTTCTCTTTCTTTGTTTGTACAGGCAGGTATTCAGGTTTCCCAAATTCGTATTGCCCGCCCAACGGCAAAACACGATGCAGCAGCTTTGATGCAAAAAGCCATGGCGTCTGATACATCAGCGGCTGTTATCGCTTTCGGTGCAATGAACCAGTTTGCCGATATCGAGATGCCTTTAGGTTCTACAACGACAACTGCTGGTTTCGTCATTTCCGGTGTACCGGAACAATTGCACTAAGAAACCCGCCATACCAAGCAAGCTATCCCTGCGGTGTCAACCGATGCCGCACCCTATTTACCCCCCGAGATTCAACGGGATCAGGTAAACAATATTCCCATTTCTGAACAAAGCTCCCACCCCTGTTTTTATCTATACTCTGCAACTCATGCAGTTTTTCGATGGATAACTCTACTTTGAGCAATAAACTCGACCTAAAAGCCCTTACGGCGTTAGTTATCGGTTCCATGATTGGGGCGGGTGTTTTTAGTCTTCCGCAAAATATGGCCGCAGTGGCGAGCCCAGCGGCTGTTACCTTGGGTTGGATCATTACCGGATTCGGTATGATTTGTCTGGCACTCACTTTCCAGGAGCTTATGCTGAGCAAACCTGAAGTGGACGGTGGCGTTTTTGGTTACGCAAAAGCAGGCTTTGGCGACCTGTGCGGATTCTTCTCTTCTTGGGGATATTGGTTAAGTTCGTCAGTGGCGAACGTCTCTTACCTCGTGATCGTATTCAGCACCTTGGGATTGTTTTTCGACACCCCTTCACTCACCCTGTTTGGCGATGGAAACACCCTGCTGTCGGTAGTGCTCTCTTCGATCTTGATTTGGTTGGTACATACCTTGTGCTTCGCGGCGTGCAGACCGCGACCTTCGTTAACTATGTCACGACGATCGCCAAGCTGATCCCGATCATCATCTTTATCATTGCCACGCTGTTTGCGTTTAAGTGGCACACGTTCACTTTCGATTTCACCGGCCTGAAAATTGACGGTGCCCCCAGCCTGTTTGAACAGGTAAGACAGACAATGTTAATCACTGTCTGGGTATTTATCGGCGTTGAAGGTGCCGTGGTCTGCTCCGGCCGCGCCAAGAGTAAGCGAGATGTTGGACGTGCAACCATCCTTGGTCTGCTGGTCTGCCTGTTCCTTTATGTGGCGGTGACATTGCTCTCAATGGGTGTCATTTCAACCCCTGAATTGGCAAAACTGCCTAACCCATCGGCGGCGAAGATCCTTGAGACCCTCTTCGGTAAAGCCGGTGCGTTTATCATTGGTGCAGGACTGATTATTTCGGTCAGTGGTGCTTATTTGAGTTGGACATTGCTGGCGACGGAAACTCCGTTTACGGCAGCACGCCTCGGTTTGTTTCCCAAGTGTTTCAGCGAAACCAACAAAAACGGTACGCCAGTATTTTCCCTGTGGCTGACCAGTTGTGCCATCCAGCTTTGCCTGATCATGATGTTTTTGATTGGTGGTGGTTATGACGACCTGCTTACCATCGCATCCGAGATGATTTTGGTGCCTTACCTGTTGGTCGCCGCCTACCTGCTCAAACTATCCCGAACTGAGCTGGTATCTGCCCGTGTGCGTTTTATTGCCTCACTGGCGACCATTTACGGGATTTGGCTGCTTTATGCATCAGGTCTTCATCACTTGCTTTTGGCAGCGCTGCTTTATCTGCCGGGTATTGCTTTTTACATGCATACCAAGCGGGAAGCAGGAAAGCCCGGCTTCCATGGGCCAAACAAATTTCTCTTGGTTGGGGTTATTCTGGCTGCGATATATGGGGTATATCTGCTCGCAGAAGGGATAACGCTTTAAACCGTTTTCAAGCCCAAAAATGTTAATACGACGCCACCTTTATGGTGGCGTTATAGTGTGACCTGCAGGTATTCCCTGTCTATCGAATGCTGTTCAATGGTCGCCGCCGTTTTTGCCTGATCAACGCAAGTTCGGCTTCGTCCAAGGCATAGGGAAGAAATACGGTTAGGGTTTTGATCTCCTGCTTTTTCGCCTCGTTGATCAGTGTCACCAAATTCGACACATCACTGTTCAGGGAAGAGAGGGACTGGGACACGAGCGAAGTGAAGATTTCACTGGGAAAACGTCCTTGGAGTTCCACATCGCTCGGGCGTTTAAGGCGTACAAACGGCGCCAACATTGCCTCGAAGAAGCTCAAATGCTGGTGACTTGCCTCACACAGAAAGTGGGTATAGTCAAAACTGACTATATGCTGATTCTGACTCTTCGAATTGTCTAAATATCCCGTCATAGCAAATCCTGTTGCTTAGTTTCATCTGGAGATATTCCAAACGGTCTTCGTCAAAGCGTCGCAAAAAAGCGAAAAAGCACGTTCGGTTGAGCTCAACTTATCACTCAATATATGTGGTTTTCGCGAAGAATCTCCCAAAATTATGAGAACTTTGGGGTTGATCGGTGAAATAGATTTCATGCCCAGAAAAGGCATCATTCGACGCTACAGCCATTTAACAGGTGGTTAAATTCACGCCCATTTCGGCTACAAAAAAACCAGCCCGGAGGCTGGCTTGACCATGTTAAGTCAAAGAGACTCTTACAGTGCTTTGTAAAGCACTTTGCTGCCCTGCTGGATGCGTTCTACCACGCCTTCCTCAGCCAGCTTCTTAAGCGCTGCAGTTGCCCAAGATGCGGCTTTTGACTCTTCCTGGCCTGCTGCCAAACCGATACCTTTAGGTTGATACCCTCAGCATTCTGACGAACGATATCCAGCACTTGTTGCTGTTTAGGTGTCAGTGCTACTTCAGCAACAACTTTAGGTGCTGCTTCCGCTTTTGGCGCTGCTTTAACCTTGGTTTCTACAGCTGGTTTAACTGCTTTAGGCGCTTTCAACTGTACTTCTTTTTTCACTGCTGCTTTTGCAGCTTTAATGTGTTTTTGAAGCTTAAGTTGAACTTTGCGTTTGTGAGAGATTTTCATTAAATCGTCCTACTTCGATTCACTGCGTTAAGCATCCCCTGACTTACCGAAACAATTTCAAGAGGCAGGGTGAAAAACAAAGCGCGTTTTATACCAAAAATCCCCCTCATTTGTAGCTTTAACGAAGCTTCAAACGGAAACTTGAGCCAAACGTCTGAATCTTGGTGCTATTTTGTGTGCATTATAAGCAACCTGCCGGTGATCAAATTTCGCCTATGCCGGTATATACTCAAACCATTATCAGGTATACCTGACAGACTGAATCATTTGGCGAGAGAGATACGGATTGCTGATTCACCCACCGCATCAACACATTGGGAAGTATTTCCGGATTGCAGTACTGATCCTGGCGATGATTGTGGTCGCAATGATCCTGCTTAACCCCGAGGTAAAACCCATACCCGCGCTGCTTGGCTTAGCGCTTCTCGGTGGGCTTGGCCTGTACATTGGACATATGATCGATCAGCAAACAATCACCTTCTCCCTGACCGACATGCACCTTCAACACCACACCCCAAAAGGTGGATGGAGCGTGAAATGGCGCAATATCTCCCAGATTGGCATTCCCTCTGTGTCGACGGAAGGGTGGCATCAACCCTACCTTGGTTTGCGCTTCGCTTGAAAGACTATGAACCATTCCTTGAAGGTATCAGTTACCGACTTGCCGGTCATATTGTGATGGAACAACGCGCCCTCCTCTTAACCGCTTACCGCCGTGCGGAATCGCCATCAAAAGAAAGCTTTGAGGACATGCTGTTTGATGACACGCCATACACGGGTGCCAGCGGAAAAGTGTATAAAGGGTTGATCGCCATGTTGGCGAACCGGATGCGCTACAGCAGGGAATTATTGGGCTACGATGTTTTCGTTAATGAGGATTTGCTAGACAGACCGCTGGAGGATTTTGTGGGCTTGTCGCGCCGCTATCTGGCATCTGCACCCAGCGAGGTAACAGATGCCAGTACCGGAGATTAGTGGCTTACCACAGAGGCATGGCATCAGCGACGTATGGGTTTTGCTGACGTTCAATACCGAAGGTGGAAGTCGGGCCATGACCTGGAATGAAAGTGATGTCATCACCCAGCGGGAACAACTTGTCACGGATTGAGCTGATCAGGGTTTTATGATCGCCTTTCGGGAAGTCAGTACGGCCAATGCTGCCGTTGAAAAGCACATCACCCACCCACGCCACGCGATCTTCTTCACTGAAAAACACCACGTGACCCGGCGTATGACCTGGTGTATGGATAACCTTCAACACGCTGTTACCCAGTTTGACTTCATCGCCTTCTTCCAGCCATTCAGTCGGATCAAACGCTTCTGTACGCGGAAAACCGAACATGTCGCTTTGACCCGGTAACGCCTGCAGCCAAAACGCATCCTGTTTTTCAGGCCCAATCACCGGCACGTTGTAAGCAGCAGCCACTTCTTCAGTGCCGCCAACATGGTCAAGGTGTCCGTGGGTTAACAAGACCTTGGTGACATTCACACCCAGTTCATTGACCTTTGCCACCAGCTTGGAGACGTCACCACCCGGATCGACCAATGCCGCTTCATTGGTTTTATCACACCAGATAATGGAGCAATTTTGCTGGAAACCCGTTACAGGGACGATTTCGTACTTCAGAGCCATATGTAAATCCGTATATATGCGAGAAACGGCTCAAGCATATCATGCTGTTCAGTCTATTTTAATGAGAAGCCCATTATTCCTGCCTTTGCGCGGACGGATGTAAAGTCTGGCTCGTAAATGTGTGTCATCACATTGCAATCGGTATGACACCGACTCGTCACTCAAATGACAACAGAGCTTCACCAAAGCGCCTTAGCGTTATCCATAAGCTAATTTGTATCGTCAATTACATGGATGCCTATGACGCCGGTTTCATTGCGAACACTGTGGATCTCTGACCTCCACCTCGGCAATAAAGATTGCAAAGCCCACTACCTGTTGGATTTTCTCAACCGCCACACTGCAGAGACCATTGTGCTGGTTGGAGACATTGTCGATTTTCACGCGATGAAGTCCAGCCGTCACTGGCCAGAAACCCACAGCCAAATCCTTGCCCTGCTTCTCAAACGTGCCCATGAAGGTTGTCGTCTGGTTTACATACCCGGCAACCATGACGCAGCCGTGCGCGACTACTTCAATTTCGACTTTGGCAAAATCGAAGTCCGATCCCGTTTTGAACGTATCACAACCAGTGGCAAACGCATCATCGCTGTCCATGGCGATGAGTTTGACAACGCGGTTTGCCACAGCCGGATGACCGAAATCGCTGGTTATGTAGGTTACGACTTCCTGCTGTTTCTGAACCGGTGGTGGTCAGTGCTACGCCGGAAATGTGGCTTTTCCTATTGGTCGCTGGCGTCTTACATCAAGCTGCGTGTCCAATCGGCGAACGTTGCTATAGAAAGGTTTGAAAATGCGGCGGTGCAATTTGCCCGCCGTCGCGGCGCTGATGCCATCGTGTGTGGTCACATCCACCACCCGGATATGAAATCACTGGGTGGCACCTTGTATCTCAACGATGGTGACTGGATTGAAAACTGCACCGCTTTAGTGGAACAGCATGAAGGGACGCTGCAACTTCTCCGCTGGACAGAAAAGCCACATTTATTGATGGAAACCGATGCGTTTGCTGTGCCGAATGAAGCGCTTGGCAAACGCGAGAAATCGGAAACTGAAGCCGCCTGACAACCGGCATAAGAAAGGAAGGATCATGTTCAATATTGATGAAGTCATCGCCAACCGGTATCCCACGATTGCGGGTAGACCCTGGATAGCGAAACCCGTCAGCTCTACCCTTCAACGCCTCCTGCACCAACAAGCTTTCCAGGAATTTGCGCACAAATATCCGTATCTGAAAGGGTTCGAGTTTGTCGAACAGGTTCTGGATTATTTCCGCTTCAGCTATACCACCAGCGACAGAGAGCGTGAACGGATCCCCACATCGGGACGGGTCGTTATCATTGCCAACCATCCTATCGGTTCTCTGGATGGTTTGGCGCTGCTCAAACTGGTACGCGAAATCCGACCAGACGTAAAAGCCGTTGCGAACAATCTGTTGATGCAAATCGAGCCCATGAATGCCTGTCTGCTGCCGGTGAATAACATGTCCGGCAGAACCCCAAAAGAAAACCTGATCGCCATTGACGAATGGCTGGCGAATGAAGGGGCATTGATCATCTTCGGCAGGGGAAGTTTCGCGTCTGAGCGACGGGGGTTAAAGACAAGGATTGGCATCAGGGATTCTTGCGCATGGCAAGCAAGGCAAAAGCTCCCATCCTGCCAATTCATGTTGATGGCAGGAATTCAGCGGTATTTTATGGTGCATCCCTGGTTTATAAGCCACTTTCTACCTTGCTGCTGGTCAACGAAATGTTTGGGCAGGATAAACGCAATATCAACCTGACCATTGGTGAAGCCATTCCGTTTTCCAGCTACCAAAGCAGTGCCAATCTACCTCCAAAAACCCGTGTAAAGCTGTTCCGCAAACACCTCTATAACATCGGCAAAGGTAAAAATGGACTGTTTCCTACGGAATCTGCCATCGCGGCTCCGGAGCCAAGGCTGAAACTGGCCAAAGAACTGGAATGCAGCGAACTGCTCGGAAACACGCCGGATGGTAAAGCGATTTACCTTTATCGCTATCGGGATGAATCGCACGTGATGCGAGAGATAGGCCGTTTACGGGAAGTCGCTTTCCGCGCTGTAGGCGAAGGCACAGGGCAAAGGCGGGACATTGATAAATACGATCAGCACTACTTTCACCTCGTGCTTTGGGATCCGGTTGCTCTTGAGATCGTGGGTGCCTACCGTTTTTGCGATACACAGGCTGTCATTGCCCAACAAGGGATTGAATCCATTTATTCCCATTCCCTGTTTGATTACGGTGATGGAATGGCGAACATCCTCGACAGCGGGCTAGAGCTTGGCCGGAGTTTTGTGCAGCCCAAATATTGGGGTAAGCGGAGTCTGGATTACCTTTGGCTCGGCATTGGCGCGTTTCTGGCCAAACATCCGCATTACCGCTATCTGTTTGGCCCTGTAACCATCAGCAATGCCCTGCCTTCCGCCGCAAAAGAACTGCTGATCTTCTTCTATCGCACCTACTTCGGTGCACATACGGATATCGCCCGTTCAAAACGCCCCTACAGTATCGACAGACAAAAAGAACACGAATTGTTGGGGCACTTTTGCGGGGACAATTATCAAAAAGATTTAAAGACGCTCAAGATGCTGCTGGACAATCTGGGTACCGGTATCCCAACCCTCTACAAACAGTACGGTGAGTTGTGTGAACCCGGCGGGGTGCAATTTTTGGATTTCAGCGTCGATCCGACTTCGCCGATTGTATTGATGGGTTGGTGATGGTTGACCTGATCAGACTGAAAGCCAAAAACGCGAACGCTATATCGAGGCTCATCGGCTAACGCAATATACCTAAACAACCTGAGGATGCAGGATTCAGGTCGTTTGGGTATACACAAAAGGCGCTCTTGAAGGGCGCCTTTTTTAGTTACCAGCTTCGCACCGGCCCAGTATCGATATGGACAAATCCACTGTTAGGGTAGTAACCCACACCGCCTGCTTTTAGCGACAGTGCCGCTTTGCGGATGTCAGCCAATGGCACACGTTCGATAAAAAAGTCGATCGCCTGCCCGGTCATGTGATAACTCTTCTTGGCTTGCCCACCACCGTTTTTACGCAACATCTCATTGGTTGCGGGCGAGCGATAGCCGGAGACCATCGTAATAGGATGCTTTGCCCCAACCAGCTTACAAATTGCAGCAAGCTGATCGTACAGTTTCGGATCCATATCCGTCGCTTCGTCACGGCGAAAATCCCGGCACAAATGGTTCAACTCAACCAGTTCATTTTTGATGTATGTTTTGCCATCAAAATAGCAAACATCGGCCTGTTCTCCCGTATTCAGGCTAAACATGCTCAAATTTCGCGGTTTTCCCGCAGCCAAAGGTAACGCGATTGCCTTTCCGGGTAAGGCCGCCGCCACAAGACACGCCGCTCCACCTAATAAAAAGCGTCGACGCTGGGTATCCAAACCGTCCATAAACAACCAACTAATTCCCATAACAAAGTAAAAACCCAAACGGCGCAGCAATGTCCTGAAGTCAGCAGAAATGCTGAGACCGCGCCGAAAAACAGATGGGAATCTAGCGGGATAGGATCAGATAATCAAACCCACAACTGTCTCAGTTACGAACCATTCGTTGTAAAAATCACCGTTTATTGATGATTTATGGCTGTTTTTTGACCTTGTCAGGGGAATGTAAAAATCTGTAAGTGTGCTGAAGATCTCAAAGGAGGTCGGCAAGAAGGCGCTTTCCGGGACGCGCCAACCCGCCGAAAAATTAAGACTGGCTGTTGCTGGCGGTCAGCGAAACGGCGGTATTGCGTTTCGGTCTGGCGTCATAATGGTAAACATCATCCCGGTACTCTACTTCACCACTTTCGTTAACCCAAGCCGTTTGGTAGATGGTGTAAACCGCGTAACGCTTGCGCAGGGATACCCATTTGGTTTCCGGTATTCTGCGGTAGTAATCGTAGTCGCCATAATTAAATCCAGAGCGACTGATCAAAATCTCCGCCAAGGTTTCGGCTTTCTGAACCCGGATACATCCGGAGCTAAACGCCCTGCGCTCTTTGGCAAACAGACTTTTCGCCGGTGTGTCATGCAAATAGATAGCATTGCCATTTGGCGTATTGAACTTGAAACGGCCCAAGGCATTCATATCGCCGGGAGACTGCTGCAACCGGTAAGGGAAGTTGTTGGGGTTGATGTTCTGCCAGTCTATTTGCTCAGAAGGGATTTCCTGAGCGTCAGTCCAATCGCTCAACACCGTATAGCTGTTTTTTTCCAGGTATTCGCTGTCATTGCGTAATTTCGGCAGAATATCCTTTCGCATGATTTTCACGGGCACATTCCACGCAGGATTGAACACCACCGAATCCAGCCGCGAATCAAACAGTGGCGTGCGTCGGCTTGGACGCCCGACCACCACTTTGCTGTCCAGAATCAACTCACTGTCTATCCAAAGCTGCATTTCATAGTTGGGGATGTTGACCAAAATGATACTTTCACGCTCAGTGGGCCATAGGCGCAAGCGCTCCATGTTCAGCGCCAGAATCTGAATGCGGGTGTTAGCAGATTTGTTAAGCCAGCGGCGTGTTGACTTACCAATCACGCCATCTTGTTTCAGACCATGCCTGCCCTGGAATCGTTTGACAGCGTCAACCAAAAGCGGGTGAAAGTAGTTAACCCGCTCTATTTTCAAGCGCTGGGCATCAGCTTTTGCCAGCACGCCCTGACGTTCAAGCGCGGTAATAAAGTGGTCAGCATCCTCTAAAGGATCACCTTCCCGGATCAAGCCTTTTTGAACAATCTTGGGCCAGATATGCGTTTGCATATCCTGCAATTTCACAATGGCTTTTGCCATTGCACGGTACTGGGGTGTGTCGGGACGCAAACCAAATACAAAGTCATACAATGCATTCTGGGTGGCTGCCGCAATAAGGGATAATGTGCGCCCTTGAGTAGGGACAGGAGCTGCTCGGTGATGTCAGTGCCGAAATACCAGCTTTTACCGTGCTCAGGTATCTGGTCAATGTAACTCATGAGCGCTAACAGGCTGTCTGTTGCGAAGACATCATAGGCGCGCCAGTCGCCGCTGTTTCGCAAGTCACGGAGCAATAAAGCCCGCCATTCGAAGTCTTGGCTGATACCTGCCAGAGAAATGATATTGATCTGGGTTTCCAGCTCATCTTTCGCGCGGTAGTCGCGCCAGATTGGAGCAAAAGAGAATTGATCATAGATAGTTGCAAGCGTTCTGTCATAGACGACGGCATCCGCCTGAGGTTCTGCCTGTTGCACCCATAGCATTGCCTCGAGCGAAGGTTGGGTTTCAGCTTCAGCTACCTCAACCGCCCAGACCGATTGTGATAAGACAACAAACAAAATGACTGTCTTAAAAAGCGTACGAGCAAAATCCATGCGCCACCTCCAACTAGAGATCCTAGTATGGCAAACGTCACAGTTTTTGTTGCCGGAAATTGCATGAATATTTGAAAACAAAGAGTTAGAAAACCTTCATCAAAAAGCATTAGCCCATCCTGAATTAGGATTTGCATATGCAATTGTTTTTAATGAATTTTGACACTTTAAAATGATTAATCGAATGCCATTTTTCTGGTTTGGATACTCAGTCGAAAAAAGCGTTCAGGTGTTGTATCTCATTGCATTCGTGGACAAAATCCAGTTGTGCGCATGCTTGTCCATTGATGACTAAAAATCTCGCCAAACCCCGTTTAATTCCGGCAATTTCTCAGGCAGAACATCATTGATCGCCCCCACCTTTCCACGCTTATCTCACCCTGCTCTTTTCGCCGTTGAGTGGGCAGCATCCTTGAGAAAACGGTTAATTAGCGTGTATGGTTAATGTTTTAAGACATTGGCCTGCTCCTACCTCTGTTTATCGGTAAGAAAGGGCTTTAACATTTGATGTTTAACCCGGATAATCCCGGCACTTTACGTTTCGCTGTTGTTTAAAGGAGAGGCTTCGATGGAGAAGCACGAAGAGGTACTGGTAGCATTACGACAAATTATTCGAGCCATCGATTTGCATTCACGCAAACTCAATAAAGTTGCTGGCCTGACAGGCCCACAATTGGTATTGATGCGTGCTATCCAGGATCTCGGTGAGGTGACCATCCGCCAGTTGTCCAACCACACCAACATGAGCCAAGCAACAGCAACAACCATTCTGGACAGACTTGCGAGCCGAAACCTGATTGTCCGCGTTCGAAGCAACCTGGATAAACGTAAGGTGCATGCGCACCTGACACCGGAAGGCATGCAGCGCTGGAGCAAGCGCCGAAACCGTTGCAGGAAAGCTTCATCTCCCGCTTTCAGGCTTTAGAAGAGTGGGAACAATCGCTGCTGATCTCCTCAGTTCAACGCATTTCTTCAATGATGAATGCCGACAGTATTGATGCAGCACCTCTGTTAGAAGTGTCACTGCTGACTACTGCAGAAGAAGAACATAAAAACGAACGCTGAGTTACCTAAACAAAGAGCCCTTGATGGGCTCTTTGTCGTTAGGCTTGTTTCGTTGCCCGCCGTGTACCAATGATTCCCGTCGCCAAAGCCGTTCCCAGGAATATTGTCGCCCCACCAACCGCCATTCGTGGCGTAATAGTCTCGCCCAGAAACAAGGCGCCCCAAAGCGCGGCAAAAAGGGGAATGAGGAAGGTAACAGCGATGGTGTTTGCCGGACCGATACTCCGGATTAACCGGAAAAAGAGAATGTAGGCAAACCCGGTTGAAACCACACCTAGTAAGATACTGGCAGACCAAGCGGATGCCGTGGGCGCAGTATCCGGCCAGAAAGCAATCCCCATAGGTAAAAGCACGACTGTCGCGCCTATCTGGCTGCCTGTCGCAGTAACCAATGGCGGGACGCCGGTGAGGAAACGCTTTGTATAGCTGGCAGACACGCCGTAAAACACGGTTGCGCCCAGCACGGCCAACACAGGCCATCCCAAACCCTGCTGCCCAAAATCAAGTTTTCCCCACACCAGAATCAATACACCGACAACGCCAAGCACCAGACCAGCAATACGCCGCCCATTCATTGCTTCTCCCAACCAGAAGTACGCAATGATCGCTCCCCAGATGGGTGTCCCTGCGTTAAGTATCGAAGCAAAACTGCCTGACACGCTGACCATGGCATAGGCAAAAAGTAAAAAAGGAATGGCGGAACTGAATAGCCCTACCGTACAGGCATGGAACCAGTTTTCCCTCAGTGCATTGACCTGACGGCGGACGGCAAGGATGGGAACCAAGAAAAGCGTCGCCAGCCCCACCCTCACCAAAATCAGCGCAAAGGGCCCAAAATCCGGTACGGCATAACGGATGAGAATAAAGGAGGCGCCCCACAGCGCTGCCAGTAACAGCAGTTCCGTCACATCGAATCTATTCATGGTATTAGTCCTTCAGAGTCGGTCAGACAAAACAAGCATACCGGGAAGATGGCCGGATCCTCGCCGGATTCGGCACTGACAAATCGTGAAGCCGCTTTTCCCTGCTTTCTCTTGATGAAGCGTGGCCGCAAAATTCAGCTAACGTCATCAAAGAAAAAGAAAATAACAGATGAACATATTTTCGCCGACTTTTTCCGCCATCAGGTGATTGAAATTTGACGCAAAACATCTAGTTTTAATAAAGAGGCAAATTATCAAGGTTGAGACAATGTCGCGCCAAAGGCGAATACTGGTTGTTGATGACTCCCAGGCTATCACCGTGATGGTCAAAAGCATGCTGGCTGAACTTGGGCACAAGACAGTCAACTGTTTCACGTGCCCGGAAAAAGCACTCAATGAGCTGCGCAATGACCCGTCTCGATATGACATTGTCCTGACCGACTTAAACATGCCTGGTATGGACGGCATGGCGCTGATCCGTGAACTCGGCATTATGAAATACACAGGCGGCATCTGCATCATTTCGGATTTAGACAGCCGGATCATCGAACTGGCCGCTGAAGTCGCCCGCCAGCAACAGGTCTGCCTGCTTGGCAGCATTGCCAAACCCATTCAGCAAGAAGCCTTGCAACTCATCATTGACCGCAAGCTGCAACTCGAAGAGCGTAAGTTCACCAACTACGAGAAAATGAGCGCGGAGGAGTTACTCCATCACATTGAACGCCATCAGGTCGTTCCTTACTACCAGCCTAAACTGAATGCCAGAACTAACCTCGTAGACAGCCTGGAAGTGCTGGCGAGGATTGAAAAGCCAGGGCAAAGCAGCGCGATCCTTCCCGGCCGCTTCATTCCGACGGCGGTTGAACATGACCTGATGGATCTGCTGACCATGCAATTGGCAGAAACAACCGCCAAGCACATTGATACTCTCTCTGAAATTTTTGGCGACAAAGTCAAAATCAGCCTGAATCTTTCTGCACAGCAACTTGCAGATTTGGAGATAGCCGACCGACTCGATAACCTTTTCCAGTTCCGTGAGATCGACAAGTCGCGCGTTATTCTGGAAATCACTGAAGAATATGCGCTGAAATCTGCCGAGCAGATGGAGTCACTCAACCGGCTTCGTATCAAGGGATATGGTTTGTCACTGGACGATTTCGGTACCGGATTTACTAACCTTCACCAGCTTCGTAGCCTGCCGTTCACTGAAGTAAAAATCGACCGGACTCTGGTAAGCCAAATCCACAGTGACAAATTCAGCCAGGTGATTGTGCAATCTCTGTCTGAGATCACCGAGAAATTCGATGTGGGCCTGGTGGCTGAAGGGGTCGAAAACTTTGCCGAACTGGAATACCTCTCAACCCGTTACCCTGACATCCTGTTGCAAGGCTTTCTTATCTCAAAGCCTAAACCCATTGATTGTTTAGCCTCCTGGTACAAAAGCTGGCTCAAAGGCGTCGGTATCGAGGATCACAACATCTACACCCAATAATCCGTCCTCCCTTTCTACCGCCAGCCACTGCCTGTCGGTTGCCAAGCGTTTTCTGTTTTCATTTAGCCACTTATTTTGTATATATACCCAAACAGACGCCATACAGTGACGTATGAACCTCCCCTCTGGCACGTATGACAAGGAAGCAGATATGAAGACGATTGGCATAATTGGCGGAATGAGCTGGGAGTCAACCGCGACCTACTACCGCTTATTGAACCAGCGGGTCAGACAGCAACTTGGTGGGCACCATTCAGCCAAACTGCTGATAAGCAGTGTCGACTTTGCCGAAGTAGAAGTGCTTCAACGCGCAGGTGACTGGGATAACGCGGCCGCCATGTTGGCTGACGAGGCACTAAAACTTCAAAATGCCGGCGCAGATTTCATTGTGATTGCGACCAACACCATGCACAAAGTCGCGCCAGAGATTCAGGCTACGATCTCTATTCCCTTGCTGCACATTGCCGATGCAACCGCAGAGCGCCTGAAGCGCGATGGCATCCATCATGTGGGGCTACTGGGCACACGGTTTACTATGTCACAGCCCTTTTATAAAGAGCGGCTTGAATCCCACGGCATTCGCGTCACGGTGCCGGAAGATTGGCATCAGGATATCGTCCACGAGATTATCTATCAGGAGCTGGTTCAAGGCGAAATCAACTCCCACTCACGGAAACAGTATCTATCCGTGATTGACTCGCTAAAGCACCAAGGTGTTGATGCCATTATTCTTGGCTGCACTGAAATCGGCCTTTTGGTGCAGCAACATCACACCCCGGTTCCCCTTTATGACACCACCGATCTTCACGCAGAATCCGCTGTGAATATGGCGTTGTCCGACTGAAGTAATTAAGGACACATCAATGACGATAAGGACAGCGACGGCAGCAGATCTGCCCGCAATCAACGCTATTTATAACCATTACGTAAAACACACCTCCATCACCTTTGACTACGACGAATGGGAGATTGAGCGACGGGAAGCCTGGTTTAATAAACTGACTGACAGTGATGGCTACTATCACGTACTAGTGAAAGAAGACGACCAAGGGGAAGTGATTGGGTTTGCCTACAATGGGGAATTTCGGGAAAAGCTGGCCTATAAAGTCAGTTCCGAAATCACTATTTACCTGCATCATGAATGCCGTGCCAAAGGGCTGGGATCTGCCTGATGCAAACACTGTTGGAAAAAATGGCGTACTCGCCGGTAAAAAGGGCTTATTCGGTTATCACTCTGCCAAATCCGGCTTCCATCCGTTTACACGAGAAGTTTGGTTTTCAACAGGTTGGGATACTGACTGACGTGGGATACAAATTTGATCAATTTCACAGTGTCGCGATTTTGGAAAAAACTAGCCTCACATCATAAACAGCCGCAGAAACTCACTTTCATCTGAAACAGGCTGGGCTAAGGCCTTCTGCGCTGCCCAGCTATAAATACACACTCAAAAATTGCCAATCCCATCATTTAAGGCAGGTTGCGTCTATATGGTTATTTTTCCATACATTGCAAATTGCTTCTGCTTTCAAATCGGCTGCTTTATCGACTGATAAACCCGCTACCCTTCGCCTTCATAACTCTTCCATAAGAAACTTGAGGGATATTATTTTTTGACGCAGATCTCAAAAACGTTTTCTACACTAACAGTGTTGTTAATAAGACGTTAGTAACGTTTTTGGGAGCAGGAAACATGAAAGTATCCACAAAAATAAGAGCTGCGCTGATCGGGACAGGTGTCGCTGGCGTTATTGCTACCACTGCTTTTTTAACCTTTGCAGCGGTAAGCGAATCGGGGAAAGCACTGGAAACCCAGGTTGAAAACCAACTTCGCTCCGTAAGAGCTATCAAAAAAACAGAAATCGAAAATTACTTTACAACGATCAGCCGGCAAATCGTCAACATGGCTAACTCGACCATGACAGAGAACGCCATTGTCCAGTTTTCAAAAAGCTTCCAAAGTGTGGAATCAGAAGCCCTTCCGAAGGCAAATCAAGCTGAAGTCCTGAACAATTACTATGTCAATGAGTTCGGTCGCACCTATCAGGAAACCAACAATCAAGCGACCGATGCTACTTCTAAACTCAACACCATCGGCACCAGTGGGCAATTGTTGCAACAAGCTTATATCGGTCTGAACCAAAACCCTCTTGGCAGCAAACACCTTCTCGACAAAGCCGATGACGGTACGACCTATAGTGAAGTCCATGAGGTTTACCATCCAAATTACCGCAAGTATCTTGAGTCGTTTGGCTACTACGACATCTTCCTGGTCGATACCTCTGGCAATGTCGTTTACACCGTTTTCAAAGAACTCGACTATGCAACGAACCTAGATACCGGCGCCTATAAAGACACAGGATTAGCGCAAGCCTTCAAAGGTGCGAAAAATCTTAAAGCCGGTGAATTCGCGTTTATCGACTTTGCTCCCTACTACCCCTCTTACGACAGCCCAGCTTCGTTTATCGCATCACCTGTTGTGAAAAATGGTGAGCGTATTGGCGTCATTATTTTCCAGATGCCAATCGATGCCATCAACAGCATGATGACATACGACTCGGAATGGCGTGCAGATGGATTAGGTGATACAGGCGAGTCGTTCCTTGTAGGTAGCGATAACCTTATCCGGTCGCAAGCACGTATGCTGGTTGAGAACAAAGACGCTTATTTGGATGCCTGCGTGCTTCCGGTGTGGCAGAAAAAACCGTAAGCCGTATCGCCACCACAGAATCCTCAGCAGGCCAGCAACCTATCAACACCGCCCATATCAATGCCGCCATCGGTGGTGAAGCCGGATTTGCAGTGACAAAAACCATTTTGGACAGGATGTGTTCTCGTCATACACCCCTATCGATATTCTGGGCCAAAGGTGGGCACTCGTTACCGAGATCACCAAAGCAGAGGCAATGGCGAATGTCCATGCCCTGCAAAACTCGCTGTACACCAAAGCCGGGGTTGTTGGGTTCATCATCATTGTTATCTCAGCCCTAATTGCTTGGGTAATTGCCAACAGTATCAGCCGCCCCATCTCCGTGCTGACATCAAAAATTATCCAGATAGCCAAAGAGCATGACCTGACGATTCGCCTTGAAGCAAAAAGCAAAGATGAAATCGGCGAGCTTTCACGCTCTATGAATACCATGCTGGATGATTTCATGGGCTTGATAAAAGGAGCAGATGCCACGGCTAAAGCGCTGGGTGACGCATCTGAATCCATCCAGAAAAACATTTCAGCCATGCGCAGTGAAGTTGACCAACAAGCGTCAAACTCCAGTCAGGTGGCGACTGCAGCAACAGAAATGAGTGCCTCTATTTCAGAAGTCGCCTCTTTTGCCAACAACGCATCAGAATCGTCTGAAAATGTCGTGCAGTCTGTGCGTCAAAGTGCTGATGTAGGCCAGCAGCTGGTGAGCAACATTTCTGAGCTTTCTAGCCGGATGAATGAAGCCACCAAGTCAATGGAACAGCTTTCAGCTGAGAGTGACTCCATTGGATCGGTGCTGGATGTGATTCAGGGTATTGCTGAACAGACCAACTTATTGGCCTTGAACGCTGCGATCGAGGCCGCCCGCGCGGGTGAGCAAGGTCGTGGCTTCGCCGTGGTCGCTGATGAAGTGCGCTCGCTGGCGATACGCACGCAAACCTCAACCGAAGAGATCCGCGCCAAAGTGGAGTCCTTGCAGTCTGAAACCGGCAAAGTGGTGAAAGGCATCAGTGGTGCGAATGAGTTTGTTGCCAGCAGTGTCGACAACTGTAATAAGAACAACCAAATGCTGGATCAAATCGCGGGTATGATGATGGAAATCAACGATATGAATACCCAGATTGCGACAGCGGCAAGTGAGCAATCTTCTGTGACGGAAGAGATCACCATGAATGTGAACAATATCGCCCGCTCTGCCGAGCAGGTATCAGAAAGTACAGTAAGTACCGACGAAACGTCAGTCAGTCTGAATCAACAGGCGCATAAACTGACCCAACAAATCGGTATATTTAAAATTGCTTAACCCGTAAATATTCTTCTTGAAAGACAAAAGGCCAGCAGTGCTGGCCTTTTCATTGTTTGGAGTCTGGTTATTCAACCGTTTCCAGGGTTTGCTCCAGTGGCAACGAAGATTTCGACACTTCACCGAAGCCACGCAGACCCACTACATGCACATGTTCTTTGTCGTTAAAGATCTTACGTACCAGTTTGTAGGTTGTGCCCTGCTCTGGGCTGATGTTTTCCGGCGCTGCAATCAGAAGCTGCATATCCAGGCGGTGACAAAGCTCGAACAGGGTCGAGATTGACTTCGCATCCAGACGCGCGGCCTCATCAAGGAACAGCAGACGACAAGGGATAACATCTTTACCGCGCAGACGACGGGATTCTTCTTCCCAGCTCTGCACAACCATCAGCAGGATTGCCTGGCCGGTACCGATCGCTTCACCGGTAGACAGCGCACCGGATTCCGCTTGCAGCCAACCGTCAGTACCGCGGTTAACCTCAATACCCAGTTCCAGGTAGTTACGGTAATCCAGCAGTTCTTCACCCAGAATCTGAGGAGAACGCTGACCAAGGTCGATATGCGGGTTCAAGCGCTGGAACAGTTTCGCCATCGCCTCAGAGAAGGTCAGACGGTTGTTACCAAACAAGTCCTGATGCTGCTCTGCTTTCTCTGCCAAGCCTTCAAGCAGCTGCGCATGGGTTTCACGGATAGAGACATTCAGACGCACGCCTTTCACCTGACCAAAGGCAATGTTAGACAAACCCTGGTTCAGCAAACGGATACGATTTTGTTCACGCTGGATGGTCTTACGGATGATGTTCGCCACAGACTCAGAGCTGATCGCCAGACGTTTCTCACGTTGGGTCAATTCTTCAGTCAAGCGCGCCAGTTCCACTTCCATCTCTTCAATCGCTTCAACCGGATCGTCGGTGCGGATAATGTCGTGGCGGATACGCTCACGCAGGTGCTGGTAAACCGCGACGTAGAACAGAACTTTACGCTCTGGACGTGCCATGTCTTCCGACGCACGCAGTGCATCACGCAGGGTTTCGTTGTCAGCCACCGCCAGACGCAGTGCACCCAATGATTTATCCGATAGCGAACGAAGTTCGTCAGCAGACATGTAGGCCATTTCGCGGCGATTCAGCTGCTTCTCTACGTTGCTGGTGCGGGCAATCTTCAGTACTTCCACCCAACCGGCTTTCGCGTTCACCACGAAAGTACGCAGATCAGTGTACTCTTTACCCGCTTTCTTCAGCGTTTTCACCAGAGAACGCATCTCCAGTTCAATCGAGGTCAGCCCTTTTTCCAGCTCGCTCTTACGGCTGCGTGATTGTGAAAGCTGCGCATTCAGTTCGTCACGACGGATACGTGCACGCTCTTCCGCTTCCACATCGGCGCGAACGCCCAGTTCAGTCAGTTCGCGTTTGAATTCAGCAACCGTTTCCTGCTTCGCCTGATGCGAGCTTTTCAGTGATGCCAGCAGTTGGTTGTACTGGTTCACCTGATCGCGTACCTGTTTCACATGCTCACGTGAACGGGTACGGGCGCGCTCAGCATCCACCAGTTTGGCTTTCAGCTGCTCGTTCAGCTCGCTGCTCTTGTTCAGCAGTTCAACCGCATCGGCATAACTGAAGTAGTGACGGCGCTCAACCAGATCAGACAGGGCGAACAGGGTTTTCTTCAGCGATTGCAGCGCTTCGTCTGCTTGCTGGTAAGCGGCATTCAAAGCATCAAACTGCTCTGGGTCAGCGTCCAGTGTCGATACCAGATTTTCCAGTTCTGCCAACGCCTTGCCGTGTTCACGAGTGAAGTGACGCGCTTCGTCTGCCTGGGACAAACGGCTTTCCACTTCTTCCAGACGCGCTTCCAGCGTTTCATCTTCCAGCGCATTGACGACGTGCTGAAGTTTGTTAAGCAGCGCAATGGCTTCTTTCGAGCCGGACAACTGGCTGCGAACCTGTTGCTCGCTTTCACGAAGCTGTGCAAGCTGGCGCTGCACACTGTTGCGTTGTTCACGCAGGGTTTTCAGTGCTGCTTCCGGGTCTTCATTGAACGCCACATTCATGTGGTTGGACACGAAGTGGTTGAAGCTTTGGGTCAGACGCTGAAGCTTCTGCGCATCGAAGGAGGCTTTGGCGTAGTTTTCTACCAACTCTTCACGTTTTTCACGCAGACTTTCCAAACGGTGCTCACGCGCCGCACGGCCAAACAGCGGAATTTTCGGGAAGCGAGAGTAACGCAACTGGCGATCGTTCAGGTGAACGCAAACTGCATTTTCCAGCTCTTCAACATCAAATACGCTGTCATCGAAGCCATCTGCTTCACCTTCGATGATGTACAAGTCTT
Organism: Enterovibrio sp. JCM 19048; assembly: GCA_001310415.1. GTDB lineage: Bacteria > Pseudomonadota > Gammaproteobacteria > Enterobacterales > Vibrionaceae > Enterovibrio > Enterovibrio paralichthyis. The sequence goes on along the minus strand of BAXE01000005.1, from coordinate 245,011 downwards.
CCGGACAGTCATCCAGATCCAGCAGCTTTTCTTTGATGCCTTTCAGATCAGGAACAACAATCGCGTGGCGCGCAGGGCCGTACAATGCTGAGAAGTACGGTGCATCATCGATGGTGATGTCATCATAAATCTCAGACAGCAGCGTGCCACCCAGGGTATCAGCCAGCGATTGCAGACGTGCGTCATCGCTACCGCCCGGCTGCGCCAGACGCTCGATTTCTGATTCCAGCGCTTGTTTTTCAATGTGTAGCTTGTCGCGGGTAGCGATGGTTTCGCGCTCTTCCGACATCACGCGCTGCATGGTATCCAGCACTGCTTGGTTGTCGTAAAGCTCTTCGCCGGTTTGCTCTGCCAGTTTTTCCAGTGCTTCCTGCGCGGCAATCCACGCCGGTGCGACTTTTTCAAACTGGGCAGTTTTTGCGTTGATGTCATTTTCGCTGCGCTGCAGTTCGCGGACTTTCTCAGCCTGCTCACCCACCGCTTCTTCCGCCGATTCCAGACGTTCCTGCTGGCGTGCCATTTCAAGCTCTACCGCATCTTCAGAAGCAACGGTTTCATTGAATTGGCGCTGGTATTGCTCAGACAGGGTTTTCGCCTGCTGGAAGCTTCGCATCTGACGCTCAAGGTCACGGTGCTGCGCACTCAACTGGTCAGCATTTGCAGACAGGTTGGCAAATTCGCGGCCTTTGGCAATCACTTCGCGTGCTTTCACGCCCGCTTCAGCGCGGTTCACGTCACCAGCAATGCTACGCACCAGATCGAGACCACGCTCAAACTGTTTGGCTGCCGCAGAAGAGAGATCCAGCTTGTGCTTCAGGCTCAAAAGCTCAGAGGTTTGCACCTCTTCTTTTGCTTTGAGTGACCCCAGATATTCCGCCGCATTTTCCTGCGAAAGCTCGTCGTTACCTGTCAGCTCGCGCGCTTTTTCCAGCGCTTTCACCGCTTGTTGGTATTGCAACGCACGGGTTTGCTGCATATCCAGCGCTTGCTGGTAATCCGCAAGCTGGGTTTTCAGGCTATCGACTTCTTCTTCCGTCAGATGCGCCTGCTCTTCCGCCATCGCGAGCTGTTCAGTGGCTTCTTCCACCACCATCATTTGCTCTTCGAGACGAACGGCCAGCTCTTCCAGATCTTCCTGGTAACGCTCTACTTTCTCTTGTTGGCGAACAGCGGTCTGCACCAGCTGCAGGTGATCAGACGCGGCCTGATAGTCTTGCTCAAGGTGAGTCTGACGTTCGTTCAATGCATCCAGCTCGTCAGTCATGCGGCCGAATGTGCTTTGGAAATCATCCAGTTGACGACGAGAGCCCTGCACTTCACCGCGGCGTTTCAGCGCTTGCTCCAACTTGTTGCGACGCTCGTTGGCGTGGCGCATGTAGTCAGACGCAACGTAGTTGGTGGATTCAGTGATCAGGTGTTTGAACAGGTCACGGTCACGCTGGGTCAGCTTGATCGCTTCCAGTGTCATGCGGTTTTCGCGCAGCGCCACTTCCATGTCCTGGAAGGCTTTCTTCACACCGCCGTTTTGTGGCAGCAGGTAGTCGCGCAGGGATTTGGTAATTGCACTGGAGATACCACCGTAAAGCGATGCTTCAATCAGGCGGTAGAACTTGGAGCGGTCGCTGCTATTACGCAGTTTCTTCGGCAATGCACCGTATTCAAACATCTGTGCGTGATAATCCGTCACAGAGTTGAAAGCTTTGAAGTGCGCAGTGTCGTAGTCACCCAGCGCATCTTTCACTTCATTTAGTTGACGGACACGTACCTGGTTGGCAGACACGTTCTCGATCAGGATGTCAGTTGGCTTGACGCCAGATGGCAGGCCCTGAACGATAAAAGGTTTGATGTCGACTTTCTTATCACGACCCGCCACTTGCTGCAGACGAACACCGAACAGAATGCGTTGGTTACGTGAGTTCACCACGTCCAACGCGGCATAACAGGCACCCGGTTTCAGTTTACCGTGCAGGCCTTTGTCGCGTGATGCCGTCGAGCTGCCCGCTTCCGTGGTGTTACGGAAGTGCAGCAGACTTTGGTCAGGGATAAGCGCTGTAATAAATGCCGCCATGGTGGTGGATTTACCCGCACCGTTACCGCCTGAAAGGGTTGTGACCAGATTGTCGATGTCAAAGGTACGGGCAAAGAAACCGTTCCAGTTGACCATGGTCAGCGATTGGTATTTACCGCGTTGGGTCATGCCTGAACCTCCTGAGCATCTTCGTCACGATCTTCGTCGTGATCATCTTCTTTTAGCAAGCTGGATTGTGCATGTTCCTGCTGGTGAATAACCGCTTCACCATCGCGGATAAGGCGCAGCTGTGCTTCACGGATATCGTCACCCGCACGCACATCCGCACCGAAGCGGAATGTCGCTTCACTCACGCGGAATTTACCGTTGTCGCCGATTGGCACAATCATGCCGATACGACGAAGACGACGCAGTGAGGTTTTCACTTTGTCGTATAGCTTCTCGCGGTCAAGATCCGAACCTGAAGCACGCAGGGTCACCAGCTTCATCAGTTTCTTCTCATCCGCCAGTGTGAGCAGCTCGTCAAACAGTTCCTGGGTGGTGAAAATACCTTCCTGTGCCAGACGCTCTGGGCTCAGGTAAAGGAAACACAACACCTTACCTACCAGCATGTCGAGTTCTGAAAGCACTGCGCGACCAATCAATGAGGTTGAGCGCGGACGCAGGTAGAAGAAACCTTCAGGTGCACGCACCAACTCAGCGTTATAACGCTGGTAGAAATGCTGCAGCGGGGTTTCAAACTCAATCAGATAAGCGTGGTTATCCAAATCTTCGCTGGCGATATGGCGGCCAGCACGCAGGACGCTATCCAATGCCGGGAACAGCGGATTGGCAATCGCTTTTGCCAGTTCCTCTGGCATAAATTCTTCAATATTTATCGATGACATTCGCTTGTACCTTGGCTCCGTATTCGTTAATTGCCTGCCAGTCCGGCTGAATTGCATTCATGTCGGATTGCGAGTAACCAAGCGAACCGCCTGGTTGATCACGATCCGCGCCAGATCGAAGTGACGGGCTTGTGGGTGTTGAGCCAGATAGTTTTTCAGTACCACGCCCAAATCTATGCCCTCACCCGTTTGACGGTGGCGAGACAGCATGTCTGAGATTTGGTCGCTCAATTGGTCGTTAACCAGCGTCAGTTCCTCAAACTCGACTTCTGCCGGCATTTCACCGGTCACTTCGTCATCACGAAGTACCAGTGCTTCGTCGCGCATATCACGCAGACGTTCTGCATCGGCAAAGGTCAGGAACCAAGGGTTATCGAAGTATTCTGTCACCGACTGGCGAAGACGCTGGCTGAACGCGCGGTTCTTGTCCATGTCGATGGCATTACGAATAAATTTGTGTACATGGCGGTCGTAGCCGATCCAGAGATCAATCGCCTGCTGGCCCCAGTTCACGATGCGATCCAGCTTCATTTGCAGGTTGTAGATCATGGCATCAACGAAATCTAAATCGTCGCGGCCGTGAACCTGTTCCTGAATATTCAGAAGCTGGGTTTGCAACTGGTCACCCGCCGACTGCAGGGTGTCCTGAAGCTCTCGCAGGGTGCTGGAGGTTTCATTCAGCAGTTGCTCACAGTTAGCGATCGCAGCCTGCCAGTCCTGGTTTAACAGCGCAGCAATGTCGTCTTTCACTTTTTGCTGCTGCTCATCCATGGTGCGTTGGTTCAGATCGATACGATCGAAAATTTCGGCCACTGAATACTTCAGTACGCCGTAAACATTCTTGCGCCAGAAATCCGCATCACCATCTTCTGCAGCTGCGGTCAGGGCTTTATCAATCTCATCAGCCACCATGGACAGTTGAATTGAAAGCTTGAGTGAGCTGTATTCGCGGTGACGCGCGTAATAATCGCTGATACCAGTGCCAGCGGCGTAAGACGATAAATACTCGCGCCGTCGGTCATTTCGCTGGTAAAACGGCTCAGCAGGCGGCTGCGCACCAAGTCGTTAATGGCATTGTTTGCACGAAACGCGATGGTTTCGCTAGCTTGATCGAATTGGTCACTGACGATACGGAATGCATCGACCAGCTCCCCTTCCCCTAGCTCCTCCTCGAAACGCTCGCTGCTGAGTACAGCAACGGCAAGGAGAAATGCCAGCCGTTCCGGCGGCAGATTGAGGGAGAAGTCATTCGTTTTCACCCAACCAACCAACTCAGGAACAGTCTGAGAGAATTCGCTCATCCGTTTTCCTTGTTGTTCATGTGTATCTTGTAATCGTTATGACTCGAGAGGCCTTTGCGCGTACACGTGAATGTAGCGACCTAACGAGATAAAAGGTTCCTGACGGCAGAGTTTTTGCTCCATCGCCACGACCTGTTCAAAGGTGAATTCGCCTGTTCTCGTGTCTTTCATGTAGTCATGGAACGTGCGAACACCACTTTTCCCTAAAATGGTAAAACCGGCCTCTTCAATCCACTGATAGACGTCTTCAGGTTGAAGGCCTTTCTGTGGCTGCAGTTTAAAGCGCTTGCGGTGAGGCATGCCCTCTTCAACATGCGTCAGGTTGCCACAGATCAGGTTCTTAAACAGCAGGCCATTTTGGTTGTAGAACATGACCGATGCAACACCACCCGGTTTGACTTGTGACAGTACGACATCCAGCGCTTCACGCGGGTCACCAAGCCATTCCATTACTGCGTGGAAAAGCATCAGATCGAACTGCTTGTCTGTATGCTGTGCGATTTCCTGCACCGGTGCATGAACGAAGCGATAGTGCGGCAATAGCCCTGCTTCATCGATGTCTTTTTCAGCCAGCGCGAGCATCTGTGAAGAAAGATCACACAAGGTCACGTTGTGGCCACGCTGCGCGATTTGTTGCGAAAGCTGTGCCAATCCACCACCGGCATCTAAAATGTCCAGCGGACTAGATTCGCCCAGGCGGTTCAATATTGATTCGAGATCTTGCCAAACAACGGCTTGGCGGATTTCTCCCTTGCCCGAGCCGTAAATGTTTTTAACAAATTTGTGGGCAATGTCGTCGAAATTTCTATCCTCAGTCACAGTGCCTTCGTTATGATTGTCTGCTAAGGGGTTTATTTTCGCATAAGCCTGCCGTTAATAAAGGTCTGATGCACTTTCTGGCCCCTGTTTGACTATATTTCGGGCGACATTTCATGTTTGAACTAAAAAAACTTATATCAACTTTACTGATGCCCCTTCCTGCGCTACTGCTACTTGGATTTTTCGGCCTGTTTTTGATCTGGTTTACCCAGAGAAAAGGGTTCGGATCTTTCGTTGTTTTTGTTTCTCTGTTGTTAATTGGCCTGGTTTCGTTCCAACCTTTCACTTCTTCACTTTTAATGAAAATGGAACGCCAGTACCCACCCTTCCTGCCCACGGAAAAACCGGTCGATTATGTGATGGTGTTGGGTCATGGCCATGTGGTTGATGATGAGATACCGCCTACGTCTGAATTGTCACGTGTGGCATTAATGCGACTGGCTGAAGGATCCGCATTCACTTTATGTATCCAACGTCGAAATTGATCCTGTCTGGTTATGATGGCGGATATGAAGTGAGTCATGCCCGAATGCTGGCACGAGTTGCTCTGGCATTGGGCGTGAACAAAAACAACATACTGCTGCTGGAAACTGCGAAAGATACGTGGGAAGAGGCCTTTCAGGCAGCATCCGTTGTCGGTAACAGCAATCTGGTACTCGTCACCTCTGCCAACCACATGCCGCGCGCGATGTATGAATTTGAGAATGCGGGTTTAAACCCTATCCCTGCACCAACCAATTTCATGGCACAGAAAGAGATCCACCAGCCTTGGATTAAATACAGCCCCCGCGCACAGTACCTGGAGCAGTTTGAACGCTATTGGCATGAGAATCTGGACAACTTTGGCAACGCCTGCGTGACAAAGTGGCCGAGCAGGAAGCGGAGTTTCAGACAGCGCCAGTGACGCAACCTGAGACGACCATTGATGAAGAGGTGGTTGAAACTGAACAGGTTGTACCCGCAACCTGATTTACTCTCAAACACTAAACGCAAAAAAGCTGCCAATGGCAGCTTTTTTCATTTCTGGCAGACGATTACTGGGCAATAAGCTTTCGTACCAACTCCAGATCTTCTGGCGTGTCCACACCCGCTGGAGGCGCTTCAATGGCCACTTCAACGTGGATCTTCTCTCCGTACCAAAGTACGCGCAATTGCTCTAGGCATTCAATGTGTTCAATCGGGCTCGGAGCCCAGTTGATGTAAGTATTGATAAAGCCTGCACGGTAACCATAAATGCCGATGTGACGCTTCAGGTTGTGGTGGATTTCAGCTGGCGCTTTGGCGAAGTTATCGCGATCCCACGGAATGGTTGCACGGCTGAAGTACAGTGCGTAGCCATCCTTGTCGGTGACCACTTTGACTGCATTCGGGTTAAACACTTCGTCCGCATGATCAATGTTCACCGCCAGGGTCGACATCGGTGCATCGCTACGCGCCAAGTTTTCTGCGACCTGACGAATCACACTTGGTGGGATCAGGGCTCATCACCCTGAACATTGACGATAATTTCATCGGCCGCCAAGTTGTATTTCTCTACGACTTCAGCCAAGCGCTCAGTACCCGACTGATGGTCTTCGCGGGTCATACAGACTTCGCCACCAAACTGGTTTACTGCATCAACAATACGTTGGTCGTCTGTCGCAATGATGACTTTGTCCGCGCCGGACTTCATCGCCTGTTCGTATACCCATTGGATCATCGGCTTGCCACCGATATCAACCAGAGGTTTCGCAGGCAAGCGGCTCGACGCATAGCGCGCCGGGATCACCACGGTGAATTTCATTGTTTAACCTCGTCAGAAGACATCTCGCGCGCTTCTGTCGTCAGCATGACAGGAATACCGTCGCGGATTGGATAGGCCAAGCGGTCAAACTTACAGACCAGCTCGTTGTTCTCTTTGTTGTAGTTGAGCTTTCCCTTGCACGCTGGGCAAGCCACGATTTCAAGCAGTCGGTGATCCATATCCATCCTTCACTTTCATGATTTTGTTCATTATGTTGGCCGCATCTTTTTCGCTGAATGTTGCATCAACGGGTAGATACCACCAATTTTCAATCTCTGGATGCTGCGCGATAAAAGCACGGCATTTTACCGCGTCTTTCTCTGTCATCAGCAAATGTTCGCCTCTCTTTGCCAAGGCATTGAGTTGCTCGTATTCAAAAGCTTTGTGGTCAGCAAACGGTTCACAGCGGAGAGGCGCAACACCGAGCTCTTTCAGTGTATTGAAAAACCGCTGTGGATTACCAATGCCCGCAAATGCGACAGTCGATGCCAGCGATTTTGCCGCAACACGCTCGCCGGTTTCAGGTTAACCAACTCAGAGGGTTTTAGTGTCATCGCCACCTCGCCCTGCTTGGTTTCTCCGCCGTTACACACCACAAAATCGACGCTACTCAAGCGGTCGGTCTGCTCGCGCAACGGACCAAAAGGCATGTAGTGCTCATTGCCAAACCGGCGTTCACCGTCGACGATAACAAATTCAATGTCACGTGCCAGTTTGTAATGCTGAAGGCCATCATCAGTAATGATGATATCCACGCCCAGTGGCAACAGTGCTTTAACGGCATCGCTGCGTACAGGAGAAATCGCCACTGGCGCGCCGGTACGCTGGTAAATCAAAACAGGTTCGTCACCGGCCTTGTCTGTCCCTGTGGTTTCATCAACCACAAAGGATAGTTTTCTGCTTTGCCACCATAGCCACGGGAAACCACACCGGGATTGAATCCTTTGGCTTTCAGTTGCTCGACCAGCCAGACCACCACCGGGGTTTTCCCATTGCCACCGACGGTGATATTGCCAACGACAATCACTGGCACGGGCGCTTTATAGGCACCGTTGGTACCAGCCAGAAACTCAGCCCGGCGCTTTCGGGCAATCAAGCCAAACAGTTTGCTCAGCGGCCACAGCAGTGGCGCGCCAATCCAGCCTAGTGGGTGGTTTTCAAACCAGATTTTTTCGACCAACCCAGCCAAGCTTTAATCTCCGAATTGAATGCGGTGAAGCTGCGCATATGCGCCGTCTTTTTCAATCAGTTCGGCGTGTGTACCACGCTCAACAATCTCACCTTCATCAACCACCAGGATCTGATCAGCGTTTTCAATGGTAGAGAGTCGGTGAGCAATCACCAGCACCGTACGGTCTTTTTGCAATTCGTCCAACGCCGCCTGAATTGCGCGCTCTGATTCGGTATCCAGCGCTGAAGTTGCTTCGTCCAAAATCAATACCGGCGCATTGCGTAGCAATGCACGGGCAATCGCAATACGTTGACGTTGACCACCGGATAGCTCACGCCATTTTCACCGATAACGGTATCAAAGCCGTTATCCATGTTGCGGATAAAGTCGGTTGCGAAAGCCAGTTCAGCGGCACGTTCAATCTCTTCGCGGCTGTATTTGTCTTCCGCGGCGTAAGCAATGTTATTCGCAATGGTGTCGTTAAACAGGTGAACGTTTTGGGACACAATCGCCACATGCTCGCGCAGGTTTGACAGGGTATAGTCTTCAATCTTCACACCATCAATGGTGATTTCACCGCTGTCGATGTCATAAAAACGGGTTAGGAGGTTGGCAATTGTACTCTTACCTGAACCTGAGCGACCTACCAGCGCCAATGTCTTGCCCGCAGGGACATCGAAAGTCACTTTATTCAGCGCAGGCGTGTCCTTGGTTGGGTAAGTGAACACGACATCATTCACTTTGATGTCGCCTTTTACACGCTCTGCAACATGTTGGCCGTTGTCTTTTTCCGTCTCCATTTCCATCAGCTCAAACAGGCTGGTACACGCAGCCATACCGCGTTGGAACTGAGAGGTTACGTTGGTCAGCGCTTTCAGTGGTCGCATCAAGCCGAACATGGCACCAAACACAACGGCAAAGGTACCTGCAGTCAGTTCATTTCGGATTGACTCGGTATTCGCCAGCATCAGCACTGCAACCAGTGCAAAAGAAGCGATAAGCTGGATAACCGGGTTGGCAATCGCCTGAGCAGAAACCAGCTTCATGGTCTGCTGACGCATGCGGTTGCTTACGTCTTCAAAACGGGTCTTTTCCACTTCCTGACCACCAAAGCTAAGCACCACTTTGTGGCCTTTCAGCATCTGCTCAGCGGAAGAAGTTACGGAGCCCATTGCTTCTTGCATGTTGGAGGAAATGGCGCGAAAACGCTTGGAAACAAAACCAATAGCCCAGGCGACGATCGGCGCAATAATCAACAAGATCGCCGACAGTTGCCAGCTGTTATAGAACATCAGAACCATCAGACCGATAATCGATGCACCTTCACGTACCAGGCTGACCAAAGCGCCACTGGTCGCGTTAGCCACCTGCTCTGAATCGTAGGTAATGCGTGAAAGCAGTGCACCGGAGGATTCTTTATCAAAGAAACTCACTGGCATTTTCATGAAATGGTTGAACATGCGGCGGCGCATATTCATGACAACTTTACCCGAGACCCAGGAAAGCCCATATGCCGAGACAAAGCTGGATACACCACGAACCAGCATCAAACCAATCAGGTAGAGTGGCATCCATTTGAGGAAATCACCGTCGACGCTATCGTAGCTAAACCCTTCATCCAGAAGAGGTTTGAGCATAGAGAGCATCAGGGTATCACTGGCAGCATTGATAACCAGTGCAATGATAGCAACCACCAGACCAATTTTATAACTGGCGATATAAGGCCAAAGCTGTTTAAAGGTCTGCCAGGTGGTTTTATCTTGATAATTTGATGACATTTTATTTGCTTATCTTCTTGCAAGTTGCGGGCATTCTACTCTTTTATTCGAGGTGCTCCAAACATCTTGCGGTACCAATAGGGCTCCACATCAAAGCGTTGGCTATTTACCCACCAACCTTTGTCTGAGAAATAAACACTCACTTGCCCATGCAGAGCCGTTTCATACCAGATGATGTTCCTCTCTTTATATCGGCTGACAACATCAGGGTTTGGCAGAACCCAAGGTGTATACCGCCCGGAAGACGCAATCGCAATTGACGGCCTCACTGCTTCAAGAAATATGGCAGAGGAAGAAGTGTCACTGCCATGGTGGGGCACCATCAGCACATCGGCGGACAACGACTGATTTTCCTCCACCAGCTGCAACTCTTGCGCCTTGGGTAAATCGCCGGTCAACAATACTGCATAGTTGCCATCTGTAACCCGGATCACGCACGAATCGCGGTTTTCCGCATCGTTAGATAATTCCGTCGGATACAAAACGTAAAATGTCAGTCCTTGCCAAATCCAATTCTGCCCTCTCAGACAGGGCAACATCGCATCCCCAACCTTGGGTGCCCTCACCCAGCGGGGAGACAGATTGGCAACCAACCACTCGGTGCCACCGGCATGGTCATTGTCATCATGGCTGAGAATGAGTCCAGCCAGCGTGAGGTTTCTTTTTCGCAGTACCGGCTCCAACACCGATTTAGCAATTGAACTCTGACCCCATGCCGCGCCCGTATCGTAAATAATGGCCTCGCCGCCCTTTTCAATAATGATCGCAGAACCATGTCCCACATCCATGGACGCGACACGCCAGAGCTTTTCATCTTTCAGATCGACAGCGGCGGTTACCAACACTAACGCTACCACCGCAAAAAGCATGGGGAATGAACGTAAACGGAACAGATAAAACAGGTAGCTAGCAATAGCGGCCAGTAGTACAGCCCACAATGGAAATTGGGGAAACTCTACCCAACCCACGTCAGCCCAAGACATTAGCCAGACAACAGGTTCCAGAGTGAGATCAGCCAGTGACCACAACCAATAGACAGGCACAAACATGGATGCAATAAGCGCCAGCAAAATTACGGGTACGGCGATTAAGCTGACCCACGGTACTGCCAGCAGGTTAAAGAAAATGGCCGGCAGACTTATCCCGCCAAACCAGTTCCACATCAGCGGTGCCATGCCAACAAAAAGAAAGAGCTGCATTCTGAACAAGCTAGTGACATATCGCCGCAGCTTACTCCCGCTCTCCTTAGTCGATGCAGCCCCAGACAGGCTCATTACACATAACACCATAACGGCGCCGAATGAGAGCCAGAAGCTGACAGAGAATATCGCCAGCGGGTCGAAGACCAATAAAAGAGAAAGAACACAAAGCACTGTCATCAATGGGCTTAAGCTGAACCCTGTCAGCCGGATACCGACAAAGACACACAAGGCCAACAATGCCCGCTGCGACGGCAATGAAAATCCGGCAACCCAGGCGTAAGCGACAGCGCCTACGACGCCCGTCATCATCGGAAGCCACACCAGATTGTCGCGACGAAAGACGAGAGGCAAAACGATTTTGAACAGCGTGGTACCAAAGATAAACGCAAGGCCAATATGCAGACCCGAAATTGCAAGCAAGTGCGCCAAACCGGTATTGCGCAATGCAACCCAATCACTGTCTGTCAGCCAGGCACGCTCACCAAAACTCAATGCGAGAAGATAACGGGCATTCCCCATTTCACTCACCACAGGCAAGATGCGGTCGTAGAAGGCTTGTCTGAGCGAAGTTGCCGGATCGATCTGGGTTGCAGTCAGCACAGAACCTTTGCTATGTATATGACGGGAAAGAAAATAGGTTTCAGCATCAAAGCCCGCTTCGTTGACGCGACCATATGGCTCACGCAATCTGGCCGTGATTTCCCAGCGCTGCCCTTCCTTTACCGGTATATCGCTGCGCCAGTAAAGTCGCGCCCGGAATGTCTCGAAAATGGTTAACTTGCGTCCATTGACTGTGTCGACATCAAAGATCACGCTGGTTTGTTGATTTTCACCTGTAAAAAGGCTGCCAACTTCCCCCGCTATGGTAGTATCTTGTGCCACAGTTAAGGCGGCTTCTGATTTGTAAATGAAGAGTGCTGCAGCGCTGGTAGCGACCATACAACCTATGGTCATCCCGGTAACGATAGATGGTGTGCGTTTGTGCTGGATGGCAACAACTGTCAGTATTACCAGCAAAGCAAACAGTTCGGGTAGCGCTGGCCACCATTTAAGCGAGACGATAGCTAACACGAGACCGACGAGAAACATCATGCCGGTAACGATCCCTTGCGAAATGAAACTCTATGCCAAGAAAAATAATTAAAAAATTTCTCCCCCGACACGATGTGATTCGGAAACAAAAGGCACTCGCTGTATTTGGCAACCTGCTTTACGACCCGAACCTTTGGTGTCTTAACCGTCGCTCTGCGTCCGGTGCGTTTGCTGTAGGTTTGTTCATGGCCTTTGTGCCACTCCCGAGCCAGATGATCATGGCTGCCGGGCTCGCCATCATGTTCGGCGTGAATCTTCCGCTGTCTATCGCCCTGGTCTGGATCACCAACCCGATCACCATGCCAATCATTTTTTATGGCACCTATAAGGTTGGCGCCTGGCTGATGCAAACACCGCATCAGGCTTTCCATTTTGAGCTTACATGGGAATTCCTGTTCCATCAGATGAGCCAGATTGGCCCTCCTTTCCTTTTGGGTTGTCTGGTCTGCGGCATCTTCTTTGCAACACTGGGTTATTTTGGTGTTCGCGGTATCTGGCGCTATTCCGTTGTCAGAAGCTGGCAGAAGCGCCGTTTACGCCTGCCAAAGATTAAGCCTCTCGGCAAAAAGAAAAACGGATAACTAAAAAATACCCCGCAATGCGGGGTATTTTTTGCTTTATAGTTTGATTGCGACGCTGTTTTGACTCTAAACTCATCACGGTGTAACTCACCGGTTTATCAATGGGAGGCAGCGTCCCTATCGGGCACTCAGCACCGCTGCTGGTTGCAACTTGCACGCGCGTTGCGCAGGGTACCAAGTAGCCAGCAAGCTCAAAATGATCGCCGTGGCTGACACCACGACCACATCAGTCACCTGCAACTGGGTAGGCAGGAAATCAACGAAGTAAATATCACCGGACAGAAAATCTTTCCCTGTCAGCTTTTCAATTACGCCGACAATCTCCGTCAGGTTCAAGGCCAACAGCAACCGGCAACGGAGCCAATCACACTGCCAAACAAACCGGAAAGCAGGCCATGCCAGATGAAGATAGCGCGGATAAGGCCATCTTTCGCCCCCATGGTTCGCAGCACTGCCACGTCTGCCGCGCGGTCTTTCACCGCCATCATGAGTGTCGAAACGATGTTGAAACAGGCCACTCCAATCACCAATACCATCACCAGATACATAATGGTGCGCACCATCTGAATGTCGCGGTAAAGGAAGCCATATTCCTGCGTCCAGTTTTTCAGGTAGACGTATTCAGTCAGGGTACGCCCCACTTCGCGTACGATATTGCGCGCGTTAAGCGGGTCTTTCAGTTTTAGCGCAACACCGGAGACAGCGTCTCCCATATCAAGATAGGTCTGTGCATCTTTAAGCGGGATAAGCGCCAAACCATGGTCTACCTGTCCACCCAGACTAAGAATGCCTGACACTTTTAGGCGAATGCGCTGCGGTGCGCGAAGTTTCAATTCAGGATCTGGCGACGGGATGAGCGCGGTCACCCAATCCCCCACTTTCACATCCAATCCGTCAGCAATCCCTTTACCAAGAATTACCGCGTGATCGCCCGGCTTAAGCGAACGCCAGCCATCGCCCTGCACATAATCGTGGATGCGGCTGACATTCTCTTCCTGGGAAGGGTCAATACCCCGCACCTGTACAGGCTTCAGATTTGCTCCCTTTTCCAGCAAGGCGGTAAAAATGACATACGGCGCACCGGCAACAACCCAGGGGTTAGCCTCCGCCGTTTTCTGCATCCCTTTCCAATTGGCAACCGGTGCATCAACGCCCTGCAGCTGCGCATGGGGGATCACAGACAGCACACGGTTTTCCAGCTCACGTTCAAAACCGTTCATGGCAGACAGACCAACAATGATCACCATCACACCAACGGAAATGCCTATCATGGAAGAGACAGAAATGAACGAAACCAGCTTGTTACGTCGTTTGGCTTTGCTGAAACGGCGGCCGATAAACAGCGCTAACGGCTCTAACATGACGCCACAGCCTCCACCGGGTTTTCAATGAACTGCCCGTCCAGCATCGACAGTTGACGATCCATTTTCTGTGCAAGCTCGCGGTCGTGAGTGACCACCAGAAAAGCCGTGTTGTATTCGCGGTTCAGCGTACGCATCAGATCGTAGATATCCAGCGCGGTTTTATGGTCAAGGTTACCGGTAGGCTCGTCCGCCAATACCAATGCCGGACGGTTAACCACTGCACGGGCAATAGCGACACGCTGGCGCTCACCGCCGGAAAGCTCTGACGGTCTGTGTTGTGCCCGGTGCCCCATACCCACTGACTCCAGCATTTCCAGCGCGCGTTTTTTCGCTTCCGCCGGTTTGGTGCCGCCAATCATCAGTGGCATCGCCACATTTTCCACCGCCGTGAAATCAGCCAACAGGTGATGGAACTGATAAATAAAACCAATGCTTTGGTTACGCAGCGTCGCCTGTTCGGATGCACGCATCTTGATCAGATCTTTACCATCAATCCAAACCTCGCCGCCGCTCAGGGTATCCAGTGCACCCAGAATATGCAGAAGCGTGCTCTTGCCCGAACCCGACGCACCGACGATTGCCACCAACTCGCCTTTTTCGATAGAAAAAGAAACACCTTTCAAGACCTGGGTTTCCAGTTCCCCTTCTTGGTAGGTTTTGGTGACATTAGTACAGGTTAACAATGTATTACTCATAACGAAGCGCCTCGGCAGGACGAACAGAAGCCGCCTTGATAGACGGGAATAAAGTAGCAACAAGACTGAGTGCAATCGCACCCAAAACGACAGTCAGAACCTGCTCAGGTTTCAGCACCACAGGGAGCGATAAACCACCGCCCAGCAAACTGACATGTAACAAAGACATAATCTCATTGATATTTAAGGCAACAGCGGAACCGGCGATACCCCCAAGGATGGCACCAATGACACCACTGCTTGCCCCCTGGACAACAAACAACGCGACGATGCTGCGGTTGGTCATACCCTGGGTTTTCAAAATGGCCACTTCGGCTTGTTTTTCCATTACCACCATGATCAATGCAGAAATGATGTTAAATGCTGCCACCAGAACGATCAGACTCAGCATCAGTCCCATCATGTTCTTTTCCATTTTCACTGCCTGGAACAGTTCTCCGCGAAGGGCTCGCCAGTCAGACCACTCATACCCTTTCACTTCCGCGATTTTCTGCAGTGCAGGAACATCAAACGGTTCAGATACAAACAGGCGCAAATCAGCCGGTTTAGTCCGGGGCAGGCGCATCAGTCGTGAAACATCATTGAGGTTGGCAAACATCAACTGGCCGTCAACATCTGTCGCCGTGTCGTAAATACCTGCCACGGTAAAGTTACGTTGTGACGGAATACGGCCAACCGGGGTGAACTGGCTGGCGCTGGTGATCATCACCCGGACTTTATCCCCCACGGTGACATCGAGATCCCGCGCGGTTTTACGTCCCAGCACCAATGCGTAACTGCCCGGTGTCAGGGCGCCAAAATCGCCGCGAACCATGTACTCACGAATTGGCTCTGGGCTATTCACATCGACACCGATCAGCTTACCGGCACCAATGGATTTTGGGCTTTGCACAACCGCATCCGTCATTTCAATGGGCGCGGTACCGGTTACTTTGTCCCAATTGGCAATCGAATGGACATCCGGTGCATGTTCTGCATTTCCTGCGATGATGGCTTGAGGGATCACACCCAGAATGCGGTGCTTCAACTGGCCTTCAAAACCATTCATGACAGAAAGTACCGTCACTAGCGACATCACACCAATCGTGATCCCTGCTGTCGACATGTAGGAAACAAATCGACCGAATTTATCCCCGGTCCGACCACGCAGATAGCGAAGTCCGATAAACACCGGTAAAGGGTGAAACATAGTTGCAATCTCAACCGTTAAGGGCGGGTTTTAACGCCCAGCCACTACGAAAAAAGTCTGGAGCAAGAATACCTTTTAGGTCAGTTAATTGCCACGAAACCCCACAATCAATACAGCAGTCAGATGTTTTTTCATCCAAAACGTTCCCTGTTTTCTACCAATTCCCGTATTTGCTGGGAAAGCTGTATCAATTATCAGCAGCGCTTACATAAATGCTGCAAAAATAGCCGCTTATCCCTCCCTTCTGGTTGGGTATATCTATACCTAAACAACCTGAAGATGTAAGATTCAGCGAGATTGACTGACGTTGTGATCGCGGCGTTCCTTTGTAGGTGTAGTCACCTCCATCAAAAAGGAACAACAAAGAGCACGGCATCAGTCAACTCGCCCGAAGGGAGGCCATCAATGCGCCCACTTCTTCGTTAAATTCCACGGAAATAGAACGACTATTCCTCGTAAAATTTGCCTCAAATTGAACGCATTGACGACCTCTGAATGCGAGCATCTTCAGGTCGTTTAGGTATATACTTTGGGCATAATCGAAAACATCATGCAATTCGTACCTGCCGTTTTGGTCGCGTCAATTACGCTCCCCCAATACCGCAGTAACGTAAAGAGACCTCAGGACAACCATGAGTCAGGACGAATACTTTTCAGTACATGCTCATTTGAAAATCAATGTTGAAGTGTTGGGCGATGGTGAGCCTGTCCCTTCCGAGGTCGAATTTGGCCGGGAAATACCCATTGCTTTCCGCATCGCCAGCCAATGCGGTGACATCGACAACAGCGTAGAAAAAGAGATCAATGCGCTGAACCACGATGAAGGCCAGGCACTCAGCAAATTTCTGCGTGCCCAGAATGAAAAAATCAACCTGCTTCTCGGCTTTATGCTGGCACAGCAGGATGACCCTACCCTTCGCTATCAAACCGAAACGTTTGGTGCCAGCAGTCTTACCTTTATCGCGCGCAAAGCATTTGAAAAAGGCCAGACAGTGCGCCTGAAACTCTTTCTTGAGAACCCGCCAAGTGCAATTTATTGCTACGGTAGCGTTTATGGCTGCAAAGAGAAAAACGGCAAGTTTGCTGTTGGCGTGAAATATATCCGCCTTCTGGAAGAGGATCGCGATGTACTGATCCGTGCCGCCCTACACCAGCAGCAAAAACTACTCCGACAGCGTGCATTGGAACGAAACAGTTAAGCCAGATCCATGACCAAACAAGCCTTATTTGATTTACCGTCTCCCGAAAAAGCAGGAGATACCCGGGTTGTTGCCAACCTTCACGGTGCCGCGTTGCCACTGACCGTTGCAACACTGGCGCAGCAACAACAACGTTTCATTCTCATGGTGGTGCCGGATAACCAAACCGCCCTGAAACTGTTGCCTGAAATCCGCCAGTTTACCAAACGTGAGTGCCACATTTTCCCGGACTGGGAAACCCTGCCTTACGATAATTTCTCACCACATCAAGACATCATTTCAGATCGCATTGCCCGCTTGTATCAGTTGTCGCAGCAGCGAAATGGCATATTGATCGTGCCGGTTAGTACCCTGATGCAACGTGTCATGCCGCGCTCATTCCTGGTGCAGCATGCATTGATGGTGAAAAAAGGCGATCGCCTGTCGCTGGAAAAACTCCGCCACCAGTTGGAACTTTCCGGTTATCGCCATGTTGATCAGGTGATTGAGCACGGTGAATACGCCAGTCGTGGTTCGATACTCGACCTGTTCCCAATGGGCTCGAACCAGCCTTACCGGATCGACTTCTTCGATGATGAAGTGGACACCATCCGAGAGTTCGACCCTGAAAACCAGCGTTCCACCCAGGAGCTGGACAGCATTAACCTGCTGCCAGCCCATGAATTCCCAACGGATGATGATGCCGTAGAACAATTCCGCGGCCGTTGGCGTGAGCGCTTTGAAGCGCGCCGTGAGCCGGAGTCTATCTATCAGCAAGTCAGCAAAAAGACCTGGCCAGCCGGTATCGAATACTGGCAACCACTGTTTTTCGAACAAACTGAAACCCTGTTCGACTACCTGCCGGATAACACCCTGCTGCTGACCAAAGGCGACTTGGAAGCTGCCGCCAAGCAATTCCTTGGTGACGCTGACTACCGTTACGACCAGCGCCGCGTCGACCCACTCCGTCCGTTGTTAGCGCCTAACGAGCTATGGCAAAACGTCGACGAATTGTTTGCGTCGTTCAAAAGTTACCCGCGTATTAAGGTGCAAATTGACGAGACCGAAGAAAAAGCAGGTCGTCACAACGTGCCGGTCTCAGCACTGCCGGAGTTGACAGTCAACCAGCAACTCAAAGAGCCGCTGGGTGCGCTGCGAAAGTTTGCCGAAAGCTTTAGCGGGAAAGTTATTTTCTCAGTGGAAACCGAAGGCCGCCGCGAAGCCATGCTTGATCTGCTGGCCCGCATCAAAATCCGCCCTATGGTTTGTGGCTCGCTCGAAGAAGCGCTGGATAATCCTACCAGTTTGGGTTGGTAGTTGGCCCTGCCGAAATCGGTTTTGCCTGTGAGTCACCGGCGTTTGCCCTGATTTGTGAAAGCAACCTGCTGGGCGAGCGCGTGGTGCAACAACGCCGCCGCGACAACAAAAAAACGACGACGAACAACGATACCCTGATCCGAAACCTCGCTGAGCTTCAAATCGGTCAGCCTGTTGTTCACCTCGAACACGGTGTCGGTCGCTATCTCGGCCTTCAAACGCTCGAAGCCGGTGGTATTGCCACCGAATACGTTACGCTTGAATACCAGCAAGGCGCGAAACTGTATGTGCCCGTGGCTTCCCTGCACCTTATCAGCCGCTACAGCGGTGGCGCAGAGGAAACTGCCCCGCTTCACAGGCTGGGCGGTGAAGCTTGGGAGAAAGCAAGAAAGCGTGCTGCGGAAAAAGTCCGCGATGTGGCGGCAGAGCTGTTGGACGTGTACGCCAAGCGTGCAACCAAACCCGGTTTTGCCTTTAAGCACGATCGTGAAGCGTATCTGGATTTCTGCGCCGGATTCCCGTTTGAGGAGACACCGGATCAAATCCAGGCGATTAATGCCGTGCTGTCTGACATGTGCCAACCTATCGCGATGGACAGACTGGTGTGTGGTGATGTGGGCTTTGGTAAAACTGAAGTGGCTATGCGTGCTACCTTCCTTGCCGTTAACAACAGCAAGCAAGTAGCGGTGCTGGTACCGACCACCCTGCTCGCCCAACAACATTTCGAAAACTTCCGCGACCGTTTTGCCAACCAGCCGGTTCGTGTTGAAGTGCTGTCGCGATTTAAATCCGCCAAGGAGCAAAAGCAAATCCTCGCCGATTGCGCGGAAGGCAAAGTCGATATCCTGATTGGTACGCACAAGCTTTTAAGCAGTGACGTCAAGTTCAAGGATCTTGGCCTGTTGATTGTCGATGAAGAACACCGTTTCGGTGTACGCCAGAAAGAGAAAGTGAAAGCGATGCGCGCGGATGTGGATATCCTGACGCTGACCGCTACACCAATCCCGCGTACCCTGAATATGGCAATGAGCGGCATGCGCGACTTGTCGATCATTGCGACGCCGCCATCACGTCGTCTGGCCATCAAAACGTTTGTCCGCGAACGCGAAAAGAACCTGATCCGCGAAGCCGTGCTGCGTGAGATCATGCGTGGTGGTCAGGTGTACTTCCTGCACAACGACATCGACAGCATAGATAAAACCGCCGACGAGCTGGCAGAGCTGGTGCCGGAAGCGCGTATTACCGTGGCACATGGCCAAATGCGTGAGCGCGAGCTTGAGCGCATCATGTCAGATTTCTACCACCAGCGTTTCAATGTGCTGGTGTGTACCACCATCATTGAAACCGGCATCGACGTACCTACCGCGAACACCATTATCATGGATCGCGCTGACCATCTTGGCCTGGCGCAGTTGCACCAGTTGCGTGGCCGTGTAGGACGTTCGCACCACCAGGCTTACGCCTACCTGTTGACGCCACATCCTAAGCGCATGACGAAAGATGCTGTTAAACGTCTTGAGGCCATTGCGTCGCTGGAAGATCTTGGCGCAGGCTTTACGCTGGCAACGCATGATTTGGAAATCCGCGGCGCGGGTGAACTGCTAGGCGAAGAGCAAAGTGGTCAAATCCAGTCTGTCGGTTTCACCCTGTACATGGAAATGCTGGAGCAAGCGGTTGAGGCATTGAAAGAAGGCAAAGAGCCGTCACTGGATGACCTTCTAAACCAACAAACCGATGTAGAACTGCGACTGCCTGCACTATTGCCTGACAGTTACATTCCAGACGTGAACACCCGACTGTCGCTCTACAAACGTATTGCTGGCACAAAAACCGGCGATGACATTGAAGAGCTTCGCGTAGAGTTGATTGATCGATTTGGTCTTTTGCCGGATGCCGCCACCAACTTGCTTAAAGTGCAGCAAATCAAATTGGACGCAGCCAAACTGGGCGTGAGAAAAATTGATGCCCATGACAAAGGCGGTGTGATCGAGTTTAGCCAAAATGCCCAAATTGATCCCGGCTTCCTGGTGGGTCTGTTACAATCCCACCCAAGCCGATATCGATTCGAAGGGCCAACCAAACTCAAAATCGTCGAATCACTCAATGACCGCCGTGACCGTGTGGCTTTCATCGAGACGCTGTTAAACCAATTTGCCGACAATTTATTGGTTGCCTGATAACTGGCAACAGGCTTTATAAATGGAGTAATGCTTTGAAAAAGCTAATTTTCCTGCTGCTGTGCACACTTAGCTGGCCGACGCTTGCAGAACGTTTATTTGACGTTGAAGTGATTGTATTCAAACGCAATCAGAACCCAGAAACCGTTCAGGAAAAATGGCCAGATGCGCAGCCTGATATCAATCTGGAGAATGCCGTTTCTGTTTTTGACTCAACCACTCTGCAGCAAGAGGCCTCCAGTTGTTGCCGAAAAGCGACTGGCAACTGAATGATGAGTACAACCGCCTTCTGAATCACGCAGGCTTCAAGCCTTTGGTTCATGTAGCATGGCGCCAGAATGACGGCAGCCGCGGCCAAATGCCAAAACTGCGTTTAACCGCGGGACAGAATTTTGGTGATGAGTTCTACAAAGATGGCACATCGAAAGACGCACCAATCACCACTACAGATCCGTGACGGGTTTGTCCGTTACAGAGCCAAAAGAAAGTGGCTCAATGTATGAACTGGATGGTTTTATTCGCGTTTACGTGCAGCACTACCTGTTTATTGAAACCGACCTTGCGCTGCGTGAACCAGGTGAACGAAAAGTACTGGAAGAAGTCCACGCGGTTGAAACGCCGGTTGTGGACGGCCAGTCTGAGACCGAAATCGAGGGCGTCACGGCGGATGGCCAGCAGGTTGCAGACAATATGGAAGGCAACACAGTTACTGCAATGCAGAAACTGGAGCGTACCTACTCCGTAGAGAAGTACCTGAAATCCTACGCATTTGAGCAAAAACGCCGTATGCGCAGCGGCGAGATACATTATCTCGACCACCCGCTAATGGGTCTTATCATTCAGGTCACTCGCGTAGAATAATCCCAACGCCCTCTGATGAGGGCGTTATTTTTTCCGTTAAATACCAAGACAAATAACAACAACGATGCAGTCAAATCTGGAATTTCAAACAGATCGCCTTATCCTTCGCGCCTTGAGAAACGAAGACGCCGAAGCGCTCC
Organism: Enterovibrio sp. JCM 19048; assembly: GCA_001310415.1. Taxonomy (GTDB): domain Bacteria; phylum Pseudomonadota; class Gammaproteobacteria; order Enterobacterales; family Vibrionaceae; genus Enterovibrio; species Enterovibrio paralichthyis. Next base: position 223,447 of record BAXE01000005.1, on the reverse strand, counting down.
GCCATGCAATATGCTCATCAGCCGAATCCATTGGCCCCTGGTTGGACTGGTGCCACGAGGGATTCGACGAAATGGATGCGCAGGCGTGGATCAACCGCAGCAGACAAGGGTGGATAACCAGCTCAAGCTATGAGTTGGTTGCTTTCGAGCAAGGTAGCAATGCACTGGTAGGATGCGTCTACATCTCCAGCATCGACCGTGTAGCCAATATAGCAAACCTGGGTTATTGGATTGCCCAGGACTACCAAGGCCAGCAGTATGCAGTGGAAGCAACTGAAGTAGCAGCGACCATTGCTTTTGGTCACCTGCTGCTGACTCGTCTCGAACTGGTTATGGATCCTAAAAACAGTGCCAGCATCCGAATCGCAGAGAAGCTGGGCGCGACGTTTGAGTGCCGAGCCCGTAACCGTTATATGTATGATGGTGAAGCACGCGAAGGCTTGGTTTATAGTCTGATCCCGGCTGATATCGGCTTTTAATGCCTCAAGTTTTTGGATAGTCAGCACAAACGAAAGAGCAGCTCAAGGCTGCTCTTTTCTATTCTGTTCTTTGCATCAGTGCAATTTCAGCGATGGGCGCAGTACGCGGTTAATGCGGCTTACCACCATCATCAGGCCAGTTTTGAACAGGCCATGCAGCGCAATCTGGTGCATGCGGTACAGCGAGATATACACTACACGAGCCAGACGGCCTTCAACCATCATTGAACCACGGGTCAGGTTACCCATCAGGCTACCAACGGTAGAGAAACGGCTCAGTGAAACCAGAGAACCATGGTCTTTGTAGATGTATGGTTTCAGGTCACGGTCAGTGATTTTTGCAACGATGTTTGAGAAACAACGGCTTGCCATTTGGTGTGCAGATTGCGCACGTGGTGGCACCATAGAACCATCAGCTTGCTCACACGCCGCACAGTCGCCGATAACAAAAATATCTTCGTCACGGGTCGTCTGAAGCGTTGGTTTCACCACCAGCTGGTTAATACGGTTAGTTTCCAGACCCGCGATGTCTTTCAGGAAATCTGGGGCTTTGATACCTGCGGCCCACACCATGATTTGTGCCGGGATCTTGTCGCCATCTTTGGTTGTCAAACCATCAGCTTCGGCTTTAACAACCATTGTCGCCGTGCGAACCGTAACACCCAGCTTGATCAACTCTTGCTGTGCAGCGCCAGACAAACGTGGCGGCAATGCTGGCAAAATGCGCTCACCCGCTTCAACCAACGTCACTTTCAGTTTTGAGCTATCAAGATCCTGGAAGCCGTAGTTGTGCAGTTCTTTGATGGCGTTGTGCAGCTCAGCTGACAGCTCAACACCCGTAGCACCTGCACCGACAATCGCGATATCAACCGTACCGTTACCTGATTTCGCGTGCAGTTTCAGGAACTCGTTGTTCATTTCATTGCGGAAACGACGTGCCTGCTCTGGGCTATCAAGGAAGATACAGTGGTCACGAACGCCATCTGTGTTGAAGTCGTTCGAGGTAGAACCGATAGCCATTACCAGAATGTCGTAGCTTAGCTGACGCTCAGGCATCAGCAGTTCGCCATCTTCTTCATCATGCAAAGCAGCAAGAGTGATCAGTTTGTTTTCACGGTCGATGCCAGACAGGCTACCCAACTGGAAATCAAAGTGATGGTTCTTTGCGTGGGCGCGGTAGCTGATTGCGTCTACACCCTCATCCAATGAACCGGTTGCTACCTCATGCAACAGAGGCTTCCAAAGGTGACTTGCCTTACGGTCTACCAGCGTGACTTTGGCGCGTCCTTTGCGTCCAAGGGTACGACCCAGTTTAGTTGCCAATTCCAGGCCACCGGCACCGCCACCTACAACAATAATTTTGGTCACGAATACGTCCTCACCATGATTTTAATACGAAAAACTGTGTTTCATCCCGCGCTCCCCAAAAGTGGCGTGATGATGGAAAATGTGTCGTCAGCCAGTTGTTTTTACAGGCCGGAAATCAGTAGGAAGTGAGGTAAAATTCGCCGTTTTCGGCTTGGCACATCTTTGTCTTTAATTTTGTTTTGAGTGCCAGAGCGTTACTTTTTTTGATAACGCCTCATTTTTGTTGAATCCATTATACAGCTCACTTGATCTCAATCAATTTTTAAATCCTTTATTCACACCAATTGCAGCGAAATCAACCAAAGTGGTCGCAAAATGCCATCAACTGTCGCGCAGTCAAAAATGCACGGTGAGATGTGCAGCTTGAACGTATTCCCCCGAACGCAAAAAAGCGCCGGGGATGTCCCGACGCTTTTGTTGTTTCACCACTTCTAGGCCTGGTCTTTAAAAGCTTCATGGCTTGCAGGTGGTGGGAAATGCTCTTGAATTTGTGAGTTTGCGCATCATCCCAAATGATCTCGTAGTATTCACCGAGTTCTTTTGCGGTGCGCTCGTTGTCTAACACTTCGTCTTCCCGGGACAACACCACCATGCAGCGACCTGCATTTTTGCTGCGGAAGTTCTCAACGCACTTGGTGGCAATATCCGCATACTCTTCCGGACGGTCAATTCGCCCTTCCATGTTTTCTTGCGGAAACAAGTTCGGGTTAAAGATGACCTGTTTGATACCGCTGAGAAAACCAATGCGCTCAGACCAATAGCCACCAAGGCCAACGCCGCAGATCAAGGGGGCTTTGTCGTCAGAAAGTTCCATATGCTTATTCACCTCTTTCAAGAGGTGCTGCATATCGTGTTTGGGATGTAACGTGCTGTAGTTGATGAAACGCACGTCCGGGTCAATGAATTGAAGTTGCATGACCTTTTCGTGGTTGCCTGGGCTGGTTGAATCATAGCCATGAAGATAAATAATCACGGAAACTCCCTCTCGCTAATTACCGGCTTTAGCCGATTTATCTTTGCATGGATAGTATCACGCAATGACGCATTTTTCCTGAGGTTAAATGACAGGCAGCACGATAAAACTGAGATCTCAATTCATCACCGCGGTGATATCGTCACTGTATTCCTGCAATTTTCCACGAAGAGCTGTCCTTTGTTTCTGACTCAAATTGCGATCAAGTCGCTGAAGGAGTTCATAGCGGCGGGCAAGGTAGAGAGCCATATCGTTTTGATACTCAAAGCTTCGGAACGCCACAAGGTTAGCCAGATAGTTGTTGATGCGCACATCCAAATCCGGTGCGTGACGGTTTTCCAGCACACCGGCAAGCTCATCGATTAACGAGTCGCGTATCGCATAAAAAACTGCACGCATTTCGATCTGGTAGCCTGCCATTTCCAGCAACTGTGCCCGCTGCCTGTCGTTCAGGTTATCTACCCATTCCTCTGCCTGGTCTATTAACCTGTCCTGCCGGCGTTCGATTTGCTCTTGCTCCGTTCCTTTCTGGGCTTTTTCAACACGCTCTTCAATTTTGCTGTTAAGGGTTTTAAGCCAAGCGTCCGCCTGCTCATCACTGAGAGAAGAAATGAGATTAACCAGTGTGGGGGTCAACCCCTGCAATGAGGCCAAAGTGAGCGCTTTAACCTTTTCATGGTACTCCCCGATTTTCCCGTAGCTCAGAGGTTTTGCCATTTCAACGTTTAACTGGTTAAGCACTTTCTGAATTTTGGGCAGCTCCACGTTGCGGTGCCATTGATGAAATGCTTCCAAATCGCGGTCAAACCGCGCCTGTTGTGTCGGCGTCATATCAACATAGTCGGACAGGTAATAGTCTATCCAGAAAGGCAGGGTGTTATAGGCGAACTGGTTGGCGCAGGCGGAAAGGAAAAAAAGTGTGAATAGAGGAAGCAGAATATGTTTTCGAAAAAGGAACTGAAACGTCTTCATCTGCCTCTCTCCTGTGCAGTTAACTCTCCACGTACTCCATTAACTGGGAGAGGTATAAGTCGCGGCGTTCTTGGTAAAGGTCGTAGCCGTATAATTCAAACCCGAGGCGAACCAGAGAAAACCCAGATACTGGGCAACCGGCAACCAGCGCTGACAATAGCTTTGCCACTGTTCAACATTTTCAATACGTCTATTTTGACAGTAATGGTTCACCAAGGTTTCAAGTTCGATGTCATTTGCCAAGGACGTCATGACTAAATCAAAGGATGGGTCACCCAGTGCTGCATATTCCCAATCGATGATTTGCAGTTCCCCACCGGGCTGGCGAATCAGGTTGTAGTATCCCAAATCATAGTGGCACGTCGTCATTGCAAGACCAGTTACAAAACGGTGCTGTTGGAAATACTGGTGCACTGCGCAGAGGTTAGCGGTTTTTGAATGGGTTGAAAGCTGGCTGAAATACCTCACGCCTTTATCGAAAGGATCGAATGCGTTCCCCAGCAATGGCAAGGCATGTACCTTTGCAGCAAGGTTCGCTGCCAACCCAGCATCAACATGATCCAGCACATCGCCTTCCAGCCAGTGGTTTAGCAGCCTTCAGGGTAAAGTTTTGCTGGTGCACCCGCTAACCCCGCGCCAGATGCAATGCATAGCGTGTTGTACTCATCCCGCCGACTGAGGCCAAACGCTGCGGTTGATGCTGCTTGTGGCCGCCAGACAAACTGCTCGCCGGTATCTGCGGTCAGTTTCATACAGCGGTTACTCAAGCCCCCGCTGAGATATTCTGCGTGGGTAATAATAAATCAGGCCGCAGTCTTTCTGCGACTGCGGCCATGTCGATATCGTCAAACTGCGACAAAATCATTACTCGGTGTATTTATGGACCGTCTTACCAGCCAAGCAACGCTTTTGACTGTTTCTTGCGGATTTCGGTTTCGTCAGCCCACTCGATCAGACCGGTTTCGAGATCCATCAAACGCATAGTCATTTTGTAATAAACATCTTCGTCGCTGCCATCGCGCTTGGTGATGCTGGAAAGGTTGCCGTAAAGCATGTACTGCGCACCGACCATTTTACCAAATTGAATCGCTGTACCCGGGTTGACCAGTGCATCGTTGTTTTGGAAATCCAGTTGTTTGCGAACCGCTTCAACGCGCGTCATATCTACAAAACGGAACTTACCAGAATTGATTAGACGGGTGCTGATACTGTCTGTGATGGACTCAGTATCAATGTGTTCTGCAGTTTTATTTTTTACGGACTCGACGAAGACAATCGGACGGTCGCTACGGGTGATCGCCGCAACGGCACCGGATGACAACATACTGTCAGTCATATCGACAGCGATTTTCTGCAAATCTGTCGAACCAAATTCGATAGTGGTGGTTTCTACTTCCTGCGCATCACCGTAGGTGACCTGTTTGGCACAACCGCCCATGATGAGGGCAACGCCCATCAGCGCAATAAGACTCTTTTTCATTCGCCTACCTGCTTTGTGTTATTTATTGAATATTGCGTAATGAGATGCGGAAATTCTTCGCATCCGGATTCAGCGCTACACCCTGAAGCGTTACGGTTTCACCGCCATAGACGATAAACTGTCGCCATGGTGATTTACCGCTGTCCACTTCCAGCCCCTGAGCATCGTACCAGTTAAAACGATACTGCAGATTCTGCGTTTCACCGCTTTTATTGGTCACGTCCACCTGCGCCAGCAGACGGTCATTGACGGTACTGGTTTTGGCATTGCCAAACTCCAGCTTTTTGCCCAGGACAGAGCTGCCGAGCACCACATTTTGGTTGCTGCTGTCGATACTGATACCCGCCGATTGATTGGCACAGCCAGACAACAGCAACACACCTGACAACAAAATCATCGCATATTTCATCATATGCCTCCTAAAATCCCCTTCCAATGAACCAGTTTGTTCCCCTGTCGTGATACCCACAACAAGGTGGTCTGTCCCGGTTCAATCGTTACATTTATATCTTGTCCTTCTGCCTGAACAGAGAGTGGACCTTTTGAATAGTACCCGCTGAAAACACCAACGCTTTCCGGCAATGTCTGCCAGCTCCGCGTGTCTGGCTGTTCGCTCAGCGCATTGAAGATGCTCACCACCAAACTGCCGATGCCACTTTCATCCTGCTCTGCCAAAGACTTGCGCATTTCGTTTTTCGCCACAACACGCAGGATTTGTCTCACCGCCATGGACGGCATGGCTTCGTTGAGCGCCTTCTGAGCCATGCGGTTAACGTTCACCAACTCAGCAGGTTTAACAAGGCTACCTTGCACCACCAGTGCTTTTTGCGCTCCAACACTCATTGAAGGGTAGTATGGCAACGCGACCGTGTGTGATTCCACATACCCCCGGCTGTCGGTAAGCCAAAGAGGCAAACGCCAGAACGCCTTCGCATTCACAATGCCCTGCTCGTTCAGAATAACCAGCTGGCCTTTGTCTTTACCTGGCGGTTGATAGTTGCCATATTTTTTCTCCAGCATTGCCAACGCATCACCGCGCCCCTGACGATAGGCGATGCGCATGACAGCATCAGCCACAAAACGGTTTTCCGGTTCTACCGCCAACGCCCTGGAGTAATCAATAAACGCGCTGTTCAGGTTTCCCTCTGCTTCATACAGCAACGCGGACAGGTAAAAAAGGTATGCGTTCTGAACTGTACCCAATTTGCTACCCACATCGGGATAACGTGAAAGCACAGCGCCGACATTTTCACTGATACCGTTTTGCGTTGCAGTTTGCTGCACGTCCTCAAGCTCACGTTCACGGATTTTCCGTGCACGCTCCTGAACCAGATTCGCGCGCCGCACTTCCACCAGCGCACCTTGCAAATCGTGCTGCTGAAGGTAGTTCAGCGTCAGGTAAAGGTGGAGGAAACCCAGCTCATAATCCGCAGGTACGTAATCAATCATATTGTCATTGGTGACAAGTGCCCCCAACTGACTCACGCCATTTGACAACTGAATGATCGCCGCGTTTTGCTGCTCCGTAGCCGCATTGTCCGCCTTCTCTAACGCTTCTTTACTCAACGCAGGATCACCGGCCAAAAGGGCTATGCGGCCTTTTTCCATGCCATCGAGAATATCACCGTCGGGTGTATCCGGCAGTTCATCAAGCGCTTGCTGGTATTCGCCAGCCGCCGTCAGCGTATGTGGCGCCTGCAACGCTGCTGAATAATGACTGAAAAGTGATTGCGCAGATAAATTGGCGCAGCTGCGAGCGATGCGCTCAGGCAGACCGCCAATAACTTAGCGGGAGAGATAAAAAGAGCCCGATTCCGGCGGGGTCGGGCCCGTTTGATATAAGCGATCATTAACCGATGAGCATCGGTCCCAATGGTCGACCACCAAGCAGGTGCAGGTGGATATGATAAACCTCCTGACCGCCATGGCTGTTGCAGTTCATGATAAGGCGGTAGCCTTCTTCGGCAATCCCCTCTTCTTTTGCAAGTTTACGCGCTACGGTAAACATACGTCCCATCGCGGCTTCATCATCAGCTTCGATGTCGTTAACCGTTGGGATCAGCTTATTCGGAATAATCAGGATATGGCTTGGCGCACGAGGATTGATGTCGCGAAATGCTGTGACGAGATCGTCTTGGTAAACCACGTCAGCGGGAATTTCTTTCCGGATGATTTTACTGAAAATGGTTTCTTCGGCCACGGGCAACTCCAAATGAATGATTTTGAATGAATACGTTGAGCCACCTCTGGATGCCTGCTTCAGCAGTGGCTGTGTATCAGTATGCTAGAGACCCGTGCGTTGAGCAATAATGAACAATGTTTTAAAAGCGCCAATTGCCTCAAGAAAACCCCACATCGCGAAATTGGTGAAAAATCACCCAGCAACCAGCCGGACTCATCAGCCACCTGTCGTTTATTAACCACTTAGTCAGCAAATTTGCGCATCACTTCAAAGAGTCGGAACCACACAGCTATTCAAACATAAAGTTTTTGAAATACTTGCGGATGATAAAAACATCAATGTGGTAGAAAGCAAATGCGTGTTCACGAGCCAGAACAAACGCATACCGCACTAAACCATTGGCACCAACATTCTATGAGCTTCTTTTCTTTCAACTTTGAGCTCTATTTTCGGGGGATACATCGACCTAAGGTCGGTGGGAGGGATACAAATGGCTAAAAAACGACAAAGTTCAGTGATTCGACGCGTCTACGCAGGTTTTGCAGTACTCGCAATCAGCTTAATTGCCACCAATACACTCAACCTAAACAACTCACAAACTATCCATGGACAGCTCGAAACCGTCACCTCAGAAGCCCTCCCGCTCGTTAACCTCTCAAATGAAGCCAGCGTTAGCCTGCTAACCGCAGACAAGATCTTCAAAGACTATCTCACCAGCAATAACGGTGCACAGAGCGAACAGGTTTGCAGCACTTTGAAGCCGCAAGGGAAAAATTCGACAGCGCGTTGACGAACCTCTATGACGCATCATCACAAAACGCAGAGCTTACCAGCCAGTTGGAAGCACTGCGCGAAGTGGAAAACCGTTACTTTGCTGAAGCGTCAATCGCCATCGCCAACTACCAGCGCCAGCAAACCGCAAAAGACGCCGGTGTGAAAGCCGCTCGCCAATTCCAGCGAATGAACACAGCCTTGGCGTTGGGCATGCAGGACTTTGTTGCCAACAATGGCAACACCACAGTGAAAATCATCTCTAAAACGTATTTCAAAAAGCTGCAGGAAACAGAAATCCACACCTCTGACGCACTGGCAAGCAGTAACCTGGATGATGTCACCAAAGCCATTGCCGAAAACAAACGCAGTGTGAACCAGTGAACTACTCTTTCCGCTCGCTCACTTCGCAACTGCCTGAGCTGAAGGAAAAATTCCAGAAAGAATTGGACGCATTCTCCCACGACGTAAGCCGTGAAGGCGGCGTGCTGGACCAGCACTACATGTACCTGGTCGCCACCAAGGAGCTTTACACCAACATCGCCAACCTGGCCGCCGAAGTGGACAAAACCATGGCGATTCTGGAACAGTTCCGTGGTCAGGCAGAATCTGTGATGGCTGAGTCTATAGAACAGGCGAACGAGTCATTTGCAAACGGTGTGCGACAGACCATCCTGATCGGTGTGCTGATTCTGGCAATCACTGTTTTTATCGGCTGGCACATTGCACGCAGTGTACGCAAACCGCTGAGAAGCACACTGACCGTGCTTGAGGCACTCACGCAAGGTGACATGACCAAACGCATAGAAGTGAACGAACACAACGAATTCGGCCAACTTGCTGACCACATCAACACCTTGGCATCCAACCTTCAGGGCATTTTGCGTCAGCTGAAAGACGCTGCCGAAGAGCAGGCGCAAGTGGCGGCGGAAAACCAGTCCACCACCCAAACCGCAAAAGCCCAGCTCAATGAGCAACGCCAACAGACAACGGCGGTTGCCGCAGCCATGACACAAATGGAACACTCGGTTCAGGACGTTGCAAACAGCGCCCAGCACACCATGGACAAAGTCATGGAAGTGAGTGACGCAGCAACGAAAGGTCGCGAAATCATGACCCGCAATATCAGCACCACCCACCAGCTATCTACACGCCTGGATCAGTCGGTGGCAGCAGTCTCGTCGTTGCAGGAAATGTCAGCCAACATTGAAACTATTCTGGATGTGATCAGCAACATTGCAGATCAAACCAACCTGCTGGCACTCAACGCTGCCATTGAAGCCGCACGCGCCGGTGAACAAGGCCGCGGGTTTGCTGTGGTTGCCGATGAAGTGCGTGTGCTGGCGAAACGCACGTCGGATTCCACATCAGAAATCGAAGAGATGATCAGCAAGCTGCAGTCGCAATCGCGTGAAGCGGTTCAGGTGATGCAGGAGTGCGTGACAGAAATGAGCAACAGCGTGGCACAGGCTTCAGATGCCAACTCAGCGATGGAAGAAATTGAAGCCATCATCATGATGATCAGCGACATGAGCAGCCAGATTGCGCAAGCTGCCGCCGAGCAGCGCACAACATCTGCCGATATTGCCCGTAACGTTGAGCATATTTCCTACATTGCCGACAACAGCTACACCGCGATGCAGGATGTAGCAGGTGCCAGCCAGCGTCTGGATCAACAAGCCGTGAACCAAAACGAACTGGTACACAAATTCACGGTGTAGATATTTCTTTGCCGTAAAACACAAAGCGGGTCCCGAGCCCGCTTTGTCGTTTATGGCTATACCAACTCAACCGTGGATGCCCATCAGCGCATGGATAATGTCAGCCGCACTGGTTTCCTTGCAATGCCCATTGTTCATCCCCGACCAAAGTGGCGTGAATTCGTCACTGCCGCGCTTTTCCGCGGCGGCGCGCAAAGGTCCCATTTCTATCGATGCGTACGGAAAATACGGCGCATCTTCCCGCACACTCCCCAACCCCGACATAGCACCGTTGACAATGCCCCGCGCTGGACGGCCAGAGAAAATATTGGTGATCTCGGTATGGTTAGCCTTGGCCGATTTTAACGCCTGACGGTGCAGCGCCGACGTTTTGGCTTCGTCACACAGCAGGAAGGCTGTCCCTATCTGTACAGCACTGGCGCCCAGTTCAAAAGCCCGGCCAACATCCTCCCGCGTTGCAATGCCTCCAGCTATGATTAGCGGCAAAGAAACCCGGGTTGAAACCGCCTGCAGCAGTTCAAAGACCGGTAGCTGTGTTGAAAGATCTGCGGTTAAAAACATCCCCCTGTGACCACCTGCTTCCAAACCCTGCAGGATAACGGCATCACAGCCGTTTCGTTCCAGCCAGATTGCTTCTTCAACCGTTGTTGCAGATGAAAGCACCTTCGCGCCCCACCCTTTGACTTTTGCCAGCAAGGATTTATCCGGCAAGCCAAAATGGAAACTCACCACTGGCGGTGAATAAGGGGCAATGGCATCCGCAATCTCGTTACTGAATGGCAGTCGGCTGGCTTTGTTACCAAAGGTGCTTTCATCAATGTCAAAGCGCTCGAAATAGCCTGACAGTTGCTGTCGCCATTGGGCATGGCGCTCTGCATCAAAAGGCAGTTCCTGATGGCAAAAGAAATTCAGGTTAAATGGCTTGCCTGACGCCGCTTTAAACCTTTCTATCTCCGTAACGATATCGTTTTTACTGAGCATGCCGCAGGGAATGGAGCCTAAACCGCCAGCACGGCTCACAGCCAATGCCAGTTGGCTGTCCTGCACACCCGCCATGGGCGCCTGAATCATGGGTATCTCCACACCCAACCATTCTGCGAACGCTTTGCCTTTCATCTCACTGATCCTTTGTGATTGGTTTATACCCAAACAACCTAAAGATGCAGGATTCAGGTCGTTTGGGGATATCCCTCAATCTTGCACGTAAATACCGCCAAAACAACACAGGCCATTTAAGGATGACTTGGTGCTCAAACAATCCGACGAGCCAAACCGATCCAACGCAGCTAGAACTGTGATCCAGATTCACCTTCGCATTTTTGCGAATCATCACGCAGGATTCTTGTGGCATAAATCAAAAAGAAAGCGCTTTCTTTTAGGTGTAAGAAACAGAAACGAAAGCCAGACAGATAACTAAAAACGCAAAACATCGCTAGATGAACGACCACATGGAGTATTCACAGTGTCGAGCAAAATTATCAGGGTTGAGCAGCATGGAGCAGAATGGCTCAGCCATTTGAAGCAGCAAACCCGCAATCGCGTAGAAAGTAAGATTCACGGCATTTGTTTTAGCCCGTATGTCGATGGACAAGGGCCAGGAACCCAGGTCACTGAAGCCCAAATTCACGAACGCTTGCAAATCATTGCGCCCTACGTGAAATGGATTCGAACCTTTTCCTGCACCGAGGGGAATGAGCATATTCCGCGTATCGCCAAAGAGTATGGTTTGAAAACCATGGTGGGCGTTTGGCTCGGCAGCGAAATGGAAAAAATGACGTTGAAATGCAAAACGCCATTGCCTTGGCACAGGAAGGCTATGCCGACATTCTCGGTGTCGGAAATGAAGTGTTGCTTCGTGGTGATATGTCTGAGGATGCGCTCATTGGGTATATCGAACAAGCCAAGGATGCCCTGCCAAATACACCCGTCGGCTATGTTGATGCGTATTTTCTATTTGAAGACTTCCCACGTGTCGCGGATGCCTGCCAGGTCATCCTGACCAACTGCTACCCCTTCTGGGAAGGCTGCCCAGAGCAGTTTGCTGTTCCCTACATGAAAGAGATGTACCGCCGCGCCATTGCAGCAGGGAAAGGCAAACCCGTCATTGTGTCTGAGACAGGCTGGCCGAACGAAGGCATTGCCGAGCGTGGCGCAATCCCCTCTCTCGAAAATGCCCTTAAATACTTCGTCGATACCTACAACTGGGCGGATGAAGAGAACATTGATGTGTTCTATTTTTCATCGTTCGACGAGGCCTGGAAAGTCGAAAAAGAAGGCGCGGTGGGCGCGTATTGGGGGCTTTGGGACAAAGACGGCAACTTCAAATACAAAGAATGATTTTTCATGAGCAGCCAAATCAAACAGGAAGAACAAACAGGTAGACGCACAATGGAATACAGAAACGCTATTTGCTACTCAGGTTACCGCGAAGGACAAGACCCTAGACAAGGGATTTATCCTTCCTATCAGGAAATCAAAGAAGATCTACACATTCTTGCGCCAAACTGGTCAGCACTGCGCTTGTATGACTGCAGCACCCACGCCGAACTGGTTTTGCAGGTAATCAAAGACGAAGGGCTCGATTTCAAGGTGATGCTGGGCGCAGATGTCGCAGCTGAAATGAGCAACCCTGAATGCCCATGGGGTGCAGAATTCAGCGAAGAAACGCTGGAAAAAACCGCCGACACAATGAAGAAGAAATTGACCGCTTAATCGAGTTGGCGAACGCCTACCCTGACATCGTCGGCTATGTGTCGGTGGGCAATGAAGCCAGCGTCGAATGGAGCGATCACCTGATCTCCGTTGAAAAACTGGTTGAACACGTCAACAAGGTGAAGGCGGCAATCTCACAGCCCGTCACCTTCTGTGAAAACTATGTTCCGTGGACAAACAAACTCGCTCCCTTGGCGGAAGCTGTGGATTTTATCTCCCTGCATACCTATCCGGTTTGGGAATACAAAACCATTGATGATGCACTGGGATACACAAAGCAGAACTACCTTGCTGTTGCTGAACTGTATCCAAATAAACCGGTGGTGATCACCGAAGCGGGCTGGGCGACTGCCTCAAACGGGCGGGGGATTGAGCCGTGGAATGCTTCGGAAGATCTTCAGGCGCAATATTACGATCAGCTGCTGGAATGGACGCGCAAAGAGAAGATCCTCACCTTCGTTTTTGAAGCGTTCGATGAGCCATGGAAAGGTGATGCGCACCCGCAGGAGCCAGAAAAACACTGGGGTTTGTTCAAAGTGGATCGCACGCCAAAACTGGTGATGCAATCACTCTATGGTTAACAACAAAGGGCGGATTGACCGCCCTTTTCTCTTCTCAAGCGCCTGGTTAGAAATCAATACAGCCTTCTACCAGTACGACCTTCACATCAGAACAGGACTGACGCAGCGCCTTCCAAGGTTTGTATTCTTCCGAGTTATACCAAAGCTTATATTGCTCGATGCTGGGAAATTCATGCACCACCATACGCGTGCTCTCCCATTCACCTTCCAGTGCTTCACCCACTGCACCTTTTACCAGAAAGCGGCCACCATATTGCTCAATACTCGGGATATGTCCATTCACGTATTCAGCAAACTTGTTTGGGTCGGAAATACTAATGATATTGACGATACCATACGCTTTTTTCATGGTTCTGCGTCCATCGGATTACGATGGGATCCAGCTTAGACCGACGAGCCTTTTTCGGGAAAAATGTTGCTACCTGACCAGTCTCATTGGCACAAAACGGATACCATTGAAGGCCGCCTCATCCCCTGTTGTCTCAAAGCCCTGAGATGCATAAAACGACGATGCATTCAGCGAAGATCGAAGTGAAATTTCTTTAGCCTCAGTAGTTGCCAATACATGATTCAGCAGCGTTTTACCCAGCCCAGCGCCTTGCGCGGACTTGGATACAAAAGGTGTGTCAGGTAGTTCCCTTCCCGCAGCGCCGCAAAGCCGATGACAACATCGTCGTTCAAGGCGATCACAGTGTAAAAACGTGAGTCATCGAAGGTAGTGGCGAGATCTGGCAATACGCGAGATTTATACTCTTCTTGTCCCTGCTCATTGAGCAATGGCATCACATCGAGTTTTGACACCGCGTTAACCAGTTGCTGCACAGCTTCCAAATCCTTCAACACTACTTTGCGGATTTCCATTCCTACTCCTTAGAACTTGGCTTTTATCTTCCGAACAAACTTTTCGACTTGCTCCGTGCTCGCCTTTTCTGCGTTATAGAGCGACAGGAAAGTCACCCGGCAATCTTTCGCACACGCGCCTAAAATTGCGGTTTTCAACACACGTTTTACCGGCTTGCGCATCACCAGATTATCTACCCACCAAGCGATCCAAGTGTCGTCACCACTTTCACTTCTTTCAGGCGGTGTAACCTCGGTTTGATGGCACCAAGCGCGGCATCATGATCATAGGCATAGCCCGGCGCCCATACCCGGTCAATCCAGCCTTTAGCATCGCGGGAAAGCTAAACCACCAGGTTGGAAAAACAAGCACCAGCGACTCGGCTTCAACCAACTGCTCCAGCTCCTTGTTAAGCTGGCTTCGGTCAAAATTGTCGGCATAGTAGCTCTGTCTTTCCTGTGTGCTCAACACAGGATCAAAGCTCTCTTCGTAAAGGTCGAGCAAGGTAATGTCATAACCTTTGCCTTCAAGATGCTCGATGGTCTGTTGGCAAAGATAGCTGCACAGGCTTTCTTTTAGCGGGTGCGATAGCACCACTAGACACTTCATGTCCCCCTCCCTGTCAAACATTGCGACACTCAGGCTGAACATAGCAACCTATGAAGTCAAACATTCCGGCAGCTGATTTATGGTGAAATGGATACTTTAAGACTCCGATCACGCCAGCACATCAAACCTCAATGCACCTGATTTTACTCAAAGAAAAAGCAAAGGTAATACGTGCCTGACGGCATTAATTCGAGAAAGAAGATGAAATAAAAGCCCTTTTCCTCTATCATCCTGCCGCCTGAGCGCAAGCGTTTGCTTTTTTCTCACATTCCTTGCCAACAGGCGCCAATCCGAAATTTTAGCTATGGAGGACGCCTTAATGACCACACTAACAATTACTCGCCCTGACGACTGGCATGTTCACCTGCGCGATGGTGAAGTACTTACCGATACCGTCCGCGATATCAGCCGCTACAATGGTCGCGCGCTCATCATGCCGAACACAGTTCCTCCTGTTACCAACACTGAAATGGCGCTTGCTTACCGCGAACGCATCATGCGCAAAAGCCTTCTGAGCAATTTGAGCCTCTTATGTCGCTCTACCTGACCGACAACACTTCTCCTGATGAAATTCGCAAAGCCAAGGCTTCTGGTGCTGTGGTTGCCGCAAAGCTGTATCCGGCAGGCGCAACAACCAACTCCGACTCCGGCGTGACCAACGCGAAGAACATCTACCTGTTCTGGAAGCGATGGAAGAAGTGGGCATGTTGCTGCTAGTTCACGGTGAAGTGACAACCCACGATGTTGATATCTTCGACCGCGAGAAAGAATTCCTCGAGACCGTTCTGGCACCTATCGTAAACGACTTCCCCAACCTGAAAATCGTTCTTGAGCACATCACCACTGCTGATGCCGCGAGCTTCGTGAAAAACGCGAACGAGAATGTTGCTGCGACGATTACTGCGCATCACCTGATGTACAACCGCAACCACATGCTGGTTGGTGGCATCAAACCGCACTTCTACTGTCTGCCAATTCTGAAGCGCAACACGCACCAGAAAGCGCTGGTTGAAGCCGCAACGAGCGGCAGCAAGAAATTCTTCCTGGGCACGGATTCCGCACCTCACGCAAAAGGTGCCAAAGAGTCTGCCTGTGGCTGTGCTGGTTCTTACACCGCTCACGCAGCACTGGAGCTTTATGCAGAAGTGTTTGAACAAGAAGGTAAGCTGGAAAACCTGGAAGCCTTCGCAAGCCACAATGGCCCAGATTTCTATGGTATTGCGCGCAACGGTGACACTGTGACACTGACCAAAGAAGAATGGCCAGTACCGCAAACCATGCCATTTGGTTCAGATGTTATCGTGCCAATCCGCGCCGGTGAAAGCATTAGCTGGAAAGTAAAATAACTGCCATTTGACCCAAGCGTTATAATTGAAAACCCAGCTGAACGCTGGGTTTTTTAATTATTGATTCCGTACGTTTTTTTACACGTCAGTTTCTGCCCATACTGGCTTGTTTTCAGTGCTTGGTTGTCACCAAAAGGTTTCAGCGTCCAAACACCTTTTTGTGGCA
Source organism: Enterovibrio sp. JCM 19048 (assembly GCA_001310415.1). Taxonomy (GTDB): domain Bacteria; phylum Pseudomonadota; class Gammaproteobacteria; order Enterobacterales; family Vibrionaceae; genus Enterovibrio; species Enterovibrio paralichthyis. The sequence continues at coordinate 207,246 of BAXE01000005.1, read as the reverse complement.
AATCAAGATCATTCTTAAATTCATCCGCATATCGCGCTGGGATGTTGCTGCTCACCGCGACATCATACTTACTGAGGTGCTCGGTTAGCTGTCCATCTTTCATCATCCAGCCACCAATACCATCAATGTAGATTTCATAGGTTTCAGGATTGCCGGGCATTTGAATTTCAACCGTTGAATGTTTCTTGAAGGTACCGTTGGCGTTGTAGTCGATTTTGTCCCTGTAAAGGAGTTGACCTAAAAAATCGTCTTTCGATTCGCATTCCCAACCGCCAACAATTTCATCCGCACTTTCGATATTTGGGGTTATAATGCACCCGCCGAGTAAAACAACAACCATTAAAATCAACAGCTTACGCATAAAACCCACTTCTTCACTGCCCAAAGGTATAAAAACTAAACCGGTTAGAGAAACCTAAGTTCCCTCCTCCAAAAAGAAATCTGAGTTCAAGTTAATACCTTGAATAAGGTAACCGGAATCTGTCTCCAGCAAAGTGAAAGTGAATACACCCGGCCCGTTATCAAACTCCGCGTTTACCTGCACTATCGCTATCTCAGTCCCCGTTCCACTGATATCGGAAATCGACGATACTTTGAGAACTTCTGGTGCACTGAAACTTTTCAGACCACCTACCTTGGAAAGGTATTTGAATACCTTTTGACCTTTTTCACTCTGAGCAGACTCAACCATTTCAGGCGTCAACAACGCTTCGAAATTATTCACATCCCATGTTGCGACTAAAGGCACGCTCTGCTCCATAAAGGGAGTGACTCTTTCTTGAGCATCGGAAAGCGCCTGCACAGACCAAAATGCTAATACGGCGAAAAAGAGGACGATTACGCCAAGCACAATCCCTGCGACTTTCAAAAACTTCTTCATATTCTTTCCCTGAAAAAGCGTACTTCTGCAAGCATGCTCTTCTACTACTTTCCCTTGGTCCATTGCACTACATGGTAGGCCTTTATCAATCAAAACAGGCGCTTCACAACTCAGAAAAGTTTATTGATTAGGGGAGGCTAAAATGAAAAACCGCAGCTCACGCTACGGTTTCTGTGGGATGTGCAGAAATTGTAGATGCATGCACATTCGAAAGGATTCAGAGAGATTTAATTTAACGAGGTTCTTTAATGCCCAGATGTTGTGGAAAAGACTTGTATCACTACCACACCTGAGATAATCAGCAACACGCCAACCACAGCGGCAATATCCAACTTCTGCTTAAAAACGACCAGTCCAACAATGGAGATTAATACCATGCCCAACCCGGCCCATATCGCATACGCAACTCCAATGGGGATAGATTTCAGCACCAGCGATAAAAAATAGAAGGCAACCCCATAGCCAATAACCACGACAATGCTCGGCACTAAGCTGGTGAACCCATCGGACGATTTAAGCGCCCCCGTTGCAATCACTTCAGCAATGATGGCAATGGTCAGATACACGTACCCCATTTGACCTCCAAGAAAAGTGCGTTAACAGGCGACGCCGCGATCAATACACACAACCGTTAAACTCTATCACCTGTCAGTTAACGGCTGGCCGCTACTTAGCGCTTTGACCATGCCACCACGGTAGACAAATTGGTTCCAACGTTGCTGCTGCACGTCATAGTAGTGAATAGGCGCAGTTAGCTCTGTATATCCTGAGCTGCGATAAACGTCTGGTTTATAGGCGAAGAGAAAGGCGTGATTTACGCCACGTGATGACAAAAACTGGTCGAGCACTGAGGTGATGGCCTTACCCAAGCCTTGCCCGCGGTATTCTGAATCGACAGCGATACCGCCAATAATGCCTGCATTGAAGCCCTGCCCTCCCTGCTTCATGAGACGAAAATACGCCAACCCCGCAGCCACGATGTGGTTGTTGTCCCCAACGATAGCCGCACAGACAAACTCATCATTCAAAACCAATGTGCTGCCTTCACCGAAAACCTGGGAGAGATGCGAATCGAGCGCATCCCGATAAGCGTCAATCTTGCCACTTTCAATGAGTGATATTTTCAAGCTATCCCCTGCCACTGACTCTCCATTGGGCTGTAAACTCAGCCATCAAAATTCGAAGGTTCAGAAATGCATCCCCAATGCCTTCAAAGCGTTTTCACATTGGGCTGCATTTGAAAACTGGATGCCTGCCATTCCGACAGACTCCGCACCTTGCACATTGTGTGGCATATCATCGATAAATACCGTGTCGGACGCTTTCAAATCAAACTGGGAAAGCAGTGTCTGATAGATTTCCGGCTGTGGCTTCAACAAACCCACTTCTGCTGAAACAATGGCGCCCTCGAATAACGGCCAAAACGAATACGTCGCCTTTAGATGAGACACGATTTCATGCACGTTGTCGGTCAGAGCAAACACTGAATACCCCGCAGACTTTAGCCGCTGAATCAGCTCAACCGAGCCATAGAGCAACAGCTGTGTTTGCTTCACGTAGTAAAAAAGGGAATCCGACTCCAACTCAGATAGGCCAAGCATTTGCTGAAACTGCAATTTGGCGTCGCTTTCTGAGATAAGCCCTTTGTTGAGGTTCAACCATGTATCAGATTGAAAGATTGATTTAGCAAGACGTTCAACATCATCGGAATCCCCAAACGAAAGCCGGATAATCTCCATCGGCGCCCATCGGACAACGACATTGCCAATGTCGAACACCACGTTTTTAATTCGGCCTGAATCCATTACTCACTCCATTGTCCACGCACAAAATGACGATAAAATGTGCTAACTCATCGCAGCGTAAGGAAAAACAGCGATATGAGCTACCGTTTGTGTGGATATGTTTGATCAGCGAATGGGTTTAATGCATTGCCAATCTCGTCATCTGTAAAACGAAGGCGCAATGCGACATTGCTCTAAGGCTTCCCTCTTTTCTTCCTCATTCAAATCATCCCAATGCACATAGCCTCCAGCCACATCCTTCGGATCAGGAGGAAGGCTTAACAAATAAGACTTGGGTTTCTCTAGTCCCAACAAGCCTACCGTTTCACCGTCATCGTAAGTTGCCCAAACTGCAACCCTCATAAAATTTACTTTGTGGCTACCTCCACCATTGTTTTTGGAAAAATGAAACCAGTTATCTGCTGGAGATGTACATACAATCTTTTTCATAAGTGACCCCTTTTAAAGCCAACTTGGTGAATTTTGGTTCTCGATAAACATTTCGAAAACGGGGGGATGGCTAACCGTACAGCCTGGCTACGCTGGAGTGCGACGAAACCAAGCAAAGAAGACTCAATGAAATTCTATAACCAATAGCACGGCTATTATTGCGGAATCATTCTGCATGCTCGCAATCTTTACATCTGTGTCATTGAATTTGGCGGCGGGCAGCGGTGAGACCGCAGTAAGTGACCGTCTATACCTGTTTGCCTTAAGCAGCTTAATGGCGGAAATGACAACGCGAAGTAGACAGCTTTGATGTTCGAGAGCATTGGCTGCTGACGCAGCCAAAAGATGGCTATTGCCTATCGACCGGAGAAGGGCTCATATGTGTTATGTATTTTTGTAATAACTACCTTTCAGCAAGCCAAATGAATATTTTGTGATTAACGAGTAAAGGCACAATGTAATCAGCATAGTGATAACCGTAGCCACTAAGTATTCCTCAGGTATGCTTTTGAAAAAGAAGCTATGGACAAAACTGAGAGCACTGAGAACCAAAACGATGGCAAACAGCCAACGGTTCACCGCCATTCGTAGGAATAAACATGTGGCTGCAATTGCTGTAAATACAGGTAGACCAATAGCTTGAACGTAGAATAGCCAATCAATGTTGCTATCTAGCCCTGTAGGGACACTAGCATGGCCAGCCGACAGTTTTAATGCCGTGTAGATGGAGGATAGACCTCCAAACAGAAACCAGATAAAGATAAGCCAAATTCTCTTTGGGCGTTTAAAACTATTATCCATACGTCATTACTACCTATGTGATACATAATTTTGGCTTAAGGGACTAAAAGCCCAAGCCTCATATATTTTAGCTATTTTAAACGTTAAAAATTTAAAAACAAAAAATAATCCATCCTTTTACTCCCATTAAAGAATTTCTTTCATCGTTCTTATTTCATACAGCCAAGCCCTTTCGTTTTTCTTAGCCCACACAAGCCCACACAAGCCCACACAAGCCCACACAAGCCCAAGGGTAGCAGAGACAATCATTAACAAAAAGACTAGGTTGAGAAAAAGCCAAACATAGAAATTAAGATATTGGCTGACCACATGATGTGCGTCATTTTCCTGTATCCTTTGTATTTTCTGTATCTTTGCCTATAAGCTCTATTTAAAAGTAGGATACATAAGGCAACCATACCTAGCGCAACGACAAACAACATAGCCCCCGCACTTTTCCACTTGGAGCTAAAAAGTGTCGACAAAAGTATAAGGTAAAAAAACATTGTAAAATCAAATCTCATGCGCGCTGCGACTTCCCGCTTACTAAGCTTTTCTCTTGCGTAGCTAAGGTTGTAAAACCGCTCGAACCTGACGTATTTCTTCTCACTATTAGTTATATACGCTATTCCAAAAGGAGCAACTAAGAACGTAGCTACTATCAAAAGTGGCACACCGAAGAGGAGTATATTGGAGATCAAATTTTATCCCTTGCGTTATAAAGAACGAGTAAACATCCCGTTTATGCTTTTGTTAATCACGCCTAGTCGAGCCCCACTGAAGTAACGACTATTTTTTGGTTTTCGTTTAATAGAACAAATCGCAACCCTACCGATTCCCCATTACCAAACGTACAGGTTTTACGAAACACCCAGCCCGAACCAGTACCGGCCTCGTTGATGCTGATATAAATACTATCTCCACTTTTAACTAGATTTTCGCACGACTTTATAGCCCGAGAAGTATCATTTTCATAATGTGCCTTTAGGTTTTTGAGACCTATCTTTTTGATAGTAAAAGAACTCGTCAATGAAACCATTTTTTCCAAATCTGAATCTGAAGCACTTGCTATGAAATCATCAAGAATAACTTCAAACTCTTCTTCCATTGTCACTTGTACATTATCAATTTTTTTAATGACAGTTCTCGCTGCGTCCTTAAAATGCACAGTGGCAGAGTAATTTCTTGTGCCACATTTATCCGAAGCGGCAATAATATCGTAGTTAGTTACCTTTGAACTAACATAGGCTCCAGGTTCAATAAATTCTCTAAATTTTACATCATTGCACTCGCTATCACCTTCGAATTTTGACAAATGACTAGTCATTAAACCCCTATTCTGAAAGTTCCTTGCTGATGCATCCACTTCTGACATTATTCTTCCGGTTTCTGAGCTAGGACCGACAGAAACTACTTTTTGGCTAGCACAACCTTGTACAAGGAAAAGCAAGACCAACAGTTTTCCTATCAATAACTTCATTTTGATTCCTCAAATAGCCTAACGAATGACATAAATTCCCCCTCACGAGGATTTGCCACACTTAGGTGTTGCATCAAATACCGGAGGTAACCATGTCTTCTCAATTCTTTTGTGGCGTTGACCTCGCCAAACACCACTTTTCTTGCGCGCGGTTGATGACTGCGGAATGGTCATCATTGATAAATCCGTATCACGCGCTAAATTACTGACTACATTAGCAAATATTCGAGCTATGCGTATAGATATTGAAGCGTGCGCCGGAGCGCATTATTGGTCAAAAGAGTTCAGAGGGCATTAAGCCTTATGGTCTGCTATTCAAACCTAGATTAACCGAATAGTGTCTTTGGGGTACCTAATCTGGCCCTGTCATTCTATTGGTAGGAAGCGGTGAGAAGTAAGTGACCTCGTTTACCATAAGTAACGACTTAATGGCGGAAATGACAAAACGAAGTAGACGGCTTTGTTGTCCGAAAGCATTGGCTGCTAACGCAGCCAAAAGATGGCTATTGCCTATTGACCGGAGAAGGGCTCATATGTGTTATATTTTTACATGCACAACCCCAACACTTTCCATAAAATCGATGGTTTTACGCAAAGCCATTCTATTTGGTACTCTAAATCTAATTATTTCACTGTAAGTGTCTTTCGTATGCACTTGCACTACATGCCATTTCATTAGCTTAGACTCAGAAACACCAATGAAATCTATCTTATCCAAATCGACCTGACGACCGATAGAAGGAAAATACAGTATATTCTTGTCCAAGCGGCATATCAGATGTGTACTATTGAACTGCATAAAGCATATTGCTAACAACAACGTTAACACTAGAATCGACAGCCACAAGATACTCATATCCGTTAGAAAAAAGTAAACTGCAACCATCAAACTGGGATAGATCAAAGCGATGGCTCTCAATGGCTTTTTAATGACTAATTCTTTCACTAAGCCTCCAAAAATATAACGAATGACATGGATTCCCCCTCACGAGGATTTGCCACACTTAGGTGTTGCATTAAATACCGGAGGTAACCATGTCTTCTCAATTCTTTTGTGGCGTTGACCTCGCCAAACACCACTTTTCACTGCACGCCGTTGATGACCGAGGTAAGGTCATCCTTCATAAATCCGTCTCAAGCGCTAAATTGCTGACTACATTAGCAAACATGCCAGTCATGCGTATAGGCATTGAAGCGTGCAGTGGGGCGCATTATTGGGCGAGAGAGTTCAGGGGGCATTCAGTCTTATGGTCAGCTATTCCAGCCTAGGTTAACCGAATAGTGTCTTGGGGATGCATAATCTGGCCCGTCATTCTATTGGCAGGAAACGGTGAGAAGTAAGTGACCTCGTTTGCCGTAAGTAACGGCTTAGTGGCGGAAATGACAAAACGAAGTAGACGACTTTGTTGTTCGAGAGCATTGGCTGCTAACGCAGCCAAAAGATGCTATTGCCTATTGACCGGAGAAGGGCTCATATTTTTTATAAAGATTTTTCCTCTGTTGCTCTTTCATAATCATTGAGTGCTTTATTGACGTGATATACAGAAATCAGAGCACCACCATCATTTAGCATATAAAAGCCTAAAGGTAAGAAGATAACACTATTAAGAAGAAGACTTAGTTCAAATCCATACGCAATGGAATTAATCGATAGTGAGAATGTTACAAACCCAAAGCCAGCTATGAGTAATCCAAACACTAAGTTGTAAGACGCGACGACCTTATCTAGTGTACTTAGTCTGATCCGGTATGACAGGAGCTGTACACCAGAGATATCTGGTAAAAGTTTGACTGTTTTCAAAACATGTCTGAAGGAAACCGACGCCCCAACTCTCTCATCGAGTACATAGACCGCTTTTAACATTGGTAGGCTAACACGGACACCATGAATACTTTTAAAACATTCAATATCTAGCTCGCTTTTCAAATGAGCCTTTAGTTCTTCCGAAACATTCGGTTCTTGTATAGCAGATAAAATTTGAGCCATTCTATTTTTACGAAGTAAGAAGTAGTATTCGGTTATTTTAGGGGTATTTACAGCAATAGTTACGATTACGACAACAATGGCAATCCAGTAATCACCAGTTTTCAACAACTCTATAAATAAATCCATTTATCGCGAGAATCTCCTAATATTTATAACATTAGAATAACGGGCGTTTACTAAACCAAAATGATTGAAACGGCTGAATCACAGCGTTTCCATGAAAAAATGCGCCACGAGTAAACGTCCCTCGTTCATTCGTTTGTTAGGCATTGCTGCCTCCAAATTCACGGACAAATGCTTTAACTGCTTTTAAAGCTGTACCTTGTTTAATAAGGCCTTCTTTTGCTAAAGCATGTACATTTATAGAAACGCCACTATCAGTAAGTTTAAAATATACATGCAAAATAGAAGGGTTAAGACCAAGAACGCCAGAACCCACCACCGCGCTTAGTCGTTTATTGGTTGATAAATCTTTTGACATCACCCCCAACTTTTCAAGACAAGTTTTAATTTCGCTCTTGGCTCGCTCTGCATCCATTTTGACGATGAAACTTTGTTTTGCCTCACTCATAGGTAGTAAGCGAAAAATCCACTTTGAAGCTGTCCCTCCAAGTTTTCCTAGCTCATCAGCCAAAATAACCGCTTCTTTTCTCATGGAAATTCCTAACGCCCAATTAAGGGTGAACAACGCTACCACCCAACCTAAAGCATTGTGCCATAAACACTAAATTTGAAGTAGAAGTGATGTTCCCCCGTTTAAACGGACACCGAATTACTTAAATCTGTTGTTTCTCAATCGCTATTGGAGATATATAACCGATACTGCCATGAAGCCGTGTTCGGTTGTAAAAGTAATCAATGTATCGGCGGAGTTTTTCTTCAGGCTGCACCAAACTCCCAATAAACGCATCCTTAATCAATTCGCCTTTCAGCGTTTTGAAGAAGGACTCGACTTCCGCATTATCTGTGCAATGACCAGGACGGTTCATGCTTTGCATCACACCAATACCGCTCAGGTAATGACGCACACGATCCGCACAATATTCACGACCTCTATCTGTATGGAATAATAACCCTTGTTTGGGCTTCCTAGACCTAACTGCCTTCGTGATTGCGAGCATGGTCAAGTCTGTATCTAGTCGATTGCTTAAAGCCCAACCCACAATTTTCCGCGAACATAAATCGATGACAACAGCTAGGTATCCCCATTTATTGCCAACTCGAATGTAGGTCACGTCCGACGACCAGTGCTGGTTAATCTTTGATGGCTTAGATAACTCTCTACGACGATTCTTGAGCCCCTTGAAGAACGCTCTACTTTTGTTCTGACGACGATATACTCTGTCAACGCGCGCCTTTAATCCGGCCTCTTTCATCAGACGAGCAACGCGTTTCTTACCGACTCTAACACCTTCCTGCTTCAACGCTTCATGTATCTTCGGACTGCCATATCTGCCTTCACTGCGCTTGTGCAATAACGCGATTCTTTCGCCAAGTATCTTGTCTGTCCGTGCGTGCTTAGAAACACCACGTTGCAGCCACGCGTAATAACCACTGCGTGACACACTGAGGTGTAAACACATCAATTTCACCGAATACACACCAGAGAAAGTCTTTATGAATCGAAACGCTTGCGTCTTTGTTCGGCTTGAAATCGTTGCCACTTCTTTAGGATGTCGTTTTCCTCTTCAAGCTCAGCAATACGTTGTTTTAACGTCGATATTTCATCTTGAGGCTTTAGCTTATTCTGTGATTTAGGAGGGACTTTAGGCATACCGAATACTCCATCAAGGTAAGCGCGTCGCCACTTCGAAAGCATAAACGGATGGATATCTAATGCTTCTGCAACTGACTTAACTGTACGGTGACTTTGAAAACTCCATTCCACCGCTTTACGTTTAAAGTCTAGCGAATATTCGTCTGTCTTTTTCCTGATTTGTAGGCTGGCATAAGACCCCCTGTATGGACTGAATTGTGTGTCCACTAAATCGGGGGAGGTCCATTTGTTATGCAGGCCGAATTCATCTACATGTAACTATGAAACTATAGCCTTGCTTCTGAACAACACTTTCTTACATGACAAGCAGACATGTTTATATCGCGGGTCAGAATGAGCGGTTAAAGGCTGAAAAATTACCTTATCGGAGCCACAATGAAAACATTTGGCGTTTTCCGGGTCATTCGTTTTACATTCTGGATGTTTTTCTAAATATTCCGATAACATTGGCAATTTATGCCAGTCATCATCCTGAGGCTTAGAATAATTAACAAAATAGTAAAAGGCTCCGGCACCACAAATAATAAGAAACAGCCAAATAGTATCCATTCTATTCTCCTTAGGTTATTTTCACATATTGCATAACGTCGCAATAACGGGCGTTTACCAAGCCGCCAAAATTGCTTTAATCCTTTGTATTCACAACACTTTGAAAGGCTGCCGCATTGACAAAGCGTCCCGTTCATGACTTTGTTATACCGATTTTAGGTTGTGCACCAGTGCTACACCCTTTCCCACATGACAGCCTTCTTCGACGAGAATCACTTATGGTGAAAAGCGACATAAGCAAGCACCAAGATTTATCAATCTCGATATCTGGCAACAGAATAATTTTGTACAAAGCAACACTGAGATCAAACTTACTTATTAACACGCATGGTGTGAAATTTGGGTTTAACCCAGATATAACAATTGCCTTGCTTACTTCTTCATTTGTCGGGTGTGACTGAGTTATAAACTTAGATAAGGACCTCAGAGCTTCTGACTTTTCCTCATTTTTCAAATTTTTGAACCATAGATTGCCCTGCTCTCCCGTAAGAAAACCTTGGGCAATTTCATTGATTCTCAGCTCAATCTCACTCATATAATCCTGAGGTATAACGTCGGCTTAAGGGGCTGAAAACACACGATTCACGCGAAACAGCTACCTTAAGCGCCAAAATTTGAAAAAGACTAAAATTGACCGAGTGTTTTTGGTCCCCTTTAGGCCCTTGTTAGCTGAATATTCGCCTATACCGTTCTTCATTCCAAGGGGAACCAAAGCCACAGTTTGATGAAATAGCTTTGGAAAAGCGATTGTTCGAATCAAGAGAGAGAATTGCGAAAGGAATATCTCGAACATGAATACAGTAAGCATCACCGATGATTGATTCAACCACCTCAAAGTCTTTCTTTTTGAGGTTACTTTGATACGCCAAAGCAGATGCGTATTTATCATATAGTTTGGGAGGATTCCCGTGTGATACGTGTGTATTGTCAAACTGCGGCTCCAAAGGAGATGCACTGCATACATATACATCGGTTTTCGGTTTGAGTTCTTCCAGACCCACTAGGTACGCCCAAACCGAATCCCCATCATTTTCTATAACAACGCGCTTATCATGAAAAATGAACTCAAGCAGCATGTTTTCTCCTTTGCTCAGTGTCAGCTAACGTCGCAATAACGGGCGCTTATCAAACCGCCCAAACCGCTTTAATCCCTTGTATTCACAATACTTTGAAAAGCTGCCGCAGTGACAAAGCGTCCGATGAGCTAACCCAGAGCGTGTGTCAGGTTAGATTCTATAAAATCGGTTTATGATTAGGCTATTATCACCGCGAATTTATGAGACATATCAGATAATTAGACAAAGAAAACCGCAGACGAGCTGCGGTTTATTTACATTGAAATGTCGTGGGAAATCAGCCTTCCATTTCGGCGATTTTCACTTTCCAGGTATCCGGGCCAATTTGGTGGGCGTTGTTGCCTTGTGAATCAACGGCAACGGTAACTGGCATGTCTTCGACTTCGATTCGTAAATCGCTTCCATACCCAAATCTTCAAACGCAACAACACGCGCTTTCTTGATGGCTTTCGCGACCAGGTACGCTGCGCCGCCGACGGCCATCAGGTACACGGCTTTGTGCTGTTTGATAGATTCAACAGTCGCTGGGCCGCGTTCTGCTTTACCAATCATGCCCATCAGGCCGGTTTCGCTGAGCATCATCTCAGTGAATTTGTCCATGCGGGTTGAGGTTGTTGGGCCAGCAGGGCCTACGGCTTCATCGCCCACTGCATCAACAGGGCCTACGTAGTAAATAAAGCGGCCTTTGAAGTCCACGCCTTCTGGCAGGCCCTGACCGCTGTTCAGCATTTCCTGAATGCGTTTGTGCGCCGCATCGCGGCCAGTCAGAATTTTACCGGAAAGCAGCACGGTTTCGCCGGTCTTCCACTCTTCGATATCTGCCTGGGTTATGTTGTCTAGGTTGACACGGCGAACGTTGTCGCCCACTTCCCAGGTCACCTGTGGCCACTCTTCCAGTTTTGGCGGTGTCAGTTCTGCAGGGCCTGAACCATCAAGCGTGAAGTGAACATGGCGGGTTGCCGCACAGTTCGGGATCAAACAAACCGGTTTAGACGCTGCGTGGGTTGGCGCGGTTTTGATTTTCACATCTACGACTGTAGTTAAGCCGCCCAGGCCTTGTGCGCCGATACCCAGTTTGTTGACGCGGTTGAAGATATCCAAACGAAGCTCTTCTTCGGCGTTTTGTGGGCCGCGCTCAATCAGTTCCTGAATATCGATGTGTTCCATCAGGGATTCTTTTGCCAGTACTGCCGCTTTTTCAGCTGTACCGCCAATGCCTATGCCCAGCATGCCCGGCGGACACCAGCCCGCGCCCATAGTTGGCAGGGTTTTCTCTACCCATGCTGCCACGTCATCTGATGGTTCAGCATCACCATTTTGGTTTTGTTTTCAGAACCGCCGCCTTTCGCCGCGATTTGAATTTCGACTGTGTTACCCGGCACCATGTTGATGTGAACAACGGCTGGCGTGTTGTCTTTGGTGTTCTTACGTGCGCCCGCAGGATCTGCGACGACAGACGCGCGCAGAGGGTTATCCGGGTTGTTGTAAGCACGGCGAACACCTTCATCCACCATTTCCTGAACCGTCATGTCGCCTTCCCACTGAACATTCATACCAATGTTCACGAAACAGGTCACAATACCGGTGTCCTGACAGATTGGGCGTTTGCTTCTGCCGACATGCGGGAGTTGATCAGGATCTGCGCGATGGCATCTTTAGCCGCTTGGCTTTGTTCTTTTTCGTATGCCTTTTCAAGGGCCTGAACAAAATCGAGAGGATGATAGTAAGAAATATATTGTAGGGCGTCAGCGACACTGTCGATGACATCTTCCTTACGAATGACAGTCATAATTGCCTCTTTAATAGTTATGATTCCTTGGCACCGCTCAAAAGCCTATGAATGCGGGCTGACAAGAGCGTCCAGTTAAGCGTTTTACTCATTTCGTTTTTTACTTAAATCTCGGGTCAACATGTCCGGTTTCGGTGTTTTAACCTAGCCCGCGACCATCTGGCAATTTCGCGTTACCCAAGGTGGGTGTAGGCGCGAATTAAACTTTCCACGTTTAGCCATAAACACAGCGAATATGATACTCTTACGGCCGTTTTAGCGCCAACAGACGCATCAATACCGATCACAAAAACACCAAAATGACCGAATCGAGACGAATGCCTATCACCCTGCAGTTTCTTGAGTACTCGCCCTCAGCACTCACTTCACTTTTTCCAGGATTGAATCGCAGCCTTGGGCGATGATGTTGCAATCTGCCGCGGAAAATCACCCCGATAACCGTTTCGATATTTTGGTGGCGGATCCTATCGCAACGCTCTGTAGTGACAAGGGTGTCAATCGCATTGATTACCGGGATGGTCGCAGCGCAGCTTCAGAAACGGATCCGTTCGAAGAGTTACATGCCCTGCAACAAACCTTGTTGCCACACCTTGCCCCTATTGCCCCTTGGCCATTTGTTGGCGGTGCGCTGGGTTATTTTTCTTACGACTTGGGCAGACAGATAGAAACCCTGCCTGAACTGGCTATCCGTGATATCGATATTCCAGATATGGCGGTGGGTATTTATGATTGGGCGATTGTTGCCGATCATAAAGAGCAGAAACTGGTTCTGATCCAGCCTGAAGGGGAAAACCGGATGGCATGGCTGGAAAGCCATCATCAGCCGGAAACACCACGTTTCTCTCTGTTGGGTGAATGGCAGGCGAACATGACACCAAAAAGCTATGAAGCTAAGTTTGATCAGGTTCAGGCGTATCTCAAGTCCGGCGACTGCTACCAAATCAACCTCGCCCAACGTTTTGAAGCGCCATACCACGGCAGTGAGTGGGAAGCCTACCAAAAGCTGGCTGAGACCAACGGTGCGCCTTTTTCCGGTTTTATCCGCCTGAAGGACGCGAGCATTCTTTCCGTGTCACCAGAGCGTTTCCTGCAGTTGCATGGCCGTGAAATCGAAACCAAGCCCATCAAAGGTACCCGCCCAAGAAGTGCGGATGCCGAAGTGGATGCAGAAAACATCCGCTGCCTGCAAACGGCAGAGAAAGATCGCGCCGAAAACCTGATGATCGTGGACTTACTTCGCAACGATATTGGCCGTGTCGCCTCGCCGGGTTCGGTAAATGTGCCTAAACTTTTCGATATTGAGACGTTTCCTGCCGTCCATCACATGGTCAGTACAGTGACAGGTACATTGGCTGACGGTAAACACGGTGAAGATTTACTTCGCGCCTGCTTCCCCGGTGGTTCCATTACCGGTGCGCCGAAAGTGCGCGCGATGGAAATCATAGAAGAACTGGAACCACACCGTCGCAGCGTGTATTGCGGCAGTATTGGCTACATCAGCCGATGTGGAACCATGGATACCAGCATCACTATCCGCACCCTGGTGTGCCACAAGCAGCGCATTTATGCGTGGGCAGGCGGAGGTGTCGTCGCTGACAGCAACGCTGCGTCGGAGTATCAGGAAACGTTGGATAAACTCAGCAGAATTTTGCCGGTGCTATCGGCATAGAGGTAAGCAGTGGAAGGACGCATACACAAAACGAAGGGATGGAAAACGGGTTCAGCAAGGTATTTCGACAGCCTGATTCGCACACCCGCCGCTCTCCTATGCGTCCACTTTCCCGCCACTGGCTGGTGCAGCGTTTCAGCCTTTCTCCCAGCTTCCGCTACGACAAGCGCGTTATTCAACGTGCCAAAGACGCCATAAAACACCTTGGTGACCCGACCCTTCGCCCTGCAGCTGTCATGATTGCGCTCACCGAGCGTAATGGCGAATTGCAGGTTTTGTTAACCAAACGTGCTTCCCACCTGAAACACCATCCCGGTCAAATTGCGTTTCCCGGCGGCAAAGTGGAAAAATCCGATGCCGATATCGTTGAAGCGGCCATTCGCGAAACCGTTGAAGAAATTGGAGTTTCTGTGCAGCGGGATCAGTTGTTAGGTTGCCTACCACCACTTCCAACCGTCAGCGGTTATCTGGTTACACCTGTTGTCGCGTTTGTTGACCCTGAATACCGCCCAATGCTCGACCCCAACGAAGTGGACTCGCTCTTTGAAGTGCCACTTGCGCAATTTTTGAGACGCGATGCAATCACCACCCAACCATTCCTTGTTCGGGGAAAAACCTACCACATATACGCAATGAGCTATCAACAACACCTGATTTGGGGTGTCACAGCCCAGATACTTCATGCCCTCGGACAGCAACTTTCCCTCAACTAAATTTTAATACATCAACATTTTTTAGGGTCTTTAAACACGTTTTTTAAACCATAAAAATTGTGAATGTACCAACTTCAAATAAATTCGTTGCACGAAATTTTATTGCCACAAAAGTGATCTAGATCGCAGTTTGAAGTGCAAAAATGTAAAGAATACGCATCAGTTCCTGATCCGTTCCGTATTTTTTGGTGATTAAACGATGCAAACTCAGTCAACCACGACTTCGAGCGCAGAAAAAATGAAGTGGTCTGCGCAAGACACTACCTGGATGCTTTCCCTTTTCGGCACTGCAGTAGGTGCAGGTATCCTATTCCTTCCTATCAACGCTGGTCTGAATGGCTTCTGGCCGTTGGTAGCACTTGCGATTTTGGTAGGTCCTATGACTTATCTGGCGCACCGTGGTCTGGCACGTTTCGTTCTGTCATCTAAAAAACCAGGTAGCGACATCACTGAAGTTGTAGAAGAGCACTTCGGCGCGACTGCGGGTAAACTCATCACTCTGCTTTACTTTTTCGCGATTTACCCAATCGTTCTGATTTACGGCGTTGGTATCACCAACACTGTCGACTCTTTCATGGTTAACCAACTTGGCATGGACTCTCTGCCACGCGCTGTTCTGTCTATCATCCTGATCATGGGTATGATGTCAGTCATGCTGGCGGGTGAGAAGCTGATGCTGAAAGTGACTCAGTTCCTGGTTTACCCACTGGTTGCTATCCTGCTGTTCATGTCTGTTTACCTGATCCCGGATTGGAACATGTCTGCGCTGCAGCAAATCCCAACCGTTGGTGACTTCATGACCACCATCTGGATTTCTATCCCAGTTCTGGTTTTCGCGTTCAACCACAGCCCTGCAATCTCTGCGTTCTCTATGGCGCAAACCCGCAGCTACGGTGAAAACGCTGAGCGTAAATCAAACCAAATCCTGTTCCGTACTTCGGGCATGCTGCTTGGTTTCGTTATGCTGTTCGTGTTCTCTTGTGTTCTGAGCCTGACGCCTGCTGACCTGGCAGAAGCAAAAGCACAAAACCTGGCGGTTCTGTCTTACCTGGCCAACAAACACGAAAGCCCATTCATCTCTTACCTGGGCCCTGTTGTTGCATTCGTTGCTATCGTGTCTTCTTTCTTCGGTCACTACATGGGTGCTCGTGAAGGTCTGAACGGTATCATCATCAAGCAACTGCGCTCTCGCGGCAAAGAAGTGAATATGAAGAAAATCGACATGTTCACTGTGGTATTCGTTATCGTAACCAGCTGGATCGTAGCGACTATCAACCCAAGCATCCTGGGTATGATTGAATCACTGGGTGGCCCAATCATCGCGACTATCCTGTTCATCATGCCGATGTACGCCATCAAGAAAGTACCGGCTATGAAGAAGTACGCTGGCAAGCCAAGCAACATCTTCGTGACTTTCATGGGTATGGTAGCGATTTCAGCGATTATGTACGGTTTCGTAGCGTAATAAATCGTGTAGAATAGCGAAAATTCAAGAGCAAGGATGCTAACTGTCCTTGCTCTTTTTTGCTTTCCGAGACCGAACCAAGGACAAGCTCCGGTTCGGTATCTGGTCGCCTCCACGGATGGATCACTTTTAAATGAATCCAAATGCGCGCAAAGCTCAACACTTGCGGGCATTGATTGAGGTATGACAAATGATCAGCGTTTTTGACATTTATAAAATCGGCGTTGGACCGTCGAGCTCCCACACTGTGGGTCCAATGAAAGCCGGTAAATCTTTTATCGACGATCTGCGCAGCATGGATAAACTGCGTGACGTAACCAAAATTACCGTTGATGTTTACGGCTCACTGTCTCTGACCGGTAAAGGTCACCACACTGACGTTGCTATCATCATGGGTCTGGCAGGTAACACCCCAGAGCACGTTGATATCGACAGCATCCCTGGCTTTATTGCACGCGTTGAAGAAACCGAGCGTCTGCCTGTTGGCATGCACTGCCACACTGTGGATTTCCCACGTGAAGGCGGCATGAACTTCCACACCACTAACCTGCCGCTGCACGAAAACGGCATGTCTATCCATGCATGGGTAGGTGAAGAGAAAGTTTACTCTAAGACTTACTACTCTATCGGTGGTGGCTTCATCGTTGACGAAGAGAACTTCGGCAAAGACGACGAAAACAAAGTGAAAGTGCCTTATGCGTTTAATAGCGCAGAAGAACTGCTGAACCACTGTAAAGAAACCGGTCTGTCTATCAGTGCGGTTGTGATGTCAAACATGCGTGCAATGCACTCTGAAGAAGAGATCCAGACGTACTTCGGTAACATCTGGCGCACCATGCGTGAGTGTCTGGATCGCGGTATGAGCAACGAAGGCGTGCTGCCTGGCCCACTGCGTGTTCCACGTCGTGCTGCAGCCCTGCGTCAACAACTTATCGCATCTGAAAAATCCTCTAACGACCCAATGGCTGTGGTTGACTGGGTAAACATGTTCGCGTTCGCAGTGAACGAAGAAAACGCAGCCGGTGGCCGTGTAGTAACTGCACCGACTAACGGTGCGTGTGGCATCATCCAGCGGTTTTGGCGTACTACGACAAGTTCATCCAGAACGTTGGCCCACGTGAATACACCCGTTACTTCGCGGTTTCTGGTGCGATTGGTGGTCTGTACAAGCAAAACGCATCTATCTCTGGCGCAGAAGTTGGCTGTCAGGGTGAAGTTGGCGTAGCGTGTTCAATGGCGGCGGCTGGTCTGGCTGAACTGATGGGTGCAAGCCCACAACAGGTGTGTATCGCTGCTGAAATCGGCATGGAGCACAACCTGGGTCTGACGTGTGACCCTGTTGCGGGTCAGGTACAGGTTCCTTGTATCGAGCGTAACGGTATTGCTGCAATGAAAGCGATCAACTCTACCCGTATGGCGCTGCGCCGCTCTTCTGAGCCACGTGTGTCTCTGGATAAAGTTATCGAAACCATGCTGGAAACCGGTAAAGACATGAACGCCAAGTACCGTGAAACCTCTCAGGGTGGTCTGGCAATCAAGGTTCTGTGCTAATCACTGATTCAGGCACTGAATATAAGAAAACCGCCGAAATGGCGGTTTTCTTTTGTCTGAAATCTGGGTTCATTAGGCCGGAGCGAATTCGCCCTCCTCTTGCATCACGTGCTTTTCTGCCGCATCAATGGCGCGGTAAAGGCGCATTTTGGTGGCACTGAGCCCAAGCCCAAGCACGTTGCTGATCTCCTCAAGCGAGAGGTCATACTCAAACCGCAGCACAAGGATTTCCTGCGCGGTTTTGGCCAAAGATTTCACCGTTTGTGAAATGCCTTCCCCGGTGGTCACCGGACATTTTTCTTCGGTTCCAACTTCTTCCGAAAGCTCATCTGAGACAAAACGTTGCGCCAGTGTCGCCCGTTTTTCAGGTAGCTTCGGCATTGGTTGTCTGCAATGGCATAAAGCCAGCTTCTGAATGCTGCTTCGCCGCGATAGGCGTGGATGTAACGGTAGCTCCGTACCAAGGTCTCCTGTAACACGTCATCCGCGTCATGAGGACACCCTAACCAAGCCATGCATCGACGATGTAATGGTGACAGATAGCTCGCGACCAATTGGTCGAAGTAGTTGCGGGCTAAAGGATGCCCCGCCTGAATCTTAGCTATCTGTTCACGCTCGCTGTTTTGAATACAGGTTGAATCCACTGAATGCATGTTAATACCCTCCTGGTATTCGAGTGGTGAATACAACCTAGCCAAACCATTTCTAACAATCAAACACTGTTTTCTATCCAAAGCCGCCAATAATTTTCAACAATTTAAGCCTGAAGTTTTGGTCATTTTTTTGAACGGCGTTTTATTATCAAACACTTAACCACACCCATTTAAAACAGCGTTCAATTAGCGCACTAAAACTGTGCGATTAAATGTCTCAGAAATTCTCACGGGTGGAACAATTTGATATGCAAGATTGACGGTTTTTGGAAAAAGCCTCTATAAAAGAGGCTTTTGAGGGTGTGATTATTTGAGGCGGTAAGTCACACCAAACAGCAAGGCGCGATCAATATCGTCATTGCCATTACCGTCGATATTATCTTCCGTATCCTCCAGCAGGCCGGTGAGCGACAGGCTCAGGGAGTTGGAAATGTAGTAACGGAATGTCGACGCCACCGTATTGGTGGTGATGTCATTGCTGTGCTCGTATTCGGAATGGGTCAGTAACCACCCGTTTTCCCAGTCGATATTGTCTGAAAACTCATAAGTCAGCGACATATCGTTGGCAAAGACATAACCATTGTCGTTGTCATCAAGAATTGCGGTGAAAATTGCCTCTTCAGAGAACTGAAGCAGATTATTAATTGGCAGGTGGTACTCTGCCCCAATCTCCAGCACAGGCTTGCTGTCTGAACCGTCATAGTTCGA
The DNA here is from genome assembly GCA_001310415.1 of Enterovibrio sp. JCM 19048. Lineage (GTDB taxonomy): Bacteria > Pseudomonadota > Gammaproteobacteria > Enterobacterales > Vibrionaceae > Enterovibrio > Enterovibrio paralichthyis. The sequence goes on along the minus strand of BAXE01000005.1, from coordinate 187,935 downwards.
AATCACAGCACCGACACCGGCACGAACCAACCAACCGTATTTACGGGTAGAAATGCGTTCGTTCTCCAAGACGTCATAGGAGCGGATTGCACCGCGCGCGCCGACGTTGCCCAGCAAGGCATCAATATCCTGGATCCAGTATTCCAGATAGTCTTCAAGACCGTAGCGGCTTCTGTATTCCTCCTCACGGGAAATCACATCAGCCACCGCGATGTAAGTCTCCTTCCCTACGTTGCCCAGAAGCCCACGCTCCTGAAGCGCTTCGATAAGACGAATGGATTTCGCCATTGGCGTGGCGTTGACCACACGACCGTAACCCAAACCGACCGTGACTTTGGTGAAAGGGTCTTCCATGCCTTTCTGAACACCTACTTCGCCTTTACCGTACCAGAAGGCACCGTCGCTGTTAGGTTGGAAATACATGTCATTCGTGATGGCACCCAGTGCCTGGTAGTTCGACACACTTTCATCCGTCGCGTTTGGTCCACGCGAACGTGACCCCGTACCGACAAAGTCCAGTTTGGTTGTTCGATCCGGGGAATCAAACACTTGTTCGTAATCGAGGTTAATGTAACCGTTGTAGCTGGTCTGATCCTGGTTACCACCGTTTAAGTTAAATTGCGCATCCAGGTACGCATCCTCATAGGCCGATGTCGCTTCATCAAAGTCATACATAGTGACTGGCGCTTCTGCGAGCACAAAGGGGGCAAAGGACAGCGAAATGCTGGTCGCAATTAAAGAGTGCACGTGCTTTTTCATAGTCTCTTCCTGAATACCTAGTTAATTAGAAAGATGTCGAAAGTCATACGTGGCTTCCAACGTCCCGTAATGCTTAACCGGGTACAGTGATGACTGATGTAAGTCACATGACGTCACCAGAAAAATCGGCAGGATGTCATTTATCGCGGGCAGTTTCAGGTGTGAGAGTTTTGTCTACTTCTTAACGGTGGCTTGCACCATTATTGACGTGGTTTCAGACAGCAAAAAGCCCGCAAAAGCGGGCTTTGAATCACTAATTAGTGTGCGATTACGCAGTCGCTTTTGCGCGTCTGCTGCTTCCGCTTTCACTGGTTTAGTGATGATAGACAGAACAACCGCTACTGCCAGCATCGCTGCACAGATGGTGTAAGCCATTACGTAGTTGCCCGTCATGTCTACTGCAGTTGCTGCAACAACAGGACCGATGAAACCACTCACACCCCATGCAGTGTAAAGCACGCCGTAGTTACCGCCGTAGTTTTTCAGGCCGTAGTAGTCAGCAGTGATTGATGGGAATACTGCCAGCAGCGTACCGTAACCAACACCTGCAACTGCCGCACCTACCATCAAAGTGAACTCAGTGTTGTAGGTTGCAAACATCATCATGTTGATGCCTTGCATGATGAACGCCAGCATCAGGTTTTCAGACCACCGATTTTGTCAGACAGGATACCTGCTGCAACACGGCCGCCAGAGTTGAAGATAGACAGTACAACAACCAGGAATGCAACTTGAGTCAGGTCAGACTGGTTGATCGCGATTGAAGTGATGTTACCGATGATCATCAGACCTGCAGAAGACGCCAGCGCGTACATCAGCCACAGTGAGTAGAACTGTGGAGTCTTAACCATTTGACGCCAACCCATGTTGTTATCGCCACCCGATTTTGCAACGTAGCCAGCAGGTGCTTCTGGAGTGTAATCCGCAGGTGGGTTGTTGATTGTGCAAGCCAGTGGCACTGCCAGAACCAGGATACCAACACCCAGGATCAGGAAGCTTTGCTGAACGCCGTAGTCGTTGATCAGCATAGTTGTCAGAGGTGCCAGGTATACCGCAGCCAGACCGAAACCTGCAGCGATAAGGCCGTTAACCATACCCTTCTTAGATGGGTGGAACCACTTCATAGCCGCTGGTGCAAGACATGCGTAACCGAAACCGATACCACAGCCGGTGATCACACCGAAGCTCAGCAGCAGAGTCATAGGTGAAGTCGCAAAGCTGGAAACGATCATACCGATCGCACACATGATGGTGCCCAGGATCAGTACTTTACGTGGACCCATACGGTCTTGCAGGTTACCGGCAACCAGAAGAGAAAGTGCAAAACAGATAGTTGCGACGGTGTATGGCATAGATGCATCTGCGTTCGACCAACCCTGCTCAACCAGAGACTGTTTGAAAACAGACCATGCGTACAGGATGCCGATACACATATTGATAAAGAAACCCGCAGCTAGAACGCCCGCAGCTTTGTTCATTTTTTTCATGTTACGACTCAATAAAATCACTTAAAAAAGGTGTCGCCGGAAAATCCCCTAGCTGCGCCACCCAACCCAACACCCAAACTACCTAAAAGCGATGTTTTTCAGAGACATAAACTTTTAAGTGGTTTGGGTATAAATTATTTTTGGCATTCTTCAAATTTGTTGAGAATGACAGAAGCGCGCGGAGTCTAACAGGGAATGATTAAGTGATCAAAATCTACTTTTGTTTGACGCGAAAAAAGTTTTATTTGGTCATTTTTTAATCATAAAATGTAACAACCTCATTACTTCTTACACATAGAAAAAGCCCCAACACCCTGTATCACAAGGTCTGGGGCTTTCGACATATTTAGTTACAAGCTGTCACACACTGTTTATGGGTTAATCACCCTAGGGTCTGTTGACCTTTGGTGGTTAAATTTTGTTCTAGCCATAAGCGTTTTAGGCGCGGCGAGGTGTGTGCCGCCTAGTTATTCTAAGCAAATACACCTCAACAAAGCATAAAACGTTTAGGGTACGGGACGCGCAGTCGAACCCTTCGGGCAGCGTTTGTGGGGAATTTCTGCTGTGTTATCGGCTTCTCATGTAGGCTAGCTACACATCGAAGCCTCTGCCTTGCATAAAATCCCCACAAACTGCTGCAAAAATCATCATCAAAGATCAACAGACCCTAGTTATGTGTTTACTTAATGCTGAAGCCTTTACTCTCGATGAAGGCTTTCATAAAAGGACGCGCTTCTTTACCCAGGGTGTCGGCGATCTGCTCGCTCCAGCTCATCTCTTTATTACCGCCGGTACGGGTGCGGTAGTATTCGCGCACGGTCGCATCATACTCTTGCAACTTGTCGCTATCCAACGACTGGTAACTGTCGGTGTGAACCAACAAATCTGCGGGTAAGCGCGGTTTTGTTTCTGGATCTTGCGCGGGGTAGCCAAGACAGAGGCCAAACAGCGGCAATACATGAGAGGGCAAGTTCAGCAAATCGGCGACTTTGTCAGGGTTATTGCGAAGCCCGCCGATATAAACACCACCCAGCCCCATCGACTCTGCTGCCACCAAGGCATTTTGTGCCATCAACGCGGTATCCACTGCTCCAATCAAGGTTTGCTCGGTAAAACCCAGTTTAGCATCCGGTTTGATTTGCGAATGACGATTGAAATCAACGCAGAACACAAAGAACTCCGCCGCCGACGCCACATAGGCTTGGTTGCCTGCGTATTCAGCTAGAAGCTGACGCTTTTCCCTGTCCACAACACGGATGATACTGGTGCACTGGATAAAACTGGAGCTCGACGCCGCACGGGCACAATCAATGATCGCCGTGCGCTGTTCATCTGAAATTGGCTGTTCGGTAAATTTGCGGATGGAGCGGTGGGACAATAACGTTTCAACGACAGAATTCATTTCCCTTTCCTTGTATCGCGTTGGTTTAATGGCACCAGTATACCCAAACCACCCGCAGATGCAGGTGGTAGGTATGTAATAAAGGAAGTAAAAGTTCGCGGAAAAGGGCTAGTGAATATCCGGGCTTGCGGCAAGGTTTTCAGCCTGACAGACCCGCTCAAGGATATGCAACAGTCGCTCGCGGCTTAAAGGGAGCGGGTTGCCTTTAATTGAGTTTGAACGCAGCGCCGATGTTGCCACTTCCTCAAACAGCGTGTTGCACAAACCGAGTGAAGGCAGTGACGGTAAATCCAAGCGCTTAAGGGTTCTCTGTACCCACACAATACCGTCGCTGGGTTCAGAGTTATGGCGTCCGGTCAAAATACAGGCTAACTGACGATAACGGTTGAGCAAAGTGATGCGCCCTGCTTCCCGCGCCGCAAGAATGTTCTCTGCCATCACATAAGGGGCAAGCTGCGCAGTAATCGCACCATGCGGGGCTTCCAGCACTGCACCCAGCGCAGCAGCCAGGCCGTGCGCCGCACCCAGCTTGGCGTTGGACTGCGCCATGCCCCCGAGCATTGAAGCAAACGCCATGTCTGCGCGCGCTTTTGGATCATCTTCTTCGCATGCGGGAATAATGGCTGTCGCAAACCGTCGCAAACCCTCTTCACAGATCATGTCTGTCAGCGGGTTGGGCTCACCACATACATAGGCTTCCATCAGGTGCGTAAAAGCATCCATACCGCAGCGGGCAGAGAGGGATTTCTCTGTGCCGTAAGTCAACGTGGGGTCGATGATCGCCACATCAGGGATAAGATCAGGGCTTCGGATCGCTGCTTTTACATTCTCTTGTGCAGAAATTAAAACCGCATTGCGCGTCACTTCAGACCCTGTGCCTGCGGTTGTCGGAATCGCGATGCAAGGCAACGGTTTCGCAGTCAGTGGCAACGCACGCCCCACCACTTCCAGGTAATCATAAACACTACCCTGGTTGGGGATCAGCCTGCCAGCGCTTTGCCCACGTCCATGACACTACCACCGCCAATCGCCACCACCATGTCCGGCTTAAACAAGCGCCCTGCTGCCGCCATTTCTTCCACCATGGCAATCAGGGGTTCATCATGTACAGCAAGGCGCTGGTAACGGATATTTTGCTGTTTCAGGTAGCCAAGCAGAGGCTCTACCCTTTTGTCATCTTTCCCTGTTACAACCAGTACGCTGTAGCCGTAGTTGTTGATAAGCGATAAGGAGTTATTCAATGCACCTTCCCCGAAAATTATCCGGGTGGCGGTCATAAACTGAAACATGGAGCCTCCTGAAACCAATAGCTTAAACCGATAATGGCTATCAGCTTTACGCAAGTTGTAGATGCAAAGTTTGATGCAAAACAGGGACATTGCAGACAAATCAGACCGCTTGATACTTGTGCCTGTCACATCACACTCACTGAAAATCGATATCGCCGGGTGTGAATCTTGCACTTTCCAGATTGATAGATATTTTCGATTGAATTAAAAGATAAAACCGTCTTTTATCTGTGAAAGGGTTGAGGCATAGTGAGTCCATCAAGTAAGGCGTTGAAGTCGCATGGACTGATGGCTTCCCCCTTCAACAATTAACAACAAAATAGGGTTTCATATTATGTTCGTAGTGATTTTTGGTCGTCCTGGTTGCCCATTCTGTGTACGTGCGAAAGAGCTGGCAGAGAAACTGAAAGAAGAGCGCGATGATTTCAACTTCCGCTATGTAGACATTCACGCAGAAGGCATTAGCAAGGCAGACTTGGAAAAAACCGTTGGCAAGCCAGTTGAAACCGTTCCACAAATCTTTGTTGACCAAGAGCATGTAGGTGGTTTCACCGATTTCGAAGCTTACGCGAAAGAAAACCTGGGTCTGTACCAGGAATAATCGCTAGATATTTCTCCGAAAAGCCAGCATTCGTGCTGGCTTTTTGTTATCCGCAACACAGGGTTAACAACCCAGACCTATAATTCTTTACTCAACAAAGATTTAGCAAAATTAAATGCTAAAAACAGCGTAAGTTTCCATTACATTTCATTGCAATTGCGTATAATACCCGCCCAGAATTTCCCTTTCGCTGCTTGCGGATATTGGCTACGTGAACATAGACGTATACTCACTGCTCGTCCATAACGACATACTGCTGCTTTTTGTCGTGCTCGCCATTGGTCTTGCCATTGGTAAAATTAGAATTGGCGGCTTCCAGTTTGGTAACTCCATCGGTGTTCTCATCACCGCCCTTTCTTTTGGTCATGCCGGTTTCAGCTTCAGCCCGGAAGCGTTGAATATCGGATTTATGCTGTTTATTTTTTGTGTCGGCATCGAGGCTGGCCCAAATTTCTTCGGCATATTTTTCCGTGACGGCAAATCCTATCTGGTCCTGGCCTTTACCGTGCTCGGCACGTCTGTCGGCATCACCTTGCTGATGAAATACCAGTTTGGTGTGGATGGCAGCATTGCGACTGGCATGATGGCAGGTGCGATGACCGCAACACCGGTATTGGTTGGCGCGAAAGATGCACTCAATGCCGGACTTGGCGGACACTTCACGCCAGACCAACTGGCAGGCATGATTGATAACCTGAGTGTCGGTTATGCGCTGGCCTATCTGGTCGGCCTGGTCAGCCTTATCGTGCTGGCGAACTTCATGCCTAAATTCCAGAAAGAGAACCTGGAGCATTCTGCACAGAAAATCGCTGCGGAACGCGGGCTGGGAAACTCTTCACAGCGCAAAGTCTATCTGCCAATCATCCGTGCTTACCGCGTCGGCCCAGAGCTTATCAACTGGTGGATGGCCGTAACCTGCGCGAGTTGGGTATCTACCGCCAGACCGGTTGTTACATTGAGCGTATCCGCCGTAACGGTATTCTTGCCAACCCGGATGGTGACGCCATTTTGCAGGAAGGCGATGAAATTGCCTGGTGGGCTACCCGGACAGCCACGCGCGCCTCGACCCTTCATTCCGAAACGGTAAAGAGGTATTTGACCGCGACCTGCTCGACCTTCGCGTGGTTGAAGAAGAGATCGTGGTTAAGAACGATGCCATTATCGGCAAACGCCTTTCAGAGCTGAATTTGGCGGAATATGGCTGTTTCCTCAACCGTGTTATCCGCTCCCAGATTGAAATGCCAATGGACCACAACATCATGTTGTCCAAAGGTGATGTTCTTCAGGTGAGTGGAGAAAAACGCCGTGTAATGGGTCTGGCCGAGCGCATTGGTTTTATCTCTATCCACAGTCAGGTTTCTGACATGCTGGCGTTCTGCTCATTCTTTATTTTTGGCCTGATTTTCGGTCTGGTTACCATGACTTTCGGCCAGATGACGCTGGGTCTGGGTAATGCATCCGGTTTGTTGATCGCCGGTATTTTGCTGGGCTTTTTGCGTGCCAACCACCCGACTTTCGGTTACGTACCACAGGGCGCTATCAACATGCTCAAAGAGCTGGGTTGATGACCTTTATGGTCGGTGTCGGCCTCAGTGCTGGCGGCAATTTGGTGGAATACCTGCAACAGATGGGTCTGGTGATCATGTTGGGGGCATTGGCTGTCAGTGTGGTGCCAGTGATTCTGGCTTATCTGGTAGGCGCCTACGTTTTGAACATGAACCGCGCCCTGCTGTTCGGCGCAATCATAGGTGCCCGTACCTGTGCTCCGGCAATGGACATGATCAACCAACATGCGCGCAGTACCGTGCCCGCGCTGGGATACGCCGGTACGTATGCCATCGCCAACGTCCTGCTTACGTTTGCCGGTACCCTCCTCGTTATTCTCACATAACACTGAAAGCTGAACCCCCGGGTTCAGCTTTTGTTTATTCAGTCAGTAATGATTCAGCAAACTGACGTTAAACTGGTTTGAAGCAGCCAAAACTCTACCTGCCAATACGCGAACGCGGTCAGGAACAACCGCAAACTGCGCTCACCAAACGCACCTTCGGCGGTATTATCAGGTAATACAGAACGGTAAGGTAACGTTAGATGCGAATTCTCATCGTCGAAGACGACCCTTTATTGAGCCACCATTTAAAAACGGAACTGTCTGAACTCGGCAACCAGGTGCATTGCGCCCAGACCGCATCAGAAGGCTTTTTGTCGCCAAAGACTACCCCAATGATATTGCCGTTATTGACCTTGGCCTGCCAGACAGGGATGGCCTCAGCCTTATTCGCGATATTCGCAAAGCAGGGATCCGCACCCCTATTTTGATCTTAACCGGCCGCGCCAACTGGCAGGACAAAGTCTCTGGCCTTGATGCCGGCGCTGACGACTATTTGGTAAAACCGTTCCAGAAAGAGGAACTGGTTGCCCGCCTCAATGCTCTGGTCAGGCGCAGTGCCGGTTTCGTCAAACCTGAGATCAAGGCTGACAATATCGTGATCGATTTGCTGGCAAAGAAGGTCACTATTCAGGATAAACCTGTCGACCTCACCGCGTTTGAATATGATTTGCTGGAGTATCTGGTACGCCATAACCGCCAGGTTGTCTCCAAACAGCGCTTGCTCGATGTGCTTTATCAGGATCAGGAAGGCGACCCAAACACCATCGAAGTGATGATGAGCCGTCTGCGTAAAAAGCTGGCTCAGGCAGGTCAGGACAACCCTATTTCTACCGTTCGCGGTCAGGGCTATATTTTCGAGCTTCAAGTGAGTTAAGCATGAAAGGCAAAATGAAGCCGCCGATGCACAAGCGGGTGATCATGACATCCGTGGCGATCATCCTCGGATTCTCCATTGTGTTTGGCTTCATGCTGAACCAACTGTATGTACAGAGCTACATTGCAATGTACTCTGCTGATCTTGTTACAGCAGTACCACAGATCATTGGCGAACTACGCCGCGATAAAGTGCTCAAACTGGGCGAACGCGCACCTTCGGACTTACCGCCACCTTCCATGCTCAAACCAATTATCTTGCTTTTGTCTGCGATAAGGCGGTGTCGCCAACTGGATGTCCTATCAAGCGCGCAAGGCAGGCATGCGCGACATCTGTAGTTATGTTCCCCATGAACTCGATGAGCCGGATTTAATCCACTACCGCGGCAAACCCTACGTGGTACACATCATCTCTGAAGCGACAAAGTCCGATAACAAACAGTTTTTTGTTATTCGCGAAGTTTCCCACCAGCTTGAGCAGCTTTCGCACATAAAGCGTAAAACCTGGTTCTATACCGCATTGCTGTTTTTCACTGCCACAGGCCTTATCTATGCCGCTTCTTACTGGAGTTTCAGCCCACTGCGAAAACTGGCTGATGAGCTGAATGAAATCGCAGAATCACGCCGTGAGAAACTCGATGAGGACTACCCGAAAGAGCTGGGAGAAGTAACAGACGCGCTGAACAGGATGATCACCCTGCGTGAAGAACAGACGCTGCGCTACCGTCATGCTATGGATGACCTTGCCCACAGCCTGAAAAGCCGTCTTGCGGCCACCAATGCCCTGCTGGATGACGCTTCACTCAGCCGCGAAAACATGAGTAAACGCATTGTGGAACAAGTCAGCCAGATGGATGACATGGTGCAGTATCAGTTGAAACGCGCCTTGGTCGGCCAACGCGGTCTGGTGCGGGACAAATCGGAACTCGCGCCCATCGTCGACAGCCTGACGGGCATGTTTGCAAAGATTTACAGCGACAAACCGGTAACCATTACTTCCCGATTGCAGGAAGCGCCTTCACTGCCGCTGAATAAAGCTGACTTGACCGAACTCTTGGGTAACCTTCTGGAGAATGCATTCCGCTTTTGTATCAGCGAAGTACATATCACCAGCCGCAATACACCAGATGCCTTTGTGCTGACCGTTGAAGACGACGGCATGGGGGTTGCTGAAAAACACCGGGAATCGATATTCCAGCGTGGTGTGCGGGCAGACCAGCTCAACCCCGGAACAGGTATTGGCCTTGCGGTATGCAGCGAAATTGTCGCCAGTTACGGCGGTGCCATTTGGGTCACCGACTCCAAACTGGAAGGCGCGGCATTTGTCATGACCTTCCCGAAATAGACAGCCAGATAGATCATCATGCAATGAATAAGCCCCGTCTGATGCGGGGCTTTTGTTTACCTGTAAAACAGCTCAGGAATAACGATACGCTGTTACGGGGACTTTGCATGTCTTGGCTTCGCATCTGAACCCAGCGGCTAATACACGCTCACAGGCGGTTTTAAAACACAGAAGTACTTTGGCCAGGGCGATATGCAACAGACACAAAAAAGGCCACTTTCGCGGCCTTTAATCAGAAACTGAACTGAGTCGGTTATTAGTCTGCGTTTAGCAAATCGTCTTTTGCTGCCAGCAAGTACTGATACATCGACCAGTAGGTCAGCGCGGTAGCAACGTAGAGCGCAGCATAACCGATATAGATAATCCACTCACTGTCACGCCACAACAGCATCGTCAGTGCGAACATCTGTGCTGCCGTTTTGAACTTTCCAACCCATGAAACTGCGACACTGGCGCGTTTACCCAGTTCTGCCATCCACTCACGTAAGGCCGAAATAATCACTTCACGGGCAATCATGGTCGCCGCTGGAATAGTCACCCACACGGAGTGGAAATGCTCAGTGATCAGCACCAGGCAATGGCCACCATCACTTTGTCTGCAACAGGGTCAAGGAAAGCACCAAATCGGGTGGTTTGCTTTAACGTGCGGGCAAGGTAACCATCAAGCCAGTCAGTAAAGCCGGCGACAACGAAAATCAGGGCGGCTGCAAAGGCTGACCAGGAGTATGAAGGTAGAACGCGACAACAAAAACAGGAATTAATGCAATGCGTGCCAGAGTCAGAATAATCGGGATGTTCAGTCGCATAGTTGTAATTTTTCGTGAGTGACGGCCTATGGTGCTTGAAAGTCATTGCTGTTGCAATGAGGAATGAATCTTCTCAGCCAAAACACGGCTAATTCCGGGCACTTTGGCTATTTCTTCAACAGAAGCGCGCTTAAGCTCCTGAATTCCGCCCATATATTTCAACAACGCCTGACGCCGTTTTGGCCCCACCCCTTCAATTTCCTGCAGCACGCTGCTCTTGCGTGCTTTAGCGCGGCGGGCACGGTGACCGGAAATCGCATGGTTGTGGCTTTCGTCGCGGATATGCTGGATAAGGTGCAGCGCGGGTGAATCACTCGGCAGCGAGAACTCCTCACCGTTGACTTTAATCAGAGTCTCAAGCCCTGGGCGACGGGTGGTACCTTTCGCCACACCCAGCATCAATGGATGCTTCGGCCAGTCTGCCATCAAGGGTTGTACCACTTGCCAGGCGCGATTAAGTTGCCCTTTACCCCCATCGATCAGAATGATGTCCGGGATTTTTTCTGGGTCAGCCTGTTTGCTGTAACGGCGTTCCAGAACCTGCGCCATTGCAGCGTAGTCATCACCACCGGTAATACCCGTGATGTTATAGCGACGATACTCTTGCTTGAGCGGGCCATCTTGGTTGAACACCACGCAAGAAGCGACGGTTTGTTCACCCATGGTGTGGCTGATATCAAAACACTCCATCCGTTTGACAGACTCAAGCTCAAGCGTTTCCGACAGCACGCTAAAGCGGTTGTGGATGGTCATCTTGTGGTTGATTTTGCTGGTCAACGCTGTCGCAGCATTGGTTTGTGCCAGCTTCAGGAACCGGGCACGTGCACCACGAGGCTTGGACTGCAGGGAAACCTTACGCCCGGCAATGTCTGACAACGCTTTCGCCAGCGTATCCAGTTCATCGCCCAAATCCTGCCCCACTAGAATACTGGTTGGAATGGTGCGACCTTCTGCCTGATTGACATAAAACTGGCCGATAAAACTCGAGACCAACTCGTTGATATCCGTGTCGGCAGGCATTTTCGGGAAATAACTGCGGCTACCCAACACCTTGCCCTGACGCAAAAACAGCACGTGGATACAGGCGATGCCGTTTTCTATCGACACCCCGATGGCATCCAGATCGTCATCACTGTTCTGGGAGACAAACTGCTGCTCTTGTACGCGGCGCAACGCCTGGATCTGGTCGCGGTATAGCGCGGCTTTTTCAAAGGCCAGCGACTGGCTTGCCACTTCCATTTTTTCCACCAGCGTCGAAATCACCTGTCTGTCTTTCCCCTGAAGGAACTGGCGGGTGAAGTTCACTAGCTCAGCGTAATCCTCATCCGAGATAATACCTGCCACACAAGGTCCAGCGCAGCGTTTGATTTGATACATCAAACAAGGGCGGGTGCGATTGGCATAAACCGAATCTTCACACTGACGGACGGGAAAAATCTTCTGAAGTAAATAGAGGCTTTGCCGCACCGCACTGGCATCCGGGAACGGGCCGAAATACTCGCCTTTACGCTTTTTCGCGCCACGGTGAACCGAAAGCTTGGATGTTTGCTGGCAGAAAGGAAGATGTACGGATAAGACTTGTCATCACGCAGCAGCACGTTATAACGCGGCAGGTGCTGCTTAATGAGGTTGTGCTCGAGGATTAGCGCTTCTGTTTCGCTGTGAGTGATGGTGACTTCGACATTGGCGATATTCTTCACCAATGCCCGTGTCTTCTCGCCCGCCACATTCTGGCGGAAATAGCTCGAAAGCCGCTTTTTCAGCGACTTGGCTTTACCGACGTAAATGATCTCGCCGGAGCGTCCATCATTCGATAGACGCCCGGCTTATCTGAAACGGTTTTTAAGAAATTTTTGGCATCAAACACAGCGAACAGAGGTAATTAGAGTGCTTCTGTGTCCAGCATACCATGTCGAATCGCCAAGTGGGTCAATTCAACATCGCCGTTGATCCCTAATTTGCTGAACAGACGGTAGCGGTAGCTGTTCACGGTTTTAGGACTCAAGCTCAACTGCTCTGAAATATCAGTCACTCTCTGTCCTTTGGTGATCATCATCATGATCTGAAGCTCACGCTCGGAGAGATTCTTGAACGGATTTTCCTGTGCAGGTGAAAACTGGCTAAGTGCCATCTGCTGGGCGATTTCAGGAGAAATGTAACGCTGACCGCTGTTAACTGCACGGATAGCATTCACCATTTCATCGGCACCAGCACCTTTGGTCAGATACCCCGCGGCACCGGCCTGCATAACTTTGGTCGGGAACGGGTTTTCTGTGTGTATAGTTAGAACGATAATCTTTGCATCGGGATTATAGCGAAGCACTTTCCTAGTTGCTTCAAGACCGCCGATACCGGGCATATTCATATCCATCAAAATAATGTCGGCATGATTGCTACGACACCATTTGACTGCTTCCTCACCGCTTTCGGCTTCCCCTACCACTTTAACACCACGTACATCTTCAAGAAGACGACGTATCCCTGTGCGAACCAGCTCGTGATCATCTACAAGGAAAACACTAATCAAGCTTGTTTCTCCACTATGATTTTGGCTCGCCATGCGCCTGAATGGCGCCCGACTTTTCGCTGCATATTACTTGAGTTTAACCCAACAATAAAAGACCGAACACATTGATTCTGTGTAAGAGAGCATGTTTTTACAGGCATTTAGTCAGATTTTAACCACACAGGTAGGTAAAATTAGTCTAACCACCCATTGGTTAAACAAAATTTTCTTAATTTACTTATGCTTAGTTTTTACCTCTGGCAATCGACCTTTTCCCAACATATCCACTTTTCAATACACAAAACGATATGCACCACGACCGTAACAAGTCCGCCCACCCTGACATTCGTTTTTGCTTACACTTTAAAGCACAGAAAAATCACCACTATCTACATCAGATTCTCACGATAAGAACAAAATGATGAAACTTGGAATTATGCTTTGTGACGACCATTATCCGGACTCGATCCCGGTCTATGGGCATTATGACGACGCCTTCAAGCGCATGTTTGAAGGCAGTCTGATCACCGCTGTCGACACCTACCGTTGTTTCGAAAACGAGTTTCCTGACTCGCCACACACCTGCGACCTTTGGCTGGTTACCGGCAGCAAATGGGGGGTATACGATCAAGATCCCTGGATCTCCCAAGCCGCCGCTTTTGTTCAAACCTGCTACCAGGAAAACGTTCCCCTTCTCGGCGTGTGCTTTGGCCACCAGCTTATTCACCACGCACTGGGCGGCACGGTTGAAAAATCCGACAAAGGTTGGGGAATGGGGGTTTACCCCATCAAAACCAAGGGCACTGCAGAAACGTTTTCAGTACCGGATAACCAAACCCTAAACCTGATTGCCTGTCATCAGGATCAGGTGATCGAACCCGCCCCCGCCCTTTCTGTCGTCGCAGGCTCAACGTTTTGTCCTGTCGCGATTACCCACCAGCAAGGCAAAGTGTTGACCATGCAGTGCCACCCTGAATTCACTCCCAGTTTTATTCTGCAATTGATTGACCGGCTACGTGAAAAGGCAGGCAACGATGTCATTGATCGCGCTATCGACAGCGTCCATCACTTTGGTGAAGGCGACCGCTGCCAGGCAATCTCCCTCATCTTCGAATTTTGCCAGCAGCTTGAGTCTCGCTATCCAATAAATCGTAATGCCGTCTATTAATTTGCATTTTCAAATTGCAACCCAAGATGGCTTACCGCACAAAGCGCGCTATTAACTCCTTGAGTTAAAACATCCTTTTTTAATGGCATTGATTTTGCTCCCTTCAGGTTAGAAACCGTGAAGGGAGCACTGCCATGTCACATCAAGCTACGTTAAGTCAGCCTCTTATCTTTGTGGGGCCGCCACGCTCCGGCGTGACATTGATTTCTGATATTGTGTTCCACCACAACGCCCTGTGCTGGCTGGATGAGAACTTTGAAAAGCATCCCCGCTCAGATTTTCAGCACCGGCTTTTCAAGCGTGCATCCTCATGGCGCAGTAATGCCTACAAGCGCTCTCCCCTGCTTGGCGCGTTATCCCGTGAGTTCTCTCCTGCCCCAACAGAAGCAATTAACTTCTGGGATGACATAACCCGAGAAGAAATTGATTTCCACCGTGGCTTTCTGCGCGGAAAACACGCTACCCCGGCTGAAATTGCTGCAATCAAGGAAACCCTTGCCCGCCGGGTAGACTTGTCCGGAAAATCCAAACTTTCGCTACGTTTTACCGGCCCAAGCCGCCTTTGCTTTTTGCACAGCATCTTTCCCGATGCGCGGTTTGTGCATGTGGCGCGTGACCCGGCATCCACGGTTCACTCGATGATCTCCACCGAAGAATGGGAATATCTGGGTAAGCACCTTCTGTGGTGGCGCGGCGCATACTCATTGCAGGAGTTGGCGATGTACGATCAACTGCGGCACCATGCCGTGGCTGGCACCGCTTTCCAGCTCAACAAGCTGATCCAGACCACCAAACTCGAAGCGGACGAACTGGGGATTGATTTACTGACAGTGAATTACGAAGACTTCGTCGCCAGCCCACAAATGGAGATGGCAAGGATTCTTGATCATGCCCGACTGGTGCCGGATGCCTCGGTTGAAGCGGCGTTATCGCACAACGACATCCGCTGCAGCAATAAGGTACTCAAAATGCCTGCCACCGATATCAACACGGTTTATACCTGGTGTCCGGCTTCATAGCTACGTCGAAAGCCTGAACGAAAAAACGCCTTCTACCAAGCGGTGGAAGGCGTTGTTGGATCAGAGACTGGAGTTTAGAGATTAGAGACTAGAGACTAGAGACTAGAGACTAGAGATTAGAGACTCGTTTCTCATCTTCTGTCTCCCATCTTCTATTATCTTCTATCTTCTATCTTCTATCTCTTATCTCTTATCTCCTGTCTCCCGTCTCCTATCTAATTTCTCTTATCTCGTTTCTTGTATCTATCGATTACAGCGCGTCTTGTTTGATACACAGAACGTGGTATTTACCGTGTTCTTTTTCCGCACCTTCAGTTTCGTGTTCGAAACCTGGGAATTCGTCATCCCATGCTTCCAGCGCTTTCAGGTACTGGATTTGTGGGCTGTCTTCGTGACCGAAGTTTTCACCACCCATCAGCATTGGGATGCCTGGTGGGTAAGGGATCACTGAGTGTGCAGCCACTCGGCCTTCCAGTTTGTCTGAAGGAACCAGTTCCACTTCGTTAGCCACAATGTGCTGGTAAGCAGTACGTGGTTTCAGCTCTACTTCTGGCAGTGTTGAGTAGCTTCGTTCAATACCTGTGCTGGGTTGTGACGAACCAGGTATTGGAACATGCGGTCACCCAAGTCACGCAGACCCATGCCTTTGTACACTTCAGGTGCACTCTCAACCAGTTCTGGCAGCAGAGTATCTAGTGATGCGTTGTTGTCGTAGTGACGTTTGAACGACAGCAGAGTATTAACCAGGGTATCGCGTTTACCTTTGGTGATACCCATAGAGAACAGGAACATCACCTGGAAGTCAGTGGTACGGGTTGGGACGATACCAAAGCGGCCCAGGTAAGCACTGACCAGTGCTGCCGGTACACCTTTCTCAAGGAACTGGCCTTTGTCATCCAATCCAGGAGTCAGCAGGCTCACTTTGATTGGGTCAAGCATACACCAGTCGTGATCCATCTTGTCGAAGCCATGCCATTTGTCTTCTGGATGCAGGATCCAGTTGTCCTGAACGGTCATCAGCGCTTCAACAGATGCATCTTCGAACTTCACTTTGTCGCCGTTGGTTTCGGTCACAACCTCAGCGTTCCAAGGTTTGAAGAACCAGTCACCGTCAGCGGTGTAGTCGTTGTACAATTTGCGAACGTTTTGACGGAACACAACCGCTTCACGGATCACTTCGCTGGTCAGGGACAGACCACTCTGACCTTTCATCATGTTCGCAGCAACGTCGTTAGACGCACAGATAGCGTACAGTGGTGACGTTGAAGTGTGCATCATGTACGCCTGGTTGAAGCGGTCGAAGTCGATAGCATCTTCACCGTTACGAACGTGAATGTATGAAGCCTGTGACAGGGCGTTCAGCAGTTTGTGGGTTGAGTGGGTCGCGAATACAGTTGGACCTTTGTGGTCTTTCGCATCGCCACGCATTGCGTAGTGACCTTTGTAGATAGGGTTAAAGCGCGCATAACCAAACCATGCTTCATCCATGTGGATGCGGTTTGAGCTTTCGCTCAGCAGTGATTCTGCGTGCTCTGAGTTGTACACCATACCGTCATAAGTACAGTTGGTCACAACTGCGTATTTTGGTTTTTTGTTGCGTGCGTCTTTGGTCAGTTTGCCCTCTGCAATTTTTTTCTCGATGTTTGCAGCTGCCATGGTGGATTGCTGATAGGACCGATGATGCCGTAGCAGTTACGGGTTGGAGCCATGTAGACAGGGCGTGCGCCGGTCAGGATCAGGCCTTGCTCGATGGATTTGTGACAGTTACGGTCGATGATCGCGATATCGTCATCTTTCAAACACGCTTGCATGATGGTGCGGTTTGAACCGGAAGTACCGACGATACCAGAGTAAGACTCATGAGCACCGAAGATTTTGGCTGCTTCCACTTCGCTGTCTTTGAATGCACCGGTGTGGTCAAGCAGTGAACCCAGAGCGGCACGTTCAATACCCATATCGGTACGAAACAGGTTTTCGCCGTAGAACTGGTAGAACTGGTTACCCGCAGGGGTTTTGGTGAAACCGATACCACCTTGGTGGCCAGGCGCTGACCATGAATATTCGTGGATATCGTTGTACTGCATCATCGCTTTCATCAGCGGTGGCAGCACTTGCTCGCGGTAGCGTTTCATTGCAGCAACGATACGGCCTGCAACGAAGTCTGCGGTGTCTTCAAGAACGGAGTAACATTCGTCTACACGTTCCATCAGTTTGCGGTTGGCAAGGATTGAAGTACGCGCACGTTCTGCCAGCAGGAACACAGGCACTTCGCTTTGACGGTCTTTCAACATGTTGAGCAGGTCAACTTCTTCCTGGGAATCGATGATCTGTTCTTCAGATTTATCCAGAGTCAGCACCAGACTGTCGATTTGAGAAGCCAAAATGACCGCTTTGGCATCTTCGTACGAGGTCGCTGAAATAATTTCAATCGTACGGTTTGTTAATTCTTCGACGAGTGCACGGGTAGTGCGCGCTGCATAGCTGCTTGGATCAATATTTTGTGGCTCTACAACCAGAGTCCGCATTTTGCTGAAGTTGTTGCTCATAATAATTACCTAATCTGCTGTTTGCTTTTCAGCGTCAACGCTTTGGATGGCTTTTTTATTGAGAAATAAACAAGTCAGGCAGAGTGATTAACGTTAATTAATATTTCAATTGCGAATAAAATAAATCTTATTCAGTTCTTTTGGATAAAGGATGGCCAACCCCAATAACTGGAGAGAACATTAAGGTCGGCCATTTAATTCTTTAGGGTACAGGGTGTTTCTGGTTTTATTTTTTTGCTTACGCTTCTACTTGTTTTTCGTTAGTGATTTTTTATTTACATCACGTGCTGCAATGAAGCCGTAGAAGATATATCCGAACAGAGTCAGGATTGTACCGCCGAATACTGCATCTGCACCGCAGGCATAAACACCGTAGATACTGTAAATAACACCCAAAGTACCGACTGTCGCACCCAGTTTATATTGGGCAGGTGTAACGTGGTTCTTGCGTAGCATCACTTCCAGGCCAGTCATAGACAGGATGTAAGGCACCATGTTTACGAATACCGCCAGGTTCAGTAGTGCGTTGAACTGGTTGACCAGGTCTGGAGAGATAGTCATCACTGCCAGTACCAGCTCTGCCGCCAACATGATCAGCATACCCATGATAGGTGCACCGAAACGGTTGGTTTTCGCGAAGATCATTGGGAACAGACCTTCTTCTGCTGCTGCTTTTGAAACCTGGGCGTTAGTGAACTGCCAGCCCAACAGAGAACCGATACATGCGGTTACTGCAGCCAGGGTAACGATGTTACCAACGGTTGGGTTGAACATGTGGCTGAATACCAGACCAAATGGCGCTGTAGAGTTAGCCAGTTCTGCGTTTGGAATAATACCTTGGATAACAGTGGTAGACAGGATGTACACAACTGCTGCGAAACCTGTACCGAACAGCACTGCCAATGGGACGTTGCGTTCTGGGTTTTCTACTGCATCCGAGTTTGCACCGGCTGATTCAATACCCAGGAAAGCCCACAGGGTCAATGCGATACCAGAAGACACTGAGTGAATGGTTGTGTCATGGTGTGGGTTCCAGGCTGACATGAAGGTTTGTGGATCGAACCACCACCAGCCAATCAGAGACAGACCCAATACTGGCAGGATGATACCCCATACAGTCACAGAGGAGATTTGACCGGTAATTTTAGGGCCACCGAAGTTCGCTACCATGGTCAGAACCAGGATAGCAACAACGCCGTAGAAGGTGTGCATTGGTGTATCAAGCCAAGGCATAAACGGTTTGATGTAACCAACCGCTGATACTGCAATGGCGACACAGCTAATTACGAGGCAAACGTAATAGGTGTATGAAGAAATGAAAAAAGAAGATTTTCCGTGCGCTTCTTCAGAATAGGCAGACATACCACCTGAACGTTTACAAAAAGCACCACACTTCGCAAAGGTATAGGCAATACACATTGCACCTAGTGCCGTTACTACCCATGAAAGAAGTGAAATAGCACCAACCTGTGCCAAACTCGCCGGTAACATAATAATACCGGAACCCATCATATTTACTGCAACGAGAACGGTTAGGCCAACCAATCCCATTTTTTTACTACTGGCATCCGAAGACATTTTAATAACCCTTAATTCAGATAAGACAAATTTTGATTAAAAAGTCGATATAACCAGCCAAGTCCCTGGCATCTGATATATAGGGCAAGAATTGAAATTGGTGATATACCAAAACAACCTGAAGATAAGGTAACTTGGGTATATACAGAAATTACGAAAACGCTCTTATTCAGTGATATTCACATCAACCACAACGTGAATATGTCCATCGGTGAATACCCTGAAACTCCGCAGAATATTCATGAAACCAAAAGGATGGGTTCCACCCTGTTGGTGAGCGCTATTTTTGTCTTTTTTAGATTTTTTTAAACCCCCAAAAATGAAATCATCCGTTGCATAAATCCGGGCGATTTATGCAATCTAAATCTCTATTCAATTTCACAATTCGTTCAAACATGACAAAAAACCACCCCAACAAAATGTGATTCATATCACGCAATTTTTAAAGATCAGTAAGTTACAGATAAAAGCAGCAATAACTCAACCAGATTAACAAGCACAAAACACACAAGGCATACGCACTTATATTGCAATTTTATGCACTGCGAATTTTCCAATTTTGATCGTTGTTATTCGAACACCTCCATTTCACTGCCTAAATATCAACCAGATATGCCAATGAAAAACGGCATGTCTTCCCGATTCCTAAAACGTATCCTGTGTAGTAACTCAACAGCGTGCATAGCGAAGCATCTTTAAAATGCGCATGACGCATGAATGTTTTGCATTTAATTCATTTGCATCATATTGCCTGACTCACTACCCTACGCGCCTTTCTACATGTGAGGATGCTATGTACTCCCAATCTTTGGTCGCACAACTGGTTAGGTGGTTTTTACTGCTGATCACTGTGCTGGTTGTCGTGCATCACTGCACACCCTTGCAGCAGGCATTGAGCGCATACGCCGTTGACGGGGGATGTCACCAGCACAATTCAGGCGGACACACTGCCCCCTCTCACACAAACCCGGCTTCACACACAATTAAGGTAACACCATGAGTATTTTCCGATTCCCACCTCTGGTCTGGCTGGGGATAGGGATATTGATTATCAGCCTAGGGATCAGGCAATCATTCGGCATTTTTATGATGCCAATCAGCGACACATTCCAATCCGGTCGTGAGTTTTTCAGCCTTGCTATTGCCGTGCAGAACCTTCTTTTTGGTGCATTCCAACCTTTCGTTGGCATGGCAGCAGACCGATTTGGCGCTAAACGTGTTATCGCCCTCGGCGGTGTTGCGTATGCACTGGCTTGTACCTGACATCCATCGCCACCGACAGCAGCATTCTCTATCTCTCTATGGGTATGTTGGTGGGTTTTGGCCTTAGTGCCACCAGCTATGTGATTGTGCTGGGTGCTATCGCCAAAGTTGTGCCTGCAGAACACACCGCCAAAGCTTTTGGTCTGACAACGGCCGCCGGTTCGTTTGGTATGTTTGCCGTCATCCCTGGTGCACAAAGCCTGCTGGCAAACTTTGACTGGCAGACCGCCATGCAGGTATTTGCAATGGCAGCAGCGCTTATCGTGCTTTCTCTGCATTTGTTAACACAACAAACAAACACGCCGGGGTTGCCGCAGCATCGAATGACAACCAGACGCTGCGCGAGGCACTGGCAGAAGCATTCCGCCATCCTGGCTACTGGTTGATCCACGCAGGCTTTTTTGTCTGTGGTTTCCAGGTCATGTTCATTGCCACTCACTTGCCAAGCTATATCGCCGACAAAGGGTTACCCGGTAACACTGCTGCCATGGCGCTGGCTTACGTCGGTATCTTCAATATTTTCGGCTCTTACTTCTGGGGGCTGATGGGAGACCGTTTTAACAAGCGCTATGTCATGACGTCGCTCTACACCATGCGCGCAATCGTGTTGGCGCTTTTTGTTACTGTGCCACTGAGCACCCAAAGTGCGACTGTCTTCGGTGCTGCTATCGGTTTTTGCTGGCTCGGCACCGTACCTTTGACTTCTGGACTGGTACGCCAGATCTTCGGGGCAAAATACATGTCGACCCTCTACGGACTGGTCTTTTTTACCCACCAGATAGGCAGTTTCCTTGGTGCCTGGGTGGGTGGGCGCGTGTTCGACCACTACGGCTCATACACACCTATTTGGTGGACGACAGTGATTCTCGCCATCGTCGCGGCATTGCTCCACCTGCCAATTAACGACAAGCCAGTAACCCGTCCTGTCATCCAACCTGCATAACAAATGGGGCAACTGAGAGAAAAAGACCTCGGTTGCCCGCTTTATCCCTTTGGTTGCAAAACAAATTTAACACACAAGAGACTGCTCAAACTTTCACCATCCGGTATTCTGTATTTTTGCAAACCAGTGCTAGGGTACAAATAAAGGACGTCGACAATTGTCTCCGGAGTGATGGTTATGGGAAAACTGACGACACGTGTGACAGACACCACCAAAGGACTCCCGGCCAGTGGTGTGAAGATTGCGCTATATCGTATCGGCGAAGATGGACTGGAGCCGCTCCACAGCACCGTCAGCAACATCCACGGCACGACTGACCGCGCCCTGTTGGAAGGTGCCAGTTTTACCTCCGGCCAATACCAACTGGTCTTTTCCACCATGGCCTACTTTGTCAGATCCAACACGCCCCTTGCGCCAATCCCTTTCCTTGACGACATTGTTATCCGCTTTGGCGTCGCAGACCATTCGCAGGATTTCCACCTTCCCCTGATGATTTCCCCTTACGGCTACTCTATCTACCGGGAATAAAAACGGCTCGTAATGAGCCGTTTTTATCTTGAAGCACTTGGCAGGCTACTCGCTGAGCACGGGGTAGCCTTCGGTGTATATCCAGTCAGTCTCTTTCGCTGGCACATGACAGCCAAGGCAATCATTTTTGTAGTTTGAGGATGCATTCTGGGATTTGTCTTTTGGCATAAACAACGCCCATCCCCATCCATCTCCCCACACATCATTCCCTGAGAAACGGTTTTCCGTATCTTTGATCATGACAAACCATTGCTTCAATTCGCCGGTTTCATGACTCACCCCTTGACCCGTGGTGAAATCACCAGTATTCGCTGCACGTAATTCCTTCACGATAGTGGCACCATCAGGAAACTTGCCGGTTTTCCGGTAGCTTCCACGGTGGATTTTTCGGTATAAACGTCATGAAAACCGCTGGCACCGCCTTCCGGTACAAACCACGAGCCGAGGTGAACCATCTCAGTGCGGAAATCTTCAGGGAATGAGATAACACCCTTTTCATCCACGTACTCAGAAAATGAATCACCCGCTGACGCAGCAGGGCTCAATAAAAACAGCGCTGCGGTCACCATAAAAGCGTTCCTTTTCACAATATTACTCCTGTTTTCTATTTACTTAGTTGCGAATCAAAACCGCCAGATGCCTCTTCACCCTTTGCTTTGCCGTAGCGCAGCACTGGGTAATACTGGGTAAATACAAAGTCGTCAGCTGCAGCGGCTTGATGACAGGCATTACAGGCCGCATCCGGGAAAGGTTTGGCGGTTACCCTTGGCTATTACTTCCAAATTCTCACCTCAGTGACATTGGGATCGCCCGAGTTTTGGGCGCGCTCAATGAGTCTAAGCTAGAGTTAGCGCTGCTGATGTTGTTCAGGGAATCAAATCTGTGCCTCAAGGAATCAAAGCCCAGGAAACACTCAAGTTTCTCTCCGATGTTTTTGAAACAATGCGATTTAAGGGGACGATATTTTTCAGCTCAGAATTGAGCGCGCTTGGGGAGTCTCGCTAAAACAAAGGGACTTTCCGCGCTTCCATATCGCCATGCGGGGTGATTGTTACCTCGGTGTTCAGGGTCATTCACCGCAACAGATTTCTGAGATGGACATTTTCATCCTGCCTAACGGTGCTTCCCACTGGATTGCCGATCAAACAGGCAGTAAGAAATACGCCAGCGAGGAAGTGATTGAAGCCTGCGAGCTTTCTGCCCCAATGTTCCAACACGGCGAAACCACACACGAGCTGATGTGTGGATTGGTGACGTTCGAACAAGGCTTGAGCCACCCTATCCTCCAGGCTTTGCCGCCTGTGATTACCCTGAAACACATCGCGGAAGACAGCACGCCATGGCGCTTGATCACCCTTATCCATGAATACATCAAACTCGGCGGGATCCAGCGAAACCCCATCGTAAATAAACTGGCTGAGGCACTGTTTTTAACGCTTCTTTGCCAGTTCCTAAACGAAAATCATGAAAAGTACAGCTTCATCCGTGCCGTCCACCACAGGCAGCTTCGCCAGGCGCTTGAGTTAATCCACCACGAACCCGGAAAAGACTGGACGCTTGAAGAGCTGGGAAAGCAAATCGGCATGTCTAAAGCCACACTTGTGCGCCACTTTCAGGAAGCGTTGGGGGTAGCGCCTATCAGTTACCTCAACCACTGGCGACGGCTGAAAGCCTATAACGCCCTGCGCTATGGCGAAGACTCCGTGGAGCAGATTGCCCTGTCGCTGGGGTTTGTTTCCGGCCGCACCTTGAGCCGCGCACTAGTGAGGGAATTCGGTCTGACGCCGGCAGAAATACGCCAACTGAGCCAAAACTGAAAAGGGAGCCATTCGGCTCCCTTCGGTCAGTGTTTCAGTTTTCCGGTTAATTACGGTCTTTATCAAAGTCACCGTGGAAGTGGCCGTGATCAGACACTTCACGCGCAGCAGCTTTGATTTTCTCGCCAATACGGTGTTGATTGCGCTTGTTGTCTGTCGCCAGGGAACGCAGCATCAATTTGGCGTCTTTCGCTTTGCTTTCCTGCTCTTCCGCATAGAGATCTTCACTCATCGCGTAGTAAGTGGCGACATAAGCCAGCGCCTGTGCATTGGTGGTCATGGCACCGAAGTTGACGTTATTCAGATCGTCACACGACTGGTGATAACACTTGTCATAGGCAACATCCACTTCACCACCAAACTGATCGGCTTCCTCCGCCGACTTCACGCGCTCGGCACCGGTGAACAAACCACCGAAAGCAATACCCCAGTCAGCAAAGCCTGAGTAGTCAGAGCGTTTTGACAATGCCTGCGGTACTGTCGCCTCACCTTTATCGGTAAAGAATTCAACGAACATCCCTTCGATGTGGCCTGTGCCTTCAGGTGGCTCAAAGTCACCTGGGTAGGCGTTGCCAGGCTGTCTTTGGTATCGGAAAGGTCACCATCCATCACGCCGAAGATATAGTTTGGCGAGCCGATCATGTCGAAGTTCAGGTACATTTTCACCGGGTTGATTTCAAGATAACGGGCTTCGACCATGTCCCACTGTTCATCAGTGAGATCATTGGGATCCGTCACACCCAGTTCGTCCATGATTTGTGCCTGAGCATCGTCATAGTATGCGGAGAAAACTTCGTTGGTGTAGTAGTCAGAGCCTACCAGACCCGCTTCCTCGGCCGCCCACCACGCGAAGCGGACTTTGTTTTTCTGTTTAACCGGCAGGGTTTTCATTTTCTTGTTCAGGCGGATAGCGTACTCAAGGACACCTGCGCTACCTGAGCCGTTATCATTGATACCTGGCCCTGCTGCAACCGAGTCGAGGTGCGCCCCCAGCATGACAATCTGATCCGGATCGCCCCCTTTGGTTTCTGCCAACAGGTTCTGGGTCACTACCACTTCGTCTTTCACATCGACATTCAGTGCCGCAGAAAGCATTTCTGCTTGTAGCGTGTCATACCATTCCTTACCCAGATCGTAGCGGGCACCAAACGCTGGAATGCTGGCTTGTGTATCACTGCCCAACGTGCCGCTGATGACCCCTTTGCGTCCTTCGCTGTTGCCCTGGTTAAACACAATCACGCCGACGGCACCTGCTGCCTCCGCATTGACGACTTTGCTATCAAAGGTACAGCCGCCCCGCTGGATCACGGCAATTTTTCCGGAAACATCAACACCGTCAAAGTCCGATGCTTCACAGCCATCGGTATCATCATAATCCGCTGAGTCGAAATCAAAATCGGGTGTTACAAAGGCGATTTCAGCGTTGATGTCACCGTCTGAGCTGCCCGAATAGGACATGGTGGCGTAATCGGCTGGGATATCATCAGTGGCATCATGTTGGTGAACCAGGGTGACGCCACCAACAGACAGCGTGGTGCCTTCAAGCTCAACCCAGCTTCTGAAATCGAAAGGTTGAAGGGTAACCTCAAACCCGTTGCGCTCCAGCGTTTGTTTGATGTAATCCGCAGAGTTGGCATAGCCATCGCTGCCTGCAACACGGGTGGTGGCATTGCCATCTTCCGTCGGGACTGCCGCCACTTCCAGCGCTTCAAGATGGTCAACCAAGCGCTTCTCTTTAATCGCCTTACTGACTTTGTTCGCAACCCACCGCGGGTCTTCACAGCCTGCAAAGCCAGTAAGCAATGCAGCACTCATGGCCACAAGAATTACTTTCTTTGCACTAACGTTGGATATTTTCATAGTTGTCGTCCTTCTTATTTGACCCATTCAGTCAAACACCGACAACTTTATTCTGCCACTTTTGGTAAGTATTTATTCTTCATTACACCACTGAGCGTCACAGTTTTAAATAAAGCAGATACATGACATTTAATAGAATTAAATGATTCATTAAAGAGACAATCACTCAGCCACAAATTACACATGTAAAAAATACTGCCAGAAAAAATAATAGATAATTATTTAAACACTCAGAGGAAAATAATCTCCACCGCCAGTGCTTTTCAACATAAAAAATAAACGTCACACGAATAATTATTCGATTATTTCGCGTTAACTTTCATCACTCAGTTTCGCACGCATAATGTATTGCGGGCCCACGGGGCCGCCTAAATAGAGATTTTCCGTGTCTTCGAAGCCACTGGCAAGATAACAACGGTACGCAGGCAGATTGCGACAGTTCACGGTAAGATATAGCCAGTTGTGTTGGCGGTAGTCTTTGGGCAATTGGAGGCATAACACCCGTAATGCTAATTTACCAATGCCTTTGCCCTGAAGGCGTGAGTCTAATGCTAACCCTCTTAACCCTATAGATTTTGGTTCGCAATCAACTTTTCCGGCTGAATACGCTTTGTCTATTTTTAAATAACCCGAAACGGCACCATTTACGACAATGACATAACGATCAATGTCTTCACTGTCTTCCTGGGAAAAGCTTTCAGGCGTGACAGTAAACTCTGTTTGTGATTTATCCAAACTGATTCCCAGCACGGCATTTTCATCTTTTTCATCATAACGCCTGACAGTAACATCCATGTTAAGTCCACTCCTTAATAAAATTTATAACAAACGAAATGAATATAAATGCGTATGGCGTTTGTTTTAATAAATGCTTATCTTCTCCTCGGGCAAGACATCACATCAAAGTTTTTATCAAAACAAATACCAAATTCTGTCCGGGTCTGGTGCAACCAAATCCGTTTGAGCGCCGGGTTATTGTCCCGCATCCACCGCACCGCCTGTTTGGGGTTCAGGTTTTCTGGTGGCACTTTGAAACGCTGCGCCAGCGAAAGTGTCGTCCCAAAGTACTGCTCTGGCGAGCTGAAATCACACGCACCGTGTTTTTCCCACTGCCCCTGCAGTAAACGGGTGCCCGGACTCATGCAAAGGTACGGCTCAAGGGTTTTAAGCGGGAGCGGTTTCAAATCACCTTTGCAATAACGTGGATGCCTTCGAAGTTGCCCGATGTATAGGCTTTGCGGGACTCTCCCCACAAGCCGTGGACGACCCAGCCAAAATCATTGTCCGATTCACACTGAAAACGCACACTGTCTTCACGTCCCTTTCGCTCCATGTAGTCGCAAAAGCGCGGCGAGTTTGAATACACAAGCAGAAAGAAGTCTGTGTCCGCCCGGGTGTTTTTGTAGTCGAGATCGTTGTCATACCGCTTGTTAAGTAGCGAAGTATCAATATCGCAACTGTCAGCCGAAAACGGTGCGGCATTCGCCGCAGCAGCAAAGAGCAGAATAAAGCCTGTTATGACGCGAAAGAAAACGGTCATTCCATTTCTCCATGGTTGTAGTTTTTGCCTGCAAGGGTAAGACGCCACCGATAACATTGCCAATAAAAAAATGTAACCGCCTGGCAACCTTGAAAATTTTGTCAAATTAAGTGATTGACAATCCTCCGGCGAGTCACTAACATTCGCGCCCAGCAAAAACGGAGCCGCAAGGGTTCCGACTTTTCAAGAGCTTAACGGCTCTCTACCAGCTGATCCCGGTCAGTTGTTTTTCTTTTTTTATAAAGAGAGAGACAACAAAAAATCGAGATTCGGCATGACCACCAAAGCACACACACATCTTAAGACCGACTGGCAATCCAAAGCCATTTTCAGCGTCGCTTTCCTTATGGCTACCACTTCTGTTGGCCCAGGCTTTCTGACTCAAACTGCTGTTTTCACTAACATCTACAAAGTCGACATGGCGTTCCCTGTGTTCGCATCCATGTTTATCACTTTCGGTATCGTGATGAACCTGTGGCGCATTGTGGGCGTTTCCGGCCTGCGTATTCAGGACATTGCCAACAAGATTGCACCGGGAGCCGGTTACTTCATCGGTGTATTGCTGGCGCTGGGCGCGGTGGCATTCAACTTTGGTAACGTGAGTGGTGCTGCGCTGGGTATCAACGTACTGACCGGCGTGGACACAACCTGGGGCGCCCTGTTTACCGGTGTGATTGGTTGTTTGCTGTTTGTGGTTCACAACGCATCCAAGCGCATGGACCAAATGGCGCGCTACCTTGGCCTGTTCATGATCGTCCTGATTGCCTACGTGGCGATGACCAGCCTGCCTCCAATGGGTGAAACCCTGTCAGCCGCGGTGATGCCAACAGACATGGGCAGCCTGCTTCTGCCAACCTGACCATTGTGGGTGGCGCGGTAGGTGGCTACTACACGGGTGCACAACGTCTGGTGGATGTGGGTCTGCAAGGCCGCGACAACATTGGCTTTATCAACAAAGCGGCATGGGCAGGTATCTCGATTGCTGTGGTTATCCGTATCCTGCTGTTTATGGCGGTCTTCGGTGTTATCGCAACCGGCGCGGTACTGGATACAGCCAACCCAGCGGCGGATGCGTTCCGTCAGGGCGCCGGTGAAATCGGTTACTTCATTTTCGGTCTGGTGCTGTTCGTGGCGTCAATCACCTCAGTGGTAGGCAACTCCTACATGGCGATTTCACTCATCAAGACCCTATTCCCGGTCGTTGCACGCAATGAAAAAGCCTGGTGTGTCGCCTTCATTATCATCACCAGCGTGGGTACCGTGATGATGAACATGCCAATTCTGCTGCTGATGCTGGCAGGTCTGGTGAACAGTATTATCCTGCCTGTGGTACTCGGTTTTGTTCTGGCTGCAACACGCCGCAAAGACATCGTTGGTGACTACAAACACCCGATTTACCTCTCGCTGATTGGTGCTGCGATTGTGATTGTCATGGCGGTATCAAGCTTCAGCAACATCCAGAACTTCATCGGCAAATTTATCGGTTAATTTCTTCCTGAGGCCGCCTTTTTGGCGGCCTTTTTGCTTCATCCCACCCACTTTCTGCCAAAATTTAGAAGATACGCAGCACAGGTTGCACACCCACTGCCTATTATGTGGGTATCTGAACAGCCATCAGCGACCCCGTCATCACGTCGTCGTTTCCTTTCCTCATTTTCGGTTGTTCACCATCTATCTGGAGGGATGTTTATGGAAGATTTTATTCGCCGCCTGCCCAAAGTGGAGCTTCACCTGCACATTGAAGGCTCAATGGAGCCCGAATTAATGTTTGAGCTGGCACAGCGAAACAATGTCTCACTGCCCTATGCCTCGGTCGAAGAAGCACGCGATGCCTACCACTTCCAGGATCTGCAATCGTTTCTGGATATCTATTACCAGGGTGCGGATGTGCTCATCACTGAACGTGATTTCTTCGATTTAACCTGGGCATACCTGATGCGCTGTAAAGCGGATAACGTGATTCATACCGAGATTTTCTTTGACCCACAAACTCACACCGCGCGGGGTATTGCGTTTGATACTGTGATTAACGGCATTTACCACGCACTCAAACAAGGTGAAAAAGAGCTGGGGATCACCAGCCAGCTCATCATGTGCTTCCTGCGCCACCTTTCTGAAGAAGCGGCATTTGAAACCCTGGAACAGGCCAAGCCGCACCTTAACCGAATTGTTGGCGTCGGACTGGACTCCTCAGAGCTTGGCAACCCGCCGGAAAAATTTGCCCGTGTCTTTGCCGAGGCACTCTCACTGGGGCTGAAAACCGTTGCCCACGCGGGTGAAGAAGGGCCTGCCCAGAATATCCGTGATGCTATCTCTCTGCTGCACGTCAGCCGCGTTGACCATGGTGTTCAATGTGTTCAGGACGATGAACTGGTCAGTGAACTGGCACTTTCCCGGATGCCTCTGACTGTCTGCCCACTGTCAAACATCAAGCTTCGCGTGTTTGATTCCATGAAAGACCACAACATAATCAGGCTGTTGGATAGAGGTCTTTGTGTAACCATAAATTCCGATGATCCTGCTTTCTTTGGCGGCTATATGACGGATAATTTCCTCGCGCTCTATCATGCAATGGCACCGACCCGGTCACAGTTTGCCCAGTTTACACGCAATGCCATTGAAGCCGCCTTCGTATCTCCGGAGGCCAAACAGGCAATGATGCAAAAGCTGGACGATTTCACCGTGGTGAACCACCTACACTAAGTGACTGCCGATGTCCCGCCCAGCCAAAGACAAGGAAAAAATATGAAAGCCATCGTCCCCGCGTGTCTGTTATCTCTCGTAGCAGGACATGCTTACGCCACCAGCCCCGCGAAACCGGTAGCTGATGTGGTCTACCACAATGCGCAAGTCATTACCGTGAATGACGGACAGCCCGAGGCACAGGCCGTTGCTGTCCGCGACGGTAAAATACTGGCCGTGGGCTCGGACAAAGACGTCATGGGATTTGCAGACCCGCGTACCAAAGTCGTCGATTTGCAGGGTTTGACCATGATTCCCGGCTTTATTGATGCACACGGCCATGTAATGAATACCGGGCTTCAGGCGGTTTCAGCTAACCTGCTCTCTCCACCGGATGGTCCAGTCACGGATATTGCCTCCCTGCAGGACGCACTGCGTAAATGGGCGGCTGTGCCCGGCAACAAAGGCCAGAAATTTATCATCGGCTTTGGTTATGACGACTCCCAGCTCAAAGAGCAAATCCACCCTACCCGCTACGATTTGGACGCCGTCTCGAAAGATGTGCCGATTCTCATCATCCATCAGTCTGGCCACATTGGTGTCCTGAACAGTAAAGCACTGGAAATGATGAACCTCACGGCGGCCAGCAAAAACCCTGCCGGGGGCGTTATCCGCCGCTTGCCAGACAGCCAGGAACCTAACGGCGTGCTGGAAGAATCCGCTTTCTTTGGCGCACTTATCCCGCTGTTTACCCAGATTAGCCCTGAAGAAAACGAGATGCTGTTCCAGGCCGGGATGAAGCTGTATTCCAAGTACGGTTACACCACGGCGCAGGAAGGCCGTACCATGACTGACAGTGTCAAAACCATGTATGACATCGCGCAAAAGGAAAAACTACTGCTGGATGTGGTGGCCTACACCGACATTCAGCTCGGCACTGAAATCATGAAGCCGCCTTACTACGACGGTACATATCACAATGGCTTCCGCGTAGGCGGGGTAAAACTGACGCTGGACGGATCACCGCAAGGCAAAACGGCCTGGCTGACGCAACCCTACCTGGTGCCGCCGGAAGGTCAGAAACCGGGCTACCGTGGTTATCCGATCATGTCGGATGAAGACGCGGACAAA
This sequence comes from Enterovibrio sp. JCM 19048, assembly GCA_001310415.1. Taxonomy (GTDB): domain Bacteria; phylum Pseudomonadota; class Gammaproteobacteria; order Enterobacterales; family Vibrionaceae; genus Enterovibrio; species Enterovibrio paralichthyis. The sequence goes on along the minus strand of BAXE01000005.1, from coordinate 156,901 downwards.
TATGTCGCCCAGGCCATGGAAATGGCTGGCAGTTGCTGACCCATGCCAACGGTGATGCAGCCATCGACCAATATATCCGTGCCGTGGCCCGTGCCACTGAAAAGTATGGTGCGAAGGAGCGCCGCTTTGTCGCAATCCATGCCCAGACCGCCCGTGAAGATCAGGTGCAATCTTTTTACGAACTGAACATCATGCCTTCCTTCTTCCCAATGCATACCTTCTATTGGGGTGACTGGCATGCACAGTCTGTGCTGGGTGACGAGCGTGCTGAGAACATTTCACCCACCGGCTGGGCGCTCGATCGCGGCATGATTTTCACCTCACACCATGATGCGCCGGTTGCCTTCCCAGATTCCATGCGCGTTTACTCGGCAACGGTAAACCGCATTACCCGAAGTGGGCGTGTACTTGGACGGGATCAACGGGTTTCTGCTATGACAGCCCTGAAAGCACAAACTATCTGGGCGGCCTATCAACACTTCGAGGAAGACAGCAAAGGCTCGATTGAACCAGGAAAAGTGGCCGATCTCGTGGTGCTGTCCGACAACCCACTGGAAATCGACCCGCTGAAACTGGCAGATATCAAGGTGCTGACCACCATCAAAGACGGCAAGGTCATATACACCAAAAAGCCGGATGAAAATGCCATGATAAGCTGTGCGGAATCCAAGAAGTGTCAGGCACTTGCAACAGAAACCATGATGATTGCAGGCATTATTCCTCATCGTCACTGATACCGGTGGATATCCAATATCAAGAAAGGCTGCGTAATCCGCAGCCTTTTTTTGGTGTCCAAGCAGGAAAGTCAGGTTGCCTTCCGTTCAGAGGAAAATAGACCATATATCGTAAACAGAATGCAAACTTATCAAATCGCCCCAAAACCGTAGTAACAAGCAATCAAAGTGAATATTTTTGCTGATTTACTTGTCATTATCTTCAACTCTATGAGATAACGTCGCTCCTGTTTTCAGCGAACGTGCGTAAGCGGCGATGGATAACGCCCTGTCATTCCCGTTCTCTGGGGCATGAAAGAATGAAGACTCTCACTTGTCATGGACGATGATGAGATAACAGAGGCTTTATGAATCAACTAATTTCTGTCGGCACACTTGAGTCCTTTCTGATCGCCATTTTTGTGCTTTTTCTCGGTCATTTCATCAATGCCCGGATCCCCGTTCTCAAGAAATTCAACATTCCCGAACCCATTGTGGGCGGACTGGTCGTCGCGACCGCTATCACCTTGCTCCACCTCAACGGTATAGAACTGAGCTTCAGCCTCCCGATGCAGCACACCTTTATGCTGATGTTCTTCGCCACCGTGGGTCTTGCTGCCAACTACACCCAGTTGGTCAAAGGCGGTGCCAAAGTCTTTATCTTCCTGGGTGTGGCATCGCTCTACATCGTCTTGCAAAACGGCGTGGGTATTGCCCTTGCGAGTGCACTGGGTCTTGACCCCCTGATGGGCCTGATTGCCGGTTCAATTACCCTGTCCGGCGGACATGGCACCGGCGCGGCATGGTCGCAGACATTCCAGGATGTTTACGGCCTTGAGAATGTACTCGAAATTGCCATGGCTTCAGCCACATTCGGTCTGATCATGGGCGGCATTATCGGCAGCCCGGTCGCGCAGCGCCTGATTGAAAAACACCAGCTTAAATCCGATTACGGCAATACTTGCACCACCCATGAACGCTTCCCTGAACTGGTTACATACAACGAGAACGAGGAAGATAAAGTCACCGCCAAGAAAGTAATCGAAACCCTGTTTGTCCTGCTGATTTGTGTCACCGGGGCGAAGTATCTGGAACAGTTTGTCCGCGGTTTTGAAATCTCATGGCTGATGATCCCGGACTTTGTCTACGCCCTGTTTATCGGCGTGGTTATCACCAATGTCGCGGAAATCACCAAGGCGAAAAAGCTGGATGTGGAAACCGTCGATATTCTGGGTACGGTATCTCTGGCGCTGTTTTTAGCATGGCGCTGATGAGCCTCAAGCTATGGAATATTCTGGATTTGGCGCTGCCATTTTTGGTGATCCTGATGGTGCAATCGGCCATGCTGGCAGTCTTTGCCTATTTCGTGACCTTCCGCATCATGGGTAGAAACTACGATGCCGCCGTAATTTCCAGCGGGCATTGTGGCTTTGGACTGGGCGCAACACCCACCGCGGTGATGAACATGGGCTCGGTGGTAAACCGCTTTGGCCCTTCTCCCCAGGCGTTTATGGTGGTGCCTATTGTCGGTGCATTCTTTATCGACATCGTGAATCTGGTAATCCTCCAAGCCACGCTCAGTGTGATTGGTTAATGCCTTCACCGCGCACGTGACATGATATTCCGCGCGCAATGATGTTATGCGCGATGGAGGCTTCTCCGCCTCCTCGCGCTGTTTCCCCTTTTTCACACACAGCATTGGATGCGATAGCGACCTTTGTCCCAGTCGCATTGTTAAACATACAATTTTTCCGCCACTCGTTATGCTTGTACCTAAACAACCTGAAGATGCAAGATTCAGCGAGATAACAGGTCGTCCGTTGGGGTCGGTGTTTATGCAGCAATACACCCAATTCGCGCAACACCACGCGCGTCTGCTTTATATGGTCAGGGTTTCACTGGTTTTGGGATTTATCCTGATCGTCATCCGCCTAACTGCAATCCCTTATGGCTATTGGGCACTCATCACTGCGGTGACCATTCTCGGTGCTATTCCCTTTGTTGGTGGGGTCATTTCCAAAGCCAACCAGCGCATTTCCGGCACCATTGCCGGTGGTTTGATTGGCCTCTCCCTGTTCCTTATTCCTCCGCAGTATCACTGGACACACCACATCGCCCTGTTCGGACTGATGATGTTTGCCATGTACTTTACGCAGGAGAAGTACGCTTACGCCGCGTTGATGTCAGTGATCACTATCGTTATCGTCGCCGGTGGCGGCCCTACGGACTTTGAAGCAGCAGGTTGGCGTATTATCAACGTGTTTTGGGCGGCCGTGGTCTCTATCCTCGCCAGCCTGTTTATCTTCGGCACGGGCAAAAGACCAGTTTGTCGTCCTGCTTGAGAAGTTTGTCAGCCAGTGCAGCGAGATCTATCACCACCACAATGCAGAAATGGCGAAACACACCTTTTCACCTATCCACGCCGAAAAACTGTCAGAGATTATTGATAAACAGACTACCCTGTTGCCCCATGCAGCGCGGGAAGCACGCGCATTGAAGCCCGTGCTTGTCGCCATTCTTGCGATTCAAAAGCGCATCAGCGCTGACATGGAAACCCTTGTCAGCACTCATTGGGAACAGCAGCAAGGCAAAGAAAAAATCAGTGATTTGGAGGGGCTGACCGCTGCAAAAGAAGAGCTGGCAGATTGCTTCGAAAAGCTGGCGCTGGAAATTCCTTCCCGCAAAATCGAAAGCATTGAACCGGAAAACCTTGCCTTGATGAGCCTGATCCCGAAACACAAAAGCACAGAAAGCGAAGATTTCAGCGACATCAGCTATTTTGGGTATCTGTGGTTGAACCGAGAACTGGCAAGACAATTCGCCCAACTTACCGCCGCCAGCAAGAAGCTCAATACCTACTAACTTTGTGCAGGGCTGTTACACCACGACAAGCGTATAGACCCGGCTGTCGTCAATCAGGTAATGCCCTTTTGGTGTGAGTACGTCCCCTTCGTAGACGTAAGTATTCACATCTGACTTGAATTCGATGGTCTGCTTCTCGCTATCGATATAGTTGATGCGGTAATCGAGGAAGGTGGATTTGGTTTTCTTGATTTGATAAAGGCATTTAAACAGGCTCTCCTTGGCCGAATAGGCAAGGCTCGTCATGGTGGGAAAATCAAAACCGGCGGCAGACAACAGCGCCTTTTCCAGTGGATCCAAGACAGAAAAGCTCATTTCCGTCGCCACTTCCTGCGTGAAAACTGACTCCACATTCAAACCTGTACTGAGATACAAGTGCGTTTCGCAGACCGCGACAGCAACCAGGTCTTTGCATTGTGAAATAGAGCCGATATAGCCATTTGGCCAGACAGGTAAACGGTTCTCTACCGTTATTTCTGAAACATCACATCCCGCTTCATTCAACACATATTTGGACAGAAAATAACCAGATAAAAACTCCGCCTTTCGATATTTGTTCGCTTTTATCAGGTGACTTGGTACTTTCCCAACAAATTGTTGAAACAACTCTTCGGTGTATTCACTCCGTTTGAATTTCGATGTATAGACAATGCCTTCAAAGTCTAAAAAGCTCAACATACTGGGTTGAGACGCAAACCGACGAAGCACCAAACTCCTTTCTCCTTTACCGTATAAAATCAAAACAAAATTGATAAACCAGCCATCTTAAAGCGCTGCAAAATAGATATTTTTTCTTACTATTTATTGTGAGTAATGAAAAAAGTCTCACACCCAAAAATTAATCCACTAAATCTATAATATTTTTAACAACAAGAGTTTATGCAGTTTTGAGAACGGCGTATTTAAGATAAAGCTTACACAATTAAACCAATGTAACCATCTGTTTTTAAAAATAATAATCACAAGAAACAAAGAATGAAATTTACAATTAATTTCCAATTTATAAATTTCTCACTCCTCACACCAAGATTGATAAAAAATATGAAAGCTGCCTGCTATACCCTTTCAAAAAATGGGCATATTTTAGACACTTTAATACCTTTTCAATACATTGGATGAAAAAATGCTTAGCGGGTTATATAGCTAAATGCTGAAGATGCGGGATTCAGATCGTTTGGGTATATTGAAATGCACGAATAATTGACGTTTATGTCTTGATTTCAAATCACGGCATAGTCAAATAATTAAGAAGAGACAAAAACAGGCTTCAAGAAGCCTGTTTTACTATTTTCGCTACCTTCTTGCGAATCACATCCGCCTGGGTGGGTTTCACTATGGAATCGTTCGCGCCGTTACTTATACAGGTTCTGAAGATCTCTTTGTCCGAATGACTGGTCAGCATGATCACCGGGATATCTTTCAGCTTTGGCATGGTAGGGACAGCGCGTAACAACGTTGTCTCGCTTCGCTCGGCTGAACCCTGGTCTAGGCTTCTGCATCCCTATCCCAGGCGGTTTATCCCAGATACGAAAAAGCCCGCTAAGTTTAGCGGGCTTTCTCTAATTTGGCGGAGCAAAGGACAAAAAGATAGAGGGATTTACTCGGTCGCTTCGCTCCCTTGCCCTTCGGGCCGTTGCTTCTCCGGCTTCGCCGCGCAACGTTGTCTCGCTTCGCTCGGCTGAACCCTGGTCTAGACTTCTGCATCCCTATCCCAGGCGGTTTATCCCAGATACGAAAAAGCCCGCTAAGTTTAGCGGGCTTTCTCTAATTTGGCGGAGGGATAGGGATTTGAACCCTAGATACGCTATTAACGTATGCCGGTTTTCAAGACCGGTGCTTTCAACCACTCAGCCATCCCTCCGTAAGTGCTGCGTATACTACCCAGCAGAGACCAAGCTGTAAAGCAGATATTTATGCACAACCATCCGTTCGGACATGATTCATTCATTTAGATCATATTGCATGCAAATCTCGCTCAACTGAGCATCATTAGACCACCACGTAGTTATCCCATTTTTATCTTGGCGAATATTTACTCAATTAAAGCTTGCTAATATTCACACCGAAAAGGAAATGCACAAAAACAAACAACAGACACTGATGTTCCTCTTTGTTGAACATTCCGTACATAAGACTCTAAATCTGATGCGTAAAAACAGCGTGTTACAGAAGTGCATCTTCACATTTTTCCGTGAAAATCTAGCTAAAAATCGCAAGATTATTGCCTAGGTCACACCTCTAACTTGTTCAATTTGCAGCCAACAAATGGCCTCCTATACTTGCGTTGTTAACATCGTGTTAACCGAATTGTAAATTTAAGTTGTTTTACGAGGTTCACATCACTTTTGAGGCAATGAGCCGCGAATGAGCCTTGTCAATGGGTAACAACCATTAACAACCAATAAAGGATTGATAGGTATGGTTTCTAAAAAGTCGACATTGGGGCTTGCTGTAATTTCAGCAGTTCTGTTCGCTAGCGGTGCTAACGCCGAGGGTGAGAGCACGTTGGATAAAGTCAAAAAGGCCGGTGTGATTAGCTGTGGTGTAAGTACAGGTCTTCCAGGCTTCTCGAACCCAAATGCTGAAGGTCAATGGGAAGGTATTGACGTTGAATTTTGTCAGGCAATGGCTGCAGCCGTGTTGGGTGACAAAAACAAAGTCAAATATGTTCCGCTGACTGCGAAAGAGCGCTTCACTGCCCTGCAATCTGGCGAAATTGATGTGCTGTCCCGTAACACAACCTGGACATTACAACGTGACGGTACCCTGGGTCTTAACTTTGTCGGTGTGAACTATTACGACGGCCAGGGCTTTATGGTGAAAAAAGATCTGGGTGTGAACAGTGCACTGGAACTGGACGGCGCTTCTGTCTGTGTTCAATCAGGTACTACTACCGAGCTGAACCTCTCTGACTACTTCCGTTCAAACGGCATTTCCTTCAAGCCAGTGGTTTACGATACGTATGATGCGACGGTTAAAGGTTTTGAATCTGGCCGTTGTGACACACTCACCACTGACCAATCCGGCCTTTACGCTTCCCGTATCAAGCTGGCTGATCCAAACAGTGCAGTGGTACTGCCTGAAATCATCTCGAAAGAGCCACTGGGCCCGGTTGTTCGCCAGGGTGATGATAACTGGTTCAACATTGCGAAGTGGACTCTGAACACCATGATCAATGCTGAGGAATTTGGTATCACCCAAGCCAACGTTGATGAAATGGTCAAATCTAAAGATCCAAACATCCGCCGTATCCTCGGTCAGGACGGTCCTAAGGGTCAAGGTCTGAATCTGAATGATGACTGGGGTTACCAAATCATCAAACAAGTGGGTAACTACGACGAAAGCTTCCAGCGCACAGTGGGTGAAGGTTCACCGCTACAAATCCAACGTGGCGTGAACGCACTGTGGACTGACGGCGGCATCCTGTACGCGCCACCTATCCGCTAATCAAGCGAATAATAACGAATGTTGGGGCACGAGTGTTGTGCCCTTAGTTAACGTGAAAGGATAGAGGTGCAGTTGTATGGCATCTAAAAACAATGCGGTTGCTGAAGGGAGCGGTACCGCCCGCCCGAGAAAAAGCAAAGCATCATCTATAATCCAACGTTCCGTTCCGTCGTTTTCCAAGCTGTGGCGATCATTGCGCTGGTATTGTTTGTTTACAATATCGTCAACAATGCGCTGACCAACCTCGATGCACGTGGCATCGCAACTGGTTTTGGATTTCTGAGTCAGGAGGCGGGCTTTGGTATCGGCTTAACGCTGATTGAGTACAATGAAACGTACTCCTACGGAAGAACCTTCTTTGTTGGGCTTCTCAACACCGCGTTGGTGTCCATTTTAGGTATCGTCTTTGCCACGATTATCGGATTCCTTATCGGTATCGCAAGACTTTCCAGCAACTGGCTGTTAAGCCGTTTTGCTGCTGTCTACATCGAAACGTTCCGTAATATCCCCCTGCTCTTGCAGATCTTCTTTTGGTATTTTGCGGTACTACAGGCATTACCTTCCCCAAGAAACAGTTTGAGTTTTGGCGAGTCTGTCTTCCTTAACGTGCGTGGTTTGTACTTAACCCGTCCGGTATTTGAAGAAGGTTCGATGTGGATATTTATCTCGCTCGTTGTTGCGCTGGTGTTCAGCTTTGCCTATTCACGCTGGGCGAAGAACAAACAAGAAGCAACCGGACAACAATCGCCAGTGTTCTGGGTATCTTTGGGCGCAATTATCGGCTTACCACTGCTCGCTTTCGTGCTGGCAGGTATGCCTGTATCACTGGAATACCCGGTTTTGAAAGGCTTTAACTTCCGCGGTGGTCTTTCCATCATCCCCGAGCTCGCAGCGCTGACGCTCGCGCTTTCAATTTATACGGCTTCCTTTATTGCCGAGATTGTTCGCTCCGGTATCAACGCGGTAAGTCACGGACAAACCGAAGCAGCCATGGCTTTGGGACTCCCAAAAAGCAAAACGCTGCGTCTTGTCGTCATCCCTCAGGCAATGCGGATCATCATCCCACCGCTTACCAGCCAGTATCTGAACCTGACTAAAAACTCATCGCTGGCAATGGCTATCGGCTATCCAGATTTAGTATCGGTGTTTGCAGGTACAACATTGAACCAAACTGGTCAGGCGATAGAGATTATCGCGATGACCATGGCAGTTTATCTGTCCCTCAGCTTGCTGACTTCACTGCTGATGAACATTTATAACGCCAAAGTGGCACTGGTAGAGAGGTAACCCATGACGATAAAACATGAGTTTCAACCCGATCTGCCACCACCACCGAATACGGTGGGTGCTGTCGGTTGGATGCGGAAAAATCTGTTCTCTTCGCCGCTGAACTCGGTGATGACGATTGTACTGGCTTTTCTTGCCATAAAAGGGCTTTGGGCGCTGGTTGACTGGGCGTTTATCAATTCCGACTGGGTGGGAACCACCCGGGAGGATTGTTCCCGCGAAGGTGCCTGTTGGGTATTTATCAACGTACGTTTTGAGCAGTTTATGTTTGGTTTCTACCCGCAGGAAGAACTGTGGCGCCCCAAACTGTTCTACGCCATTCTCGCCATATTTACCGGGGCGCTGATCTACGAGAGAACCCCTAAACGTGGCTGGATTCTGCTGCTGTTTATCGTGCTTTCCCGCTGATCGCCGTGTTCCTGTTGTTTGGTGGCGTGGCGGGCTTGCCTGTTGTTGAAACACACCTCTGGGGTGGCCTGCTGATCACCATGATCATTGCTATCGTCGGTATTGTGGTCTCCCTGCCTATCGGTATTGTACTGGCGCTGGGGCGTCGTTCAGATATGCCGATAATCCGCAGCCTGTGTACTGTCTATATCGAAGTATGGCGTGGCGTTCCGTTGATCACCGTACTCTTTATGGCTTCAGTGATGTTGCCGCTGTTTATGGCGGGCGAATCTGAAACCAACAAACTCGTGCGCGCCTGATCGGTGTGGTGATGTTCTCTGCCGCCTATATGGCGGAAGTGGTTCGCGGTGGCCTCCAGGCTATTCCAAAAGGCCAGTATGAAGCTGCAGACGCATTGGGCTTGAGTTACTGGAAAAAGATGGGGCTCATCATCTTGCCACAGGCACTGAAGATCACCATTCCGTCGATTGTGAACACCTTCATCGGCTTGTTTAAAGACACCAGTCTGGTGTTGATCATCGGTATGTTTGATGTGCTCGGCATTGGCCAGTCGGCAAACACTGACCCTAATTGGCTTGGCTTCGCGACAGAGAGTTATGTATTTGTCGCACTGGTATTCTGGATCTTCTGTTTCGGCATGTCCCGCTACAGTATTTATCTGGAAAACAAACTGCACACCGGTCACAAGCGGTAAGGAACAAGGATTGTATTATGACGCAACAAGACTCCCCTGTTATCAAACTGACCGATGTCAACAAATGGTACGGACAGTTTCATGTACTGAAAAACATTAACCTTTCAGTCTCCAAAGGCGAAAAGATTGTTATCTGTGGCCCTTCCGGCTCAGGTAAATCAACCATGATCCGCTGTATCAACCGTCTTGAGGAGCACCAGCAGGGCTCTATCATTGTGGGCGATACAGAGCTGACAGATGATCTGAAAAACATTGAGCAGGTGCGTAAAGAGGTTGGTATGTGTTTCCAGCACTTCAACCTTTTCCCTCACCTGACGGTTTTGCAGAACTGTACGCTCGCACCGATTTGGGTGAAGAAAATGCCCAAGGACGAAGCTGAAGACATTGCGATGAAGTTTCTTAAACGGGTAAAAATTCCTGAGCAGGCGAACAAGTTCCCAGGGCAGCTTTCAGGTGGTCAGCAGCAGCGTGTGGCCATTGCGCGCTCGCTCTGCATGAACCCTAGCGTAATGCTGTTTGATGAACCCACATCAGCCCTTGACCCTGAATGGTGCGTGAAGTGCTGGATGTTATGGTGGAACTGGCGGAAGAAGGCATGACCATGCTGTGTGTAACACACGAAATGGGCTTCGCCAAAGAGGTCGCGGATCGCGTGATCTTTATGGATGCCGGAGAGATTATTGAAGAAAACGTGCCGAATGAGTTCTTTAACAATCCTCAATCTGATCGCACGCAACTCTTCCTCAGCCAGATCCTGCACCACTAATGTAGGCCTTTGAGCCGCTAACCCATTAAGTTAGCGGCTCATTAATATTCATTTACAACTTCTTATCCTTTTCTGTGGCACATTCCGTCTGCGATTTCAGGGGGTAAGCATCTTCAGTATCATTTATGCGACGGTTGCGACTTGAAAAACTGATCATTAGCCGCAATAAATGACGTATCAGAATTTATCAAAATAGAGTTTGTATTTTTGGTTGTATCGCGACTCTCTAAACGCGGTACAATGCTGAATACAAAAATATGTACCCTACTGGGAGAACGCTATGAACGATCGTTTTGTTGCTCGTGAGTACTCGCAAGAGAGCCTGTTAGCAACCAACAAGGTGTTGCGTAACACCTATTTCCTACTGTCAATGACCCTGCTGTGGTCAGCGGCAGTTGCTGGTGTGTCTATGGCAATGAACCTGCCATACCCTGGCATTATCATTACACTGGTTGGTTTCTACGGTCTGCTGTTCCTGACTGAAAAGAACCGTGATAACTCAATGGGACTGGTTTTCACCTTCCTGTTTACCGGTTTCCTGGGTTACACCTTAGGTCCAATCCTTAACATGTACATTGGCGCTGGCTTAGGCTGGGCTATCGCACCGGCACTGGGCGGTACTGCACTGACTTTCCTGGCGTGTTCTGCGTACGCTCTGACAACCAAACGTGACCTGTCTTTCCTTGGCGGGATGTTGATGGCAGGCTTCGTGGTTCTGTTGGTGGGTATGGTTGCAAACATCTTCCTGCAAATGCCGATGATTTCTATGGCGCTTAGCGGTCTGTTTGTTCTGTTCTCTACCGGTGCGATTCTGCTGACTACCCAGTCAATTGTGCGTGGCGGTGAGACCAACTACATTTCAGCAACTATCACGCTGTATGTATCTATCTACAACCTGTTCCTGAGTCTGCTGCAGCTGATCGGCATCTTCGGTGGCGACGATTAATCCAACAGGTTTGGTTAAAAGAAAAGCTCCTTCGGGAGCTTTTTTTGTCTTCGCTTGAAGGCAAACACACAAGGCTTTATGCTTTGCGCGTTCGAAACACGAGGTTATCCATGTTGGAATTAAACGGTAAGCAAATCGAAACCGATGCCCAGGGTTATCTGAAAAACTTTTCAGACTGGGATGAGGCGTTGGTACCGATGTTGGCTGAGCAGGAAAGCATTGAGCTAACCGATGCACACTGGGAAGTGGTTTATTTTGTGCAGGACTTCTACAAGGAGTTCAACACCTCTCCGGCTATCCGTCTTCTGGTTAAGTCGATGGAGCAAAAATATGGCCCGGAAAAAGGCAGCAGCCGCTATTTGTATAGCTGTTCCCTAAAGGCCCGGCTAAACAAGCCACCAAGCTTGCGGGTTTACCTAAACCGGTAAAATGCATTTAAAAAGGAGCCAGTTGGCTCCTTTTCTATTTGGGCGGTTTAGTCACTGAATGGAAAACCCATCTATCGCCTGCCAGTCTATTTGGTTGTGCACCAGTTTGGTGACATTCGCCGTGGCTGGCCCTTGCTCCAACCACGCCAACAGCGCGTTGACATTTTTCTCCTCACCGCACATCAGCACCGTCACAGTCCCATCAGATTCATTCCGCGCATAACCGCTAAGCGAAAGCTTTAAACCTTCATGGGCAGTGTGAAAACGGAAGCCAACTCCCTGAACGCGTCCTGAAACTGTCGCCCTAACACATATTTGTGACATCAATCACACCTCACTGGTTAGTCTTACCTTTATACAACAGTGTACTATTCACCTCGTCTAACGGTAATACACCGGAGCTTTTGACAAGGACCTATTCAAACATGATAGAAACGCCGTTCCGCTGGGTTGACCAGTACCTCATCAAAGTTAGCCTGAAACAAAAAATTCTTCATCCTTTATACAATTTTAGTCTCGCTGACACTTGCGGTTGGTGTGGTTTTTTACAATGCCTCACAAGCACAGTTAGCCCAAGCACAAGAGAACCATAGCGCAGCACTGCAAAGTGTGCTGTCTCACTACGACGCTTCTGCAACAGAAGCCGCCTCACTGATTGCGACCAGCGGTGCAAATTCAGTGGCAACCAGTTTTTGGACCCAAATCAGCGGACTGGAATGGTTTGTCCTGGCAATCATTGCGTTGATTGGTGTTTCAGCGCTTCATTATGTGTCCAGTTTCATCGGCGGAGCCATGTACACCATGAATCATTCACTGCAACGCATGCTGGACGGTGACCTAACCAGCCGTATGAACTTCTTCCCGGTGCGCGACGAGTTCAGCATCATTGCAGCGACTGTCGATAAAGTCGCGGATCGCGAACACAGCTTGGTACGTGCGATTAAAAACGCAGCCTCGTTGATGGAAGGGCTTTCCTCAGAGCTAAGCCAACGTAGCGCAGAAAGCGAATCACTCTCTAAAGACCAGCGCGCGTATCTCGACTCACTGGCAAGCGCGACAGAAGAAATGGCCGGCTCTATCCGTGATGTTGCCTCTCACGCTGAACAAACATCCGGTGAAATCACACAAGCTGGTGAGGCATCAAAACAAAGCCAGTCCCAGGTCAACCAAACCATGAGTGCCATTCAGGCGCTGAGCCGTGAAATTGAGACCGCCTCGAACGCAGTGGCTGCACTGGAAAATAACTCCAGCGAAATTGGCAGCATGGTCGCGACTATCAGCGCAATTTCAGAGCAGACTAACCTGCTGGCACTGAACGCAGCCATTGAAGCGGCACGAGCGGGCGAGCAAGGACGTGGTTTTGCCGTGGTCGCAGATGAAGTACGCACCCTTGCCGGGCGCACCCAACAGGCGACCGTCGAAATCCAGCGAATGATCCAAGATCTGGAAAGTAACACCGGCACCTTCGCACGGTTATGCAAGGCACCGTCGAAAATGCAGCGGCCAGTGAGTCTTTGATGCAAAGCATCAGTGAGGATATCAGCTCGATCTCTGACCGTAGTCAGCGCATTACTGACCGCAGTACCGAGATTGCCACTGCAGCAAACCAACAAGGCAGTGTGGCAGGTACCATTTCTTCAGATGTGGAGCATGTGCGCCAACAGGCATGGCAAGTGAGCGAGATGATCCAGCAAACTGCCCGTGATGTTGCCGATCTTCAGAAGCAATCTTCCAGTCTGACTGCGCTGGTTAAAGGTATGCGTACAGACTAAACAGCCCAAACGGCGAAAAAACGGCCGCCTACAGGGCGGCTGTTTGCATTCTTTCTTTTCATCTCACACAATACAGCACCTTTATCGGTTGGCGTGACCTACATCGCACGACAACCCGCATCTTGAAATTAGGAAAAACCAATGAATCCGTCTGTTTATCTGGTTAAAGGCCGCGAAAAATCGCTGCGCCGTCGCCACCCTTGGGTATTCTCGCGTGGTATTCAACGCGTCGAGGGCAAACCAAGTCTCGGTCAGACCGTGGATGTCTACGATCATCAGGGTCAATGGCTGGCGCGTGGTGCGTTTTCTCCTAATTCTCAAATCCGTGTCCGCGTATGGTCGTTTGAACAGGAAGACATTAATGTCGAATTCTTCAAAAAACGCCTGCAACAGGCTCAAGGCCTGCGTGAAACACTGGCAGCCCGTGACGGCCTGACCGGCTACCGCCTGATTGCTGCAGAGTCCGATGGTTTACCGGGCATCACCATCGACCGCTACGAAAACTTTCTGGTATGCCAACTGCTGAGTGCAGGTGCTGAAGCACAGAAAGACAACTTGGTCGCTGCCATGGTTGAGCTTTACCCTGAATGTAGCATCTACGAGCGTTCAGACGTTTCTGTTCGTAAGAAAGAAGGCCTGAAAGAGCGCACTGGCGTTTTGCACGGCGAGATGCCACCAGCGTCTGTTGTTATTGAAGAAAACGGCGTGAAAATCAGTGTAGATATCACGGGTGGACACAAAACCGGTTTCTATCTGGATCAACGCGACAGCCGCGAAGCATCCGTGAAATACGTGAACGGCAAGCGTGTTCTGAACTGCTTCTGTTACACCGGCGGCTTTGGCCTGTATGCCCTGAAGGGCAACGCGGCAGAAGTAATTAACGTGGACGTTTCCCAGCCTGCGCTGGACATCGCCAAAGCCAATGCTGAAATGAACAGCTTTGACGTTTCTAAAGCCCAGTTCGTCAACGCTGACGTATTCAAACTGCTACGCGAATTCCGCGATGCCGGCGAGAAATTTGACGTTGTGATCATGGATCCACCAAAGTTCGCGGAATCAAAAGCGCAACTGACTGGTGCGTGCCGTGGCTACAAAGACATCAACATGCTGGCGATGCAAATCCTGAAACCTGGCGGTACCCTGCTGACTTACTCCTGCTCAGGTTTGATGGACAATGCCCTGTTCCAGAAAATCATTGCTGATGCAGCGTTGGACGCACACCGCGATGTGCAGTTCATCGAGCGTTTTGAACAAGCGGCAGACCACCCAATCGACAGCGCATACCCAGAAGGTTTCTACCTGAAAGGGTTTGCCTGCTACGTAAAATAAGCGTTTTAAATAATAATGAGGGCCCTTCATCAAGTCGGGCCCATTTTGCAATTTTAAGGGATGATCATGAGAAGAAAGCTGTTTCTCTCCTCAGTGTTTGCAGCACTACTACCGCTGTCTGCCCAGGCAGATGTGACCCTCCACCTCAACGACAATGTAGAACTGCTTGCTTACAACGGACAGACCCACAAGTCGTCAGTATTTGGTAAAGAAGATACGGTCGTATTGCAGGATGGAACACAACAGTTGGCATTTCGGTACGTCACCAGCTTCGAAGAAGGCAAAGACGTCACTTTCGTCCGCTCCGATGTGTTGGTCGTGAAATTCGACGCACAGGACACCGATGTCCACTTTGAATTCCCGGAATACCTGAACAAGCATCAGCGCGCAAATTCAATAAAAACCCTGAGTTCACCATCAAGGATGCTAGCGACAATGCCATTGCGTTTGAGCAAGGTAAACTGATCAAGTCCGGTTTCCAACTGAGCCGTGACTACCTGTCTGAACTGCAACGTTACAACCAGACTGACATGCCAGCGTCGTTGAATCTGGAACAAACACCGGTAGCAGAGACCGCTCCCGCTAAACCGGTAACCCGAAGCACGAAAGTCGTAGTCAATGACAGCGAAGGCATCAACGAAGAGGAATACCAGCTTCACTACTGGTTCCAAAAAGCGGATGCGCAAACCAAAGCCCGCTTCAAAGCGTTTGTAAACGCGCAGTAAGCCCTGCTTATGAATGACGAAGCCACCAGACGGTGGCCTTTTTAGTGACATTTACATCAGCTGTGGGATGACAACACTCTGCTGATATCGTCCAGACTCGCCGGGTCGTCAATCGTCGAGGGGACGCTGTAGCTTTCGCCGTCGGCTATCTGGCGGATAATACGGCGCAGTATTTTGCCCGAGCGGGTTTTCGGTAACCTGTCGACAATAATCGCGCGGTTAAAGCAGGCAACAGGGCCAATCTCATTGCGCACTTTTGCCACCAATTCTTTTTCGATATTGCCTTCCGTTGAGTAGTAGCCGTCTTTAAGCACCACCAAACCAAGCGGTAATTGCCCTTTCAGTTCATCATAAATCCCGACCACGGCACACTCCGCTACCGCTTCGTGGGCGCCGACAATCTCTTCCATTTCGCCAGTTGATAAACGGTGACCAGACACGTTAATCACATCATCGATGCGCCCCATGACAAACAGGTAGCCATCTTCATCGACATAGCCACCATCACCGGACACATAGTAGCCGGGAAACTGTTGAAGATAACCGGATTCGAACCTGTCATGGTTACGCCACACCGTTGCCAGGCAGCTCGGCGGCAAAGGACGCTTGACGGCGATGTATCCTTGCTCATTTGCAGCCAGGGATTCACCGGTTTCATTGAGGATTTTGACGTTAAATCCCGGCGTCGGTCTGGTCGATGACCCAGGTTTGGTCATAAAGCTTTCCAAGCCAATCGGGTTGCAGGAAATCGCCCATCCCGTTTCAGTTTGCCACCAATGATCGACAACCGGTCGGCCGGTATGCGCCTCTACCCATTCCAATGTGGCGGGTCCAGCCTTTCCCCTGCCATAAAATGGTGCGCAGTTTCCCCATCTGGTATTTGTGGATCGCCTTCCCTTCCGGATCTTCTTTCTTAATAGCCCGGAAGGCAGTTGGAGCAGAAAAGAGCACCGACACACCATATTCATTGCACACTCGCCAGAAAGCACCGGGATCCGGCGTTCTGACCGGCTTGCCTTCATACATGATGGTAGTGCAGCCATGAATGAGCGGTGCATACACAATATAAGAATGGCCCACCACCCAGCCAACATCCGACGCTGCCCAATACACTTCACCAGGTTCGACATTGTAAACCGTCGACATGCTGTATTTCAGGGCAACCGCGTGACCGCCGTTGTCGCGAACAACCCCTTTGGGTTTACCCGTCGTGCCTGAGGTGTAGAGGATATATAGCGGATCGGTTGCGTTAACAGGTACACAATCATGGGGCTCAGCCCGTTCCAACAAAGTTGCCCAGTCTGCATCACGCTCATTGTCTAACACGGCAGGTTGCTCGGGACGCTGGTACACCACCACACGCTCAGGCTTCCAGCGGCTGTCCATCACCGCCTGATCGACCATTGGCTTGTAAGGAATCACCTTGTTCACTTCGATGCCGCAAGACGCGGTCAGCAGCACTTTCGGTTCCGCATCTTCGATGCGCACCGCAAGCTCATTCGGCGCAAAGCCCCCAAACACCACGGAATGAATAGCGCCCAACCGGGCACAGGCCAACATGGCAATGGCAGCCTGTGGGATCATCGGCATATAAATGATTACCCGATCACCCTTTTCAACGCCCAGGGATGCCAGCATACCGGCGCACTTCGCAACCTGATCGCGCAGCACTTCATAGCTGTACTGGGCTTTTTTTCCGGTTACGGGAGCATCGTAAATCAGCGCAGTCTGGTCTCCCCTGCCCTGCTCTACGTGATAATCCAGAGCAAGATAGGCGGTATTGAGTTCACCATCTGGAAACCAACGCTCTATGCCGTTTGCATCATTTTCCAGTGCAACTTGAGGGGGTTTAAACCATTTGATTTGCCGGGACTGCTGAAGCCAGAACCCTTGAGGATCATTGACAGATTGCCGGTAAGCGTTTTGATAGGCTGACATGGACGTGCTCCTTGCCTGTCGATAACAGCGATTTTATTCCGGATTATTCGATGGCTTTAATCAGCCAATCTTTCATTCCTTCAGATTTGGTCACACCCTTCACTGTTTGCTTCACTTACTGTCGACATTCTTCTTTTGTGGTGACTCGCATCAAAGCCCTTTCTGTCGACAATATTCTCTAACTGACTAAATAATGCCCACTTAAACACAAACTTTCAACGCAGGTTGTAGACAATCATCATTAGACATTGGTCTACCTCATCTGAATATGCGGCCTTGCATGCAGCACAAAATTCTTGCAGAGAAACGAAAAATTGTCCGTTGAATTTGTGAATACCGGCGAAGAGATAGAACCTTTTTCTTCGAATCCTGAGTAGAGATCTAAATCTGACTAAAACTCGGATGCCAGCCATATCCAACTCAACTACTTTATTTTTTACGCGATGAAAGTCGCGCTAATGTTATATAAATCAATAGTTAAACTTCTATTTTCGAGGAATATTCAATGGATGTGACAGGCAAAAGCAAGGGCTTCACGCTGTCGGCAGTCGCCGTAGCGTGCATGTTTGCTTTTAATGCGCAGGCAGCTACCGACTGCTCAGGTATTGAGAAATGGCAGTCTGATAAAGCGTATACCAGTGCAGTACTGTTCAGCGTGACAAGATTGTCTACAAGGCAAACTGGTGGACAATGGGTAATGACCCGAAAACGTCTTCCGGACAATACCAAGAGTGGAAAAAGGTGGATCAGTGTGATTCCGGTGACGTCACTCCACCTGTAAACGAAGCACCAAGCGTTGCCCTGACAGCGCCATCAGCCAGCGACAGCTTTAAAGCGGGTGACGTTGTCACTATTAGCGCAAATGCCAGTGACAGCGATGGTTCAATCGCTAAGGTTGAGTTCTTCGTTGATGGCACATCCATTGGCTCAGATACCTCGGCGCCATACGCAAAAACTTGGACTGCGGCAGAAGGTACACACAGCATCGTTGTTAAAGCGACGGATGACGACGGTGCAGTTGCAGAAACTTCAGCACTGAGCATCACTGTTAAGCCAGGCGTTATCATTCCTGACAACGAAGCACCGACCGTTTCTCTGGCTGCGTCAGCAACTGCTGTTGACCAGGGCGCGACAGTGACACTGACTGCAGACGCTGCGGATGCTGATGGCACCATCGCGAAAGTGGACTTCTATGTTGCAGGCCAACTGAAAGAAACGGTCACTTCCGCACCTTACACTTTTGACTGGGTATCAAATGTATCCGGCAACATTTCTATGTAGCGAAAGCGACAGATGACAAAGGCGCGTCTACCGATTCTGCAGTTGTCACCGTGAACGTGAAAGGTACACCTGTTGTTTCTAACTGTCGTCCAGAAGGTCTGTACCAGACCCCTGACGTTAACGTGCCTTACTGTACAGTTTACGATGAAGATGGCCGTGAGCAGATGGGTGCTGACCACCCACGCCGTATCATCGGTTACTTCACCAGCTGGCGTGCAGGCGACGATCCACAAGCCTCTTACCTGGTTAGCGACATTCCTTGGGAACAACTGACCCACATCAACTATGCATTTGTCAGCATCGGTCCTGACGGCAAAGTCAACATCGGTGATGTAAACGATCCAACAAACGCCGCTGTTAACAAAGAGTGGCCGGGTGTTGAAGTTGATCCAGCGCTTGGCTTCAAAGGCCACTTCGGTGCACTGGCCACTTACAAGAAGAAACATGACGTTAAGACACTGATTTCAATCGGTGGCTGGGCGGAAACCGGCGGTCACTTTGGCCCAGACGGTGATCGCGTGGCAGACGGTGTTTCTACACCATGACCACAAATGCAGATGGTTCTATCAACCATGCTGGCATTGAGAAATTTGCTGCATCTGCGGTTGAAATGATGCGTAAGTACAAGTTCGATGGTCTGGATATCGACTATGAGTACCCAACCTCAATGGCAGGTGCCGGTAACCCATACGACAAAGACTTCATGGAACCACGTCGTCCTTACCTGTGGGCTTCTTACCAAGAGCTGATGCGCGTACTGCGTGAAAAAGTTGATATCGCGTCTGCACAGGATAACCAACACTACATGCTGACTATCGCAGCGCCATCTTCTGGCTACCTGCTGCGCGGTATGGAAACGTTCGACGTGACCAAGTACCTCGACTACGTCAACATCATGAGCTACGACCTGCACGGCGCGTGGAATGACCATGTTGGTCACAACGCAGCACTGTTCGACACAGGTAAAGACTCTGAGCTGGAAGCGTGGAACGTTTACGGCACCAGCCAATACGGCGGTATCGGTTACCTGAACACTGACTGGGCATACCACTACTTCCGTGGCTCAATGCCAGCGGGTCGTATCAACATCGGTGTGCCTTACTACACCCGTGGCTGGCAAGACGTGTCCGGCGGTGAAAACGGCCTGTGGGGTAAAGCAGCGCTTCCTAACCAAGCTGAGTGTCAACCAGGCACCGGTGAAGGCGAGAAGAACAACTGTGGTAACGGTGCAATGGGCATCGACAACATGTGGCACGACAAGGATCCACAGGGTAACGAAATGGGCGCAGGCTCTAACCCTATGTGGCATGCGAAGAACCTTGAAAACGGTATCTTCGGTTCTTACGCGTCAGCTTATGGCTTAGACCCAGCGAACGATCAACAAGACGTTCTGCGCGGTACCTATGCACGTAACTACGACTCAGTCGCTGTTGCTCCATGGCTGTGGAACGCAGAGAAGAAAGTGTTCCTGTCTACCGAAGACGAAGCGTCTGTCAGCGTGAAATCTGACTACGTCATCGACAAAGGTATCGGCGGTATCATGTTCTGGGAACTGGCGGGTGACTACGCGTGTTACCAACTGGACGGAAATGGCAACCGTACGGATGTCGTCGATGCAACCGAGAATGCGTGTAAGACTGGCAACGGTGAATACCACATGGGTAACACCATGACCAAAGCCATCTACGACAAGTTCATGTCTGCAACCCCTTATGGCGCGAAACTGTCTGAAACCACAATGCCTGCAGAAGCAGTGAAGATTGATGTGTCAGTCGGTGGCTTCAAAGTGGGTGACCAGAACTACCCAATCAATCCTAAGATCACCTTCGTGAACAACACAGGTACGGATCTGCCGGGTGGTACTGAGTTCCAGTTCGATATCCCAACCTCTGCACCTGACAATGCGAAAGACCAGTCTGGTGGCGGCCTGAGCGTGATCTCTTCTGGTCACAGCAAAGCCAACAACATTGGCGGTCTGGAAGGCACAATGCACCGTGCATCGTTCAAACTGCCTAACTGGAAATCACTGAAAGCTGGCGAGAGCTATGTATTGGATATGGTTTACTACCTGCCAATCACTGGTCCTTCCAACTACACAGTGAAGATCAATGGTGTGGATTATGCGTTCGCGTTTGAATACAGCGACCTGCCTTTGGCGGATCTGAACAAACCAACCGATCCAGAAAACCCAGATCCAAGTAACTGTGAGACCACAGGAATCAACGTTTACCCTAACTGGCCACAAACTGACTGGCTGGCAATCCAAGCCATGCCGGCAGCGGTGACAAAATGGTTCACGAAGGCAAGATCTATCAAGCCAACTGGTGGACTTCTTCTGTACCGGGCAGTGACGGCAGCTGGTCGAAAGTCTGCGGTTAATAACCACCAATCAATATGATAAGTGCAAAGCCGACTCATTAGAGTCGGCTTTTTTATGCATGAGCATCCAAGAATTCAGAAAGTAAATATTTTTGGATCTTTTTTGAGACATGGTTATCATTAATGTAACAAGTACATAAGGAGGCGCTATGCACCAAACCGAAGGATACGAACAAGCCATAGACGTTTTATCCCAGCTTCGTGTTGGTAATGTTATTGGTGACTCACTGCGTTCGCAGGCAAAAGAAGTCATTGAACATCAGTTCAATACCCTGGTTGACGAAAACGACCTTGAGATGTTTAACGCTCTGCTGAGAGAGCAACGCGTATCAAACCGACTCAGGGACAACTGGGCAGACACGGTGTTAAACCTATGGGATATCAACGAACACGCATGATTCATTGACCAGCCTACGATGCAGATGCAGCCGCTGACTACGCAATGGACAAAGACATAGCGTTCAGGCGTGGCATCTAAGAAATCTCTGCAGCAAAATGACGAGCCGACTCCGTGAGCCGGCTTTTTAAATCAGAACAACCTTATCCCCACACTGAACATCATCCGGTGCAGTTCAGGATCTTTATTAACAAGATCTTTAACCAGATTGTATTCCACCCCTACAAATGCCAACTCATCGATGTTGTAGCGCAAACCTGCACTCGCTGTCACACCCGCGCCGAAGCTGTCCGCGCCCGGAGTTGGGTTCAGATCGCCAAAGACACCGCCGGTTTCTACATAAAACTGTGGCAGATAAATTTTCTGCGTATTCAGCTCTATCCCCACACCTGCTGACCCCAATTTGATAGGGCTACCCAGCTCTGCGCGCCCCACGCCATAAAGACGGAGCTTAGTGCCCAGCAATGAATAGAACTGGTGGCGGTAGCGAAGATCAAAAGCAGCACTTGCCTGACCCGCTTTATCGTCAGCGGATGTCGCAGCCGTGACGTTAACCCCCAACGCCAGGGCATGGGTTTTGATCCACGAAGCCAGCGCGTTGGGACTTTCCCATATCAGGCCAAATCCCCCCGCACTGCCTTGCCCTGCTGCAGCCAGTGCACGTTTTACAAATTCCGTACACTGCAATCCAAACAGATTGTATTTCGGGCGGTTTTTGCACGTGTCGACCGCATATTTCTTCGCCGCAGCAAATTGCTCTGCCGTCAGTTCAAACGTTTGTGTCGCAGGATTGTTTTTGTTGTGTTGGGTTGAGTCGGGATGATGTACACATCCATCCACGTCCGCTTTCATGTTATCGGCGTCGTATCCCTCTTTAGGCCAGAAACCGTAAGACCAGTAATCGCCATACTCATCCTGCAGTTCAATCCATGCATGGCCGACTTTGTGCGTCGCGGGAAGCAGTAAAAAAGATCCCTCTTTGTCGGCAAATACGGTAATGCTGAATTTTTTGGTGGCTGTTTTTCTGCCGTCTTTCTTAGTACAACTCTTGGCGCAATCCGCTTCACTCAGCATCTGGGTTGTCGACGTACCGGCTTTTGACTGTTGCAACACGTGGTAAGTTCATGAGCAAGGGTTTTCTGTCCGGCAGCGCTCTCTGGCCTGAACTCGCCGCGGTTAAACACAATATGGTTGCCCAATGCATAGGCTCTTGCACCAAGCTGAGAGGCAGAATTCGCGGCATGTTCATCGGTGTGCACCCTTACCCCGGAAAAATCATGGCCAAACCTTTGTTCCATCTCTCTTCTGACCGGTGTTTGCAAAGGTGCACCAGAACTTGGCACCAAGAACTTTAGGTTGGTAGGAATGGGGGGCGATGAGAGTGAGGCGAGGGAACCGCCGTCCCCTTCGCTTTCCTGACATGACGCACATTGGGGTTTCGGGGATTCCAACACACGGTTGGCAACCCGGTCAGCTTCTCGCTCGGCGGCGTCAGAGTGCAGGTTTCCAGCGCTGAACATTTGCAACTGGACAGGCCTGTCTAATATGGGGGAGGTTTTCCTGTTGGCGCTTTTCGCAGCGCATCCCTGGCATTGACATCCCTTTGAACAACCGCCCATTGCCCTGTTTCGTGGCTTGGGAATGAATGCGGAATGATTCTGCCTGATGGTTTGATTTTCTGGTTGGCTAAATACAAACATCACACACCTCACTGGTGGATACTGTCGCAATGTGTTTTTCAATCGTGATTGCGCACAGTTTTGAATGCACTTAAAACTAGCAAAGCGAAAATACGGTTAGGGCAATTAGCACCGTGAGTGTCACTATTCATACAAGACAGCCTAATAAATTGACACCATCCTGCCTTATTCAACCAGCGCGCAACACTAAACCCTACCTCCTTCGACAAAAACAGACATATCAGAATTTCTAAACAATTCCGTTGAAAACATTGGCATTAATCAATGCCATAAACCTGATAGAATCACCCGGAAAACTATTGGGTTCACGCACCCGAAGCCTGTAAAAATCTTTATGCTTCAGACACTCACCGTGAGCCATCATCTCCGGAAGGAATCATGATATATAAACTGTTCGAAAGAGTGACGCCCGCTTTCCCTGAATCCGAACCTGCCCAGCCACCGAATACGCTGCTGGCATTTTGTCGCCACTACACCAAAGGATTTGAAAAACCCTTGGTAGCAATGTCACTGCTGACAGCACTTATCGCCATTGCCGAAGTGTCGCTGTTTGGCTTTATGGGACAACTTGTTGACTGGCTGACCGAGCAAGACCGCACCACCTTCTTGCTGACGAAGGCCATACACTTATCTTTATGGGGTTGCTGGTGCTTATCGGCATGCCATTGCTGGTTTCCCTGCACTCGCTCATCCTGCACCAGTCACTTTTGGGCAATTACCCTATGTCCATTCGCTGGCTAGCTCACCGCTATCTGCTAAAACAAAGCATCGGGTTTTATCAGAATGACTTTGCTGGCCGTATCGCCACCAAAGTGATGCAAACGGCATTATCGATCCGCGAAACCGTCATGAAGCTGTTGGACGTTGCCGTCTATATCACGGTCTATTTCGCGACCATGCTGTTCATGGTTGGGCAGGCCGATATCCGGTTGATGATCCCCCTGCTGATTTGGCTGGCTGTCTATATTGGCATCCAGATGTATTTTGTTCCCAAGCTCAAAGCCGTATCGACAGAGCAGGCAGACGCCCGATCTCTGATGACCGGCCGCATTGTTGACAGCTACACCAACATCGCCACCGTGAAACTGTTTTCCCATACCGACCGTGAAACGGCCTATGCCGAGGAAGGTATGTCGACCTTTATGGATACGGTATACCGCCAGATGCGACTGGCAACGGGCTTTAATATCGCGGTAGAAATTGCCAACTATGCCTTGGTGTTTGCTATTGGTGCGATCTCAATTTGGCTGTGGCTGGATTCCGCCATCACGATTGGTGCCATTGCCATTGCTGTGAGTCTTGCGCTACGCATTAACGGCATGTCGAAATGGATCATGTGGGAGATTGGCTCGCTGTTTGAAAACATCGGAACCGTGGTCGATGGCATGGGGACATTGGCAAAACCGGTCGAAGTGGTCGACAGGCTTAACGCACCGGCACTTGATGTGCCAAATGGCGAAATCCGGTTCAAAGATGTCAGCTTCCACTACGGCGAAAGCAAAGGCGTGATTGAAAAGCTCAACCTCACCATCAAACCGGGTGAGAAAGTCGGCTTGGTCGGTCGCTCTGGCGCCGGTAAATCTACGCTGGTTAACCTGCTGATGCGCTTTCACGATGTCGAGCGAGGAGAAATTCGTATCGACGGTCAGAACATTTCGGAAGTCACGCAAGATTCGCTCCGTGCCAACATCGGCATGGTGACCCAAGACACGTCCCTGTTGCACCGTTCAATTCGCGAAAACATCCTTTATGGCAGACCGGATGCTGGTGATGACGCCATGTTGGATGCGGCGAAAAAAGCCCACGCCCACGAGTTTATTGAAAGCCTGAATGACCCACACGGTAACCATGGTTACGATTCACAAGTGGGTGAGCGCGGCGTGAAGCTCTCCGGCGGCCAGCGCCAGCGTGTCGCTATTTCTCGTGTACTGCTAAAAGATGCACCTATTTTGATCCTGGATGAAGCCACGTCAGCGCTGGACTCAGAGGTAGAGGCGGCAATTCAGGAAAGCTTGTACCAACTGATGGAAGGCAAAACCGTTATCGCCATTGCTCACCGCCTGTCGACGATTGCCGCCATGGACAGATTGATCGTGCTCGACGAAGGCCAGGTGGTTGAAGAAGGCACACACCAGGAGTTGATTGCCAGCGTGGGAATTTACGCCCAGCTTTGGCAGCACCAGACGGGCGGTTTATCGGAGAGTAATCACATACCTAAGGGACGCAGCAGCGTCCCTTCTTCGTTATACCCACACAATCTGATATGTCGCAAAAATAAGAAAGCTCTTCTACCCTTTTTATACTGAATAAAAGGGAGCAGCCAATGCCAAACATGATTCTCAAAACCGCTTTTTTAACGTGCGCCATGTTCTCAATCAGCGCATGTTCGGACTATGACCCTGTAGCAAAAAGCGACTGCAGCAAAGTGGTAAGCCACGCCCAAAAAATTCTCGGAGCGTTAGCACCATCAGCCAGCGAACTTATGAGCCAGTGTCAATCCGCTTCCGATTCAGAGCGGGGCTGCGTAATGGCTTCCAGTAAAAAGGCCAACTGGCACAGTGCCTGTAGTTGACCTTTTCAAAGCCTGGGAAGAATTCTCTGCTCAGGCTACCTGCTTCACCAAGGTTTTATAATCCGCGCATTTGGATACGGCGTAGAAACTCAGTCACGATGCGGTCGTAGAGCAAATCCCCCAGAAAACCGTCTTCAACATGGTGATCGATACTCGGGTTGTCGTTCACTTCTATCACATAAGCGCGATCCGCAATTTCCTTCACATCTACGCCATAGATACCGGAACCAATCAGGTTCGCCGCTTTTACTGCTGCATCCACCACACACTTTGGCACCATTTTGATATCCAAGGTTTCAAATCCACCGGAAGAGACCCTGCCACTGTCATGATGCTGGTAGATTTGCCAGTGTCCGCGGCTCATCAGGTATTTACAGGCGTAAATTGGCTGGCGGTTCAGCACGCCAATGCGCCAGTCAAAATCTGTCGGCAGGTATTCCTGCGCTAGGATTAACGCGCTTTTCTCAAACACTTTCTGGCATTGGGTGACCAACTCATCGCGGTTTTTCGCCTTCACTACCCCGATAGAAAACGCACCATCCGGTACTTTGAGCACCATGGGAAAACCAATGTGATCGATGGCTTCATCAATCATCTCTTCCGCCCCAGCGCGCAAAATAACACTCTTGGGTGTAGGCACCTTGTTCAACGACAACAACTCTGTCAGGAACACTTTATTGGTGCATTTCATGATGGATTCGGGGTCATCCATCACCACCAGACCGAGATTTTCCGCTGCCTTGGCAAACTTGTAGGTAAAGTTGGAAATGTTCGTCGTGGCTCGGATAAAAAGGCCATCAAACTCCCCCAACCTTGCCAAATCATTTGGCCCTATCGCTTCCATATTGATGCCCAAGCGGTTTGCTGCGCGCTGGAAACGGCGGATCGCTTTTGGATCAGAAGGTGGCAGCTTTTCTTCCGGGTCGATCAGCATGGCGATGTCATAGCGGTACTTTTTGTTTTTCTTTTTGCCACGCCAGACTTTCTGCGAAAACAGTTCGAGGGACTCCGCAAAGAAATCCTGTTCATTGTCATCCAACGTCTGAAATGGACAAGCTTCCAATCTAGCCAGCTGCCACTTACCGTTTACCTTGATAAACCCGGCATCCAATACCGGCACCATAAAGTGCTCAAATACCTGATGTGCCACTTTCTCCAGTCCCTTGACCGGGGTTCGACCAAAATACACCTTGGCATCCACGGTATCCTGCTGTTTGAAATGGCGGTCAAAATCGGTCTGTTTCAGTTTCAACATAAACTGCTGGTTCAGATCGTTTATCGTCATGACACGCGGAATGACCCGGTGGCCACGCGCTTCTGCCATCAGTGAACAGTAGTAACCGCTGCTCATGTAATCGTAAGAGCGGCAGAGGTTAATCACCTGGGTGCTTTTGGTTTCCGTGTAAGCACCGGTAGCCAGATACTCATTGACGGTGACGACTTTTTCAGACGGAAAATATTGTTTCCAGTCCGAGGTCTCATCGGTAACGATAAGAATATTTGCCATTCATCTAATTCCTGTAGAGAGATTTCCGTTTTTGCTTTTAAATGGCAGAGTCAAAAAGCATTTCCCGAGGCAGTAATGGAATACCGCGCCGCTCTACTTTCTGATCTGGATGCACTGCATAACCTGGAGAACCAGGTGTTCGACAGTGATAAGGTCAGTCGCCGTCAAATGAAGCGATTTATTCAATCTGAGCACAGCCTTTTATTGGCGGCGCTGGATGCGGATAAACTCGCTGGTTATGCCTTATTGCTTTTTAACCAGACTACGCAACTCTCAAGGCTTTACTCTATTGCCGTTTCGCCCGATTTCAGGGGAAAAGGTATTGCCAATGAATTGCTAATACGCTGTGAGAAAAGCGCTGTTGAACGTGGATACATTACGCTAAGACTTGAGGTTAGGGAAGACAATTCATCAGCAATAAAACTGTATGAAAAACATGGATTTAAGCCATTAAAAACCTTAATCCATTACTACGACGATTTGGCAGATGGCCTGCGTATGCAAAAGCGTTTGGGTACAGCTGGCCCCCAAATGGCATTACCTATGCCACTCTATGTACAGACCTTGCCATTTACCTGTGGCGCCGCCTGCCTTTTAATGAGTTTTGCCGCGCTGGGGCACCCCACGCCGCCGACCCGTAAAAAAGAAGTTCAGCTTTGGCGTGAGGCGACCACCATCTTTATGGCTGCCGGACACGGTGGATGCAGCGGTCAGGGTCTGGCTTTGGCCGCTCACCGGCGGGGTTTTCCTGTCGAGCTCTGGTCACATTCGCAAGGAACGCCCTTTATTCACTCCGTGCGAGATCCGCTTAAAAAGTCAGTGATAGAGCTTGTTCATGCGGATTTTGAAGAGCAGATTAAAAGCACCGATATCGAGGTTAACGAGGCACCACCCACCGTAGAACAAATCGAAACCTGGATGGAAAAAGGCGCATGTGTTCTGCTGCTTATCAGCACATTCCGCTTCAACGGCTGTAAGGAGCCTCACTGGATTGTATTAAGTGGGATGAATGAACAATTTTTTTATTTCCACGATCCCTTGGTGGAAGAGGCGCAAAATGCGGTGAATGCTGCTTACGTTCCCGTGGGTAAAAATGCACTAAATCAGATTGTCGGATTCGGAAAACAGAAGCATACTGCTTGTGTCGTTATTTACCCCAAGGAAAACGGACTCCCCGCTTAACCGAGGGATAGTGAGGGAACACCACTTGAAAACAGGATGTGCAATTAACCCCGATTGTGTCGATTTGCAGCACGCAAAGGCCATAGATGAAACCTTGTTTGATCTGGTCAACGGCATTGAAATCCTTAACTCCGTTGCCCCGGTAAATTACAAAGACCAAAAGTCTGAGTTTTTTAAGCGGCACTACTCTGTCGAACCCCGTTTTGAGTACCGCGATAGCCCGGGGAACGCATTCCAGCTGAAACGCCAACTTTTCAATCTACCCGTCGAAAAGATTGAAGATCCGGATCTGCAAAAAATCTATGAAGACGTCATTGTCTCTTACGCTGATAAAGTCGACCAGTTGCAGACCATTGGCAGTCAGGAGTTTTTGTATAATTCGCTGCGTTATTTCGGCGAGCCAACAGAAAAAGATATCCGCAACGCAACGTTTATCCTTCACCTGCCCGATTCCGATGATGACGAAAATACGTTAGTGAATGCCAGTGGCATTCAGGCCATTATGGAAACGTTCGCACAGAACGAAGGTTACGAATACAAGCTGGTCATCGACGACAACATGATTGCCAATGCCCTGGTGTCCGGCACATCGGTAAAAATAAACACCACAGCAAACATTCCTTTGATTGAGGCGAATGCCCTTGCCCACCATGAACTCGGTGTTCACCTCGTCACTACACTTAATGCTCGCGCACAGCCACTGAAAATTCTGTCATTAGGCTGCCCGGTCAATACCATGACCCAGGAAGGGATGGCGATATTGAGTGAATACCTCGCCGGTCACCTTTCCATTAAACGCCTGAAAGTGTTGGCGTTGCGCGTACTGGCAGTCGAGTCAATGATCAAAGAGAAGTCTTTCCGCAACACCTTTATGATGCTGAAAGAACAGTACGGCGCAGACCGCAATACCGCATTTACGATCACATCACGGGTCTACCGTGGCGGTGGTTTCACCAAAGACTATCTCTACCTCAAAGGCTTCCACGAAGTGCTCAATGCTTACGAGGAAGAAGAAGGTTTCCTCAACCTGCTGTGTGGTAAAACAGCCCTGATGCACTTGCCGCAAATAAACCGTCTGGTCGACAAGGAAATCTTTCTCCCACCAACCAACATCACGCCGTCGTTTCGTACACCGAAAGACAACGACGAAATCCGGCGCTTTATTACTCACGCTATCAAATAGTATTGGGGCGGCAAAACGCAGTGTTTTGTCGGCCTATCTACGCACTAGCGGGCTGCGCTATAATGTGCACCGTTTTACTTCGCGGAGCCACGTATGCAACGTTCCACACTCGTCGGGATTAAAGTCGGATTACTGGCGGTTTTGATTATTGTCGGTTTACTCGGCATGACCACTAACGCCCCAGTCACGGAATGGCTGCAAGAAGCATTTTTAGGCATCGCCTTTACCTTCGCATTTGGTTTGGGAGCGCCCACTGCATTGGCCTACTTCTTTCCTCATTGGTGTTTGTGCTCGTCTTTGGGGCGGGTTACTACATCGGAAAAAAAGCTTCATCAAGGCTGGACGGCTAGTCGCATTTCCCCATTAAAAACAAAGACAACAATGGAAGGACTGTTAGGATAGGCCTTACGTGATTGTCTTGTTACGAGGGGAAAATGTCCCACCAAACGGAAACCCATTACTGCTCAGCATGTGATGCTGATACCTCCCACGTATTGGTTTTGGTGAGAAAAGAGAGTCCTTACAAATCGGCCGAAAACCGCAAAACCAAAGAGTTTTTGGCTGGCCTGTTCAAAGGAATGGCGGTAGGACCATTTATCGCTTCAATGGATGAATTTGAACGCCACCTTATCTGTGAAAAATGTGGCAACAAGATCATCGAAGATTAGAAAGCGGTGCAGAAATTACTGCCGTTGCTGATTCAAAAACGAGGGCAAATGCCTCGTTTTTCATTTCTAATCCTCGACCTATCGTTCTTTCTCGTAAGGCCGTCCAATGGATTTCGGGGCAATTGCCTTGCCAATAAAGCCTGCTAGGAGAATAACCGTCAGCACATATGGCAATGCGAGAACACCTGAGTTGGCAAGACACCGACAAACGGAATCGAAACGCCTTGCATCCGTGTTTCCAGGGCAGACAGAAAACCAAACAACAGACAAG
This sequence comes from Enterovibrio sp. JCM 19048, assembly GCA_001310415.1. Lineage (GTDB taxonomy): Bacteria > Pseudomonadota > Gammaproteobacteria > Enterobacterales > Vibrionaceae > Enterovibrio > Enterovibrio paralichthyis. Next base: position 126,446 of record BAXE01000005.1, on the reverse strand, counting down.
CCAGGAAGGCATTACGGGGTTTCCATTTACCGAATATCACAGCTGCCAATGCAATATAGCCTTGGCCAGCCGTCATCTCCTTACCGAAAGCTGCGTTTTGCGCCGTAGACAAATACGCCCCAGCCAAGCCACACAGCAAACCCGCAATCAACACAGCGCGGTAACGTAACCACACTACCGAGATGCCTGCCGTATCAATCGCATTCGGCTCTTCACCTACCGCACGCAAGCGCAGCCCAAAGCGGGTTCTGAACAACACCCACCAGGTGATCACCACGACGACAAACGCCAGATACACCAGAATATTGTGCCCAGATACCACATCGCGATAGAAAGGCCCTAACACTGGAATGGTATCACCCATCCATTCGGCACCTGGCAGTTCAGCGGGGAGAAAACGTTGCTCATTGTGAAGGGTTGGTGTTTGCCCACCGCGCTCAAACCAGGCATGCCCCAGAGTAATCGTCATCCCCGAGGCAAAGAAATTCACTGCCAGACCTGAGATGATTTGGTCGCCCTTTTGGGTAATGGAAGCGTAGCCGTGAACCAGTGCTAACATGACAGAACCGGCAATCGCACCCAGCATGCCAAGCCAAGGGTTGCCCGTGACATAGGAAACCGCCGCTGCCGTAAAGGCAGCGAAGAGCATTTTGCCTTCAAGGCCGATATCGACCACACCCGCCCTTTCAGAAAAAATTCCCGCCATGGCAGCGAAAATCAGTGGAACCGCCAGACGAATAGTGGAATCTGCTGACGACAGGATCCAGTTAAACAGCTCCATGAGTCACCTCCGCCGCTTTTGCGCTCCGGCGCATAAAGAAATCTTCAACCGGTTTACGGATCAGTCTGTCCATCGCACCGGTAAAGAAGATCACCAGCCCTGGATCACCATAATCAATTCCGGGTTGAGGCTTGGCATTTCAAACTGAAGCTCTGTGCCGCCTTGGTACAAAGCGCCAAACAAAAGCGCTGCCACCACGATACCAAATGGATGGTTCCGTCCCATCAGTGCCACAGCAATACCAATAAAGCCAAAGCCACCTGAGAAGTTCAGGATCAGGCGGTTTTGCGCGCCATAGACTTCATTCACAGCCATCAGCCCTGCCAACGCACCAGAAATGGTCATGGCAATAATGATGATTTTTTTGGCATCGATACCCGCATATTCAGCCGCAGTTGCGTTGTGTCCCACCACGCGGATGGCATAGCCAAGGCGGGTTCTGAACAACAACACCCAGACCAGATACGCCACCAGCAGTGCAATCAGAATTGATGGGTTGAGCAATGAAAATGGCAGTTCAATGCCCCAGCTTGCGCCCAGTTCGTAGAGTTTTGGAAAAACGGCTTCAGGGTTGAAGTAACGTGAATCTGTTGAGTTTCCGCCATATTTCGCAATGTGTTCAACCAATGCATAGCCCATAACGGAAGCAGCAATAAAGTTGAACATGATGGTGGTCACCACAATGTGCGAACCCCGTTTTGCCTGCAAATACCCAGGAATAGCTCCCCATAGCGCGCCAAATGCTGCAGCCACGATGATCGCCAACGGTGCCATCAGCCACATATTGAGCACGCCATCAAGCAACAGCATGAGAATGCCAATGCCTAAGCCAGCAATATATGCCTGCCCTTCACCGCCGATATTAAACAGCCCTGCGTGGAAAGCGACTGCCACGGCCAAACCGGTAAAAACAAAGTTGGTGGCGTAATAAAGGGTGTTGCTCAAGCCACCATATTCAAAATTGGTGGCCCCTTTGATCATCACGCCAAAGGCCTCTGTCGGGCTTTCCCCAACCAGCAATACCACCAGACTGGAAATCACCAACGCGACGGAAAGCTGGATGGCAGGAACCAGAAAGGTTTTAACCCACATGGGAATACTTTGTTGTGGCACACTCATGCTGCGCCCTCCTCTTGTGCGGCATTGGCCATCAACATGCCCAACTGGCGCTCGTCCATCTCTTTCGCAATGACGTCGCCGGTAATCTCACCGTCCACCAGCACAATAATGCGATCAGACAAGGACATGATTTCCTCAAGCTCGGTAGACACCAACAGAATGGCGGCACCGTTGTCACGCGCCGTAATCAGATTGCGGTGGATAAACTCTATCGCACCGATATCAACCCCACGGGTAGGTTGGCCGACTAAAAGCACTTCTGGCTGACGCAGCATTTCACGGGCAATGATGAGTTTTTGCTGGTTTCCGCCGGAAAATTGGCGGATTTAAGGGTCGGGTCTGCCGGCCGTACATCGTATTGCTCCATCATGTCGCGTGTCGCCGCGTCGATGGCTTTGGGGTCAAGCAGCCCTTTTCCGTAGTCAACATCATGCTGGAAACCGAGAATAGCACTTTCGGCGGCAGGCAACGGCTTTACCAGCCCCTGTTTGATGCGGTCTTCCGGAATGTGCCCCACACTCAGCTGCCGCATTAAGGCCGCGTCGCGTTTTTCTCTGGCATTGAACGATACCCGCCCCTTTGAGGTGGTAAGGGCAAACTCCCCTTCCTGTGGTGTTTTGGTACCGGAAAGCACAGCCAGCAATTCAGACTGCCCATTCCCGGACACACCCGCCACACCGAGTATCTCGCCCGCTTTCAGGCTGAAATTCAGATTCTTGAGCCGCTTTACGCCACGGCTGTCGGAGAGAGAAACATTGTTGACATTGAGGCGCTCTTCACCGGGCTTTGCCTCTGTTTTATCAACCGGAGCAGTACTTTTCGCCCCACCATCAACTCAGCCAACTCTTCCACTGTGGTTTCTGCTGTCTGGCGGTGGGCAACCATAGCCCCCTGACGCATGACCGATACAGAATCGGTGATCGCCATGATTTCCTTGAGCTTGTGGGTGATTAGAATGATGGTGACGCCCTGAGACTTCAGGTATTCAGAATGCCGAAAAACTGTTCAATTTCCTGCGGGGTCAGCACCCCTGTCGGTTCATCTAGGATAAGAATACGCGCGCCTCGGTATAGCGCTTTGAGGATTTCGACACGCTGTTGGATGCCGACTGGAAGCTCGCCGACGATGGCGTCGGAATCCACTTTCAGGCCATATTCATTTTCTATTTTTTTCAACGCGCTGCTGACATTTTGCATCGCGACATTCAACAGCCCGTGGCCTTCTGCGCCCAGCATGATGTTTTCCAGCACAGTGAAGGTTTCCACCAACATAAAGTGCTGGTGAACCATGCCAATGCCCTGGGAGATAGCGTCCTGGGAATCTTTGATGGTGACGGGTTTACCGTCCATTTCTATGGTGCCGGAATCAGCTTGATAAAAACCGTAAAGGATGGACATCAAGGTCGATTTGCCCGCGCCATTTTCCCCGACAATGCCGTGGATCGTGCCGGGCATAACGGCTAGGTCGATATCTTTGTTTGCATGAACTGCACCGAATCTTTTATTGATTCCCTGCAGTTGGATGGCGGGTTTAGTCATGCCTACTCCTTGGCATTCAACACGTTTTGATACAAAACGCCCCTGAACGGAATTGGCCCGTTCAGGGGCGAGTTACACGAAATCAGTATTCGCAGGAATCAGTGCTGAAGTAATCGTGAACCACGATTTTGCCCGCAATAATGTCATCACGGAGTTGTTTCACACGCGCTTCCATTTCGGGAGTAACCAGATCACGGTTGTATTCATCCAACGCCCAATCTACGCCGCCTTCTTTCAGACCCAACGCCTGAAGTCCAGGGGTAAACTCACCGTTTTTCGCATCATTGAACGCATCTTCAACCGCCACATCAACGCGCTTAACCATAGAAGTCAGCATGACGCCTGGGTGCAGGTAGTTCTGGTTTGAATCCACACCGATAGCATATTTGTTACCATCAACAGCCGCTTGATAGACGCCGACACCGGTACCACCCGCCGCCGCGTAAACCACGTCAACGCCTTTATCAAACTGAGATTTCGCCAGTTCAGCGCCTTTGGTTGGGTTGTTCCATGCTGCCGGAGTACTGCCCGTCATGTTTTGGATCACTTCGGCGTCAGCCACTTCGTACTTCGCGCCCTGCTCATAGCCACAGGCGAATTTGCGGATCAGCGGAATATCCATACCGCCGATAAAGCCAACTTTATCGTTGTCACTTTTCATCACCGCCAGCGCACCTACCAGGAATGAGCCTTCGTGCTCTTTAAACACCACTGAGCGGACGTTTGGTAGGTCAACCACGGCATCAATGATAACGAACTGGGTGTTCGGGAATTGCTTTGCGACTTTCTCTACAATCGGCGCCTGCTGGAAACCCACAGCCACGATTGGGCTATGTCCACGCTGAGCCATACGTAACATAGCCTGTTCACGTTGCGCTTCGTTGGTGATCTCAAACTCACCGTAGCCAATACCCGTTTCTGCTTTAAAGGCCTCAGCACCGGTGTAAGCCGCCTGGTTAAAGGATTTGTCGAATTTACCGCCCATATCAAAAATGACTGAAGCTTAAATTGTGCGGCCGACGCGGATGCAGACATTAAACCCAGGGTTACTGCTGCAGCCAGTGAGGTGATCGTTTTCATCCTTGTTGCTCCGTCTTGAGAAGAAGTCCATAAGTGTTTGCCCAAACGACGCCACAAGATGGCTGAAATGGGGCACGTTAATCGCCGAAGCGTCGATTGATTCCCAATTAACCATTTACAATACGCTGTTTTAGGTATTTACAAATTAACATTTCATCCACAAAGCGCAGACAAATATCGTCACTGTAGCGGCTAAACCTTGAACACTTTCACACAGGCCGCCCAATTCTCTCTCGCTTTGTTGACGCAAATCACCCACTTGCCGACGCATCAAAATTCGAAATCGACCCAGACCAACCGATGATCTGACGAATAGGTTGCACGTAACCTGTGTTTTTCATCGTAAACAAGAGATGCCAACGGTGATTCCACTTTCGGCCAGAAAACACCACTTTCCACGACGTTCAGGTGCGAAGAAGGCAAAACATAGTCAAGTCTTAGGCCACGGTTGTGGGTAGCGAGTGATTTACTGCGGATTCGGGTACGGCGTAAATGCGGTGCTGCCCCTTGGCTTGTCGGTTTAACCGGCAGTAGGTTATCGGCACTCAACAGTGCAGCAATCGCAGATTTGTCGCCATCACCATTGGCGGGATCGGCATTCAGATCGCCCATCACCACGAATGGCATGTCAGTTGCCAGTCCACCCTGCTTTCCATTGTCATCAACAAGGTGAGGCGCATTTTGGATGATATCGCCCAGCAATCTGATTTCATCAGCATTGCGTTTGACGTTACGCTTTTCCGGCCCGTCAAAAACCGGTGGCGTTGGGTGGCAGGCCACCACAGTAACTTGTCTGTCACCGACAGATATTGGAACCGCAATGTGATTTTTGGACGACAAGCGACGAATCGCCTGCTCCGCCTCTGGGTAATAGTCCAATGGCATTTGGTTACCCGGAAAGTCTTTCCACAGCAGGCTTTGCCAGCTTCGCAGGTTTTGCACATCAATCGGGTACTTGCTCAGCAACACGAATCCATACTGGCCATGATATCTGCCAAATCCCTGCGCTTTTTCCGGCTGTCGGTTATATCCTGCCCCTCAAACAGGGCGAGCCCAGTATTGGTAGCTGGCAACAGTGTGTGGGGATAAAAAACCGGTTCTCCGCCTAGCTGGGGCTTTTCCAAATATTCCCGCTGAAAACAGGCCAACATCCCATCGTCACCGCCTTCGCCGGGATGGTCGAATTCACAAAGCAATAAAACGTCAGGATTGCAGTACTGGACAATAGCAGCCAAACGTTGGAAGCGTGCGGTTTGACTGCCCTGTAGATCGCGGAAAACCCGTCCGGGAGAATCCGCTGACATAGCAAGATTGAAAGTTGCAAATCGAAGTGTTGGACGCAAAGTTACCACTGCCTAAATCGCATTGAAAAAGGAATGGTAACTTAGGTCACTCAGGTGGAACAGTGTTCCTGTCTGAGGATCATGCTCAATGCTTGGCGGATAAACTTGGAATCGGCCTCAGCGCGGTGAGGGGCAGGCCCCAGAGACTCCATGGCAGCCAGAAAGTCATCCCGGTTCACGCCTTCACGGTTCAGTAGCCAATGGCCGACCTCTGTCAGGGTGAAAGTGGGCCGCATATGCGCCGCTTTATACAAGCGTCCAAGCCAAAACAGATCCCATTGGCTGTCGCAAAGCACATCATCGTAATAGCAAAGGGTGCTGTTGAGGTGGCTGCACACATCAGCGACTGACATACCCTCACGCTTTAACGCTTCTCGGCTGATACCGTGGATTTCAGTTTCGGCGTAATCATCCCAGTATTGCCAATTTTCGGGAGAGGAATCAGGTTGATCAAAAGACTGACGCTGGTGCCGTCGGGCAAGCTGTACCCAACTTCGATGGGATAAGAAGCGTCTGTCAGGCCAGAGGCTTCAAAATCGAGAGTAACCCACATATTATCGCTCCGTGATAATCTCGTGTTGGTTTTGAGTAGACGGTAAACACATTAGGTCAGGCAATAGGCATGTCCATTTCCCTGCACTAAACCCAAAGCAAAGTGTATACCCTTTCTCGTCGTTTCTATAACGAGGAAACCACTTAATTCCTTACGTTTTTTCGCGTTTTACATTGAATTTTATGACGACTGCGGAAAACCATCACTGCTAACTGTAGTACGTATTGATGCATAGGTGCTGTCTAATGTTATACGCAGCGGGCATTACTTAGGGTTTTATCACTTTTTTAGAATTTGCGCTTTCATTCAAGAGTAACCTCAACATGGTGCCAGATAACCAAACGCCGGTGATCGGTTTCGCCGGGTTCAGCGGCTCAGGAAAAACCACCTTACTGGAACAAGTCATTCCACATTTGCGTGAAAAAGGGCTTCGGGTCGGTGTGCTCAAGCATAGCCACCACAATATTGAACCGGACAAACCGGGCAAGGACAGCTACCGCCTCCGCTATGCAGGAAGTAACCAGCTATTGCTGGCTACCAGTAAACGTCACATGCTGTTTTTCGAATACGATGAGCCAGAGCGCGAGCCCGGTTTACAAGAATGCCTGATGCAGCTTGACCATAGTCGTCTCGACCTGATTCTGGTGGAGGGATTTCGTGATGAGGTGCTGACCAAAATTGAAATCCATCGCCCTGCATACGGCAAACCCCTGCTCTTTCCTCAGGATGACAATATCATTGCTGTCGCCACGGATAACCCGGCAGAAGTAGCAGGTCTAGCTTCACAGACACTGCTTGACCTCAATGCCCCTTCGTCCATTGCGGACTTTGTCGCACAATGGTTGGAGAATGGGAGTGAAACTGAGAAATATTTGGCCTACCGCGCATAAGGGGTGGCTCGGGTTCAATATTTTTGCGAGTCATCGCCAGATCTAGGTGATTAACGACATCATAGATGTCACAATCTTCACGACTCTCGAAGCCTTTACGCGGTAATTGCCGATCGGTGTCGGGAAATCAGGAATCTGTCATCGCCGGTTTATTTCAAAAACGACAAAATGAGCCTTCCCTACAATGCACAAGAAGTTAGCTATGAAGTCAACGACTCGCTTGGTCAGTTCAAGCAAGAAAATCGCACTGGTTGCACACGATCACTGTAAATCAGAATTACTGCGTTGGGTGAAAGAGAATAAAGAAGCACTGTCCCAACACCAACTGTTTGCAACCGGTACTACAGGTAATATCCTCAGCCGCGAAACCGGGCTGGAAATCACCTCACTGATGAGCGGCCCTATGGGCGGCGACCAACAACTTGGTGCCATGATTTGTGAGAAGAAAATTGATGTACTGATTTTCTTCTGGGATCCACTTAGCGCCGTACCTCACGACCCAGATGTAAAAGCGCTGCTGCGTATTGCGGCGGTTTGGAACATTCCTGTTGCCATTAACCGCGCCTCTGCCCGCTACCTGATCACGTCACCGCTGATGGCGGAAGAAGTCAGTGTAGAGGTACCGGATTACGACGCTTACCTGACTGAGCGCCTGTAACAATATTGCTTTCGCGGGTTGACGTTTCCAGCTTGTCGCCCGCGAAACTTTTCCTTGAACATACCCACGATTACTTTCCCTGCTGGGTATCCCTCTCTCCATGACAGTGAATACCATGATTATCCATCCTCAAATCCAAGGTGTCGTTGCGCGAAGCTGCCACCCTGCAGGTTGCCAGGCAGCAGTGAATGAGCAAATCGACAAAGCAACCCAACAACACAGCCAGGATACAGCCCTGCCAAAACGTGTCCTTATTCTTGGTGCATCGTCAGGCTTTGGCCTCGCTTCGCGCATTGCGCTGGCTTTCGGCCCGGCAAATGCCAAAACGCTTGGCGTATCCTTTGAGCGCGGCGTGTCAGATAAAGGAATTGGCAGCGCAGGCTGGTACAACAACATCCATGTTGCTAATGCTGCACAGGCAGCAGGAAAAGTCGCACTGAATATTGTGGGTGATGCCTTTTCCGACAAGGTTCGCCAGCAGGTTGCTGAGACTATCCGCAATGAATTTGATGGCGAAGTCGACCTGGTGGTTTACTCGCTGGCAACCGGCGTTCGCCCTAACCCTGAAAACGGTGAGTTCTGGCGTTCCGTGATTAAACCGGTTGGCAAAGCGGTTGAAGGTTACTCAGTGAATTTTGAACACAACCGCCTGGATACCATCACCTTGCCACCTGCATCTGAACAGGAAATTGATGACACGGTGAAAGTGATGGGTGGCGAAGACTGGCTGGGATGGATGGAATTTCTCAACGACCAGCAGTTGCTTGCAAAAGGCTGCCGCACCGTTGCCTACTCCTACATTGGCCCGGAGCGAACCCATGATATCTACCACAAAGGGACGCTTGGGCTGGCAAAAATCCACCTTCACCAAACCCGTAAAGACATCGACCAACTGCTCGCCCCATTGCAAGGGCACGCCGATATCGCCGTTTGCAAAGCGCTGGTTACTAAGGCAAGTGTGTTTATTCCCGGCCTGACGCCTTACCTTCTGGCGCTTTACCGCGTGATGAAAGACAAAGGAATACACGAAGGCTGTATTGAGCAGATGAACCGGCTGTTCTATTCCAAATGGAACAGTGACGCACGGGATCAGGAAGGCCTTATCCGCTGGATGACTGGGAACTGCGAGAAGATGTGCAGCAAGCCGTCAACCCGTTGCTGGATACCATCACACCGCAAAATTTCAACGACCTCGGCGACTACGACGGCGTGTTGCGTGAGTTCCTACAACTCAATGGCTTTGCTTTTGAAAACGTGGATTACGATGCGCCAGTGGATATTGATACCCTGAAAGCACTGAAGCCCTGACCCTGCCTCTTGCCACCGGATTTGACCGGTGGCCTCTCATCCCGATCTGCCTCACATATCGTGTGCTATTTTTAAGAAATATAAAAATAGATTAGAAACAGTACGCTATCTGTTTTAACGCCCTGTCGATGGGCGGATTGGGGACTGCTATGAAAAACCTGAACACCCTGTTCTTTTCCCGCCTCAGTGCCGGTTCGAAAATTGGTATTGTGGTGGCTTTGCTGGTGCTTGCTATCTCATACCTGATGTATTCAACCATCCGCCAGAATCTGGCAAGCATTGGGCGTGACGAAGGCGAGCGACAGGGATTGAAATTGGTGTGGCCGGTTTATGAGATCATTACCCCCATCCAACAAGTTCGCGGAAACACCAACCGCTATCTCAATGGTGATGATTCTGTCCTCCCTAAAATCCGTGAAGGTCAGCGTACTGTCGACGCCAAAATTTCCGCCTTGGTTTCCCTTGCCAGCAACGAAGATATCCGTTTGCGTGTCGATGTTGTTGAAGAACTGAACCGGTTCCGGCTCCATTGGGAAAACCTCAAAGACAAAGAGTTTTCCGGCAAACCCGACGAAGTCTTCGCCCGTTATACCGAAGCCGTGCAGCAACTCCGCCAAATACTCACCACCATAGCGGATAAATCCGGCCTCTCTTTTGACTCTCAGGCGACCAGTGCATATCTGATAAACCTGGCGACCAACTTCGCCCTGCACCAGCAGGAGCTTATCGGTATCACCCGGGGTAAAGGCTCTGGGATGCTGGCAAAAGAGGAATCGGGTGAAACGGTGTCCTTCCAACAAAAAAACAGCCTGACCAAAGTCGCCGCCGGGTTGGGCATGTCAGAAGTGTATTACCAGTTAAAACAGGTTTTTGTTGCTGACCCTAACATCGACAACGCGCTGAGAAATTACGCCACCAATGCGCATGACGCTATCAATGACTTTTCCAACCGCATGCTGGATTATCTCTCTGGCGAAGGTAAAAACATCACCTCCACCGAATCCTGGGAAGGCGGCACGCAAGCCATTGCTGAAATCCGAACCTTGGTCTCCCAGTCACTGCCATGGATAGAAACCACCATTCAGGAGCGGATTGATTCGCAATACAACCAGTTCTACTGGCTGCTGCTAACATCCAGCGTCGCAGTGATCATTGCGCTCTCTTTTTCCGGATGGATCCTCAGCGATTTGCGCACCAAATACGAAGAAGAGCGCCGCATTGCCATCCGCCTGACACAAATCAAGCAGGCACTGGACAGCGTGAAAACCAGTGTGGTGATGGTCGATAAGCACCACAGTGTCACCTATCTCAATGACGCGGCGAACATCCTGTTTAAGTTGCGTGAAAATGAAATCCAGTGTGTGAATCCCGATTTTCGTGCGAAAAGACTCACCAAAGACAAGATCTCTGCCATCGCCAATATTCCCTATCTGCAACCCCAGTTTCTGGACGACTTAACCCACGCCATGACGGAAGACGTACAGATTGGGTCGCTCTACTTCAACCTGACGGTGATCCCGGTATTCAACGATGAAAATGAACGCATCGGCACCGTCACTGAGTGCTGGATACCACCAGCGAGCGCATGTCAGAACGTCAAATCAAGGACATTATCGACAGGGCACAAAACGGGGATCTGAATTCTCGCATCGATACTTACGATAAAGAGGGATTCTTCCTTTACGTCGCCGAAGGGCTGAACCAGATGATGGATATCATCGGTAACTCTTTGGAAGAGACAGTGAGAGTGTTTGATGCCCTTTCAGATGGCAAACTGGATGCGGAAATCGAAGGGATGTACAACGGCACGTTCGCCAAGCTGCAGACAGATGCGAACAGCACCATTCGCCGGCTGAATCAGGTTGTGGTCGATATGCGACAGTCAGCGTCCAGTGTTTCCAATGGCGCGGAAGAAATTGCCGCGGCCAACCAGGATTTGAGCAAACGCACCGAAGAGCAATCCTCCACCTGGAAGAAACGGCAGCAAGTATGGAGCAAATGACAACCACCCTGTCGGAAAACTCTGATCAGGCGACTGCGGCCAGCAAGCTGGCACAACACGCCGATGAGCGTGCAAGTGAAGGCGGCAAAGTGGTTTCAGCCGCCATCTCTGCCATGGCAGACATCAACCAGTCCAGCCGTAAAATCTCTGAAATCATCAGTGTCATTGATGTACTCGCATTCCAGACCAACCTGCTGGCACTGAATGCATCCGTCGAAGCTGCCCGCGCTGGGGAACAAGGCCGCGGTTTTGCCGTGGTCGCCGGTGAAGTCCGCTCTCTTGCCCAGCGATGCGCCACCGCCGCCAAAGAGATCAAAACCCTGATTGAAGACAGTGTTTCCAAGGTTGAGTCGGGCTCTGAATTGATTAACCGCTCCGGCGCAACGCTAGAAGAGATCCAGAAAGCGGTAAGTGATGTGAATGTGCTTATCACCCAGCTTGCCACCAGTGCAACCGAACAGGCTATGGGCATCCAGCAAGTGAATCAGGCCGTTTCTCAAATGGATGTGATGACGCAACAGAATGCAGCAATGGTGGAGGAGACCGCTACCGCCAGTGCCACAATGGCCTCCCAGGCGAAATATATGTTGTCGCTGCTGTCGTTCTTCTCGACGAAAAATGAGCCACAACCCTGTCGCCGATGCTCATGCCTGAAATCCCTAAACCTAAGCCGGTAGAGAGACATGATGCCAACGACTGGGATGAGTTTTAATTAGGGTCTGCTGACCCTAGGGGCTGTTGACCCTAGAAATTGAGGGGATAGTCCAGCAGGGTTTTGATGTCATCAAGGTGCTTTTTTACCCAAGTTTTGTTGATGGCACCCCAGCTTTTCAGGGTGTAGCCGCCGTTTTTGTTAGCACCGACAAACTCCACGTCGATATCCAACTCACCCAGCGCCTCGATAGTGTCTTGCGCGGTACGGCGCGGCATTCCTGTTTCGATCATAATAGCCGGTACCGTATTCACACCGGATTCGATCAGGTGAGCGACCAGCAAGCGGCGGTAAAAGCTGGTTTTTGTCTTACTTGGTTTATCCAATGAATTGCCCCTTTCATTTATCTTTCATTGCCTGCCTTTGCATTTGAATGGCGAATGGCAAACCCAATATTTATGCGTTGGCTTCAGTCTACCGACTGGCTTTCAGGAAAATATAACGTCGCCTTGATTTAGTGCCGGACTTCACGCCCAAACGCTGATTTAAAGAGCCTTTGCTGGATATTTCACCGATTACCAAGTTACATGTTATTACGTCAGCATTATTTATACCGTCTGCTCCTTATTCGATACACATCCCTCTATTAGCAACCGCTAGAGTAAAAGATCTTAAAAGGCCTGTTTCGACACGGCTCAGCTAACAGTAAGGATCTCTCCCATGAGCGGCGGAAGCGACAACTTTTTCCTACATATCATTGATGTGCTGTTCAATATGATTTGGCAAATATACTGGCCCCTGGCCTTTGGTTTGATGCTGTCAGCGTTTATCCGGCATCTTCTTCCTATGGATACGGTGGTCAAGCATCTTGGTCACACCAGCCCACGAAGCCTAACGTTCACCACACTGCTTGGTGTGGTTTCGTCTTCCTGTTCTTATGCCGCAGCTTCCATGTCGCATACCTTGATCATGAAAAAATCCACGCTGCAAATGCCATGGCGTTTCTGGTTTCCAGCACAAACCTGATTGTTGAAATGTTTATTGTGCTGGTTGCCCTGCTTGGCTGGACTTTCTTCTGGGGCGAAGTGATTGGCGGCTTGATTCTTATCATGACTGTCGCTTTCCTGTTCGAGCGGTTCTTCCCGAAAGATGTCGAAGCCGAGTTAAGGGAAAAAGTCGCGGGAGAGGAAAAGCCACAGGCAGCTGCTATGAGCGATTGCGGTATGGATATGTCAGGCTCTTCCGGTCACGACCATATGGCGATGGATCACAGTGCCCATGACCATGCTCACATGCACCATGAAGGCCATGACCATATGCATATGGAGCACGGTTCCGACGAGCATCACGAGCATCACGAGCATCACGAGCATCAGGGTATGAAACACCATGATCATATGGACATGAAGCATGTCGCCGAAGACGCCCATGAGCATCATCATGTGGAAATGGAACATGCAGACTGTGGGATGGACATGTCAGGAGGCGCTGGTCACGGTGGTCATGATCACATGCATATGGAAAATAGCGCCAATGCACAAGACGATGATTCCACCAAGGCCAAAATCACCAAAGCCGCCAGCTTCTTCCACATGGACATTGGCATGATCGGCAAAGAGATCCTGATTGGTGTTGTAGTGTCATCGCTGCTGATCGCGATTGTGCCCATGGATGGCTGGCGCACCCTGTTTATCAGCAACGATACGGCGCTGCCTGCTTTCCTCCACTCCTTTATTGACGTGGTGATTGGCGTGTTTGTTGCCATGATTGCTTACGTCTGCTCAGTCGGTAACCTGCTGCTGGCAGCTGCTCTCTGGCACGGTGGCATTTCATTCGGTGGGGTGATTGGTTTCATTCTGGCTGATGTGCTGACCATCCCTATGATCCGCGTCTACCAGCGCTACTACGGCAATCGCCCTACCAAGTGGATTGTCGGCCTGTTGTTCGCCGGTATCGTCTTTACCGGGCTGGCCATCGACGCCATATTCACCGGCTTTGGTGTTGCGGTTTCCAGTGATAACTTGCGTCCTTTGATTCAAGATGGGTTTGGCTGGAACTTCACTACAGTGATGAACCTTATCTTTATTCCCCTTTCCTTCTGGTTCTATCAGGTTGGCAAAAAAGCAACGCGGGCATGGGGATGAGCATGTAACCCGCTGCTAATCGACGTGAAGCTGAGCCTGAATAAGCATGGACGTAATTACCATGCTGCTCACTTCACCGTCGGTGCGTCCCGTGGTGTCGATAGAATACGCCGCCGCCATATCCGCCACACTCAGGCTATCAAACACGATTTGCTGGTCGACATGCCCGTCTCCGTGACTGCACACTGAAAGCACCGCATGGCCGCTGCCATCGTCAAGGAACTGGAGATAGGAATCGAGTGTGGCTTCGCTTTCATCCTGAAGCAAATCGGACAAATCAAGCACATCCGTGCTCATGTCAAAATCGGTAATATGATCGACAGTAATGCCGGTCTGACCTTCCACATCCGAATGCAGGAACTTAAAGGTATCTGACCCTGAACCACCGGTGAGAATATCATCGCCAATACCACCCACCAGGGTATCCAATCCCCCACCGCCGCTGAGTGTGTCACTGCCTGAGCCACCGACAATCACTTCATCAATCGCGCTGCCGGTTAAGGTGTCATCGCCTGTAAAGCCGACCAGCGAAATGATGGGGTCGTCGACAATCGAAACGGTCACCGTGGAGCTGACCGTCTCTGTCGCATTGCTGACCGAATAGGTGAAGACCTCAGTTTCGTTTGTGCCATCACTCGCATGCTCAAGGATAAACTGGTATTCACCGGCGCGGTGAACGCCGTAATCCTGCGTGTATAACTTAAAATCACCATGATCTGTCACGACATCAATAATGCCATTGGCATCTGGGTTATAAGTTACGCCGCCCCAGACCACATCAGTGATCTGCGCATCCCCGGTGAGCCCCATGTCGTTATCCAACACATTTCCCACGCGGTAATGCAGGTTGTTGCCATATTCCGAGCCGTATACGAGGCTGGATTCATAAACAGACACCACCTCAGCGACTGCTGTCATGCTGGTATCGTGGGAAATAGTGAGTGCGGCGGTATCAGTATCGCCGTCGTCATCACCCAAAGTGTAAGTGAACACTTCGTTGGTAAACGGACCAGAACCTGTCGCAGAGGATTGATAGGTATAGCTGCCGTCGGGGTTAATAACCAGCGTACCCAACGCCCCGACGATGGAGGTTGCCCCAGACACAAAATAGGTGGTGCCATCGTAAAGCACCGAGGTGATTTTGGCGTCTGACGCGGCAGAGTCAGTGCCGCCAGAGTCCGTAATCACGTTACCGTAAATGGTGCCTTGTGTGCCCACGCTGTCAGTGTCGTCATTCGCAGTGACATCCTGATCAGCCACACTTAACGTCACTTGTGCCCAACTGCCATCTCCCAGACGGTAGTAAAAACTGTCGTCGACTGTTGCACTGCTGCTGTGATCTAACACAGGGGCGATATAGTCAAACGAGCCATCCTGGTTAATAGTTACTGTTCCGCCAAGCGTGGTGGTAAACGTCGTGGAAGACGTTACCAAAGCGGCATTTTCGCCGGAAGCATCGGTGGCAATCTCAATCGACTTATTGGTATCGCCAGTGTCATTGCTCAGAAGCCCCGAGGCAGCATTGACGGTGAGTTTGGTATCTTCTGTGGTGGAATAGCTGTCAGCGACTGCGACATAGTCATCCTGCAAAGCGATCCCGAATGTTTTTATAGAAACATTACCCTGAGTGTCCACCGCCCTCACTGTGACGGTTGGGTTAGGGTCGGTTTCGTAGTCGAGTTTGGTGGCATCCCTGACGGTGACCTGCCCTGTACTCGAATTGATTTGAAATGCGCCGTTGTGATCGTCAGTTAACGAATAAGTGACGGAGTCCTTAGAGGTGGAGAAGGAAATAGGATAGTTGTTATAAGGATCCTGATAATGAAGGCCGCTGGCTACATTTGAAGTCTGTCCGTCATACGTCACCGTCGCCCAGACATTTGTGCCGTTGGTGATTTCCTGATTGTAATTTGCGCCTGTGGCGTAAACCGTACCCCCGGTTGCGGTAACAGAGGATATCAGCGTATTCCCCAGATAAAAGTTCACCGTTGCACCAGAAGGTATGCCGTTGGCATGAATCCCTGTGACATGTGTACCACCATGCCCATGCCACCGTACTTCGGTGCTGTCTATCCAGCTGCCGATGCCCTCTGGATCAGCATTGGCTGTCAGACCCGTATACGTTCCATTAACCGCCGTTTCGCTAACGGTGTTTGAACCTGAGTCTGTATCGGTGATCGCGCCGATATTCGAACCGTCCGTTTCCGCCGTAACATCTATCGTAAATTCTTTTGCCGATGTGCTGCCATCCGAAGAAGTGGCCGTTACCTCAATGGTCACTTGTGGGTTCGTCGAGGCATCAACAAGCGATGGATTGATAAGGTAAACCTCACCGGTGCTTGCGTTAATATAGAAAGCGCCGCCATGGTCGTCAGTCAGACTATAGGTGACCGAGTCACCGTCTTCATCCGTAGCCTGAGCCTTCAAAAATACATAGCCAGAATTCTTGTCACCCGTGAGGTTTTGCATGACGTCGCATCGGTAATTTCACCAACGTCATGGGTTTCCGCTACTGGCGCAATATCAGCACCGCTGACCGTGATGGTTATTGTATGGGTTGAGCCATCGCTGGCGGTGAGGGTAATAATGTCTTGCGCCGTTTCCCCATCAGCTACGGTCTGCGCTTTGAACCTGTCCAACTCGTAAACCCAATTACCGTTGGTCAGGGTCAGCGTACCGTACTGCCCTTCCACTGTTGCATCAGGCACCGTTGGCGCGTCATCCTGGTCAACGTCGCTAATCGTGATTGAGCCTGATGCGGTCAACAAACTTGACGTACCGAAGTCCAGTTTCACGCTGGACAAATTCCACTCGCCGTCAATAAGGTAATAGCTGCCATTCTCCGTTCTTACAATGGTTGGTTGGGTGAAATCGGTGCTTACGCCCGTCACCGTGGTTTGGAAAACAAAGTCACCGCCTTGCGATATGGTGTACAAGTCCACACCACCGCCGGCGTTTGGCAGTATCAATACCGGTTCTCCATCGATATAACTGATGGATGATTGATAAACGCCACCCGACACAGTATCAGACAACGTCAAATTGCCATTGGCGTCAACCTCGTAAAGATATGTCGAGCTGCTGGAAGAGCCAGAAACGATCACATAAGTGCGCCCATCGGCGGTCTGGCAAAACTGCACCGTTGAATCGTAGTAACCCGCCACTACCAGGTTGTTCACTTCACTATCAACGTAATTCAGGCTTCCGTCGGTGCTGTCTATCGAGTAGATCGTGACACGGTCATAGCCTGCACTGGCAAGGTAGGTTGTCCCCCCAATGGTTATGATATCAAGGCTGTAAACCTCCTCAGATGCCCAGCTACTACTCCCGACAAAGGTGGTTGCACCCGTAGCAGGGTCGTAGGTGAGAATATCAATCCTGTCGGCTTCTGGGCGGGTGACATACATGTATTCCGTGCCATCATCTGCTTCATAGACGGCGTTGTCCCTGACGGTGCCATCCCTGATCGTTTCATTTGCGCCGCCATATTCGGTGATACCACCGTTAAAACTCAGCGTGCCATCGCTTCCTATTTCCCAAGCGGTGACCGAGCCACTGAATTCAGATGTCAGGAACAAAGTCGCCTGTCCATCAATATCGGACACTGATGACTGGCTGAGCCCGTGCCCCAATGCAGATGTTGAGTAACCTGCCGCTTGTATGTCTGACGTAATGTCACCCTGAGAGGAGGAGTAAACACTCCCTGTGCTGGAATTGTAGGTAATGCGGTCGGTTTCTATCAGGGATCCATCATTGCCAATACGGTAGATCGTGGTGGTACCGCCAGTGCCCCACTCCATAGAAATCAGATACGGCACACCATCGACCGTTGTCGTGGTGCTTAGCCAGGCACCGTTGTATCCCCTGTCCGTTGTCGTGCCATCTACGGTGACAGAGCCAGTTGAATCAGGGTCGATATTGAAACCATCTACGTCGACACTTCCGGTGGTCGTACCCGCGATTTGTGCGCCGTCATCTGTCCCCGTTAAGGTGATAGTGATTGTCTGGGAAGCATTGTCCGATGCCCAAATGGTGAAGGTTTCAACGACGGTATCCCAGGCATCCAGACTGTCAGCGGCTGCATTGTCCACCGTGTAAGTCCATACGCCGCTGACCAGCGATAAACTGCCGTAATCACCCGTGTACGTGCCATCAGGGATGGTCACTGCGTCTCCATCAGCATCTGCGACGGTTAACGTGCCCGTTGCCGTAATAACATCCCCGGGATCTCCTTCAATCACCGCCCCTGTTGTGTCGCCTGAAATCACCGACAGGTGGTTAAACTGCGGAATGTCTGCCCCACTGACTGTGATGCTAATCGTCTGGGTCGAGCCATCGCTGGCAGTAAGGGTAAAGTCGTCCTGTGCGGTTTGGCCTTCTGGTAGGGTGTGGGCTTTTTCACGGTCCAAGACGTATTCCCAACTGCCGTTGGTTAGGGTAAATGTACCGTAAATGCCGCTATCGTTGTGTTGGCAAATGTAGGGCTGTCGTCTTGATCCACATCACTGATAGTCAGTGTCCCTGATGTTGTAAGGCGGCTTGAAATACCAATATCCAGTTTCACGCTGGACACATCACCGTCACCCAAAATAAGGTAATAACTGCCATCAGGGGTTTGTACGATGGAGGGATTTGACTTCGAATCGTATGAACCAGCAACAGTCGTTTGAAGTACAAACTCACCACTTTGTGAGATCGTAAATATATCTATTCCACCTGAGTCATTGACGGCTAAAAACACAGGCTCATCGTCAATGTAACTGACCGTAGTGATATAAGCCCCGCGATCAGTCATGCTGTCACTCAGGGTCAAGGTTCCATCAGAGGCAACTTCATACATAAACGCAACGTCCGTATAGGAGCCGCTGGCAATGAGATACGTCCGTCCATCTGAAGTGTGATAAAACTCGACAGTCGCACTGCGTGTCCCTGATGTTGCAATCGTAACCGATTCGTTAGCCAGTAAACTCAAGCTGCCATCAAGACTATTTACCGAATAGATGGAGATTGTGTTGTCATTGATACTGGCTAGATAGGTATTCCCGTCCACGTTTGTAACGGCCAGATCAGAGATGCTATCGAGCGAGGCACTACTGCCAACCAGCGTCATTGCACCTGTCGATGGGTCGTACGTAAAAATATCGATCCGATCAGCATCGGGGCGACAAACATACACATATTCCGTGCCGTCATCACCTTCATAGACGACGTTGTTCCCGACCACACCATCCCGAACAGAAGCGCTGGGACTGCCAAATTCTGTGATACCACCATTGAACTGCAACGAGCCATCCTTGCCAATGGTCCAGGCAGTCACTGATCCGTTGTTTGTCGACGTAAGGAGCAGGGTTGGCTGACCATCGATATCTGATACCACTGAATTAATCAAACCGTTGCCCAATGCGGCGATTGAATACCCTGCAGATTGAATAGACGCAGTAATATCACCTTGGGTCGTGGTGGTCACACTACCTTCACTGTCGTCGTAAAAAAGACGTTCCGTTTCCGTCATCGAACCATCATTTTCAATTCGGTAAACAAATACCCGACCATCGACACCAAATACCATGGATATCATGTATGGAATACCATCTATGGTGGTCGTGGTCGTTATCCATGCCCTGTTACTCGCATAACTGGTTGACGTACCATCTGCGGAAATCGATCCCCCACATCCGTCGATGGTAAAGCCAGATAAATCGACGCTGCCAGAAGAAACGCCCGAAATTTGCGAACCATCATTTGTCCCGGTCAGGGTAATCGTCACTGTCTCTGTGGAGCCGTCTGACGCGGTTACCGTGAAGGTATCGGTCACAGTGTCTCCTGCATCCAGACTGTCCGCCGCGGCATTGTTGACGGTATATGTCCACGCACCGTTGACCACCGAAAAACTGCCGTAGGTGCCAGTTTGGTTGCCGTCAGGAATGGTGACAGGGTCGCCATCCACGTCGGAGACCGTCAGGGTGCCTGTTGCTGTAATGGTATCCCCAACATCCCCTTCATTGACGGAGCCGGTTGTATCACCGGAAATCTGTGACAAATCGTCCACCGCAGCCACGGTGACAGGCAAGGTGACTGACTGTGTCGTCGTGCTTCCGGTTGCCGTTTCCGTCGAGATAACGTCCAAATCGAGATTCAGGGAACCGTTATAGTTCAGTGGTGGCGTGAAAGTGAGCGAGCCTGCGCTCCATGTTGTGATATCAACGGTTCTCACGCTGGATGTTGCCGTAAACGTGTTGGTTCCATCACTCAATACCGACCCTACCGGTAAGTTTTTAAAAACCAGCTTCTGGGTTTCAGATCCGTCCGTATCGGTTTGGGTAACAACCGGAAGAGCAATGGAAATCGCCGTATCCTCATTACCGCTTCCACCGCTGGAGGCATTGTTGATGCTGGCACCGTCGACCACCGGCACCACATCAACGGTCAGGGTGAAATCTTCGAGCGGCCTGGCTGAACTATTGAGCAGTTCGTAGTCAAACGCCGCATAATCTTCTTTCTGATCACCCATTCCCGAAGTGCCATAGGCATCTGAGCCACTCTCATTCGCGTCCGGTGTGTAGCGGAGCTTTCCGGCATCAATATCGGCAAGTGTGATGGCTTGTCCCGATGTCACCGCCCCCCAACTGCTGCCATCGAAGTATTCAATCAGGCCATCCGCGGGCAACGAGGTGATTTTCACTTCCCCGCCGGAAACAGCAGATGCCCCGACTAACTCGGCCGAGGTGAAAACGTGTGCGCTGTCTTCATTGATGCTGAGTGCTTTGTCAGTCGCCTGATCGAGCACCGAAATCGTGTAATTCTGGTTGGTCGAGGTACCGTCTGACGAGGTCGCCACCACAGTAATGGTGTGGGATGTGGCGGTTTCATAATCCAGCGCACCCGCCACGGTCACTTCCCCTGTGCTCGGGTCAATGGCAAACAAGCCGCCTGCACTGTTGGAAAGCGAATAGGTAATGGTATCGCTGCCGTCGCTATCTGAAGCACGGGCAGTAATCCCCACAGGCGTTCCGACAGCGGCGTTTTCTGTCACGCTATTCGCACCGCTATCCGTATCTGAAACGGCGGTTATGCTGTATTCAGTGTTGTTATCACCAACGTTAACGGTGTAATTCTGGCTGGAAGTGGAGCCATCGGTTGACGTCGCTACCACGGTAATGGTGTGGGACGTGGCGGTTTCGTAATCCAACGCGCCCGCCACGGTCACTTCGCCAGTGTTCGGGTCAATGGCAAACAGGCCGCCTGCACTGTTGGACAGCGAATAGGTCACCGTGTCTGAACCGTCTCCGTCGGTCGCATGGGCGGTGATCCCCACCGAATCGCCGACTGCCGCACTCTCAGACACCCCATTGGCACTGGTATCTGCATCTGAAACTGCCGATGTCGAGAACTCGCTGGTGTCGTCACTGACATTGATTGTGATGATTTCAGTGCTGCTTGAACTGTCGCTGGACGTGGCTTTCACGGTGATTGTGTGTGACGTTGCCGTTTCATAATCCAGCGCACCGGCGACGGTCACTTCACCGGTGGTTGAATTGATCGCAAACAGGCCACCGGCATCATCCGTTAACGAGTAAGTGACGGTGTCTGTGCCATCGCTGTCTGTTGCCGACATGGTCACGCCGACGCTGCTGCCCACCGCGGCACTTTCAGAAACCGTGTTGGCAGCGGTATTGGTGTCAGACACACTGCTGACGGAAAACTCGCTGTTGTCATCACCGAGGTTAACGGTGTAATTCTGGCTGGAAGTAGAGCCATCTGTAGAAGTCGCCACCACGGTAATGGTGTGGGACGTGGCGGTTTCATAGTCCAGCACGCCCGCCACGGTCACTTCGCCAGTGTTCGGGTCAATCGCAAACAGGCCACCCGCACTGTTGGAAAGCGAATAGGTCACCGTGTCTGTGCCGTCACCGTCGGTGGCATGGGCGGTGATCCCCACGGAAGCGCCAACCGCTGCACTCTCCGACACCCCATTTGCATTGGCATCTGCATCTGAAATCGAAGAGGTAGAGAACTCGCTGTTGTCATCACTGACATTGATCGTGATGGTTTCAGTGCTAGTAGATCCATCCGTCGATGTCGCTTTCACCGTAATGGTATGGGAGGTCGCCGTTTCATAATCCAGCGCACCCGCCACAGTCACCTCACCGGTGGTTGAATTGATCGCAAACAGGCCACCGGCGTCATCTGTTAACGAGTAAGTGACGGTGTCAGTCCCATCGCTGTCTGTTGCCGACATGGTCACGCCGACGCTACTACCCACCGTGGCACTTTCAGAAACCGTGTTGGCAGCGGTATTGGCGTCAGACACACTGCTGACGGAAAACTCGCTGTTATCATCGCTCAGGTTGACGGTGTAACTCTGGCTTGAAGTAGAACCATCGGTTGACGTCGCCACCACCGTAATGGTGTGGGACGTGGCGGTTTCGTAGTCCAGCGCGCTCGCCACGGTCACTTCGCCAGTATTCGGGTCAATCGCAAACAGGCCGCCTGCACTGTTGGAAAGCGAATAGGTCACCGTGTCTGTGCCGTCACCGTCGGTGGCATGGGCGGTGATCCCCACGGAAGCGCCAACCGCTGCACTCTCCGACACCCCATTTGCACTGGCATCTGCATCTGAAATCGCAGAGGTAGAGAACTCGCTGGTGTCGTCAATCAGGTTGATGGAATAGGTTTGGGTCGATGTGCTGCCATCAGTTGATGTTGCCTGCACCACGATAGTCTTCGTGGTAGAGGATTCATAATCCAGCTTTGCGCTGTCAGCGACAGTCACCTCCCCGCTATCCGGTCAATGGTGAACGCACCGTCACCATCATCCAGCAAGCTGTAGGTCACTCTATCGCCGTCTGCATCAGTGGCAGAAACAACCAGCCCTGTTGATGTGCCGTTGGCTGCGCTTTCATTAACCGTACCAACCCCTGCCCCCAGTGTGTCGATAGCGGAAATTGCGTTGTCACTGTCCCCTTCAGCAGGAGAATTGTTAGTTACCGAAATCGAGAAGGTTTCTGTCTTTGTTTGGTTGTCAGGGTAAGTGGCCGTGACCTCAATGGTGTAATTGCTGGCAGTTTCATAATCCAGGTTCCCGGCGACAGTGATTTCACCGCTGACTGGGTCGATGGCAAACAGGCCGCCAGCATCATCGGTCAGCGAGTAGGTAATATCCCCCCGCCCATCTTCAAACGCCTTGCCGACTTGAATACCAATGGTGTCACCAATTTTCGCGTTTTCACTCACGCTGTTGGCCGTGCTGTCTAAATCGACGACATCCGCCATCGGCAGCATGGTATGCAGGGTTTCAATTTGTTCCGGCGTCACGGTTTTCTGAATCCCTGTCGTATCAAAACCCATCAACTCTGACAGGTAGTAACTGGAATTCAGATATCCCTCAATAACGAACATCGGCACCTGGGTATGGTCATTAACTTCCGGCGCTTCCGTGTCAAAGGACAGGTTCTGTTTGGAGGGTGAGGGGAAAGATGATGGTGAATCAGGGATCCCGGCCGCGGGCGAACTTTCGCTGAGCATCTGGTTGACAGTGGCAATGGCATCGCTTTCGAACAGAGGGATAACAAGACTGTTTGAGACAAGAAATGCCGTCGTTTGGGATGACAATGAGGGATAGAATGCCAAATCCGCATTCCCTTCGGAATATCCGTTCCGGGAAGCAATCAGAATATCGCCATTGACTGCGAAATCATTGGTCTCCAGGGTTCGAACTTTTCCATCAGGAGAAATCGCAATCATTTTTCTACCCCTAAAACGTCCACTGCTAAACCTTCCAAGCCTTGTCCGCGGAAAAGATCACACTACGGCAACAGCTAACATGCCCAATAGATCAAAAATAGAACATATGTTTCGATAATGACAATTTGCTCAAGTTTAGGCCGAAACCACTTAATCCTGTTGGTGACCGCTTAATTTGCTATTCCACCACTCAACCACTGAGCGAATGCTTCCTTGCCACTGACACCGTAGTGTGAGCAGCGTGAATCAACTTAATAAGGACGATTGCTATGTTGTGGTTTCTCACCTGTGTCGCCGCACTGATTGGCGGATACTTTATCTACGGTGCCTTTGTGGAGAAGGTATTCGGTATCAATGAAAACCGTAAAACACCTGCCCACACCAAAACAGATGGCGTGGATTACGTGCCAATGTCGACCCCTAAGGTCTACCTGGTCCAACTGCTGAACATTGCCGGTGTCGGTCCAATTTTTGGCCCAATCATGGGTGCCCTTTACGGCCCGGCTGCGATGCTTTGGATTGTGATTGGTTGTGTGTTTGCGGGCGCAGTGCATGATTACTTCTCAGGCATGCTTTCTGTCCGTAACGGCGGTGCATCTGTACCAACTATTACCGGTCGCTATTTGGGTAACGGCGCAAAACACTTTATGAACATTTTTGCCATTATCCTGTTGCTGCTGGTTGGTGTGGTGTTTGTCTCTGCGCCTGCAGGCATGATCACTAACCTGATCAACGAGCAAACCAGCCTGACGGTCAGCATGGGCACCATGGTAGTGATCATCTTCGCGTACTACATCATCGCGACTATCGTTCCTGTCGACAAAATCATCGGCCGTTTCTACCCATTCTTCGGCGCGCTGCTGATTTTCATGTCTGTTGGCTGATGACTGCCATTGGCCTGTCTGAAGAGCACACTGTGATGGGTGGCTTTGAAATGACCGACATGTTCACCAACCTGAACCCGAACGACATGCCACTGTGGCCTGCCCTGTTCATTACCATCGCCTGTGGTGCTATCTCTGGCTTCCACGCAACCCAGTCTCCGCTGATGGCACGCTGCATGGAAAACGAAAAGAACGGCCGCTTTGTGTTCTACGGCGCAATGATCGGTGAAGGTATCATCGCCCTGATTTGGTGTGCGATTGCACTGTCATTCTTCGGCACACTGGAAGGCCTGGGTGAAGCCGTGAAAAACGGTGGCCTGGTAACGTGGTTTACGGCGCGTCCTTCGGTCTGCTGGGTGTGTTCGGTGGCATCATCGCCTTCCTGGGCGTGGTTATCCTGCCAATCACTTCCGGTGACACCGCGTTCCGCTCAAGCCGCCTGATCCTGGCTGAATACTTCAACATGGAGCAGAAAACGCTGCGCAACCGCCTGCTGATGGCACTGCCACTGTTCGTTATCGGCGGCATCCTGACCCAGGTAGACTTCGGTATCATCTGGCGCTACTTCGGCTTCGCGAACCAGGCAACCGCAGTAATGATGCTGTGGACAGCGTCTGCTTACCTTCTGCGTCACAACAAGCTGCACTGGATCACCACAGTACCGGCGATGTTTATGACCACAGTGTGTGTCACCTTCATCCTGAACAACAGCTCCCTGGGCTTTGGTTTGCCGATGAATGTGTCAACTATCGCGGGCATCCTGTTCGCCCTGACTGCGGCTGGTTATGTGATTAAAACCTCCAAAGGCAAAGGCGAAACCGATTTGGCTGACGAAGAAAAACCACAAGGCGTCACCAAAACGGCTTAACTGCCAATACGTTACCGCCAAGAGCCCGATACCGGGCTCTTGTTGTATCTGACACCCAGCAGGCTAAAATAGCGGGCATCTTCATTGCCGCAATAAAACGGGCTCACCATGGAACTGGTTATCTCTCTTCTTCAGCAAATGTGCGTGTATCTGGTGTTGGCTACATGCTAAGCAAAACACCCATCATCCTGCCGCTGCTGAATATCTCCTCACGCTTAAGCCACCGCCTGATTTGCTACGTCCTCTTTTCCGGCTTTTGTATTCTCGGTACCTATTTTGGCCTCCATATTGACGATGCCATTGCCAACACCCGCGCCATTGGTGCAGTGATGGGTGGCCTGTTCGGCGGGCCTGTGGTTGGTTTTTTTGTCGGCCTGACCGGAGGGATTCACCGCTATACCCTTGGCGGTTTTACCGATCTCGCTTGCGCCATTTCAACAACCGCAGAAGCCTGATTGGCGGTTTACTCCATGTCTATCTGGTGAAACGCAACCGGGTCAGCCAGCTGTTTAATCCAGCTGTCGTTCTGGGTATCACCTTCTTTGCCGAAGTGGTGCAGATGATCATCCTGCTGATATTCGCCAAGCCGTTTGATCAGCTTATGCCCTGGTTTCCACCATTGCCGCGCCAATGATCATTTCCAACTCTGTGGGTGCCGCCCTGTTTATGAGCATCCTGCAGGACAGAAAGGCTATCTTTGAAAAATACTCGGCCACCTTTTCCCGTCGGGCGCTGACCATCGCTGATCGCTGTGTGGGCATCCTGCACAATGGCTTTAATAACGAAACTGCCGACAAAATTGCCCGCATTGTTTACGAAGAAACCCAGGTGGGTGCCGTTTCCATTACCGACCGGGAGAAAATTCTCGCCTACGTCGCATCGGCGATGACCACCATAAACCGGCGACCAAAATTTCATCGCAAAGTACGCTGGATGCGATAGCCAAGAACAAAATCATTTATCTCGATGGTAAAGAACACCCCTACCAATGCTCGCTGTCCCCAACCTGCAAGCTGGGTTCTGCGCTGATTATCCCGCTGCGCTCAGGCGACGAGGTGGTCGGCACCATCAAACTGTATGAACGTAAGCACAAACTGTTTTCCACCATCAATATGTCGATGGCCGAAGGTATCGCCCAGCTGCTTTCCAGCCAAATCCTGTTCAGCGGTTACCTGCAGCAGAAGTCGCTGCTGACGCAGGTGGAAATCAAGCTGCTCCAGGCGCAGGTTAACCCGCATTTTCTGTTTAATGCCCTCAATACCATCAGTGCGGTGATTCGCCGTGACCCGGACAAAGCCCGCGAGCTTATCCAGAACCTGTCGCAGTTTTTCCGCAGCAACCTCAAGCAAAATGTTCGAACCGTATCGCTTCGAGAGGAGCTTGAGCACGTGAATGCCTACCTCAGCATTGAAAAGGCGCGCTTCACTGACAGGCTCAACGTCGATATCGCCATTGACGATGCCCTGCTGGAAACACAACTGCCCAGTTTCACCTTGCAGCCGCTGGTTGAAAACGCCATCAAACACGGCATTTCCAATTTGTTGGAAGGCGGCAACGTCCATATTTACAGCACGCCGGTAGCGGCCGGATTTGAAATTACCGTGGAGGATAACGCCGGCTGTTTCTCGCCGCCGCCGGATACCCATCAGGGACTGGGGTTGGAAATCGTGACAAAACGGCTGGAACACCAGTTTGGGCGTGACTCATCGCTGAAAATTGACAGCAAGCAGGACGCTTTTACCCGAATGACGTTTATGATTCCGGCCTCTGAACTAAGTAAAGGTGCAAAAGTAGGATGTTGACAGCACTGGTCATTGACGACGAACAGTTTGCCCGCGAAGAGCTGGCGACCTTGCTGGAGGAAACCGGTGATATCTCCGTGATTGGTGAAGCACCAAACGCCATTCTGGGACTGAAAAAATCAATGAACTGAAGCCGGATGTGGTGTTTCTGGATATTCAAATGCCACAGGTGTCCGGCCTTGAACTCCTCTCCATGCTGGATCCTGACAACATGCCGTTTGTGGTGTTTGTCACCGCTTTTGATCACTATGCCATTCAGGCTTTCGAGGAAAATGCGTTCGACTATTTACTAAAACCGGTCGAGCCTGCGCGTCTGAACAAAGCCGTGAAGAAGCTGAAACGGATGGTAGATAAGCACACGGTGCAAAACCTTGCGCCAGTGGCACCGGAAACCCTGTCTCAGATCCCCTGCACCGGACACAACCGCATTGTGCTGCTTCCTATTGAAAGTGTTGAAGGTGTCTACAGCGATCTCAGTGGTGTGCATGTCCATACCGCCGACAAAACCGCCACCACCCAACTCACCCTGAAAACGCTGGAAGAAAAAACACCCCTGTTGCGCTGTCACCGGCAATACCTTGTCAGTATTCACCATATCCGGGAAATAAAATTGCTGGAAAATGGCTTGGCAGAAGTGATCACCACGAGTAATTTCACCCTTCCGATCAGTCGCCGCTACCTCAAAACGCTCAAAGAAATAATCGGGCTTTCCAGTTTTTGATTTCTTGACCATTTAAGCAGGGTCTTCCCGCCTCCCTGCTTTCCTTTGAGTGTCACAGATACGTGGCAACTGCACGTAAAATAATGGGCTATCGTCCAGAGTAGTCCATTGGGTTATCCACGCTGCCTGGATCCGATACCCTTCTACACTCAACAGGAATAAACGATGTCAAACCCGTCTTCCGAACCTCATCATAAGCACATCAGTATTTGGGGCGTCGCGGCGCTTGGCATTGGTTCTATGGTGGGTGCCGGCGTGTTTGCGCTGCTCGGGCAAATCGCCATCAATGTGGGCGGGGATACCTGGGTCGTATTTGTGATAGCAGGTATTGCGGCGCTGCTCTCCGGCTACTCCTACGCAAGGATGAGCGCAATTTTCCCTTCACGCGGTGGTGTAACCGACTTCTTTGCCATTGGCATTTCATCGGCACGTTTCGAACGCACTTTATCCACCTTGTACCTCATCACCCTGGTATTAACGCTGGCTTTGATATCAAAGGCATTCGGGGCTTACCTTGCCCGCGTATTGCACCAGTCATCCAGCCCCTTCTGGGTCAATGCGTATGCGTCAGGCGTCATGATAGCGCTGACGCTGGTCAATATGCTGGGCGCAAAAGTGGTGGGACGGGTTGAAGTGGTGCTGGTGACCATCAAGCTCACCATACTGACCATTTTTATTGTGGTGGGCGCCATTACACTTCGCCCCGCCATGCTTGAAAACCATGCCCAAACAGAAACATCCATGATGTTTTCCAGTGTTGGCCTGGCGTTTTTTGCCTATTCCGGCTTTGGCCTGATGGCCAGTGCCGCCGCCGATGTCACCGACCCAGAGCGGGACATGCCCCGCGCCTTTATGCTGGCGATAGGCTGGTGATGGTGCTGTATATTGTCCTGTCCCTGGTGGTACTGGGGAACGTGACACCGACCGATCTCGCCAAATACACAGATACAGCAGTGGCAGAAGCTGCCGAGCCATTCCTCGGCACTTTTGGCTTTTTCCTGGTGTCTATGGCTGCCCTGGTGGCAACAGCATCATCCATCGTTGCCAACATATTCTCCATGCTCAATGTGGCTTCACAAATGGGTGACAATGGCGCCCTGCCTTCCCCCTTTCGCAAGAAACTGGTCGGCGGCGGGTCACCGGGCTTTTTTGCATTGATTGTGCTGGTGATCATACTCACCAACTTCTTTAACCTGTCATCCATTGCCAATGTGGCCAGCGCCACCTTCCTTGGCTGCTATCTTGCGGTTTTCATTGTCTGCTGGCGCAAGCGTAAAGAGTGCCACGCCAACCCCTGGCTGCTGGCAATTGGCTTTTATTTTTATGCTGGTCATCTTTGTTTCGTTTATCGGTGAGATGATCATTGCCAAGCTCTGGTTACAGGTCGGGCTGCTCGCTGCGGCGGCAATTCTTAGTTTGATGATTGGCTGGCATGCGCCTCACCACACAGCGAATAAAGAAAAATGATGGGAATGGCAACACGCTTGAATGGATTGAGCGGCGAGTCTAAAGGCCGTGTATTTACGCTGCTGGGTGTGATGATACTGAGCTTCGACAGCCTTCTGGTACGCCTGATTGACTGCGACGAATGGACGCTGATTTTCTGGCGTGGTTTCCTGCCCGCGACGGTCTTTTTATCGCCCAGTGGATCATGGATAAAAAGTGCTGGAGGAGCATTTCTTCCACCCCGCCCCAGCACCCTGTTTACGGCCGTGCTGTTTTCCGCTTCTACCATTTGCTTTGTGTTCTCGCTCGACCATACTCAGGTCACCAGTACCTTGGTGCTAACCAATACTGCCCCGCTTATTACGGCAATACTGGCTTTCATTTTTCTCAAGGAGAAACTCTCAGTCTCTACGATTGTCACCATCATTATTTCCGTGGGCGGGATATGGCTGGTCTTTGGCTACAAGCCACAGGCGCTGAGCTTGAAGGTGATTCGCTGGCGCTGGTGACGGCGGTATCGCTCTCGGTTTACCTCATCATGCTGCGTAAAACCAAGGCGCGTTACGGCACAGTTTTCCTGATTTATTCCGGCTATCTGGTGGCGGTAATTGCCTTATTGGCAGGGGCGAAACCCTTCTCGTTGAGCTTTCAGCAGAACATCTATATTTTCCTGCTGTGCTGCATTGTACTTCCTGGATCATTCCTTTTAATCAACATTGGGCCACGCTACCTACCCGCAGCTGAAGCCAGCCTTATCCTGCTGCTGGAAGTGTTGTTTGGCCCTTTGCTGGTTTGGCTTTTTATTGGCGAGAAGCAACAGAATCCGTCGCCATTGGTGCTGGCATCGTGGTATTGGCGCTGGCGGGACACACGCTGTGGTCACAGCGGCACCAACACCAACAGAATTAATCTTTTTTCATCAGCCCTTCGCCGGAATGCAGCAACATATCGAGCAGCTGATCATTACTTATCGGCTCGCCGGAAAGCACACTGGCGAGCACGACACTGCCAAAGAGCTGGGGCGCTAAGAGCACATCGGCATTCACGCGTTTCACTTTCTTGATGTTCTTAGCATCATTCACCGCCGTGACCGCTTTGATGTTCGGAGAGATGGCTTTTACCGACAGCACAATAAATGCGTTGGTCGCATCGTCATTGGTGAGCGCCAGCACGGCCTGACAATCCTCGACCCCGGCATCCGTCAACACATCACTGTCGGTACTGTCACCGGAGACAATATCGAGCTTCGCCCCAATGCGTTGCTCAATCTGGGTGAACTTATCTTCGTCTTCAACCGTGATTACCGTGACATCAAAGCCCCTTTTTATCAATTGCCATACCGTCGCAGAGGCCAGTACCGACGTTCCACAGACGATAAAGTGGTTTTTTCTGTTCATGGGCTTTTTAACTCCTCGCACGAGACGGCTTAACCCCCCGCTGATAATGGGTGCAAATACAGTGGTTAACGATGTGGCAAATACAGTGATCCCGGCAACGATGACCGACACGGTAAACAGGCGCGCAGCCTCGGTTTGTGGCGTAATATCGCCATAGCCGACCGTGGTCATGGTCACCATGGAAAAGTAAAACGCCGTGGATAAATCCTCAATAACCGGCTTGAAACCGTCGCCGAAATACATCGCGCCATAGGTCGAATAAAACAGCAACACAGCAAAGCTGATAAACGCGGCGATCCCCCTGCTGTGGCGCTGGAACGGTTGAAATCCTTGCTCATTAAAATGAGCAGTATGGCGGCGCCGGATGCCCAGTAGATGTTGATGCCGAGGTGGGAGAAAAAATGCCAGGTGAAAGTGAACACAATCATCAGCAGGATCAGGGTGACTGCCCATGCAATTCTCGCCCGGAACAGAAGCCCGACGGCATTGAGCATCAGGAAAAGCCCGAGCAATAACCAGGGCCCGTTCGCTGCATCTGACCAGTTGATGTCCTTGAACGTTTTTATCTGGAACAGGGAAAGAAGATTGACGTTATCGCCCCAAACGGAGCGAAAAATCAGGAAACCCGTGATAAACACGACAATTGCAACAAGGAAGTGGCGCAGATATTGCCACATCGAAACCAATTGCTGCCAAGTAAGAGTTTTCAAACCAACAACGCCCGCTAATAAAATTCCTCAAAGTATAGCCAGCCCGTACCCGATGCTTTGTTTTTCATCAAGACAAGATGCACATAGGTTTGTGTTTCAACGGGACTTTTCAGAAAAATGCGTCGGGGAATAACAGGGTGAAGTAATTCAGGGATTAATTCGGCAAAGGTGTCGCCATGGGTGGAAAAGGTGTGGCCGTTGTTGGGGAAAAACAGGGATTGCATTTCACACAATCCCTGTTATCGCCGTATCAGAGTCAGGCAACCGCTTCAACGGTCATACAGTCAATTCGGGTGATCCCGCCATTTTGAATCAGGAAAAACGCATCCTGCGGAAGATCCTGTGCCCAGACTTCCTGATAGCTGAGATCCAGCAAGATCCCCCTCAGAACAATCCCCGTCAGGCCATGACTGATCACCACGATATCCTGCTCTTCCGGCAATTCAGAGATCCACGACAGTAGCCGTCCTTTTACTGATTCATACGCTTCACAGCCCGGCGCCTGAATGTACCAGTCCCTTCTTTCCAGCAACGCGGGATTTTCTTCAATGAGGGATGGGATGGTTTGCTGTTCCCACTCGCCCAACGAAAACTCTTTAAGTCTGTCATCCTGGGTCAGCGCAGATTGGTCATAGCCAATCGCGTCACAAATAATCTGTGCGGTTTGTACAGCGCGGCCAAGAGAACTGCAATAAACGTGATAAGAACGGTCGGAGAGGTACTCTTTTAACGTGGTTCCAACAGCAAGCGCCTGCGATTCACCTTTGTTGGTTAACGGCGAATTGCAGTGTCCCTGCAACTTTTGCTCTGAGTTGAACAGCGTTTCACCGTGTCTGATTACGAATATTTTCCTGGTCATGCTTTGGCCCGTGATATGTCATAGGCCGTCAAAAATATAAGAACCGTCCGGTAATTGCAAAATGCCGAATCTGGGTCATTTTTGACCCAACAGGCGACAAAATCAGCGTGTTTTTGATTTCTGACTCAATCCCATTCACTTATAACCAAATGCATTAGTCGCAAATAATTATATGCTTATTAAGCATTTAGCATTCGAGCGATTTCACTTGCTGGTAAATTTTTATTGCCCGATAATCGCGCAGTTTTCTCACCTTTTCTGCATCCACTTTCTCTTAGGATCTGAGATTGAACACCTACTTTTCTTCCCTGCGCACACATTGTGATGCGCAATTTTTCGGCCGCCTGATTGGTATCGGTTTGCCCATTGCGTTGCAAACCATGCTGTTCTCCAGCCGAAGCCTTGTCGATATTCTAATGCTCGGCCAATTGGGCGAAGCCGACGTAGCCGCTATCGGTGTGGCCGGTAAAGCGCTGTTTGTCGCCACCATCCTGATCTTTGGTGTCACCACAGGCGGTGCTTTGCTGACAGCGCAATACTGGGGCGCAGGAAACCTTGAAGGATTCCGCCGTAAAACCGCACTTACCGCCATCATGACTGGATCTGTCGCAGTCTGTTTCGCGGCGATTTTTATGGTATTGGCAGAAAGTGTGATGGGGCTGGCGACCAATGATGCCCGCGTCATCGAACTCGGGGCTGAGTACCTGCGCATTACCGGTGCGGCTATGGTGACGATTGCCCTCGGCAGCAGCTTGTCTGTTTCCCTGCGCGCCATGAACAAACCGGGTATCAGCACCTTTTTCAGCTTTATCGGTATCAGCCTCAACATGTTCCTGAACTGGGTGCTGATATTTGGTCATCTCGGCTTCCCGGCCATGGGGATTGCCGGTGCGGCATGGGCGACGCTGATCAGTGGTATCGTTGAAGTCAGCCTTCTGTATTTGTTTGTTTATCGCAACCAGATGGCAGCGGCGTTTAACTTCCAGCATATCCGCGAAGCGTTCGAGCCTGTTGGTATGAAGCGTTTCCTGTCTCTGTCTCTGCCAACCGCAGCCAATCACCTGATTTGGTCGAGTGGCATCTTTGTCTACCATGCGGTGCTGGGTCAGGCAGGCGTAGAGGGCTTGGCGGCGCTTTCGGTGATCACACCGATTGAATCTTTCGCACTGGCGCTGCTAATTGGTCTTTCCAACGCCGCCAGTGTGCTGATGGGTAACCAACTCGGCGCAACCGGTTGGATGTGGTTTACCCGCAGGCCTGGGGCATTGCGCTGTTCAGTTTCGGCGGTTCAGTGATTATCGCGGGCATTATGCTGCTGGTGTGCCAGCCGGTATTAGGACTGTTCTCCGCACTGTCACCGAGTACTTTGGCGCTGACTGAAAAATTCTACTGGGTATTTGCGGGCATGCTGATCATCAAATCTGTTCCGATGAGCATGATAGTCGGCGTGCTTCGCGCTGGCGGTGATATCCGCTTCTGCCTTTATCAGGACATTGCTGCCCAATGGATGATTGGTATTCCGGTTGTTGCCTTTGCCGCGCTGGTATTGAAAGTGCCGTTGGAGTGGGTTTACGCCCTGTTTGCGGTAGAAGAAATCGTGAAATGGCTGGGCTCGATCTATCGCGTACGCAGCAAGGTATGGATTAAAAACCTGGTGGCTTAACCTCACCATGGGTACAAAACGAAAACGCGGGCTGAAACTGTTTCAGCCCGCGTTTTTTAGTCTGTTCGACGCGCAGATCACTGGGTTTACTTGATATCCACCCGACGGTTCTGCTCCCGCTGTTGCGCACTTGCGTTCTCATTCAAAGGCTGCTTTTCGCCAAATGACTGGGCATTGAGCTGTTCTCGTTCTACGCCTCTTTGTTCAAGATACGCTTTCACTTGCTCCGAGCGTTTAAGTCCGAGGGCAAAGTTATACTGACTTTCCCCTACCGCATCCGTATGGCCTTCAAGCTCAAACACATGCTTGGTCTGTCGGCCAATAGAAGCAATCCGGTTAAGAACCTCGATTGACTGAGGTGTAAGCTCGCTGCTGTCAAAGTTGAAGTAAACACGCGCCAGCAAACGATCCCCGTTCGAAAGGCTTTCGCCGCCATTAACCAGCAGGAATTCCGCACAGGAAGGATCAACTTCGAACAGGTTGGAGAGAATTTCCACGAGCTGAGGATCTGACTCTACCTTTGACGCCATCAGGTTCATCCCACCCGCTTTTGGAATAATGCGGATTGCCTCGCCAACCTGCACTGTCACTGATTTATCTACATCCGGTTTGGCGCAGTAGTAATTGAGAAGCTCAGAAGGCGTACTTGCCGCTGCGAAATTTGCAAAGAATCCAGCAGCCACTGCCAATGTCAGTATTTTTTTGTTTTTCATATCGTTACTTCAGGTGACCAATTTCTTCTGAGATGAGGTTTAGAATAATGTCGAGCAATTCGTCGGGGTCTGCCGCGTCATAGACATTCTCTCTGCCTACGCAGTCTGACAGCGCCTTGTTGTCCTGTATCCGATAGTCAAAGCCAACAAAGGCCATCTGGAAGTTCACCGGACGGTCATCCGCGGTCTTTCTTGCGTTTAACTTTTCACGGATAACGTCACACATCCCCGCCCTCACTAAGCTGGTTGTCGGGACACCGTTTGCGAAAGTTCCTCTTTCCACATTGTCTATCCCATCAGAAAGGATAACCATCAGCTGTCGAGGATTGGGCGAATCCAAACGCTCAAAGTACTGTGCCGACTTGATAATGCTTGATACGATCCGGTCCATCCACCGGGACGGAATTCATATAAATCGTCCTTAACGGACTCAAAGCGATCTGTGAAGGGGACGTTGTAAAAACGGTACGACCTGTTTTCTTCGTAACGCATGAAATTACATACCATGTCACGGTCGTTGGCCTTGCTCTGCCACAAGGTCGCAAGGTGGATCCTGTGTCTACCTTGTTCTGGTCGCCGAAATACCTAAGCTCATCAACAAAACCTAGTGGCTTTCTTCTTTCGCCGTACTCTCTGTCACAACTTCTTTCGCATGAATTCAACCTTTTGGCACATTTATTTCGACAGCCATTGTTCCAACAGGAAGAGACACACTGATTGTAGGTATCAATACAGTCATTCTCACATTGCTCTAGCTGGTCTTCAAAGCGACAGTCGGTGATCCCCTCAGTTGGTGATTTATCGGTGTACTCCGAATACGGGATGATGGACACCCGGTTCGGCGTTAACCCGACGCCCTGATATTTTTCCAGTTCATTCAAGACATTGTTTACGATATCCCTGACAGCAATGTATTTGCGCTTCCCTTTCCAGTAGTTCTCCATAGAGCCGGAATAATCGACGACAAAAGAGATATCAATGCTGTCGCCCTGGTATTTACGTGCAATACCGCTGTGCGCCACTTCATAGTCACCGTCAAAGCCGACCATTCCATCCTGCGCCGGCAACCATGGGCTATGTTTGGTGACTATCTCGATAGCATACTGGTTGTAGCGGGTTCCGCCCTCGCAATCGGTTTGCTGGCTGGCTTTACACTCTGTGCGTACAACTTTGATAGATTCGATGCTTTCTTTGTCTTTGATATAAGCGTCAATGTAACGTGTCGCCAGCTGCTTGTTTTCCCAGTCACTGTCACTGTTCTGCGCTGCCAGTGCCAAGGCAGACACTTCGGCCGCATCCCCCAAACGCGCTTTGTTTTGCATCGCCCTTGAGCCATCAATCGCCAGAGTAAAAAGCCCAAACAACGCCGGGATCATCAGGATGAACATCAATACGGCATGGCCACGCTGCTGATGAATACTGCTCTTCATATCAACGCCCCATCATGATTGAAGAAGATTGGACAGTGGTAAACTCTGCATCAAACAAGGCACCAGCCCAATTATCTGTTTCATAGCAAATGGTTACCCGGTATAGCGTCGCACGGCGTCCCCAGCTGGTCATCATGGAAAGGTCTTGATGATCTGCCAGTGTGTCCGTCAACTGACAGCCACCACCCTGCTCAATGGTATCGAGCGTTTGCCTGCCATTTGGAAAAGTGAGCGACTCAAACGTTGTGCCCATTTTCGACGCATCATAGTTTGAAACCATGCGACCTAATGAATGACTAATAATGCTGTTCAACTCACGGGTACTTTCGCGATCAATTTCCATGAAGTCAGGGTTATACAGCTGAGTGCGTTCTTTCAGCACGTTCACCATGGAATAAGAAAGGCGATCTAACTGCCCCTGCATCGACAGCTTAATGACCATGTCACCGGTCAGGATGATAAAAGCGGCGAACACGACTGCCAGTAAGGCAAACTCCACCGAGAATGTCCCTTCTGCTTAAATGGCAAATGCGTCACGCTCATACTCCTGAATAACGATAACCTCACGTCTAAGCACGCTGGGATCGGCAATTAAATTGCTGAATATTGGGGTGTAATCATACTCAACCGCATACAGCGCCAGCGCGCTGTGCTTGGAGCGACCACATTCAATCTCCGGGGCGGTATCGTCCTTGCTCCGGCAATCGCCCTGATAGCGTTCAAGATCATCCACGCTATCAAGGTACTGGACGGTAAAACGGAATTTTTCGCTATCCACCAAGCCGCCATAACGCTTCGTTTCTTCTGTCACTACTCGTTTGAAAATGCTCATAAAACTTTGTGGACGCCCTTGTCTGTCGTGGTCAACGGAAGCCACCTTGCTTCCCTCGCCGCTTCGGCAATTGCCACGTCAGTGACGGCCGAAACATGAGCCAGGTATCCAATCTCAATCCAGGTGATGCACAATAAAAAGAAAGCACCAAAGCCAACGGCAAATTCAATCGACGCAATACCTTTTTGTTTATGCCGCATTTGATTTTTCATTTTCTTTTTCATGCAAACTTTCTAGTACTTCGCCCAATGGCATTTGTTGTGTGCTGCTTTCAATGGCCAGAATAACTTGCTCTGGCTCTTCGATATCAAAGTGCTGCTTGATCATTTCAGCCGCTTGTTCTTTTTGGCCATTTTTAACCAATGCGATGATCAGGTTTGAATAAACCGTTGGGTCATTCTGGGATTCAGAATAAAGCAAAGCCAACATATTCACGGCTTTGTTGTAGTTGCCCTGAAGGATATAAATCGATGCCAGATTGTTTTTTACTTTCTTGTCGTCATAAAAATAGCGACGCGCCTGGTTAAAGGCATTTTCTGCGTTATTAAAATCACCCAACTCGACATAAATGGCGCCCAGAAGGTTATAAAGTTCGCCCTCTTTTTGCGTCAGATTGATGGCGCGTTCCGTTGTATTCATCGCAAGCTGGTATTCACCCAACATATAGTGCGATTTCGCCTGAATTTTAAGCACATCAGCACTGCGCTCATTATCTGGTATATCTGAGAGCGCAAACAGCGCGGACTCAGCGTCGCCTTCATTCAGATAAACCTTGGCGAGTTTGATACGGGTGTCGAGGTTCTCGTTTTCCTTGAGCTGGGTCTGGTAAAGGACGATTAACTGCTCAGCATTCCCGCTTTTGACCAGCATGGCCTCGCGGTTATCTTCCGTGGCAAGGTAGCTCTGAGCGTCGTTTTGCGCTTGCTGGGCACACGCTGTCAGCAGTAATAAAGACACAGATAGCATTAAGGTTTTATACATTGCCGGTCAGCCTCATGATTCCAGGGGCAACAATTACAAACACAATCGGTAGCATGATGAAAAGGATCAGGGGAACCGACATCTTGGCGGCCAGCTTGCCGATTTTCTCTTCCGCCTGAAGCATATTCACCATGCGGATATCAGCAGCGAGCGTGGTCAGGATGCCGTAAATGGAAGAGCCGTAACGCAGGCTCTGTTTCAGTGTCATCACAAAACTTCGCATCTCAGGCTCGGGATCCTCGAATAGAGTTCATCCAGCGCCCTGTCCAAACCCACAACGCCTGATCGTTCATTCATTTTTGCCAGCAACTTGGCGAGGTTTTTATCAAAGCTCTTCATCTCTATCGCCAGGTAACTGATCGCCGCCTCAAGCGTCATACCGGTTTGCACACAAATAGCGAGCAAATCCAACAGGTAAGGTAACTGACTGGAGGTTTTCTGAATCAAGGCTTTTTTGCGGTAGCCAGGTAGCTGTCAGGCAGAACAATACACACCGTCAGCCAGACAAGAATCGCCACCAGCAATTTGCTTGTCTCAATGCCTGAAGATGTGCCCATCAAACCAATAACAATGGCGCCAAATACAAAAACGGAATACTTGAAATGCATGTAGTAGCTTTTGTATTTAAATGTCTCCAGACCTGCATCCAGGAATTTCTTATTGATCTCTTCTTCGGTAGAAGTGAACTGGGACAGCATCGAGTTAAAGATATCTTCGACCGATGTTTCTACCTTCGTAACCGGCTCTTCACTCAAATAATGGTGAAACGTTTTCTTGCGTTTGTAATTGGCGTAACCCAGATAGAAACAAAGCGATAAGCCAAAGAACAACACAACCAATGCGATAAATAGCGTTAATTGGGCACTCATTATTTCTGTGCCCCTCGCATTAACATCCACACAATGGTCAGCCCAATGGTTTCACTCACAATTAAATAATAAAGAAGCGGCTTACCCGCTGGGTTGAACATGATGAATTCATAATTCTGCGGGCTTAAAAACTTCATACTGAACAGAAAGATAAAGGGTATAACCGCAACAATTTTGGCCGACGTTCGCGCCTCGGATGTCATCGCATATTTCTTTTTCTCAATGGCACGGTTATCAAACATCAGGCGGTTCAGACGCTGATCACTTCTTTGAGCTGACCGCCGCGCTGCATGTTTGCACGCAGGGTAATAACAAAGAAATGAAACGCCGGATACGGAAAGCGGTCACAGGACTTTCTAAAGACGGAGTCTGCGCTCTCCCCCATTTGAAGACGCTCGCCCATGCGTTTGAACTCTTTGCCAACGTCGCCTTCCAGAGAACGGCCAACATACACGATGGCATGCATAATACTCTCGCCCGCACTCACGGCGCTGGCGAGCATATTAAGCGCATCCGGAAACGCCTCTTCAAACTGCTTTTTTTCCCTTTTTTGCAGCCAGAAATAGCCCATTGTCAGCCCTGCAACTTCGACGATTGCAGCAACAGCAACAAAGCTTCCCCTGATCAGATGGGTGTTTAGCATAGAAGCCAATGCAGCCAGAGCGACAACCAGCGCCAGCAGTTTGAATACTGCGAAGTCTCCAATCTGCCGCTGCACACGTTCCACCGTCTGGAACAGCTTCACGTGCATTTTTCTGTCTGAAAGCGTTGCCAGGTCAACCGCCTGCTGAGCCTCGTCAATCGACTCAACGTGGTAAACCTTAATGTCTTCTTCAAGGTAGTACTTGCGGTTTGACTTCTTGGCAGTCGGCCAAAAAGCGATCGCCACAGCTACCCCGCCGAGGAGCAATGCCAGCCAATAGATCATGCCAACTCTCCGACTTTGAACACCTCACTCAGTTGTTGCTCAAGGCCAAAGAAACGCGCTTTTTCAGCCAGGACAGAACGGTGCATCAAGCCTGCGGTCACATACTTGCCGTTTACTTTTCCATTTTCCTGAATGGATGACGGCTGGAACCGGAAGATTTCTTCCAGAACCACATTGTCACCTTCAAGGCCAACCACCTCTGCAACACTCATCACCTTACGGCTTCCGTCATGCAAACGGTTGATCTGAATAATGATATCTACCGCACTCACTATGCTGCGGCGAATCGCTGTCAGGGGTAAGCTGCTGGTCGCCATCATCACCATTGCCTCGACCTGGCTAATGCATCACGCGGGGTATTGGCGTGCAGCGTCGACATTGAACCGTCGTGGCCGGTGTTCATAGCCTGCAGCATTTCAAACGCTTCCGCGCCACGACACTCACCGACCACAATGCGATCAGGACGCATACGAAGGGCGTTAATCACAAGATCGCGCTGGGTAATTTGACCATTGCCTTCAATACCTGCGGTGCGGGTTTCTAAACGCACAACATGCGGCTGAAGCAGCCTGAGTTCTGCGGCATCTTCGATGGTCACAATCCGCTCTTTTTCAGAGATAAACTGGGAAAGCGCATTGAGCATGGTGGTCTTGCCTGAGCCCGTACCACCGGAAATCAGGATGTTGAGTCGGCAGCGCGCAGCAATCATCAACACTTTGGCCATTTCCGGGCTCAAAGCGCCAAAATCAACCAGCTGCGAGAAGTTGATAGATTGCTTTTTAAATTTACGGATCGAGATCGACGTACCATCAATCGCGATAGGCGGAATGACGATATTCACCCGGCTGCCATCTTCCAAACGCGCATCACAGGTCGGAGAGGATTCATCCACCCTGCGTCCAACACGGCTGGCAATGCGTTTGGC
This sequence comes from Enterovibrio sp. JCM 19048, assembly GCA_001310415.1. Taxonomy (GTDB): domain Bacteria; phylum Pseudomonadota; class Gammaproteobacteria; order Enterobacterales; family Vibrionaceae; genus Enterovibrio; species Enterovibrio paralichthyis. Next base: position 85,606 of record BAXE01000005.1, on the reverse strand, counting down.
GATTTGAAGCAGTTGGGCTTCATCAATGAACATGGCATTGGTCTGCTCAACAATACCGTTGCGCTCGATAAACACCTTTTCATGACCATTGATCATGATGTCACTGATGGTGTCATCGTCCATCAGTGACTGCAGCGGGCCCAGGCCATGAAGCTCGTCAACCAGACTCTGAACATATTCAGCCCGCATCAGGCAGACACCGACAGCCCAAACTTCTCCACCAGCATATCGACGGCATTGGCTAACTGCTGGGACAGGGCACTCTTGGAAAGCGTCTTGACGGCATCGGCATCCAGGCTTCAAAAATCTGCGCCCGGATCTGCGCAAACCCCTTTTTCGTCATATCCATCATTTACCCCTTTTCAGTAAACGTTGGATAAAGGAAGCCCCTTTCTGCTCTTCAAGGCCGAGCAAAAGCTGGGTGATGTTAAAAACGCTACGGCCAAACGGCAGCTGAGCCTGGAACATGTGTGTTCTGTCCAGAATCATCTTGCCCATCTTTGGCTCGAACGGGCAGATAACATCCGGCGCATGGCGAGGTAATCTTTGATATCAGATTCGGTAATGGTCGCAGCATTCTCTGGCATGGTGTAGTTCAGCACGTTAACGACACGGGCGTGCGAGTTCTGCGCTTCAATATATTTCTGTGCGCGTTTGGCTTCGCGTAAGCTCGACACCGTCGGCTCAATCACGATCAATATGATGTCTGAGTAGCGGGAGATATATTCCAGATCCGCTTTGGAGTTGGTCGAGCGGGAAAGGTCTTCAAGAATAAAGTTATACTGGCCCGCCAGCTTATCTGCCAATGAGCGGATGTATTCCTTCATCTCCAGTTCATTCAGCTCATCCGATTCCAGTGACAACAGCGCTGCCATGTTGGACAGCTTCTTCACCATGCTCGCGGCATACGTCGCATCAGCACTCGCCGTGATTGAGCTTCGGGTGACGGTTTTCTTCTGGTGCTTTTGCAAAAACAGGCAAATATCCATGTTTCCGCCACGAAAATCGTGGTCAATGATCAGGCATGAACTGTTGCGCTTGCTGGAAAGCTTTAGCGCGATCTCCGAGGTCATGATGGTAGCGCCAACGCCACCCTTCGAGCCCCAAATCGCAACCCTTTTCGCTTCGCGATCTTTACCCAAGCCGCTTTTGTGCTTGCGGTTGTTGTCTACGTTACGGACGAAGTCAATCAGCTCTTGTTTTGGAATTGGCCAGAAGACGTAATAAAAGCCCATCGCTTTCAGGTTTCGGATGGTTGAAATCGAATCTTCACTACCGATAACAATCACAGAGGCATCGTTTGGCAGCAGGTGGCTGATACGCTCCATGTGTTTGGACACATTGACGCTTCGGTTCGCTTCTACAATCACCACTTCAATGTGGGAGTCACGCACGTGCTGGCGAATATTCGCATCGGTGTTTTCCAGCATTGAAGGCGCAACAAGGCCTTCAAAACGGAACGCCTCTTCGACCAAATCCACACACTCTTGTGTTTGGTGGAACAGAACCGTCGTGATCAGCTCTTGTGCCACGGCTTTTTCTTCGGTTCGGCTCTTTAAGATATCAACAAGATCAAACATTTAAATACCTGATAGTTCGAGAGGATGCGTTATTTGTAGAGCTTGCCTGGAAGCATTTTTTCTGGGTTGACCATCGACTGCCAACGCGCTGAATCGGTGAAGCAGCTGGATTCATTCCAGCCAAATTTGCCCACTTGCTGGTAGCTGCAAACCGGCGCAACCACTTTGTATTCAGTCAGCACAAAACGAATGCTTTCGCTTTCAGATAACTGCGCTTGCTGGACAGTAAACGTGTTAGGACGGAGTCCAAATTGCGCCGCATACTCTTTTGCATGGGCGAACAGTTTCTTGCCCTGCGATCCGCTCCATGCCACCGCGACGCCTTTGGTTCAATCGAGGCGAAATTTTGCTGAATGAACTGCTCGATTTCTTTTTCGGCCCCTTCAAGGCTGCGCCCCGGCACGGAAAGCGTCAGGGTTTGCGTCACTGGCACCAAGGTAATGTCCGCACCCTGACGTTCAACAACCCGTTCAGAGCAACCGGCCAATACGCCAAGCATCAGCAATGTGGTGAGATGTTTAACCGCCAGTCTGGAAGAAATGCCAATCACAGTTTGAATCCTCCGGTTGCCATGATTTCCTCAACCCACTTTTCGGTTGCGGTTTCGTAGCCTTTTTCAATGTGGAAAAAGCGCTCCATCGTGGCGGTTTTCTTCATTGTCGGCAGTTGAATTAACGTCGGCTCAACCGGCTGAACAAGGTTCACCGTCGCGACGATAATAAGTTCGGTTTTCGAGCGGACTGTTTCAGTGTTTCTGAACAGCGCCCCCAGCAGCGGAATGTCGCCAACAAGCGGGATCTTGCTCAGTGACTCTTTGTCTTCGGTACTCATCAAGCCACCCAGCACAAAGCTTTTGCCATCGCCCAACTGGACTGTCGTTCTTGCGCGGCGCGTTTTTAATGCAGGCAGGTCGTAAGCGCTGTTGGTGTATTGGGCATCCAGCGAGCTGACTTCAGGCATGAGTGAAAGCATGATTTGGTCGTCTCTCAGCACCTTCGCCATGACATCGAGCCGGATACCAAACTCTTTGTAATCCACATTGGTGGCGCCATCGATAACACTCACCACAGGCAATTCACCACCCACCAGGAAACTGGCAGTTTCGCCTGAAATAACGGAAAGGTTTGGTTCAGCCAGCACCTGGCCGACAGTGTCATTTCCCATCGCCGTGATCACAGACACAATGTCTGAGGCACTGAAATTGGTCAGTTGGTCGACAAACACCCCGGTGCCTTGACCTGAGCTGCCAAATTTGATGCCGAACTCTTCAAGGAATGAGTGGGATACTTCTGCAACGGTGAGCTTAACGTTGACCTGTTTCGCGACGACGACTTCAATGTTGTTCACGATGCCGTCATAGTGAAAACGCTTCATAAACTCCAGTTCGTAGTCTTCTTCGCCACCCGTCCAGTTCATCTTGAACTCTTGCTTTTCTTTTTCCAGCAAGGTGCCGACCAGTTGATTAATCTGATCTTTTTCTTTTTCGGTTGTGACAAAACCCGACAGGACGACCTTGTCACCGATATTGGTAACGGACACCTGGGCTTGCGGGTAAAGAAGCTGAATTTGCTGCGAGATGACGTCAAATGATTTGTTTACCCAGATTTTGCGGGTTGCGAGTGTGTCACCGCCGCTGCCGTAAACAGCGAACGAAACATTACCGACGCTCTTGCCAAAAATAACGACTTTGCGCTTGTCGATAACCTGGTAGTCGGCAATGTTCGGATCAGAGATAAACACGGATTCGATATCCTCGTTCACTGTAACCGTGGTCATCCCGCCTTGATCGAGATTGGTAATACGCTGCGCGTGCGCCGCGGTTGCGACACATAGACTGATCAACAGCAGCCACAGACGCGGAGCGATGAAAGAAAAGCGTTTCATGGAAAGGCACACCCGTGATTAATTAATCGTTACTGACTCTGCGCGGTATTCGACAACCGATTTAAAGTTGCTCAACACGTCTCCGGCATCGGCGTGTAAGTCAGCCTTTTGGTATTCACCAATCGATTTGTGTACTTCAATTTCTGAGATTCGTTTTGCAACGGTAAGTGTTGCGACTTGCTTGCGGGTGAGTTCCAGGATGAGGTTCACTTCCGTGGTACCCGTTTCATTGCGGGAACCGGGAATAAGCTGTTTATCCACTTTGAGGACTTTTACGCCAGTGAGTACGGGCGTGACGTACATATTGCGCTTACTTTCGGTAGACGCTTCGGAAGCATCCATCGAGAAAGCACTTGGCAGGGAAAGCGCCAGGATATCGACTTTAGAGCCATTCGTGATCACGCCGCCAATCACAGATTCAGGCGACACCTGAATCGCGTAGGGCACACGCTCTTTGGCAATGATCAGGTCGATATATTGCTCATCTTCGGGGTTGACCATCACATCAGCAAACGCGACAGCGCCCGCTTCCAGTGAGGATTCGTACACGGCACCTTGCTCATAGTCCAGGGTCATATCCTGATTTACACCCAGTTCGTTTGCCTGTGACTTTGGCATATTGGTGACTTTGAAGTGGGAACGCTTGACCTCCTGGCCGCGCGTTACCGGCTGATTGAGTTGCCAGACCGTCAACGTGCTCTCTTGGGCAGGCTGACCCGCCACGGCAGACTGTGTTTCAGCGTTTTTCGCCAGATTTCCGGCAAGGCCATACAAGCCAAACAAAATCGCCCCAACAGCAAGGCTCAAAATCACAACTTTTTTCATGGTGTCCCTATGGCAGCAAGGATACTCAAACTACAACCCAGGCTTATCGCAATCCCATACGGGATGCCTCTGGCAGGTTTTTTAAACAACCTTGTCCGGATGACATAAAACAGGCTGATAAAACCACCCAGCAGCGCGATGATGAGGACAGTAGTGGATAGAAAGTTAGAGGGAATCGCCAAAGAATAGGCAGCAAGAAGTTTGCTATCTCCGCCTCCCAGAATGCGGTAGTGGCTCAACAGCACACCGATTGCCATCACAGCGAAGGGGTGAAACATATTGCTCCACTGGTCGTTAGCAACCATCAGGCCGCCGCAAAACAGCGCAGTAACAATACAAAGGGAGTTGGGTATTCTTCGGTATTTACAATCACTCACCGCAGTGAGGAATAAGAGAATGGCCAACAGTGACATCAGCCATTCAATTGGGCTCAGCATTAAAGATCCTTAGATCCTTGTTAACCGCTTAGGCTGATTTACCGGTCAAGCTAGTTTGGATTTTTTCAAATACATCACTCAGTGCGCCGGAAATGCCAGAGTCGCCAGTACCGAAAGCAACAGCAACAACACCTGCGATTGCTGCAGCAATCAGGCCGTATTCGATAGCCGTTACACCAGCTTCATCTTTTTTGTAGCTTTGAGCGGCTACGGATGCTTTTACAAATAGTTTTGTCAACATTCTTTATTATCCTTGGCTGAAAAATTGGGTTTTAAGTGATATAGCTCCCAAATTGGCGCGCAAAATATCACTAAGATTTCACCTCAGCAAGGTAAATGTCTCACTTTATGACGACTTCTCACTTTAGATTCAGACCTGTAAAAGATGATGATCCCAAGTGGGGACTGGTATTGGCTGACATCCCCCTTATCGATGACTGCTTTCTCCTGTATTCACTTTGAGGCTGAACCTGTTTCAGCCCGCGTTTGTTTGTATCAACGCTGTTACAATACACTGCACCCTAACGGCCTATTTTTTGGACTCTGTCGGAAAAATAGACGTCAAGTTCTACATTTGACGCATTTTGCTGATCCAGATCCCAGTTCAAATCCCCATCATGTGTGGCACCTTTCCAACTATCAGATAATGCTCGCAAATCTAGTTTGTATTTTCTCTGGATGGCCCGTTTGCCCCGCAACACCGCACCATCCAGACCGTATCAGGATGTACTTTTCATATGTGGATACCGTCCAAGCTGACTACACCAGCCCCACTGCACAAGTCAATCCAACGCGCACGACTACTTACCGAACTTGAACAAGGACACCACTACCGTTTGGTGCTGTTCCAATCGCCAGCCGGTTTCGGCAAAACCACCATGGCCGCCCAGTGGCTGTCCGGCTGCGACAATGTGGGTTGGTTCAGTATTGATGAATCGGACAACGACCCGTTTTCCTTTGCCAACTACTTTATCGGTGCGCTTAATAAAGCGACCAATGACAGCTGCCCAAAAACTGCTGCCATGGTGCAGCGCAGCCAGTTTGGTAACCTGAAAAGCCTCTTTACCCAACTGTTTGCAGAAATTGCCCCTTGGCAGGAAAAGGCTTATCTGGTGCTGGATGACTACCACCTGATTGACGATGCTGACATTCACAGCGCAGTCAGCCACTTCATCAAGCACATGCCGCAAACCTGACGCTGGTGATCACCTCCCGCACACAGCCACCTCTGGCATTGCGAACCTGCGTGTCCGTTGCCAATTACTCGAAGTGGATAACACCGCGCTGGCGTTTGATGACGAAGAAACCCACCGTTTCCTGAGCCAGTTCAATACCAAGCTTGCCGATGAAGAAATCAACCGTGCATTCCGGGCGCAGGTGGAAGGCTGGCCTTCAGCATTGCAACTGATTGCATTGAATGCGCAGCATCCCGCGCCATTCCGACACTGTCAGATTCCATCACCCTTACCCACCTTTGGGATTATCTGGCCGAAGAAGTGTTCGACCTGCTTGACGAGGAAAGCCGCGAGTTTTTGATGCAGTGCTCGGTATTGGATCGCTTCAACCCTGAAATTGTCAGCATGGTGACCGGAAGGGATGACGCCCTTGCCCGCCTGACCAACTTCAACCGCCACGGCCTGTTTATCAACGCTGTGGATGCCGACGAGCAGTGGTACCGCTTCCACAACCTGTTTGGTGAATTTCTCAGCCACCAGCGCCAGCGCCTGATCCCAGGTATGGAAGATGCGCTACGTGAACGCGCCGTCAACGCATGGCTGACCACCAACAACCCGAAACAGGCGCTTGCCTGTGCCATGGAAGCGAAAGACACAGCCCTTCGCGTAAAAGTGCTGCTTAACCACGGCTGGTATCTGTTTAACCATGGCAATATACGCCTGTTGAGTGCGGCGCTGAAAACCCTGAGTGATGACGAGCTTTATAGCCAGCCGCCGCTGGTTCTGCTGCGTGCGTGGCTGGCTCAGGCACAGCACCAGTACAATGAAGTGGGTGAATTGCTGGAACAGGGCATGCAGGAAATGGCTGCCCGAGATATCACCCTGAAAAGCACCGAGCAGGGTGAGTTTGATGCCCTGCTGGCGCAGGTTGCTATCAACCAGAACCATGCAGAGCGTGCGCTGGAACTGAGTGAACGCGCCTTCGAGCAACTGCCGTCGAACACCTTCCACTCACGCATTGTTGCCACCTCCGTGGTCGGTGAGGTGCACCACTGCCTCGGCCAGTTGAGCCGCGCGCTTCCGCTGATGCAACAGACCGAGAAACTGGCGCGCCAGCACGAGGTTTACCATCAGGCGTTGTGGGCGCTACTGCAACAGTGCGAGATTGACACCGCCCGGGGCGCACCGCATTCGGGGCTGGAAATTCTCGATAAAGCCGAAACCCTGGTGAAGCAGTACCACCTTGAGCAAGTGCCAATGCACGAGTTCATGCTGCGTCTGCGCGCACAGGTGCTTTGGGGGCTGAACCGTCTGGATGAAGCCGAAGCGCTGGCTAACCAGAGTCTGGATGTGATGTCCTACTACGACACCACCCGCTCCCTGCCTGCCTACACCACGTTGGCGAAAGTCTTTCTTGCGCGTGGAGAACTAGACAAAGCGGAACGTCATCTGGATCAGTGTGAAAAGCTGCTGGAGCAGGAGGAGTGTCACCTCGACTGGCGTGCCAATGTTTATATGGCGCAACTGGTGTTGTGGCAAATGCGCGAAGAACAGGATCGCGCAGCACTTTGGCTGAAAACCGCCGAGACCCCGGCAACTGCGACCAACCACTTCCTGCAATTGCAGCACCGTAATCTGGCACGCGCCCATTTTATCTGCGGCAATTACGACGAAGCGCAGGCCATATTGACCCATATCTTGCAGGTCAGCCGTGAGTTGGAACTGATTGCAGATATGCAGCGCAACCTCACCCTGCTGAGCGCAGTGCTGGAAAAATCTGGCCAGCAGGAAGATGCGGAGGTGATCCTGACAGAAGCGATTAACCTATCCACCTCAACGGGAATGACGGTCTGCTTCTACCTTGACCGCGTTTACCTGCAACCTGTGCTTAACCGTTTGTCGCGCCAAAGCAACGTCGACCAGTTGGTGCGCCACCAGATCCGCACGCTGCTCGAATCCATGCACCAGAACAACCTTTCACGTGCGGTGCATTTTGACGAAACGCTGGTAGAAAAACTGCTGGCAAGCGATAGCCTGCCGGAAGCGGTGCGTACCAGTCCGCTGACGTTAAGGGAGTGGCAGGTGCTGGGGCTGATCTATTCCGGTTTCAGCAACGACCAGATCTCCTCAGAGCTGGATGTGGCACCGACCACCATCAAAACCCATATCCGCAACCTCTACCAGAAAATGCAAATCGCCAACCGTGAACAGGCTATTGCGATTGCAGATCGCCTGATCAAAGCGATTCATTTCTAAACGCAGCAGAAAATCCCCACAGGCGTAGCAAAAGGCGTGGTTGAAACTCACCACGCCTCCTCCAATGCCTCCACCCCCTCTACGCCTGCCCGGCGTCCATCTTCCGTCACTCAAGCAAATTTCCGGCTACCAGCACCAATCTCTTTAGCCCGACAAAACTTTTTTCCGCGCTACGCCCCCCTAAATCCGTAATAGATCCCACTTTTTCTGGCCGCTTCCCCATCTTTTGTGAGCCGAATAACAACAATCCGCTACGCCCCAATTTCTCATCCTAAGTTTGTTTTTCGGGGAGGATGAAGCGCCCTATCCGCCATAGCAAACTGGTATCAGTGAATTAGACGCCCAAAACCAAATTAGAACTTTCAACACTGCTCCCCTTAAATGACGAGAAGAGGCAATAGCATGAGAACTCAAACCCAAGCGGCTGTGTTCGATAAAGAAGAATTCAAGAAAAGCGTATTGGCACATCTGACCAATACCTATGCGCAGCTACCTGAAAACGCGACTACCCGCGGCTGGTACCTGGCAATGGCGAAGCCTGAGCGACATGAACATCGGCAATCTGGCAGAAACAGAAGCCGCACTGAACAAGAAAAACGCCAAGAAAGTTAACTACCTCTCTATGGAATTCCTGATCGGTCGTATGACAGGTAACAACCTGATCGCGCTCGATATCTACCCAGAAGTCACTGACGTGATGGCGGAATTTGGCCTGAACCTGACTGATCTTCTGGAAGAAGAACGCGACCCAGCACTGGGCAATGGTGGCCTTGGCCGTCTCGCCGCCTGCTTTATGGATTCGCTGGTAGCGCAGGAATTCCCTGCTGTCGGTTACGGCCTGCATTACGAGTACGGTCTGTTCCGCCAGTCATTCGAAAATGGCGAACAAAAAGAAGCGCCGGATGCATGGAAAGGCATGGAAGGTTACCCGTGCGAAGTGGCACGTCCTGAATTGACGCAAAAAATCGGCTTCTGGGGCAGCGTTGAAACCTACCTGGATGAAGAAGGCAACACCCTGCGCCGCTGGCAACCAGCCCTGCAGGTAGAAGGCCGCGCTTGGGATATCCCGGTTGTCGGCTACAAGAACAACAGCACCTACCCGCTGCGTCTGTGGGAATGTCACGCGCCAGCGCCGTTCGATCTGGCACGTTTTAACGATGGCGATTACGTCAATGCCCAGTTCAGCGAACTGGAAGCCGCGAACCTGACCAAAGTACTGTATCCAAACGACAACCACGAACAAGGCAAAGTGCTGCGCCTGATGCAGCAATACTTCCACTGTGCCTGTTCAGTGGCCGATATCCTGCGCCGCCACCTTTCCCTTGGCCGTTCGTTGGAATCCCTGTCTGAATTTGAAACCATCCAGCTGAATGACACCCACCCGACCATCGCCATTCCAGAGCTGATGCGCGTATTGATGGACGACCACGGCTTTAGCTGGGACAAAGCATGGCACATCTGTAGCCACACCTTCGCTTACACCAACCACACCCTGTTGCCGGAAGCACTGGAGACATGGAGTGCGGAACTGATGGGTCGTTTGTTACCGCGTCACATGGAGATCATCTTCCAAATCAACACACAGATGCTGACCGAAGTGAAAGCCAAGTGGCCGGGCGATGTGGAGAAGCTGCGTAAGCTGTCACTGATCCAGGAAGGCGAGCAGCAAATGGTGCGCATGGCGAACCTGTGTGTCGCGTCATCCTACGCGGTGAATGGTGTGGCAGCGCTGCACTCAGATCTGGTGAAACGCGACCTGTTCCCAGAGTTCAATGCCCTGTACCCGAGCCGTCTGCTGAACGTGACCAACGGCATTACCCCACGCCGCTGGCTGAAGTTCTGTAACCCTGCGCTCTCTTCACTGATCAACCAGCACGTGGAAGGCGACTGGGCGAAAGATCTGGATCTGCTGGGTAGCCTCAACAAACTGGCAGGTAACAAGAAATTCCAGAAGCAATTCATGGCGGTGAAGAAACAGAACAAACAGCGTCTGGCTGACTGGGTTTCTGCCAACATGGGTATCACCCTGAACACCGATGCGATTTTCGATGTGCAGATCAAGCGCCTGCACGAGTACAAGCGCCAGCACCTGAACCTGCTGCACATCCTGTCTCTGTACCAGCGTCTGCTGAACGAGCCGGGCTTTGATATTCACCCTCGCGTGTTCATCTTCGCGGCGAAAGCAGCGCCGGGTTATGCGCTGGCGAAAGACATCATTTTTGCCATCAACCGCGCAGCAGAAACCATCAACAATGACCCACGCATCGGCGACAAACTGAAAGTGGTGTTCATTCCGGATTACCGCGTCAGTCTGGCGGAAATCATTATCCCAGCGGCCGATGTCTCAGAGCAGATTTCCACCGCAGGTAAGGAAGCATCCGGTACCGGCAACATGAAGATGGCGCTGAACGGTGCCCTGACCATCGGCACCATGGATGGCGCGAACGTTGAAATCCGCGAAGAAGTGGGCGACGACAACATCTTCATCTTTGGTATGGAAGTGGAACAGGTGATGGAAGCGCTGGCAAACGGCTACCACCCTGCCGAGATCTACCACCGCGACCCTATCATCAAAAATGCCATCGACATGCTTTACGGCGATGCGCTGACACCGGGTGCGCCGGGACGTCTGGCCAGCATTGCGGACAATCTGGTGCACAGCGACCCGTATCTAGTGCTGGCTGACTTCGCCGATTACGCCCGCGCCCATGCCGATATCGATCGCGCTTACCGCGACCAAAGCCACTGGTCAGAGATGGCTATCATCAACGCTGCATCTGTAGGCAAGTTCAGCTCAGACCGCAGTATCCGCGACTATGTGGACACCATCTGGCAACTGGAAGCAATCAACCTTTAAGCCTAATCAGGCGGCCTGTTAAAGGCTGCCTTTAAGAGAATGAATAGAAATGGATACACAAAAACTAAAAGCGGTAGCAAGCCGCGCCGGGCTTGCTGATACCTACATCAGCGCCTGGGGAGAGCCAACCAACGTCAGCGATGCCGTACTGGTAAAACTATTGGCTGCGATGGGATACGACACCAGAGACGACGAGAAACTGGAAGCGTCGGCAGAACGAAAACACCAGCAGGATTTGCTGGCGCCGGTCGTTGTGCTGCGTGAAGACCAGCCTGTGGATGTCACCCTCACGCTGGGTAAAACCGTGCGTATCGGTGATTTCAGCTGGTCACTTACCCAGGAAAATGGCGACGTGATTGAAGGCTGGCTGGAATCTCAGGTAGTCAGCGACACCCGCGCGCAGGATGGCAAACTGGTCTTCCGTCTGGCAGAAAAACTGCCAATGGGTTACCACCAGCTCACCATGCGTCGCAAACGCCGCAAGAGCGATTTCAGCTCGACCGTTATCGTCGCGCCAAAAAGTTGCTACAAACAGGCTTCTCTTAATGCAGACGAAAAACTGTGGGGTACCACGGTTCAGCTTTACACCCTGAAATCCGAACAAAACTGGGGCATCGGTGACTTTAGCGATCTGATGCAACTGGTGGGCAACGTTGCCAGCCGTGGCGGTAATTTTGTTGGCCTGAACCCTATTCATTCTCTGTTCCCGGCTAACCCAGAAGGCGCAAGCCATACAGCCCGTCTTCCCGCCGTTGGCTGAACGTGTTGTACATCGACGTTATTAACGTGGCGGAATTTGCCTGAGTGATGCGGCGCAGCAGCGCGTAGGCAGCACCGAATTCCAGGCGCGCATCAAAGCCGCCCGTGACGCGGAATGGGTGAACTACAGCGAAGTGGCCGACCTCAAAATGAGCGTGCTGCCAATGCTGTGGGAAACCTTCAAAACCCGCCAACTGGCAAAACAAACCGACCGTGCGCAATCTTTTAACCGCTACGTGGATGAAGGCGGCATGAGCTTCTGCACCAGGCAGCGTTTGATGCTTTGCATGCTGAGCTGAAAAAGACTGACGACGCAATCTGGGGCTGGCCGGTCTTCCCTGAAAAATACCGCCACTTCTCAAACCCAGCAGTTCAGGCGTTTATCAAAGAAAACCAGGATGCGGTTCATTTCTACATGTACCTGCAATGGCTAGCGGAAGAGCAATTGGCAGCGGTGCAGCAACTCGCTACCGACCGTGGCATGGACATTGGTCTGTACCGCGATCTGGCAGTTGGCGTGTGTGACTCCGGCGCAGAAAGCTGGGCAGATGAAGGCGCATTGTGTCTGGATGCCAGCATCGGCGCACCACCAGATATCCTTGGCCCACTGGGCCAGAACTGGGGCTTGCCACCGCTGAACCCGGACTATCTGGTCAAGCACGCTTACACCCCTTACATCGACTTGCTGCGCGCGAACATGAAACACTGCGGCGCCCTGCGTATCGACCACGTACTTGGCCTGCTGCGCCTGTGGTGGATCCCACGCGGCGACTCTGCGCAGGACGGTGCTTACCTCTACTACCCAGTGGAAGAGATGCTGGCAATTCTGGCGCTGGAAAGCCACCGCAACCAGTGCAGCATCATCGGTGAAGATTTGGGCACTGTGCCGGACGAGATTGTCGAACCATTGTTCGAAGGCGGCGTGCACTCTTACAAAGTCTTCTTCTTCGAAACAGCGGAAGATGGCGGTTACCTGTCCCCGGCGCATTACCCTGTGCAGTCCATGGCGACCCTGTGTACCCATGACATGCCAACCCTGCGCGGTTTCTGGCATTGCGACGACCTGCGTCTGGGCAAAGAGCTCGGCCTCTACCCTGACGAAGCGCAGCTGGAAGGACTTTTCACTGCCCGCGCTGAAATGAAGCAAAAGATGCTCGACAGCATCCGCTGGCATGGCTGGTTGCCGGAGCATATCGGTCAGGATGCCCTCTATGTACCGATGGACCAAAGCTTGTCCCACGCAATGCAAATGCATTTAGCGGCGGGCAGCAGCGCCCTGCTTGGCCTTCAGCTGGAAGACTGGCTGGAGATGGACAAACCGGTGAACGTACCAGGCACCGTTGACCAGTACCCGAACTGGCGTCGCAAGCTTTCAGCCACCCTGGATGAGCTATTTGCCCGTCCGGAAATCAACGGCCTGTGCCAGCGTCTGACCGACGTGCGCGCACAAGCCAGCCAACACAAGGAGTAATAGGCATGCTGGCAGACTCAGCAATCCCAATCACTACACTCCGTGAGCAGCTCGAAAGAGCTGCTTTTCCGTCTCCATTTTCCGTGCTGGGGCCAAATGCCACGCCGGAAGCGGCATTGACCGTCTGGCTACCTGAGGCCAAAAGCGCCTCACTTTTGCTGGATGACAAAGCCATTGCCCTGAACGAAGCGGCGCCGGGGCTGTTCACCCTTTCCTGCGACAAAGCCGCGCTGGAAAACAGGCTGTACCGTATTCATGCCCGCTATGCCGACGGTGAGCATACTTTTATCGACCCCTATCAGTTCCGCAATATTGCGCCTGAGAGTGTGCGCCTGCACACGCCTTCGACAGCCTATCGCGAAATGGCGCCAACTTGCACCTTCGAGCGTGACGATGAAACCGTTGCTGGTACCCGCTTTATGGTGTTTGCGCCGAATGCCTCTGCTGTCAGCGTGATTGGTGAATTCAACCATTGGGACGGCCGCCGCCATCCTATGCAGCGTCTGGATGATGGCTTTTGGGCGTTGTTCGTACCGGGCATTGAAGCCGGTGTCAGCTACAAGTTCGAACTGAAAGATGGCCTTGGCAACCGCCTGCCACACAAAGCCGACCCTTGGGGCTATCACGCCGAGCAATACCCGTCTTTTGCCTCCAAGGTGTTCGACCAGAATGGCTACCAATGGCAGGATGCAAACTGGCAGCAACGCCCGTTTACCCCGCCACACAAGCAGCCTTTGTCTTTTTATGAACTTCACGCGGGCTCGTGGAAACGCCACGAAAATGGCGAGTTCCTGACCTACCGCGAACTGGCAGACGAGCTTGTCCCTTACCTCACCGATATGGGCTACACCCACGTCGAGCTGATGCCGGTGTCGGAATACCCGTTTTACGGCTCCTGGGGTTACCAGCCGGTTGGGCTGTTCGCCCCTACCAGCCGTTTCGGCTCGCCAGATGACTTCAAATTCTTCGTCGACCGCTGCCATCAGGCCGGCATTGGCGTGATCCTTGACTGGGTACCGGCACACTTCCCGTCAGACGATCACGGGCTGGCAAACTTCGATGGTACGGCGCTTTACAACGACCCGGACCCTCGACGCGGCTGGCACCCGGACTGGAAGAGCTTTATCTACGATTACGGCCGTGAACACGTCCGCGAGTTTCTGGTCGCCAATGCCCTGTTCTGGCTTGAGCATTTCCATATCGACGGTCTGCGCGTTGATGCAGTGGCGTCCATGCTCTACCTCGACTATTCGCGCAACCACGATGAATGGATCCCGAACCATGATGGCGGCAACCACAATTACGACGCCATTTCCCTGCTGCGCTGGGTGAACGAGGAGGTGTACCGACACTATCCGAACGCCATCACCATCGCGGAAGAGTCCACGGCGTTTCCGGGCGTGACCCGTCCAACCTCTGAAGGTGGCCTTGGCTTTGGTTTCAAATGGAACATGGGCTGGATGCATGACAGCTTAAGTTACATCAAGGAAGACCCAATCCACCGCCAGTACCACCACAACACCCTAACCTTCCCGATGGTTTACGCCTACAACGAGAACTTTGTGTTGTCCTTGTCGCACGATGAAGTGGTTTACGGCAAAGCCTCTATCCACAACAAAATGCCGGGTGATGAATGGCAAAAAGCGGCTAACCTTCGCGCTTATCTTGGTTACATGTACGGCCAACCGGGTAAGAAGCTGAACTTCATGGGTACCGAACTGGGTCAGACCGCAGAATGGAACCATGACGGGCAACTGGAATGGCACTGGATGCAGTATGAAAAGCATCAGGGCGTGCAAAATCTGGTACGTGACCTGAACCATTTGTACCGCGAGACACCGGCGCTTTTCGAAGGCGATTGCGACAGCCAGGGTTTTGAATGGCGGATTGGTGACGACGCGCAAAACAGCGTGATCGCCCATGAGCGTTTCAGTGATGATGGCAGCCGCGTGTTGGTGATCAGCAACTTCACTCCGGTAGTGCGCGAAGGCTACGCGATTCCTGTGCCGGTGGCAGGCAAATATGCCCTGCTGCTGAATACCGACGACAGCCAATACTGGGCTCAGGGTTTCTCCATCCGAAGAAATTAACGTGGAAGATGGGCACCTTTCCCTCACCCTGCCACCACTGGCAACCCTGTTCCTGAAGTGGATCCCTTAATCCTCATCTAAAGCCGAAGCCAATAAAAATGCCAGCGTTCAAGCTGGCATTTTTGTCTTTGCTAGGGGCTGCTGACCTTTGGTGATGATTTTTGCAGCAGTTTGTGGGGATTTTATGCAAGGCAGAGGCTTCGATGTGTAGCTAGCCTCCATGAGAAGCTGATAACGCAGCAGAAATTCCCCACAAACGCTGCCCGAAGGGTTCTGCTCTAAGCGTTTTATGCTTTGTTGAGGTGTATTTGCTTAGAATGACTAGGCGGCACACACCTCGCCGCGCCTGAAACGCTTATAGCTAGAACAAAATTTAACCACCAAAGGTCAGCAGCCCCTTAGGTTTTAGTCCTCATTCACAAGGTAGTTCGCCGCACGGATTTCGCGCTCCAACATGCCGTGATTTTCCAGCACCGGATACGCCCTGTCTGTCTCTTGCACGGCAAAGGTCAAGTCACCAAGAATATCCACGAAGTTCGACTCAACGCGATTTGGCTCCACCAGAAAGCCATCAATATGCAGGGTGTTCTCTGCCGTATTCACCGTCAGGGTCTGGAGGCGTTTCAGCGGCAGAGTGTAATACTGGCGATGGCCGTCATCGGTATCAAACCCGAACTCAAGAGTTAACCCGCTTTCTTTGGCAGTGAGCAAATACTGACAAACCGCACCGGATTTTCTGAAATCCACCGCAAGCACATCACCCTGCCCAAAAGGCACATGGGCCGTTGCCTGTTCCCAACACGCCGGGAAATGCGGATAGAATTCAATGCGACCTTGCAACATATCCGGACGCACGCCCAGGTAGTCTGATAGCCATTGCGGTGGAACTCAGACACGGACCACGCCTGCGCATACGTGCCGGTGGTCACCAGTTCGCCCGACGCATCCAAAAACGCATCCAGGTTTTCACTCATGGTGCCACGATGGCCGAGCGTCAGGATCTGATCAGCAAGGTTTTTAGTCAGTTGGTAAGCCAGTTCAGTTTTGCCGTATTGCAGCATGGCCGACACAGAGAACCCCGCATTCCAGCCCCAAATCGTGCCGTTATGGTAGGCGGCATCCTTGTGGTACTCGTCGCGGTTGTTGTGATACGGATGGAACCAGAGGTCGTTTTGCGTCAACGAACACACTCCCCAAGGGAACATCAGTTCGCTGAGGGCATTTTTCACCACATGCGCACCGGTTTCAGGGGCTACCAGCTCGCGGCCAAACGGTACTGTCATCAACATTAACTGGTTCGGGCGAACGCGGTAATCCGGCACGCCGTTTTCATCCACGCGGTCAGCCATGCACTGCGTTTTTTCATTCCAGAACAGCTGATTCATGCTGGCCTGAACCTTGTCAGCCATGGCATTAAAACGCCCTGCTTCCGTTTCTTCACCCACCAGCTGGGCCAACTCTGCCGCCACTTTCAGGCTGGTAAACCACAGCGCCTGAATATCGTTGGCGCGGTTGCCGCGAGCTGACCAAGGGATTTGTCCCTGCAACTTGGCGTCCATCCAGGTATCAGGGTGGCGATGGGTCATCAGGCCATACTCATCAAGGTAATGGGTTTCCACCCCTTCGATGTACGCCTTCACCACCGGATACACAGCAGCCGCGAAGTCCCTGTCACCGCTGTAACGCAGGTATTCGCCAATTTCACGTACCATCACGGTGTGCCGTCCGTGGTGTTGTAAATGATATTGGTAGCGCTGGAAACGCGGTTGGGAATGCGGCCGTAATTCACATCGCCTTTCTCTTTTTGCTGCATGGACGCAAAGTTGGTGATGATGTCCTTGGCATCCTCGAAATCACCGTTTGCCAGCGTGATCCCCGGCAAGGCGATAAACGAATCCCGTCCCCAGCAGTCTTTGAACCATGGCAAACCCGCCCAAATCCCAGTACCAAACTCGCGGGAGACAAACACCTTGCCCGCCGCTTTTGACCACATCAGGCGCGGTTGTAGGTCTCATCAGACGTCCAGAGATAGCTTTTGGTCAGCATGTCGTAAGTCGCCTGAAGATGCTGCGCATTACCATTGTTGACGCTGGCAGCTTTCGCCATACTCACCGCTTCTTGCTCCGTCACCGCAAAGGACAGATACACTGTCAACGCTGTTGTAGGCTCCAATGCTTCTATTACAGGCTTTACATGCATACCGCTCAGGTGCATGACCGAATCCAGTTGCGGGCATGTTTTCAGGGTTTCTTCACGGAAGCTGAATGGCTGATCGGCACTGATAGCAATAAACGCCGGGCTGTCTGGCTGGCGCAGCGAAGGCTCCAACGCATAAACCACACAATCGTCATAGCGCGAGACTGTGCTTTGGTTTATGGCAAGATTCAGCAGCGGCACGATGCCCAGTAATGCCGCATTTTCGCTTTCGACGCGCAGCGCGGCGGTACGACTACCTGAGAAAATACTCAGGGTGTCGGCGATACCCCCTGCGTAGTGGTGGGTTATGCCAAAAGGATACAGCGCCGCTTCCGTGGCCTGGGTTTTATCCTGCAACTTACCATCCACCAGCGCCCCGAAGGTTCCCAGATACCAACCCTGTTTGTGGCGGTATTTTCCAGCTGCCACAAAGCGGTGGGTCTGGCCTTCATAGCAACCATCCACATTGTCGCCAAACACAAACGGGAAGCTTTGTGGCTCGCGGATAGCCATGGCATCAAACAATGCCTGTGGCGCCAGTACCGGAGATGCCTTGCCAACAAGCGCCACTTCCGGGCTGCGGTTTGCTTTTATCTCTGCGCTTAACAGCGGACGGTTTGGCTCAGCATCGATATTCTCGCCGCCCTGCTCAATACGCAGCAAAGGTTCACGCCAGTTCTGCACCACCAAAGTCAGGGTATACAGGCCAGTTTGCGGCGCATCCAGAATAAGGTCATTACCAATACCTTTGGCAGGCATCAGCACCATTGCCGCTTCCAGTTGGCACTCGGTCGCCTTTTGCAGATCGGCAGAAAACGTCAATGCTTCCGTGCCATCTCGATCAGAAATCTTGAACTGGTGGCGATCAGCGGGAAGGCAAAGCGTCGCCTGATAACAGTGCTCGCCAACATACTGCATCGGCGAATCATCACCCAACCGTTAAAGGTGCCACGGATATAAAGGGTCTCAGAGATAGGTGGAATTGGGCTCACGGTACATCCTATACAAACAGAAAAGCCCTCAATCAACATCGAGGGCAAATAGAAATGAATGGTTATAAATCAGCGCGGTTAGTCATCGTCAGATTGAGGGCTCACTTCAAACACCAAAGCCGCCAACGGTTTGGCAGACAGGGACAACCAGCCTTCGCCGTTTTCAACAAACAACACGGAGGATTGCTGCCCATAAAGGCATTCTTTGAGTGGGTAAGCGCCGTCGGAGAGGTGCCAGTTTTCGATGACGTTTGCCGGGATTTTCAGCGACAGTTCGCCTTTGTCGTTGTCGACGAAATGGCTGAACAGGATAAGCTTCTGCGCGGCATCTTCAGTGCTACGGGCGAAGGCAAACATGGTGTCGTCATAACCGTTGGCTGCGGCGCGGTTTTCGTCGTGCAGCTCAAAGCATTCACCATCGAGTGCAGGGCGCTCACGGTGAAGGTTAACAGGCGTTGGTAGAAATCACGCAGTTCTCGTTCCTGTTCACTCAGCTGCCCGCCATCAAACGCGCCGTTATTCATCCAGCGTTGGTGCGCAGGTACGCCACAGTAGTCGAAA
This sequence comes from Enterovibrio sp. JCM 19048, assembly GCA_001310415.1. GTDB lineage: Bacteria > Pseudomonadota > Gammaproteobacteria > Enterobacterales > Vibrionaceae > Enterovibrio > Enterovibrio paralichthyis. Next base: position 66,523 of record BAXE01000005.1, on the reverse strand, counting down.
ATCGAGGTGCGGGACTGGCGGCCAAAACCCATGTCACCCTCTGCGGATTCTCCCACTTCCTGACCGAAATAAACCATGGCTGGCGCCGTGCCGATGCAGGCAGAAAGCAGCATGGCAGGCTTGCCCAGCTCGGCGTTTCCGGCGAACTGTGGGCTTGCCAGTCGCTGCTCGTCGTGGTTTTCCAGAAACTGCAGCATATTCGGTTCAATGTCTGCCAGTTCGCGGCGGATCGCGACAAGTTCGTCCGTGGACGCCTTGCCTTGCATGACTAACTTCAGTGCATCGTAGAAATCGACTTTGTCATACAACGCATCCATTTTTCCCAGATGAACATATTGGCGGTACAAGTCAGGCTGGTAGACCTCAGCAAGCAGGAAAGCATCCGGGTCGATGTATTTGATGGCTGAATTGAGGTAGCTCCAGAACTCCACCGGCACCATTTCCGCCATGTCATAACGGAAGCCGTCGACACCCAGCATCAGCCAGTATTCAGCAATCTGGCGGAATTTCTTCCATGAATCCGGCACCGATTTCCCCTGCCAGAACCGGTAGTGCTGCTCGTGATCCAGCTGCATGTACGCTTCCGGCAGAGTGTCAAAGTCCTTGCTGCCGTCTGGTCGCACGCCGTAATTGACCTTGACCGTTTCATACCAGTCATCAAAGTCCGGCTTGGCTTTTTGCGCGCCGTTACCTGTCCACTTGGCGGGAAACTCTTGGTAAGGCTGGCTGAGCATTGGGTGCTCTTCGCCGCCTAATGGCTCGAAAGTCTCGGCGAAGTCTGGCAACGCCAGCGCTTCATCCGGCAGGTAGTAGAAATTGTTGTCGCGGTGATAGGCCAGCGAGGTATCGTCATCCGCGCCGAAATCGACCACACCGTCAGGGTTATTCAGCCCTGATAGCAACGGGCGACATGGTTCGGCACGATGTCGATGATCACCTTCAACCCTGCCTGTGGCTTCTGTCCACCAAGCTTTGAACTCGTTCAGGCGGTTGGCCGGATCGTTCGCCAGATCCGGATTGACGTTGAAATAATCTTTCACCGCATACGGGGAACCGGCGCGGCCTTTCACCACTGCGGGGTGATCGTGGCTGATACCAAAATCGGCATAGTCGCCCACCAGCGCATGATGCGGCACACCGGTATACCAGATGTGGGTCACGCCAAGGGCTTTGATTTCCGCCAGCGCTTTGTCGGTAAAATCATCGAACTTACCGACGCCGTTTTCTTCAAGGGTTCCCCACGGTTTGTTGGTGGTGTTTGTGTTGCCAAACAGACGGGTGAACACTTGATAAATTACTTTTTTATTATTGTTTTTCATGATGTTGTTTTGCATTTATTCGCCTACTGGCTGACCAGATTGATAAAGGTCGCTTCCGCGCTTTTCGAGCCTGCGCGTTTGGCTTCTTCCAGCCATTTCAGTGCCAGTGCGATATCGCCGGACTCAACTGCCTGGGTGATTTTCTGGTTATAGAAGACTTCGCTTTCCGCCATCATGCTTTCTGTCGTGGTCTTTGCTGCCACTTCCTGCGGCGCTTTCTCTGCCACAACAGGTTTGGCTTTCACTTCATCAACGCGGTAAGCGCGAAGGCTCAGTGGTTTCAGCGCCAGTTCCAGCGAACCGAAATTACTGTGCTGGATAACCGGGTCAGTCACCATAGGGCGCGCCATGCCTAACTCTTCCGCACGGATACGCTCAGGATGGGGGAATGGTAATTTCGCCACGGCGGTACTCTTCCGGTGAGTACACCACCAGATACGGCGTTTGCTCTCTGTCCATCACAAACTGGGTTTCGTAACTCGCCAGATGGAACATGTCTGAGTTTTTCTGGCTGAAAGCATCCAGGGAAACGGTTTTCACCGGCTTGAACGCCGGGTCCAGCAACAGAATTTTCGGCGCGAATACCCCTTCTGAACTCATCCAGCTATTCAGGGTAATTTGCAGACGGTTGATGTTTTCCGGCATCGCGAACGCCGCAAAGTAGCTCTTACCACCTTCAATTTCCGCAACTGGGGAATGGGCATCAATGGCGATATCCAGTTGGTCGCCAGTCAGTGGGATCCAGCCAAACTGGCTGTAATCCGTGCAGCAAACGCTCTGTTCAATAGAAATGTTTTTCGCAGCTGGAAGGTCTGAGGCGGCACAGCCTGATACTGTGGCTGCCAGTAATGCGGCGAGAAGTGCATGGCGTGTTTTCATAATGTTCTCCTTCGTCTGCGGATTGGAGTGATGTCTGAGACGATAGCCTTGCACTCTTTGAAAAAACGCAGGGCTACAAACTCAAACAGGCAGCCCGAAGGCCGCTTAGGGTCTGTTGACCATTGGTGATGGCTTTTGCAGCAATTTGTGGGGGCTTTATTCAAGGCAGAGGGTTCGATGTGTAGTCGCCTACATGAGAAACCGATAACGCAGGAGAAAGTCTCCACAAATGCTGCCCGAAGGGTTCTGCTAAAAGCGTCTTATGCTTTGTTGAGGTGTACTTGCTTAGATTACTAGGCGGCACACACCTCGCCGCGCCTAAGACGCTTTTCGCTAGAACAAAATTCAACCACCAACGGTCAACAGACCCTATGTATATTTAGAACCAGATTTCAGCGTGGATACCGAAGATGGTGTCGTTGTCGCCATCTTTAATACCTACGTGTTTCGCGCTCGCCTCGTCATCAGTCTGGATGTAGCTGATGTAAGGTTTGATTTGTGGACGGCCAAAGTAGTCAGCGTTCACGGTGAACACGGTTGCGATTTCAGCGTTCAGGGTGTGGGTTTCAACCGCATCACCGGTGCGACCCCAGTAGCCTTCTTTACCGGTTTCGTAACCGTAAGAACCGGTGAACTCCATGCGGAAGTTGTCGTTCACTTTGTAGCTAGGACGCATTGCCACGATACCGCGCTTCAGGTCTTCTGCACCGAACAGGGTGTCCAGCGCCTGGAACCAGGTCGCTTCTGTACCCAGCTGCCACTTGCTGTTGATGTTTGCCACACCGTAAGTGGTCAGGAACAGGGATTCATCTGACTCGATCAGCGTGCTCCAACCGCCGAAGTTCACACCACGGTTTGCTGCCAGGCCTTTACCGTAAGCAATCGCCGTTTGTGACCAGCCGTCGAAACCGTAGAAGTCGCGGTTGTAGGTGATAGCAAAGCCAACGCCGTTTTCTGCTGGATCAGAATCCACTTTTGGATCCTGGTTCGCGCGGTACATCACTTTCATGTCGAAATCGAAGCTGCCGCCCAGCGCCTGAACGCCGTAGTAGTACATATCCAGTGAGCTAACCGTTGTGCGATCGCCGTCTGCCGGTGGGTTGTCTGCAACGATGTCACCACATGGAGTGCCGCCGATTTCCGTGCCGTCTGCACAGATAAAGTCGTTCACCAGACCTGCTTCTGGGTCTGCAGACACCACCGCGATACCACCGCGCTGGCCGTCATCGAACTTGGTTTCAAAACCCGCGCCTTGACCGGAAGACTGTTTCCAGAATTCACCAGACAGGCCACCCGCAGCGCGGTTCAGGAAGCGGCGACCCGCCCAGATTTCGCTGTCAGTTGGCAGGTAAGGCAGGTTACCCAGCACCACGTAAGCTTCTTTGATTTCAAACTGAGCGGTGTTGTTGGCTTTTTGGTTGCCCGAAGAGGTGTAGTAGTAAGAGTCGCCATTGCCGTACTCAGAGCGCACGATAAAGTCGCTGAATACACCATTGCCGTATTCAGTGTGCTTTTTGATCACAAACTCGACCTGTGAGCTGCTCTTGCCCATGGTGCCTGCAGTTTTGTAATCAGGCTTGCCAAATTCGTTGTCGAAAGACTGGCCGTCGTTCATGCGGTAGTTCATTGAGCCGTAGCCATGAACTTCCCAACCGTCAGTCAGAATGTCAGTCGCTTTTACGCCACTGTCGGTAGCAAACGCAGAATAAGAGGTAATTGCAGCCAGTACCGCTGCAGCAACTGGTAAGCGTTTCATTTATATGTCCCTTTTCAATGTTATTTGTTTTTTTAAATAACCAATTGGTCTCGGGGCACATGTTTATGCGAACGCGGTTATGCAACATCCTCCACCCTCAGGGCGTAGTCAGGCGTAGTAGGGAGGCGTAGGTAAAAGGAGGAGTTGATGAGTGTGTATCGGCAATCACACAATGGGGCGTAATTGCCGGAAAATTCGTGACAGGGCTATAAGAAAAACTGATAGCAAAGGGCAAATCCAGTGCCACAGGCACGGCGATGATGCAAAAAGCCGGGCTTAATTTTTTGTTAAAATTAATTCAGTGCGGTTGCCCGCTCACTGATGAGCTTGAGTAAGGCGTGAAGGTGATCACCCTGTTCGTGGTGATGATAATAAATTCCCACCGTTCCGCGCTGGCAGGAACCGGAGTCGGCATCTGCACGTGTCAAGGCGACAATGCCACGCTCGGCAAAAAAGTCTGCCATTTTCGCGGGATACGGCATCACCGCAGGCAAGGTGCGCAAAATGTCCATACTGGCGGAAAGCGACCCGACGTTATAGACAATCCGCTCCCCCAACCTTTGCTTTGTGCTTCCCGCTGCTTGGGGCCCATATCGTCCAACAGGTGACGGTAAGATTCCGTATCCGGCGTCACGCGCAACAGCGGATACAAACCTGCTTCCATTTGCGGATTGGCACTCATCAACAAGGGGTGGTTTTCCCGCACATACAGGGCTTCTTCATCCTGGAACACCGGCAGAAAAGAGACGGCGCAGCGGCTGGAAAGCCCGACAATCTCATGCCCCATAAAGAGGTCGATATGGCCTTGCTGCAGCAAATCCATCAGTTTGAGGTGGTTACCGAATTCCAGATCAACCGAAATCGCTGGGTTACTGTGGGTGTATTCCGCCACCACATCCTTGATAAACAGCTCCCACCACGCATCGCCCGTCCCCATTTTGATTTTCTGGGTACGCCGCGCTTTCAGATCCGCCATTTTATCCACCATGCGCTGGTGACGGCGCGCCATTTCCTGCGCCTGTTCACGCAGCAGTTCACCGAACTCCGTCAGCTCTACCCCTTTGGATTTACGCACAAACAGCGGCACACCGAATTGGCTTTCCAGCTTTCGGATAGTGGCCGTCAATGTAGGCTGGCTGAGGTTCAATTCGGCGGCGGCGGCGCTGATACTGCCTGACTCGGCGACAGCCAGAAACTGGCGATAGCTTTTATCCACGGTGTGCTCCAACAATGGCATTTGACGCAATTCACAGTCTGGAAAGACGCTAAATTCAGCAGACCTGCGAATTCGTGACGGGAGTGGCCTTTATACCCAATGATATAAATATTTTCTATATCACTCGCCTGTTCTTGTATTTCCGGTCACCCGGATTTGTTCCTAGTATTGCGCCAAGCATTCAGACTTCTTACAGGTGAACCCATGCACACAACTTCCCCAGCCAACGCCATTTACCCAGCAAATAGTCCTTGGTGGCACAACGCCGTGGTTTATCAAATCTACCCACGCAGTTTTTGCGACAGCAATGGCGACGGTATCGGTGATATCCAGGCATCATCAGCAAACTCGATTACCTAAAACCCTGGGCGTGAACGTGATTTGGCTGTCTCCGGTTTACAAATCGCCGATGGACGACAATGGCTATGACATCTCCGACTATCAGGACATTGCGCCGGAGTTCGGGACCTTGGCAGACATGATGAACTGATCGCCAAAGCCCGCGACCGTGGCATCCGCATCATCATGGATTTGGTGGTTAACCACACCTCGGACGAACACCGCTGGTTTGAAGAAGCCAAAAAAGGCAAAGACAACCCGTTCCGCGATTACTACATCTGGCGCAAACCAAACGAAGATGGCTCTGCGCCGGACGATCAGGGCTCTTTGTTCGGCGGTTCCGCATGGCAGTATGATGAGGCTTCCGGCGAATACTACTTCCACCTGTTTTCAAAGAAACAGCCGGATTTGAACTGGGAAAACCCGAAGGTGCAGAAAGAGGTTCACCAGATGATGAACTGGTGGATTGACCGCGGTATCGGCGGCTTCCGCATGGACGTGATTGACCTTATCGGCAAAGAGATCGACAAAGGCATCACAGGCAACGGCCCACGCCTGCACCCACTGCTACAGCAAATGAACCACGCGACATTTGGCGACAAAGATCTATTGACCGTCGGCGAAACCTGGGGCGCAACACCGGAAATCGCCAAGCTTTACAGCGACCCGGCCCGTGAAGAGCTTTCCATGGTGTTCCAGTTTGAGCACATCACCCTGACTTGGGGCAACGGCGACAAATGGACGCCAGTCCCGCTGGAACTGCCAACCTTTAAAGCTGTGCTGACCAAATGGCAGACTGAACTGGCTGACAACGGCTGGAACTCCCTGTTCTGGAATAACCACGATCTGCCACGTGTGGTTTCCAAATACGGCTGCGACGGCGAGCACCGCGTCAAATCCGCCAAGATGCTGGCAACCGCCATGCACCTGCTAAAAGGCACGCCGTATATCTATCAGGGCGAAGAAATTGGCATGACCAACGTGGCTTTCGAGACCATCGAAGAATACCGCGACATTGAAACCCTGAACTTCTACCGCGAACGCACTGAGAATGGCGTATCCCCAGAAGCCATGATGGCCGCGATCCACGAAAACAGCCGCGACAACGCCCGCACGCCAATGCAGTGGAGCGCTTCCGCCCACGGCGGTTTTACCGAAGGCACCCCGTGGATTCAGGCAAACCCGAACCACACAGAAATCAACGTCGATGCTGCTCTGACAGACACAGATTCTGTGTTCTGGCACTACAAACACCTGGTCGAGCTGCGCCAACAGCACCCTGTAATTGTTTACGGCTCATTCACCCCACTGTTCGCCGAACACCCAAGCCTGTTTGGTTATGCTCGCGAGCTGGATGGTGTGAAGATTGTCGCCATCAACAACTTCTCCGCCGACACCATCACGGTTGATGTTCCGGCTGAATGGCAAGTTGAAGGGGAATGTCTGATCCACAACGGCGTTGCCCGTTCATCACTGGAACAAACGCTAACGCTCACGCCGTATGAATCGTTCGCGATTTTGGTGAAGTAATTTCAGATAGACAATTTGTGAAGTAAAAAACACGAAGCCCCGAGTGATGACACTTGGGGCTTTTTGTTTATTGGGAAGCTGCATAAGCTGTCGGGATACTGAGCTTTTGCCTCTTTTAGTCCCTTCCCCTTTTCAAGGGGAAGGTTTCTACATATATGGTTATGAGCTCTTAATGCACCACATTCATTTATCAGGTAAATCTTTTTATTGTCAATGTACAGGCCGAATGAATGAGTCCAATTAAGTATATCAAGTGAATCATTAACTATGAAAAACTGAATTTTGTACTTTATGTCACGCATGTAACTCATAACTAAATGATAAAATAAAAAATATGTTATAAGCACTCGTGCACAAAGGAATGGTGGGGATATCAGAGAACAAAAACTGAAAATGATGACTAGAGAGTTGCCACATATTCTAAAGGGCACTCTAGAGATGTACCTGTAGGTATAAGTTTTCAGCCAATAGTTAGAAGCGAGGTAATTATCACTATTTTTGACTTACTTTTGACCCACTCAATATATGTATTCATTTGCCAATATTAACTTACATTTCATTCTTGTGAGTGAATTCGCCATTAAAAACCTCTGAAAATTACGAGAGAAAAAATGCCTGTAATTAAAGAAAATAAGAAACTTTAGCAACAAAAAAACAACTTGCCACTGCGGAAGCAATATAGACTCTACATATTATTGGCAGGTTGATGGACAAGCCATCTGTGATGAGTGCTATCGGGATGAATTCTCTGAAATGGTCAAATGTACGATGGATGATTGTAATGAATATGAAGATAAAAACTATCTTATCAATGGTATGTGTGAATCTTGCTATGAGGTAAATTCACCATTATCGCCAGAAGAACAAGAAGGTTGGGAGCACAATATCCGTAAGTGGAATGAAGAGTAGCATTAATATTTACCTAACTAACGCATTTCTCCTTACCCGCTGCAAAAAAGACTTAACTTCCCCCTTAAAAAAGGGGGAAGAACCAATAGCCAAAAAACCAAAACCAGCAACAATCTCTACCACAAAACCTGCGCTGACTTCCCTTCCACAGTCATCAACAACTCACCATCACTGGCTTTTACGCTCTGCCCGCCAAACAGCGTGCTGAAGCAGGTTTGCATTGTACCGGTTTGCCAGAGTGGCAGCGAAATGGTGGCCGGATCTTCGCCACGGTTCACTGCGCAAATCACAATGTCATCACCCAGGGTTCTCGCGAAAGCGAGCACGTCGCCTTTGGCATAGAGCCATTGCAGGCTGCCGCTTTGCAGGGCGTTGGATTCGCGGCGCAGTGTGGTTAGAGTATTGATAAAAGCGACCATATCATCGCGGCTGTCCAGTTGCTCCCATGGGAAGGTGCGGCGGTTGTCTGGGTCGTGCCCGCCTTCCATTGCCACTTCCGTGCCGTAGTAAATGCATGGCACGCCAACCCAGCAGAACAGGAACATCAGTGCGCTTTTCAGGGTGGCTTCATCACTGTTCGCCATGGTCAGGAATCGCATGGTGTCGTGGCTGTCGAGCTGGTTGAGTTGTGATAGCTGGTTTTGCCACGGCACTTTGGCCATGGCTTCCATCAGCCAGGCGGCGAAGGTTTCCGCATTCAGGTAACAAGGGTCGAACGAGATATCCAATCCGGTAAAGAAGGCGCGAACAGGATGGGCGAAGCCGTAGTAGTTCATCGCGCCATCTTCCTGATCGCCTTGCAGCCATTGGGTGGCTTCGAAGAAGTGTTCGCCCAGCACATAGCAGTCCTGGTTGACGGACTTGGCCGACTCGCGGAACGCTTTCACATAGTGGGCGTTGTTGGTCGCCCCTTCCCCTTCTCCCAGCATGTGGATGACATCAAAACGCCAGCCATCAATGCCATAAGGCGGGCGCAGCCAATGTTTGATCACTGCGTTTTCACCTTGGTAGAAATAGTCCCGCACTGCCTGATTGAGGTAGTTCAGTTTGGGCAGGCTTTTGACGCCGTTCCAACCCACGTAGTCGTCGGAATCACCGTCAAACTGGTAATACTCGCGGTATGGCGACGACGGATTTTTCCACGCACCGAGGCCATCTTCGCGGCGTTCAAAACCATCAAACCACGGGTGGTTGAGTGAGGTGTGGTTGAACACCGCATCCAGCACGATTTTCATGCCGCGCTGGTGAAGGTCAGCCACCAGGTCGGCGAACTCTTGATTGGTGCCGAGGTGCGGGTCGATGTTGAAGTAGTCTGAGGTGTCGTATTTGTGGTTGCTGGGCGCGGTGAAAATTGGGTTCAGATACAGAGTCGTGACACCCAATGCCTGCAGGTAATCCAGCTTGTCGCGGATCCCTTTCAGATCCCCGCCATAGAATTCGCACGCGCCGTTAGTGCCATGCTCGGAAACCGGCTCGCCCCACGGTTTTGCCAGCGCTGGTTTTTCATTGCCCTGCAAACAGTATTCGCCATCTTTCACGCTGATGGATGGGTTGCCGTTGGCAAAACGATCCGGAAATATCTGGTAGAAAATCTGGTGTTTTACCCAATCTGGCGGCTGGTGCGCGGCGTTGTAGCGGAACTGCTTTTCCAGCCCCGGCACCCGTCGATACCCCTTCGCCGTGCAGCCACCACTGCAGGTTTCCCTGTACCGCTTTGAAGCAATACACAGTGGTGGGTTTGTCGCGGTTCAGAGGCAGTTCTGCCTGCCAGGTTTTCAGGCGGGAAGCTGCGGCGTTGTCGGTTTTCACCTCCTTCATCGCAATCAGCTTTTGCTCATTGTCCGGCTCGCAGCGCACGTAAAAGGCAGTCGGTTCAAAACCGGCTTCGGTCACGACACGCACGGTCAGGGAATCCTGCGACGGGATCACCCAGTGGCAATCCTGTCCGTGATAAAGAAAAGGTGTATTCATCGTCCATTCACCTCAATATCAAAAAGAGAAAAGCACAGCCCTACGTCGAGGCTGTGCTGAGATTCAGTTATTCCGGCGTTTCACCATCAGTTCTCCACAGGTGGAATACCCGCGCCGCGGCTACCGTTGCGGGCCAGCTCGAACACGGCTGGCGTCCAGGCAGGAACCACAATCGCGGTGCCATCCACACGCGCATCCCCTTTCAGGTCACTGGTGTGCTTGGCGCTGAGCGCCAGACCGGATTGGCCCATCTCCACGATTTGCTGCTGCGGCGAGGCATTAATCACCACCACCAGACCGTCCACATTGCTGTCGAGGTCATCACCGGCGTTGATGCCGTTATCAATCGTCATCACCACCAGCCCGGCAACTTGCGAAGGCCCGGTATTAAGGAACCCAACACGGCGCAGCACGTCGTCTGCATTGCCTAACGTGATCAGCGGGTAATGGGCGCGAAGGCTTGCCAGCTCTTTGTAGTAGCTGACCATTGTCTGCATCTCGGCCTGACCCGGCTTGGCATTGTCGCCATGGCCTTCGATTACTGTGTTGATCATGTCGTAGTTCGGGCCGTCTTTGTCCTCACGCGGCAGGCCTTTGTTCCAGTTGTTGTCTTGCAGGCTGTAATCCACGCGGTTGTACCAGTCACCGGAGTCGTACGAGTCACGCTGCATGGATTTGGAGCGCAGCAGCTCAACACCCTGATGTGTAAACGGCACACCCTGCCCCAACATGGCGGTTGCCAGTGACACCGCCTGCATGCGCATGCGGGTATCGAGCGGCGCTTCGTAAGGGATCTTGTACTGGTTATTGTCCCACAGCGTTTGGTTGTCGTGCTTGGAGACATAGTTCTGCACTTCGGTCGCTGGTCGGCATAACCCGCTGGCTGACCGTTGTAGTCGATGTGCTCGCCGCGTTTGCGCTCGCCGGTATAGGTGGTCAGCTCATAGCTTTTCAGGTTGCCCGCCATGCCAAGGCGAACCAGATCGGTACTGTGCAGCGCGCTTTCGCGGCTGACGCCATTCATGTCATTTGGCATGACATACGCACCATTACCAAAGCCCTGATTGGCGCGCAGCGCATCACCGCCGTCGAACGGGCCACCGCCACGCACGGCATCACGCAGACGATCGGAGAAAGTCCCCACGCCGGTTCCTGCCATATTGCCCTGAATGGCCTGCTCAAAACGGGTGTTGTTGGCCACTTCACCGAAGTTCCAGCCTTCACCGTAGAAGTAGGTATCAGGGTTGACCTGACGCACCGCTTCACGCGCTTCCAGGATCTGCGCTTTCGGGTGGTGACCCATCAAGTCGAAACGGAACGCATCCACTTTGTAGTCTTTCGACCACACCACCAGCGAGTCACGGATCAGGCGTCCCATCATGGCGTTTTCCGGTGCGGTGTTTGAACAACAGGTCGAGGTTTCCACACCGCCGGACTGTGTGTTCAGGCGTTGGTAATACCATGGCACTACCTTGTCCAGCACTGAGTGATCCGCATCCGGGCCAACCGCATTGGTATGGTTGTAAACCACGTCCATGATGACGTTCATGCCGATGTTCTGTTTGATGCTCATGACCATTTCGCGGAACTCGCGGATTCGGGTCATGCCATCAGGCGCGGTGGAGTAAGATCCTTCCGGCGCGGTGTAGTGGTAAGGGTCATAGCCCCAATTGTAGCTGTCGTGACCTGCGACCAGTCGATTGAGTTTCTGCACCAGTGGCGAATCTGCGCCATCGCTGGCTTTGAGGATTTCAAACACTTCTGCGACGGTTTTCTCGCTGTCGCAGTAGGATGCAAATTCGCTGTTTTTCGCTGACGGATTGATGTCACACAGGCGCTGAATGGTTGGTGAATATCAATCACCTTCGCCGGGTCTTCGTTGACAGAGACAATGTCGAACACAGGCAACAAGTGCAGGTGTGTCACGCCGCTTTGCGCCAGTGAGGTCAGGTGTTTAACCGGCGCAGAAGCGGTTTCAGTCAGTGCCTTGAATTTGCCGCGGTGGGCAGCAGAAACCGAGGCATCCAGCGCAGAAAGGTCGCGGATATGTGATTCGTAAATCACCATCTTGGCCGGGTTTTGCTGGCTGTGCGGGCTTTGCATCGCATCCCAGCCCGCCGGTTTCAGATCGGGATGGTCAAGGTCAACCACCTGGCTGAATGTCGAGTTCATCGACAGGCTGAGTGAGTATGGGTCGGTCACTTCATAGTGGCGCACTTCGTTGACGGCCGGGTGATACACCGTCATGTCGTAGCGGTAGAAATCGCCGTGACCCAGTTTGTCAGTTTCCACAAACCAACTGCCGGATTGGGCATCAAACTGCATCGGGATGGTGCCCGTTTTGGTCTTGTCGCTGTCGTAACCGACAAGGCTGACGGACTGCGCTGTCGGTGCCCACAACCTGAAGGCAGTTTTGCCATTGGCGACGGTTGCGCCGTAAGTCAGGTTGTCGTCATTCGCCGTGCCGTGTTCGACGTAAAGGGTATCCAGCACACCGGCGATTTGCACCTGAGTGGCTGACACAATCTTGCCTTCGGCGTTTTTCGCCACGGCCACCAACTGCCCTTTGAGCAGGGATTTTGCCTCATCATTGGTCAGTGGCAGATGCCAGCTAGCCATGCCACCCAAGTGTGGGAATCGGGATTGCCAGCGGCTTTCTGCATTGGCTGTCGCATCGATTTTTTTATCAAAGCCAGAAATCTCATCACCGGAGATATTCACACCGCCAGTGAGCGACTGATACAACTCAACATGGGTAACATCCGCAGGTGTGAGCAGGGTTTGTGCGTCAACCCAGTGCGCGGTTGCGCCTGTCAGGTTCAGTGGCGGCAGTGCCAGCGGTTCGTAGTAAACATTGCCATCGCCTTTGAAGGTAAAGGCGCGGAAGCCAATTTTCGCGGCTTCTTCGATATAGGCTTTTGCATCCTGTGGCAGCGGCTTTTCATCGCCACGGTGCGGAATAAAGTTTATGCAGCCCTGGGTTGAATCAAGGATTGGCAGATCCCAGTACGCGCCGAATGCGTCGTCCACACCATCAAACTGCAGGCCACGGTTCCAGTCTGTATCCGTGCCTTTGTAGGCTGAACACTGCTCGTTGTTCCAGACGTGAAGTGTCATATCCTGGTAGTCATTTTCCAGCATGTTTAAATACACACGCAGATGACCCGGTGCCGGTGAGCCGGTGTTGGGTGATTTTTCGTTTTCAGAAAAAGCGCCACAACCCGAGAGGGAGACGGTTGAAATAATTGTCATTGCTGCTGCCAGTTTTGAAATTTTAAATGTAGGCATTGCACATCCTTAAAACAATACACAGAGTAGAAGTTAATAATGCGTTTATTATTAATGTCTGGATTCTTGCATACGTTTTATTTCTTCGCTTTGCGCAGAATGTGATGATATGCCAAATATTGAAAATGAAATACAACCAACAAAATAAACCAAAAAAGAAAAGCCACCCTATTTAAGCGATGGCTTTTGGTTATGGGATTTATTTGCTGATAATTAACTGACTTCGATTCTCCGAAGACAAATTAATTACCCAGAATTTCTGCGCTCGTGGTTTAATTTCTCGCCGCTCCAATAATCAAACCAATCGACGGCTTTATCGTTTTGTAATGTCACAGTCAACTGCTCCCAGTCATCCTTGAGATAGGTCATTGCAGCATGCAGCGTTTCGCCACTCTCAAGCGCCAGCTTGCCGTAGTTCAGCGACAAATCCGTAAACTGCACGGGCGCAGAACTAAGCTGGCTGCGCTGGATAAGTCGCGAGAATGACGCCTTGGCGCTGCTGTCCATCTCTGCCAACGGGTCGCCAGAGAGCAGCAAGCCACCGACGGCAGCGACCACATCGCGGTGGTATCGGTACGCGGCATCATCCGTTTCCTGCCCCGGAATATCGGTCAGGGTGACGCAATCCGGGTCGATATGCCAAAGTTGCTGGTGCTGCCAGCTGCGGAAGAAACTCTCTCGGGCAATTTGGCTGAAACGGTGCGGCACACGCTCGACATCGTCAGATACACGCATGGCATCCACCATGCCAAGGGACGGCCACATCGGTGCATTGCAACCCAGCAGCCAGGCATCGCCTGCCCCTTTCGCGATAGCTTCCATTCCCCGTCGATAGGCTTCAATACCCGTCACTTGTGGGTTGGCGCGTTTGCCTTTCAGCGCGCCCCAATAGTTGGCATCCAGCTTGAAAAGCTCTACGCCCCACTCTTCACGCATGGTTTTAACGGTTTGAGTCAGGTGGTCGCAGACTGCTTGCTGGCTGGTATCCAGCATCAGCCACGGCAGGCAGCGCCAACCGCCATAGGTCACGTCTTCCGCTTTCAAGGTTTCGCCATTTTCAGCGCGCACGAACCATTCCGGGTGTTCACGGAACACGGCAGATCCTGGCTCGGCGATAAACGGTGCCATCCAGATCGCAGGCTTTTTGCCACGTGCTTTGATGTCTTCAATCACCGCTTTTACGCCGCCCGTGAAGCGCTCGGAGGGTGTCAGCCAATCGCCCATAAAGGCCTGGTAGCCGTCGTCCAGCAACACCCATTCGATATCGTTGAGATCGCCACGCATCTGGTCGAGGTTGGTGCCAATATCTTCGGCAGAGACGCCGCATAATAGGCGTACCACGAGCACCAGCCGATGGGTGATGCATCAGCAACGTGGGCTCTTGGCGGGTGATTGACCGCAATGGCCGCGGCAAATTGCTCATACACCTGCGCCAGCGTTTCGCCTTCTAAAACGGCAATGGATTCGAGATGGTGCTCGCCCGGTTCCAAGGTGATGTTTTCGCCGTCCAGAGCCGCGGTCACCTGCCCGTCTGTAATCTCAAAGAAACCGGCATAACGGTGACAAGAGGTAAAGCCGAACAAGGTGTAGCCTTCGCTTTCTTCAATCACCAGATAATTGTAATAACGCTGGTTATCGTCTTTGCCATATATCCGGTAACTCTCATTATTATCCGGACAACGTCCAACGGGCTCAGCTTTATTTAAAAACCCCGTTGTTTGGCAAAGCATTTGAAAACCGTCACCAACAACACGACAGTTTTCATTAAATCTCTTCTCGAACCTGATAACAGGAAAGTATTCAGGCAAATCTATTTCTTTATCTGAAATAATTTTCAATGCAATTTGATTGTTGTTCTTTGATTCAATTAATAAATCAAACAGCAAAGAATACGATTGTAGGGTGTTATTGTTCATCGCATTTTACTCAAGAAAAATGCCTGACATTTCGCCAGGCATGTTATACCAAACAGCCTGAATCCTGCATCTT
Source organism: Enterovibrio sp. JCM 19048 (assembly GCA_001310415.1). GTDB lineage: Bacteria > Pseudomonadota > Gammaproteobacteria > Enterobacterales > Vibrionaceae > Enterovibrio > Enterovibrio paralichthyis. The sequence goes on along the minus strand of BAXE01000005.1, from coordinate 51,327 downwards.
CAGGTAGTTTGGGGATATATTTAACCTTTAACGCCACCTGAAGTCAGGCCGCCAACCAGGAATTTCTGAGCCAGCAGGAAGACGATAGTAATCGGCATGGCTGACAACACAGCCGCTGCGGCAAAGTCACCCCACAGGTAATTTTGCGGGTACAGGTATTGCTGCATACCAACGGCCAGTGTGTAGCTGTTTACGTCAGTCAGCAGCAGCGACGCGACCGGCACTTCTGTCACCACACCGATGAACGACAGGATGAACACCACCGCAAGGATTGGCACAGACAACGGCAGCAATACCAGACGGAATGCCTGCATGGTGTCGCGCATCCAGCGCCGCCGCTTCTTCCAGCGAGCCATCAATGGTTTCGAAATAGCCTTTGATCGTCCAGACGTGCAGGGCAATCCCTCCCAGGTAGGAGAAGATCAGGCCACCGTGGGTGTTGAGGCCGAGGAATGGGATGTACTGGCCGAGACGGTCAAACAGAGCGTAAATCGCGACCAGACCCAATACCGCCGGGAACATCTGAAAAATCATCATGGCTTTCAGGATGTTGCTTTTGCCTTTAAAGCGAAGGCGGGCGAACGCATACGCACTGGTGGTGGACATACACACGATGATCAGCGACGTGATACCCGCGATTTTCACCGTGTTCCACAGCCACAACAGCACAGGGAAAGGCGGCGGTGTCACGCTGCCATCGGCGTTAGTGACATTCAGCCCCAGCGCCAGGCGCCAGTGATCCAGCGTTGGGTTGCTTGGAATCAGCTCGCCGCTGGCGAAATTACCCTCACGCAATGAGATAGCAATGATCATCAGCATAGGGAACAGGATGAGGGACAGGAACACACACAATCCGGCATGCGTTGCCCAAACACGGTACTTCTGCGATTTTGATTGAACCATAGGCATGGCGGTACTCCTTAATCCTGCGACAGCTTGGTAAATTTCAGGTTCAGCAGTGCCATACCGCTAACCATCAGGAAGATCAGGGTTGCAATGGCACCCGCAAGGCCAAAGTCCTGACCACCACCACCTTCGAACGCAATACGGTAGGTGTAGCTCACCAGAATATCTGTGTAGCCCGCTGGCTCTGAGGTGTTGAGCATGTTCGGGCCGCCGTTGGTCAACAGCATGATCATCACGAAGTTGTTGAAGTTGAACGCGAAGCTGGCGATCAGCAGCGGCGTCAGTGGCTTCACCAACATCGGCAGTGTGATGTGGAAGAAGTTCTGGATTGGACCCGCACCATCAATCGCTGAGGCTTCGTACAGATCTTCCGGGATGGATTTCAGCAAGCCCATGCACAGGATCATCATGTAGGGGAAACCCAGCCAGGTATTGACCATCACTATCATGATCTTGGCCATCAGAGGATCGGAGAACCAGTTAGGCTGGATGCCGAACATAGCTTCCAACATCATGTTGATTTCACCAAAACTTTGGTTGAACAGGCCGCGGAAAATCAGGATGGAGATAAACGAAGGTACCGCGTAAGGCAAAATCAGGAGAACGCGGTACACACCGGCACCCTTCAATGGCTCCCACTGAACGATACATGCCAGCACCATGCCCACAGCCAGTGTCAGTGCGACCGCCAGGAAAGCAAAGACAACCGTCCAGATGAAAATGCCGACAAACGGCTCTTTGATACCGTCATCGGTCAACACGCGGTGGAAGTTGTCCCAACCCACGTTCACCACAAAACCCGGAGAGACAGGTTTGCCCACGAACTGGCCTTCCGCATCGATTTGCTGGTAGTAGCCAATCTCGTGGTTCGGTTTGAAGTAGGTTTGCTCGCGGTTGTTGTAAAGGGTTTCACCATCGCTTTGCATGGTGTAAAGCGGGCCTTCAGCGGCGAACTTGCGCAGGCCACTCATGCGGATTTCTTCGCCGTCCGGCATGATCAGCAGCAGTTTGGAAAGCTCGGTACGGTTTTGCACAATCTCTTTGATCGGCGCTTTTTTACCGTCAAACGATATTGAATCCACCAGGGTGACCGGCTCTGCTGGCAGGTTTGCCAAATCCAGCGTGCCTGTTTGCAGCAATTGGTCACCGTCTTTCACCACAACGCGGTAGCCGTTTGCAGTGTTGTACAAATCAAAGCCATACGCAGCGCCGGACTGGTAGGTGCGGCTCATGAGTACCGACTGGGCGCGTTCCAGTGTTAACTGGTTTGCGGCGCTGTAGTTGGTAAACGCCAGACCCACGGTATAAACCAGTGGGAAGATGATGAAGATAACCATCCCGGCGATACCGGGGTAAATGTAGCGGTGAGCGTAAGTTTTGTTACTGCCGAAGATGAAAACAGCCAATGCTGTGAGGAAAACGGTCAGTAATGCAAAGGCGGTTTCACCCTGCGCGTACATCAGAATAGTGGCATACCCGTTGACCGCGGCGATCAGGGTGAGGATTGTCCACTTCAGGTAGTTTGGATGGGCGGTTTTTTTTGTTTCAGACTGCGGCTGCAAAAAGCCCGCATCATGCACTGGCTGCATACCAGCTCCTTACTCTCAAAATCCAATTTTGGAAGGCAAATATAAAAGCAATAACAACGGGGAATGCAGGGAGAGCGAGCCCTCCCTGCTTTTGGGTTATTTCAGCATTTGCTTGGCGGCTGCATTCAGCGCGTCGTCTACAGACTGACGTCCGTCTACCACGTTCTGGATGGCGTTACCTTCGGCATACCAGAATGACTGCATGGCCGCGATGTTCGGCATGATTTCACCGGTTTCCGCATTCTGCATGGTCGCTGCAATACGGGTGTCAGCTTCCAGTGCTTCCTGGAAGGATTTCAGTGCAACCGCACCCAGTGGCTTGTCGTTGTCTACCATTGCCAGACCTTCGTCAGTCATCAGGTAGTTTTCGATAAACTCCACCGCCAGATCGCGGTTTGGAGACGCTGAGCTGATACCCGCAGAAAGAATGCCGACAAACGGTTTAGACGGGTTGCCATTCAGTTTTGGCAGTACCGCAACGCCGTAATCCAGACCGGATTTGTCGATGTTGCTCCAAGACCATGGGCCGTTGATGGTCATCGCCACGTTGCCTTTGTTGAACTCGGCTTCAGAGATGCTGTAGTCCATATCCGGCGAAATAACGCCCTGGTCAACCAAGCCTTTCACAAAGCTCATTGCACGGCGTGAACCTTCGTTGTTAACGCCGATATCTTTCGCGTCGTATTTCTCGCCATCAAACTTGAATGCGTAACCGCCGTCTGCCGCCAGTACCGGCCAAGTGAAGTACGGTTCGCGAAGGTTCCACATGATGGCGCGCTTGCCGTCTTTCTGCAGTTCTTTATCCAGCGCTGCAATGTCTTCCCAGTTTTTCGGTGGAGTTGGTACCAGCGCTTTGTTGTAGATCAGTGACAGTGCTTCAACCGCGATTGGGTAGCCGACGGTTTTGCCGTCGTACTGCACCGCATCCCATGCAAAGTCGACCACTTTGTCTTTCAGCTCGGCAGAAGGTTTGATTTCAGCCAGCAGACCTGCCTGCGCGTATCCGCCAAAACGGTCATGCGCCCAGAAAATGATGTCCGGGCCGTCACCCGCTGCCGCAACCTGTGCGAATTTGTTTGCCAGATCGTCCGGGAACGCAACGGTAACAGGCACACCCATGTCTTCTTCAAATTTCTTACCCAGCTCAGCCAGGCCGTTGTAGCCTTTGTCGCCGTTGATCCAAATGGTCAGTTGACCTTCTTCAATAGCGGCTGTCGCGTGGGCAGAAGCAAGCGCTGCAAGGGTACACAGTGCGACACGGGAGAGAACTTTTTTCATCTTAAACGTCCTTTCTGATTGTTATTGATAGCTGCCGGACTCGTCCGACCTTTCATGCCTGATGTAACAGCGTCATCTTCCCCTAGCGGTATGGGAATGAGATCATCCTCCGAACTACGCCCCCAGCCGCCGCAGCTCAAAAACATGAGGTAGCTCTCACAGACAATGTGAGCCATATCTTAAAATGCGCACCCTATGTGACGCGTCGCACATGGTAATGCCAATAAAAATCGACATCAGCCAATGGAAAGCAAAAGTGTGACGGATGCACTCATCCCCCTCATCCCCCACTAATCCCCTATAACAGGAGGATGTTTCGACGGCCTGTATTCAACAAAATGGCGCCAAGTCCACTGCGGAAAGAGTGTGCTCTTTTCAGGAAAGAATGCGGTTCGGCTGTCTAAAAGTCGGCAGCCGACGAAAACTACTTAGAGGAAATAACGCAATGGCGAGCGTAACCCTACGAAACGTCTGTAAAGCCTACGGCGATAACCTGATATCCAAGAACGTTGACCTGGATATTGAAGAAGGCGAATTTGTTGTCTTCGTTGGCCCGTCTGGTTGTGGCAAATCTACCCTGCTGCGTTGTATTGCAGGCTTGGAAGACATTACCTCCGGTGATCTTTACATCGGCGGCGAACACATGAATGAGATCCCGCCATCCCAGCGTGGTGTGGGAATGGTGTTCCAGTCTTACGCGCTGTATCCGCACCTGAACCTGTTCGACAATATGTCTTTTGGCCTGAAGCTGGCGAAAGCGGACAAGGAAGAAGTGAAACGCCGCGTAGAAAACGCCGCCAACATTCTGCAATTGGGGCACCTGCTGGAACGTAAACCGAAAGCGCTTTCCGGTGGTCAGCGCCAGCGCGTGGCTATCGGCCGTACTCTGGTTTCCCAGCCAAAAGTGTTCCTGCTGGATGAACCGCTTTCCAACCTTGATGCGGCGCTGCGTGTGCAGATGCGTATTGAGATCGCCAAGCTTCACAAGCAACTGGGCTGCACCATGATCTACGTGACCCACGATCAGGTTGAAGCGATGACCATGGCGCAAAAGATTGTGGTACTGGACAAAGGTTTCGTTTCCCAGGTGGGTAAACCGCTGGAGCTTTACCACTATCCGAAGAACCGTTTCGTGGCCGGCTTTATCGGTTCGCCGAAGATGAACTTCGTGAGCGTGCAGGTTGAAGCGGTGGAAAATGACCGCGTAATGGTGCAACTGGCGAACGGCCAGACTATGTGGCTGCCGGTTGATGGCCGCACCGTTGAGCAAGGCGCGCGTATGTCTCTGGGTATCCGCCCTGAGCATCTGGTCGATTGCGAAGATGGTGATGTGTGCATTGAAGGCGATGTGCAGGTGTAGAAAAGCTGGGTTACGAGACGCAGGTTTACCTCAAGCTCAAGCACATGGATGCCGATTTCATTTACCGCCGTCCAGACACTCTGGATATCGAACCGGGCACGGTTTACAAAGTGGGTATCCCGGCACACCGTTGTCACCTGTTCCACAGCAGCGGCGAAGCATGCCAGCGCCTGCATCAGGAAACCGGCGCGTAAGGTTCTGCCCTTCACTTTCCAAAGCCCGCCTCCCCCGCGGGCTTTGCAGTTTTATTCACCCCTTTTCTGCGTTCACACCCTTTCATTTTTATTTGATATGAGTCGCACTTTTATCTTGACGCAAACGATTGCGCAGATATGATTCGCGCACACACCTCTTCTGTTATTGTTTGATTCGACTCATGTTCAAAACGTTATCTCTCAGCTCTTTGCTTCTCGCGACGTCCTTCAATGCATTTGCCAACCAACCTATCCTTGTGCAGGGCGCGATGGATATGGAAACCAATGTGCTTATCGAAGCGCTGGACAACGCGAAGGAAGTGACCCGTGGTTCCTGGACTTTCTGGGAAGGCGAAATCAAAGGGTATCCTGTGGTGGTTTCCCGCACGGAAATCGGCCTGGCGAACGCAGCCGCCTCCACCACGTTGGGAATTGAACTTTACAACCCAAAAGCCATCATCAACCAAGGCACCTCGGGCGGACACGATCCTGATCTGCAACGCGGTGACATTGTGGTGGGCAAAGAAAGCTTCAACATGGGCGCTTACAAAGTCGCGTTTAAAGAAAAAGGCGAAGGCATTCACCCAACCGCATGGGAAAACTTTGATGTGGTGATGCGCCTGCGCAAAGACGGCGAGCTGGTGAACTACGCCCACTATGAAGGCGACCCTGCCTGTTGTCTCATACCATGAAATACGCCGAAGGCTACAGCCACGGCAAAGTGGTGGAAGGCAAGATTGGTTCTGCTGACGAATGGAACCGCGAAATTGACCGCATCAACTGGTTCCACGAAACGCTGGGCACCTCAACCGAAGAAATGGAAACCTCAGCAGCGGCGCTGGTAGCCGAAGCCTACGACGTGCCATTTATCGGCGTTCGCGTGCTGTCTAACACCGATCTGCATAAGCAAGACTTCGATCCGGCAACCGCGAAACACTGCCAGGAATTTGTGCTGAAAGTGATTGATGGGCTGGTTGCGCAGTATAAGTAACGCTCTCTATCCATATGCCCGCACTCTATGCCCAAGTCATAAAATCACGCTTGGGCATATTTTTTCCAAGCCCCCCTTACTTTCAGGAAGATGCATTGAAGTTGAGAAACCGCCTTATATTAGGGCTTTGCTAAACCTTTACCTGATTCAACGATTTACCGGAGACAGTCAATTTGGTGAGATGCTCTAACAACCACAGGCTGAGGTTACGTAATGGCAATGTTCTCCTCTCTGGAACACTTTCGCTTTACCTTAACCGGTTACGGGAACGGCTCTGGGTTCGGCCGTTGATATTCTGCCTGCTCTCCATTGTCGCCTCTCTGGTTGCAAAGCTGGCTGACGGCACAGGATTGGCAGCGCTGGTTCCTCATGTAGAACAAAGCTCCATTGAGACACTGCTGACAACCATGGCGGGTTCCATGATGGGCGTTGCCACGTTTTCTGTCGCTTCCATGGTCTCTGCCTACGCCTCTGCCAGCAGCACAGCAACCCCACGCTCTTTCAACCTTGTGATCGCCGACGACGTATCACAGCATGCACTTTCAACTTTTGTGGGCGCTTTCATTTTCAGCGTGGTCTCTCTGACGGCGGTCATGAACGACTTCTTTGGCATTGCTGGCCTCTTCCTGCTGATTTTCCTCACCATTCTTGTGTTCTGCTTTGTCATTCTGACCTTTGTCCGCTGGGTTGACCGGATTGCAAGGTTAGGGCGGCTTGGCTCCATCATCGATAAATGTGAAAAAGCGACCACACGTGCAATGGAGCGGAGAAAATGCCTGCCAAACCTGAACGGCGTTCCCGTCAGCACGTCGCCAGAAGCCACGCGATTTACGCAACCAAGGTGGGTTATGTGCAATACATCGACGTTGCCTGTCTTCAGTCTTGGGCTGAAGCCAATGAAGTAACGCTTGTGGTCAATGCTCTCCCCGGCACGTTCGCTGCGCCTGGCCGTCCATTGGCTCATCTGAAAACCAAACATCAAAGGAGTTGGATTGTGCAGACGTCATCAAGGCTTTCCAGATAGGTTCGACACGGCTTTTTGATGATGATCGAGGTTCGGGCTGGTTGTCCTTTCAGAAATCGCGTCGCGCGCCCTTTCCCCGGCTGTCAACGATTCAGGCACCGCCATTCAGGTGATTGGCGCAATGGTCAGATGCTGACGCTGTGGCTGCAGGATGATGATGGATGTGAAAAAGAAGAACCGAAGTTCGACAAGGTCGAGATACCCGAAATTAATATGGACGATATGTTTGATGACGCCTTCACCGCCATCGCCCGTGACGGAGCAGGATTGGTAGAAGTCGCCGTTCGTCTGCAAAAGGCTTTCAACTCCCTCGCCACGTCAAACTTGCCGGAAATGCGCTTAGCCGCCAAACGACACGCCGCTATTTCACTAAAGCGCAGCAGATCAGCCATGCCCATTGAGGAAGACTACACGGCAGTGTATGAAGCGGCGAAGTTGGCAGAAAAGGATGGGTGAGGAGAGAGACTTGAGGTTTATCCAGATACGAAAAAGCCCGCTAAGTTTAGCGGGCTTTCTCTAATTTGGCGGAGGGATAGGGATTTGAACCCTAGATACGCTATTAACGTATGCCGGTTTTCAAGACCGGTGCTTTCAACCACTCAGCCATCCCTCCGTAGGTGCGGCGAATATTATAAGGGTAAGGCGGAGCTGTAAAGCCTCTTTTCACAGGTTTTAATTCGAATGCCTAAAAAGCCACCAATTACTGCAATAAAGCGGCTTCCTGCCGCTAAAATCCAACATCTTTAAGGTGTGTGTTTAACGTTTTTAGCAAATAGTAAATTTTTGCCCTATGTTTACAGACCACCATACCCTGCTTTGGCTACAATGCAGGAAAAATAAGACGTTGTGACTGACTATGCGTAACTTTTTGCTCTGCCTATGGCTGTTACTGACAGCAATCTTTTCTCCGCTCATTTCTGCTGCTGAAACCCCAAGCGACGCCAATATCAAAGGAGCCGCCTGTTTAGTATCAGATAACGAAGGGCGCGTCCTGATTACCCGCGATATCTTGAATAACAGCCTTTCCATTCCCGGTGGTTACGTCGACAGCAATACGCCGTCGGACGCGGCTGTTCGTGAAACGTTGGAAGAAACCGGCATTGAGGTTTTGCCCGTCCGTGAACTGGTGCGGATGGATAATGCTGTGCTGTATGACTGCCGCGCGACGCATCCGATCCCTGTTCATGAAAACGCCGATGGTACGGCGATGGTTGCGGCCTGGCAGGCTGAACATTTTGGCCGTGAAGTCCGTTCTGTCATGATGCGAAAGCCCGATGCTTTTATGCTGGAACATGCCCGCTTTCCCGAGCAGGTCAAACTCTTTCCCTCACTTCTGAAGGAAAGCTCAGCGAGTGAAATCCAGAATTACGCCGATTTCAGCGCGCTTTCTACGCCGTTTAACCAATGGAACGCGCAGTGGAACCGCAAGTTTCAGGAGGCCATTCACTCCCTCCCATCAGCGGTTGGCACTTTTCTTGGCGCTGCCTCTGAGCTGGGGAACGGCGCACTGTTTTTATTCTGGTGCCCTTTGCTATGGCAACTGGCGGTCTGAAACGTACGGCTCAGTTGTTGATGGTCACCATCGGCGTCACGCTTGTTGTTACCTTTATCAAGCTTAATCTGGCGGTGCCGCGGCCTTTCTATCTCTACCCGGATTTACAACTGTCACAGGCTTCCGGTTTTTCATTTCCGAGCGGACACACCGCCACTGCGTTTGCAGTCTGGGGATTGGTGTTTTTGTGGTTTAAAAAAGCAGGCTATTCAAACCTGGCTATCTGGTGGGTACCGAGCCTGTTGGTTGCCATGAGCCGGGTGTATCTGGGGGTTCACTATGTCACGGATGTCCTTGCTGGCGCGGTGATTGGCACCTTGATTGTTGCCCTGTCACAGACATCTGCATTCAAAGCGCGGCTGCTCTCGCCCCTGTTCTGGCTGGCTATAGGCGTGGCTACCCTGCCCCTCGCTGCCACTCAGGTACAACCTGTATTCCTCTACTGTGCGATGTTTGCGCTATCGCTGGCGGTGGCGCTATTTGCAATGCGAAATGCCTTGCCAGATCGTCCTGCTCCATTCGGAAAACGGGGATTTTTTGTCACTTTGGCAGGGATGCTGGTGATTGCCGCTGGCATGGGCGGCGTGGCTATTTGGTCAAATTCCAGCATCGAAATCCTTGTCGCCAACAGTGTCGGGTTTGTGCTGCTGGCACTGTGGCTGGGCGGCGTGGCTCCTAAAATCCTGTCACGTAAAACGCGCTGAACTTAAACACAAAGAGCGCCAAACGGCGCTCTTTGTGTGTCTCCAAAAGACTAACTACCTTTGGCAATATCCGCCAGCTCTTTTTCTGCTTCCAGATCTATTTCAACATGGGTGACAACGCCGGCTTTCGGGTTGTTGAAGATGGACTCATCCAGCTTGCCTTCGCTTTTCGCCACAATACAGCTGACCGTCGCATCGCCGGTGACGTTAACCGCCGTGCGCACCATATCCAACAGTCGGTCGACGCCAAGGATCAGGCCAATGCTTCCAGCGGCAACCCTACCTGGGCAAATACCATGGACAGCATGATAAGGCCCACACCCGGCACGCCCGCCGTACCAATCGATGCCAGTACCGCCATCATGATCACCGTCAGGTAACCGCCCATTCCCAAATCAATGCCGTAGATATTGGCGATAAAGACTGTCGCCACACCCTGCATGATCGCGGTGCCATCCATGTTAATCGTCGCACCAAAAGGAACGGTGAATGAAGCCACTGAATTTCGTACACCCATACGCTCGGTTACCGTACGCAGTGTGACAGGAATAGTGGCATTGGAACTTGCGGTACTGAAGGCAAAAACCTGCATGTTGCGTGCCTTTTTCATAAAGGTCATCACGTTCAGCCCCGAGAAACTTTTGAGGATGATAGGCAGCACGACAAACAGGTGAATAAGCAAAATGCCAATCAGCACAACCACATAGCCAATCAGCTCGGCAAACAGTGCAAGGCCAAGGTTAGCCATGGCTTTGGCGATTAGACAGAACACGGCATACGGCGCAATTTCCATGATGAGCGTAACCATTTTCATCATGATTTCGTTCAGCACTTCCACCAGTTCAACCACTTTTTTCGCCTGCTTACCCACCATCAGGATACAAACGCCCATCAGGATAGCGAAGAAGATGATTTGCAGCATCTCGCCTTCTGAAAGCGCATTGACCGGGTTGGAAGGAATGATGTCGATCAGCACTTGGGAAAGTGGCGGTGCATCTTTACCTGAAAAGGCGGTGTCTGCCGCCATCTGCATGCCACTGCCAATGCCGCTGAGAGAAGCAATGGTGATTGCGATGGCAATCGCGATAGCGGTGGTAAGGATGTAAAGACCAAAAGATTTAGAGCCCACGCGACCAAGGGCTTTGATATCACCGATACCACACACGCCGCATATCAATGAAAACAGCACCAAAGGCACTACCATCATTTTCAACGCGTTAACGAACATTTTACCCACAATGTGGAACAAACCGTTGGTGATATAGGTATCAATAAAACCACCGGCTGGGTTCAATCCAAGAATGTTGATCCCCAAACCCAGAATAATACCGGCTACCAAACCAACGATAACTTTGGCGGTGAGACTCATTTTGCCATCACCACCTGATGCTGCATTTTCCATAACGCCTCCGAGACTGTTTTATTTATGGGTATATCCCGTCATGAAAGCCCTTTCTTATGTACAACATTCTGGAAATCGACAATACAGTCAGCCAAACCTTGAATAATGAGTGACACTCAAGTGAAACAACCTTCACTCGAACATTAAAAAGTGGATTTGGTGTTAATTTAACCAGAAGTGAAAGACATACGTCGGGCATTCTCACAACTGGACATAGATATATCCTGATTACGATTCCAACTTTGTCTCTATCTTGAGCCAGATTGAGATTTTGTTACCTGATTGTTATTTCTGGGCGTATCCAACAATTTTCACACTGACGCCAACAGGCAAACAATACCGGCTGTTTCGCGGTAGAATGACGCCAACGTACCGACCACTACCCTGAGAAAACGCAATGAGCCAATGCCCTTCCTGCAGCCAAACGTTGAAATGTACTGCCGAGAGCGGCCAATGCTGGTGCATGCAATACCCCAATATTCTGCCAACGGCAGAGAGCGACAACCTCGCCTGCCTATGTGAAAGCTGCCTTTCCCAGCGCATCAATGAAAAGTTGGAAAACCTGTATCAGGAATACAGCACCAATGACCTGATCCGTCTGGCAAAGCATACCGCAATGACAAAGCCCTGGTAGAAGGTCTGGATTACACCATTGAACGCGGTTTATACGTTTTCTCCGCCTGGTATCACCTCAAGCGTGGAACCTGTTGTGGCAATGGGTGTAGAAACTGCCCATACGGCAAAACCCGCGATTTAGGTTATAACAACGTGGGATAAGTCACGGAAGCCAGTGATAACTTGCATCACAATGCGGCGCTTTTCCCGTTTATCCACCAGAAGCTTTATTACGCATGAAAATTGTCGCTGTCACCGCCTGCCCAACAGGCATTGCCCATACCTACATGGCCGCCGCTGAGCTGAAAAAAGCCGCCCAACAAACCGGTATTCAAATCGCGGTGGAAACACAGGGCGCAATGGGCATCGAAAACCCGCTGAGTATTCAGGATATCGCCCGAGCAGATGTGGTTTTGATTGCCTCAGACATTGAAGTGGAAGACCGTGCCCGTTTTACCGGCAGCAAAATCCACTGTGTCACCATTGAAGAAGTGCTGACGGATCCAATCAGAGTATTGGAGCGTTGCAAAACCTTATGATCACCCGAAGGATCACCTTCTTCGTTGATGATGAAGGCCTGGCAGCATGGAGCTGAACCGTTTAAAAACGCTGGCAGGCTATTTCCGGTCAGTCACCATCTTCTGTAACCTCTCACAACGCAAACAGGCGAGCGTCGAGCATCCCATGCGCATGATGAGCCTGAGTATTAAACCGGGCGATTTGTGCCAGCTATTGATTGAAGGGTCAGACGCCGAGCTGGCATCCTTGGTGCTGACTGTGTTTATTGATGAGCACGCGATATTGCTCTCCGGTGGCAAAAAAAGTGCGCCGTTTTCACCGTCAGAGCACGTTAATCTGCCCTTCCCGACCTGCATTCACCGCATACAGAACACCACGAGCGACAAACACTCCCTGCTGGCAGAATTTGCGCTGGCCGTGTCGTTGCATGAGTCTGCCTCACAGGAAAGCCTGTTCAATGCGCTGTATAAACGGGAAGGCGTTTCCTCTACCTGCATGGGTAACGGCATTGCCCTGCCCCATATCCTCTCGCCAGAAGTGAGCAACGTCCATTTGCTGATTTGCACCACACAATCGCCGCTCGATTGGGGCTCCCAACGCGGAGATGTCAGCCGGATAATTGGTCTGATGCTGCCTGCACCGCCTCAGCGCGAACAGATTGTCGCGTTTTCATGCTTCTCCCAGCAGTTACTGGATGAACACTTTTGCGCCTACCTAACCGAAAACCAGGATATCGACGTGATTGAAACCATTATCCTTCACGCCCTGAACACACCTGCCAGCCTCTGAATTCAGTCTGAACCGCGGTATTCCGATGGTGTCATGCCGGTTTTGGTTTTGAACACCCGGTAAAAGTAATTGACGTCCTGAAACCCGCAGCGGGTTGCCACTTCACCTAAGCGAAAGTCATAGCGTTTGAGCATAAACTTGGCGCGGTCTATCCGCACCCAGGTGATGTAATCCGCCATCCGCATGTGCCCTTGCTGGCGGAACAAACGGGAAAGATGGTTAGGTGTGATATTAAAGCGGTGCGCGATGGATTCACGGGTGATCGGGCGGTGGAAGTTCTCCTGAATATAGATACAAATCCCCTGATAGAGATCTTCCACCCGGTTGCGGGTGCCGGCAGCAGGCGCATTCAGCATTTGCTGGCAATAACTCAGCAACGCCTGCAACAGGTAACCGTCCATTGGCGCTTGGGTCGGTTCTTTTGCCAGGGTATTCAGCGCACTCAGAATATGGTCGATGGCATGCCCGGTACGGGTTTGAATACTGTGTTTTTGCACGTCATAAAAGCCGGGTTGGTTTTTAGCTTTACTCACCAAACTGAAGCCGAGCTGGCGCTTGCCAAATAGCAGACTCAACACTGAGCAGTCCGTTTCCCAGTTCGGTTTGTTCCAGCTGTTGGGCGGCACATAAAGCGCATCACCTGCCAGCAGCTTAACTTCACTGACCGATTTATCAGCGCTTTCCAGCTGGTTGGGATATTCACCGCTGATCACCAGCTCAAGACGGGGGAAATTTACCTGATAACTGAACTGTGGTGGGGTGACTTGATCGCTGGCAAACCAGACGCGGTTGAAATGCTCGCGCTCGGCCAGCAGGTTTTCTAACAGAAGGTGAAAGACCTGACTCATAGGTGTGGGGTACGACTTGGAAAACTCGCGCCGATTATGCGCCTGCAAGTTTCCTGTCGCCAGTTTTGTGCTGTCGGAACGTGTTATAGCGTGACACAGCTCAACAAAAAACGACCAAAACAAGCCATAAAGACGTTACTAATATCTAGCGACGGAATTTTTCAGTGAACCCATGAAAATTTTCAGAACACAGAGAAATCAACATTAACCGTTGTTTATTAATGATTTTTAATTAACACGACACTCACTAGATTGATTTTGTCGAGTGAGAAAAAGATCACACCTTACTTTCCATGTTACAAATATCCAGCAAAAGCCTTTTCTTTCCTCTATCGAGTAGACAGTCAAAAACCGGAAAATAGCGTTATTGGCGAAAGCCGCGATAACGATAACTATTGAGGGTGAAAATCATGATTACATCGCTAATCAATGAAAATCTGATTTGCCTGAACCTGCAAGCAAAAACAAAAGAAGACGTCTTCGTTGAGATGATCGAGCTTCTGCATGCGCAGGGTCGCGTAAACGATAAAGCACAATTTCTGGCCGACATTCACGCCCGCGAAGAACTGGGTAACACCGGCTTTGAAGACGGCGTAGCGCTGCCGCACGCAAAAAGTGCAGCGGTCATTCAGCCTGCGGTTGCAATTGGTATTAGCCGCGAAGGTATCGAATACGGCGCGGAAGACGGCCAGCCTTCAAAACTCTTCTTCATGATCGCGTCGCCAGACGGCGGTGCCAACCACCATATCGAAGTGCTGGCAGAGCTTTCTTCAAAACTGATTGAAGACGGCTTTATCGAAACCTTTATGAAAGCAGAAAGCGCGAAAGATGCACTGGCACTGCTGCTTGAGAAAAAAGAAGAACTGGAAGCACCAGAAGCCACTAAAGGTTTGCTGATTGGTGTGACCGGTTGTCCTGCGGGTGTTGCGCACACTTACCTGGCTGCAGAAGCGCTGGAAAAAGGCGCCGCTGAACTGGGCTTTGAGATGAAGGTAGAAACCAACGGTTCTATCGGCGTGAAAAACAGCCCAACCGCAGAAGAAATTGCCCGCGCAGAAGCAATTATCGTTTCTTGTGACAAGCAAGTGGACATGACCCGCTTTGCTGGCAAACGTCTGGTAAAAACCGGCGTTAAAGCGCCAATCAAAGACGCAAAAGGCTTGATCAACCAAGCGCTGGAAGCACCAAAATATGTGGCTTCGGCGGATGACAAAGCACCAGAATCCGGTGAAAGCAAAGCATCCCAGGCGCGTTCAGACCTCTACCGATACCTGATGAACGGCGTATCGCACATGATCCCATTCGTAGTGACCGGTGGTCTTCTGATCGCACTGGCACTGGCTATCGGTGGTCAACCGACAGAAGCCGGTATGGCCATCCCTCCTGGCAGCATGTGGAACAAAGTGCTGGATGTGGGTGTGGTTGCATTCACCTGATGATCCCAATTCTGGCAGGTTACATCGCTACGCAATCGCTGACCGTCCGGGTCTGGCTCCAGGCCTGATTGGTGGCTGGATTGCAAACAACGGTTCATTCTACGGCGCGGATGCAGGTACCGGTTTTATCGGTGCTATCGTGGCAGGTTTGCTGGTCGGTTACTTCGTGAAATGGGTGGCTACCCGTAACTACCACAAGTTTATCCAGCCTCTGGTGCCAATCATGATCGCACCCATCACGGGCTCCCTGTTCATTGCTGGTCTGTTCATCTTCGTCATCGGCGCGCCAATCGCGGGACTGATGGAAAGCCTGAACACCATGCTGACCAACATGAGCTCGGGTAACGTCATTCTGCTGGGTATCGTACTGGGTGGTATGGCTGGCTTCGACATGGGTGGCCCATTCAACAAGGTAGCCTTCCTGTTCTCAGTCGGCATGATTGCCAGCGGCCAGACACAATTTATGGGTGCGATGGCGTGTGCAATTCCTGTTGCGCCACTGGGTATGGCACTGGCAACTGTGATTGGTCGCAAGTTCAACATCTTCGAACAATCTGAAATCGAAGCGGGTAAAGCATCCGGCGCGATGGGTCTGGTAGGTATCTCTGAAGGTGCTATCCCATTCGCCGCGCAAGACCCAATGTCAGTGATTCCTGCTAACGTACTGGGCTCAATGGTTGCAGCAGTGATGGCCTTCTCCTTCGGTATCACCAACAGCGTGGCGCACGGTGGCCCGGTAGTGCTCTGCTGGGTGCAATGAACAAACCTGTACTGGCACTGGCGTGTATGGCAGCAGGTGCAGTGGTCACCGCGCTGGTGGCGGTTTCCCTGAAGAAAATGCGTCAGGCGAAAGCACAACGCATCGCAGCAACCGCATAAGGTTCCAAATGTCGCTCCCTTGAACGGGGAGCGACTTTTTTGTTTTTAGACAGTCCGATAAAAATCAGTTTTTGGTATATTCACTGCCAGATAATTAAGGAAGAAAGCACAACAATGACCACACACTTTTTCCCGCTGAACAACGTGATTCAGGATTACGCCTGGGGCAGCTATACCTCACTGACCGAACTGTTTGATATGCCAAACCCAGATAACAAGCCACAGGCTGAAATCTGGATGGGCGCCCACCCGAACGGTTGCTCGAAAATTGCAGTAGAAGGCAACGAAACCCTGCTTTCCAACTTCATCGGCACTGACATGGCCGCGATTCTGGGTGCAGACACTGCAGCCACGTTTGGCGAATTGCCATACCTTTTCAAAGTCCTGTGCGCAGAAAAAGCGCTTTCCGTACAGGTTCACCCAAGCAAAGCACAGGCTGAAGCCGGTTTTGCCAAAGAAGAAGCTGCTGGCATTCCGCTTTCAGCAAGCTTCCGTAACTACAAAGATCCGAACCATAAGCCTGAGCTGGTTTTTGCCCTGACGCCTTACACCGCCATGAACGGTTTCCGCGATTTCAGCGAAATTCTGGGCTTTTTCCACCAGCTGAACATCAGCGAACTTTCTGCTCTGGTTGCCGAACTTGAAGCAAACCAGACTGAGCAAGGCCTGAGCGCATTCTTTGGCGCATTGCTGTCGCTGGAAGGTGAAGTAAAAGAAGCCTGTGTAAACAAGTTGCTGGCATTTGCTGATGCCAACCAAGACGACGAACTGTTCGCGCTGCTACTGACACTGGCAACCCAGTACCCGGGCGATATCGGCCTGTTCTCACCGCTTATCCTGAACACCCTAACCCTGAACCCGGGTGATGCCATGTTCCTGGATGCGTGTACACCACACGCTTACATCAAAGGCACTGGCCTTGAGATCATGGCGAACTCAGACAACGTACTGCGTGCGGGTCTGACGCCAAAACACATGGATGTTCCAGAGCTGATTTCCTGCACCCGCTGTGTGCCAATGCCTAAAGATGAAATCCTGCTAGCACCTGTGGTTGAAGCAACGCGCAGCACTACCCTATTCCGGTACCGGATTTCAAATTCAGCGTTTACCGTGCAACGGCAAACGAAGCACTGAATACCGAAAGCGCAGAGATTTTGATTGCGGTTGATGCACCATTGACCGTGACACACGCAGACGGCGAAACCGTCACCTTGAACAAAGGCGAATCCGTCTTTATTCCTGCTTACGTGGGTGAATACTTCACCACTTGCAGCGGTGTTTTCGCCCGCGCGTACAACTGAATCCATAACCCCCAACCTTAAGTCAGAATGCCCGGCAAATGCTGGGCTTCTTTTTGTCCCCTCAGTAACCCCAGCCCAAAGAAATGCATGACGGCTTTGATGCGACATCTTGCATCTACCTGATGTGCAGCAAGCAATTTAACAGCCAATTCCCCAATCTGAGAAAGTGTTGCGAAAGCCAAATACGGTACGATGTTTGGCTGGTTTGATATGTTTAACGATTCAAAAAGCCCCTAACATGCCTAGATTCCTGAACATGTAATGACTCAGGAAATAGTGTGCTCGAGGGAGTTATCTCACCCAAAGAGAAAGCGCTTTCAAAACGCAGTGGGATAGTGAGCACGTGGTCAATATTGAACTGACTACTCGGAGGGGGCTTTATGCTCAAAGGAAAAATCATCGTGTCAGGAGTGACATCCCTGGCCATTCTCACGGGGTGCTTTCTCGAATCGAAAGTGCCCTACTTCCCGGAATGGCCTCAAATCAACAGTGCGATTAAGAAAGACCCGGAGATAGAAAGCCGGGTCGCCGATATCCTCGCGCAAATGACGCTGGAAGAGAAAGTCGGACAGATGATCCAGCCAGATCTTCGCGGCGTGACACCGGAAGAGGCGAAGGAATATAAGCTCGGCTCCATCCTTAACGGAGGTGGCGGCTGGCCGGACGGCAACAAATACGCTACCGCACAGGATTGGGCGGAAGAAGCTGACAAATACTACCTCGCGCTGGAAGACGCCTATGCTGATCGTGGCTTCCGCATTCCTTTTATGTGGGCGACCGATGCAGTACATGGTCACAACAACGTTTTCAAAGCCACCGTTTTCCCACACAACATCGGCCTTGGCGCTGCCAACAATCCAAAACTCATCAAACAAATCGGTAAAGCGACCGCCAGGGAAGTGGCCGCAACCGGCCTTGACTGGACATTCGCGCCTACCGTCGCCACGCCCCGCGATTACCGTTGGGGCCGTGTTTACGAAGCTATTCAGAAGACCCGGAAATCGTCTACCAATATGCCGGCATGATGGTCGAAGGCCTTCAGGGTGGTGAAAAAGGTCTGAAAAGCCAGCGCCACGTTATCTCCAACGTTAAACACTGGTTGGGTGACGGCGGCACCACAGGCGGTGTTGACCGTGGAATGAACGAATACAGCGAGGAATACCTTCGCAATATCCACGCAACCGGCTATTTCTCTGGTCTGGATGCGGGCGCGCAGGTGGTCATGACTTCGTTCAACTCCTGGCACAATGACGCCAACTACGATGTGATGGACACCGGCAACTACAACAAAAAGCTCCACGGCAGTAAGTACATCGTCAATGACGTACTGAAAGACAAAATGGGCTTCGATGGCTTGGTCGTGACCGACTGGAACGGCCACAGCGAGATCAACGGCTGTACTGCAGGTAACTGTCCGCAGGCAGTGCTGGCGGGAAATGACATCTTTATGGTCACCGCCCGTAAAGACTGGCAGGCGTTCTACCACAACGTGATTGCCCAGGTTAACGACGGCACCATTCCCATGTCCCGCATTGACGATGCTGTCACCCGTATCTTGCGTGTCAAAATGCGCGCCGGGCTATGGGAAAAACCGCAGCCTTCCAAACGTCAGCTCGCTGGCAAGCAACGTATTCTGGGTTCAGATGCACACCGCGAACTGGCGCGTAAAGCCGTCAGCCAATCGCTGGTGCTGCTGAAGAACAAAGACAAAGCACTGCCCCTGTCCACTGAAGCCCAATATCTGGTTGTCGGAAGCGCTGCCAATGACATCCAGAAGCAGACCGGCGGCTGGTCTCTGACCTGGCAAGGCACAGAAAATACCCTTGAGCGTGATTTCCCCGGTGCCACTACCCTGTTGATGGCAATGCGCGCGCAGGTTGGCGAAGAGAATGTCTTCACTGACGTGAATTCCGCCCCGCCGGATACCATTGCTGTCGTCGCCATCGGTGAAGACCCTTACGCTGAAATGTTTGGCGACATCAACAAAACCAAAACGCTGGAATACGCCACGCTCAAATCTTCTTATGGTGCTGATCTGAATCTGATCAAATCTCTGAAAGAGCAAGGTTTCAAGGTCATCACCGTGTTCTTCTCCGGTCGTCCGCTTTACGTGAATGACGAGATCAACCACTCCGACGCCTTTGTCGCCGCTTGGCTGCCAGGCACAGAAGCGGTGGTATCACCGATGTGCTGTTCGGTGTCGATGGCAAAGACTTCCGTGGTCGCCTTTCATTCTCATGGCCGAACACCAAGTGCTCTACCACCATCAACCGCAGAGCCCCGAACCTGTTGAATTATGAAACGCCGGAAATGGAGCAGGATATCGAAGGCGACCATGCGCCACTCTTTGCTTACGGCTACGGCCTTTCTTACAACAAGAAGCAAAGCAGCAAGCTGAATACCGATTTGGATAACCTGCCTCTCGATCCTCGTGAATACGGCTGTGGACTTGATGCACCGGATGACGGCATTGCCACTACCAACCTCGAAATATTCGGCCGCTCTGCCAGCGATGAGTTTGTGCCGCGTATTGCCGGTTCCTCGAACGGCTGGGTTGGCTTGACCGTTTCCAACGGCACGCCCACCACCATCGGCTCACTGACAACGACGCCCATTGATCACCTCCACCAGCAAGATGCCATCAATGTGAAGTTCACCGGCGAGGCACCGGCGCAGGTTTATATGCAAACGGCGGATGAACAGGTGGTCGACAAGCAAAGCTACCTCAACGCCGATGCGACGCTGCAATTTGATATCGACATGAAATCAACAGCGCCACAAAGCATGATTCTCGCCACCCACTGTGAATGGCCATGTCTGGGTCAGGTGCCTATCCATAAAGTGCTCCCCGCACCGAGTGGTCAGGATGAGAGAGATGGACAACCATCAAGATCCCGCTTCAGTGCTTTGCTGACGAAGGCATGGCATTCCAGATCCTCAATACGCCATTCCTGATTTACGCCGAGGATGCGGTGGAGTTCAATCTGGGTGAAGTTCGCTATGTGCCAAGGAGTGTCGATGCCGCGGAAGATGCCATTAGCTGTGAAGCACTGAGCGTTCCGGTTGAGCCACCACTTGAAGGTGACATGGCGGATGTGTGGAATACCTGGGAGCCCAATATCAACACCTGGCAAGCCCGCACTGACACCTGGGAAAACCTGACCGGACACGTTTCTATCACCGGCAACGAACCGTCAGATGCCACTCACGAATTCACCATCACGTACGATGCGACGAGCCCTGAGTACTACAAAGGCGTTGTATTGGTGCAGGGCAAAACGCAGAACCTTTCCAACTTCATGTCAGGCAACCTGACCTTCGAAATTTACGTTGAAAGCTATGGTGAGCCCGCCAATCCAGGGGAAACACCAAGCGATCAAATCGTAGTGAAGATGGAATCAACGGCAGGTTCGGGCAACGACTACCCGCTTGGGTATCTGGCTCCCGCACAATGGCATGCGATATCAGTGCCTGTTGCAGAGTTGAATACCGGCGCGTTGGACATCACCAAAGTAAACACGCCATTTGCGACTCTCCCGACTGGAATGCCTCGCAAGCCGGTGTGGTTTACCGCATCCGCAATATTGTGCTTGAGCGGTAACCGGACACCGAAATGGCTGCAAGAAAAACGCCCGCATTATCGCGGGCGTTGTTTGTTGAGTATCGGCACTTAAACCAGTGATTCAATACCGTATTGTTTGCCGTAGTTTTCCACCACAAAGTCGATATCTTTATCACCGCGGCCGGAAAGGTTGAGCAGAATTGAGCCTTTCTCACCTTGTTTAGCCAGTTTCAGTGCATACGCCACAGCATGGGAAGACTCAATTGCCGGGATGATCCCCTCAAGACGCGACAGTTCAAAGAATGCATCAATCGCTTCGTCATCGCTGACAGTGCCGTAATTCACGCGACCGCTGTCTTTAAGGAAAGCATGCTGCGGGCCCACAGATGGATAGTCCAAACCACTTGCCACTGAATACACTTCCTGTGGCTCGCCTTCTTTGTCTTTCAGCATGTAGGACTTGAAACCGTGCATGATACCCGGCTCGCCCAGCGTCAGGGTTGCGGCGTGCTCTCCTTCCACGTTCAATGAACGTCCTGCGGGCTCTGCGCCGTGGATTTTTACCGATTCATCGTCGAGGAATGCGGTAAACAAACCCATGGCATTGGAACCACCGCCTACACAGGCCACCAGATTGTCCGGCAAGCCGCCGGTCATTTCTGCAAACTGGGTTTTTGCTTCGTTACCAATGATCGACTGGAAGTCACGTACCATCATCGGGAATGGGTGTGGCCCCACCACAGAGCCAATCGCGTAGAGCTGGTTGATAGGATCTTTCATGTAAGCTTCGAACGCTGCATCCACCGCTTCTTTCAGCGTTTTGCGACCATGGGTGGCTGGAATCACGTTAGCGCCCAGAATGCGCATGCGCACCACGTTCGGGTGCTCTTTGCGGATATCCACTTCACCCATATAGATGTCACAATCCAAGCCCACCAAAGCCGCCGCAGTTGCCAGTGCCACACCGTGCTGACCGGCACCGGTTTCAGCAATCAGTTTGGTTTTACCCATCTTTTTCGCCAGCAGGGCTTCGCCCAGACAATGGTTAATTTTGTGTGCACCAGTGTGGTTAAGATCTTCACGTTTCAAGTAGATATCTGCGCCGTATTTGGCAGAAAGGTTTTCAGCGTGGAAAAATTGGGCTTGGACGACCCACAAAGTGTTTGTATAGGCGTGCCAGCTCCGCTTTAAACGCCGGGTCTTTACGGCACTCATCGTAAGCGGCTGCGATTTCCAACATGATTGTTTCAAGTTGCGGCGGGATAAAGCTGCCACCGTATTCACCAAAATATCCCTGTGCGTCAGGCAGTGCATGTTCAAACGTGTTTTGCATAGGTTGCTCCTGATTCTGTCCCTGATCCGCGCACCCAGCGCGAAGGTTCGTTATTTCCCGGCTATTTCGAAGTCCATACTATTTGGGGCTGTTACCAACGCGCGGTAGTTTCTAATAGAAAGGGTATATTGATTAAAAAGAAAGCTGTACGGTAAGACGACTGTTTTGTGACTATTCTGCGTGCGGATAATCACAATTTGTCGCTTTTTCGCGCTATTTTGGTGCAACCTACCACCCCCCGTTGTGCATACTGTTCGACATCAGGAAAGATTGGATTCAGCACATGGAAAGCAGCTTCAGCATCCGCGCCTATTCAAAGCAAAGACAAGGGCACGCGCACGACTATCACCAGATGGTTTTACCGGTTCAGGGTGCGATAGAAATAGAACTCACCGGATATAACGGGCGCGTTTCCGTGGGGGAATGTGTGGTTATCCGAGCCGGGACTTTCCATCACTTCCACGCTGACGAGGCCGCACGCTTTATTGTGGTCGACACTCCTACCCTGCCAGAGAAATTCACCACACCGGAATTTGTGCAGTTTCCCATCACTCCACCTCTGATGAGTTTTCTCTATTTCATTGAAAAGCAATTAGAATTTCAGGTCGATTCTCAATTGGAACAATCCATATTCGCGCTGTTTTTTGCTCTGTTATCCCAACAGGATGGCGAAGAGCTTCTTTCTCCTCGCATGAGAGAGACCCGTGCATATATCGTGGAAAATCTCGATACAGAATTAACCATTGAAGCGCTCGCCAGCATTGCCTGCCAAAGCCCGACACAGTTTAAAAAGCACTTCAAAGCAGCACTGGGGATCAGCCCTTTTCAGTTCATTACCGGGCAACGGATGGAAAAGGCGAAAGCGCTGCTGACTCATACGGATTTACCGGTACAGATTGTGGCAGAGCGCGTGGGCTATCAGGATCTCTCGGCCTTCAGTCGCCGCTTTTCCAGCCACTTCGGCATGTCGCCACGACAGTTTATCGGCAATCAAAAAGCGACCGATTGAACGGTAAGTGCGTCCGTTCTGCAAAGTTTCTGCTTATTCCTCGCGTTAGGATGTATCACATAGAATTCACGGAATAAGTCAGCATGAAGCGTCACTTTCTAAACCTGGACTACACACTACAAGGCAGTCTCGCCATTTTGTTTGCTTCCCTGCTTTGGGGAACCACGGGGACGGCGGCGAGCTTTGCTCCGTCTATCAACCCTCTCGCAATCGGCGCGTTTTCTATGGGTGTTGGTGGACTGTTGCTCGCGTGGTGTGCCTACAAAAAGCTTTATCAGGATTGGCAAAAACTGCTGCAAAACAAGCGAATTTTGCTTATCGGCACACTTGGCCTTGCGGTTTACCCTCTCGCCTTTTATTCGTCCATGCGTTTAGCCGGTGTGGCAGTAGGTACCGTGGTCTCCATCGCCAGTGCGCCCTTTATGACGGTGATGATTGAGCGTCTGTTTGGCAAAAACAGACTGTATCATCACGCTGGTTGTTGAGTTTCCTGCTGGGCACCGCAGGCATTGCATTGCTGACTTTTGCCAAACATGCAGACGACGGGCAAAATGCAGCGCAGGCAAGCCGACTTCTCGGTATTTTGCTTGGTCTTGTGGCTGGGCTTTCCTATTCGGTTTATGCCTGGGTTGCCAAACGGCTTATCGACAATAACGTTCAGTCGGAATCTGCCATGGCGGCGATCTTCGGTTCCGGTGCACTGTTGTTGTTGCCAAGTCTGGTATTTACCGGTGGTGAGCTGTTTTCGTCACCACTGAATGCGACTGTTTCACTCTATATGGCGCTTGTGCCTATGTTCGTCGGCTACCTGGCGTTTGGTTTTGCGCTGCGCCATGTGAATGCCAGCAAAGCCACCTTGCTGACGCTTTTTGAACCTGTTGTTGCAGCAGTATTGGCGGTAGTGATCGTCGGGGAGCTGATTTCGGTTTCAGGCTGGGCGGGAATGGGACTAATCATGGTTTGCCTTTATCTGCAGGCGACAGAAAAGCAGGCGGTTGTAGAGAACTTAGGAGGCATCTGTCAGCCCGACAAGGCAGGCTGACAGAGCCCGCTAGCGGGCAATACCTTTGGCGTATTGGTGTAGAAATCCTTTCAACACTTCTATGCTGTCAGTTTTCTTGGCTTGCTCAGCCAACAGGAATGCGTAAATGGCATTTTCATGGTCGCTGACCAAACGGTAAAGCGGCAGATGCCCGGGCGCTGTATCAGTATTTTGCTGATAAAACGCCTGATACGGCGCGACCCAATCCACCAATGTATAGATCAGTTCAGACCAAGGCAGGTGCAGCCATTTTTCAGCATCGGCGATCCCTTTCGCTGTCATGATGCATCCGTCTCAGGAACGCTCTCACCCAATGCCTCAAGCTCAGACTTCAGCAATCTTGCGGTCAGCATTTCCACTTCGCCCAAGGTATTCCAAACGTCTACTTTACTGAAATCTTCATAGTTGGCAGCAAAGTGCGCGAAAAACGCGATGCCATACAGCTCGCCGTTGTAAGCACTCTTGATTGGGTCAAGCATGACTATTTACTCCTGAGTAAACGCCGTAACGGTTCGCTGCCGCGGTAAATGAGCAATGAAGCAAGGATCAATGTACAACCCGCAATTTTATGTGCTGGCATGGCTTCGTGGTACCAAACCACACTCAGGATCACTGTCCATACCGGCTCAAGAATCATAATGATCGCCGCGTTCGCCGCGCTCGCGCCCTTCTGCCCCAGGGTTTGCATCAGGTAGCGCAAACTGGTCGCCACAAGCACACTTAAGGTGAACCAACCCCAGATACTGGTTGGCACTGATTCCGGCCAGGTTTCTGTCAGCAGTGATGCAGCCAAAGCGATTACGCCCGTCACGAAAAGCTGCACGGACGTCAGAACCAGCGCAGGAATACTCTTGGCGTATTGGCTGTTGAAATTGAAATGGGTTGCCAGAAACAGTGCTGCAAGCAAGAACCAGATTTGGCTCGGTGACAGTTGCCAGCCCACACCACCCAATGAAAGCAGTGCCAGACCTGCCACCGCAATTGGCATGGAAACCCAGAAAATTCTCGGTGGTCTTTGCTTGAACAATAGCCAGGCAATGGGCGGCACAATCAGCATGGAAAGGCTCATGATAAACGCCCCTTCACCCAGTGATGTACTGACCGACATGGCATAAATCCAGCACAGCAGCGCACATGCCAGAATGCTGCCCACCCCACCGGCGCGAATCAGGTTTCCGCGTTCGACCCGTTTTAGCTGACTGAAACAAAATGGCATTAAGCAAAGCGATGCAGCAATAAAACGAAGACCGATAAATCCAAACGGTGGTAGCCCCAGAATCGCCTCTTTGGAGAATATCCACCCCCAGGCCGCCAGCACCGTCGCAACAAGCAAAATTATAGAAGCGCGTCTTTCCGACAACATTTCGCACCAAACTGTGAAAAAGAACAAAACAGCTCGCATTATCACACTGCAAAAGTGGCTTGGATATGGTGAAGTTGCGAAATCGGAATAAAAAATCCGCAAAGGCTTTTTCGACTCTTTTTTCACTGGATGTGCGCTCCACAACGCGAGACAAACTGGCAAAAATGTTAATGTTGTGGTTATCACTTAAGGTAACTAATGCAGTAGAGACAAAGACAATGAGTCAGGGAAAAAGAGAGATAACATTGCGCTTTTTGGCTGAGCCAGGAGACGTCAATTTTGGCGGGAAAGTTCACGGTGGCGCGGTAATGAAATGGATTGACCTTGCAGCCTATGCCTGCTCGGCAGCCTGGAGTGGGAAATACTGCATCACGGCCTATGCCGGTGGTATCCGTTTTGTGCAGCCTATTCACGTGGGTAATCTGGTGGAAGTCAGTGCCAAGGTTATTTATACCGGCAACACTTCAATGCACATCGCCATTGATGTTCAGGCAAGTGACCCTAAAGTGATGAAGAACCGGCTGACAACCCATTGTATCGTCATCATGGTGGCGGTGGATGAGGAAGGTAAGCCAACCAGCATCCCGAAATGGGTTCCGCAATCAGAAGAAGACAAGAAGCTCGAAGCATCAGCGATTCGTTTGATGAACATGCGAAAGGAGATTGGCGAGGAAATGGAAGCGCACGTCAAACACTTTAAGTAGCCACCTTCTTTGCAGCAATAAAAAGCAAGCCGACCCCGTGGTCGGCTTGTTCATTCGTACCCTGCGGTTTATTGGACGGGCACAATATCCAGTTCAGTCGATTGGCCAGCTGTCACGACGACCGGACCATAGGCGGCAAATATCTCGAAGCCATCGGTGTCCGTTTGCGCAGAATCCGATTTATCCACGTAGGCCGTGCAGGTATATCCAAGCTGTAAGTGCCGGGGCCGATAAACCCGAATTCATAGTCGTATTCGGTATCACCTGAATCATCCTCTGAAGATGACACGTCTGCGATAGCGATAGGCTCAACCAGTGCGGGATCTGTCGCTCCCATGTCTCCCATCTGCGATTGTCCGATATCTCCCGGATAGAGATAGACGGCATGGGAAAATGGCCCGCCCAGACTGTCTGATTCACAGGCTTGATATTGCTGGACAGACACATCCCCTTCAATTTCACCAGACTCGGAGAGATTCACCAATGTAACGGCATTGGAGTTCATCAGCATATAGTCTTGACCTTGTGGATCTGCCAGACCTTTACGCAGGTCAAACTCCAGCACAAACCGGTTGTTCCCTGTCGAAATTTCCAGGTTTTCACCTTTGCCGGAAAACTTCAGTCTTCCCTGGTCAGTGGTAGATGGTTTATAGCCAAAGCAGCTGCCTTTACTCGGCACCACCAACCCTTTCAGTGACCCGTCTTTTTTCTCCACGTAGGAGAGCGAGTCATCGTTCAACTGGGTACCGTCTTTTACATAGACACACATGGCGTATTTGCCCGGCGAAAGTGTTTGGCTGCTGATGATAGTGTCGTAAGAGGTGCCTTGATATTTCAGCAGGTCAACCTGACGCAACTCTCCGTTTTGACTGACATTCAGGAGAATGGTGAACCTGAACTTGAGTTGTCATCATCATTGTCGTCGTCGCTATCGTCATCACTGTCGCTGTCATCCCCCAAGGGGATCAGCACAACATCTTCGAAAGCGATAACCACTTTGTTCGCGTCATCGACTGGCGCGTCAGATACACCAAGGGTGAGGGATGCGGAGCCAGACGGAGAAGGAGAGCCACCACCGTCGCCACCACACCCCACAAGGAGCGCTGCGCCAATCAAGGTAGCCAGGGAAAGGGGTTTTGTGATCATATTCTTGTCTCCAACCTACAACTACTTACTACGGAAACATTGAGCCGCTCCCTGCCAAAGGTTTGTGTATCACCGTTCGGGTCTATCCGATTCAGACAAAAAGGGAAATGCAGCGTTGATGTTCGGTTAAAGACAGGTCACTAAAATGGAAAGTCACACTTAATGTAAGTGCCAGGTAAATCGCAGGTAAGAACCACGTTAATTGTCGAGATGATTACCCATGTTGAAAAGTAGATGAAGTGAAAACAGACGCTACGCCGAGCCTCGGTGTTTTTTGCTAAGCAGGATTCGTAGGTGATAAAGCAATTACGCCCCTGGTTTTTAGCCTCATACATGGCTTCATCACCCGCCAGAATAAGGTCTGTCAGGTTATCCGCATCATAGGGATAGCAGGCGATACCAATACTCATTCCTACAGTGATGTGCTGGTGTCCAAATGAAAACGGCTCGGAAATGGCGTTCAGGATAGCTTGGGCACTGCGGTTATCGGAAGTATTTGCGCCTTGTAAAAGCACTAAGAATTCATCACCCCCGTAACGGGCAACGATATCTGAGCTGCGGACACTTTGGGAAATTCTTTTCGCCACTTCGCACAGCACCATGTCCCCCACAGAATGACCATATTGGTCATTAACCTGTTTGAATCCATCCAGATCCATAAACAGCAGCACCACACTTTTGCTGTCGCGGTCAGCCAACTGCAGCGCTTTTTGCCCCATATCAATAAAACAGCGTCGGTTATAAAGCCCGGTAAGTTCGTCACTTGAAGCGCGGCGTTGCTGAAGCGTTGCTTCCCTGCGCGTCAGTTTGATCACCAGATGTTGGTTGACCAGACGATAAAGCGCCACGCCTGACACTACCGTAAACAGCATCAGCATCGGCCAGTACCAGGGTGACAGTATCACGCTAACATGGGCAGAGTGTGCGATGGGAACATGTCGCACAACCACCTCCAATTTGCGGTCGCCGACGGTGGCAATGGCGACTGCCGCTTCTTCTGAAGGTTCAAACAAGTCAGAAGAGCCAACAAACGGCGTTAATGGCTTATCATCCAAATCCAGAAAACGGGTACCAACGAGAAACTCTTTAGTAAAGGAAGAGATCATTGGGTTTGCAATCAGACTGTCCATGTCGACAAATATCATTGCAGATCCCCAAAATGTTGATGGCGAATTCGTGGCTTCAGTTTTGATAGGCTTAATCAGCATCAAGCCAAGTTTTCCTGGAATAAATTCCCTGGGGCCATCAATAGCCACTTCCGACCGATCAATGTCACCGACCAGATGCTGCAAGTGGTATTCCGTGTGCAACGTGTCATGCACGCTTTTCATTTCTTTACTGACATTGAGTGAGTAGACCGCTTTATCCCTTCCCATCAGGTGCATGCCCAATACATCGGGATTTTCGGAAAGCAACACCTGACTGAACCGCTGGAACTGTTCATCATTCAAATGGGGATTGGAAAGCGCATAGGCTTCAAGGCTTTTTAACAGTAAGTGATGTTTTTGCGCGGTCACACCAATCAGGTTAACGATATCTTCCACCACTGTCTGGTGCAGCCCTCTGTGTTGCTCTAAATGTTGCTCTTCTTCGTAAGCCCGCAGCGAATACCCCATCGCCAGAATGACGACCGAAAAAGAGAGCGCAATATAAAGGGCGTACGGGTTAATGGAGCTGATAAAGCTGCGGACATCTTTCCCATTGTTGCAGGTGTATCCCAACAGCAGGCAATAGTAGGATGCCAACCGGAAAAAATGCCCAATGGCATTCGATGCACCATAAACCGAAACATACTGGGTAAAGCAAAGTTCTGCGATGGCGGTAAAAACAAATGCACCGATATAGTAGCCTCTCTGCCTCGCTGTGAAATGCTCCCGGTTCAGGTAAAGCCCAATCAGCGCCACCCCCATTAACGCAATCACTACATACTCTGCGTTAATTTTGAACGCGGTGAGGCCGCTGCCCTCAATGTAGGAGTCCGGAAAGACCCCCATCGGATAGATAGAGGCCAGCAGAACCACGGCAATGAAAGCCAGCATTCTTGTCACCCAAAGGCGATAGTGCCTTGCTGGCTGAATAAAAACAGCAAAGCCAGGCCCGCACTTTCCAGAAGACGCCCTGCAATCCAAAACTGGGTGGCAGGATTTGGCCCCAACCCTTCTGTAAATGGCATACCTTTGTAAGTGATCACATGTGCAAAGTCGAACAGGCTGACCCAGAGATACAGGCTTGCCACCAGCGAAAGGTGGGTCATGGTGTTCATTGATTTCTGGGAGGAGTTGGCCGAGACAATTCGAATAGCAATGCCGACAGCCCACAGCTCTATAAATACATGAAAGTGAAGAAATTCAACTCGGGATAATAGAAACAGAGCGACGGCGGATAGTAGGAAAAACAGCCCTTTAACGCGCGTACTAACTCTGCTCGCACTGATATTACTCAATAGTTTCATCGAATATGGGCCGCCGGTTAGCATGAATGGAAAGTTTGCTTCCTTCACCTCTCAAAAGTAAGACAGGTGTATTTTTAGTTAAGTCTAACTTTAGACATTTCTCAATAAGAACAAGCTGATACTTACACATTTAATTACACGTCGCCCCAATACCACTTATAAATACAGGGTTTAAAACCACCAAAACGAGAAAGCCCAGCACGTAGGCTGGGCATGGATAAAACAACATCGGGGTAAGACGCGGTTTACCTTTTAAACTGGCTGATGGCTTGCTCGAGTACTTTGTTGGCTTCTTGGCCAGACATGACACCCTGAATCTCCATCTCTCCTTTCGGGCCTTTGTAGTTGGCAAACCAGATCTTCACAATCTCGACCACGCCCGGGTACTGCTTTTGAAGATCCTCGACCGATTCAATGTCCTTAAAAGGTGATTGCTCAACCACAGGCACAGCAATCAGCTTGTCGTCTTGCTCGCCACCATCCAGCATTTTCAGGCCTCCAATGACGCGCACTGGTGCCACGCTGCCTCGCTCCATTGCAGAGCCCAGCACAATCACATCCAGCGGGTCACCATCGCCACCGAGTTCCTTTGGCAACGCTGTGCTTGGAATTGCGCCATAGTTACCCGGATAGCCCATGTAATGGACAATACGCGGCTGGCCATTTTTGAATTCCCAGTTAATGACTGAGCTGTCGCGCTTGCTCACTTCCCATTTCTCGTTGGTACCGGTTGGGATTTCAATAATCGCGTTTACTGTGCCGTTGGCATTCTTGGCAGGAATCCCTGAAAGGTAATCTTGGCTGGCTTTGATAGTGTAAGTGTCAATTTGCTCAAAGTTAGTCGCCGCCACCACTGAAGAAACACCCATCAGCAGACCTGCAAGCATAATAGATTTTTTCATAACTACATCCGTATCAAGAAGATGGCGGCATCATCGTCTGGTTTGATGAAGGAAATATGTCAAATTTATGGAGATTAAAAGAAGGCTGATCTAAGGGTGTACCCTCTCCCTCATTGCGCAAATAAACTCACTGTTACGAAATCATGATATTTCCCGGCTCGGGCAAACGGCGCTGGGTCATTTTGGAATGACAGTGTGGCGTTTGTCCCGGCGGTAACACCTTGACCAATGGCTATCGACGTTTCGCTGTCTAGCGCTAAGGGCCGGTTGTTGAACCGCATTTCGTAAGGCACTTTGGTGTCAGAGTTTTGCTGGTTAACCAAATAGCCGCGATTGGTTGAAAGTACGGACATAGAGACAAAGCCATTGCTGCTGATGTTGACTGCCAGATCACGGCGGTTTTTCCGCGTCAAATCGCCAAGGTTTACCTGCACATAGTTGTCGGTTGCACTTACCCACTGGTTACGGTTGCCATCAAGACTTACTTCTACATAAGGCTTAACTGGATACACAAACGCAAACGTCTGCTGCTTGGGCAATCCCAGCTGTCGCCCTGCCAGTGAAGCAGTAAGTGAATAAACGTATTTCCCCGCGCTAAGTTGCTGGCCATTAGGGATAAACATCCAAAGTTCGGTTTTTTGTGCGCCGTTGACTCTGACAATGCTGGATTCATTATGACCCTCGGGCAATTTGTTTTGGGCGTTGTCATAAAGGTCATACGCATAGCGCCCCGAGTGACCTATTAGTGTCTTTTCTCCACTATCCGGTTGGGAAATAACAACATGATCCACACAACCAGCCAGGTCACGATCCAGCTGGATGTAGCCATACACCCAACTGCCAAACTTATTTTTTGTGTGGGGTGAAGGTGTATCGAAATCAAACCCCAACTTCCAGCCGCCGACGCACTCCGGCTCTGTTGAAACCACGTTCTCTGCATAGCTTGCAGAAGAAAGCAAAAACGTAACCAAACACATCGCTATCGACTTAGTCGTTTTCATTTGCAGCTTGTCTCCTCACACGCAATCTGGTGGATACCAACATCGATTAAACTGGATTGTTCCCGCGGGATTTCGATTTGGCCGGTCTGATAGCGCTCATCATTTATTTCTACGCGATAAGTACCGGGAGCAGCCTCCTGAACGAAGAAGCGACCTTGCTTATTGGTAAAGAAAGACAATGCGTATTCGGCATTGATCAGATTGCCCCGCAGGTAAGAAAGCGGATTGCCCAGGCTATCAACCAGTATGCCCTTGACCGTATAGGCATTGTCCGAACCCAGGGTAATAGCATGCCCCGTCGCCGCTCCCGGCGTGAACGACAGACGGCTTTCACCCCAGTTATAGCCAAGGGGCGCATCCGGAATATTGATATCGACATTCCGCTCTGCGTAGGCAAACTCCAGCGGCATCAGGCCACCAATGTTGGTTGCCGCTGCGCGGTATCCGTCATTTTGGTCTGTCCCTAATCTTGCGCTGCTACCAGACAGGGTTGGATGCAGGTTGGCAATCAGGAATGGTCCACTCGTAGCCCTTCCCCAACCCAGTTTCCCGTCAACAAATCCGATGGAGGTATTGCCACGCAGGATAGCGGAGTAACTCGCGCCTGACGGGTCTGCATTAATATTGGTGCGGGATATTTCCGCTTCCACCCTTGCCCGGTTTGCGGTGTAACTCAGCTGGGCACTTTCACTGTCTTGATCGTTGTCATATTCAGCTTGAACGCGATAACCAACGCTGCCGACACGTTCAATGCCACTTTTACCCAAATCAACTCGGGCGCGATTATTCTGGCTGTTATAGCTTCCGCTGACATTGTAACCGTGGTCGCGGTGCGCCCAGCGCCAGCCAAGGGTCAGAAAATACTGGGTATCTGGCTCTGCCTGTTCGTCGTTTTCATAGTAGTTAACCCCTCCGCCCAACGTCAGGTTGCCATTACGCCAGTTGACCAGTGACGTAAAGCTGGTCTGTTCTGCATCATAGCCATCTTCGTAATACGAACCTGTTAGCGTCAGGCTCCATTTATCATTGATTGTCCAACGGTAATTGGCGAGATAGCGGGCGTAAGAGGTAGCGACTTGGTCGTCCTGCCAGAGTGCAGACAGAAAATCATCGGCATATTCGGCACTGAGCCGAAGATTGGGAGAGGCACTCTCGCCGGATCCAATAATTTCGCTCTCATAGTTAAGGGATATTTTATTGCCTACAACGTCATCCTGGCTTCTGCTGACGGACGCTCGGGCTGACAGATTGCCCCATTCCGTGCCGACTGTCGCTAACGCCCCCAGTAACTGGCCATGCTGGGCAATATTGCCATTCATTCCGACGGTTACTGCCGCGCTAAGGCATATTCAACAAAGCCTCCTGCCACCCAACCGTTTTGGTACTCCACGCCATCTGTATTGAATGTCGACGGTACACCGGCTGAAAATGCATAGTTGATCAGCCCTTCTTTCAGAAGGTTGCTGTTGTAGAACTGGCTGAATACCCGGGTTTCCTTTTTGCCGGAAAGGTAAGAGATATGAACGACAATGTCGTTGGCGCCGTTGGCCATGGGCAAGTTCATCAAGTTGAAGCGTCCGGCTTCCTGCCAGCCGCTGAAAATAACCTGATCGTTGACCACAATCTGTAAGTCCGCGGCTTCCTGAAGAATCAGTTCCTGCTGGTTCTCAGGGCCTATTTCACGCTGTGGCTGCAAGGTTTTATACGCCGAACCAAGGGAAATGCCGCCTAGACTACCCGTCGACATATGGCCTGACGTTTCCATTTGGACATCGCCCGCATAAGCCTGAGAGGAAGATTCGGCCAGTCCATAAAGGCTGTGATTTCACCGCGACGAAATTTTCCTTCTTCGTTGCTAACACCAAAGTAGTTTGCAGCAGTCAGGTTCAGGCCATCAGCACCACCAAGGTTTATCTGAGTAAGCCAATCCAGGGAAGTACTGCGGGAGGCATCATCATCCTGCCAGCTTTCATCGTGGGATAAATTGAAGTTGTTGAGCCAGCTGAATGTGCCGCTCTCGGAAGGAGTAAAAGGCCGATAGCCTCCACCGAAATTAACGTTGGTCTTGCCCTGGGCGCTATTTTGAATACTGGCATTTAACGACAACGAGGCAGGATCAAAGCTTATCTCCACCCCCTGTTCCGCTAATGCGGTCAGTGAGACCAAATCGCTGTCCGCCTTGGCCACCGCCTGCCAAACATGGTCGGACACCCTGCTGCCTATGACGGGCTTTAAGGATTCAAGCGACACCGCCTCTACATCCATCCCGGAAAGCGACACTGGCACGTTGCCAAGTTGCCGCCCATTCAACGTCAGTGGCAGCGATATCGTCATTGCCTGAGCAAGAAACGGCAGAAAGAATGCAAAAGCGCCGCATGCCGACGCCAGACTTCTCACCAGTACCCCTTAACCTCTACCGAGACATTCTTGTCTTTTGCAGAAAGCAAACTGCTGACATCAATTCGCTCGGTTTGGCCTGGCGCCAGATACTGTTTGGTTACGCCCTCTTTTACGTCTTCCCATCCCCATTTATAGCTCTTATCGCTGGTTTTCACGGAATACGCCAATTGGGGGAGCACCACAACACCGTTACCGATATTTTCCAGTACGATGGCGTTGGTTTTATCCTCGCTATTTTCAACAGCCACAGACAATGACTGCTCAACTTTGTCGGGTGAAACAAATACCAATGAACCAATTTCAAACAGCATATTCACGCTGCTTTTGTTGGAATCATCTTTGATCGGGAGTTGGCTGAATATGACTCGGTATGACGCAGAAGCAGGTACCGCCTCACCGATATATTTCACCTTAACCAGTTGGGTTTCACCCGGTGGGATCAAGGCTTGTGGCGGGAATATAAAAAAGTCGTCGGAATCGGAAAGCTGTTCTGAATCCAAGCCGGATACAGCACGTTTCTTCACAGTGATTTCAATAGGCAACGGGTTGCCCGTTGTATTGTTCACTTGGAAGAAGCGTTCACTCTCAGCGCTTTTTCAGAGAAAAAGGAAACCATTGGATACAGTTCAAAAGCGCTGGCTAAAGGAGAGACAAACAGCAATGCCTGCAAAAAAACGACAAATACACGCATATAAACTCCAAAAGGGTCTAAAAAGACCCCATATAACTTACAAATTGGGTATTGCTTATAGCGGGTACAGAGAAACGTACATTGACGTTTTGTACTCACCCGCCTTTTCCCAACCATTGGTATCGGCATCAATCGTCAGGGTATTTTGGATTTGGTTCAGACCACGGGTGTCGTTACTAATTTTCACGCTTTTCGTTGCAATTGCGTGATAATTGGTGTCAGAGCCTGCGTTGTTCTCTGCATCAATTCGGCCTTCTTCTTCGTTGAATTTAACGACCAGAGGGATAACGTCAGTGTTGTTGTTCTGGTTGATAAATGGCGCCGCACCTACTACCAGTTCACCGCTCGCAGAATCGTTGTTACACCATGCGCCAAATTTAAATTCTTTCTCACCATCGTGATATTCAAGACCCAGCTCAACTGACAGATTTTGTTCGGTATACATGCGGCAACGCAGCGGCACTTCACCGGTTACATCAACGTAAAATTGTGTTTGACCATCACTTTCGCGCGGCTCGGAAGACCAATCCGCACTCACACCTGCTGAGAATGCAGTCGCAATTAACAAGCCAACCAAAGATGCTTTCATTATTCCTCACTCCATGTAGAAACTGCTTAATTTGACGGAAACAAATTAGCGCGATTTCAGAGCGGGAGAATCAAACTTATGGCCATCAAATGAATACTGACCAGGCCAGAATCGGCCGATTCAAACTGAAAATAGAAGCAACTCGCAATTATGCGGCGATTTCATCAAGCAACAGCAACTTAATTGATTTCGATTTTGCCTTTCGGTTTTAACCAAAATATTTGAAACGTGGGTTTTCACTGTACTTAAACTGACACTTAAAATAGTGGCGATGGATTTATTGCTATTCCCCTTAAGCAAATAGAAGAGCACTTCGTGTTCACGTCTGGATAATCCATATTTTGCACAAACCACATTCACCGACTGATCAGAAATGCCGCCCACATGAACCAATTGGCGCAAAGCCTGAGACATGACTTCACGGCTAAACCACAACTGACCTGATTCAATGCTTCGCAGTGCTTTGGGTAAACATTCCAAGGTGTCAGAAGCTGAGATCAGCCCGCTAAACCCCAGGGAAATAAGCCCCAGAACGTTTGATTCGTCATCTGAAAGACCATTCACAATCAGCCAATCCCCTCCCATTTCATTGGGCTTTAGGTATTTGAGTATTTGGCTGTCCAAGGTTGACCGGTCGAGAACAACAATTTCATTAGAAAGAGAACGGAGAGATAAAATGGAATAGCTATGGATGAACTGAAAATGGGGAAAGATCATCGCCAACAGATTCACCAGTAACCCGGCTTTCTGTGCATCTTCAGAGAGGATATAGACAACGCGAACTGATTTCATGACGGCAACTTCTTGATACTGACATTGGAATCACTTTAAAAGATAACACTAGAAATTACTGCGTAATGCACATTATTTTAGGCGCAATGCACAGTTTCCCTTCTTTTATTGTTTTGTTTGAAAATATTTAATTTTTAGTTACTTAGCCGCAATACTGAAATCCGGATAAGATCATTGTGCGCAGAATTTGATTTAGCCACCTAAACCTCGAGGCAGCCCATAAAAATATTTCTATCAATCTCAGGTTATGCCTGACCCTTCACACAAGAACACAACTATTTTTCATACAATGACAATTCTGTAACTTAGACGAGTTAACGAGAAGAGAACCTTGCAAATCTCAATGCCCATCAATTAATGCTCAAAAAACTCTCAGTCTTATTGGAGCAACACGCTACAACAGGCGATGACAGACTGATCCTCGATGTTTTTAAGCAAAACCATATTGATCATGTCTATCAAGCTATCCGTGATGTAAAAACCGCAGAGCCCGTTTATCAACATGCTGCGCTGCGTTTTGGCAACCAGGGTCAATACAGTGAGCGGGATTTCAATTTTTCCGAAGGGATGCGTTTCTCACTCGACCTCTACAACCTTTACTTGGCATTGCGCCAAGCTCGTATCCAACTGGACAGCCCTACCCAGAATCAGCCGGACAAAATCGCGGTACCTATTGATGCCAACGCCCTGCTTTGGCGCCAAGGCCATGAAGCACTGCAGCAGATGCTGGCGTTGGACAAGCGCGCGTTTCGCAATCTCGTCCCATTGCTGAAAGTGAATGTCCGCGAGAAAGCGCATCCACCTTTAATTTCACTATTAGCGCGCCTCAAAAGCCACACCGCCGCGTTGTGGTTTGATATTGCCGTCCCCTGCGAACAATTGGAGTTTATTCAAAAACACAGGCCAGATTGCGTAAAGCTCTCACTCTCGTTGGAAAACAGGGAAAACCGCCAGCACCTGATGCCATTGGTACAAGTTCTTCACACCCTCAAACTCTCCTGGGTTGCCGGACAAGTATCGAGCAATGGGGAACTTAGCCAGTACCGGCTACTCGGTGCTTCGCATTATTTTGAATATGACTCAGAAACCTCTACTTCTGAGCCTGCCAAACGCTGACTGACGACGAACAGGATATCGACGCACTCTGGTATAACTGGCGCGGCTTCACAAATTCCATTCCTACGAACGGGTTTGTCCTGAGCGCCGCGAAACAAACTCTACCGAACTGAGACGAATCCCGCCGCCTGCACTACCTTATAAAGGCAGGCGGTCTTGTGTCTTTTCCTTGTGACGGAACCACTTCCTCTTCGCTTTCACCTTGAAACTCAACACGTTCTGGGCACAGACTTAAGTAACCTCATTTTCTTCTTAGGGGGCATTATGTTGCGTTTATTCAATATCGAAAACGGCCTCATTATCGAAATTCCTGTCGACGAAGGCGCGAATCTTCACGAACTTGTCAGCAAAGCCAAATGGATTGATGCGCAGGAACCTACTGACACGGAACGTGAACTGCTCAGTTCCCTGCTCCGGATAGACTTACCAGAATCTGATGATGTGGAAGAAATCGAAACTTCCGCGCGATACTTTATCGACAAAAGCGGTCTCCACGTTCACTCCCTGTTCCTGTCGAAAAGCGAGGGCCGTCATGTGACCATGACTGTCGCCTGTATTTTGCAAAGCGAGCGGCTTATTACCATTCGTGACAGCGAGGTGCCTGATTTCCGTCTGATGCGCCTTCGTGCCCGGCGCCGACAGGTAAAATGTAAAGATGTAGAAACCTTATTGGTAACCTTGGTTGAGCAGAAAGTGGAAAACCATGCCGATACCTTGGAAGACCTGCACCGAGAGCTTGAAAAAGTTAGCCATGCCGTGCTGGAAGATGACGATTCTGATTTGGAAGAGAGCATCGAACAGCTGGCGAAACTAGAGGACAGCAACGGTAAAGTACGCCTGTGTTTGATGGATAACCAACGCGCGATTTCCTTCATGCTACGCCACCTGCAAAGCCGCAATGACCATCGTGAAACCCTGCACGAAATCGGGCGCGACATCGACGCTCTGATGTCCCATACCACGTTCCTGTTCGACAAAATCAACTTCCTGATGGGCTCCACCCACGGCTTTATCAACATCGAACAGAACCAGATCATCAAAATCTTTTCCATCGCCGCCGTGGTCTTTCTGCCCCCAACAGTTATCGCCAGTATCTACGGCATGAACTTCCACAATATGCCCGAATTGGATTGGGAGTACGGTTTCGCCTTCGCCATCATCCTGATGATTGTCTCCGGCGTCGCGCCACTGGTGTATTTTCAGAAGAAGGGGTGGTTGTGATAGCTCTTAGAAAACACAAAAAAGAAAAGCGCTCCGGAGAGCGCTTTGACGGGTTATTTGTTTACTTAGACCTTAGTTAACCGCTGGCAATTTGGTTGCCTCACGGTCATAGGTGGTTACCCACATTGGATCGTAAACACTTCGTTTAATCGTACCAACGTTGGTTTGCCAATAGGTATAGATAGCATTGGGGGCAGCTGTTTGGGCAACAAAATTTGACTCAGTGACAACACACGCATCAAAAGTTCCTGCAGGCACAGTCACTGAAACTTTACCCAAATACTCCTGATCATAGCTAAATTGTTCAATCGCTAGACCGTCATATGGCGTCCCGAAGGAGAGTCCAAAATCTAGCTCTGCAAGTGAGACTCGCTCTTGTTGATGTGTGACGGGTTGATTGAGGTGAAGGCTACCATTCTCAACCGATGCACTTATTGGTGTGATGACGCGACCAAACAGACTTTCCGGATCTTCTGGCACCCAATTTTGGAATCCATAAAACACATTGTCGGAGTAGAAACTCTCTTCCTGAGCAACCAACGTCTCTCCATCAGCAGAGAATCTGCTGAACAAATCTTTATTAAGACTGTTCTGGCTGTTAGCAACCCAGCTTGGCAGATTTTGAATAGTTTGGTATTTAGACAACCATGAGAAAGTATTACCCTTATATTCAATTGACTCTACATAGCTAACCTTACCGTCATCGTTCCAGATCACATCTTGCTGAGCAACATACTCAAGTTTGTCCCCTACCTTCTTGACATAACCTGCGTCTGGCAAACTCGCCAAACATTCACCGAGCGTCAAAGGATAATTGAAGCTATCCAGAATGACGGGCAAAGTGGATGCTTCAAATACATACTCTTCCTCAGGGTGAGCTTCAGCTGGCGCGACTAAACGGACGAAACCGTCAACTTCTGTCAGATATGCTTTGCCAGTCACGCTATCAAAGAGGCTCCAGGTGCTTTGCTGCGCAACATCACTTGGTGCACTGACTTCGATAATGGTTTTCCCGTGCTCGGTGAGTTCTTTCCATGTGCCCGAACCAATAGGATCAGAAACTGGATTTACCCAATCCCAGGCAAAGAACTTCACCGTACCATCAGCAACGATCTCGGCAATCAGCCTCCTTCATTGGTTCCACCAACGGTGACAGATCCAGCTACCAGACCATCTGCGGATTCTTTGATGATTTGCGCCAATATTTCTGCCGGAACCCCTTGGCTCACACCATTTTCGAGGGCGACTGAATTACACATACCACCACGGTCAGACTCATAGGCATCATCACACCAATCGCCTGGGTAGAGGGTAAAATAATCGCTAACTAACGGGGTGGTTTTGAGCTTGTAGGCAAAAGTACCTTCTGGGAAAGTGGCTGAATTATCCAGCACACTTGACCAAATATTAGCATCCGCCGTTTTGTCCATAATGTCCGCGATACGAAGACCGGATACATCAACCTTTTGAGTTTTTGCCGTGAAAGACAACTCTGCAGATTTCATGACCAGTGTCTCTGTACCATTTTCTGCCGTTTCGACGCCAACGATTGTATCATCGGCAGATACCCAACCTTTACCTGTCAACATAAGAAGAATATTAGGTTGCCTTTCAACAACATCGAAACCGCTTAGGTCACTACGTGCTTGATATTCCTCTTCAACGACAGTTCCATCGTTATCAGCAAAGATCTTTCCATATTCCAAAGATGGGATACCATCCCCATTTTTGGAGCCACCGAACCACAACAAACCTGTTTCAGTAATCAAGGTATTCAAACTGGCCGTGACTTTGTTTCGATCTGCATTGTTTGCATTGACCTTGTCTTCAAGATCATTATCGGAAAGGTCTACTTTATCTTTGGCGGTACTGGCAACTTCATCAGGATCAAAGTCACCAGTTACACCATTAACGTCGCTAACAATTTCTGAAACAACCTTGCTGACCTCTTCATTGATTACATTGATCAAGTCAGACTCTGAAACACCATTGTTCGTAGCCTGATCTTTCAGCTCATCGAACTTTGTAGCAATAACACGAGCCGTAACCTGAGCAACTTTATGTAATTTTTCAAATTCAGCTTTTTCAGAATCCGTGTTCTTACCTTCTATATAGTCAACCGTAATATCCAGCTCGGTTCCAAGTTGCGTCTTAACGTACTCTACAGATTCCTCTGCGGTAGATCCTTTTTCTATTTCGTTTTGAATCAGTGTCGTGATTGGACTTACAAAGTCCGAAGCCGCAGGAGCTGTCAGTTTGTATCCTTTGGATATAGCTACACCAGGATTGTCGGAGTCCGTTGTTTGTCCTGCAATAACTTGAACAAGAAGAGGTGAGGCATCGATTTGCGCTTGGGTAGCTTCTAAAGTGAATGCGCCATTGGCATCTGTCGTGGCAGATGGCTCATTGTCATCACACATTTTGTTTTTGTTAATATCCAAGCAAACGAGCGCCTCCTGAAGATACCCATCTGCAGCCTTACCGCTCAAGGTATTTAGTGTCGGTTCAGGATTTGTGGTTCCACCACCAGAAGTGGTTCCTGAATCTCCACCACAAGCAGCGAGGGATGCAGCGATCAATGAAGCCAATAGTGTCCTTTGCATTACCATATT
The DNA here is from genome assembly GCA_001310415.1 of Enterovibrio sp. JCM 19048. Classification (GTDB taxonomy): domain Bacteria; phylum Pseudomonadota; class Gammaproteobacteria; order Enterobacterales; family Vibrionaceae; genus Enterovibrio; species Enterovibrio paralichthyis. Next base: position 10,005 of record BAXE01000005.1, on the reverse strand, counting down.
TTTATTCTCCAACTGAATAGTAGCGTCCATGCCAGACGAACACCGAACATAAATCAGCCAAATAATCATACAGTTGCATCAAATTTATAACGTCAATTTTCCCTTTTTGCGAACAACCACACTCACCAAAGAATAAAAGTGTTAATAACACTGAAAAACTTATCTATATCAATTTAGAAATCGTAATCAAACCAAGGCAACCATCACCAAATGCAATAGATATAAAAAGCAACCAACACCACCAATACAACCATAAGGCTCAAATATAGCGCCAAAAAATCCAACATTGAGCTTTAATGTAATCAAACAAACGGCAATCATCGGTAATCTAGCTCTCAACAAATCAAGAGGAGAGTTAAAATGAAATTTACCGGTTTAATCCCGCTTCTCGCGGTTGTATCAATGGGCAGCCAAGCGATGACTCTGACCAGCTCAGACATTCAAGAAGGTTCACGTATGCCCGAGACTTTCGCTTATCAGGGTTTTGGTTGTGACGGTGCAGACATGTCACCCCAACTGAGCTGGAGCGATGCACCGGAAGGCACAAAAAGCTTTGCAATTACCGCTTTTGACCCCGACGCCCCTACAGGCAGTGGATGGTGGCACTGGGTAGCTTTGGATCTTCCTGCTACACAAACCAGTCTGGAACGAGGTGCTTCCGGTAAACTGAAGGCTGGCCGCGAAATGAAAAATGACTACGGTTCATTCGGCTACGGCGGCGCATGTCCTCCGCAAGAGCATGGTATGCACCGTTACCAGTTCACGGTTTGGGCATTGCCAACAGAAAACTGGAACTGCCAGAAAACCCTTCCAACGCGTTGATTGGCTACATGCTGAATGCCAATGCGCTGGATAAAACCACACTGACCGCGACCTATGTGAGTGAGTAAGGAGAGCCTATGACGCGCGCCTGGTGCAAACCAGCGAATTTCGCGGAGTGACGAAACAGCCACTTCGCAATGTGTTGCTATATGCACCAACCATCATCTGGGTCAACCATGGCCAAAAGCAATTGTGGTGGCATGACAGTACGCGCGAGTATGCTTCTGACGACTGGCTGGTCATTCCAGCCAGTCACTCACTGACCTTTGTCAACGAACCAGCACAGACAGCATTCCATTCAAGAATGCTAACTTTGCTGGCACCGCCTCCTGCAGAATGGCTGGAGTCGCAGCCAAGCCATGATGTCAGTGTTGAACCAAGGGTTGCAGTGACCCCAGAACTGGCGTTCTGTTTCAACACCCTGTTCAGTATGCCGCGGCAATCAATGTCGACAGACGCCCAGCACCACTTGCTGATGGCTTTTTATGCCGAACTCAAGAAACACAATGCCCTGCACTTGTTGTTTCCCGGCGCAGAGACCTCTGTACGCGAACGTCTTGCCAGCTACCTGAGTGTAAACCCCGGCGACCCGCATCATATTGAAACCGTTGCCAATCATTTTTCCATGAGCCGCCACTCTCAAGCGTAAACTGGCTGCGGAAGAAACTTCTTTCCGCCAGGTGCTTACCAATGTACGAATGGTGTATGCCCTGTCACTGATGCAAAAATCACGCAGTCAGCTCAACGTTGCTCTGGCATGTGGTTATCAATCTGAGGCAAGGTTCTCCGCAAGATTTAAAGAAATCTTCGCTTAACGCCTCGCGAATATGTCCAGACAATTGCGTAAGTATTTGCAGGGCTCGTGACGGTCCTAATACAAATCCGATGGATACAAAAAAGCCCCGCAGTTTCCTGCAGGGCTTCGTTGTATTGGCGGAGCGGACGGGACTCGAACCCGCGACCCCCGGCGTGACAGGCCGGTATTCTAACCAACTGAACTACCGCTCCAATTTTTTATCAATCAGCTTTGCAGCTCATCGATGAAAAGTGGCGGAGGGATAGGGATTTGAACCCTAGATACGCTATTAACGTATGCCGGTTTTCAAGACCGGTGCTTTCAACCACTCAGCCATCCCTCCGTAGGTGCGGCGAATATTATAGGGGGACGACAATTCTGTAAAGGGGAAAATGCATCAAAATCATCTAACTGCGCTTAATTTAATCACTTCGCAGCAATTTCAAACAACACCCTCCAGCTTTCATCTCATGGCATCGGCCGAACCGCTACTTCATGTTCAATAACCTCTTATTTCTTGCGATTGAAGCAAATCTGCCAGCGTGTCTTATAGTTAAGACGTAAGTGTTTTAATCCTGTCGCGGGAGAGACTTTGAATATTCGAATGAAGGCAGTCTTTTTTACTGCGTGATTTTTACAATCGTGATCATCACCTTTATTTCACTTGCTTTTAAATACCTCGCGGAAGCAAGGGAAAATGAGATGTCGTATCGTGCTCACGAGCTGGCCGAAATCGTCGTTGCAGTGATTGAAGACCCTCTCATTGACAACAATTTCCGCAGAATCCGCGAACTCTCAACACGTTTGACGACTCACGAAGACATCGCCTATCTCACCATCATGCATGGCGATGACAATGTTGTTGCACATCATCGCAATCCTGATAGCAATGAGCAGGGAATTACTGTTGCCACAGAGTCCATCCAGTCAGACGGTGAAATCATTGGCACTGTATCCCTTGGCTATCGCAACCATTACGCTGACAACATGGCCTCCCCTATCGGCCGTTTCGTTATTTTTGGCACCATAGGGATCGGCATTCTGGCCATTGTCACTATTTATTTGCAGATAGTGGCCATCACCAGGCCACTGAGAAAGCTTCACGAAGTGGGCACCAACGGTGAACATTCCAAGTTCAAAGTCTTCTTTAATGATGAGATTGAGCAGACAGTCAACATGGTCAATGCACTTCGCGAGCGGATGGATAACAGCTACAGCAAATTGCAGACATCGTTGCGTGACCAACAACTGTCGGTTCATGAGTCCAAAGCGATTGAAGAGCGAAACCATGCTATCTACGAGGCTTCTCTTGATGCCATCGTGGTCGCAGACGATCAGGACAACATTATTGAATTCAGTCCCCTGGCTGAGATGTTATTCGGCTGGGAGCGGGATGAGGTACTTGGTCGGCGTTTGGCTGATACCATCGTCCTGAACAGATGCGGGCACAGCATATTGCAGGCATGCAGCACTTCTTAAAATCCGGCGAGGGGCCGGTGCTTGACCAACGTTTAGAGCTTACCGCGATCAGAAGAAGTGGCAGGGAATTTCCTGTCGAGATTTCTATCTCAGCAGCAAAGACCCGGGACGGGCATATTTTTGTCTCTTATATCCGGGACATCTCAAAACAGAAAAGAAATGAAGAAAAGCGAAAGCTGTTCAAATATGCGTTTGAGCATTCTCCACCGAGCCTAATCGCCGATGGCAAAGGCATATCACCCAAGCGAACCCGGCATTTAGCGAACTAACCGGCTACCGCAGTGAAGATATCAGTGGTGAAAAACCGCGAATGCTGACTGATAACCCTGACGACAAACAGTTTCACAAACGTATCTGGCTCAGCCTACTTAGCCATCGACAATGGGATGGCGTTTTGAATCTCCGCCATCGCGAAGGCGCTGTCATTCCGGTCAAAGTGCATATGAGTGCCCATATGTCAGAACAAGGCGAACTGCTCCACTACTGCGCGTATTTCCATCCCTTGGAATCTACGGAAGAGCTTAGGCTCACAGAACCTATGGCGCAGACAAAACAAAGCCCGCACTAACGCGAGCTTATCTTTATTTTCGTTGCCATACCGCTATTACAGCGCGATGAAAAGTCCTGCCAATGCTGCGCTCATCATGTTCGCCAGCGTTGCAGCTGCTACCGCACGGAAGCCCAGTTTAGCCACGTCCTGACGACGCTCTGGCGCCATGGTACCAATCGAGCCCAGCTGGATAGCAATAGAGCCAATATTGGCAAAACCACACAGTGCGAACGTTACAATGATCTGAGTGTGAGCAGATAGCGTCTCTTTGACATTGACGAAATCCAGGAACGCCACAAACTCATTCAGTACGGTCTTCTGGCCGATCAGTGAACCCGCGCTCAGCGCTTCGTTCCAAGGCACGCCTGCAACAAATGCCAACGGCGCAAACATATAACCGAAGATAGTTTGAAGCGTCAGGTTTTGAATACCAAACCAACCACCAACAACCTCAAAGCCCGCGTTCAACATGGCAATCACGCTGACGAATGCAATCAGCATGGTACCCACAGCCACCGCAACTTTCACACCGTTCATTGCACCTGCTGCCAGCGCATCGATAGCGTTCACATCACCGCTTTTTTCCAGCTCGATGTTACCCGAAATATCAGACTGTTCGCGCTCAGGCACCAACATTTTCGCCATCAACAGACCACCCGGTGCCGCCATGAAGCTTGCGGCAATCAGGTATTTCAGTTCTACGCCCAAAGCGGCATAGCCACCTAACACAGAGCCAGCCACTGATGCCATACCACCTACCATAACGGCAAACAGTTCTGAGCGTGTCATCTTGCTTAGAAACGGACGGACAACCAGTGATGCTTCGCTCATTGAAAGGAAAATGTTGCTCGTTGCAGCCAGTGACTCAACCTGGGAAGTACCCAGTAGACGGTGAATACCACCACCGATCACTTTGATCAGCTTTTGCATCACGCCAAGGTAGTACAGAAGAGAAATGATTGCAGAAAGGAAAATAATGAGGGGAAGAACGCGAATTGCAAAAATGAAGTTGCCACTGGCCAGATCGCCAAAAACGAATCCGATACCTTCATCGGCAAAAGCCAGCAGGCCGGAAACGCCGTTGCTTACCGATCCCAGCAGCGATTGACCCAGCGGGAAATACAGTACCAGTGCAGCAAAACCTGCCTGCAAAGAAAAAGCGCCGAGAATCGTACGCCAGTTAATGTTTCGACGACTTTCGGAAAGCGCGTAAGCGCACACCAACAGGGCCAATATGCCGGCCAGGCTGAAAAGAATTTGCATTATGTTACCTTGCGTTTTTATCTGGATTTTGGCGGGCGGAGAAAATAACGCGCAGGGGAGCAGGCAACATTGCAGAGGTTGCAAAATTGTTCTTACCCGTTGGCGATTTTCAAGGCCCGTAAATGCTCACAGTTACGCTGGGCCCGGTTCCATGGGGCAAGTTTCCATTTTTGCAGCCGATTGAAAGCTGGTCAGTCATGCTATCGTCACAGATAGGCATGCGCTTTAACCGGGCGGGAAGTATACGCAGCACCTAGATACGTGACAAGGATCACTTTTGTTAAATTTTGTGGTCTTGGTGACAACAAATCAGTGAAGTGCGTATTTTCGACAGTTTTTGGCGAAATCCAACAAATACAAAAAGCCCCGCTGTTTCCAGCTAGGCTTCGTTGTGTTGGCGGAGCGGAAGGGATTCAACGGGGGCGCCTAGCTGCGCCGGGCTTCCGGACGCGACCAAAGTGCGAAGCACTTTTATGGGGCGCGTATAAGAAAAAAGCCCGACGCTTTCGCATCGGGCTTAAATCGTTGGCGGAACGGCCGGGGTCGCGCTCGACCGGGACTCAAGCCGCAAGGCTCGTGAGAGTCCGAATACAAGTCCGATAGATACAAAAAAGCCCCGCTGTTTTCGCGGGCACGCCTAGTGAGGGCTTCGTTGTGTTGGCGGAACGGCCGGGGTCGCGCTCGACCGGGACTCAAGCCGTAAGGCTCGTGAGAGTCCTAATACAAATCCGATGGATACAAAAAAGCCCCGCAGTTTCCTGCAGGGCTTCGTTGTGTTGGCGGAGCGGACGGGACTCGAACCCGCGACCCCCGGCGTGACAGGCCGGTATTCTAACCAACTGAACTACCGCTCCAATTTTTTATCAACCAGCTTTGCAGCTCATCGATGAAAAGTGGCGGAGGGATAGGGATTTGAACCCTAGATACGCTATTAACGTATGCCGGTTTTCAAGACCGGTGCTTTCAACCACTCAGCCATCCCTCCGTAGGTGCGGCGAATATTATAGGGGTACGGCAGCGCTGTAAATACCTTTTTTACCAAAACAGTGCGTTTGCCCGCGAAATAACCGAAATGCACAATAACCCACCAAAACCGGTAAAAAGCCGCATCTTTGACCTTTGTGACTTAATTAGAAGACAGTCGTCCATTAAGTTTTCGAAAGGCACACATACCCAAACAAGAACTTCACATTAGTGTATCAACCTGATAAAACACCTAATTGAACAAATGAGTGGTAGGGATTTTCAGTTTCACGCCGCAGTTCACACTCCCAGTAACCTGTTATTGTGCAACGAATAAGCAGTCAGGATTCATATGCAACTCACTACTTTTCTAATGAAACTCGCAAACACTCCCGAAGCGGTTGAATTCGAGGAATCCATCGCCGTTATTGACACTTTTTACGCGTTTACAGCATCTGACTTTATTAATGGCGATTTGGTCAACAAAGCGGGTCAGAATACCGGTTCGTGCAAAATTCTGGCATTTGGCAAACTCCACGGATTACCAGAGAGCGAAGTCTTGGCCTGTTTCGGCAAGTTTTATCGCGAAGATGTATTAAAGCATCCGGCAGGAAATGATCACCAAAATATCCGCAACTTTATAAAGACAGGTTGGAGGGGTGTCTCTTTTGAACGCTTAGCACTCTCGCCGAAGAACGCTAACCTTGAATAAGAAAAGCACAACGTCTTTTCGGCGTTGTGCTTTTTCATTCACTTCTAAACTACCTATTACAAATCGTGGTGACAGGCTTCTTTCCTTTGTTTATCCGTCTTTGTTGATTTGGACAATCAACTCATCTTCAACCCTTGCTGCGTTTTCGTTTGGAACCTGACACGTACCCGCATTAGCATGCCCTCCCCCACGATATTTCAACATCAACTCGCCAATGTTGGTTTGAGAGGAGCGATCAAAGATAGACTTGCCGCAAGCAAAAACGGTGTTTTGTTTTTTCAATCCCCAAAGTACATGGATAGAAATATTGCACTGCGGGAAGAGTGCATAAATTTCAAAACGGTTTCCGGGCCAAATTACGTCTTCGTGCCGTAAATCCAGAACAACCAGATTTCCGCATATTGATGCGCAGCGACGAACCTGCTCCTGAAACTTAGTGCGATGGGCAAAGTAGAGATCAACGCGTTCCTTAACATCCGGCAACTGCATGATTTCATCAATAGACATGTCCCTGCAGTGGTCTATCAAAGCCATCATAAGGTCATAATTTGAGATTTTAAATTCTCGAAAACGCCCTAAGCCCGTGCGTGCGTCCATGATGAAATTCAACAGACTCCAGTCCTTGGGGTGCAAGACTTCATCCTGGTTGTATTGCGCGGAGTCACCTTTATCAACCTCCGCCATCATCTCATCCCAGCTACTGGGAAATGTGTTCTCCCCTCCAAAATGCTTCCAAACCACACGGGCAGCAGATGGTGCAGCGGGGTCAATAATATGATTGGCATTCAGATCCTGATTGCGAACCAACTCTGAAGCATGGTGGTCGATACAAAGGTGTGCTTTGGGGTTGTATGGCAGGTTGGTAGTGATGTCATACTCGGTGATCTCAACAAGACCGTCCTGCATGTCCTTTGGATGCACAAATTTGATCTCATCAATCAAATCGATGTGCTTTAGCAGTACCGCACACACTAGACCGTCGAAATCACTGCGCGTTATAAGACGGTATCGTCTCTCTGGCATAGCATCACTCCCGTATACATGGGTTAGAGCCCACTTACAGCTCTATTGTTAGTTAGATTCCTCTTTCTTAAGAATAAGACGGATAGGCGAATTCGCAACTTGGGGAGAGCGGTATATTTTAAGACAGACCTTTGTCAGGAAAGAAAAAAGCCGCTTTAGAAGCGGCTCCTATGCGTTTACCTTGGCAGGAAATTCTCCGCAACATGCAACGCACGCTGCCACCACCGATGGTTTCGATGGTTGAAACGTCCAAGGGTATGAGTTTACCATGGCGGCGCAGTACCCGCTTTTGTTCTGGAGTAAAAGCGTTGTAGGCTGACAAAGACATCGCAATCACACGTTCGTCTTTATCAGTACGCAATTGAAGTATATTGCCGCAAAACTGCCCCATCTGCGCTTCCGTTATCGTGATAACTTCTTTCGTTTTCTTGAGCTTATTTATGACCCGGCGACGCTCGAATTCCTCAATGATCTCGTCGCAGATAACAGCAAAGCCCTCACCCACCGCCATCATCACATTGGTATGATAAACCGGCGATCCCGATGCCATCTTGGTGTCGAAATAGATCAATTCTTTGAAACCGGCTTTATCTGCGTACTCTTGCAACAAATCGCGGTCACAACGCACGGACAGTGCTGCATAAATTGTCGAGTTGGTGTGATCCATGATCATCACCCAGTGCTCTCTAAAAACACTCTGGGTGAGCTGATGTCTCCCAACTCGCGGATTGCTTTGATCTGGTAACCTTCATCCCGCAGCTTGCGATAAACGGTTTGGTCTGACTTCCCGGCGTCGGTTTTCGCACGCCATTGGAAATAGGAATACATCGCCTGCCGGCGTAGTTGAAAACCAGTTATTCGGGAAAACCGCATCCGGTGTTTCCCCTTCATTTTGTGAATACTTCATGACGGTGACGTCGACGCCATGCTGCCGAAGCACATCCACCATGTTATTGAATTCAGCGAGGGCTTTTTCGCGAATTTCTACATCAGACAGGGAAATCACATTCTGAAATTCGTTGTCTGAACTGGTTTCCTCGTTAAATTTAAAGTCGACAGGAGGCACCATTACCACAGCGTTTGCAGCATGAGTAACAGTGACCTGAGAAGGGATCGTATCTTTCTTGATCGGTGCGACCATCTAAACACCTCAACATTTTATTAACATTATTGTTATAAGGTTTATTGTAGATACGCTCTGATGGGAAAGTTACCTGAATATGCAGTTTATATTCACTTTATGCATACTGAATAACTACAATTAAAACTAAATTTGGGTAATTTACCCATGAAGCACAAAAATCACCCTTTACTTTGTCTTAACGTATCAGTGCAAAGACTAGCCGATCAGCTCAGGGTTTATCCCGGCGCTTCGTTTGTACTCAGCTATCACGATTTCGCTGCGGGTCTGAACTACACCTGGAAGCTGGATGATACGTGTCGACATAAACTTCTGATAAGCCTTGATATTTTTTACCCTGATTTTCACCATGGCATCAAAGTCGCCCGACAGTGAATAGCATTCCTCAATTTCAGGGATCAGCATGGCAGATTTCGCAAATTTGTCGAAGATGGACAGGTTTGTCTGGTCAAGCCGCATATGGATAAACACCACCACATCCAGCCCCAGTTTTTCCGGTGATATATCAGCGTGATAGCCGGAAATGTAGCCTTCCCTCTCCAAACGCTTTACGCGCTCTGAGCAAGGCGTTGTGGTCAGGTTGACCCTTTTCGCTAGTTCCACCACAGGCAATCGCCCGTTGGATTGTAGGATCCTGAGGATATCAATATCAATGCGATCAAGGGTAGATATATTCTGATTGGCCATTTGCCGCCTCCATGCATGCATTACCTATCCAAACGGTAAAATTTAGGTAATTTTGCTTTAGGTTAAAGGCTAGCTGGGAAGAGATAAAGGAAGAATATGAAAATTAGATAGATACGAAAAAGCCCAGTCCGAAGACTGGGCTTTAAAATGTGGTTGCGGGAGCCAGATTTGAACTGACGACCTTCGGGTTATGAGCCCGACGAGCTACCAGGCTGCTCCATCCCGCGTCCGTATTCAATGTTCAAAGTACACTGACAAACTTCCCACTTCTTCTAAGAGAAAGTGGAGCGACACACGAGGTTCGAACTCGTGACCTCAACCTTGGCAAGGTTGCGCTCTACCAGCTGAGCTAGTGTCGCATTTGGTTGCGGAGCCGGATTTTATCCGGGCGGCGCTTCCGTCGATGGCCTGAGGGTTATGACGAACAAAACACTCAAACTATCGGAATAATTGGTTGCGGGAGCCGGATTTGAACCGACGACCTTCGGGTTATGAGCCCGACGAGCTACCAGGCTGCTCCATCCCGCGTCCGTATTTCATCGTTCAAGTACGATGACAACTTAAATTGG